>NZ_JARUKV010000026.1 GCF_029688865.1 Natronococcus sp. A-GB7
CCTACCAGACGTATCGTTCGTGTTCAATTGCATTGTATCTCAATTGAGAGAACTCTCAAATAAATATCTTACCATAGGCAGCTGCTCTCTCAAAACGGTACTCTTATCGATTGAACCGTTGGACCGGTAGAGTACTCAGCGAGAACCGTCAAGGACCGTGATCAGGGCGATTGCGATCGGTGTGGCCGTATATTTCCGCCAGCGACCGTCTTTCTGCTTCGTCACAAGCCCGGCATCGACCAGTCGGGAAAGCGCATGGCTCACACCGCTGTCGCTCACGTCGACGAGGGGCGTGATTTCACAGACACAGAGCTCCTCGTCTGCCTCGACAAGCAACCGAACCAACCGATACCGTGTCTCGTTACCGAGTGCCGACAGCGTCTCGACATCGTGTGAGACGGTTTCCTCGTCTAAAACCGACTCGAGTTCGTCCAATTCCGCTAATCGTTTCTGAAGCGTCTCATTACGACATTCTCCCAATTCGTCTTCCAAATAACGCTGCAAACGATCTGTATCTGCCATTACGTATTATTTGCGCATTCTCTCAAATAAGTGTTCTGCGAGTAACTCGGGTTCACAATGCCGACACGAAAGGTCTCAATAGCCCGGCGAAAGTTCATCTAAGAACTTCTCAACGCGTGCCGCGATCTCGTCTCTGATATGACGAACTTCTTCTATCGACTTTCGATCGGGATCATCGAGTCCCCAGTCACGATTCTCCCCGTTCCACGTCGCCGGGCAGACGTCTGATGCGGAACATCCCATCGTGATGTCAGGGTCTACGGATTGCAACTCTTCGGGCGTGACTTCTCGCGGTGTCCGGTTACGAAGATCGATATCGCGCTCACGCATTGCATCAACGAGTTACATTCGCACGTGTATGGAACGGAGAAGCATACGCCGAGCGGAGCGAGGGGTTTCACCGACGGCGAGCCCTGTGGGCGAGCCGTCGGCCTTCTTTCATCGACGTTTTTCGCCGGGGGTTGAGGCTGGCGTCTGCGACGCCAGCCGATGCCCTCGGTAAAAAGTTCGCTACACGCAACCGCTCGAGTGCTGCCGACGGTCTGAAGCGATTGCCGTCCGTCGGATCACTCGTTCGCGGTCGCTCGAGAACGCGACCTCGCTACTCCTCGGCGATCCGGCTGCCGCCCGGCGGCATGAAGTGCTGGATGCGATCCGGGCTGGCGATCTTCCGGACGAAGGACTCGTCGGTGAACTCCTCGCGGAACTGCCGGTACATCCGCTTGGCCGCGTCGGCCTGGGCGTACCGTCCGGGCTCGAGTTCGATCGTCGTCTCAGCCTGGCCCTCGATGGCCGATGGCGGGCCGCCGATGACGCGGGTGTAGGGCTCACACTGGATGCCGACCGCCACACCGACGGGCGTATCCCGGTAGTAAGTGCGATCCCCACGGATCGCGAACCCCCCCTTCTCCAGGTACTCGCCGCTCTCGGGGGTCTTGGTGACCTGGTCAGCGTCGACGGCGTAGACGTCACCCGCGTAGCGGCCGTCCTTCCAGACCGACGAGTACGTGACGGCGAACTGGGCGGCCTCCTCGATACTCGAGTCGGGCAGCTCGATCTCCGACGAGGACGCCTCGCTCGGGTCGGTCGCCTTCAGCACCGTGACGGGCCCGCCGTGGGCCTGGGTGTGTAACACCGTGTCACCGGGTTCGAGGTACTTCTTGACGAGCTCCTCGTTCTGGTCGGCGTTTCGCCCGCCGATAACGAGGTAGCCGTCGCTGGTGTGGAACCAGCGAAAGCGGTCGTACCAGGGTTCGTTCTCGCGGATCGGGATCGACGCGAGCTCGAGCCAGTTCGTCTCCTCCTGTTCCTCCTCGTCCTCGTCGTCGGCCATCTCGTCGGTCGCCTCCCACTCGTCGCGGCGTCGTTTCGCGTCCTCGAGATCCTCGCGGGTGTCCTCGATGGCCGCCAGCGCGCCTTCCTTCTTTTCGGCGATGCGTTTGGCCTCGGTGTAGAGCCGATCGGCGTTCTGTTCGACACCCTGCCGGGCGAGAAGGTCGATCTCCTCGCCGTCGAGCTCGATGGTGACGATTCCCTCCGTCCCGTCGACGCCGACGACTGCCTCCGCGGCCTCGATGCCGCGTTCCTTCCCCTCCTCGAAGCGCTCCTCGATCTCATCCCAGGGTCGATCCTGCGCGCGGGCCTCCTGGACCGTCGAGAGGATGTCGTCGACGACCCCGTACTCGGCGTACAGCAACTCGGCGTTCTCCCGCTGGGACTGGGCCTGCTGCTCGAACCCCTCGATCGCGCCCTGCTGTTGCTCGATGATCCGCTCGTGTTTGGCGATCTCCTCCTCGAAGTCGGGCCGCTGTTCGGTCGGATCGGGCTCCTCCTCGTCTTTCAGCTCGAGTTCGAAGAAGTAGTCGTCGAGCGCGCCGAGGAAGCTGTCGGCGCTTTCGGCGACCAGGCCGGCCTCCTCGTGTTCCTCGAGCGGGAACGGCGTGGCGTCGACGACCGGACCGTCGCCGGGCGACTCCGACTCCTCGTTTTCGCCGTCCTCCTCGACCGGTTCCCGGTACAGCCGCGGGTCGAAGTTCGCGTTTCGGACGTCGAGTGCGAGCCGCTCGATGGCCTCGTAGACCCGACGGTAGTCGTCCTCGGTGGCGTCCTCGATGTCCAGTGCCTTCTCGACGCCCGCGCGGGTGCAGACCTCCTCGGCGTACAGCCCGCCCATGTTGAGCTGGGTCGCCAGCGTTCGGACGACGTCCGTATCCGAATCCTCCATCTCGCGGTCGAACGCCTCTCGCGAGACCGACAGCGGGTTCGTCCGCGAGTCGGGAAACTCGTACCGGGAGCCGGGGACGACCGTCCGCGATTTCAGCCGGACGGTCTCGAGACAGTCGATCACCTCGTACTCGCCGTCGGTGACGGCGATGTTTCCCTGGCCGAATAGCTCGACGATGATACGGGTCGTGCCATCGTCGCGGTCGAAGACGAACTCGAGGATGCGGTCGAACTCGAACTGCTCGACGCCGACGAAGTCGGCTCCCGACAGCCGGTTGCGGAGCATCATCGCGAACTGGGGCGGCCGTCCGGGGGCGTCGGGAACCCGTTCGGGGGCGACCGTGTGGGCGCGTTTGATCTCGTCGACCTCGATCAGCAACTCGACGCGACCGCGATCGAAATCCCGCATCTTGAGCCGCAGAAGGTCGTCACCGTAGAGGTAGGCCTTGTCGACCTTCGAACCCTCGTAGGTGCCGAACTCCCCGACGAGGGCCGCGAGATCGACGCTCGTAAGCTCCCGCTTTGGATCCATACCTCTATCTGCCCGGCCCGGTCAAAAAGGCGTGTCGCTCCGGCTCGACCGAGGTTCTCGCGACGGCACGCTCGCTCGAGTCAGAAAGGCTCATCGGCGACGAGCCCCTTTCACGCGAGCATGAACACGGCTGGCTCGCTCGCGAGCGGAACCGACGGGACGAGTACGGACGAACGCCGAGCGCCCGGCGACGGAGGCGACCGATGAGCGCGCCCCAAGCGCCGGTCTGGGCGGAGGTCTCGAGACTCCCGTCGTTTCTCGATCGGCTCGAGCAGACGGGCGGGCTCTCGGTCCGCGCGCTGATCGACGAGCTCGAGGTCGAGATTCCGATCGAGGGCGTCGCCTACCACGACCGCGGGATCCGGATTCCGGGGTACGACGCGACGTTCGTCCACGAGCCGAGCGGCTCTCGCGGCCGACCGGCGTTCAGCGTTCAGGTCGACACGATCGGCCCGCGAAACGGCTGGGCGATCTTCGACAAGACGCTGTCGTGGGACGTCTACCTGCTCCGGGCAGAGGGAGCCGCCGCGATCGCCTGGCTCAGCGACGAGGAGTACCGGATCGAGGAGGCCGACGAGTTCGACTCGAAACGCGACGCGGTCGCCGCGGGACGGTTCTCGTTCGGCGTCTTCCTCTACGCCGGCGACGCATGGGAAGAACAGCAGAGGCGGATCCGCAGCACGAACGCGCCAGCGTATCTCCTGCGGGAGGACGGCCAGCCGATGATTCCGAGCACGCAGTCGGAGTTCTACGAGTTCGTCGACTCGACGGTCACGGAGTTTCGAACCAGCGGCGCCGCACCCGACTACCTCGGACTGCTCGAGCTCGAGGCGACTATCGATAGCTGATCGGTGTTAGCAGGCGCATAAACGTTTCACGGATCCACTGACGCCTCGCTTCGAACTGGTACGGTTGCGGAAAAGCGGGATCACAGAGGCGCGACGTCGCAGTCCGTTCGAACGGGGGGGAGGTTCGAACGGTGGGGGGTGGGGGAGAGTGGCGACAGCGCGCCCAAACGAGATACAGCGGGTGTGGCGCTGGTTATCTGGGGGGAGTGTGATCGATGCCGACGTTCGTCGGCACCCGATGCTTCACACCCCATTATTATAAAAATTTCGCACCTAGTGGAGTGTTTTTA
Source organism: Natronococcus sp. A-GB7 (assembly GCF_029688865.1). Classification (GTDB taxonomy): domain Archaea; phylum Halobacteriota; class Halobacteria; order Halobacteriales; family Natrialbaceae; genus Natronococcus. Next base: position 4,416 of record NZ_JARUKV010000026.1, read on the forward strand.
ATACTCGAGCCCCCTCGATATCAGTCAGCATCTACACGATGAGAAGACCGCGTCCGAGGAACGTCAGTCCTCGTCGGCCGCGTCCGCCTCCCAGCCTTCGGTGAAGATCCGATCGCCGTCGACGCCGGCGTCCTCGAGCAACTCCTCGGTTTCGAGGACCATCTCCGGAACGCCACAGATGTAACAGTCGACGTCCGCGAGGTCGTCGAGTTCCTCGAGCGCCTCCGGGAGGTGGTCCTGGACGTGTCCGGTCTTCCCGTTCCACGCCGCGTCGTCGTCGGCGTCCGACAGGACGTACTCGACCGAGACGGCGTCGGTCCCCGCCCGGAGCTGGTCGAGGCTCTCCCGGAAGATCAGGTGCTCCTGGTCGCGCTCGCCGAAGACGAGCGCGGCCGTCCCCTCTCCTTCGGTGGCGTACTGTCTGACCATCGGGTACAGCGGCGTGATCCCCGTTCCGGTGGCGACGAAGAGCGCGTCGCGCTCGGGATCGCGGAGGTGGAGGTTCCCCTCGACGGGATCGATCTCGATCTCGTCGCCCGGCGTCCGCTCGTGCATGTACACCGAACCGGTACCGTCGTCGTAGCGCTTGATCGTCAGCACGAGCTGGTTGGTTCCGGGAGCGTTGATAGCCGTGTACGGTCGCGCGTCCTCTTCACCGTCGACCTCGAAGTGAGCCGTCGTGTGCTGGCCCGGATCGAACTCGAAGCGGTGGTCGTCGGCGACGAGCCGGAACTGCTTCACGTCCGGCGTCATCTGATGGACGTCGGCGACCGTAACGGACAGTGTCATAACTCCATCCAGGATCAGAAGTCACTAAGCCGTGCTGTCGGCACGTGCGCCCCGACTTCGGTCGAAAAAAGCGGTTGACCCAATCGACGGCCGTTTCCGGTCCGCTACGTCTCCTTCTCGACAGCGGCCTCGATGGCCGCGTACAGCTCGTCGGTTTCGTCCGTCGGCGAGTAGACCGTGTCGTCGACGCTGACGCGGGGAACGTCGTCGACGTCCATCTTTTCGACCTCGTCGATCGTCTCGTCGAGTTCCTCCTGGTAAGCGTCGCCGCTGGCGGCGTCGTACACCGTTTTGGGGTCGTCGACGTCCGCCTTCTCCGCGACGTGCTCGAGTCGCTTCGGCGTCGCCCACTCCTCTTCGAGGTCGATATTGATCGCGATACACTCGACGAACGTCCAGAACTGACCGGGATCGTGGTCCCAGACAGCTAGCCCGGCTCGAGCCAGTCGCTCCCCGTCGTCACCGTGGAGCGCCGCCCCGTGGAGGGAGGCGACGGCGTGGACTTCGAGATCGACCTCGCCTTCCTTTACGTGTTTCTCGAGCAGTTCGGTGAACTCCTCGAGCATGAACTCGGAGGTCTCCGTCGACTTCCAGGTACCGAACAGCTTGATCGTCACGGGCGCGTCGCCCGTGCCGGCGATCGGGAACGCGGATTTCGGGTCGTCCGGCGTCGGAACCGGATCGAGCACGCCCTTCGGCTCCTCGATCTCGTCCTTCTCGTCCTCGCCGTTCGGGTCGTCGCCGTTGCCACCGTTGCCGCCGTTTCCACCGTCGGACTCGTTCGACGGATCGCCGTCCTCGTCGTCCTCGTCGTCCTCATCGTCGGAGAGGAAGTCGGTACATCCCGCGAGCCCGGCAATGGCCGCGCCACTGCCGACCTGAAGTACGCGCCGTCTGGTTCGGTTGTCTTGCGTCACGGATCAAACTAATCGGTTACCCGGAATTACTACTACTCAGATAAGTCACTAGTTACTGGGAGTATAATTCAGGACCGATGGTTTCGGATTTCGAATACGTGCCTAATACGGCACCTAAGGCGCCGAAATGCACTGATTAAAACAGTCTTTCATAGTTATATATCAGACAGGAGAGGAGAGGAAACGGTCGAAGAGACCGACAGCTACACCACTCGGGGTTCGATTCACGCCGAGACCGACGCTACGGCTCGAGGACGACCTCGCGGACGTCGTCGGCGCCGGCGCGACGAACGACGGTCCGGACCGGATCACGAGCGCCCGTAAGGTTGTCCGAATCCCCGTCGAGGACGAGCAACCGCCCCGGCGCCCCCGGCTCGAGCGAGCCACCCTCGAGCCCGGCGAGTTCGGCGCCGTTGACCGTCGCCATCCGCAGAATTGTCTCGGCTCGGAGCTCGGAACACTTCGCGAGGAACTCCATCTCCCGGAACATCGACGGCGAGTTGAGCATCACGTTGTCGGTCCCGAGCGCGAGCGTGGTTCGCTCGGCCAGCTCGGCCGCGGGCGGGAAACCGACGCCTGTGACGAGGTTCGATCGCGGACAGAGGACGACCGGAATCTCGGCGTCGGCGATGCGCTCGAGGTGGTCCGGCTCCGGATGAACGACGTGAACGAGGAAGTCGGGCTCGAGGTCGAGCGCGCCGTCGAGGTCGCTCGAGTCCCCCTCGCCCGCGTGGATACCGAACGGCTTTCCCGCCTCGCGAGCCGCGGCCCGTTCGTCCTCGAAATCGCCGTCGTTGGCGCCGCTGGCGCCGAACCCGTCGCCCACCTCCATCGCCGCGACGGAGCCGCGGGCGAACGACAGGGCCTCGAGCTCGAGGCCCGCAGCGGCGTCCTCGAGCATCCGGACGCCCTCCGTGTCGCCCTCTCGGAAATCGAGACAGGCGGCGGTCCCCCCGCGTTGCATGTACCGCAGCGACCGGCGTATCGCACCGACGAGCTCCTCCTGGGAGGCCTGCCGCAGGAGCCGGTGTTTCAGCCCGTCCGGCGGGGCGACGAGCTCCTCGAGCGAGAGCCCGCCGCCGGCCTCCTTGGCGATCGAGTCGCCGACGTGAGTGTGTGCGTTGACGAAGGGCGGCAGGATGATATCCGAACTGTCGACCGACTCCTCCTCGATGGCTTCGATGCGTCCCTCGTCGTCGACGACGATCCGTCCCTCGACGGGTTCGAGTTCCCTCCCGCGGAGGATCGTCCCGGTTCGCTCCATACCGGTGTGTCGACCGGCCCGCCCTTCAACGGTTCGCGTTCCGGTCGCCGATCAGTCGACGAACTCGTCGAGGGTCGTCTCGAGTCCGTCCCGAACCTCGGTGACCAGCGTGCCCTCGATTTCGAGCCCGAGCACCTCGACGGCCGCCCGCCCGACCCGCTCGCGAAGCTCGGCCGGCGAGTAGACGCCGAGCCGCCACTGGGAGTACTGGGCGGCTCGCAGCGCCTCAACCAGCGGCGACTGCTGGTCGAGTTGCCGAACGTCGCCGTTGACCAGCACGCGACTCGTCGACTCGGTCATCGACGGCCGTCCCGGCACGTCGAGGATGACGTGGGCCGGGTCAACGTTCACCTTAGCCGCGATTTCGCGTTCGAACTCGCGGATCGCCTCGTGGTCGCCCTCGATGATCCCACCCGGCACGTCGTCGATCTCGGCCCAGACGGCCCGTTTGAACAGATCCCGGTGGTCCAGTCGCCGAGAGAACGCGCTCGTCGCCTCGCAGTTGCGCAGCGCGACGGTCAAGTCGTAGTCGTCCATCCGCTGGAGCGTCTCGGCGTCGATTCCGGCTTCCGGGGCCTCGAGCAGCCGTTCGGCCGCCCGCCGGAGCATCGCCTTGCTGATCCGGGCGACGCTGTGGCTGTACACCGTCGGGTTCATCAGCGCCCGCGCGACCAGCAGGCTCTCGGCGGTCTGGACGTTTCCCTCGTCGAGGACGAGTTCGCCGTCGGTGAAGGTCAGCTCCCGAACCAACCGGCCGTGATCGATCGTTCCGTAGGGGACGCCCGTGTGGTGGGCGTCCCGGACGAGGTAATCCATTCGATCGACGTCGAGCTCGCCCGAGACGAGCTGTCCGAACCGCCCCTCGCCGGCGACCAGCCCGGCGACAGCCTCGGGCTCGAGGTCGTGCTCCCGAAGGACGTCGCCGACTCGGCCGTCGGCGAGCAACTCGCCGACGTCGTCGTGATAGCGCCCCGTCCTGCGGTACGTAAGTGACTCGAGGTTGTGACTGAACGGACCGTGACCGACGTCGTGGAGCATCGCCGCGGCGTGGACGCGCTCGGCCTGCTTCCCCTCGACGCCGAGCCCCTCGAGGGCCTCGCAGGCGAGGTGGTAGACGCCGAGACTGTGCTCGAACCGGGTGTGGTTCGCCGACGGATACACGAGCGAGACGGTACCCAGCTGGGCGATCCGGCGGAGGCGCTGGACCTCGGGAGTATCGAGCAGCGCTCGAGCCACGCCGTCGACCCGAATGTGGTCGTGGACGCTGTCCTTTATGGTCTTCATTACCGGATTTTCGGCGCGTTCGTACAAAAGTCGTCGGACCACGATAGCGCCGAACCGCCGCCCCGCTGAATACGACGACAGCAACACTTTACGCGTAGCCGCCGTTCGATTCGAGTACATGACGGAACTGACGATCCCACCCGACGCAGACGGGGACCGCGCCGCACAGCTAGTCCAGGAACACGTCGAGGTCGGCGACGTCGTCGAGGTCCAGAGCAAGGAGTGGGCCGACGACAGTCAGGACTTCGATATCGAGGCGACCGTAACCGGGTTCGAACCCGGTTACCTCGAGCTCGACGACCAGCCCGTCGACGAGGGCAGCGTCCGCTACGACGAGCTCCACACCGTCGTTCGGGTCGACTCGGACTAACCGTTCGGCCGAGCGATCGGTTTCGACTCCGCTCGACCACCCCCTCCCCCCTCAGAGAACGTCCTCGTTAACCGAATTCTCGGGCCGGTCATCGTTCAACACGCGCAGAACGTCTCGAGTCACGGTCTCGCGAAGCTCGACGATCGACTCCTCGGAGTACCACGCGACGTGGGGCGTGAGTACGACGTCGTCACGACCGACCAGCGGCGAGTCCTCCGGAGGCTCCTCCGGAAGCACGTCCAGTCCCGCGGCGGCGAGGTCACCGTCCTCGAGGGCCGTCGCCAGCGCGTCGTCGTCGACGACCCCGCCGCGGGCCGTGTTGAGCAGGACGGCGTCGTCGTTCATCGCCGCGAACGCCTCGGCGTCGAACAGCTCCCGCGTCTCCTCGGTCAGCGGCGTGTGCACCGAGACGATATCGGAGCGCTCGAGCAGTCCGTCGAACGACACCTTCTCGACGCCGTACTCGGCGAGCTCGTCGGCGGACTGGTGGGGATCGTACGCGACGAACTCGAGGTCGAACCCCGAGAGCCGTTCGGCGATCCCCCGCGGGAGCTTTCCGAACGCCGCGAAGCCGAGGGTCTTCCCCGGCAGGCGCTCGATCGGCGCGCCGACCGTCCAGTCCCAGGTTCCCTCGGTGATCGCACGGTCGTACAGCGAGGTCTTGCGCACGCAGGAAAACAGGAGCGCGATCGTGTGGGTCGGCACCTCGTCCTCGCAGTAGTCGGGGACGTTGACCACGACGACGCCCTCGTCGGCGGCGGCCTCGAGGTCGACCGCGTCCACGCCGATCCCGTACCGGCCCACGACCGCGACATCGAGGGCCTCGAGGACCGACCGGTCGATCGGCGCGTACTGGACGAGCAACGCGTCGGCGTCGACCTCCCGGGCCGCCTCGATCACCTCGTCGGCGGTTTCGGCGTCGGCCGAGACGAGTTCGACGTCTCGCTCCTCGAGGACGCCGCGTTCGATCTCGAGGTCGGGAAAGTCGAAGTCCGTGACGAGAATCGTGTGAGTCATCAGTCGGTCGACCCGTTTGCGCGTCTCGCCGATAGGCGTATCGGCTGCGGTGACTCTCGTATTCGTCTTACTTCGGTGTGATACCGCCCTCGTTCCTCGTGAGGAGGGACAGGGCGAACTTGTAGGAACGTCGGTAGAGGACTCGAATATTGTCAAGATGTAGTACGATGCCACTATCAGTGTAAGAAAATCGAATCCGACGCTATTGGCGTCCAAAGCTACTTATAGGATGACATTTCACTCGGTTATATGTCAGTTCCCTTGGTATCCAAACTCAACAAATACGGAAAAACAGCCCTGCTGTGTACTGCTCTGGGCCTCGGAGGAATTCTACTCGGAGGAACACTGTCTCTGTCGGTCGGACTGTTCGTCTTTGCTTTCCTCATACTCGTCCGTGCGATGCACGTAAACGACGAGCCTGACCAGTATCCACAGGACCGGGAGAGCAACCGTTCGGAACGTAAGAGGCGACGACAGAAGGAAATGGAAGCTGAAAAGGGAGGTGTCAACTGAATACTGACTAGACGGACCAAGCGGCGAGGGAACCATACGCTGCTTTCGGTACACTGGTTTTCTATTGTCTGTTCCCTACTGCTCTCTCCGATAATTGACGGCGAACCGTGATTACTCGAGACCGACCCACTCGCCGCGCTCGTCGCTATCCTCGATAGCTGCGAGGACCCGCTGGGCGGCCAGCCCGTCCTCGAAGCTGGGTTCGAACGTCCCGTCGTTTGCTACCGCGCTGAGCAGCTCGTAGTTCTCGTGAACGAACGTGTGCTCCCAGCCGATGACGTGGCCCGGCGGCCACCAGTGGTCGACGTAGGGGTCGTCCTCGTCCGTGACGAGGATCGTCTCGTAGCCTCGGTTCTCGCCTCGACGCAACACCTCGAGCTCGTTCAGGCGCTCGAGGGAGAATCGCAGGCTACCTTCGCTGCCCTGGATCTCGATCGTGTGGTCGTTCTTGTGGCCCGTCGCGTAGCGGGTGGCCTCGAGGGTCCCCATCGCGCCGTTCGCGAACTCGAGCTGGGCCGAGTAGGCGTCGTCGACGGTCACGGGCCGCGTCTCGTCTTCACTTCCCTCCACGGGACGCTCATCGACGAACGTCTGCAGGTGGCCGCTGAGGCGCTCGATGTCGCCCGCGTGCTCGTCGTCGCCGACCAAAAAGCGCACGAGGTCGACCGTGTGGGCACCCAGATCGCCGAGCACGCCCGAGCCCGCCATCTCCTCGTCGAGGCGCCAGGCCCACGGCGCCTCGGGGTCGACCAGCCAGTCCTGAAGATACCGACCCCGGACGTGGCGGATCTCGCCGATCTCGCCGTCGTCGATCAGCCGTTTCGCATATCGGATCGCGGGGACGAACCGGTAGTTGAACGCACAGCCGTTGGGAACGCCGGCCTCGCGGGCCGCCTCGGCCATCTCCTCGGCTTCCTCGAGGGTCGGAGCCAGCGGCTTCTCGCAGAAGACGGGCGTGCCGGCCTCGAGGGCAGCGATCGACGGCTCGGCGTGAACGTGGTTCGGGCCGAGATTGTAGAAGACGTCGACGTCGTCGACGACCTCTCGCCAGTCGGTCGCTGTCTCCGCGAACCCCAGCTGGTCCGCGGCCTCCGAGAGCGCCTCCTCGTCGCGGCCGACGAGGACCTTTCGCTCGACGTCCGGAGCGTCCGGGAAGAACATCGGCAGCCGCGCCAGTGCGTTCGCGTGGGCTTTCCCCATGAACCGGTAGCCGAGTACGCCGACTTCGAGAGTCATGCGCGATCGTTCACCACAGATGTAGTTAGAAGTTTCCGTCTCTCGGCGGTTTTCCGGCGGTCGGACCGCTCACAGACCCGTTGCGAGCACAGGCCGCGCGCTTACCCGAACGGTCGGCATGGCTGTGTCCGTAATGCAAGCACTTCGCTGGCACGGCGAACAGGACGTCCGCGTCGACGACGTCCCGAAGCCCGAGATCGAGGAACCGACGGACGCGATCGTCGATATCACCGCGACGGCGATCTGCGGCTCGGATCTCCATCTCTACAACGACTTCATGCCGGGGATGCAAGAGGGCGATATCCTAGGCCACGAACCGATGGGCGAGGTCGTCGAGGTCGGCGAGGAGGTCGACAACCTGCGGGAGGGCGACCGCGTCGTTATTCCCTTCACCATCAGCTGTGGCTCTTGCTGGTTCTGCGGGAACGACATGTACTCGCTGTGTGACGAGACCAACCCCAACGCCGAGATGGCCGCGGAGTCGATGGGCCACTCGCCGGCCGGCCTCTTCGGGTTCTCGCACACGCTGGGCGGCTACGACGGCGGCCAGGCCGAGTATCTTCGTGTACCGCACGCCGACGTCGGCCCGATCAAGATCGACTCGAACCTCTCCGACGAGGAAGTACTGTTTCTCTCCGATATCTACCCGACGGGGTACATGGCCGCCGAGAACGCCGAGATCGAGGAGAACGACACCGTCGCGGTCTGGGGCTGCGGCCCCGTCGGCCAGTTCGCCATCCAGAGCGCCTGGATGATGGGCGCCGACCAGGTGATCGCCATCGATCGAATTCCCGAACGCCTCGAGATGGCCCGGGGCCACGCCGACACCCAGGTGATCGACTACTCCGAGGAGGACGTCTACGATCGCCTGATGGACGCGACCGACGACTACGGGCCGGACCGGTGTATCGACGCCGTCGGCTCGGAGGCCCACTCGACCTGCGTCGACACCGTTCCCGACGAGCCCGACCGTCCCTACGTGATCCAGCAGGCCGCCAAATCCTGTCGCAAGGGCGGCACGCTCTCGATTCCGGGCGTCTACATCGACGGGATGGACGACGCACCGATGGGCCCGATCATGAACAAGGCCCTGACGATCAACACCGGACAGACCCACGTCCAGGCCTACCTCGACGAACTGCTCGAGACGATCGAGGACGGACAGATCGATCCCTCGGAAATCATCACGCACACGGGCGATCTCGACGACGGCCCCGAGATGTACCAGCGGTTCAACGACAAGGAGGACGACTGCGTCAAGGTCGTTCTCGAGCCGTAGCGCAGCGTTCGCTCGATTCGAGCCGACACTACGCGTCGGCCGGGCGATCACTGCCGTTTCTTTCTGGCCCCGACTCCCCTCGAGCCGCCCCTAACCGAGCGAGAGCTGCACCCGCAAAGACGTAACCGGTGATCGGGAGCGCGACCCGCACCGTCAGGGAGGCGACCTCGAGGACGCGCACGAAGACGCCGGGATCGCCGAACGAACGGGCTCCCCACAGCAGCTGTGCTGCCGTCCCGACGAGGATCACACCCGCAGCGCTGCCGACCGCAACCGCGACGGCGAATCGACGGTACTCCCGAACCAGGTCGATCCGCCGACCGAGGGCGTAGCCGACTCCGAGCGCGATCGCGGCAAGAAGGAGTTGGTCGAGGATACCGACCGCCGCTCCGTACGCGGCGACCGTCTCCTCGTGGGTGCCGAGCGTCGGCAGCACGCCCGGAGCGTCGCCGCGCTGGACGAGGCCGCCGAGGATCTCCGTCCCTCGAGAGAGGAGGACGAACAGCGTGGCCGCGAGGGCGGCAGCCACACCCGTCTCGCGGTTTTTCATACGAAAAATTCATATTAGCAACAAATAGTACTGTCGGCCCCCTACCGTCGGCCACGAATCGGCGACGTGTCCCCGCCTACTCGAGCCCGCTCTCCACGACTGAAACGTCCTCGAGCGCCGCCAGCGACTCGAGCACCCCGGAGAGGTGCCCCGGACCGCTGCCCTCGAGCCCGACCGTCACGGGAACGCGGTTCGGGTGATCGTCGGGACCGCGACGGGCGCGCTCGAGGACGTCCAGCTCCGCGCCCTCGCTCTCGACGGTTTCGACGACGTCGCCGACGGCCGTCGGCCAGCCCGCGACGGCCAGCCGGGCCTCGGTGTAGCGGCCGAGCTCCCCGAGGCCGGTGCGGGTCAGCTCGGCGTGCTCGGAGAGGTTGACGTTCCCCCCGGAGACGATGACAGCGACGCGTTCGTCCGTAAGGTCGAGATCGGTCTCCTCGGAGAGGGCCGCGGCCAGCGGGGCTGCACCTGCCGTCTCCGCGACCGTCTTCGCCCGCTCGGCGAGCAGGGTGACCGCGGTCGCGAGCTCGCGGTCCGTGACACCGACGACCTCGTCGACGACCTCGCGGGCGTTCGCGAAGGTGGTCTCGAGCATCCGCGTGTCGGCGATCCCCTCCGCAACTGTGTCGACATCCGCGAGTTCGTGGATGCGGTCGTTCTCGAGGGCGGGTTTGGCGTGGAGCGCCCCCTCGGGTTGGACGCCGATCACTCGAACGTCGGGGTCGGCGGCTTTCAGAACGGTGCCGATACCCGAGATCAGTCCGCCGCCGCCGATGGCGACGAGGACGGTGTCGAGCTCGGGATACTGCTCGAGCAGCTCGAGGCCGACCGTGCCCTGGCCCGCGATGATCGCCTCGTCGTCGAAGGGGTGGACGAACGTCTCGCCCGTCTCCTCGGCCCGCTCGAGGGCGTACTCGTAGGACCGTTCGTAGATCTCGCCCTCGACGATCACCTCGGCGCCGTAGCCGCGGGTGGCCTCGATCTTCGCCGCGGGGGTGACCTCGGGGACGACGATGGTCGTCTCGATCCCCAGGAGGTCGCCCGCCAGCGCGACGCCCTGGGCGTGATTCCCTGCGCTCGAGGCGATCACGCCCGCCTCCCGTTCGCGCTCCGAGAGCTGAGCCATCCGGTTGTACGCGCCCCTGATCTTGAACGAGCCCGCCCGCTGAACGTTCTCGAGTTTGAGCCCGACCGACGCCGCACCGCTCAGTTCGGCGAACGTCCGCGAGGTGTCCAGCGGCGTGCGGTGGACGACGTCCTCGATCCGATCGCGAGCGGCCTCGACGTCCTCGGGAGTGATTCGGCGATCGGTCACCGCGTCCCCTCTGTTGTCGGCGACGGTTGCGATCCCGTCCGTGGTCCCCGCTCCTCGAGCGCGCGGATCGTCTCGACGAGGACGGCGGCGCCGTGCTCGAGGCTGCGTTCGTCGACGTCGAAGTGGGGCGTGTGGTGGCTGTCGGGGTGGTCGGTGCCGACGATCAGGTAGGTTGCCAGCCCGCCCTCCTCCTGTACTCGCTCCATCAGGAAGGTCGCGTCCTCGCTCGCGCCGAAGTCCGCCTGCTCGAGGACGCGGTCGATCCCGTCGACGCCGCGGGCGACGTCGGCGACCACGGCGGCGAGTTCGGGGTCGCTGTCGGCCCGCGGGGATCTGCTGACGACGTCGACCTCGGCCTCGCAGTCGTGGAGTTTCGCCGCCGAGCGGACGACCCGCTCGAACCGCGATTCGACGTACTCCATCAGCTCGGTCGTCTCGCCGCGGGCCTCGGCTTCCATGCGGGCTTTCTCGGCGATGACGTTACTCGCACTGCCGGCCTCGGCGTAGCCGACGTTGACGCGGGTCATCCCGTCGCTGTGGCGCGGGATCGCGTAGATGTTCTCGATGGCGGTTCCCATCGCGTGCATGGCGTTTGCCCCCTCCTCGGGCGCCTTGCCCGCGTGGGCCGACTCGCCCTCGATGTGGACGTCGAGGTGACACATCGCCAGGGGTTTCTCGATCCCGGCGACGACCTCGCCCGTCGGGTGATCGAGGCCGACGTGGACCGCGAGCAGGTAGTCCAGATCGTCGGCGAATCGGCTCTTCGCCATCGGACACCCCCCGCCGCTGACCTCTTCGGCGGGCTGGAAGAAGACGACGAGTCTGCCCGAAAAGTCGCTGTCCTTGATCGCCTCCAGCGCCGCGAGCCCCCAGGTCATGTGGACGTCGTGGCCGCAGGCGTGCATCGCGCCGTCGATCTTCGACCGGAACCCCTCGGTGGCCGGACGGTGTGTGTCGTCGTTCGCCTCCTCGATGAACAGCCCGTCGATGTCGACGCGCAGGCCGATCGACGGCCCCTCGCCCCGGTCCAGCACCGCGACGGCGCCGGTGTTTCCGTCGGCCATGCACTCGAGGACGTCCTCGTCGACGCCCCACTCGCGAGCGCGGGCGAGCCAGTCCTCGAGTCGCTCGTCGTCGGGAACGGCCATCCTGTCGGCCGGGTCGTAGGCGTCGGCGCCGACGGCCAGCTCGTCGACGCCGATGCGCTCGAGCTCCTCGACGAGACGGTACGTGGTGTAGAACTCCCGCCAGGCGGGCTCCGGGTGACAGTGGAAGTCCCGGCGAACGGCGGAGAGTCGGTTCCGGATCGGTTCGCTCATGAGAGTCGATGACTCCCCCCACGAACTTAATTGTACACAATTGTCGTTAACGTCGACTACACAAAAAGGATAAGGTAGATGGTGACAATCGTACGCCAACGCGTCGCTCAGGCGTGAACTATCATGAGCAAGCCAGATATCGTCGTCCTCCGCGAGGGGACGGAAGGACTCTCGATGGAATCGTACGCCGAAACGCTGCGCGAGCGCCTCCCCGAGGCGACCGTCGAACTCGCCCGCACGCCGAAACAGGAGCGCGAACTCGTCCCGCAGGCCCGCATCGTGACGGGCGTCACGATCGAAGAGGAACTGCTCGAGGACGCCGATCGCCTGGAGCTGTTCGCGTGTACGTTCGCCGGCACCGACCACGTCCCGATGGACGCGCTGGCCGAGCACGGCGTCGTCGTCACGAACGCGGGCGGGATCCACGCGCCCGGCATCGCCGAGCAGTCGATCGCGAACATGCTCGTCTTCGCGCGGAACCTCCACGAGGGGTGGCGGCGCAAATCCAACGGCGAGTGGCGCCACTTCCAGTCCCACGAGTTCACCGACAGCACGGTGACGGTCGTCGGCCTCGGCTCGATCGGTCAGGAGATCGTCCAACGGCTCGAGGGCTTTTCCGTAGAGACGATCGGCATCCGATACACGCCCTCGAAAGGTGGCCCAACCGACGAGGTGCTGGGCTTCGAGGAAGAGGATATCCACGAGGCCTTCTCGCGCAGCGAGTACGTCGTGCTGGCCTGCCCGCTGAACGACCTCACGCGCAACCTCGTCGACGAGGACGCGCTGGCGACGCTGCCGCCCGAAGCAGTGATCGTCAACGCGGCCCGCGGCGGGATAATCGACACCGACGCGCTCGTCTCGGCGCTGCAGTTCAATGGAATTCGAGGAGCGGCACTCGACGTCACCGACCCCGAGCCCCTGCCCAACGACCACGAGCTCTGGGACCTCGAGAACTGCCTGATCACGCCACACACGGGCGGTCACACGCCGAAACACTGGGACCGACTCGCCGACATCGTCGCGACGAACGTCGACGCGCTCGAGGACGGACGCGGATTCGAAAACGTCGTCTTCCGTCCGGACTCGAGTTGAGTCGTCGCGATGGCTAGCGAAGACACCCGGTCTACGACCGATCACGGCGATCGAACGACGACCGACCACAGCGATCAGACCGCGGCCCCCGAGGACGTTCGGTTAGGGCCGCCCGACGATCCGCGAGCCGAGGATCCCGCCGCCGATCCGCGAGCGGACTACGACTACGTCGGCGGCAGGATCGACCGCCCGACCCTCGTCTCCGATCTCCGGCGACGGATCGACGGCGAGGTCCGGTTCGACGAGTACAGCCGCCAGCTGTACGCGACCGACGCCAGCGCCTACGAGATGACGCCCATCGGCGTCGTTCTCCCCCGCACGACCGAGGACGTCGCCAGCGTCGTCGCCTACTGCGCCGACCGGGAGATTCCCGTCCTTCCCAGAGGCGGCGGGACGAGCCTCGCGGGCCAGGCGGTCAACGAGGCCGTCGTGCTCGACTTCACGACCCATATGGGCGAGCTCCTCGAGATCGATCCCGACGGACGACGGGCGACCGCGCAGGCGGGGGCCGTCCTCGCCGAACTCAACGACGAACTCGAGCCACACGGGCTGAAGTTCGCGCCCGACCCCGCGGCTGGCAACCGCAGCGCGGTCGGGGGCGCCGTCGGCAACAACTCGACGGGCGCCCACTCCCTGCAGTACGGCAAGACCGACGCCTACGTCGAGGCCTGCGAGGTCGTCCTCGCCGACGGCTCCGTCGAGCGCTTCGGCGAGGTCACGGTCGGGACGCTGCGCGAGCGGGCCGATCCCGACGGCTCCCTGTCAGAGCGCATCTACGAGGCCCTCAGACGGGTGATCGACGAGGAGAGCGAAGCGATCGCCGAGGCGTACCCGCAGCTCAAACGGAACGTCTCGGGGTACAATCTCGATCGACTCGTCGCCGAGGCCTACGGCCGTCCCGACGCCTTCGACGAGAACAGCGGCGAATCCGTCGCGATCGACGGCGAACCCGACCCCGACGCGACGGTCAACCTCGCGCGGGTGTTCGCGGGCAGCGAGGGGACGCTGGGCGTGCTCACGGAGGTCGAGGTCGCCCTCGAGCCGATCCCCGAGACGACGTCGGTCGCCCTGCTGACCTACGAGGACCTGCTCGAGGCGATGGCCGACGTCGACACCATCGTCCGGAACCACGACCCCGCGGCGATCGAGGCGATCGACGACGTGTTGATCGACCTCGCCGGGCGAACCGAGGAGTTCGCCGACGTCGTCGCACAACTTCCTGCGGGCACCGAGACCGCACTGCTCGTGGAGTTCTACGCCGAGGACGACGCCCACGGCCGCGAGCAGGTCGCCGACCTGCTGGCCGATCGACTGCCCGACGAGACCGTCCCGGATCCGACCGCGGACGAGGGCGACGCGGACGCCGCGGGGAACGCGACCACCTCCGGCGACCCCGTCCGCGCGTTCGACGCGCTCGAGGCCCACGCGCCCGACGAGCGCGCCGAACTCTGGAAGCTTCGCAAGAGCGCGGCGCCGATCCTGCTCTCGCGCACGTCGGACGCCAAGCACATCTCCTTCATCGAGGACACCGCGGTCCCGACCGAGAACCTCGCCGACTACGTCGCCGATTTCAAGGAGGTGCTCGCCGATCACGACACGTTCGCGAGCTTCTACGCCCACGCGGGACCGGGCTGTATGCACATGCGGCCGCTGGTCGACACCAAAAGCGAGGCCGGACTCGAGGAGTTCGAGTCGCTTGCCGACGCGGTGACCGACCTCGTCGTCGAGTACGGCGGCTCGGTGTCGGGTGAACACGGCGACGGCCACGCCCGCACCCAGTGGAACCGCAAGCTGTACGGCGAGGACGTCTGGGAGCTCTTCCGCGAGCTGAAGTCGACGTTCGACCCCGACTGGCTGCTCAATCCGGGAACGGTCTGTGGCGACCATCGGATGACCGAGCACCTGCGGTTCGATCCCGACTACGAGTTCGAGGCCGGATTCGAGCCCGCCCTGAACTGGGAGAACGAGAACGGCTTCCAGGGAATGGCCGAGCTCTGTCACGGCTGTGGCGGCTGTCGTAGCGAGCAGGAGACCACCGGCGGCGTGATGTGTCCGACCTACCGCGCGGCCGAGGAGGAGAGCCTGAGCACCCGTGGGCGGGCGAACATGCTCCGCCAGGCGATGAGCGGCGACCTCGACACCGAGGCCACCGATCCCGAGTTCCTGGCGGAGATCATGGACCTCTGTATCGGCTGCAAGGGCTGCGCTCGGGACTGTCCGAGCGAGGTCGACATGGCCAAGCTCAAGGCGGAGGTCGAACACGCCGCCCACCAGGAACACGGCACGAACCTGCGCGAGCAACTGTTCGCCAACGTCGACCGGCTCAACGCTGTCGGCTCCGCGCTGGCACCGGTCTCGAACTGGGCCGCCTCGCTGCCCGGTTCCGGACTCCTCGCGGAGAAGACGCTGGGAATCGCCCGCGAGCGCGACCTCCCCTCGTTCGCCGGCGAGAGCCTCGAGGACTGGTTCGACGCTCGAGGACCGAGAGTGTCGCCCGCAGAAGCCGACCGCAAGGTCCTGCTCGTCCCCGACGCCTACACCAACTACAACCACCCGCGGGCGGGGAAGGCGACGGTGCAGGTCCTCGAGACCGCGGGCGTCCACGTCCGGATCCCAGACGAGGTGACCTCGACCGGTCGTCCGGCCCACTCGAAGGGCTTCCTGGATCTCTCCCGCGAGCGCGCGCGGACGAACGTCGAGGCACTCGCTCCGTACGTCGAGGACGGCTGGGAGGTCGTCCTCGTCGAACCCTCCGACGCCGTCATGCTCCAGTCCGACTACCTGGATCTGCTCTCGGGCCCCGACGTCGAGGCCGTTGCGGAGAGCACCTACGGCGTCATGGAGTACCTCGAGCGGTTCGATCTGGTCGACCGGCTTCCGACCGCCGATCCCGGCGAGTCCCTGACCTACCACGGCCACTGCCACCAGAAGGCGACGAAGAAGGACGGCCACGCGGCCGGCGTCCTCGAGACGGTCGGCTACGAGGTCGACGCGCTCGATTCGGGCTGTTGTGGGATGGCCGGCTCCTTCGGCTACGAGGCCGAACACTACTCGCTGAGCCGGAAGATCGGCGACGTTCTGCTCGAGCAGATCGCGGGCAGCGACGGCGAGACCGTCGTCGCTCCCGGCGCATCCTGTCGGAGCCAGATCGAAGGCTACGATGGTCACGAGGAGCCACCGCACCCGATCGAGAAGGTTTCCGAGGCCCTCTCGAGCCCGTCTCGGTAATCGTCCTCGTTTTTTGCCGCTCGGGAGAAACGGCGTCCGTAAAGCGCGGTCGGTGTACGGAAGATTATTCGTCGCGTCTGCGAAGAGTCGAATATGTGCCAACCAGTCGGAGGCGAACGACCGTGAACCTCACCGGGATCGACCACTTCGTGCTCACCGTTTCGGATCTCGAGCGAACCTGCGCGTTCTACGAGGCGCTGGGTGCCGAGGTCGTCGCCTTCGACGACGGACGGACGGGCGAGCGGCGGGCGCTACGCTTCGGCGAGCAGAAGATCAACCTCCACCCCGTCGACACCGACGTCGAGCACGTCGCCGAGATGCCGACCCCCGGCGCGGGCGACTTCTGTCTGCTAACCGAAACTCCGATCGCCGAGGTCGAAGACCGCCTCCGTGAACGGGACGTCGAGATCGTCGAGGGCCCGGTCGATCGAACTGGCACTGTCGGTCGCCTCGAGTCGGTGTACGTCCGGGATCCCGACGGGAATCTCGTCGAGATCGGGCGATACAGAGACGACTGAGCCGACGCTAGCGCGGGCCAGCGCCGTCGATGCCGTCGGCACCGCCAGTTCTTTCGGTAGCCGATACGGAGAAAGTATTTACCAAGCTCCGACGGACACCCTCTATGAAACGTCGTCTGCTCCTCGGAGTGATCGGCGTGGGCGCCGTTTCCTCCGGCGTGCTGGGAGATCCGCACGAACACGGTGCCGAGAACTCGCTGGCGGAGCGCTTCGATTGCAGTGAGGCGTCGCGGCCGGCGTGTGTCCTCGAGAACGACGACGTCGAACGAGCCGACGACAGCACCGAGACGGTCGACGGTGCCGAGACGGAGCCGTACCCCGATCCGCCGATCAGCTTCGATGCGGAGAGTATCGTCTCGTTCGTCCGTGAACACGAGCGAGCGTACGCCAGGAACGACGCTCGCTGTTCCCGCGATCGACCCGAACGGATCGTCGACTACTCGATCGAGTTCGACGACGTCAGACGGTTCGACTGGTACGACGAGATTCACGTCGTCCGCGTGCGGTACGCGGAGACGCCAGGTGGCGTGGACGAAGACGGTGAACCGTGGACGACGGCCGACGGCTACGGCGGGGCCGTCTACGCCGTCGACGAAACGGCCGCCGTCAGAACGGGCCTCTCGCTGGGACCGTCGGACTCCGTCCCGAGCGAGACGGAGACGCCGGATCCCGTCTCGACGGGGACGCTCGTCGACTGCTTCCGATAGTCAGGGCCAGAGCCCGCGCGTCGCCTTCGCCTCTGCGATCCGCGAGAGCGCGACGACGTAGGCGGCGTCCCGCCAGGACAGCTCCTTCTCCTCGACCTCGGTCCGGACCTCCTCCCAGGCGTCGAGCATCTTCGACTCGAGCTCCTGGTTGACCTCCTCTAAGCTCCACTTGCGGCGGTTGATGTCCTGGAGCCACTCGAAGTAACTCACCGTCACCCCGCCGGCGTTGGCGAGGATGTCCGGGATCACGTGAACGCCGCGCTCCTCGAGGATCGTGTCGGCGGCGAACGTCGTCGGCCCGTTCGCGCCCTCGACGACGATATCGGCCGCGATGTCGTCGGCGTTGTCCGCGGTGATGACGTTCCCGATCGCCGCGGGGATCAGTACGTCGACGTCGAGTTCGAGGATCTCCTCGTTCGAGAGCGTCTCCGGGGCGTCCTGCTTGAGGACCGCCTCGGGTTCTTCCTCGTGAGTCGGGATCGACTCGATGTCGAGCCCGTCGGGGTCGTAGATCGCCCCGTTGACGTCGCTGACGGCGACGACGTCGGCGCCCCACGACTCGAGCAGGCGGGCGGCGTTGGCACCGACGCTACCGAACCCCTGGACGGCAATCGTGGTGTTCTCGAGGTCCATGTCGTAGTAGTCGACGGCCTCGCGGGCGGCGATCGCTGTCGAACGGCCGGGTGCCTCCTCGCGGCCGTAGCTGCCGCCGATGACGGGCGGTTTCCCGGTGACGACGCCGGGGATCGTCTCGCCCTGTTGCATCGAGTATGCGTCCATGAACCAGGCCATCGTCTGAGCGTCGGTGCCCATGTCCGGCGCCGGAACGTCACGCGTCGGACCGATAACGTAGCGCAGCTCCTCGGCGAACCGCCGGGTGAGACGTTCCTTCTCGTCGTCGCTCAGGGACTTGGGATCGATCGAGATGCCGCCTTTTCCGCCTCCGAAGGGGAGATCCATCACGGCACACTTCCAGGTCATCCACATCGAGAGCCCGACGCACTCGTCGGCGTTGACCTCGGGATGGTACCGGAGCCCGCCCTTGTAGGGGCCGCGAACGTCGTCGTGCTGGGCGCGATACCCCGTGAAGACGTCGACGCTGCCGTCGTCGCGCTCGAGCGGAACCGAGACCTGCTCGACCCGCGTGGGGTGTTTGAGCCGTTCGATGACGCCGTCGTCGACGTCGATGTGCGCCGCGGCGCGCTCGAGCTGGCGGCGAGCCGTAACCAGCGCCGAGTCGAGGTCGCTCTCTCCCGATTCGTCGTTCTGCTGAGGTGGTGTGGTCGTCATTATAGCTTACGCTGTGAACAGTTTTCGCGGGAACCCTGCAAGCGTTTCGACTCCGTCGTCGGTGACGACGAACGTCTCGCTGATCTCCATCCCGATCTCCTCGGTCCAGATACCGGGAATCATGTGGAACGTCATGTTCTCCTCGAGCACCGTTTCGTCGCCAGGCCGGATGCTCGCGGTGTGTTCGCCCCAGTCCGGCGGATAACCCAGTCCCATCGAGTAGCCGATCCGATCCTCCTTCTCGATGCCGTACTGTGCGATCGTCTCACGCCAGGCCTTCTCGACGGCCTCGCAGGTGACGCCGGGTTCTGCGACCTCGAGGGCTGCCTCGATCCCCTCGACGACGATATCGGCGGCCTCCTCGAGCTCTTCGGGCGGGTCGCCGACGAACGTCGTCCGGGCCAGCGGGGAGTGATACCGGTGGCGACAGCCCGAGAGCTCGATGATAACAGGGTCGCCGTCCTCGAACTCACGGTCGGTCCAGGTGAGGTGGGGTGTGTCGGTATGGTCGCCCGAGGGCATCAGCGGGACGATCGAGGGATAGTCCCCGCCGAACTCGTCGGTCCCGCGGATGAGGGCGTCGTAGATCTCGGCGGCGACCTCGTACTCCGGGACCCCTTCTCCGATCGCGTCGATCCCGGCCTGCATCGCGTTCTCCGAAATTTGGGCGGCCTGGCGCATGTACTCGAGCTCCTGGTCGGATTTCTTGATCCGGACCCAGCCCACGAGCAGGGTGGTGTCCTCGAACTCGGCCTCCGGAAGGTTCTCCTGCAGGCGCGTGTAGGACTTCGCGGTGAAGTAGGCGGCGTCCATCTCGAGGCCGATCCGGCCGTCGGCAACCTCGAGTTCCTCGAGGACGCCCGCGAGGTAGTCCATCGGATGCAGGTCGTGGGGCGAGTGGACGTGGTCGTCGCTGTAGGAGCGGATGTTCTCCGCTGCGAGCCACGTCGTCGCTCGCGCGCCGCCGGCATCCATCTCGCGGCCGACCCAGACGGGTTCGTCGCGCTCGGCCGTCACGACGACCGCCTGGTGGACGTAGAACGACCAGCCGTCGTACCCCGCGAGGTAGTTCATGTTCGCCGGGTCGGAGACGACGATGGCGTCGAGATCCTCCTCGCGGAGCCGTTCTCTGGTTCGTGACAGTCGGCGTTCGTACTCCCGTTCGTCGAAGATCTCCTGGGACATGTGGGCTCTACCCGGGAGGTCGTGCAGTGGCGATAAAAAATTTGTGTATAATGATTACAGTAACTGTGTACGGTTCGGGTTGTAGTCGAGCCGGTGTGTCGATCAGTTACATGAGCCGGGAGCTCGTAGATACGCATATGACGGAGACCCAACTCGCGGATCGGGAGTGTACCGCCTGCACCAGCGACGAGGACCCCCTCGAGGGCGAGGAGCTGATTCCCCTCTTCGAGGAGCTCGATCGGGCCGTCTGGGAGGTCGTCGACGAACACCACCTCGAGGGCACCTACGCGTTCGAGGACTTCCGGGACGCCCTCGAGTTCACGAAGGAGGTCGGCGAACTCGCCGAGGAGGAGTTCCACCACCCCGACATCCACCTCTCGTGGGGGAAGGTCGTCATCGAGCTGTGGACCCACAAGATCGACGGGCTCCGGGAAGCGGATTTCGTCATGGCGGCCCGGATGGATCGGTTCTACGAGGGGTACGACGATCCGGAGTAGCGCGGCTCTCACTCGCTTCGTTCCGAACCGCGGAGCGAACGGACTCTCCCGCGCCCCGCGAGCGGGAGTGCGATCAGATCGCCTCGCGCGTGTCGAGGACCCCCGGAAACGGTTAGGGAGCGCGCGTCGTTGGTCGAGTATGGGCATCGACGACACGCTCTCGGCGCTCCCCGATCCCGGAGGCCACAGCTTTCCGGACTACTCGCTTCCGAAGGGAGATCCGGTCATGCCGATCGCGGTCACCCGCGAGGAGCTACGGACCTTGCTCGAGCTGTACGACACCTTCGCCGCGGTCGACCCGACCGGGCTCGACTCGAACCCGTTTCTGAAATCGACGACGCGGTTTCTCGAGCAGACGTTCGGCACGCCGGTGTACCGTCCCGACGAGCAGCTGGTCGACGATATCGCGGCGATGCTCAACGACTTCTCCGACGACCTCGCGGGCGAGGCGGTCGGGGTCATCGACGCGACGCCGAAACACCACAAGACCTTGTACTTCTTCCTGACGTCCTGTCGGGCCTACCGCTCGGCGGTCCACATCCAGTTCGCGCCCGACGAGGCGGCGATCGGCACCCTCTACGAGATCTACGAGCGCGTCGTCGACCAAGAGATGTACCTCAAGCGGCCACAGACCGTGCTCGAGTAGTACCAGTCGTTGTACTGTGGTTTGCTGTTCGAAGTCGAGACTACGTCACAGCTTCCGAGCGATTTCTTCGACAGCCACTACCAGCCGATAAAACAGGTAAAGAAGGTAGACTGAGAGCCCAATGATAACTACGCTGAATAGCCCCAGAAAAACCTGTCCGGTTAACAACGAATATCCAAGAATTGCGAACAGCACGATGGCAACTCCTGCACCTATTTCAGAGGGGAGTTCTCTTGGGACGGTTCTGGAAGACATATGCCACGATTATAGTGTGGATATAACTGATTTCTCCCCATCCAATCATTTGCGTACTACTGAGGGAGACAGTCGACCGACACTGAACAAGGCCACGATCCGCCGTTACAGCCACCCGCCCTCGACCGCACCGACGAGCTCCGAGTCGGCGTTCCGCCACGCGTCGCCGGCCCGGTCGAACACGTCGGTCGCGCGCTCGTTCGCCTCCTCGAGGATCGCCCCCTCATCAGCGGTCCGAAGCTCTCCGTCCTCGAGGACGACCTCGCCCTCGACCAGCACGGTGTCGACGACGCCCCCGTTCGCGCCGTAGACGAGGTTCGGCACCGCTGTGTGCAGCGGTTCCTGCACTGTCGGCGCCGTCGAGGGATGCTCGAGGTCCAGCAGCACGATATCGGCTCGTTTCCCCTCCTCGAGTGATCCCACCTCCTCGCCGATTCCCAGCGCGCGAGCGCCCTCGATCGTCCCGACGCGCAGCGCCTCCCAGGCCGGAAACGCCGTCGGATCGGTTCGTTTGGTCTTCGCGAGCAGCGCTGTCGTCCGTAACTCCCGGAGGAAGTCGTGGCCCCCGGGACCCGGCGCCTGGTCGGTGCCGATTCCCGCGACGCCGCCGGAATTCCGGTACTCGACGATCGGCGGGGTGATCCCGTCGATCGCCGCGATCGAACTCGGATTCGCGGCCATCCGGACGCCCGCATCGGCCAGGCGGGCGCGCTCCTCGTTAGTCGCGCCGTGGAGGTGAGCCGCGAGCAATCGGTCGGAAACGAGTTCGAGCTCTTCGAGGACGCTCACGGTCGTCTCGCCCGTTCCGTACCGAGCTTCGATCTGGCGCTGCTCGCGCTCGCCCTGGGCGACGTGCATGTGGATCCCGCGATCGTGGCGCTCGGCGCGCTCGCGGATCTCCTCGAGCAGCCCTCGTGGTACCATGTCCAGCGCCTGGGGCCCGTACAGCGCCGAGACGCGCTCGCGGTCGGCGCAGGCGTCGAACAGGTCCTCGTTGCGCTCGAGAGCAGCCCGGCCCTGCTCCTCGCTGAGCGGATAGGGCTCGTCGGGTCCCAGATCGTCGGTCGGCCCGTCGACGGCGTTGATCGTCTCCGTCGCGACGGTGCGGACGCCCATCGGCTCGTGGGCCTCGCCGACGAGCAGTTCGACGTCTCCCGCGTACTCGCCGACGGTCGTCACCCCCGAGCGAAGCGCCTCGAGGACACCCAGTCTAGCGCCCGCGGCGCGGTCTTCGGGTTCCATCGCCGCCGAGAGCGGCCCGAGCGCGCGGTTCATCCACTCGATCTCGGGGACGTCTTGTGCGCCACCGCGCAACAGCGTCAGGTCGGTGTGGGCGTGGACGTTTACCAGCCCTGGCGTCGCGACGCGGCCGTCGCCGTCGATCGTTCGCTCCGCGTCGGCCGCAAAGCCGTCGCTCGAGCCGACGTACTCGATCCGCCCACCGTCGACGCCGATCGTCGCGTCCTCGAGGATTCCCAGTCGATCGTCCCGCATCGTGATCGCGAGGACGTTCGTGATCGCGAGATCCATACCCCGACCGACGACACCTGCCGACAAAACCGTCGGCGAACCGGAACTCGATGTGGGTGAGTCGAACCGTCGGGCGCTCGGGATCAGACCGTTTATTTCGCTGGCAGTCGCCTCTCCCCGTAATGACCAACCAGGAGCTCATCGACGCGCTGCGCGCGGCCGACGCCGTGCAGTTCGGGGAGTTCGAACTCTCCCACGGTGGCACGAGCGAGTACTACGTCGACAAGTACCTCTTCGAAACCGATCCCGACTGTCTCGAGGCGATCGCCGACGCGTTCGCCGAGCGTCTCGAGCCCGACGACAAGCTCGCGGGCGTCGCCCTCGGCGCGGTTCCGCTGGCCGCGGCCACGAGCGTCGCGGCGGGCGCTCCCTACGTCATCGTCCGCAAGCAGCGCAAGGAGTACGGCACCTCGAACCTGGTCGAGGGCCGCCTCGAGGAGGGCGAGGAGGTCGTCGTCCTCGAGGACATCGTCACCACCGGAACGAGCCTGGTCGAGGCCGTCGAGGCCCTGCGCGAGGCGGGTGCGACCGTCGAGCGCGCGCTGGTCGTCGTCGATCGTCAGGAGGGAGGCCGCGAGAACGTCGAAGAGGCGGGCCTCGAGATGGAGGCGCTCGTCACGGCCGAGGAACTGCTAGCCGACCGGGACTGATCCCATCTCCGTTCTCGAGCAAACGCAATGACTATCGACGTTCCGCCGTCCGTTCCGCGAGAGCAACAGACCATCCGACTCTCACCGGCGAACGTGGACTCGTTCCGGGAGTGGACCGTCGAGGGAACCGGACTGACGGCTGCTGCCCGCGTTACCGACTCCGAGGGACGGATCGTCCTCGTCCGGAATCGCTGGTCAGACGGCTGGATCGTCCCCGGCGGCGCGGTTGAACCGGGCGAAGCGCTCGCCGACGCCGCGCGACGCGAGGTGCGCGAGGAGACGGGGCTCGAGGCGACTATCGACGATCCGCTGCTCGTCGTCGAGCAGACGTACGTCTCCGAAGCTGCATCCGACGCCACCGTTCGACTTTCGGCGCAGTTCGTCGTCTTCGACGCTCGAGCGGATGGACCGATTCCCGACACCGAGCAGTTGGGCGCCGAGCCCGGCGAGATCGAGGCAGCTCGGTGGTTCGAAACGCCTCCGCCCGACCTTCACGAGGACGACCTGTTTCGACCGTATCTTCGAGGATAGCGACGGGCTGGCGCCGTTCCCTGTCCGCTCCTACTGGCCGTAGGACTCGAACTTCTCGAGGACGGTCTCCAGCTGGTCGTCGGTGAGCCGTCGCGGCTCCAGCCCCGCAGAGCGGGTCTCGAGGTACAATCGAGCTAAACTCTCGACGTGGTGGGTGTTCTCGAGGGCGGTCTCGAGATCGGGCGCCGTCACGACGAGTCCGTGGTTCTCGATGAACGAGGCCGTCGAGCCCGCCTCGTCCATCGCCGCGACGATATTCGCGGCCAGCTGGTCGGAGCCGTAGGGCGCGTACTCGGCGACGGGAACCTCCTTGCCGACCGCGACGATCATGTAGTGGATCGGCGGCAGCGGCTGGTGAGCGATCGCAAGTGCCGTCGACCACGGCGAGTGGGTGTGGACGATCGCGCCGACGTCCTCGCGGCGGTAGATCGCCGAGTGCATCGGCACCTCGCTGCTGGGGGCCATCTCGCCGTCCCGTTGCTCGCCGTCGACGCCGACGACCGGCGTCCCGTCGACGTCGAAGCTGTCGTAGGGAACGCCCGTCGGCGTGATCGCGAAGGCGTCGCCGTCCGTGCCCTCCCGGACGCTCAGGTTCCCCGTCCGCGCGGGGGTCAGTTCGGCCAGCTCGGCGGCGTGCTCGACGACCTGTCGGCGCTCGGACTCGAGGATCACAGTACCAGCTCCGTTAGCTCCCCGAAGGCATCTATCCTGTGGTCGGGTTTCCGCCGTCCCTCGAGCGGCTCGTCGGGATCGGCGTTCCACAGTACCGTCTCGAGGCCCACGGCGTTGGCGCCAACGATGTCGGCGCCGACGTTATCGCCGACCATCACCGCCTCCGATACGCGTCGGTTCAGCCGTGCCAGCGGTAGGGTGAACATGACCGATCCGGGCTTCTCGCGACCGGTCTCCTCGGAGGTGAGCAGGAGGTCGATATGGTCCTCGAGCCCGAGTTGCTCGATTTTCGCGAGCTGGATTCGGGTCGTCAGGTTGGTCGTCACCGCGACATCGATCCCTTCGTTCTGGAGGGTCTCGAGAGTCGCCTCGGCGCCCGGGAAGAGGGCCATCTCCTCGAGATAGCCCTCCCAGAACGCCTCGCCGAGCGCCAGCGCGTCGCCAGCTCGCGGTTCCCCGGTGTGTTCCTCCACCGCGCGCTTGAAGTAGATGAACCGCTCGTGGGTCGCTGCGGTCCCGGAGAGTTCGCGTTTGACCTCCCGGCGACCGGTCTGGTAGAACTCGTCGAACGCGTCGCGATCGAACTCGTACCCCAGTTCGCGGGCGGTTTCGTGTGCGGCTTCGAGCGCCGCGTCCCGACAGGGCACGTACGGGTAGAGCGTGTCGTCGAGGTCGAAGAGGACGGCGGTGGCTGCCATACGCTACCCGTTACGATCGACCGGGAAACGAGTACCGGTCCGGGGTCCCTCGAGCTGCTACGTGCGCTCACCGGACGATCCCGAGTTGTACGCTTCGTCGAAGAAGGCGACCTCGAGGTCGACGGTCCGGCGGAACAGCCGTTCGACCCGCCGCTGTCGTCGCGGCGAACAGTCGGCCCCGACCGCATCGAGCTGGCCGCGGAGTTCGTCGACGAACGCAACGAACGACGGTACCGCGTGGAGGTCGATCCACTCGGCGTAGTAGAACGGCAGGTCGGCCCCGTCGCTCGGCGGCTCGGTATCTGGATCGCCGTACTCCGCTGCGACAGCAGTCGCCCACTCGCGGTAGATCCACTCCGCGGGGACCAGTACGGAAAGCGTCTCGGCGTACCCGCCCTCGCGAGCCGCGCGCCCCAGCAGGTCGACCAGCGCGGCTGCGGTCGGCGAGGGCTCCGGATCGCTCCAGCGGGCGTCGGGAACGTCCAGTGCGTCGAACGAGCGCCGGAAGGAGTCGTTCTCCTCGTCGGTGACCGTCTCGAGGAACTCGATCAGCGGCCGCTTCGCCTCGATTCCCGGCGCCTGGCCGACCGCGAAGCCAAAGGTTCCGACGAGGGCCTCGAGGAAGGCGTAGTCCTGCACGAGGTAGGTCGCGTAGACGTCCGTCTCGAGCGTGCCCGCACCGAGTTCGCGGGTGAACGGGTGCGTCACTGCGTCGGTCCACGCCGGCTCCGAGCGCTCGCGAAGCCAGTCGGTAAACCGGGGGTCGGCGACGCCAGCGGCGTACTCGTCGTAGCTGGCGGGAACGTCGCTCACAGCTCCCATCCCTCCCGCGTGTAGGCCATCTCCCAGAACCGGTACTCGAGCTTCGCGCTCGTCAGGAACGCCTCGCGCATCGCCTCGTGCTCGCCGGGGTAGCGTTCGCCACAGCGGTCGACGAACTCGCGACACCAGTCGGTCGCCTCCCGGAACTCCTCGCTCGTGTACATCTCGATGAACGGCGTGTAGCGGTGTTCCTCGGTCGCGATGTCGGCCATGCGCTCGGCGACGTCGAGGTAGCCCTGCATGCAGGGGTACAGCGCCCCGGCGATCTCGGCGATCGACCCCTCGTGGGCCGTTCGCACGAGAAAGCTCGTGTACGCGACGCAGGTCGGCGCCTTCTCGACGGCCTCGAGTTCGTCGACCGAGATGCCGTAGTCGGCGGCGAACTCCCGGTGAAGATCCATCTCGTGGTCCAGCACCTGGTGGGCAACGCCCAGCAGGTGGGTCATCGTCGCCTCGTCGCGGGCCTTCCCGCCCGCGATCGAGAACAACCGCGCGTAGTCCAGCAGGTATCGGTAGTCCTGTTTCACCCAGTGTTCGAACGCGTCCTCGTCGAGCGTTCCTTCGGCGAGTTCGACCACGAAGGGGTGCTCGAGCTGTGCCTCCCAGACGTGACTGCCGTACTCGAGGAGGTCGTCGCTGAATGCCATCGCCGGGAGTTCGGCTCCCTCGGAGATATACCTAGCGAATACCACCTAATAATACGTGCGACCGTCCGCGGATTTGCCGACGTTGGTAGGGCACCGACGCCGATCGCTCGAGGGCCGGTTCGATCCGAGCGCACACCATCACAACGCTTTTATCCCGCTCGAGACAACTCGTATCTACGATGGTAGGTGTCCGCTTTACAGGGGCTCTCGCCCGCTTCTAACCACTACCTACCGCTCGGCGCGTCGAACCACCGGCGAGCGGCGTGCGCGGACGCCCGTCCGAACTTCTCACCGAAGTTCCCCAACCGACTACAGCCATGTCAGAATCAGATTCACAGCAACGGATAGCGGTCGTACTGCCAGACGGATCCGAACTCGAGGTCGACGCCGGCGCGACGGTCGAGGACTGCGCCTACGAGATCGGGCCCGGGCTCGGAAGCGACACCGCCGCCGGCAAGCTCGACGGCGAACTCGTCGCCAAGGAGGAACCCGTCTACGACGGCGCCGAACTCGAGATCGTCACCGACGGCTCCGAGGAGTACCTGCGCGTGATGCGCCACTCCGCGTCGCACTGCCTCGCACAGGCCGTCGAGCGACTGTACGACGAGGAGGAGGTCAAGCTCGCGATCGGTCCGCCGACCGACGAGGGGTTCTATTATGACTTCGATAACCTCGAGATCGACGAGGACGACCTCGCCGACCTCGAGCGCGAGATCGAGGCGATCGTCGCCGAGGACTACGAGATCGAGCGCGAGGACGTCTCGATCGAGGAGGCCGAGCAGCGACTGGCCGACGAGCCCTACAAGCTCGAGCTGCTCGAGGAGCTCGCCGAGGAGGGCGACCAGGTGTCGTTCTACAGGCAGGGCGAGTGGGAGGACCTCTGTGCCGGCCCCCACGTCGACTCGACGGGCGAGATCGGCGTCGTCAAACTGCTCGAGATCGCGGGCGCCTACTGGCGCGGCGACGAGGAAAACGAGATGCAGACGCGGATCTACGGGACGGCCTTCGAGGACGAGAGCGACCTCGAGGCGTTCATCGAGCGCAAGGAGGAGGCCGAGAAACGGGACCACCGCCGGATCGGCTCGGAGATGAACCTGTTCTCGATCCAGGACGTCACCGGCCCCGGACTGCCGCTGTATCACCCCGCCGGGAAGACGGTGCTGAAGGAGCTCGAGGGGTTCGTCGAGGACCTCAACCAAGACGCGGGCTACGACTACGTCGAGACGCCCCACGTGTTCAAGACCGATCTCTGGCACCGCTCGGGCCACTACGAGAACTACGCCGACGACATGTTCATCTTCGACGTCGGCGACGACGAGTTCGGCCTGAAGCCGATGAACTGTCCGGGCCACGCCGCCATCTTCCAGGACCAGTCCTGGTCGTACCGCGACCTGCCGATCCGCTACGCGGAGAACGGGAAGGTCTACCGGAAGGAACAGCGCGGCGAGCTGTCGGGACTGTCGCGAGTCTGGGCGTTTACGATCGACGACGGCCACCTGTTCATCCGCCCCGACCAGATCCGCAGCGAGGTCGAGGAGATCATGGACATGATCACGGAGGTCCTCGAGACGTTCGACCTCGACTACGAGATGGCGCTGGCGACCCGCCCCGAGAAGTCCGTCGGCAGCGACGAGATCTGGGACCGCGCCGAGAACCAGCTCGAGGAGGTCCTCGAGGCCCGCGCCCACGAGTACGAGATCGAGGAGGGTGACGGCGCCTTCTACGGGCCGAAGATCGACTTCGCGTTCGAGGACGCGATCGGGCGCTCCTGGGACGGTCCCACGGTCCAGCTCGACTTCAACATGCCCGAGCGCTTCGATCTGGACTACGTCGGCGAGGACAACGACCACCACCAGCCCGTGATGATCCACCGGGCGCTGTACGGCAGCTACGAACGGTTCTTCATGATGCTCATCGAGCACTTCGAGGGCCGGTTCCCGCTGTGGCTTGCGCCCGAGCAAGTTCGCGTGCTGCCGATCTCCGACGACAATCTGGGCTACGCTCACCGCGTCGCAAACGAGTTCGAGGAGTTCCGCGTCGAGGTCGACCAGCGCGACAGTACCTTAGAACGGAAGATCCGCGCGGCTCACGACGACCGGGTTCCCTACCAGATTATCGTCGGTGACAACGAGGAAGACGACGGCAACATCTCGGTCCGGGATCGCTTCGAGGACCAGGAGTACGACGTCGAGATCGACGAGTTCAGGGACCACCTCGAGGCCGAGCGCGCGGAGAAGCGTTCCGAACCCGACTTCCTGCAGGGCTGAGGCGAGAGCCCGGTCAGTTCGACCTGAACGCTCGTACGGTTTCTACGCCGACGAACCGGGGTACTCGCTCGGCGTAGCGTTCGTACTCCTCGCCGTACTGCTCGCGGAGCCAGGGCTCCTCGGCGAGCGGGAGCAGGAGCCACCAGCCGACGTACACCGCACAGAGGACGGCGACGAGCGCCGAGTTCGCGAGTAGCGCGAATCCGACGCTCGCGGCGATGTAGCCGACGTACTGAGGGTTCCTCGAGTAGCGGTACCAGCCGTCGGTCCGGAGCTCCCCGGTCAGACCGACCGTCTCCTCGCCACCGAGATCCACCCCGGCGACGATCGCGATCGCGAAACCGGGGACGAACAGCGCCAGGCCGACGACAAGCGAGGGACCGCGCGGCAACCCGAGCTGGTCCGGGTCGGCGATCGCGACCAACAGCAGACAGATCGTGAACGTCTGCGAGAGGGTCCATTGGGCGTAGAACCGCCAGCCTCGCTCACCGGGAGGCCAGTAGTTCGCCGCGCCGACGGCACTGGCGGCGACGCCTGCGGCGTTGAGCGAAAGGGCGCCGATCCCGACGGCAAACAACGCGAGCGTCAGCGA
This sequence comes from Natronococcus sp. A-GB7, assembly GCF_029688865.1. GTDB lineage: Archaea > Halobacteriota > Halobacteria > Halobacteriales > Natrialbaceae > Natronococcus. Next base: position 34,096 of record NZ_JARUKV010000026.1, read on the forward strand.
CTCGAGGGTGCTCCAGTCGACCATACCGACGGTTACGGACGGATCCGCCTCGGCGTTCTCACGGACCCACTAGTGATTTTATAAGCGCTGGCGGGCCAGCTTCGAGGGACGCGAATGAAGTACCTCGAGGCTCGTCTCTCCCAGCCCGACGCGATGCTCCACCCGATGCAGCGGTTCATCCGAGAGAGCGAGGCGGTACGATACGAGGAGCTGCAGGCCTGGAACGTCGACGACCGGGAGCCGACACTCGAGTACGAACTGTTCTACGTCGCGGGAGAGCGCGGACCCTACGAGGACGCACTCGAGACGGTCGATTCGGTCCGCTGGTTCGACCTGACCCCCGTCGACGACCGTTCGTTCTACTGTTACATCTGTCAGGAGACCCGCGAGGCGGACGTTCGCTGGCGCCAGGCGTTCGCCGCGCTGGATCTCCTGGTGGTCCCGCCGATCGTCTACGACTCGACGGCGGCCTTCTCGATGACCGTCGTCGGCACCGGCGAGAACCTACGGGCGATGCTCGAGGACCTGCCGGAGGCGATCGACGTCACCGTGCGGACGATCGGCGAGTACGACCGCCGTCACGCGCCACTCGTCGGCGACCTTACAGACCGACAGCTCGAGGCCGTCACAGCCGCGGTCGAGGTCGGATACTTCGAGGTCCCCCGCGAGGGCGGGGTCGACGACGTCGCCGAGGCGCTCGACTGCGCCTCGAGTACGGCGGCGCGGCTACTACAGAAGGCCCAGGCTCGAGTCATGCAGCAGCTGGTGCAGCGATACGGCCGAGGGCGGCCGACCCGCGACTCAGCTGACTGTCCTCGACGGTGAACAACCGTCTCCGCTCTCGAAACCCATGTTCGTGATGGACACACACGGCCGAAGAGATCGAAATACCCATACTTGCAGCATCGTGCATACTAGTATGAACCGCGCCGAGAAGGCCGCCCTCCAGCTGCGGGCGGTCGACGTGTTGCGGATGTTGAAGGAGACGCGAACCTACGACGAGCTCGCTGCCGAGACGGATCTGCCCGCGGGCGATCTCAACCGGTACGTCAACGGCCACGTCCTTCCCGGTACCGAGCGTGCCCGCGAGGTCGTCGACGACCTCGGCCGCGAGGCGCTGGCCGACGAGCTCGATGCCCGAATCAGCGTCGACGACGAGGGGTACGTCGACAACACGGCGACGGTGTTCGATCAGCCGTTTCTCGACCTCGCCGCACCGGTCGTCGCCAACGCCTTCGAGTTCGACCGTCCCGACGTCGTCCTGACCGCCGCGACCGACGGGATCACGCTGGCCAGCGCGCTGGCGAGCTACTACGGCACCCGCTGTGCCTACGCGAAGAAGACCAAGGAGACGGCCGTCGAGGAGTTCATCGAGGCCCGCGAGCGGCTCCAGTCAGGAATCGAGCTCACCTACTACCTGCCGGCCGCGGCGATCGACGAGGGCGAATCCGTCCTCGTCGTCGACGACCTCATCCGCTCCGGCGAGACCCAGGAGCTGCTGCTCGACATCGTCGAGACCGCCGACGCCGAGGTCGCTGGCGTCTTCGCGCTCATCGCCGCCGGCGACGACGGGATCGAGCGCGCTCGTGATCGAACCGATGCGCCGATCGGGTCGCTGGTTTCCGTCTAATACTCGTCGTCCCTCTCTCCCCTACTCGCGCTCGGCCTCGAGTTCGTCGAACAGCGCCCCGACGCGCCCTCGTACGTCCTCGCGGATCTCGTGAACCCGCTCGAGCTCCTTCCCGTGTGGATCCTCAAGGTCCCAGTCCCGGACGTCGGTGTCTGCGTCGAGCTCGAGGGTCGAGCATCCCATCGTCGCGACGTAGTCACAGCCCTCGAGCTCCTCTTCCGAGACCGTTCGTGGCGTCCGATCCGAGAGGTCGAACCCCTCCTCGGCCATCGCCTCTACGACGACGTCGTGGACCGACGCCGCGGGGTGGGTTCCCCCGGAGCGGATCTCGACGTCGTCCCCGAGGCCGCGAGCTTCGCGCTCGCGCTCGGCGTAGGCGGTTGCCATCTGGCTCCGCCCGGCGTTCTGTACGCAGACCATCGCGATACGGGTCGGATCGGCTTCCATACGGTTGGCAGTCGGAGCTGCAACCTAACGGTTCGTATGTTCGACGGTGTGAGAACTATAGACACACGTACGAGCGCGTCTCGGGAGCGGTTCCGGAATACGAAGCCGTGAGGCCGCCTTCAACGGACGATCGTCACCGGAACCGGGGAGCGCCTGGCGACGGTCTCTGCGACGCTACCGAGCAGAATGCGGCTGGCACCGGTTCGGCCGTGGCTGCCGACGACGATCTGGTCGAACTCGTTGTCCTCGGCGTAGTCGACGATCGACCGCGAGATTCCGCCGACGATCTTGTCCGTCTCGATGGTGGCACCGAGTTCGCTCGCGTGTTTGGCCGCCTCCTCGAGGATGTTCTCGGCTCGGGTCTCGTGGTGGTCCTGGATCTCGTCGTAGTTGGCCATCGCGCCGCCTTCGATCCCCGTCGCCGCGTAGAAGTCGCCCGGATCGAGCACGTGCAGCGCCGTAACCGATGCCTCCGGATGCTCCTCGAGCGCGAACTCGAGGGCCTGTGTCGAGCGGTCCGAGTCGTCGATCGGAACGAGGATTCGCTTCGCCATGCTCCGACGTACAGTTTCATCCCAAATAAGTACACCCCACGAACGGTCACGCTGGAGGGCGATTCTCGCTCGGCGAGCGGGGACCGGGGGCGATTTTGTTCCGCCCGCGAAGCCGTGGCTATCGGTCTGGCCGATCAAAGAATCGGAATCGCGTTCGAGCCGACGTTACTTCGCGCGGCCCCGACCGCCGGTGTTGGACGGTCGGACCTTCTCGGCGCCCTTGCCGCGGTTGTTCAGTCCGCGGTTGTCCTTGCCGGCGTTCGTGAGACCGCGGAACGCGCGGTTGGTGTGGGCGTCGTCGCAGATCCAGTTGAGATCGTCGTCGTTCTGGATCGCGGGGTGTTCGGGATCCACGAGGATCACTTCGAACCACTTCTGCGAGCCGTCCTCGCCGACCCAGTAGCTGTTGAGCACCCGCAGGTTGGGGTACTTCCGGGAGACCCGTTCCTCGCCGATGCGCTGGATGTTCTTGCGCCGGCCGATCCGGTTGACACCCTGGCGCTTGGTACGGCGGCCAGCCTTGTGTCGCTGTTTTCGGGCCGTCCCCTTCCGGACGGAGACGCGAGTGACGATAATGCCCTGCTTGGCCTTGTAGCCGAGTTCGCGGGCCTTGTCGAGTCGGGTCGGACGATCGATTCGCTCGATCGCACCCTGGTCGCGCCACTCCTGTTTGCGCTGCCACTGCAGTTCACCGAGTTTGCCGTCGTCGGGGTCCTTCCACGCGTCCTTGATGTGAGAGTAGAAGCTCTTTGCCATCGTGATCACTGCGGGCGTTTCCTGGTTCAACCCAGCGGGTCGCCCCGCGGATCACATCCCGACCTGTGGGCGTCGAACCGAACAGGTGCCCGCCGGCGCCCGCGACCCAGCGAGTCGTGCTGATCTATCGGACTGCCGAGTATAAACGCTTCGAACCGCGACGACGACGTTCGCTCGGGTCTGCTGTTCCCTGCAGACGATTCGGCTCCCCTGCCCTCGAGCCGTTCAGGCCGGCTCGAGCAGTTCGTACTCCTGGGAGAGGTCGTCCCAGAGCCGATCGACCGACTGCATCGATTCGAGCGACTCGACCCGGTTGCGTAACTGCTCGGCCTCGGTCTCTGACGTCATCCCCTTGCTGACCGCCTCGTCGACGACGGTCTCGAGTACGTCCCGTTGATACTCGAGTGGTGTCTCGCTCATGCTATTCGTACCCATGCCCTTCACCCTGTTAGTTATGAGATTCACTATCACCGTTCTCCCGTGCGAAGTGTTGACTGGGTACTACTCGGGAACCGTACTCGAGCGGGAACCGACGGGGGAACCGACGAGCCGGAATACCAGCTGAATCGGCGAATCGGAACTCCTCCCGGATGGTTTCGGATGTTTTGTTTTTGCAACGCATAGATCGGAGGAGTCACGTCGTCCTCTCCTCTGAACGATCTGGGTTCGGACTTTTGCCGCGCAAGAATAGCGTCAATCTCACCGGTTCGCCGATATAAACAGTATGAAACCAAATAGAAGTTTCAACCGTTTGCAGCCTCGTCTCGAGAACCGAGTCCGACGACGGTCCGAGTGACGATCTCGCCGATCCTGTGCTCGGGAGAAGTCGTTGACGTTACCTCAAACGAACGACCGACCTAGTCGATTTGGTTCACGGTTCTTGATCGTCTTTCACATCTGTTAGTCCATGCCGCGAGACACTCTTTCGGACGACACGCTCACACGAACGACGAGACGGGCGGTACTGACGGCGGCCGCGGGCGCGCTGGGTGTCAGTGCGGTCGGCGTCGCGAGCGGTCACAAGTATACGACCGACGGTCCCCACGGCGACCAGTTCGACGGAAACCGTGCCGACGCCGCGGCCAACACCGACGTCGTCGGCTACCACAGCCTCGGTGGAATCGGCTCGGCGTCGATGGCCGGCTCCTCCGACGAGCCACACTACGGCGGCCTCACCGAGTTGCGTCTCCACGACGACATCGCGGTCGTGTCAGTGTTTTCCTCGCGCGACGAGACGCCGGGTCGAGGGATGGCCGTCCTCGATATCGGGCAGTTCACGCGCGCCGAGAGCCGCGCTGAACTCGAGTCGGCCGAACTCAACGTCCTCTCCTTTTTCGGCAACCGGAACGACGGCGCCGCCTGTATGGACGTTAAGCTCTCCGACGACGGACAGTACGCGTTCATCTCGAAGCAGCCGTTCACGGCGCTGTTCGACGAGACCGAACTCGACCTCGAGGACGACGACGCCGACAGCGGCGGCGCCGACGGCGCGGCGCTCGAGGTCGTCGACATCTCGGATCCGGGCAACCCCGAGTTCGTCACGCAGTCGTCGCTGTCGGTGTGGACCCTCGGCCCGCACAACGCCTGGTACCACCAGATCGGTGGCGGGGAGTACGTCTTTACCACTCACGGCGAGGACGGCGTCACCGGTGGCATCAACGTCTTCGAGTTCGACCGTGAGGCGGGGACGCTCGAGTTCGTCAACTGGTGGAACTACTCGGCCGAACTGGCTCAGCCGGGAACGGAGACCGACACCGACGGCGGCGAGGCCTACGCCCACGACATCGTCGTCCAGGACGACCCCCGGTTCGGAACGCCCGTCGCCTACCTGGCAAACTGGAACGCCGGCACCCGGCTGCTCGACGTGAGCGATCCCGAAGACATCGAGGAACTCGGCGTCTTCGAACAGGACCGGGCCCACCACACGGTGCCGGCGCCGACGCTTCAAAACGGGAGTCGCGTCTTCGTCGCCGGCCACGAGAACCCCTCGAGCCACGAGTCCGAGGGCCACGTCCGCACCGACGGCGAGAGCGGCCACTACTACCTCGTCGATGCCGATCCGATCGACGACGTCCTCGCGGGCGAACGCGACGAGCCCGTCTACCTGGGCGCGTCCTCGACGGTGCGCGAAGATGGCGTCGAGCCCGCGAACCGAACCGCGTTCGAGATGTACGAGGACAACGGGCGAACGGAGCTGGACTACTGGATCCTCTTCGAGTCGGACGAGCAGACGTTCGACGAGACGCCGGGTTTCGAGGCGGAGACCGAGGACGACGACCAGGAGTACGAGGGGTTCGACGACTTCAACCTGAGCGCGCACAACCTCGATATCGACGCCGACGGGACCGTCGTCCTCGGGCACTACCACGCCGGAACGCGGTTTCTGGAGATCACCGACGACCTCGGGCTCGAGGAGACCGGGTACAGCCGGGTCGGACCCGACATCCCCGAGGACGCCGCCCTCGGCGCTCTCTCGACGGGAACGCCGTTCCACTGGTGTGCGGTCGCTCGCAACGGCGTGGCCTTCGCCGGCGGAATCAACGAGGGGACGCAGGCGATCGCCCACGACGACGTGACCGTCGGCGAGGACACGCCGATCGATCTCGACGTCGAACGCGAGGCCGACGCCTCGCTGTTCACGGCGGGCCAGACCAGCCAGGTGCAGATTCACGTCGACAGCGACGAACCGGTCCGGGTCCGCGACCGCATCCCGGGCGACTGGGAGGTCGTCGGCGGCGACGTCAGCGTCGACGATATCAGCGACGGGACGCGCACGGTCGTGACCGCCGACGAGACCGTCGAGTCGGGAACGGTGCAGTACTTCGTCGAGGTGCCGACCGAGCTGATCGACAGCGGTTCGTACACGGTCGGGCCCGTCGAGTACGCCCGTCCCGACCCCGCGGGCGAGTACGGCGGCGGCGTCAGCGTCAACAACTTCGGCTGGCGGAAGGAAAACGGCGAGACCGTCACGAAGACCGTCGTCGGGCTCGAGACCTAGCGAACCAGGTCCAGTCGGGAACTGCACGCTGGGGTTGCCGGGCGTCGTTTACCTTTCGAAGGTGAGCTTCTGCAGTATCAGAAATTCGTCGTCGTCGAGCGTACCCGATGCATTCAATAATAAACAATCGTAACAGATTTGGAGTTTCTAACGTCTGCGTTACAGTGTGAAGAGTCCCGATCGGACAGCCGAGCAGCACGTCGGTCGCCGATCTCGTTCCGGCCACCGAACGATCACTACCGCGCTCGTATCCAGAGACCAGGGGATCAGGGCCCTCGGAGAACAACTCGACGGGGAACGCGGGATAGACGTAACCGTCCGTTCGGCGCTATCCGAGATCGGGAAACGAGCCGGCCGGATCGACTGTATAGTGTGCGGTCCCGACGTCGTCGATTCGGGTATCGCCGAAAAGAAACGGGGGGTCCCGGCCAGTGCGTGGATCGTCCTCTGCGAGGACAACGAAACGGCGGAACGGGCGCTCTCGAACGGCGTCGATCGGTGTGTACATTGGGGGGACGACCGGGACGCGACGGTAGCACATCTCGCGACTGCGCTCAGAGCCGTGATTAATACTCGGGAGGCGAAGTTCACCCGGGAGGCACTCCAGCGGTTGAACGATCTGTTTTTCGTCTTCGACCCGGACGGTACCCTGCTCCAGTGGAACCACCGGCTGTCCGAGGTGACCGGGTACGACGACGACGAGATCGCCGCTATGTCGCCGTCCGATTTCGTCGCCGCCGAGGACATCGCGGCGATCGAGGCGGCGGTCCGACGGACTCTCGAGAGCGGGACAGCCCGGACGGAAGCGGACCTCGTGACTAGGGACGGCGAGGCGATCCCCTACGAGTTCACGGGCGCGTTGCTCGAAACCGAGGCGGGCGATCGGATCAGCGGAATCGGACGGGACATAACGGATTGCAAACGCCGACAGCGCGTCCTGGCCGAGCAGGCCGAACAGCTGCGAACGCTGAACCACATCAACGCGGTCATCCGGGAGGTCAATCAGGCGGTCGTGCGGGCCTCGACCCGCGAGGAGATCGAGGAGGCGGTATGCACCCACCTCGCTAAGAAGGAGCCGTACCGGTTCGCGTGGATCGGGGAGCAGGGGGCCGCAAGCGATCGCGTCACGCCGCGGGCGTGGGCGGGGATCGAAAAGGGGTATCTCGAGGACCGCCCCGACGTCGAAGAGAAGCGGGGTGATCACATCACGGCGGCGACCGCCATCCGGACCGGCGAGATCCAGACCGCACAGCGCATCGCCGAGGACCCCGAGTTCGAACCGTGGCGCGAGGCGGCCCTGGAGCGTGGCTTCCGGTCGGCGATCGCCGTCCCGCTTCGCTATCGCGAGACGACCTACGGGGTGCTTTGCGTGTACGCGCCGCGTCCGGAGGCCTTCGACGAGGACGAACAGGCCGTGCTCGCCGATCTCGGCGAAACCGTCGCGTACGCGATCAGTGCGGCCGAACGACGGCGCGCGCTCGTCACCAATTCGGTCATCGAACTCGAGTTTCTGACCCGCGATCAGTCGATCGGCTACGTGGCGCTGTCGGCCGATCTCGGCTGTGAACTAACCGTCGAGGGCGTTTCGCCGACCGGCGACGGGGAAGTCGCTGCCTTCGTCACGATACGCGGTGCGGACTGCGAGGCGGTGCTCTCGACTATCGCCGACGACCCGGACGTCGAGGCGACCGTCGTGGCGGATCACGGCGAGGAGTGTGTCTTTCGGATGACCGGACCGGAGCCGTCGGTGTCCGGAACTATCGCCGATTACGGGGGCGTCGTCCGGGAGGCGGACGCCGACGACGGCGAGGGGCGGTTCGTCGTCGAACTCCCTTACGACGCCGACATCCGTGCGGTCGTCGGCGGCCTCGAGAAGTACTACGACCGAACCGAACTCGTCGCCCAGCGCGAGCGCGAGCGGACCGGGCCCTCGGATGCGGTGGTCAGGGAGGCGTTCGACGACGCGCTGACCGATCGCCAGCGGGAGGTGTTGCGGGCCGCGTATCTCTCCGGCTTTTTCGACTGGCCACGCGGGGCAAACAGCGGCGAGGTCGCCGAGGTCCTCGGGATCACGGAGCCGACGTTCCACGAACACCTCCGGACGTGCCAGCGCAAACTCGTTAGCGCGTACTTCGATCACCAGCCGCCGGTCGACCTGGCCGAACTGATAGCCTAGAGGATTTGGTTCACGATTCTTTATTGTAATCTCCCTCTGTTACTCCATGTCGCAAGACAACTCTGAAAATATAACAACCACGACGCGGCGTAAATTCGTCGCGGGAACCAGCGCGCTCGTCGGGGCCGGCCTGCTCGGGGCCGGTGCCGGCGTCTCCACCGTCGGAGCCAGCGAGGACGTCGACACGGCGTTCGCGAACGTACGGGTACGCGAGGCCCTCCACGCCTGGAACCGCGGGTATCGCGGGCGAGCCGACCGAACGCTTGCACTGGCCGACAGCGGAACCGACTCGCGCCACCCCGATCTCGGTCCCTGGAGCGGGGCGACGGTCTCGACGGAGGACGGGTTCGAGATCGACGGCAACCCGTTCGCCAACACCGGCGGGAGTACCACCTCGAACACGACGAAACTCGTCGCCTGGCACAACGACTTCGACCGATACGGCGAGTACTCCCGGCCGCGGGACTCCAACGGCCACGGGACCCACGTCGCCTCGATCATGGCCGGTACCGGGCGAGCGAGCGGGTTCGACGGCAGCCGTTACCAGGAGGACGAACCCCGGACGACGCTCGTCCTCGGCGACACCCTCTCCTACGAGGTCGACGCCGAGGCTCACAGCGGCGTCTTCGCCAGCGTCTACGGTGAACTCGTCGAGATCGCGATCGAAGGTCCCGACGGCGAGGAGATCACGACCTCCAGTGACCTCGTCGGCACGAGCCTCGAAGAGAACATCGTCGCCCAGACGCCGACGGTCCACGACGACGGCGAGGAGACCTACACGGTCCACGTCCGCGCCCAGGAGGGCGAACTCGTCTCGTCGGGCACCGTCGAGCGCGTCGCCGTCGGGGCGTTCGTCGATCCGACCGACACCGTCGGCGACCGGACCGACGACGGCGACCGCTCGATGCACGCGGGCATCGCGCCCGACGCGGGGATCGTCTCGCTGTCGGGACTCGGCGACCCGACCCTCGAGATGGGCGACTACGCAGAAGAGTTCGCCGAGGAACTCAACGTCCGCGCGGTGAACATGTCCTGGGGGTACGTCGGCGGGATCCCCCTCGGCGCGGCCGGTGGACGCCTCGACGACGTCCCCGAGGCGATCGGGAACCTGGCCGACGCGGGGATCCTCTCGGTCGCGGCAGCGGGCAACGACGCCACCCCGGCTTCCGGTAACGCCGCACCGGCAGTCGTCCGCGAGGCGATCTCGGTCGTCGCGACCGGCGCCCGCGACGGGATCTCAGCGTACTCCTCGGGGGGGATCGCCGGCATCGACGAACACGACGAGCCGTTCATGAAACCCGACGTCACCGCCCCCGGCGGGACGCTCAACGTCCCCGATATCGCTGCACTGCAGGGCGAGCCCGAGGAGGAGGTCACTGAAGCGGAACCGGACGACGCCGCGGCGAGCGCGGAGCTCGAACCGGTCGCTGAACTCGACGAGGTCGACGAGAGCGACCTCGAGCCGAAGACCGCCTTCGACGACGCGATCACCGGTCCCGTCGACTACGAGGTCGACCTCGCCGACTCCGTTCTCGACACCCTGGGAGACGTCAGCCTCGACACGTCGCTGGAGTCGCCGCTGGCCGGCGCGAACACCGAGGGCGACGGGAGCGACGGCGTCCGTGACTACACGGGGAAGGCCGGAACGTCGATGGCCGCACCGTCGGTGGCCGGTATCTCCGGCGTCGTCGCGGAAGCGATGGAGTTCGATGCGCCGGAAGCGATCGCGCTCGACGAGCCGGCCGACGCCGACCGGGACGACGTCTTCCGGCTGAAGACCACGCTGCTCGCAACCGCAAGCGAGACTGCGCTGACGGCCGCACCGTATCACCGCGCGAAGGCACCCCGGTACACCCACGGTGGCCGCGACCAGTTCGAGGGCTACGGCCGCGCGAACGTCGGTCCCGCGATCGACGCCGTGACCCGGGACCTGACCGACGACGCCGTCTCCGGGACGGTCGGCCTCGCAGTCCCCGAGGACGAGCGGGCGATCGCGGGCCACGTCCGCGTGAGCGATCCCGGCGAGATCGACGCCGAGGTCGCCTTCAGCCACTACAGCGGCGGCAACGCGAGCGCGACCAAGGGCGATCCCCACGTCGACCTCTTCTGCTACGACGCCCAGAACCCCGACGAGCAGACCGGCGACCCGACGATTGTCGACAGCGACGCCGGCATCGAGGGCGACGCCGCGGTCTCGACGACGGTCTCGCCGGACGACCTCGAGGACAACGGCGGCGAGCGAGTGTTCTACGTCGTCGCGAAGCTGGTGAACGTCCCCGGACTGGTCAACGGCTTCGACTGCCGAGCCCACCTCGACCTCGAGACCGCGTTCGACGAAGCGGGGCTGCTCGTCGAGGGCGAGCGCGAGGACGACGCCTCCGTCTTCACGGGCGGTCAGACCAACCGCACCGAACTCGACGTGACGGTTCGCAATCCCGACGACGAGGACGTCGTCGTCCGCGACACCGTCCCCGAGGACTGGGACGTCGACGAGGACCACGGCGACGTCGAGGCGACGACGCCCGCCTTCGGCGGCGGCACCCACGTCTACGTCGGCGTCGACGATCCCCAGGACGCCTACGAGGGGCTGACCCACTTCGCCGAGGCGCCCGACGACGTCGAGGACTCCGATCGTTACACCTTCGGTCCAATCGCAGTGACGACCGACACCGACGACGACGGAACGCTCACCGACCGCGAGTGGACCGCGATCAGCGGCACCGACCGGACGGTCACCGTCGCCGCGGAAGAGACGTAGCTGACCAACACGGCAGTTCGCCCGTTTTCGGGCCGCCGTCGAGACTGCGACTGAAGCGAGACCCATCCGCGACTGACGACGCTCCGGGCCGACACGAGAGACCATCTATGACCACGAACTCGACCACCGAGACGCGAACTGACGCAGTCAGTGCATCGACCCGCAGACGATTCGTCGCCGGCCTCGGCGCCGCCGGCCTCGCGACGACGCTTCCCTTCGCCGGGAGCGCGGCAGCCGACGAGACGATCGTCGACGAGACGCTCGACACCGCGAGCGACGCTCTCCAGGAGACCCTCGTCGTCTTCGAGGAGACCGACCAGGTCGACCGCCTCGCGGAGCTGGACCTCGCGCTGGGGTATCACTCCTTCGCGGTCCTCCCGGTCGGCTACACCGAACTCACCGGCGAGCAGCTGCTCGAGATCTCCGCCTGGGACGATGTCAGGTACGTCTCGGCGAACCGCGACCTCGAGTACTTCAACGACGACAGCCGCGAGACGACCGGCGCCGATCGGGTCCAGGACGGCGAGGACCTCGAGACGGCCTACACCGGCAAGAACGTCCACACCGCGGTCATCGACACCGGCGTCGACGGCGCCCACCCCGACCTCGAGGGGAACCTCGCGGCCAACTGGCAGTGGGTCGGTGATCCGCTCGAGCAGGACGTCCTCTGGGAGGACCTCGGCCCGTGAACACCGACGACAACGGGCACGGGACCCACTGCTGTGGCACCGTCGGCGGCGACGGCACCGAGAGCGACGGCGAGTACAAGGGGATCGCTCCCGACGCGACGCTGACCTCCTACTCAGCGAACCTCTCGCTGACGCTCGTCACGATCGTCGCGGCCTATGACCACATGATCGAACGCAAGCAGTCGGGCGAGACCGACATCCAGGTCGTCTCGAACTCGTACGGGCTGGCCGAGGACGAGGACTACGACCCGAACGATCCGGGCAACGTTGCCACCTGGCACGCGTTCGAAGCCGACATCCTGCCCGTGTTCGCCGCCGGCAACGACGGCCCCGAGACGAACACGCTCAACTTCTACACCCGCGGCCCCCACGTCCTTGGCGTGGCGGCGACGAACGCCGACCAGACGGTGACAGACTTCTCCTCGCGCGGGCGCTCGCCGGGGTACGACGGCGTGACCAACTACGACCGCGAGGCAGCCTTCGAGAACCACCGGGCGTTCTACTCGGGCGACGACCCCGACGGCCCGCTGGGATTTTATCGCAACGGTGTCGCCGCGAAGGGCGGAAGCGTGATGAGCACGCTCAACCCCACCCACGCGCTGCAGGCGACCGAAACCGACGAGGAGGTCTTCTACGGCCGCCTCTCGGGGACGAGCATGGCCTGTCCCGGCGTCGCCGGCTGTGCGACCCTGGTCGTCGACGCCTACTACGAGACCCACGGCGAGTACCCCGACGCGATCGACGTGCTGAACACGCTCGAGGCGACGGCCGTCGAGAACGTCCACGACGACTACACCGCGGAATCGGTCGGCGCCGGGTTCGCCGACGTCTACGCCGCGGTCGAACGCGCCGAGGCGGACGACCTCGCCGACTTCGGCGAGGCCACGATCGCACCCGGCGGCGAGTAGTCGGCTCGGAACCCGACGGGACGGGTTCGGTACGGCTCAGTTCGCTCGAGAACCTTCTGTCGGTGTATTCGGTGCAGCCCGAAGCTTACTGGCGGTCGGTCTTACTCCCGTTCGATCGGACCCCCGGTAAGGGTCGACTCGTCGCCGACGGGACCTGCCCCCTCGTCCTCGGCGATCGCGAACACCGCCGCGCCGTGGGCAGGGAGCTCCCGCTCGAGCGGTTCGGCCGGAAGCCGTTCGCCGCGAACGCCGTCCCAGAGGACGAGCGAGTCAGTATCCTGCGCGCTCGTCGCGTACTCGGCGGGATCGAACGCGATCGTCCGGGGCGCGTCGGCCCAGTTGAAGACCGCGACCGTCGGCGCGCCGTCGCCGGGTCGTTCGCAGACGACCCGATCCGGGAACTCGGTGCGGTCGAGCCCCTCGACGACGCCCGTCGAGACGGGCGGCAGCGAGCGCTCGAGCAGTCGCCGTCCCTCCGCGTCGATCTCGGCGATTCGGTCCGAGAAGACGTTGACGCCCCCGGTCGTCGCGACGAGTGCGGCGAACGCCTCCCGCTCGGCGCGGGTCAGATCGCTGGTCGCCCTGACGAGCTGGCAGTCGGGATCGTTCACCCACCAGCGGCGGTGGAGCACCTGGCGGTTGAGCGTGTTTCGGACCGCGTTCTTCAGCGCCGGCTGGCTCGCGGCCTCGTCCTCGGTCTCCCAGACCGGATCGGTGTCGGGTCCGATCCGCATCGCGTCGACCAGCCCGACGCTCGGGGCCAGGGGCGCGCCGCAGCCGAGCACGAGGACGTCGTCGCCGACCGTCTCGTCGACGATCTCGAGGCCGCGACGGTAGGCCTCGAACCGGGTCGCGTCCGGGTCGTGGCGCTCGCCTGGAAGCGCCGCCGCGAAGAGGAAGTCGAGCTTGAGATACGAGAAGCCCCAGTCGTCAACGACGGTCGCGAACGTCTCCCGAAGCCACTCCTGTACCTCGGGGTGAGTCGTGTCGAGGCCGTAGAGCTGCGATCCCGCGCGGAACCCGCCGTCGACTGGCTCGCCGACCCCGTCGTCCGCGGTTCCGGGTTCCGCCACGAACCAGTCGGGGTGGTCCTGGTAGAGCGCGGCGTCCCGCTCGACGTAGAAGGGCGCGAGCCAGAGGCCCGGCCTGTATCCCGCCGTCTCGACGTCGTCCGCGAGGGCGGCTATGTCGGAGAAGCCGTCGTCGATCGAGCGCCAGTCGCCGAACGCCTCCATGTAGCCGTCGTCCAGCTGGACGATATCCACTGGAATGCCCCACTCCCGGAGCTCCTCGAGGTTCTCGCGGACGTCCGCCTCGGTGACGTCGGTGAAGTAGTGGTACCACGAGCACCAGCCGGTCGGCACCGACTCGGGGACGCGAGCGTCCATCTCCTCGCCGATCAGGTCGGCGAGCGCCGCCAGCCCCTCGCGGAGGTCGCGGCTCGCGTCCACCCACAGGGTCGGCACCTCGAGCGTCGAGCCGGGCTCGAGGGACATCCCCTCGAACGGACAGACCGCAGCAACGTCGTGAACGCCGTCGGCGTCGTCGACGATATCGAACCGGGTGCAGAACCGGTCGTGCTCGAGAAACCCCATTGTGAGCGCCCGTTCGTCCTCGACGAACCCGGCGAGGTAGCTGCTCGTCCGTCGATCATCCGGGGCGGCGGGATCGAGCATCATCGGCGCGTTGTCCGGGTTCTCGGCGGGAAAACGCTCGCCGACCGGGAGCGTCGCCGTCGGCGACCACGACTGGTAGCCGTGGCGGTAGAGCCGGGCGTCCGAACCGAAGGTTGACTCCAGGGAGAGCGTGAGCCGATCGAGCGACGCCGTCGCCTCGCCGTCGTTGGTGATCGAAACCGAGAGGGCGATCCCCTCGGCTCGCTCTGTCGCCGAGGCGTCGCTCAGCTCGAGTCCTGTCGATCCGTTCGTCGCCGCGACATCGAGACGCCCCGAGAGCAGCTCGCCGTTCGCGTCGGCGACCGAAACCGAGCCGTCGTCGAGACCGTACCGTACCCTGGTTTCGCCGACCGATAACTCGTCCATAGCGACGAGTCGAACCGGCGTCAGATATATTCTCCCATGGCAACGCTTAGGTGGCGGCCCCGTGACCTGCGCGTATGCGTACTGGTGTCTGTTACTTTCCGGAGCACTGGCCTCGAGAGCGGTGGGAGGACGACGTCGAACGGATGGCCGAGGCCGGTCTCGAGTACGTCCGCATGGCCGAGTTCTCGTGGGCCGTCCTCGAGTCCGAGCGCGGCGCGTTCGACTTCGAGTGGCTCGACGGGGCGGTCGAACTGATCGGCGACCACGGGATGCAGGCGGTACTCTGTACGCCGACGGCGACGCCGCCGAAGTGGCTAGTCGACGAACGACCCGAAATTCTACAGGAGGACCCGGACGGAACGGTTCGGGAGCACGGGAGCCGCCGCCATTACTGTTTCAACTCCGCGGCTTACCGGGAGGAGACCGAACGGATCGTCACGACGATGGCGAGTCGGTACGCCGACAACCCCTACGTCGCGGGCTGGCAGACCGACAACGAGTTCGGCTGTCATCACACCGTCCGCTGTTACTGCGACGACTGCGCCGCCGCGTTCCGGGAGTGGCTCGCCGAGAAGTACGGCTCGATCGCGGCGCTCAACGAGGCCTGGGGGACGACCTTTTGGAGCCAGCGGTACACGAGCTTTGAGGAGGTCGATCCACCGGGACCGACGCCCGCCGAACACCACCCGTCGCGGCTGCTCGACTACGCCCGGTTTTCGAGCGACTCCGTCGTCGACTACAACCGCCTGCAGGTCGATCTTCTCAGGGAGGTGAACCCCGACTGGTTCGTTACCCACAACTTCATGGGTCGGTTCCCGACCCTCGACGCCTACGCCGTCAGCGAGGACCTCGATCTGGTCTCGTGGGACTCGTACCCGACGGGGTTCGTCCAAGACCGACTCGAGGGCGAGCCGACCCCCGACCAGCTGCGGGCGGGCGATCCCGACCAGCTCGGGATGGACCACGACCTCTACCGGAGCGCACTGGATCGGCCGTTCTGGGTAATGGAACAGCAGCCAGGCGACGTCAACTGGCCGCCTCACTGTCCCCAGCCCGGCGAGGGCGCGATGCGTCTCTGGGCCCATCACGCGACCGCCCACGGCGCCGACGCCGTGTTGTACTTCAGGTGGCGGCGCTGTCTCGAGGGCCAGGAACAGTACCACGCCGGACTGCTGAAACAGGACGGGTCACCGGATCGGGGATACGAGGACGCGTCGCAGGCGGCCGACGACCTGGCGGCCCTCGACGACGCCGACGGCGTCGACGCGTCCGTCGCCCTCCTGTTCGACTACGACAACCTCTGGGCGCTCGACGAGCAGCCCCACGCCCCTGACTTCGACTACTGGAGCCTGCTCGACGCCTTCTACGGGGCGCTCCGCGCTCGAGGGGTGCAGGTCGACGTCGTGCACCCGACGACCGCCCTCTCCGGGTACGACGCCGTCGTCGCGCCGGCACTGCACCTAGTTACCGACGGGCTCGCGAAGCGACTGACGGACTACGTCGAGACGGGCGGCGAACTCCTCCTCGGCCCGCGGACGGGAGTCAAAGACGAGTACAACAAACTTCGGCCCGCCCCGCAGCCGGGACCGCTCGCGGATCTCGTCGGTGCGACCGTCGATCAACACGAGTCCCTGCCCCCGCAAGTCGAGACCCGCGTGCGCCGCGTCGACGGCGACGAGACGTACGCGTTCCGCACCTGGGCCGAGTGGCTCGAGGCCGACGCGGCGACCCCGCTGCTCGAGTACGACACCGACGGGATCGAAGCGGGTCGGATGGCGGCCGTCGAGAACGACGTCCGCGAGGGCAGGGTCGTCTACTGTGGCGTCTGGCCGGGCGCCGACCTGGCCGACGCGCTCGTCGCCCCGCTGCTCGACCGTGCCGGCGTTCCGTCCTGCGATCGGCTCCCCGAGGGGCTCCGGGTCGGCCAGCGCGGCGACTACACGTGGGTGACGAACTTCTCGAGCGATCGGTTCGGGCTCAAGGTTGACGCGAACGTCGAGTGGCCGGTCGGCGAGAGAACCGTCGGCGCCTACGACGTCGCGGTCGCAGACGAACGGATCGTCGACGAACTCTCGGTTGAACGGATCGACCAGCAGTAGGTGGGCCGCACTCGTTCGTTCACCACAGATGCTGAACGTGAGTCAGTCGGATCGGCACGTACAGATGAACACGTCCTTTTTTCGGTATCGGGATTCCGCGTGGTTCGAGAGACCTTCGGTCTCTCGTTATCGAGCGAAACCTTCGGTTTCGCGGACCTCGCGAATTCTGTCGAGACGTTGTCCTGCTGACCTCGCGGGAGTTTCGCTCCCGCTTAGCTTCGATTCGCTCAGTCACGAAAGACGGCAGCGCCGTCTCGAACGACTTCGCGCGGAACCACTCGCGCAAAAATATATGTTAAAAAGCCGTTCGCTTCCGATTATCGCTCGCGGGTGCTACGCTTGCTACTCTCCTGCGGTGGTACCGCCTCCGCCTGTGTGTACCACTCACGACTGCTACAGTCGGTCCATCAGGAACGCCGCGCCGTGCTCGAGCGACGCGGCGGGGTCGTCGGGGTCGTCGTGCTCGTAGACGAGCCACTCGGCGCCGGCGTCCGCGGCGGCCTCGACGCAGGCCTGCACGTCGAGGTCGCCCTCGCCGAGTTCGGCGAACGTTGGCTCCGCCCCGCCGACGTTCATATCCTTCAGATGGACCGTCCGGACTCGTCCCTCGAGTTCGCGGAGGCGCTGGGCGGGGTCGTCGCCGGCCGCGAGTGCCCAGCCGACGTCGAGTTCGATTCCGACGTCCGTTGCCTCGAGGAAGCGCTCGAAGGCCCGCTCGTCGCCGAGGTCGGCATACTCGTGGTCGTGGTTGTGGTAGGACAGTGTCCAGCCCTCGTCGGCGAGTTCGGCCGCCAGTCCGTCGAGTCGCGCCGCGGTCTCGTCGACAGTCGCCGCGGATTCGAACTGCTCGGGATCGAGCCAGGGGACGACGACGCCGTCAACCTCGAGTGGTGCGTAGGCCTCGCGGACGGTTTCGAGGTCGTCCTCGAGGGTCTCGACGCCGACGTGGGGTGGCGCGACCTCGAGTCCGCACGCCTCGAGCGTTTCGGCGAGTTCGTCGGGATCGGCGTGCAACGGCGAGTCCTCGCCGGCGAACTGCACGCCGTCGTAGCCCGCGTCGGCGACGCGCTCTATGACCTCGATCGTCGACGCGTCGAGTTCGCGAACGCTGTAGAGGTTGATGGCGGTCTTCGGCATGGGTCGTCCCACTCGCCCCTGCGGTAATGGACTACCGGTTTCGGAAACGCGATCCTGATCCCGACGCTACCACTCGGCGACGCTACCGTCGTCGTGGCGCCAGATCGGGTTGTGCCAGTCGACGCCGCCGGTCTGATCGCGGACGTAGTCCTCGTCGATTTCGATCCCCAGCCCGGGGCCGTCGGGGAGGTCGACGTAGCCGTCACGATACTCGAAGACGGAGGGATCGGCGAGGTAGTCGAGCACGTCGCTGGTCTCGTTGTAGTGGATGTCGAGGCTCTGCTCCTGAATCAGCGTGTTCGGCGAGCAGGCGTCGACCTGGATGCAGGAGGCCAGCGCGATCGGTCCGAGCGGGCAGTGGGGCGCCACTGAGACGTCGTAGGCTTCGGCCATCGCAGCGATCTTTTTGACTTCGGTGATTCCGCCTGCGTGAGAAAGGTCGGGCTGGATTACGTCTACAGCGTTCGACTCGAAGATCTCCTTGAAATCCCACCGAGAGTACATCCGCTCGCCGGTTGCGATCGGAATCGTCGTCGCCGCCCGAATGTCCGGCAGCGCATCGTTGTGTTCGGGCAATACGGGTTCCTCGATGAACATCGGGTCGTACGGCTCGAGTGCCTTCGCCAGCCGGCGGGCCATCGGCTTCGAGACGCGGCCGTGGAAGTCGACGCCGATATCGACCTCGCCGCCGACGGCTTCCCGGACGGCAGCGATGCGGTCGACGGCCTCCTCGACGACTCGCGGGTTGTCGACGGAGCGAAGTTCGGACGTCGCGTTCATTTTCAGTGCGCTGAACCCGGCCTCGACCTTCTCGCGAGCCGCGTCCCCGACGTCCCGCGGGCGGTCCCCGCCGATCCACTGGTAAACCCGGATTCGGTTACGTGCCTTTCCGCCGAGCAGTTCGTACACCGGCGCGTCGAAGCGTTTACCCTTGATGTCCCACAGCGCCTGGTCGACGCCAGCGATGGCCGACATGAGAACCGGGCCACCGCGGTAGAAGCCGCCGCGGTACATCGCCTGCCAGTGGTCCTCGATCGCGCTCGGATCCTCGCCGAGCAGGTAGTTGTCGAGCAGTTCCTCGACCGCCGTTCGGACCGTCTTCGCGCGGCCTTCGACGACCGGTTCTCCCCAGCCGACGGTACCGTCGCTCGTCGTGAGCTTCAAGAATAGCCATCGCGGCGGGACTTCGAACAGTTCGTAGTCAGTGATTCGCATATTATGATGAAACCTCCGTTTCAATACCGGGAGCGACCGCGTCGGATTTCGTTTTCAACGCCGCGCCGGAGTCGGCGTCGAAGAGGTACAGCGCCTCCTCGTCGAACGTGAACCGGACCGTCTCGCCGGCCCGAGGCCGGAGGTCGGGATCGATCCGTGCCGTGAGTTCGTGGTCGCCGAGCTCCATGTAACAGAAGTTCTCGTTGCCCATCGGCTCGACGACGGAGACGGTCGCACTGTTCGGGCCGTCGTCCGTGATCGTGATGTCCTCGGGGCGGACGCCGACGCGGACCCGCGAGTGACCCTTGACGGAGGTCGTATCCGACAGCCGGTAGCTGAAGCCCGCCGGTCCGGTGAGGGAGTCGCCGTCGATCTCGGCGGTGAGCATGTTGATGCTCGGCGATCCGATGAAATTCGCGACGAACTCGTTGACCGGCTGGCGGTAGATTCCTTCCGGCGGACCGACCTGCTGGAGCACGCCGTCGTTCATGACGGCGACCCGATCGCCCATCGCCATCGCCTCGGTCTGGTCGTGGGTGACGTACACCGTCGTCACGTCGAGATCCTGCTGGAGTTCCTGCAGTTCCGTCCGCATCTCCGCGCGCAGCTTCGCGTCAAGATTGCTGAGGGGCTCATCCATCAGGAACACCGCCGGCTCCCGGACGATCGCTCGCCCGAGCGCGACCCGCTGTTGTTGCCCACCGGAGAGCTCCTTGGGCTTGTCCTCGAGCAGGTCGGTGATACCGAGCATCGACGCGACCGACTCGACGCGCTCGCTAATCTCCGCAGCGGTGAGCTTCGTCGAGAGCTTCAGCCCGAAGCCGATGTTCTCGCGAACGGTCATGTGCGGGTACAGCGCGTAGTTCTGGAAGACCATGGCCACGTCGCGTTCGCTCCCGCGAAGCGCCGTCACGTCGCGCTCGCCGAACCGCAGCGAGCCCTCAGTGACGTCCTCGAGCCCCGCGATACACCGAAGCGTCGTAGACTTGCCACACCCCGAGGGGCCGACGAGGACGAGGAACTCCCCGTCCTCAACCTCAAGGTCGAGGTCCTCGACGGCGACGATGGACTCGTCGCCGGAGTCGTACACCTTGGTCAGATTGTCGATTTCGATTCGTGCCATCTGTGTTTTCCTAATATCGTGTTACTCTTTGAGCGATCCCGCGAGGATCCCGCTGACGAACTGCTTCTGGAGCACCAGAAACAGGATCGCCATCGGGATGATCGCGAGGGTGGTCGCGACCATGATCTGGTCGTAGTAGATCCGTTGGGTTCCCTCGAGACCGGCGAGCGCCACCGGGATGGTGTAGTTGCCCGGGTCCTCGAGGATGACCAGCGGGTAGAGAAACAGGTCCCACTGGAACAGAAAGAGGATGATCGCGAGCGCGGCCAGCGACGAGCGCATGGCCGGCAAGGCGATGCGGTAGAAGATCTGTAGCTCCGAGGCGCCGTCCATCCGCGCGGACTCGAGGAGGGCGTCGGGGATCGAGCGCATGTTCTGGCGCATGAGGAAGATACCGATCGGGTTCGCGAGCCACGGGAGGATGATCGCCCGGAACGTGTCGGTCCAGCCCACCTGCGACATCATCAGGAACAGCGGGATAACGAGCAACTGGATCGGCAGGACGAGCGTCGCCAGAATCGAATAGAACAGCGGTTCCTTGAACCGGAACTCGTACTTCGCGAACGCGAAGCCGGCCATCGAGCACAGCAGCAGCGACAGCACGGTGTAGACGACCGCGATAAAAACGCTGTTCCAGATCGTCAGCACGTAGTTCATCCGCTCTTGCAGGGCAGCGAAGTTATCGAGAAACGCCGTCCCCGGGATGAGGCGGGGCGGGAACTCGATGAACTCCTGCTGTGGCAGGGTCGCGGCCACGATCATCCAGTACAGCGGGATGAGCATGACGACGACCATCGTAAGGATGAACGCGTACGTGAGGAACATCCAGACGGCGTCCTTGCGGCGTTGCTCGCGCATCAGTCGTCACCTCCGATCCGGATCTGGGCGATCGAGATGACGCTGACGAGGGCGACGAAGATCACCGTGAGCGCGCTCGCGTAGCCGAGGTTCCAGTGGACGAACGCCTGCCGGTAGATGTACTGGACGATGGTGATCGTGGCGTTCGTCGGGCCGCCGCCGGTGATAACGTAGGGCTCCGCGAACAGCTTGAACGTCCCGATCGTCGAGAGCACGACGACGAACAGCAACACGGGACGAAGCTGTGGCAGCGTCACGTACCGGAACTTCTCCCAGCGACCGGCGCCGTCGATCTCGGCGGCCTCGTACAGCTGCTGGGGAACGTTCTGTAAGCCCGCCAGCAGGATGATCATGTTGTATCCGATCCACCGCCAAGTGACCGCGGCGATGATCGTCTTGCGGGCCCAGAACTCGCTGGTGAGCCAGGCGATCGGACTGACGCCGACCTGGCTCAGCAGGTAGTTGACGAAGCCGAACTGCTCGTTGAACAGCAACAGGAACACCGTCGAGTAGGCGACGATGTTCGCCGAGATAGGCAGGGCGATCGCCGTCCGGAACAGCCCCTTGAACCGGACGAAGGAGGCGTTCAACGCGACCGCGAGGGCGAGCGCCAGCCCGATCATGATCGGCACCTGGATCAGCAGGATGTAGGTCGTGTTGAACATCGACTGCCAGAACAGCCCGTCGCCGAGCAGTCGCGTGTAGTTCGACAGGCCGACGAACTGGAGTTCGGCGATCCGGGGAACCGTGACGTGGAACGGGCCGAAGTCAATCCAGAAGAGGTTCCCCTGACCGACCGACTGCCACTCAAAAAACGAGAGATACAGCGTGTAGACGACCGGGAACGCGAGGAACAGTCCGAACAGGACGAAAAACGGAGACACCAGCAGGTAGGCGATCCGTTGTCCGCGAAGTGGGGGTAGCTTCGCGGCGACGTCCTGCCGAGCGAAGCGAAGTCGATCGAGGACCGACGGATCGGGGTTCGCAATCGGGTTCCCGGTCGATTCGGTTTCCTGAGACATCTTTCGCGGTCCTCAGGCCAGGTCCCGTCCCGTGTTGCCGGCGACGGTCTCAGCCGCCGCCTGAACGGCCTCCTCCGGCGTCTGGTCGTCCCGGAGCATCCGCTGGAACTCGTCGTTAATCGCCTCGCTGACTTCCGGCGTGTCCTCGGTAAACCGGTAGCTCGGGAGCTCCTCGGCGACCTCGGCGAAGACCTCTCGAGCCGCCTGCCCGCCGAAGAACTCCAGCTCCTCGCCGAAGATATCTGCGTCGTACGTCGTCTCGAGGGCCGGGAAGAGCCCGTACTCGTCGTACATGAGCAGTTGCATCTCCTCGGTCGCGGTCGTCCACCGGATGTAGTCCCAGGCGCGGCTGGTCTCCGCGCTCTCGTGTTGGTCCGGGATCATCAGGCTCGAGCCGCCCCAGTTCGACGCACGTGCGCCGCCCTCCTCGAACGCCGGGATCTTGTAGACGCCCCAGTCGCCCTCGGTTTCCGGCAGCTCCGCGCGGAGCGTTCCCTCCATCCAGGCCGCCGAGGGAAGCGACGCGATGTCGCCGTCGCCGTACGCCCCGAACCAGGCCGACGACCAGCCCTCGAGGTTCGACGCGATCCCGGCGTCGTGGAGGTCCTTGATATTCTGAGCGACCTGCAGGGACGCCTCCGAGTGGATGTTCACCGCGCCGTCCTCCGTGAACGGCTCGCCCTCGAGCTGTCGGAACTGGAACCGCCAGAACCCGTCGAGGTCGTTCTCCGGCAGGTTCACCATGTAGACGTCGTCCGGCAGCTGTTCTCCCTGCTCGATGAAGTCGTCCCAGGTCTCGATCGCGTCGGCGTCGAGACCGTGTTCGTCGTAGACGTCGGTGCGATAGAACACCGCAGTCGGGCCGATATCCCACGGGAGCGCGTAGATATCGTCCCCGTCCGTGAGCGATTCCCAGACGCCCGAGACGAAGTCGTCGTAGACGTCTGCCTCCTCGATCCGGTCCGTGATATCTAGCACGGCCCCGGTATCGATGTAGCTCGGGCCGTCGATCATCTCGAGCATCGAGACCTCCGGTGTGCCCGAGCCCGACGCGAGACGCGTCTGGAGATCTTCCTTCATCGCGTCCTGGCCGAACTCTTCGATCTCGACCGAGGCATCGTGTTCGTCGTTGTACTCTTCGGCGGTCAGCTCCATCGAGCGAGCCGCAACGTCCCATCCCCAGCCGGAGATTTCGTCGGCCATCTCGTCGGTCTCGGCCTCATCGTCGTCCCCTTCGGGATCGCCGGTACCGATACAGCCCGCCAGTGCGGCCGCACCGAGCGCGGTGGTTCCCTTCAGCAGTCGACGTCGCCCGAACCGTCCGTATGTGGTATCTTGTGACATGCGCACACCGAGTATTCCAGACACAGTAACGGTCATAACTTAAACCTTTCTCTCGTCTTCCGCAGAACAACTGATAGAAGGCGTAGAAGGCGCGTTTCCGATGGGAGAACGCCGCCAGTTTATATAGTTATCTCGGCGCCGTCATAGGAAAAGCGGATCATGTTTCCTGTTTGCGTACTTTATTCTCCGATTCTAGTGTGAAAATAAATCCCGTATTCGGACGCTGTTCACCGATGGAGAACAACAATTTAGTAGCTCGACTACCGTAGCTGAGAGAGAAACGATGGGTGATGAGGACGGCGTCTCTGTACAGGCGACTGCGACCACCTTCTCGATCATCGAGTCACTTCGGGACCGAAACCGAGGCGGCGTCACCGAACTAGCGACGGACCTCGGACTCTCGAAGAGCGCCGTTCACAACCACCTTAGTACGCTCGTCGCGCTGGGATACGTTCGTCGCGTCGACGGCAGCTACGAACTCACGCACGAATTTCTCCGACTCGGATTGGCCACGCGCGAACGCAACCGGATCTACGACGCTGCGAAAGCGGACCTGCGAACGCTCGCCGGGACGACCGGTGAGATCGTCAACCTCGTCGTTCCAGAGGCAGATCACGCCGTCTACCTCTACCGTGTCGGCGACAGTAACCACCCGGTCCCGGAGGGCGGCCAAGTGTCGTTACACGCCTCCGCTGCCGGGAAATCGATCCTCGCGTTTCGCGATTACGACGCCGTAGACGCGTACATCGATAGGTCCGGTCTCCCGGCTCTAACCGACCGAACCGTTACCGACCCCGCCGCGCTCCGAAGTCAGCTGCGGTCGATCCGTGACCAGCGCGTCGCGTTCGACCGCGGCGAACAGACACCGAACTGGCAGTGTGTCGCCAGTCCGATCGTCATCGAGGGCGAACCGGTCGCCGCGATCAGCGTCTCCGGCCCCGCCGATCGGATGCGGGGGAAACGACTCGAGGAGGACGCGACCGGGCTCGTCGTGAGCACGGCGAAAGCGATCGAACTCGAGGTACTCGACTCGAGCGACAGCAAGGGCTAATTCCCGCCAACGGAACGACTCTCAGTCGGCCGTAGAAAACGAATTGAGAGATCTGGGTCGACCGAACTATTCGGAGGTTGGAACTCTCCCGCGAATCACCGCGGGGGCGATCCCGTTGACGGCCGCGAACACCGCACCGAGGACCAGCCCGTAGACGAGGTGCCCGATCGCGAACAGGAGCGCCGCGAACAGCTCCGCCGCCATTCCGGGTACGGGCAGGAACGGCAGCGGGAAGGTCCCGATCCCGGCCCGCGCCATCGCGGCTGGAAAGATCAGTCCCCCGGCGACGATGCCGAGCACCGTCCCGAAGACGATCCCGGCGATGAGGTACTCCCGAAAGCTGCCGACGACGTTCTGGACTGCCGGCCTCGAGACGATCGCCGCGAACGTTAGCCCGAACAGGACGCTGAGTATCAGGTGGATCGTCCACCCTGCACCGACGTCGGCGGCTGGAATCGGCGCGAGTCCCCCGAGCAGTTCGATCTGGTTGCCCCCCAGGTGGAGGAGAACTCCCATCGCGATACCGCCGGCCAGACCGCCGGTGAAGCCGCCGCCCCAGCGACCGACGCCGTCGATCGATTGAGTGTTATTCTCTGCCATAGAAGAGGTAGGAGTTTCTGGCAGAATAATCCTCTCATCGTCCTCGTCCCGTGACTCTCTCCCGACCGGAGAGAACGGACGAAAATCGGAACCGGAGAGAGTTCTGTATAACTCTATACGATTTATACTTCTGCAAGACCGGTTCTGACCGGTCCTCGAGATCGCGACATCGGTA
Organism: Natronococcus sp. A-GB7; assembly: GCF_029688865.1. Classification (GTDB taxonomy): domain Archaea; phylum Halobacteriota; class Halobacteria; order Halobacteriales; family Natrialbaceae; genus Natronococcus. Next base: position 59,678 of record NZ_JARUKV010000026.1, read on the forward strand.
CAGGAAACCGGAGGAACCGAACCCGCTATTCGCGAATCGACTCGAAGGAACCGTCGGTAATCGAAGCGGCCAGTTCGTCGCTCGAGAGTTCGTCGGGGACGTACTGGGGGTACTTCCGCCGGAAGTAGCCGATCACGTTCTCGAGGTCGCGCTCTAAGAACTCGTCGGCGTTGGCGTGGTCGGTCGGCACCGCTTGTGGCCAGTCGAACACCTTCACACCCGCCTCGTTGACGAAGACGTTGTACTCGCTCATGTCGGCGTGGACGTACCCCGCCTCGTACGCGCCCGCGATCTCGCTGACGAGCAGATCGAGGACGCCGAGCACCTGGTCGGGCTCGAGTCTCGTCCGGGAGAGTTCGACGCCGTCCATCTTCTCCATGACGATAGCGTGGCGGTTCTGATCGATCGGCCGGGGAACGGCGACGTCCGGGTAGAGCTCCTCGAGGATGTCGTGTTCGCGCTCGGCGGCCTTTCGGGCGGTGTACATCCAGGAGACGTGGTCCTTGTCGGAGGTGTAGTCGCGTTCCTTGTGGACCTCCCGGAAGTTCGTGTACCCCTCCCGGTGGTACTTCAGCGCCAGGGGTTTGTAGGAGCGAACCTCGTAGACGTCGCTCTCCTTGCCGACTCCGAGCGGCGAGCCGAACTCGCCGATCGTTTCCCGCTCGACGAGCGCCCGTAGCGCGAGCGCGTCGTACCCCTCGAACTGGAGGGTGTACCCCTCGTACTGGATCGTCTTCTTCTCGACGAGCCCGCGTTTGAGACAGCGCTCGAGGCGGTAGTCGACCTCCTCCTCGGTCAGATTGGCGAACTTCGGGAGCTTCTCCCGCTGGACCCACTCCGAGAAGCGCATTCCCTGCTCTACGCCCGAGAGGAGATAGAAGTCCTCCTCCTCGAGCTCCGGCAGTAACTCGGCGACGTTCCGCACCATGACCCGGACTACCCGTTCGGCACGTAAAAACGTCGTGACAACGGCTACGCGGACCGATCCGTACGCCTCGTTCGCCTCGACGCGGAGCCGAACGCCCGACCGATAAACCGCCGTGGACGATACGAAACCGATTCGCCGTCGGAATCGCTTTCCGGCTTGCCGTCCTGCGCTCGGGCATGACCGCGCTTGCCGACCGCGACTGGCGGCTCATCACCGACGAGGCCCGCGACGGACCGACCCAGATGGCGCTCGAGGAGATCGCCGGACGAACGGCGCTCGAGGACGACCTGCGGACCGTCCGCGTCTACTCGTGGGAGCCGGGAACGCTCTCGCTGGGGTACCGACAAGATCCCGACTCGGTCGACTGGGAGTACTGCGAGCGGGCGGGGATCGACGTCACTCGCAGGCAGACCGGCGGCGGGGGGATCTACCACGACCGCTACGCCGACATCTCCTACACGATCGTCGCGCCGGCCGACGAGGTTCCCGGCGATCTGATGGACTGCTACGCGCTGTTTTGCGAGCCGATCCTCGAGGCGTTCGCCCGGATGGGGATCGACGCCGACTTCGCTGGGGCCGAACAGGAGTCGATCTACTACCCCTCCTGTTACCTCCGGGACATCCACCCGGCCCACGACGTGGTCGCGCCAGCGAGTGCGGGCGCGGACGCGAAGAAGCTCAGCGGCAACGCCCAGTACCGCCAGCGAGACGTCGTCATCCAGCACGGCTCGCTGTCGTACGACCTCGAGCCCGACCACCACGTCGACGTCTTCGACAGCGACGTGACTGCGGAGACGTTCGTCAACCGGGTAACAAGCATCCGCGAGCAGACGAGCCTCGACCGCGAGACCGCCGTCGAAACCGTCGCCGACTCCCTGCGGGAGTGGTGTGATGCGACCGACGGTGAGTGGCGCGAGGACGAACTCGAGGCGGCCCGCGACCTCGCCGATCGGAAGTACGGCGCCGATGCCTGGGTTCGCGACCGTGAGGTTCTCGAGGCCGGCAGCCAGTAGGACGCCGCAACTCGCAGACCGAGAAACCGGAACGCCCATCGTTCTCTATAGCTGACCAGTTCGTATGCGTCTAACGTCGCCGATCGGGCTCGGAATACGGGCGCTTCTCAGCGCCGGCGTCGCTGGTGCCGTGCTGGTAGCGAGTGTGGTCGTCGTGGCGGTCTCCGGGGCAGCGCTGTTGCTCGCCGTTCCGGCACTCGTCGCGTCCGACGGCTGGCTCGAGCGAGGGCTCCCGTGGGGCGTCGCCGTCAGCGCGGTCCTCGTGCTCCCGGCGTTCGCGCTCGTCGTCGGATACCTCGTTCGATACGAGCGGCGACTGTTGCTCGAGGGGACGGCTCCCGTGACGGCGATCGACGCCGAAGAACCGCGAGCCCTGGACGACGACGCCACACGGTTCGCGACCCAGTTCGGCGTCCCGAAGCCCCAGATTAGATTGCATCCGGCGTCAGCGCCGTTCGCGTACGCGACCTCCCGGCCGAACGATCCGCTCCTCGGCGTTCGACGGACGGGCGAACCCGTCATCGTCGTCTCGAAGGGGCTCGTTCGAACGCTGCCGCGGGATGAGACCGCGGCCGTCCTGGCCCACGAGTTCGCCCACCTCGCCAACGACGAGCTTCGACTGACCGCCTGGCTGCTCGTTCCGCTGGTCGCCGCCGAGTTCCTCCACGACGGGCGCGAAACGCCGACGGACGGACGAGAGCCTCTCGAGTGGCTGCTCGCAACCGTCGCGCTCGCCGGCGTCGGCGTCTTCTCTCGGGGCCGCGAGATCGCCGCCGACCGTGCGGCGGTCGCGGCGACGGGCGATCCGGGCTCGCTCGCGAGCGCACTCGAGCGCCTGGACGGTCACCGAAGTTCCCGTCCGACGACCGACCTGCGCAAGCACGCCCGATCGACGAACGCGGTGAGCGTGTTGCCGACGCTGGGGACCGCCAACTCGCCCAGCGGGCTCCGCTCGACGCACCCGCCACTCGAGACCCGGCTCGAGGCGCTTCGCTCGCTGAGTCGCGAGCGCCGAAACCTGTGACGTCGGTTCGTTACCCCTATCACGAACCGGTACTGACTGCCAGCCATGAAGGTCGGCGCACACGTCTCGATCTCCGGCTCGCGCGTCTCCTCCGACGACGAAACACCGCCCTACGGCGACATCCGCAACGCGGTCCACCGCCAGGTCGCCTTCGGCGGCAACTGCGGGCAGGTCTTTACCACGTCGCCGCAGGTCTGGGCCCAGCCCGAGATCAGCGACGAGGCCGCGGCGGGCTTTCGCGAGGAGAGCGACGACCTGCTCGAGGGACCGTGGGTGATCCACTCCTCGTATCTGGTCAACCTCTGTACCCCGAAGGACGACCTCCGCGAGAAGTCCAAGGAGAGCATGCAGGCCGAACTCGATGCGGCCGAGACGCTGGGTATTCCGTACGTAAACGTCCACCTCGGCGCGCACACGGGAGCGGGCGTCGAGGGCGGGCTCGACAACGCGGCGAGTCTCATCGACGAACTCGACGTTCCCGACGGCGTGCAGATCCTCATCGAGTCCGACGCCGGCAGCGGCACCAAGCTGGGCGGCGAGTTCGCCCATCTCGCGGGGATCATCGACCGCACCGACGAGCAGATCGGCATCTGCATCGACACTGCCCACACGCTGGTCGCGGGCAACGACCTCACTACGCCCGAGGCCGTCGACGAAACGGTCTCCCGGTTCGACGACGAGGTCGGCCTCGAGCACCTCGAGTACATCCACCTCAACGACTCGAAACACGACGTCGGCACCAACAAGGACGAACACGCCCTCATCGGCGAGGGCTACATCGGCGAGGACGGCATCCGCGCCATCGTCAACCACCCCGATCTGCGAGAGCTGCCCTTTGCCCTCGAGACCCCCACCGAGGACGGGAAGGGGTTCGCCTGGAACATCGAGAAGACGAAGGAACTCCGCAACGACGCGTAAACGCTCGATTCGACGTCGCTCGGAACCGACCAGCTTTTACTCCCACTGGCACTACGAGGGGCCGTGCGCGAGTTCTCCGAAGCCTACCTCGAGCGGACCCGCGAGGGAATGTGGGACGACTCCCGGCAGGCGCTCGAGCCCCTCGAGCTCGATTCCCGTAAACGGGTGCTCGACGTCGGCTGCGGCACCGGCGAGCTGAGCCGCGTGCTCGCGGCGGAGTCATCGGGCGAGGTCGTCGGCTGTGACGCCGACACGGACCTGCTCGAGTTCGCCGGTGAGCACGTTCCGGTCGTCGCGGGCGACGCCCTCCGGCTTCCTTTCGCTGACGACAGCTTCGACCTCGTCGTCTGCCAGGCGCTGTTGATCAACCTGCCGGATCCCGAGGCGGCGATCCGGGAGTTCGCCCGCGTCTCGAGTGACCTCGTCGCCGCGGTCGAACCCGACAACGGCGCCGTCGCGGTCGACTCGAGCGTCGAGGGCGAGGAATCCCTCGAGTCTCGTGCCCGGCGGGCCTACCTCGAGGGGGTCGGGACCGACGTTACTCTGGGAGCCGACGCCCGCGAGGCGTTTGCGGAGGTGGGGCTCGAGGTGCTCGAAACCCGTCGCTACGACCACGAGCGAACGATCGAACCGCCCTACGGCGAGGCGGCGCTGACGATCGCCCAGCGAAAGGCAACGGGTGCGGGACTGGCCGACGACCGGGAGACGATGCTCGAGGGCGAACTGACGAGTGAGGAGTACGACGACCTGCGCAGCGAGTGGCGGGAGATGGGTCGGAACGTGATCGAACAGATGGAAGAGCGATCCTACCGTCGACGCGAGGCGATTCCGTTTTTCGTGACGGTCGGTCGGCTGAACGGATCGCAGTAGTCAGTCGAGCGATCGGGTCAAACGAGGGCGTCGAGACGACCATCGACTCCCTGTTGCGTACGACGACCGGCTTACTCCGGGTTCTCTCGTCAGTCCGACTCCTCGTCCCGACCGAGCAGTGAGACGTAGACCCCGATCAGTCCGGCACAGACCACCACGATCCCGGTCCAGAGATCGAGAACGTTCACGAGCGCCAGCACCGATCCCGTGAGCACGAGCGCGACGTTCGCAAACACCGCGAGACGGGCGGTGTCGAGGCCTGTCGTCAACGACGACGTGTTCATACCGATACCTCCGATGGCGGCGACAAAATAGTTCGTATGACGGCGTTCAGACGACGTCGCCCCGCACCGTTACACCCTCCTGTTGCTCGCGCCAGGCGTGGACCTCCCGGGCGGCCTCGCCGGCCTCCGTTTCCTCCATCCCGAGCATCTCGAGGGCGGCCGACAGCGTCGGCAGTGCGAGGTCGCTCCCCCGGAGCTTGCGGAACGCCTCCTCGCTTCTCGTGCCGTCGACCCACAGACACACCCCGCGGGGATCCAGCAGCTGGGTGTAATCCTCCCGGAGTTTCGCGCCGCGGAGTCGCTGGGTGACGTTGTCCTCGAAGCCGGCGTTACAGACCTCGAGATGGATCGGTTCGTCCTCGCCGAGCAGCTGGGCGGCCAGACACTTCTCGGGGGCGGCGTGGCCGTTCGCGTTCGCGCGCAGGTACTCGGGATACTCGGCGGCCCAGTCGGCCCGAACCGACTGGCCGACCCCCTCGATGTCGTACTCCTCGCCGACGTCCGTTCCGTCCGTCGACGGACTGTCGTCGCGCATCAGCACGTCCTTCGTGAGGTAGACGTCGAGTCGTTCGACTGGATCCAGTCCGAGCGCGATGTCGCCGAACGCCCAGATCTCTCGGACGGGGACGGGCGTTCGCTCGCGCTCGACGGTTTCGACCAGCGTCTCGAGTCGATCGACCGCCTCCTCGCGGGGGAACTCGCTCATTGTGTCGACGTCGGGTCCGAAGTCGCAAAACGGTTTCTCAGTCGCGGCTCGGTTCGGATTCGGGTCCGTCGCTGATCTCAGGCTCCCTTCTCCCCGTCGGTCGTCACGTACACCGTATTCCGAACCGTCGCATGGACCGTCCCCTCGCTATCGACGAGGTCGACGGTGTAGTGGCGGTCGACCGACTCCGTTCCCTCGGTCGCCAGCTCGGCCTCGATCGCCGCGATCTCCTCGTCGGTAATCGCACACCGCGCGTACAGCGTCTCCCGTCCGGGTTTCTTGAACCTGATCTCGGCCTCCTTGTCCCAGACGACGTACTCGTCGCCGAGATTCTTGAGGAGCATCATCATGTAGAACGGGTCGACGGCCGCGTACATGCTGCCGCCGAAGGTCGTCCCGACGTAGTTCTTCGTACGCCAGGAGAGCGGCAGCTTCACGCGGACCTCCTGCCAGTCGGGGGCGATATACGTGACTCGGCCGCCCGTCCGACGGTAGGCGGGAAAGAGATTGAACCCGAGGCGGTAGAGCCGCGAGCGAATCGCGTCGAGCATACGATCACTCGAGGGCGCCCGGTGAAAACCGTTAGCAAACGCTCCCTCCCTGTCCACGAGTTGTCGCCGACCCGGACGGCCGTCGTTCCTCGAGACGAGCGCTCGATCGCCGCCCGCGACGGGCGGAGCCGGCAGGTCGTGTCAAGAGCGCAGATTTTTATCGGTGTCCGACGAACGGAGCCGTATGCGACACCGCGTCTTCAACGAGGACGGCGAGGAGGAACTCGTCTTCGTCATGGGCTGGGGCAACCGCTGGACCCACGAGAACGTCAGCTGGCTCATCGGGAAGCTGACCGAGGCCGGCTACCGGGTTCACGCCTTCGAGCTCCCGACGAACATCGACGACTTCAAAGCCGACTGGCTCGAGCCGATCGCCGAGTACGTCCTCGACTTAGAGGAGTACCAGCTGCTGGGCCACAGCGCGGGCGCGCTCATCGGCCAGGCGTTAGACGGTGCGGACAACCACGTCTACCTGAGCCCGTTCTGGGGGTACGGCGAGCGCTACTCCGAGCCGCTGCTCGAGGGCGCTTCCAGGGTTCCGTCAACGTTTCCCTGTCTTCCCGCGGGCGAGTTCGACCGGGACGCCCTCGGGCAGGACGCGACCGATCACCAGCTCGCGACGATCCCGCGCTGGGTCTCGCCCGCGTTCGTCCGCGAGACGCGCCACGCCCAGGAGGATCTGCTGACGATCGATCACGACGCCGTGGTCTTCTGCTCGCTCACCGATCCCGTCATCAGCCTCCGACCGATCGGCCACCGGGTGCCCGCCGAGCACGTCGTCCTGTACAACGGCGGCCACGAGTTGTTCTCCTCGCCGGGACGGGAGCGCTACGTCGAACTCCTGCTCGAGGCGCTCGAGGAGGGCGCCGACGCGGTCGAGGCCCGCGAGAGGGTTCCCGCCTGAGCGAGGCGAAACGGACATACGCGCCCGTCGGTAACCTCACCTCGATGGATTGTAACCGGTGTGAGGGGGAGGCGATCATGCACGCCGCCTACTCGGGGGCACACCTCTGCGAGCACCATTTCCGGGAGTCGGTCGAGAAGCGAGTGCGCCGACGGGTGCGCCGGGACGACCTCGTTCCACACGACGTGACACCCGACGATCCGCTGACGTGGGTCGTCGGTCTCTCGGGCGGAAAGGACAGCGTCGTACTCACGCGGATCCTCCACGACACGTTCGCCGAGGATCCACGCATCGAACTCGTCGGACTGACGATCCACGAGGGGATCGAGGGCTACCGCGACAAGAGCCTCGAGGCCTGCGTCGACCTCGCCGAGGAACTCGACATCCGCCACGAGGTCGTCAGCTACGAGGAGGAGTTCGGGATCCGAATGGACGACGTCGTCGAGGACGATCCCGAGAACATGGCGGCCTGTGCCTACTGCGGGGTCTTCCGACGGGATCTGTTGTCGACGTACGCCGAAGACCTGGACGCCGACCTCCTGCTGACGGGCCACAATCTCGACGACGAGGCCCAGACCGCGCTGATGAACTTCCTCGAGGGTGACGTCGCCCAGATGGCCAAACACTTCGACGCGAGTCTGGGGCCGCTGTCGGAGCGGGGCGACCAGGAGGAGTTCGTCCCCCGGGCGAAGCCGCTGCGGGACGTTCCCGAGAAGGAGGTTGCCCTGTACGCCCACGTCGAGGACCTCCCCGCCCACATTACCGAGTGTCCCCACGCCAGCGAGGCCTACCGCGGCGAGATCCAGCAGTTGCTGTACGACCTGGAGGAGAACCACCCCGGAACCCGCCACTCGATCCTCTCGGGGTACGAAGAGTTAGCCGGCATCGTCGCCGACGACCGCGCAGGCGAATCCGAGGACGACGGCGACGGTCCCGACCTCAGGGAGTGTGCCGAGTGTGGCTCGACCACGACGCGAGAGGTCTGCCGGAAGTGCGGGCTGCTCGAGTCGCTGGCCTGAGGACTGTAAGACACGCTACTGCCCTCCCGCGAGTCGTGCCCGTCAAACGCCGTGTCGGGATTCGAACCGTTCGAGTCCGGCGTCGCCACTCGAGACGAGAACTCCTTCGAGAAGCGGTACCCGACGACCGGCAGGTGTGGTGTGTCGGTTGCCGGCGCGGGGTCGCGTCGTGTCAATCGTGGCGACGGCCGTCGCGTGGTGTGTCAGACGGCCGTCGCGTGGTGTGTCGATCGCAACCGCGACCGAACCGCGGTGTGTCGATGTCGGTTCGGTCGCGTGTCGTCAGCGGGATCCGTCGATGGTGTGTCAGCGGTGTATCGGATTACCGGATGACGTCGACGCCGTTCTGGCGCTCGAGTTCGTTCCGGCCGCCGTCGCTTTTCGCACCGTGTTTGACGTTGTTGCTCGCGTCGAAGTCGCTGTCGCCGGCGTCTTCGATGCTGGCACGGGATCTGTCGGCCTGCTTCTGAGTCGACGGGCCCAGTACCTGAGCGCTCTGGACGCCGGTCATGATCGCCATGACCCGCACCTTGCCCTTGTAGTTCTCCTGGATCCGGGCGCCCCAGATGACGTTCGCCGACGCCTCGAGGCGCTCGGTGATGTTGTCGGCGATCCCCTCGGCCTCTTTCAGCGTGAGATCGGGGCCGCCGGTGATGTGGACCAGCCCGCCGGAGGCGCCGCGGTAGTCGACGTCCAGCAGCGGGTGGTTCATCGCGTCCTTGACGACCTCGTCGGTCTTGTTCTTGTCCTGGGTCTCGCCGACGAGCATCACCGCGACGCCGCCCTGATTCATGATCGTGGACATGTCGGCGTAGTCCAGGTTGATCAGCGACGGCTGGGTGATCGTCTCGGAGATCCCCTTGACGGTCTCGGCGATGATCTGGTCCATCACCGAGAACGCCTTGCCGATCGGGAGGTTCGGGACGTAGTCGAGCAGTCGGTTGTTGTCGAGGACGATGATCGAGTCGGCCTCGTTGCGCAGCTTCTCGAGGCCCTCCTCAGCTTTCACCGTGCGGGCGCGCTCGACGTTGAACGGCGTCGAGACCATTCCGACGACGATCGCACCCTGCTCCTTGGCGATCTTCGAGACGACGGGGGCGGCACCGGTACCGGTGCCACCACCCATGCCCGCCGTGACGAACACGAGGTCGGCATCGCCGAGCACTTCCTTGATCGTGCCCTGGGCCATCTCGGTCGCGCGTTCGCCCATCGACGGATCGCCGCCGGCACCGAGTCCGTTGGTGAGCGACTTGCCCACCAGGATCTTGGTGTCGGCCTCGATCATCTTCAGGTGCTGTTTGTCCGTGTTGATCGCGACGGTCTCGGCACCGTCGACGCCGATGTTGTACAGCCGGTTGATGGTGTTGTTGCCGGCGCCGCCACAGCCGACGATCACGATCCGGGGCTCCCCGAACTCGTCGCCGTCCATCTCGGCCTCCATCTCGCGGGCCTCCTCCTCGGCGTTGTCGAGTGCGTCCTGAACGATATCCTGCATCGTTACACCTTGGCCCAGCTTCGTTTACCGGTCTGTTCGGTCCGACCGTCAGACTGTTCGTTGACCATCTCGCGGACGGCCGAGCGAATCGCCTCGCTCCGATTCGGGAACTCGCCCGAGTCGACTAGCTGTTCGACCTCCTCGATCTGCTGTTTCGGAATTCGCAGTGTCACACGCTCCATTGTTGTATTCCCCGTTGAGGGTAAGACGGTGTGCGCCCCTGTCAGACGCACCGTGTCTTACACCGGAACCGCCCGACATCGGGCGATTTCCGGCGTTCGTCGGCCGGTGTAAGACAACCGTCTTACGCGACTAAATGCGAGACTGTCGAAGATATTAAAACTTTCGTCCGACACGAGATTCTGTGTATTACACGAGCCCTTATGTGGAGTCGAGAACGTCGGCGGCCGGTGTCCGACGGCCACAGCCCGGACAGAACGACCAGTCCGAACGGAGCTCGTCCCCGCAGTCACAGAACAGCCGTCGGGCGGTTTTCTCGCCGCAGTTCGGGCAGTAGACGTGGTCGGGATCGACCGTCTCACCACACTGTGCGCAGTTGGGTTCGGAGCTGCGGTCGCCGTCGGAATCGGTGTCCGACACCGCCGACACGCGGGCGTCGGTGGCGCTACGCGTGCCGTCCTCGAGCGAGATCGTTACGTTGACGTCCTGTCCACGCTCCGGCGGGCGCTGGGCCCGGAACTCGGCGAGTCGCTCCGTGAGGAGGTCGTCGACGCGCTCGCGGACGAGGTCGTCGATCGCCGTCTCGCCCGATCGATCGGGCGAGTCCGACGACGACTCCTCGAGGTACGCTCGCAGGGCCTCGCGCATTACCTCGCTCTTGGAGGCCTCGAGTTCCTCGAGGCGGGCGACGAGGTCGTCGTCCGCGCGGAACGTGATCTTGCTCATCCTCTCGAGCGATCCTTGTCATCCCACCTATATCAATTATCTGGTCATCGCGGACGAACCCGTCCCGAATGATAACCCTTATGTCTCCCTCGGGGACTACGTTGAGGTGCGCCCGCCCTTAGCTCAGACTGGTAGAGCAGTCGACTGTAGATCGACTTGCCCCCCGTTCAAATCGGGGAGGGCGGACTTCCTAACCTTGCTATCCAGATTGACCGGATAGCGCCGGGATTCTCCCGTCATACGGTCCGAAACCTGCCTCGGGGCAGACTTGGTCATCAAGTTCCCATCCATGCCTTCTGGTGATTCACTATGGCAAAAGAGGAGAACGCGCTTAGAACTTAGCGTACGAAATTGGACTCACTGGGACTCGTTCCTCGAATATCTCCATCGACTCATCCCTATAGGACCTGGATCGATATCTCGCTCGTCTTCGCCATCCTCAGGCGATTCCGAATCATGCGAGCGGAAGACATCCTCTCAATACTGAATCGGATTCTCGCCGCGCTTAGTGGATGTCATACAAATTACTCGAGCCATCCTATAGGATCTGGATCGGTCCCTTGAGGATGGTGTGATCATACAACTGATCGATCTCAGGCGCGCGCGAGACTCCGACCCCGGATGCGGGAGGTAGTTCCTCCGGGAGCGAACCGAACCAAATCGAGTCGTGTAGAACCATCCATCTGTCTTTGCCCGTGTATCACAGAATCCGAGACGAATAGCGAGAAGATCGATGATCCGCCGGCGTCTCAAACTCGAGGCGATCAATGGCTCGAGAGTGTCAAATGCTATGGAGGCATACGAGCAAGGTGATTCATCCTACGCCAACGAAATCGGATCTCTGCTGCGCTAAGGAGCTTAGAGAGCAAAGCGTCATTCTGCACTGATTCACCTGTATCACTAGATCCGAGAGATTCCCGAGCTATTCTCGAGTGATCGAATTCCTATCGTCCTATTGCTATCTCTTTCATTCTAAGGCGGCTCATCGCTTCATAGAGAAGAATGAAGGGCGTGAGCAGAGGGATTGAGTCTCTCCGTTTACGAAACTTCCTCAGAGAAGCGATTAGAAGCTATCTGAGTCTCCCTCGACAAACTCGCGCCACTGATTCAATGCATCCGCTTCCTGACTCTCTGGATCTTCGAGGATACCGAGCGTCTCGAGATCGTCGATGATCGAGTGGTCGTACTTCCTGATCTCGTCGAGAAGCGCAGCCTCCCGATCCTGACTCCCATCCCCAGCCACTTCGATAAGACCGGACTCGTTCTCGACATAATCGCTGGCCTTGCCGACGATATGGAGCTTCACTGCGACTCGATGGGCGAACTTCCGGTCGAGATCATCAATTTCGCCAGAGCCAGCCTGAAGCCGATTCAGAATCGCTTCGGAGACGTTATCGACGAATGCCTGATCATCCTTCTCGAGCGATTCGTAGTAGTGATCCGGATCTGCATTGAGGGCATGGGTCTGGGCATTCTGGTTCCCCTCAGGCGCTCCGGGATCTCCATCCCTGATTGCCCCTCCATGATGTTTACATCGACCATCTCCGAAATGCTCGGTCCCCTTTCCTGCCTCAGCCTCGCAGTATCCAGCGAAAATACAGGTCCCGTCCTCGGTGCGCTCGGTCTTCTTGGCGTTGCAGTATTCGCCTGCCTCGGCTTGAGGGACCTCAGTCGATGCCATCCCGAGAAGCTCTTCCTCTCGCTCGAGCGGATTGCCATCTGTATTACTCATAGGTATTGAAGTAGGACATAGTGGAGGCTGGCGTTTGTCAGAGGACGAGAGATACTACAATGACTCTCTCTGGACCCTCTATCATGGGATCTGGTCTTTCGATTCATGGTCCTATACTGACCCATATATCTCTCTTCTTACTGATCGATCAAATGGATTCTGCGAATATAGGAGGAAGACCAAACTCCGACTGGTGGCCGTTTCAAACTATCTACCGGGACTACTTGGATTCCGAGGCATCACCATTCACCTTCAAATTCAACCTCAAGATCGCACTCATCTGCCAGTCTACCTATCGTTCGGATCTTCGTCTCTTTGCTGGCATGCGTGTCGAGATAATATCCGTTCGATAGTTCACGGTATGTTCTCATCGCCTCTTCGTCATGGGGCGAAGTTGGAGTCTCATTGATAATCGCCTTCTCTCGACCGGGAATGTAGGGCATCGGCCCGATCTCAGAAATTAGACCGTAGTTCTCTACCAAATAGTTCACCGTCTTTTCCATAGTGTCGCTTTGATTGTCACCACCGAAAGCAGCGAGCGTATCTCCATTCTTTCGGATCTTGGCTACATAATCACCCAGAGCTTCCTGATGATCCCCTTGTTCTGGTACGGGGGTTTCTTCTTGAGCTGGTAGAGTGGTTGTCCCGATAGCACTTCTTTGCTCCTCGAGTGCAGAGACCAAACTATCGACGAATTCCGTAGCTTGAGCCTCAGTGTCCAAGGGTACGGATCCACCGATCTCGTCCAATAGTACGCTATTGAGCTTCTCTGCTACCTGATCCCCATTTTCTCGTAGATGAGCGATAGCCTCTCCTGTCTGAGCGATCTGCATGGCGATCTCATCGGATTTTCCCGACTGAATCGAGTCCTTGGATAAAATCTCCAGCAGCTCAGGCTGCGCCTTTAGATCATTTAAATCAAACTGAATAAGGGAGATCTCTTCCTGCCGGTTGCTATCTCCTTTCACCAATACCTCGAAGGACTTCCCATTG
>NZ_JARUKV010000027.1 GCF_029688865.1 Natronococcus sp. A-GB7
AGGAGCGACTCGCCGCTCTAGAGCCGTAGGTCGGTTCGACGAGACGGCTCTCGTCGACGACCTACCCGAACCTTCGCGAGAAGTACGGTGTAAAGAACCCTCGTTTGCCGTGCGGAAACGGTGCCAGCGGAGAGGAGCGACGTTTTTGCCAGTTTCATCCTCTCGCCACCCCTATCAGTATTCGTATGAGAATCTCTCGATACTACCACAACGTTATTACTCCCGACGTGTTATGCCACGTGGTAACAGATGTACGACTGCATTCTCGTCCCGACCGACGGTTCGCCGGAGGGCGAGCGCGCGCTCGAGTACGCCTTCGAGCTCGCGCGTACTCACGACGCGACGGTGAAGGCGATCTACGTCGCCAACGTCGCCAGCTACGGCGGACTGCCGATGGAGACCGCCTGGGAAGGCATCGGGGAGGCGCTGCGCTCGGAGGGCCAGGGCGCGCTCGCGCGGGTCGAGGAGCTCGCACCGCCGGACGTCGACGTCGAGACGGAGATCCTCGAGGGGTCGCCGAGCCAGGTGATCGTCCGGGAGGCGACCCCCGACAGCTGCGACCTCGTCGTCATGGGGACCCACGGCCGCGGCGGGATCGACCGGCTGCTGCTGGGCAGCGTCGCCGAACGGGTCGTCAGACAGTCGCCCGTCCCGGTGCTGACGGTCAGGCTGGGCGAGGACGAACCGGTTCCGAACTCCGAGCGCCAGGCCGAAACGGCCGAGGGAGAAACGCCGGAGCCCTCGGACGTTTAGGTCGGCCGCAGGTGCTCGCAGTCGCCGGCCGAGACCGTCTCCCGGCCGTCGTCGGTCTCGACGACGAGCGCCCCGCTATCGGTGACATCGACTGCTTCTCCGACCAGTTCGTCGGTCGGTCGCTCGACTCGGACGCGCTGGCCGAGCGTCAGCGCCAGCTCGCGCCAGGCCGGGACGACCGCCTCGAGGTCGGTCCGCAGATCGTCGAACTCCTCGAGGAGTCGCTGAACGAACGCGCGTCGGTCGACGTCACCGGCTTCGGCGCGGATCGAGGTCGCTTCCGCGGGCAACGCACCGGCGTCGACGTTCGCGTTGACGCCGATTCCGACGACGAGCCACGCGATGCGATCGGTCTCGCCCTCCATCTCCGTGAGGATCCCCGCGAGCTTGCGGTATCCGCCCTCGTCGTCGACGGGAACGACGACGTCGTTGGGCCACTTGATCCGGGCGTCGACGCCGGCCTCTCGAGCCGCCCGCGCGGTCGCGACCGCCGCCGCGAGCGTGTACAGGGACGCGCGGGCCGGCGCGACCTCGGGCCGGAGGACGATGCTCAGCCAGACCCCGCCCGAGGGGGACGTCCACTCGCGTTTCAGCCGACCCCGACTCCCGGTCTGTTCGTCCGCGAGGACGCCGACGTCGCTCGCCCCGTCGGTCGCCAGCTCGCGGGCGCGGTCGTTGGTGCTCCCGATCGACTGGTGGTAGTCGATCGAGAACGGCGCCTCGAGCCCGAACTCGACTGCGGGGGCGTTGTAGGCCGCGACGCCGGTCAGCTCGTAGCCCGTCGATCCGCCCTCGATCTCGAAGCCGGCCTCGCGCAGCCCGTCGATCTGCTTCCAGACGGCCGCCCGCGAGATCCCGAGCGACTCGGCCACGTCCGGCCCCGAGACGGGGCCGTCGGCGATGGCCTCGAGGATGGCTCGTCGCGTCTCGTTCATACGGAGGAAAGGGACGGGACCGTACTTGAATCGGCTGGATCGGCTCTCGAGCGGGTCGCGGTTCGATTCTCTCTCGTCGTGACTGGTCGTTCGACCGTCCGATCCGGAGGCTTTTGCCGCTCGCTCTCGGAACGTCGACCGAATGAGGTGAGCTAGCACGACACATGAAAATCGGCACGCGCTGTACGACCTGCGGGACACGACCCGTCGAGGGCGAGATCACGACCTGCGAGACCTGTGGACGCGGGGTCCACGAGCCCTGCGAGGAGTACGAGACGACCTTCGAGTGTCAGTACTGCGGCGACGAGCCGTGGATCGACGCGGTCGAGTTCTGAGCCGGGCGGCGACGGCGCGGCGGGCGAGCCGCTCGGCTCTCGCGGGACCGAGAACCCGGCAGTGCTGGGTCTTAGCCTCGCAGCTCGCGGAGCTTCTCGCGGCCCGGCGCGATCAGCTCGTCGAGGTAGGTCGCGAGGGTGCCCTTCGCGTCGGCGGGATGGAGTTCGCCGGACTCGAGATCCGCCGCCAGGTCCTCGTACTCCTCGTAGGTCAGGTCGCCACCGTACTTTTCGGGGCGATCGACGACGATCTCCTCGAAGCGCGGGAAGACGTGGTACTCGAACAGCTCGAGCACGGGGTTCTCGAGGTCGCCCTCCGGGTCCCGCGTGGGCGGACAGAAGGCCGAGTTGACCTTCTCCTCGAGTTCGTCGGTGGAGTCCTCCATCGAGATCGTGATCCCCTCGCTCGAGGACATCTTCCCCTCGCCGCTGGTGAGGTCGGCGACGATCGGCGTGTGTAGACAGGGGCGGGCCTCGTAGCCCAGGTCGGGCAGCTCCTCGCGGTGGAGCATGTGGACCTTGCGCTGGTCCAAGCCGCCGACCGCGAGGTCGAGGTCGAGGTACTCGATGTCCAGGGCCTGCATCAGCGGGTAGACCAGGTGGCTGACCTTCGCCGTCTCGCCCGACTGGAGCTCGGCCATCGCGCGCTGGGCGCGGTTCATCGTCGTCGAGAGCTCGAGTTCGTGGAGATCGAGGGTGTACTCCTCGTCGAGCTGGAACTCCGAGCCGTAGACGAACTCGGTGTTCGACTCGTCGAGCCCGTAGGCGGTAAACTGCGCCTGCATCCGTTCTGCGGTCTCGCGGATCTCCTCGAAGCTGCCCTTCCCGTTGAGGTAGGCGTGGACGTCCGCGAGCAGGACGACGACCTCCATGCCGGCGTCCTGAAGGTCGATCAGCTTGTTGGCCGTCAGCAGGTGTCCCAGGTGCAACACGCCGGAGGGCTCGTAGCCGACGTAGACGCGTTTCCCCTCGGGGTCGGCCGCGAGTTCGCGCACCTCCTCGTCGGTGACGACTTCCTCGGCGTTTCGCGTGATCAGCTCGTAGGCGTCCATCTCTATCTCATCGGACCCGGCGAACGGTTTTATAATAACCGACCCGCGACCGCGGGAGGCCGGATCAGACCCCGGCGTTCGTCACCGTCGTCGTTCCGTCCTGTCGGACCCGGAACTGGTAGCCCTCGTAGGTGAACTCGAGGGCGGCGTTGGCCGTCGTTCGCGGCGGCGAGGAGAAGAGGTCCGCGAGCAGCTCGTTGACGGTGTAGTAGATCGGTGCGAGGTCGGTCACCTCCCGACTCTCGAGTTCGGCGACGAGCTCGGCGACCTGCGTCGCGGGCGTCTCCTGATCGGTGTCGAGCGTGCGTCTCGTAATGACGTCCTCGTTATCTGTCGTGCTCATTTAAGTGTGCGTACTACCAACTTGAAGGATCCTAACAGTTTCACCGGCGTATGCACATACGCGTCGCTTGCTGCCGATTCGGATCCCGGTGCCGAATGCGGCCACTGCCTGCCAAAGATTCATATCGACTTCGGCGTATCACTCGGTCGTATGGGCTATCGAGAGGATGCGATCAACGCCGCTCGACGGACCGTCTACCCGCAGATTCACTACCTTCTGCGGGGGACCTTCGGAGGGTACGCCGTCACGCACACTACTGCAGACGAGTACGCGCTGACCGCCAACTGTTCGGAAGCAGAGATCGAGGAGTTGCTCGACGAACTCAGGTTTTCGCGTAACCCGATCTCCGCGGTGAAGGTTCGGATGGACGGCAACACCGCAGAGGGGTCGTGGGTGTGGCGGCCGTCGCCGCTGGCGTCGTATCAGCTCCACGTTATCCTCCACGAACTCGAGAACACCGAGGAGGTCGATATCTACGCCCACTGGGAGTGTTCGTGGATCCGCCACCCCTACAGACACTACGTCGCCCGCGGCTACGACGCCCAGAAGGGCGTCGAGCTAACTCGCCGCTGGCTGATCGACGACGACGGCGAGACGCTTCGAGGAGAGAACTGTGACATCCGCTACGAGGTCGACGACTCGTTCAGTCGGCGAGCCAGCGAGTACTTCTCGCTGTCGTACTACCGCGTCAAGGAGCTCACCGCCTCGATCAGCTCTCGAGTGCCGTTCCTCGACGGTGGCGACGGCGACCACATCACCGAAGCCGATGACGGCCGCGATACCCTCTCGCCGCGGATCACCGATCGCTTCTAGAGCTCGCCGTCTCGGATCCTGCGCTCGGCCTCCTCGAGCGCCGCCTCCCGATCGAACGCCTGGATAATTTTCCGGAGCTCGGCCTCGTCCGCGTCGGCCAGGTCCCGCGCGTGAGCCGTCACGTTCGGCACCGCGCGGATAATGTTGTCTACGATCGGGACCTCCGCGACCTGGGGCGACCGCGAGAGCGGATTGAGATCGATCACGATCTCCGTTTTCCCCATCGCCTCGAGGGCCTCCGCGCGGTCGCCGTCCTCGAGGGGGACGACCACGACGTCGGCCGCGTGGATCCCGTCGGCGTCGACCTTCGCGCGCTGGTGATCGAGGTTCGGGATCCGGGCGTCGGCCTCGAGTCCCTTCACGTCCTCGGCGCCGTGCTCGCGGAGGTGGTCGGCGATCGCCTCGATCCGCTCGGGGGTGCGGTTGAAGAGGTTGACCTCGAGGTCGGCGTCGACGGCGTCGGCGAGTTCGACCATCTCGCCGGGCACC
Source organism: Natronococcus sp. A-GB7 (assembly GCF_029688865.1). Taxonomy (GTDB): domain Archaea; phylum Halobacteriota; class Halobacteria; order Halobacteriales; family Natrialbaceae; genus Natronococcus. The sequence continues at coordinate 4,721 of NZ_JARUKV010000027.1, forward strand.
AGTGCGGCGACGTTGCCGTTAATCGAGAGCACCGGCCGATCGGCGAGCAGCAGGTGGGCCGCGGCGGCCCGTTCGGCCTCGTCGGCGCTTGGGATCGTCTCCTCGCCGAGCAGGTAGTCGAAGGCACTGCCCCGTCCCTCGGCGTGCATTCCCTGCAGATGGGTGATCCCCTTCTCGACGCCCCGCTCGATCCGGTGGCGGGTGAGCAGGTCCTGGTATCTGGGGTGGTCCTCCGGGATCTCCTCCTCGTGCTCGACGTCGGCGGAGACGGTGTCGTAGTCGGTCATGATCGATCCCTCGAGACCGTCGATGAAAAGGCGACCGATCCCTACTTCAGCACCGCACCCGAGGGGTGGGTTCGACAGACCGACGGCTCGTAGCCGGCGTCGGAGAGCCCGGTTCCGAGCGCGAAGACGGTCTCGCCGAGCATCGCCATCGACGCCTCCCCGCCGGCACCCGTCACCTCTTCGATCGCCTCCTCGAGCGTCGGGGTCAGCAGTTCGGCCTCGCGCGCGAACTGACGCGAGGCGTCCATGAACCGATCGAGGGTGGGCTCCTCGACGAGCCGGGAGAGTGCCGCCTCGCCGGCTCGCGAGAGCTTCGCAGTCTCGCCCGCGAGCACGTCGGCCGTCGAGAGCTCGCCGAACGCGACGTACTCGATCCGGGCCCGGGCGGGAACCGCGTCGAGTTCGTTGACCGCGGGGCCGCCCGGCTCGAGTCGGATCGGGATCCCGCCCTGGGCCTGGGCGACGACGTCGCCCAGGCCCGTTCCGGCCTCGACCTCCGCGGCGTGGGCGATCGCGACCAGCTCGTTTCGCGAGCGCCGTCGCTCGAAGACCTGGTTCGCCGCGAACGCCGTCCCCAGCGCCATCGCCCCCGAGACGCCGAAGCCGGCCCCCAGCGGAAGCTCAGACTCGGCCTCGACCCTGGCCGGCACCTCGAGCGCCTCGAGGACCGTCCGAACCGGATCGATCTCGATCGGTTCGCCGTCGAGGACGACCGCCGTCTCGGTTGCGGGTTCGACGGTCACCTCGACGCCGTCGGTCAGCGTCAGTCCACCCCCACGTGAGCCGGCCTTCGTCGGGTCCGCGTCCGGATGGGCGCTGAAGAATCCGGTTACGTGGCCCGGCACGAACGCCGTCGCCTCCTCGCGCATCATCATCCGGTTGTCACTCGCCCGGTATAACGTTGCAGGTTCCACACCGACGGCTCAGGACACTTCATGGTCCCGGCTTTTCCGTTCGGAGCCTCAAGGAACGCGCAATGAGCGAACAGTCCTCGCCGCGGCCCGTCGACCCGGTGGTCGGCAGCGACAGCGAGCGCTCCCTCCTCGAGGACGGGTGGGGCTGAGCGATGGCGACGAACACGGAACCCAGCGGTTTCGGCCGGTTCTTCCAGCAGTACACGAAAACCTGGATGCACGCCGTCGCGACGGCCGGGCTTACGGCGTTCGGACTCCTCTCGTTCGTCCACCGCGGGTTCGTCCTCCTGGCGCTCGCCTGCTATATCGTCCCGCCGATCGTCCTCTACATCACGCGACGCGGCGACGACGCAGCCGGGAGTTCGATGTCGCCGACCGACGCGGCACTCGCGGAGCACGAGGAGCCGGACGGGAGCGAGCGGATCGAGCCCGAGGACCGGTCCGCCCCGGAGTCGGGAGCCGATTCGCTCGGGCCGCCGCCGGCAGAGCCGGACGCTCGAGCCGAGTCCCCGAGCGAGGACGGCCGGGAGTCGCTCGAGGGCGCGTCGACGACCGACCGCGAACCAGAAGTCGAACCGGAGCCACGGCCCTCGAGCGAGCCGGCAGCCGACGCCGAACCGTCGACCGAGTCGACGGATGCAGCCGCGTCGGAATCCGAAGTAGACGAGTCGGCCGGCGAGCCCGAGCCAGCGACTGAGGACACCGCAGCGGTGTCCGAACCACACGACGAGGACGAGATCGACTCCGAGTCCGAACCCGAACCCGAGTGGCGGCCCGCGGACGCGCCCACCGACGCGACCCTGCTCGACGCCGCGGTCGCCGGGCGCTCGAGCGCCGTCGCCGTCGGCAAGGATGGCGTGGTCGCAACGACGGACGGCGAGGAGTGGTCCATCACCCTCGAGGACGGCCCCGCTGCCCAGGGCCAGACCCTGCACGGCGTCGACGTAACCGAGGACGGCCAGGCTACCTGGGTCGCCGGCGACGGGGGCGCCGTCGGTCGACTCGAGCTCGACTCGGGCCGCCACACCGACTACTCGGCGCCCGACGACCGCACGGACAACCTCGCTGGGATCGCCGTTGCTGGCAGCGAGGGCGACGAGACCGTCCTCCTGATCAACGGCTCGGGCGAGGTGCTTCGCGGCCGGTACCGCGACGGCGACTGCAGCTGGGACGAGCCCGCGACGCCGGGCAGCGGCTCGAGCCTGAGCGACGTCGTTCTCGTCGATTCGTCTGTCGGCTACTGCTGTGACACGAACGACGGCGTCTTCGCGACCGAGGACGGCGGCGAGCGCTTCGAGTCGATCGGGATCGACGGCGCCGACGGCACCCCGACCGGGCTCGCCGCGGGCGAGGACGGAACCTGTTACCTCTGTACCGACGCCGGCGTCGTCCACCGCTACGACGGCTCGCGGTGGACCCCCGAGCGGGTCTGCGAGGAGGCGCTCGCGGGGGTCGCTCGAGTCGGGGACCGACTCGCCGTCTGTACCGCCGACGGAGCGATCCACGAACGCGACGGGCCGACGGCCGACTGGAAGCGAGCCGATGCGGACGCGACGGCGGGACTCGAGGCGATCGCGCTCGGCGACGAACTCGGCGTCGCCGTCGGAAGCGAGGGGACGGTGATCGAGCGACGATGAGTTTCGGGCGACGCCGAGACCGCGAGGACCGCCGAGAACAACGACAGTTGCCGACGACCAGCCGCCTACGATCGAGTATGTGGAGGACCTAAGAGATGCCGACCGGAGGGATCGCACTCGCGGCAGACTTTGCGCTGTTGATCGCCGCGGCAACGCTACTGAGTTATATCGCCCGACTGACGGGACAGCCGACGATCGTCGCCTACATCATGACCGGCGTCGTCGTCGGGCCGATCGGCCTCGGGATCGTCGCCGAGGATCAGTTGATCGAGGTGATGGCCGAACTCGGGCTCGGCTTCCTGCTGTTCCTGCTCGGGATCGAGATGCGTTTCGACGACATCAAGGAGATCATGCGCCCCGTCGGGGCGATCGCGGTCGGGCAGGCGCTCCTGCAGGCGATCGCCTCGACGAGCGTTGCACTCTTGCTCGGCTTTACGCTCTATCAGTCGCTGATGATCGCGCTGGCGACGACGTTCGGCGCGACGCCGATCATCGTCAAGGTGCTCGGCGACAAGGACGACCTGAAGACGCTGTACGGCAAGACCGACGTCGGGATCCTCATCTTCCAGGACATCTACCTCGTGCTGGCACTCGCGATCCTGGCCGTCGGCACCGTCGACGACGTCACCGAGGTCGCGTTCAGCATCGGACAGGTGCTGTTCCTGATGGGCGTCATCGGCGTCGTCGCCTACCTCGGGAGCAAGTACTTCCTGCCCGCGCTGTTGCGGGCCAGCGCCGCGAACAAGAGCACCCTGTTTACCGTTGGCATCGCCTGGGCGTTCCTCTTCATCTTCGCGGCCGAGACGCTCGACCTCTCGGTCGAGATCGGTGCGTTCCTCGCGGGACTCGCGCTCGCACAGCTTCCCTACAGCACGGAGCTCAAAGAGCGGATGCGACCCGCGACGAACTTCTTCATCGCGGTCTTCTTCGCGAGCATCGCCCTCCAGATGGAGGTCGACCAGCTGCTCGCCTACTGGCAGGAGGCGCTGATCGCGAGCGTCGCCCTGATCGTGATCAACTTCTTCATCGTCTTCGGGCTGTTCTACAGCCAGAACTTCGACATGGAGACCTCCTTCCTGGGGACGATCTCGATGCTCCAGGTCAGCGAGTTCTCGGTCGTGCTTGGCGCCCTCGCTGTCGAGGAGGGGTTCATCGAGGAGGGGCTGCTCGGCTTCTTCAGCCTGATGGCGCTCGTCACGATGCCGATCTCGACGTACTACGTCCGGTACAACCGCGAGATCTACGCGCACGTCAAACCGTACCTCGAGCGATTCGAGCCCGACGACCCCATTCAGGCCGAACCGGTCGAGTACGAGAACCACGCCGTCGTCGTCGGCTACAACCGACTCTCGAGCGAACTCATGAACGTACTGGATGACCACGTCGAGGAGATCGTCGTCGTCGAGGATAGAGCCGAACACGTCGAAGAACTCCAGGAGGCCGACCACGGCTTCATCTTCGGCAACGCTAGACACGGCGAGATCCGCCAGGAGGCGAACCTCGCCGGCGCGGAGGTTCTGATCACCGTCGCCGACCGGGTCGACGTCAACGAGCGCCTCGTCGAGGAGTCGCCGGAGACGCTTTCGATCGTGAGAGCCAACACTGAACTCGAAGCCACGCGGCTCACCGAGGCCGGGGCGGACTACGTGGTCATGGAGCGTGGGCTCGTTGGCGAGGAGCTGGCGGACCTGCTCCAGACGCTCGACGACCGCGAGGCGTTCGAGGACCGCCTTGCGGAGCTCAACGCGCGGGCCCGCAGCGAGCCGAGGCGGACCAGCGAGCCCGCCAGCACCGGAGGTGAGACCGATGTATGATATTCTGTTCGCGCTGACGCTGATCTTCGGCGTCGCAGCGCTGCTGTTGCTCGTCGCCGCCCAGCGAGATCTCCCGGTGATTCCGTTCTACCTGATCGCGGGAGTTCTCATCGGCTTCGCGATCGACGAGAGCGAGCTGCTCGATCTGGCCCAGTGGGGGATCGCCTTCCTCGTCTTCCTCTTCGGGACCAACGTCGACCTCGAGTCGTTCCGCTCGACCGGGCGAACCAGCGTCGTCATCGGCGTCGTGCAGGCGATTGTCGTCGGCGGGCTGGCCGGTGGCGGCGCGCTCGCGTTCGGCGTCGATCCGCTGAACGCCGTTTACTTCGGCGTCGCCGCGGCCCTGAGCTCGTCGCTCGTCGCGACCAGCTACCTCGACACCGACGAGGGCGTTCGACCGACCCACGCGCAGGTCGCCGAGTCGATCCACTTCACGGAGGACCTGCTGGGCGTCCTCGTCGTGTTGGGTCTGAGCGCGTTCGTCTACGCGACCGAGCCGGCCCCCTCCCAGCTCGCGGTCGGCGCCGGGCTGTTCGTGCTCGCACTCGGCGTGCGGTACCTCGCGTTCCACCGCATTACGAGCAGGCTCCGGGGGGATTCCGAGGTGATGATGCTGTTCGGGATCACGCTCGCGATCGGCTTCATCGCGCTCGCTGAAGTTGCGAACCTCTCGATTATCGTCGGCGCGTTCGCCGCCGGAATCGCCGTCGCCGACGACTACCCACACTCGCTCGAACTGGTCGACACGATCGACGACCTCGAGGACTTCTTCACGCCGATCTTCTTCGTCACCGTCGGCGCTCTGCTGGCGATTCCGACGCTCGAGACGATCGGTTATACGGCCGCGCTGGTCACGGCGGTGCTCGTCCTCAATCCGCTGATCGTCGGGTTCCTCCTGCTTCGCGCCGGATTCGACGGACGGACGGCCGTCCTGACGGGGCTGACACTGGATCAGGTCAGCGTGTTCAGCCTCTTCATCGCGATCGAGGCGCTCATCGCCGAGACGATCGCGCGGCCGCTGTTCGACGCGATCGTGCTCTCGGCGGCGATCACGATGTTCGCGGCGACGTATACGGCCCGCAACGCCGAGGACATCAACCGCTGGCTCCGCGAGCGCGGGCTCGTTCGTGCCGTCGGCAAACCGATCGGGGAGAAGACGAACGTCGACGACGGGCTCGAGGACCACGTCATCGTTACCGACTTCGAACACGGCGGCGAGCACGTCCTCAAGGCCTGCTCGGAGCTCGATCGACCGGTCGTCGTCGTCGAGGACAACCCGACGCGGTTCGACGACGTCCGCGACCTCGCCGACAACTACGTCTACGGTGACGTGTTGAACGATCGGACCTGGGACGTCGCGGGACTCGAAACGGCGGCGCTCGTCGTCTCGCTCTCGCCCGAACTCGCCCGCGCCGAGGCGATCGCCGATCTCGAGACGGACACCCCCCGGGTCATCCGGATCGATTCGGCCGACGACGCCGGGACGTTCCTCGAGCGCGAGGCGACCGGCGTCGTCTACCCCGAGGCGATCACGGCCGAGCGGGTCGGGGACGATCTCGAGGCGTTGCTTACCGACGACATCTCTCACGAGGAGTTCCTCGAGCGTAGCCGGACATTCTTCGAGGACCCGCCGTACCCAGATCAGGAATCGTAGCTTACCGTTTGCACGCTTCGGGTCGGATTCCATTTATGTCGAATGCCCAATCACTCTCTAGTTGAGCCAGATTGAGGAACGAGCAGGTCGTTGGATTGACTTGGACTACTGCTCGCAGCCTGCTCAGCGAGAGCTACGGCGCGGATTTAGGAGAAGTTTGGGAGAACGAGCGGACGGCGACGTTCACGAGAGCAAAGCTCTTGTGCAGCCAATCAGAACGCGAAGCGTTCTGAGGACACCGGTCAGGACGTTCGCGTCCAACTCCACGCCATTGGTTATTGATCCGAGAGATGAACGATTCTCGAGGAAAGAGGCGTTGAAACCCCTCACAGAGCCGCCTGTCACGAGGTTCCTCAGATGGTTGACATCCTTTCTGGCCCGCCGTCAGCTTCGCCGACCCGGGGCGCGGTTGACAAGAACGGTGCCCAAATCAGTGGTGAACTGTCTTAGTGCAATAGACCTCGACACGAAGCTAATTCTTGACGTCCAGGTATTCGGACGCCACGGCACCGATCCGGCAGCTGCGTTCCTGTATGGACTCCGTGAGAAACACGATCTCTCCGGGGCAGTGTTTCTCGTCGATCAGTTTGGCTATCGGACTGCCCCTGTCCGGTTAGGAATGAACGGTCGAGTAGACTACATCGACCGAAACCTCGGTCGAAAAGTGGTTTCCTACGCTCAAAATCCGGATCGACCGGTTCCATAACTCAGCGATCGGCAGCAAAACGTCACAGCACACTTTAATCGACGGAGCACCGTGCAGACGCTGCTCAATCGAGAGTTGACGGCGACGGAATGATCGGAAATGATACCAGTTTTAGGGCTCAGACAGTCCACAACAGGTGTTCCACGCCTAATCCGTCTCAGTTGTGTTTGATAGTGGAATTATGAGGGGAGAAAGCGCAAGTGTTGTGTCCCCTCTCATACGCTAACAAAAGACGATACCATACATTTGAGCTGCGGAGAATGTTAGCTGTCGAGATCTCCGGTGTGCGACGTCGATTCCGCAGCGGAAGACCGAGGTGGTGCACGCTCCGTGTTCAGTTCGTTCATGCTCTCCGCTCGTAGTTCGTCGGGATCGTACTCCCCCTTCAAGAGTGCCCCGAGGCTGTCGGTGAGCTGGTCGGCTGCGAGGAGGCCCGGAACGATGACGTACGTAGCCCCTCGCTCGATGAGCTCGGCGGCCATCGGCAACTCGCTGGTCCGGACGACGACGTCAGTGGTATCGGCAAACGACAGGAAGTGTTCCGTGGCTGACTTTGATTCAGCGGTGGAGATGATTAGTTGCGCCGCCTCGAGGTTGGACACGTCCGTCGTTTCCGGTTCGATTGCGTCGGCGAATACGTAGGCATCGCACTCGGCCCGGAGATCGGACAGTGCATGCGGATTGTTCTCGATCACGACGTACGGCTGGTCAATCTCCTCGCAGAATTCGACGAGTCGTCGGCCGTGTCGGCCGTACCCAACGATGACGACGTGGTCGGAAATATCCTCAGGGACGAAGTTCCAGTCGTCGACATCGTGATACGGCTGACCGAGCCAGCCGCGACTGGCCATGATCTCGTAGATTTCCTCGTCGTACGTGTGAGTTAGATTCGAGAGGATCATCGACACTGCTGCCGCAAGGATGATCGCTTCGAACACCGGCTCGATCAGGAATCCGAGGACGAGCGCCTCGATGGCCACGATGACACCGAACTCACCGACGTGGTCCAGATTGAGTCCCGTAACCGTCGCCGATCGCCTGTCGTACCCGTTGTATACGAGCAGGACGCCGATGACGATCGGCTTGATAACGACCGTCAGGACAACGAGCCCGAGAGCGATCGTGGCGACGGGGACGAAGGGAGCTATGGCAGCCGACGGATCGGCCACTACCGCGGTCAGCGGGGGTAGTGTGACTAAGGCTCCAACAGTGGCGAAGAAGATCGCAACGAAGAATTCCTGGATCGAGTTCAACCCGTTGAACACCTCCGAGTACTCGACTGGGTTGTCTCTGATTGCCAGTCCGGCGGCGAACGCGCCGACGACGATCGATGTTTCGAGGAACTCCGCTGCAGCGAGGAAGGCGATCAACAACGCTACGATGCTGATGAGCATCGCCTCGTCGGAACCACTGGTGAGTCGTTCCATGAGACCGAACAGGTACCGATTGATGGCGATTGCTGTACCGACGAGTAGGACACCGTACCCGAGCTGTGTTGCGATCGGATCCAGCGCGAAGGTGCCGGCGCTGACGACGAGTAACAGCATCACCGCCAAAAAGTCGTTGACCGAATCGATCTCGTTCGAAAGATAGTCGTGGACGATGTCGGACTGCGGTTCGGTAAACAGCGTCGTTCCAACGATCATCGACGAGAGGGCGGCTACGATCCCGACGAAGAGCGCCTGTTCGAGCGTCAGTGTATCTATGACTCCTCCGTCTGTGAGGATCCCGTACTCCAGTGCGATGCCGACCACGAGCGCGAAGGCAAGTCCGAGGACGCCGAGGACGAGCGCCTGAACGATCGCGACGACTTCGGTATCCGAGGTGACTGTACGGACGTGTTCAGTCTGAATCTGCACGCTGAAACTGAAGACGAGGAACGCGATTCCGAGCCGGGCGAGCTCGAGCATGAGCTCCTCGTCGATGAGACCCAGCTGTCCGACGAACAACCCCGCCAAGATGAGCGACGGGATGATCGACAGCTGCAATCCCTTCGCGATCAGCAACAGCGGCCCGGCGACGACGAAAAGGATCGCCATTGCGGTGAGCAATGCGACGTCAGTCATCGTCACCACCTACTCGATCCGTGATATCGGGGAACAGCCGCCCGCTTCGCAACAGTTCCATGTCGCCGGCAATCTCTCGGTCGAAGGTCGATCTGTCCGCGAAGTACGACTCGAGGTATTCGATGAACTGTGCGACGCCGAGCTGTGGCGCCAGAATAACGTACTTAGCACCCGAATCGTACAACTGCTCTGCCTCCTCGGCAGTCGCTGCCTCGACGAACACCGTCGTCTCCTCCGTTGTCTCTCTGAGCAAGATCTCGTTAGTCTCCAGTTGATCCGACGACGAGAACACGAAGTCGGCGTACTTCACACCGGCGTCCTTGCGAATCTTCTCGTACCGGACGTCACCGAACAGGGTATCGTACCCTGCGTCTTCGACCGCTTCGATGTGCTCGACGTTTCGGTCGATGACCACGATCTGGTCGTACTGGTCCTCGAGGATTCGCAACGCCCTACGCGCAATCTCGTCGTAGCCGATGACAACGACGTGGTTTCGATACTCCGTATCGGCCGGCTGGACGGGGTCAGATTGCTCCCATCGCGAGAGGTACGGTTCCACGCGCTCGAACAGCTGTCGGTTGTACTGAATGAAGTACACCGAGACGCTCATCGTCATCAGCGCGACGAGGGTGATGAAGCCGAGCTCAGCTTGGCCGATAAACGGAGGCTCGCTCTCGACCGCAGCGACAGCGACGACGATGCCGAACTCACTGACCTGAATCATCCCGATGCTGCCGAGGAACGTCGTCTCGAGATCGAATCGCTGCCAGTTGAGAAGGAGGAAGAAGACGACAAACTTGACGATCATCAATCCCACGGCGACGGCGACCGCTTCCTGCCAGTATGCGAGGAGATCGCTCGCTTCGAAGTCGAGAGCGACGGAGACGAAAAACACCATCACGAACAGGTCCGTCAACGGGTTGACCCGACCCTGGAGATCCTTGCTGTAGGGCAGCTGGGCGATCGCCAGCCCGGCGAGGAACGCCCCCATCTCGATTGAGAGGTACGCGTCGACCCCGATCGGCGACAGGAGGACGTTGATCTGGTCGGATACGAGGACGAACAGAAAGAGCCACGAAATAGCGACGAGAAAAAGCAGCCTCGTATCGTCGGCGATTCGTCTAAAGAGCGACGGGAGCACGTATCTGGACGCAGCGATCGCCGCAACGGTAGTGACCGTGACGAGCACCATCACGATTCCAAGCGTCATCGCGACGTCGGCGATACCGTCGGGCCGGCCTGCGGCCAGCACCGCGAGAATAATGACGACAACGATGTCCTGGGCGAGGAGTACGCCGACATCGATCTTGCCGTGCAGCGACGTCGCCTCGCCCTTGTCGTTGAGCATTTTGATCACGACGGCCGTCGAACTGTACACCACCGCCAGCCCGATGATCACCGCCTCCTCGAATGAAAATGGGAGAAGGACTGCAAAACCAAACCCGACGGCTCCGACCGCGATCATCTGGGGAATAGATATCTTTACGATCGGTGCGATGAGATGGCGGATTTCATCGATTCGCATCTTGATACCGAGCAAAAACAATAGAAACGCGAGCCCGAGTTCGGCCATCGTGTCCGTGATGATGCTCGGTTCCACGAGTCCGAGTCCGACCGGGCCGATCACGACGCCGGTAAGAATATATCCGATGATCGTCGGCTGTCCCAATCGAACCGCAAGAACCCCGACGAGTGCAGCAGCGACGAGGATAATAGCTACATCATTCGCGAGGCCGACATCGACCATCTCTTATTTCACCACTACCCCTGCTTTTCTTGAAAGGCTCAAAAGTCCACGGCATGATTTGCCAAAGGACAAAAACGGTGATCGGTCGGTGTTTGTCGTACGGAACGGCGCCGCTCAGTCGGCTGGGTACACCGTTCTATCCAGAAGACTCGGAATCGCTACAGAGGACGCCGGCCCAGCGAGTTCGACCTCCTTTGCGATCGCGGGACTGGCCGCGCTGCCTACCGGCGACATCTCTCACGAGGAGTTCCTCGAGCGTAGCCGGACGTTCTTCGGGGGCCCGCCGTATCCGAGCGGAGAACGTACCTGACTCCTTGCATATTACAAGTCGGTACGTATCCATCGGGAAACCCACTGTTCGGTTACTGTGTTATCGCACGCGTTCGGCGGTCGTCTTCTCGAGCGATCTGTTTGTCGGGTCGTACAGCCATCTTCGGGTGCTGCAAACACGGAACGAACGGGCCACGCTCGCTCGCACGTCGCCTCCGACGGGTGGTGCTCGTGAGCGACACCGAGGGAGAACTCGCCCGCAACCTCGGTTTCACCGAGGCGATGACGATGGGTGGCGGAACGATGATCGGCGCCGGAATCTTTATTCTTCCCGGAATCGCTGCGGAGGGCGCCGGTCCGGCAAGTTCGATCTCCTTTGCAATCGCCGGGCTCGCCGCTCTGCTTGCGGCGATATCGCTGTCGGAACTGGCGACCGGGATGCCGATCGCCGGCGGGAGCTACCACTACGTCAACCGCGCGCTCGGCAGTCTCTTCGGCAGCATCGTCGGCTGGGGGATGTGGACCGGACTGATGTTCGCGAGCGCGTTCTACATGATCGGGTTCGGGCAGTACCTCGTCGAACCGATCCCGTTCTTCAGCGGCCGCGCGCTGGTGATCCTGTTCGGACTACTCGGGCTCGCCTTGCTCGTTGGCGTCAACTACTACGGCACCGAGGAGTCGGGATCGTTCCAGAACGTCATGATCGGCCTGGAACTCGTCGTGATCGTCGTCTACCTCGTCGTCGGCTTCTTCTATATCGACGCTGCGAACCTCGAGCCGTTCGCGCCGACGGGGCCGAGCGGGATCATCGCGACGACCGGGCTCGTCTTCGTCACGTTCCTCGGGTTCGAGATCATCGCCACCGTCGCCGAGGAGGTCAAGAACCCCGGCAAGAACATCCCGCTGACCATGATCCTCTCGGTCGTCTCGGTGACCCTGCTGTACGTGATCGTCATGATCGTCAGCACCGGGGTCGTGCCGTTCGACGAACTGGGTGACTCGCTCGTCCCGGTCGGCGACGTCGCCGAGGTGTCGATGGGGGCGGCTGGCGTCGCCGCGATCGTCGCCGCCGCGGCGCTGGCGGCGATCTCGAGCTCGAACTCGTCGATCCTCGCGGCCGCACGGGTCGTCTTCGCGATGGGGCGAGACAACCTGATGCAGGACTGGTTGAACACGACCCACAGCCGGTTCCGAACGCCACACCGCGCCGTCATCGCGACCGGACTCCTGACCGGACTGCTGGTCGCCGCCGGCCTGCAGGTCGAGGCGATTATCGAGGTGCTGGCCGAGGTGGCCAGCTTCAGCTTCCTCGTCGCGTACTCGCTCGTCCACGCCGCCGTCGTCGTCATTCGGCGTGCGGAGCCGGAGGACTACGAGCCCGACTTCGAGATCCCGTCCGTCCTCTACCCGTGGGTACCGATCGCCGGCATCGCACTCTCGATGCTGGTCATCACACAGATGAACCTCGCCGTCATCGGAATCGGGATCGGAATCATCGTCCTCGGGATCGTCTGGTACTTCCTGTACGCTCGACGCCAGGATATCGACCAGAGCCTCGTCGGCGACGCAATCGTGAACGGTTCAGAGGGAGGCAGCGTCGACGTCGACGAGGACCGATACAGGGTCGTCGTTCCGATCGCGAACCCGGAGACCCAGAAAAACCTGCTTCGGCTCGCCGCGGTCAGCGCGCGCACTCACTCCGAGGGCGAGACGCCGGAAATCGTCGCCGTCAACATTACCCGGGTTCCGACCCAGACGGCGCTCGAACAGGAGCTTCAGTTCGAGGAACAGCGCGTCGAAACCCAGCGCGAACTGCTTCAGAGTGCCCGCGAGGCGGCCGCCGATCTCGACATCAGCCTGCGAACGCGGGCGATTCTCGGACGCGACATCGGTCAGACCCTGCTGACGGTGCTCGAGGAGGAAGCGGCTGACCAGGTGGTGCTCGGCGATCGCGGGCACGGACGGCGGACGAAGGAGTACATCTTCGGGTCCACGATCGACCCCGTGTTAAAAAACGCTCCGTGTGACGTAACGATCGCCAACCTCCGGCGGGACGAGATCGGCGATGTCGTCGCGCTCGCCGGTCCCGGACCGCACGCGCCGGTGGCCGCCCGGCGCGCAGCCGAGTTCGCGACGCTCTCGGGAACGACGCCGACGCTGCTGAACGTTCAACCACCCGGCGACGGAGACGAAGACGACGATCCGATCGCGCAGGGCGAAGCGGTGATCGAGGACGTCGCAGAGACGGCTGGGGTCAAGAACTACGAGAGCAAGGTGCTCGTTTCCGAGGACGCCCAGTCGGCGATCCTCGAGGAGGTCGACGGCTACGACACCGTCTGTGCTGGCGTCTCGGAGAAAAGCAGCGTCTCGAAAATCCTGTACGGATCGATCGCTGAGACGGTCAAGCAACAGACCGACGGCAGCGTCGTGATGGTCCGCGGGCCGTACGAGACCCACTGGGAGATCACCGAGGCGGTCGCCGAACGGCTCTCCGCGTAGTCGGAACGGTTTCGATCGCTCGAGTTCGTCGCTTTTCACGATCGTTCCGGACGCCACACGCAAAAACCGGTTACGAGCGTCCGGGACGCGTGTACTCCTCGGAGCTGACCACACTGGGCTCAGAACACGTAGTGGGCGATCTCCTGTGACCCGCAGTGAGGACACTCGTCGTGGTCGTCGAGCTTCCGACCGCAGTTTCTGCACTCGTACAGCTCTGTGCCACGTCTACCGGTTCGTAGCGCGTCGAGTACCCCCATCCGTAGTAGACGTTGTAGGTACACTATTATTAATCCTACTCTCGATTCCGGAACGAGAGATAAAAACGAGATGTGCATGCGTGAGCTGCGAGGCCGTACAGTTGCGGGAGTCCGTGAAACCGTGCTCTTCGCTGTCCGCAGCTTCGGAACCGAGCGTGCCGACTCTACGGAAGCGACGGTCTCAATCGAGACCGAACTCGACGGCCGTGTTAGTCGTCGACCCCCTCGAACGCTCTCAGGGCGGACTCGTCGAAGTCACTCCGGGAGAGGACCGTGAGGATGTCGCCGGCCCGAACCTCGGTGCCGCCCGTCGGCGTCAGGACGTCGTCGGTGCGCTCGATCGAGACCACCAGTGTGTCGTCCTCGAGCAGTCCCTCGTCGTCGGCCTGCTCCAAGGACTTGCCGACGATGGGCGCGTTGTCGTCGACGGTGATCTCGACGACCTCGTTCCCGCCCGCGAGGCTGATATAGTCCGAGAACTGCTGGTGGGTTTCCGCGGGTCCGAAGGCGTGGTAGGCCTGAAACTGCTCGGTCCGGACGAGCTTCTCGTCGTCGATCTCGAGGCCGAGCTTCGCCAGCTCGCGGGCGACGTCGTTCAGCGCCTCGACGTCCGGTCCGGTAGCGAGGACGTGGAGGTTCTCCTCGCCCGCCACGAACTCGCGGACGTTGACGACGCCGGTGATCGTCCGTGCCTGCTGGGCGAGCCGCGGGCGCTCCTCGATCGGGGCCGTCGCCGTGTACAGCGTCGTGAGCATCTCGTCGGCGGCCTCGAAGTCGACGTTCGCGTGGTAGCCCCGGATAACGCCCGCGTTCTCCAGCTGGTCGATCCGGTTTCGGATCGTCGCCGGCGAGACGCCTACGTCCTCGGCGATCATCGGCGCGGAGGTGTTCCGTGCGTCCTGCATCAGCGCGTGGATGATGCGTTTGTTGACGTCGTCGAGACGAATGCCCATATCTGGGGTAACCGAGGGGACGAGATGGTTCCTCCCTTTCGGTTGCTGCCGCGGTCCGTAATCCAGACGCGATACCCCTACAGGAACGGACCGTTTGCCACCCTTCATCTCGATTTCGAATCCGCAATTGAAGGCCTAAGTAGTTCCGCAATACGAATAATATTGCGTCGTATTTACCGAAAGCCTAATAGCTCCCGTCTGATACCAGAGAACGATGAAGGACTGGCGTCGCCGAATCGGGTACGCACTTCTGACTGTCGCCGCGATCATCGTCGTCTACTCGACGGTGTACCAGTGGGCGATGCTGACCTTCGAGGGACGCGAGATTCCCTTCTACAAGGCCGTGCAGGTCGTCATCGAGTCGCTCACGACCGCCGGGTTCGGCGGCCACGCGCCGTGGGAGAGCACGGTGTTGAACCTCTTGGTGATCGGGATGAACCTTACCGGCGTCCTGCTCGTCTTCCTCGGGCTACCGCTGTTCGCGATCCCCCTGCTTCGACAGGCCCTCGAGTCGGAACCGCCGACGACCAGCGCCCTCACCGATCACGTGATCGTCTGTGGTCACTCGACGCTCGACGACGTACTCCGGAAGGAACTCGACGAGGTCGGGATCCCCTATCTCTTCGTCAGTCCCGACCCCGAGCTGGTCTCGGAGCTCGACGATCGGGGGATCGACGCCGTCCACGGCGATCCGGAGCAGATTCAGACGCTCCGGAATGCCAACGCCGCGGAAGCGCGCGCCCTCGTCGCGGACGTCGACGACGAGGCGAACCCGACGATCATCCTCTCGGCGCTTCGAATCAACCCCGAGATGCGGATCGTCAGCGTCGTCCGGGACTACAAGACGGCGACGTACCACGAGTACTCCGGCGCCGACGAAATCGTACTGGCTCGCCAGCAACTCGGCGAAGCGTTCGGGAGGCGGGCGACGATCTCCTTCGCCGAGAAGCTCCGGAGCGTGATCGAGGTCGAAAACGACTACGAGATCACCGAACTCCTGATCGAGGAGGGCAGCGATCTCGCCGGCTGCACTATCAGGGAGGCCGAAATCTTCGACCGTGAGGGGATCACCATCGTCGGCGTCTGGCTCGGCGGCAAGTTCGTGATCTCCCCCGATCCCGACACCGTCCTCGAGGAGAACACGATCCTCCTCGTCGCGGGCGGTCACGGCGGGTTCGAGGACGTCACCGCCCGGTCGATCCCGACTCACCACCACCCGTCCCGCGTCGTCGTCTGCGGGTACGGCACCGTCGGCTGGTCGGTGACCGAGACGCTCCGGGACGCGAACATCGACACCACCGTCATCGACCACGAGGACCGGGAGGGCGTCGACGTCGTCGGCGACGCGACCGATCCAGAGACCTACGAGAACGTCGATATCAAGGACGCCGAGACAGTCGTTCTCGCGCTGGACGACGACACGACCACGATCTACGCGACGCTCGTCATCCGGGAGCTCGATCCCGATATCGAGATCATCGCCCGCGCGGACGATCCGGACACCGTCTGGAAGCTGTACAACGCTGGCGCCGACTACGTCCTCTCCCTGCCGACGGTGACCGGCGAGATCCTGGCCTCGCATCTGATCGAGGAGGTCGAGATCGTCACGCCCCAGGTCCAGTTCGAGTTCGTCCGGTCGGCAGCGCCGTCGCTCGCCGGGATGAGTCTCAGCGACGCGGACCTTCGGGCCCGAACCGGCTGTACCGTGATCGGCATCGAACGAGACGGGGAGCTTCGAACCGACCTGACCGCCGAGTTCGTCGTCCGAGAGGACGATATCCTCATCGCCGGCGGGAGCGAGGACGCCATCGAGCGGTTCGAGGACGCCGTCACGCCGGACCGGATCGCTCACTGACGAGCCCGCTCGAGCGTCGACCGGTTCCCTCAGCGCTCCACGAGCCGATTCATCGCCGGCGTCGCCAGCACGCCGTGACCGACGACCGAGACGAGGACGACGAGGCCGACGATCGCCCACAGTAGTTCGGCTTCGCGGAACGGTGCGGCGTTGAGTCCCCACGAGAGGTAGAAGAACGAGCCGATCCCGCGGATGCCGAAAAACGAGATGACGGCCCGTTTGCGGAACGCGAGTTCGGAGCCGAGAAACCCGACTATCCCCGCGATCGGACGAACGACCAGCAGGATCCCAAGGACGACGACGGTCGCCTCGAGCGTCAGCGGCGCGAGCAGCCCGTTCGCGAGCGCGCCACCGAACAGCACCATGATCGCGACCATCAGCAGGTGTTCGGCCATCTCCGCGACGCCGTGGAGTGCCTCGTGGTACTCGTGGCTGCGCTCGTACTCCCGGATCGTCAGCGCGGCGACGAACACCGCGATGAAGCCGTAGCCGCCGACGAGTTCGACCGCCGCGAACGCGATCAGCGTTCCCGCGACGGCCTCGAGTCCCTGCACCGACCGCGAGAGCGGCGAGTCGGCCGAGAACCGGAAGACGACGACGGCGAGCAGCCAGCCGACGACGATTCCTCCCACGACGCCGACGACGATCTTGTAGGCGACGTAGACGAGCAGCCACTGCCCGAGCCACCGACTCGGCGCGTAGCCGACGAACGCGAGGAGGACGGCCAGGTAGGTAAACGGGAACGCGAGGCCGTCGTTGAGGCCCGCTTCGGAGGTCAGCGCGAACCGAACGTCGTCAGCGTCGTCACCGTCCGTCCCGCTTCCGTCCGAGTTCGACGGCGAGCTCCGGCCGGGGGGTCCGACCTGCACCTCCGAAGCGAGAACCGGATCGGTCGGCGCGATCGCCGCCCCGAGCAACAGCGCCGTCGGGAGCAGGAGTCCGGCGACGCCCCAGCCCAGCAGCGCCGCGCCGGCGATCGACAGCGGCATCGTGATCGCGAGCAGCCGAGTCGTCGACGCCCAGGCCGGCCAGCCGACGCGACGATCGATCTTCAGCCCCGCGCCCATCAGCGCGACGATCACGCCCAGTTCGGTCAACCGCTCGGCCTCGTCGGCGTGCTCGATCGGGTCGGGATACGGCAGCTCCGGCACGAGCGTGAACGCGACCGCACCCAGCGCGAGGTAGAAGATCGGCAGGGAGAGCGCGCGCTCCTCGAGGAGGCGAGTTAGCACGATCAGGGCGAGGATCGCGATACCCGCGACCAGCAAGCCGGCGACGAAGCCGTCGAGGACCATCCGTTGGCGGTATTACCATCCGCCACATAAACGGAGGACTTGCACGTTCTCGGCCAGCGGTTTTGTCTCGTCCCCGAGTACGGAACCGGGATGGACCGTCCGAGTACGTTCTCTCGGCGAACGCTCCTCGCGACCGTCGGGACGGTCGGACCGCTGACGTTCGCCGGCTGTACCGTCGACCACGACGAGGGGTACGAGCCGGAACCGGACCCCGTCGAGGATCACACGCCGATCGGGTATCGGCTTCCGGACCTTCCCGTTCGCGAGTTCACCGACGAACTCGACGCCGGCCTCGAGGCGGGGCTCGAGGCCACCGCCACCGATACGGAGAGCTTCGGAACGGCCCTCGAGCGCGACGGGATCGCCGTCGACCGTCTCGTTCGCGAGCGTAATTACCTCTACCTCGAGTACGTTGCTGATGCGCCCGAGACCGGCGTGCTGCGAGAGGTCGGTTACGTCGCCGGCGCGTACGTCCCCTACGTGCTCGCGAGTACGGATCCGGCCACGCTCGACGCGACGATCCTCGAGCGCGACGGGATCGACTTCGGTCGGTTTACGGGGTACGTCAACTGGGTTCGAGCGGTCGACGCGAGCGAGGAACCCCTTGCGGCCTACGGCGAGCGCGTGCTCGAGACGTTGAAGACGAAGCGATAGCGCCGCTACCCGTACTCCGAGACGCCGCCCGCTCGAGGTCGCACTTTTCGTGTCGCGTTCGCCTCACTCGAGCGGGTCCTCGCCGTCGGCTTCGGGTGGCGTGACTCCGAGGCGTCCCTCGACGAACGACGCGACGTCGGCGGCGAACGCCTCGACGGCCGCCCAGTCGGTGAACTCGACGTCCCCAGCGTCGTCGGCGTCGGGCAGCTCCGAGATCGTTCGCGAGGCGATCAGCTTCATCAGCTGTCGCTTGAGGAAGCCGTACTCCGAGTAGCGCAATGCGCCGCCGAAGTAGCCGATCCGATCGGGGTGCCAGTCGGTCTCCTCGAAGAACCGCTCGACGTACTCCGCGGCCTGCTCCGCGCCCTGCTCCTCGGCCGAGGAGAGCGACACCTGGAAGAACGCCGTGGGCATCGCGTTCAGGACGTCGCGGTTGGCTCGCACGAACTCGCGGACAGCCGGTTGCTGTTTCCCGGCGTGGACGGACGCGCCGACGAGGACGGCGTCGAACGTCTCCAGTTCGAGGTCCGGCGGAAGCTCGCTCGCGTCGACGGTCGTCGCGTCGTGTCCTCGAGCCGCCAGCGCGCCGCCGATCCGATCGGTGATCTTCGCGGTCTGTCCCTCACCGGTGCCGTAACAGACGAGAAACGAGAGCATCATGCCTCGCACGACGGCGGTTGCAATAAAGGAACGCGGGAAAACGGAGCGTCGTCCTGCTCGTTCTCAACGGCTTCGCCCTTATGGGCTCAGACGTTGGCGATCCCGCAAGACTCTCACTTCGTTCGAGCCTTGCTGGCTCTCAGGTTTGTCGCCTACGGCGACAAACGCTGGCGATCTCGCGGGAAGAGAACGGCCTCACGGATGTTCTCGAGGCCGAGAATCGTCATGATCAGGCGCTCGCCACCCAGCCCGAAGCCGGCGTGGGGCGGCATCCCGTACTTGAACATCTTCGTGTAGTAGTCGAACTGCTCGGGGTCGAGCCCCTGCTGTTCGAACCCTTCGATGAGCTGCTCGTAGCGGTGTTCGCGCTGGCCGCCCGAAACGAGCTCCATACGCGGGTGCATCAGGTCGAAGCCAGTCGAGAGCTGCTCGTCGTCCTCGTGGTCCTGGATGTAGAACGGCTTGATCTCGCTTGGCCAGTCGGTGATGAAGTAGTGGCCGCCGACGTCGTCACCCAGGGCCTTCTCGCCCTCGGTCGGCAGGTCGTCGCCCCAGACGAGCTGCTCGTCGAGCTCGCCGGTCGCGTTGATACGCTCGATAGCCTCCTCGTAGCTGAGTCGCGGGAACTCGCCGTCGGGAACCTCGAAGGTCTCCTCGAGGCCGAGCGCCTCGAGCTCCTCGCTGCAGTTCTCGTTGACGGCCTCGTAGGCCGCACGGACGACCCCCTCGGCGACGTCCATCGCGTCGTGTTCGTCACAGAACGCGCCCTCGAAGTCGATCGAGGTCGCCTCGTTGAGGTGGCGAGGCGTGTTGTGCTCCTCGGCGCGGAAGATCGGGCCGATCTCGAAGACGCGCTCGACGTTCGAGCCCGCGATCAGCTGCTTGAACAGCTGCGGGGACTGGTTCATGAAGGCCTCCTCGCCGAAGTACGTGATCGGGAACAGCTCGGTGCCGCCCTCGGTCCCGGTGGCGACGATCTTCGGGGTCGTGATCTCCGTACAGCGGAACTCGCGGAACGCATCGCGGGCCGCACGCAGGATCTCCGAGCGGATCTCGAAGACCGCCTGCACCTCGTCCTTCCGGAGGTCGAGCGTGCGGTTGTCCAGTCGCGTCGAGAGATCGGCGTCGACCTTTCCGGACGGGTCCAGCGGCAGCTCGGGGTCAGCGGGGCCGACGACCTCGAGCGACTCCGGCGTGACCTCGACGCCGGTCGGCGCGCGCGGTTCCTCCTCGACGGCGCCCGAGACCTTCACGACGCTCTCGCGGGAGACGTCGAGGCCGGTTTCGACGAGCTCGTCGTCCATCTCGTCTTTCTCGAACTTGATCTGAATCTTGCCCGTCGTATCCCGGAGAATCAGGAAGGCGATCCCGCCGAGGTCGCGGATCTCGTGGACCCAGCCGGCGACCGTCGCGTCGTCGCCCGGCTCGGCGTCGGCAGTGTAGGTTCTGTTCTGCATACCACCCGATTTCGGTCGCCGGAACTTAAGCGCAATCGTTCCGGATCGGCGGTTCGGATGCGGTCGGTGCGGTGCCATCGAGGCGGTCGTTCGCCAGCCCCCATGACGGTCCGCACGGCTACGGCTCGTCGATTTCGATCGCCACAGGAACCGATATCGACTCGTTCCGTCCGTCGACCCGTCCGACCCCGCGGACTCTTTGCGAGGGCCGGAGTACCGTCGCTTCGCATGACGAACGCCATCGACGAAGCCGACCTCGAGTGGACCGAGTACGACCGGGGATCGTCCCGGTTCCGGCGCAAGCAGCTCTCGAGCGCCGTCGACGCGACCGATCTCGGCTGTAGCCTGTACGAACTGCCCGCTGGCGAGCGATCGTGGCCCTACCACTACCACACCGCCAACGAGGAGGCGATCTTCGTCCTCGCGGGGGAGGGGATCTTGCGGTGTGAACGCGGGGAGCTCCCGCTCGAGGACGGCGTCTTCGCGGCGCTTCCGGCGAACGAGGACGGCGGACACCAGATCGTCAACGACAGCGATGGGGTGCTCCGGTACCTGATGGTCTCGACGATGACCGAACCCGACGTCACCGTCTACCCCGAAATGAACAAGTTCGGCGTCTTCGTCGATTCCCCGCCTGGCGGGGAGGGGGAGCGCTCGCTTCACGGCTACTACCGGCTCGACGAGGACGTCGAGTATTGGGAGGACTGAGTCTCGATCCGGGTTACCGCTCCCGGACGGTCATCGGAATCTCGTGTTTCGGACGGGCGGTGATCGTCGCCATCAGATCGAGCTCCTCCGTTCCGGGAACGAGCTCGAGGTGGTACTCCTGGTAGATCGTCGCGAGGAGGAGTCGGGCCTCGAGCATGGCGAAGCGGTCGCCGATGCACCGTCGCGGCCCCGCGGCGAACGGGAAGTAGGCCAGTTTCGGCAGCTCGGACTCCATCTCGTCGGTCCAGCGCTCGGGATGGAAGGCGAGGGGATCGTCGTACCAGCGCGGATCGCGGTGGACGACCCACTGGTGCATCCGGACGGTCGCCCCCGGTTGGATCTCGTAGCCGCCGACGATGTCGGGCTTGACGGGCTCGCGGACGATCCCCGGCACGGGCGGGTAGAGCCGCATCGATTCCTTGACCACTCGTTCCGTGTACTCGAGGGCGGGGAGATCCGCCATCGTCGGCGTCTCCCCGCCGAGTTCGGTCTCGAGCTCCTCGACCAGTCGCCGTTCGACGGCCGGGTTCCTCGCGAGGAGGTGGGCGGTAAACGTCAGCGACAGGGCGGTCGTCTCGTGGCCGGCCAGCAGCAGCGTCACGACCTCGTCGCGGATCCCCTCGTCCGAGAGGGCGTTCCCGCGCTCGTCGGTCGTCTCGAGCAGCTTCGAGATGACGTCCCGATCGGTCGGGTTCGTCCGTCGCTCCTCGATCAGCGGATAGATGACGGCGTCGAGCCTCTCGCTCGCGCGTCGGATGCGCCGCCTCGATGGGGTCGGCACCCCCGACGGAAGGACGAGATGCGAGAGGCTCTCGGTGGCGAGCATGAACTCCTCGAGACTCTCGCCGATCGTGTCGACGTGGTCGTCGATGTCGACGCCGAACAGCGCTCGGGCGACGATCCGCAGCGTCACCTCCATCATGTCTTCGTGGAACGGACGGGTCTGGCCGTCCTCCCACTCCTCGAGTGCGTCCTCGGTGAACCCGGTCATCATCCCGGCGTACTCCTCGATCCGGTCGGGGTTGAACGCCGGCTGGATGAGGTGGCGGTTTCGCCGCCAGACCGCGCCCTCGCTGTTGAGGATACCGTTTCCGGTAACCGGTCGGAGTATGTGCTGGAACTGGTCGCCCTTGACGTAGTTCTGGTTGTTCCCGACCAGCACCTGCTCGATGTAGTCGGGGTGGTTGAGCTGGTACACCGTTCCCATCGGATCCTCCCACGAGGCGATGTCGCCGTACTCGCGAGCGGTCTCGGTCATGAACCCGTACGGATCACGGAGGAAGGCGAGCTGGTTTCCGACGAGGGGGAGGCCGTCGGGTCCGGGCGGGCGATCGGCGGTCGAGCCGGGGCGGTTGTCGGCCATGCGACGGACCACGGAGTCGACGACCATTAGCGTCCTGCTCGATCCCCTCGTTGTTTTAGGCCGACCTAAAATGATTGTACCCGTCCTCCGTGTTGACACTTGCAATGATCGGCACGACGCTCGGACGCATCCGACGACACCCCGCGGCTCCTCGAGCTCGGCTTCGAGGAGCTCGCTGCTCGCCACGAGACGCTTCGGCGCCAGCGAACCCACTGTGAGGAGCTCGCGCGGGAGCGACAGCGAACGTTGCGGACGACGACGAACCGCGGCGTCGTCGGGGTGGATCACCGGCCGCTCGTCGACCGACTCTACCGCGACCGCTCGACCGCACACCCGGTGTTGACGGCCGTCGCCCGCCTGTCCGATCGCTGCGAACGTCGCGAACGGGCGGTTCGGGATCAGCTCGTCCGGCGCGTCTGAGTTCCTGCAGCGACTCGCGACCGTCGCCGCGGTTCGGCACGTCCCGTCTCGCTTTTGTCGATTCGGTTCCCACCGTCCGCTATGAACGACCTCGAGACGCTCGCCGAGGCGATTCGGAACGCCGACACCGCGGCCGTCCTCACGGGCGCCGGCATCTCGGCGCCCTCGGGAATCCCCACGTTCCGGGGCGACAACGGCGTCTGGGACCGCTTCGACGAGGGACAGTTCACCTACGGCCGCTTCCGGAGCGACCCGGAGGGGTTCTGGACCGATCGCCTCGAGCTCCAGGAGGCGATGTTCGGCGGCGAGTACGAACCCAACGCGGGCCACGAGGCGCTGGCGGCGATGGAGCGGGACGGCTCCCTCGACGCGGTCTGCACTCAGAACACGGACGGTCTCCACCGGGACGCCGCAGCTGCCGTTCGGGACGGCGAGACCGACGCGCCGAACGTCGACGGCGACGGCTCCGTCCTCGAGCTCCACGGCAACGCCCGCCGGGTCCGATGCACCGACTGCGGTCGACGTCGCGAGGGCGAACCGATCTTCGCGCGGGCCACCGACGGCGAGCTCCCGCCGACCTGCGACTGCGGCGGCGTCTACAAGCCCGACGTCGTCCTCTTCGGCGAACGGCTTCCGGGCGCCGTCATCCAGCGCGCGCAGTCGCTGGCCCGCGAGAGCGACGTCTTTCTCGCCATCGGCTCCTCGCTGGTCGTCGAGCCCGCGGCCTCCCTGCCCCGGCAGGCCGCCTCGAGCGGCGCGACCGTCGGCGTGATCAACCTCGAGTCGACGCCGTGTGACGAGACGGCCGACGTGGTCCGCCACGAGGACGTGACCGAGGTACTCCCGCGGCTGCGAGAGCTCGTCGACGCGTGAGCTCGGTCGTCGACGAACGGGCTCGAGGCCGCCACTCGAGGGGTCGCTTCGTCAGGAGGCGTCGTACTCCTCGCCGAGGTCCTCGTAGATCTCCGGATCGGTCCGGAACTTGAGCACGTTGTGGACCGCCGAGTTGCGGACGTTGGCGATGACGTTGCCGTACTCGGTGTAGCAGTCGTGGATCCACCGGGAGACCTGCTCGCGGTTCCGGAACATCATCACCGTCTTCCACTGGTACTCGCCGTCCGAGAGGAAGAAAAACAGGGTGTGTTTGTCCTCGCGGATGTGCTCCATCGCCTCGCGCCAGCCGTCGGCGAAGCCGTCGGTGTTGAACTTGAACTCGAACAGCGCGAAGATGTAGTACTCCTCGTTGGGGATGATCGCCTCCCGGAAGACGCCCTCGTTGCGCATCCGTCGGATCGACTCGCTGACGGTGACGTGGGAGACGTCGATGTCGTAGTCGGCTTCGAGTACGTCGGTCAGCTCCCGCGAGGAGAGCTGCGGGTCCTCCGCGAGCTCACAGAGGATCGCGATGTCGCGGTCCTTGAACTCCCAGTTCGGGGGGTCGTCGCTCATGGTTCCTACTAACGTGGTTTCCACTGTTTACGTGTTCGGTTCGCGCAACGGCTCGGAGTAGCGAGCGAATCGGTCGATCGGTCACCCGTCCGCCCCGTCGTAGGTGACGCGACCGCTTCCACTGTTAACTGCCGCTGGTAAGGGCCCGTCTCGGCGTTTCTCAGTTCTCCGTCGAGAGCCGCCCGAGCGACTCCTCGCCGATCTCTTCGAGGACGCGCTCGTGGAACGCCTGCAGGGCGGCACTCTCGTCCTCGGCGAGGACGACGTCGCTGGCCGACAGGGTCGCCAGTCCGAACGCCCGCGGGGTCGGCGAGTCCAGCAGCTGGCGCTCGACCGCCAGCTCGCCGGCGTCGATCGCCGCGACGATATCCTCGATCTCGGCGACGTTGAGCTTGTCCTCCAGAATTTCGCGGTAGGTCTCCTCGATCACCGCGAACTCCTCGAGGTCCTGCGCGAAGCCCAGCAGCATCTCGCTCGAGACCTGCTGCTCGCTGGCCGACTTCTCGTAGCCCTTGTACCGTTTGAGGATCATCAGCGCCCGCGTGGCGTTGATCCGGAAGTACCGCTGCAGGAGGTCCGTGCCCTCGAGCGCCGAGCGCAACTCCTCGCGGACGGTCGACGGATCGAGGTCGTCGAGGATCCCCTCGAGATCGATCTTGCGGTTCAGCGGCATCGAGAGGGCGAACCCGTTGTCGGCGACGGCGACCTTGACGTTGGCCGTCGCCTCCTGGGCGCAGTGGTACGCGAGCAGCCGGGAGAGGCCGTCGTTGACCTTCCGCCCGTAGTTCGAGTGGACGTAGTAGTGGCGCTCGTACTCGTTTCGGTCGCGTTCGACCTCGATCGCGAGTCGCTCGTCGGTGCTGACGCTTTCGACGCCCGCGTACCGAAGCTGGTGGTCGAACAACCGCGCGATCGCCCGGACGCTGTCGTCGTCCAGCGGAAACCCGCGCAGCCAACCGCGAACGCGGGAGGGGCCGCCCTCGGCGTAGTGCTCGAGCAGCTGGCGTTGAAACGCCAGGATCTCACAGCCCAGGTCGTACGACAGCGGCAGTCGCTCGGAGTACCAGGAGGGGACCGTCGGCCGGGCGCTCGTGTGGTCGACGTACACCTTCGACCCCCGGCGGTAACGGTACTCGAAGTGGTTCCCGCCGAGGACGAAGACGTCGCCCTTCTCTAAGGTGTCGAGGTAGTTCTCGTCTAACTGGCCGACCCACTCGTCGCTCGCACGGGTGTGGACGTCGCAGGTGAACGAATCGGGAATCGTCCCGATGTTGGTCATGTAGATCACCCGGGCGAGCCGGCCGCGCTTGCCGATCAGGGGTTCGCCGACCGGGAACCCCTCGTGGTGGTGTTCTCCGCCGGGCGGGTCGTTCTCGTCGCGCCAGATCTTCGCGTAGACGTTCTTCTCCTCGAGCCCGGCGTACTCGGCGGTGAGGTACCGACAGAGCGACTCCCACTCCTCGTCGCCGTACTCGCGATAGGGGTACGCACGCTCGAGGATCCCTCTCACCTCGCTCTCGGGACGGATCTCGGCGATCGCCATCCCGTAGACCTGCTGGGCGGCGACGTCCTGGGCGTTGCGCGGGATCGACACCGAGTCGACGAACCCGTCCTCGGCCTTCTTCAACATGACCGCACACTCGAGCAGTTCGTCCCGATCCAGCGCGATCACCCGGCCCGTGACGGTCTGGCCGACGCGGTGGCCCGCCCGTCCGACCCGCTGGAGCAGGGCGGCGACCGACTTCGGCGAGCCGACCTGCACCACGAGATCGACGTGTGGCATGTCGATCCCCAGCTCGAGACTGGTCGAGGACGTGACCACCTCGAGGTCGCCGCTCTTCAGCCGTCCCTCGACGTCCTGGCGGACCTCCTTCGAGAGGCTGCCGTGGTGACAGCCCGAATTGTCCTCGTCGTAGGCGTCGAAGCGCTCCCGGAGGTTGTGCAGGACCCGCTCGGCGCCCGACCGGGTGTTCGTAAAGACGAGCGTGTTCGTGTGGCTCTGCACGTGCTCGTGGAGCATCTCGTAGAAGCGGTCCTGGACGACCTCGCGGGGGGTGTGGATCAGGTCGTCGGTCGGCGACTCGAGTTCGATGTCGAACTCGCGGGCGAAGCGGGCGTCGACGATCTCGTACTCTCGGGGTGCGCCCCTCGGCTCCTTCTGCCCGACCAGAAACTCCGCGACCTGCGAGAGCGGGTCGATCGTCGCCGAGCAGCCGATACGCGTGATCTCGCCCGTGGCCATCGCCTCGAGTCGCTCGAGGCTCACCGAGAGGTGGGTTCCGCGCTTCCCGCCCGCCAGCGAGTGGATCTCGTCGACGATGACGTACTCGACGGTGCGAAGCTTCTCGCGGAACTTCGGGGAGTTCAGCAGGATTGCGAGCGTCTCCGGCGTCGTATTCAGGATGTGGGGCGTCTCCTCGAGCATCTTCTGGCGCTCGCTCGAGGGGGTGTCGCCGTGGCGGATGGCGTGGCGGATCTCGCCGACGTCCTCGCCGTTCCTCGCGGTTTCACCGCCCGGATCTTCCGCGGCGCCACGCGCCGCGCGGTCCTCCGCTATGGACTCGATTCCCTCGAGGGGGAGTTCGAGGTTGCGGTGGATGTCGTTGGCCAGCGACTTCAGCGGCGAGACGTAGAGACAGTAGACGGAGTTCTCGAGGCCGGCGGACTCGTCCGTCGCCGCGGCCTCGGCTTCCCGATCGCGTCGATAGAGTTCGTTGATGATCGAGAGAAACGACGCCAGCGTTTTGCCCGAACCGGTCGGCGCACAGATCAGCGTGTTCGTCCCGCCGTGAATCTTCGGGATCGCACCCTTCTGGGGCGGCGTAAAGAAGCCATCGTTCTCGGGAACGAACTCGCCGAACTCCTCGAGCCACCACTGCTGGACCGCGGGCTCGAGCAGCTCGAAGACGTCGCGGTCCTCGATCGTGGCGGCGTCCGGATCGAAGGGCAACTCCTCGTCGGCGAGCGGCAACTCGAGCCCGTCGGTCCCGTCCATCACCCCGACCTGGGAGGCCGCGGTGTAAGAGGGTTTGGCCAGCGGAGTGAAAGTGGTGCGGTTGGCAGTCGAGATCAGATGTCTGCACCTGCAAGTCCCACGTATATCTGCCCGTTCGGTGCGAGAAAGAGACGAACCGCGTCGCGCAACGACGTGAACCGCAATCCCGGATCGGGAGTTTCGGCCCGCCAGGAGTCGTCCGCGACGACGTACTGCAGCCGCACTCGAGCGGTCGACGGGCTCGAACTCGCCTCGAAGGTTTCCGAAACTATGACTCGAATCACTCGACGCGCTCTGCTTTGCGGTCTCTCGCTGTCGGCTGGCGTCGGCGCGCTGTCGGCGGCGTCGCTGAAGCGATCGAGGTCGACGTCGGACACCGGAGCCGTGGCCGACGGACTCGAGTTCGACCCTCGCGCCGACGCGTTCGGCTTCGATAACTACGCGACGCCGCCGGTTCCGCCGGAGCCGACGGAGTTCGTTTCGAGACGCGACCTCCGCGAGGAGCTGACGGGCCGGCTCGAGACCCCGCTTGGAACGCGAGTAACCGACACCTTGCAGGCCAGCTCGGGACCCCGGCTCCGGACGGTCGTCGACGAACTCTACGCGAACGCCAATCGACTGTTCGGCACGAGGGGGTACTGCTACGGAATGGTCGCGACCGCGCAGTGGTACTGCGAGGAACCGACGGCTGTCCCGCTCGAGCGCGAGTCCGCCAGCGAGATCGAACACGTGAACGAACCGCTCGAGGACGACGCAGCCGCGCCGGTTCGGGACGACATCGAGCGGTTCCACCGCCAGCAGTTCCTCGACGCCGAGTCGTGGCTTCGGCGGTGGGCGCTTCTCGATCCCGACTGGATCGACTACGAGGCCCAGGAGCGCCACCTTCGCGCCGCGATCGACGAGTTCGGATCTGCCGGGATAACGATCTCCGGCGCGGACGTCCTCAACGGTCACTACGTGTTGCTGTACGACTACGACGCGAACGATGACGACGTCGTCTTCGCCGTCTACGATCCGAACGACGCGGCCGACCGGTACGTCTCGGACGATCCTCCCGTCGTCGGGATCGAGACGGCTACCCACGAACCGCTGCTCGGATCGTACGCGGGGACGTACGACCGGTTCCTGTTTATTCCAGCCGACAGGACGATCAGCGCCCGCGGCAGGGTCGATCGGTAGCACCGCGAACCCCGCTAAAAGTCGGTGACGACCTCGACGCCCCGCGTCTCGTAGTCGGACATCGCCGCGAGCCGATCCGAGACATCCTCGAGCCCGACCTCCCTCGTGACGAGCGCGTCGGGCTCGAGCCGACCCGACGCAATCAGCCGGAGCAGTTCGTCGTACCGGGAGGGCGGCATCCCCCGCGAGCCGACGACCGTGACGTCCCAGCGGGTGAGTTCGTCCATCGGCAGGGCGATCTCGCCGCGCTCGGCGTCAGTGGTGAGCCCGACCTGGACGTGGGTCCCCCGGGTGCGGAGACAGTCGACGCTGTTCCGACAGGTCTCGGCGCGGCCGAGCGCGTCGACGGAGACGTGGGCGCCTCCGTCCGTCGCGGACTCGACCTCGGCCGGAACGTCGACGCCGTCGCCCGCGGTCACCGTCGCGTCGGCGCCCAGTTCGGTCGCCAGCTCGAGGGGGTCCTCGCGGATGTCGACCGCCACGACGTTGGCCCCGAGTGCGCCCGCGATCTGGACGGCTGCGAGGCCGAGCCCCCCGCAGCCGTGGACGGCGACCCAGTCGCCGGCGGCGAGGTCGGCACGGTGGGCCAGCGCGTGGAAGGCCGTGACGTAGCGACAGCCCAGCGCGGCTGCCTCGGTCGTCGAGACCGCGTCGGGAAGCGCGACGGCGTTGAAGTCGGCGTGTGGAACGCCAACCTGCTCGGCGAACGCGCCGGGGACCGTCTCCTCGAATCCCAGGGCGTAGCCGTCCTCACAGACGTTTCCGTGGCCGTTCCGACACTGCGGACAGGCGCCCTCGCCGAGGTTGAAGGGGATCGCGACGCGGTCGCCGAGCTCGAATCGGTCGACGCGGTCGCCGACGCTGGCGACGGTTCCGGCGGGTTCGTGACCAAGGATCTGTCCGATCGGCACCTGATCGTCGGCCCACTCGCCGTGGCCCTTCCAGGCGTGCCAGTCACTCCGGCAGATTCCGCAGGCATCAACGTCGACGACGACGCCGTGGGGATCGGGCTCTGGACCCTCGACCGACTCGATCGACAGGGGCTCGCCGTAGGCTTCGAGTACTGCAGCGCGCATACCGAAGCGTCGCGGGCGAGCGAGTAATCGCTGACGGATGCGGCGACCGAGAGCCAGCCTTATCGGGTGTGCGGTCCCAGAGTCGGACATGCGCGTCACCTTTCTCGGCACGGGCAGTGCGATGCCCACGGGCGAACGCTTCCAGACCGGGCTCCTCGTCCAGGACGAGGGCCGATCGCTGCTGGTCGACTGCGGCTCCGGCGTCCTCCACCGGCTCCAGCAGTCCGGCGTCGGCTACGAGAGCGTCTCGACGGTTCTGTTGACGCACCATCACCTCGACCACGTCGCCGACCTGCTGCCGCTGATGAAGGCCCGCTGGCTCGCCGGCGAGGAACACCTCGAGGTCGTCGGCCCACAGGGTACCAAGTCGCTGGTCGACGGCCTGCTCGAGGTCCACGAGTACATGCAGGGCAAACTCGAGTTACAGGTCCGGGAGGTCCACCCCGGAGAGTTCTCGGTCGCAGGGTTCGACGTCTCGGCCTACGAGACCCGTCACTCGCTGCCGTGTCTCGCCTACCGGTTCGACGACCGCTTTACGTTCAGCGGCGACAGCGAGGCGTTCGCCGGACTGGCGAACTTCGCTGAAGGGTCCGCGATCCTGGCTCACGACTGCTCGTTTCCAGACGACGTCGACGTCTCGAACCACCCGACGCCCGAGACGCTCGGGCGCGAACTGGCCGGCCGGGAGATCGGTCGGGTCTATCTCACGCATCTCTACCCCCACACGGAGGGCCGCCACGAGGAGATGCTCGAGTCGATCGGCGCCCACTACGACGGCGACGTTCGCTTCGCCGAGGACCTGACGACGGTCTCGATCGAGTAGCTCACGGCGCGAATTTCCTCCGCTCAGCGCTCTCTGACCAGCGACGGTGCTGCCGACCGCGGGTTCGGAGATCCGAACAGGTATATGCGGCGAGTTTGTAGGATCGTAACAACAGAATGTCCCTCCCAACCCGATCCGCCCGCACTCCCGAGGTGAGCGGATGAGCCTTCCGTATCGGCTCTCGGAACTGATTACGTCGTACTCCAAAATCGTCATCGTCGCGTTGCTGTTGACCACGGCGCTCGTCGGTGCGGGAATGCCGATGGTCGACGACGACTCCTCGCTCGATCAGTTCGAGGGCGAGTCCGCAGAGGCCGAGGCTCTCGAGGAGATGGACGACAACTTCGCCGCGGACGGTGACGAGAACACGACTTCGGTCCAGCTGATACACAGAGACGAGGGCGGGAACGTTCTCTCACAGGAGTCGCTGATCACCTCGCTCGAGTTCCAACAGGAGATCCGCGATAACGAGTCGATCAACGCGACGCTGGCCGACGACGACCCGATCACCGGCGTCGAGAACATCCTCGCGATAACCGCGATCACGAACGAGGAGATCGACGAACTCGAGGAGCGCGGCGAGGAGCTCGAGGACCGCGAGGCCGAACTCGAGAACCGCAGCGACGTCCTCGAGGAGGGGCTCGACGAGGTCCTCGAGCTCCAGCGCGAGTACGAGGAGGCGTCGGCCGACGGCGACGAGGCGACCGCCGACGAGCTCGAGGCGGAGATCGAGGCGACGGTCGACGGGACGGTCGACGAGGCCGAACTCGACGCCGACCAGGCTGACGAGTACGAGGCGTTCGTCGAGGACGCCCGTGAAGTCGAGACTAACCGCTGGACCCTCGAGCGACAGGCCGAGTTGCCGCCCGAGGAGCTCCCCGAGTACCAGGAGCTCGAGGAGGCCCTCGACGAGGTCTACACCGGCGCCACGGTGGGCGTCCTCGCCGAGGAGTTCGAGGCCCTCGAGGAAGACGCCGCAGCGCTCGAGGAAGAGCAACAGGAGCTCGAGCAACGCGGCGAGGAGCTCGAGGAGCGCGAAGCCGCCCTCGAGCAGCGAAGCGAGACCCTCGAGGACGGACTCGAGGAGGCACTCGCGATCCAGCGCGGAGCGCTAAACGAAGGTGGCGACGCCGCCGTCGCCGAGGTCGACGACGAGATCGACGCGACGGTCGAGGCGGCAGCGACCGAGGCCGAACTCGACGCCGAGCAGACCGCTGAGTACGAGGAGTTCGTCGATCAGGCACTCGGAATCGACGCTACTCGATGGGGGATCGAACAGGCGAGCGACGATCCCGAAAACGCCCCCGGCTACCAGGAGCTGACCCAGAACCTCGAAGAGGTGACGCTCGGCGCGACCGTCGGCGTGCTCGAGGACGAGTACGCACAGCTCGAGGCCGACGCCGCCACGCTCGAGGCGGACGGACAGGAGCTCGAAGAGGACGGACAGGAACTCGAACAGCGGGAGTCCGAGCTCGACGACCGCGCGACGACGCTCGAGGAGGGGCTCGACGAGGTCCTCGACCTCCAGCGCGAGTACGAGGCGGCCGCCGAGGCCGGTGATGACGCGGAGGCCGAGGAGATCGAGGCCGAAATCGAGGCGACGATCGAGAACGCCGCGGCCGAAGCGCAGCTCGACGCCGAGCAGACCGACCAGTACGAGGAGCTCGCCGAGCAGGCCCGCGAGATCGAGTCCAACCGCTGGACGATCGAGCAGCGACCGGACGATCCCGAGGAGATTCCCGAGTACCAGGAGCTGAACGAGGCTCTCGAGGGGATCTACGCCGGCGCGACGATGGGCGTCCTCGAGGAGGAGTACGAACAGCTCGGCGACGACGCGGAGGCGCTCGAGGAGGCCTGGGACGAGTTCGAAGAGGACGACGAGACGCCGTCGCTCGACGAACAGATCGAGGCTCTCGAGGGCTTAGACGACGAGGAGTTCGAGGATCTCATCCGGGAGGTTCTGGACGAGGATGACGACGGCAACGAGGGGGCGGCGCTCGGCTTCATGCCCTCGGATTACGAGCCCGGCTCGACCGAAGCCGACGCCCGAATGACGCTCGTCAGCCAGGAGACGGCCGGCGGCGACGACATGGAGATGGGCGGCGAGATGGACGCGACGCTCGAGACCCAGCTCGATCTCCGCGAGCTCGCGACCCAGCACGAACAGGAGTACGTCGTTTTCGGTGCCGGGATCATCACCGACGAGATCGAGAACTCGATGGGCGACAGCTTAGCGATCGTCGGTCCGCTGGCACTGCTGTTCGTCGTCGGCGCGCTGGCGATCGCCTACCGCGACCCCCTCGACATCGTCATGGGGGTCGTCGGGATCGGCGGCGTGTTGATCTGGACGTTCGGCTTCATGGGGTGGGCGGGGATCGCGTTCAACCAGATGATGATCGCCGTTCCCGTGCTGCTGATCGGGCTCTCGATCGACTACGCGATCCACGTCTTCATGCGGCATCGAGAACAGCGCGAGGCCGACGGGGAGACCAGCACCGTCCGCGGCTCGATGACGATCGCGCTGGCCGGCGTCGGCGTCGCTCTCGTCTGGGTGACGGCGACGACCGCGATCGGCTTCCTCGCGAACCTGGTGAGTCCGATCGCTCCGATCCAGGAGTTCGGCATCGTTAGCGCGTTCGGGATCGTCGCCGCCTTGATCATCTTCGGTGGCCTGATCCCGGCGCTAAAAGTCGAGATCGACTCGCTGCTCGAGTCGCGGGGCTGGGATCGGCGCAAGCGGGCGTTCGGGACCCGAGAGGGCGGGTTCACGAGCGCGCTGACGGTCGGTTCGGAGGCGGCCCGGAAGATCCCGGTGATCGTCCTGATCGCCGCGCTCTTGCTCACGGCGGGCGGCGTCTACGGCGCGACCCAGGTCGACACCAGCTTCGAGGAGGAGGACTTCCTCGCGGAGAGTCCGCCCGGCTGGACCGAACACCTGCCCGGACCGATGGCGCCCGGCGAGTACCAGGCCGCCGACGACCTCGAGTACATCAACGACAACTTCCAGCGCGAGGACACGCAGGCGCAGATATTAGTCGAGGGTGATATCACCGACGACGGGGCCTTACAACGGCTCGAGCAGACCCAAAGCGAGGCGGCCGACAGCGACGTCGTCTACACGCTGCCGAACGGCGAGGCGGACGTTCGGGGGCCGCTGTCGGTGATGGAAGACACCGCCGCGGAGAACGAGTCGTTCAACGAGTCGTTCCAGGCCGCGGATACGAACGGCGACGGCGTTCCCGATCAGAACGTCGAGGCGCTGTACGACGAGCTGTTCGAGGTCAACGAGGACGAAGCGAGCAGCGTCATCTATCGGACCGACGGCGGCGAGTACGAGTCGGCTCGGCTGATCGTCGCGACCGACGGCGGTGCAAACGTCGGCGACGTCACCACCGAGTTGCGATCCATCGCCGGCGAGCTCGACGCCGCCGGCACGGGTGACGAGCGCAACCTCGATGCGGGTGAGGGCGAGCTCAACGCCTTCGCCACCGGCGATCCGATCGTCAACTACATCGTCGAACAGGACCTGCTCGAGACGGTCCTGCAGAGCCTCATGATCACGCTCGTGGCCGTCTTCGCGTTCCTGACGGTCGCGTACAAGCTAACCGGCAACAGCGCGACCCTCGGGGCGGTGACCCTGCTCCCGGTCGCGTTCGCGGTCAGCTGGATCCTGGGGACGATGTACCTGCTCGGGATGCCGTTCAACGTGCTGACGGGGATGATCACCAGCCTCACCATCGGGCTCGGAGTGGCCTACAGCATTCACGTCAGCGCCCGGTACACGCTCGAACTCGAGCGCCAGGGCAACGTCTGGTCGGCGATGCGGACGACCGTGACGGGAACCGGCGGTGCGTTGCTGGGTAGCGCCGCGACGACCGTCGGCGGCTTCGGCACCCTCGCCTTTGCGATCCTGCCGGCGCTGCGGCAGTTCGGGATCATCACCGGGATGACGATCATCTACTCGTTCCTCGCGAGCGTGATCGTCCTGCCGACGCTGCTCGTACTGTGGACGCGGTACTTCGGCCCGGACGTCTCGTTCGATCGCTCGAGGGCGGGAGCGACGACGCCGGCCGCCAGCGACGGCGGGACCGAAATGGAAACGGACACGTCGCCCGAGCACGCAGGGGAGGACGAACCGTGACCGACGACGAGAGCGAGGCCATCGACGCGTTCGAGCGACTCGGCCTCACGAGCTACGAGGCCAAGGTCTTCATCGCGCTCCACCGGCTGGGGTCGGGGACCGCCCGCGACGTCGCGAGCGTCACCGACGTCCCGCGATCGCAGGTGTACAGCGTCGCCGAAAGTCTCGAGGATCGGGGACTGCTCGAGGTCCAGCAGTCGAGCCCGATCCGGTATCGACCGGTCAGTATCGACGAGGCGGAGGAGACGCTTCGAAACCGCTTCGAGCAGGAACGGGAGCGAGCCTTCGAGTTCGTCGACTCGGTCACGCGGGAGTCGACGACCGAGGAGACCCAGGAGGACATCTGGACGGTGCGGAGCCGCGATCGGGTCGACGACCGCGTCGTCGACCTCCTCTCGCAGGCCGACGAGGAGATCCTCTTCGGGACCCGCCTGACGGAGCTCGTTACGCCCGACATCGAACGGACCCTCGAGGAGCAAGCGACCAACGGCGTCTCGATCACCGTCATCAGCAGAAACGAGGCCGTCCGGGACCGCCTGGGTGCGATCGACGGCGTTGCGACGGCCGTTCCGCCGGCACACCGCGACGACGATCAGCGTTCGGGCCGGATCGTGATCGCCGACGAGGACAGTCTCCTGTTGAGCGTCGTCGACGACGACGACAGCGAGACGGCGATCTGGAGCGCGGGATCGCTGTTCGCCTCCGTGCTTATTCAGCTCATCGAGGCGAGCACGGCGACGCCCGAGTCGGAAACGAGGTAACCGTCGCCGCGCCGCGCTCGAGCCGTAGTAGCCACCGAACGTCAGCGCACAAATAATTTCAGTCGTTACGACGGTGGCCCTCGCGGCGCATCCGCCAGAGATCGTCGATGTCGATGACCTCGACACCGTCCTCGCTATCGATGTGCCCCAGGAGCTCCTCGTAGTCGTCCTCGTCCATCGTGTTCTCCAGGTCGAAGGCGTGGAAGTTCAGGATCGTACACTGGCGGTGTTCGGCGGCGAGATCGACACACCGCGTCGCGATCTCGAGGTCGTGGCCGATCGTTCGCGGGAGCACCAGCGGATCGAAGCCGTAAACGCCGGTGAGGTTGACGTCGCCGGCCTGGTTGAACCCGCCGGCGTAGTAGTAGTCCGTCGCGACGTCGAGGACCGTCTGATCGAAGCTGTTGTGCGGGTACGTGATGTAGTGACCGCCCTGCAGGTCGTTGTCGACGGCCCACTGCTTGTCGCCCTCGAGGGATTCCCTGAGCTGGTCCTCCTCGAGGTCCTCGAGGAAGACGTGAGAGCCGTGGGCGATGATCTGATCGCCGGCCTCCTGGCGTTCCTGTAGCTGCTCGAGGGTCAGGACGTCGTCCCGGGACCCCTGGGTCCACTGCCGAACCGCCGACTGGACCGCGTTGACGCCGTACTCGTCGTGGAGCGGACTCGCGGTGTCGTAGAAGTCGGGGGTCCCGTCGTCCCAGCAGAGCACGACGTACCCCGTCTCGGGTTTGTCGTGAACCCGGAGGTCGTCGACCCACACCTCGGCCTCGTCGGTGTTGTAGACGAGCAGCTGGATCCGTTCGACAGCGTCGCGCTCGAGCGGCGTCGACCCCTCCTCGAAGACGCCCGGGTTCGTCCGGAACCAGCCGACGTCGGACGCGCCGTACGAGACCGAGCGGAGCTGGTGGTGTGTCGATCCGCCGGAGGCGTCTACGAGCCGGACGTCGATCGCGACGTTTCCCGGCGTGGTCGTTCGCACGGCGAGCGAGAGCTCGCGGTCGGTGAGGTCCGTCGATTCGATCTCCCGCTCGACGATGACGTCCTCGCCATCCTCGGCGGTAAGCCGGAGGCTCTGTGAGCCCTCGAACGTGATCTCGTCGTCGGGCTCCGCCGACCCCCGAACGACGTCCCACTCGTCGGCGTCCTCGAAGTCGTCGAACGCCTCCCCGGGCTGGCCGAACTCCTCGCGGCTATCGTACTCGGTCTCGAGTGCGAGTTCGGGAGACTCGATCTCGTCTTCGTCCTCCTCGTCTTCGTCTTCGGGTTCGTCGTCACCCTCGTCCTCGGTATCGTTCTCCGGCGGGTCATCGTCATCGTCCGGTGTCTGATTCGTCGTCTCGTCGTCCTCGGACGCGTCGGAGTCGGAACAGCCGGCCAGACCGGTGGCCATCGTCGCTCCGGACAGCGCGAGGAATCGTCGGCGAGTGTTCGGTCGGTCCGTCATATTCTAATACTAGTTGAAATTCAATAAATATTATACTTTTGTCCGATTCGTTGACGAATCGGCTCGCATCGGCGAGAGTCGAGATTCGAAGTCCCGAGGCCGATCCGAACGGGTTTTCCGGGCTCTCCTTCCACACGAAAGCCCCGCCCTCTTCCCGTTGCCGGCGCTACGACAAGCGCTATGATTGGCGCACTCACCGTCGGGAAGAAGGCCGTCACGTTCGGGTACAAACGCTTCGGCGTCCCGGGAGCCGTCGCCTCCGGAGGAATCGCACTGGCGGGATACGTCGCCGTCCGTCGAGCGCTGCAGTCGGCCTCGGAGTCGGGCGACGTCGATTCGGCCATCGACGCGACGACGATCGAATCCGCGGTCGAGGACGACGGTATGGGCGCGGTTACCGACGCCGAGGTTCTCGAGGACGCGATCGACCGGGACGAACTCGAGTCGGACGTCGAGATGGACGACGTCCAGTCGGACGTCGAGGACGAGGCCGACGCGGCCGAGGACGAACTCGACGACGTCGAAGACGAGGACGACGCCGATGCGACGGACGAAGCGGACGACAACAGCTAAACTCCGTCACTTTACGAGCGTCAGTAGCTCGCAGGAGAGCGCAACCGACCCGTCGTCCGCCACGAGGCGCGTCTCGTAGCGGGCGAGCCCGCTGCCCACGGGGTGATCGCGGGGCTCTTTCTCGAGGAGTTCGGACTCGGCGTGGACCGTCGTCCCCATCGTTACGGGCTCGGTAAAGCGCAGCGAGTCGACGCCGTAGAACGCCACCGTCTCGGGTCGCTCGTGGCGGTGCTGCCAGAGCAGCCCCGTCGTCACGGCAAACAGCAGCGCGCCGTGGGCGATCGGCTCGCCGAACGGCAGGTCGGCCGTGTAGCTCTCGCTCAGATGGAGCGGGTTGAAGTCCCCGCTAACGCCTGCGAACTCGCGTACGTCAGCTTCGGTGAGCGTCCGCGAATGGGTAACGACCTCGTCGCCGACCTCGAGGTCGTCGAACCGAACCCGATCGTCGTTCGCGTCGCCCATCTACCGGCCCTCGAACTCCGGCTCGCGATCCTCGGCGAACGCGGCGGTGCCCTCGCGGACGTCGTCGGTGCCGAGCAACAGGCCAAAGCCCTGACTCTCCATCGCCAGCGCCGCCTCGAGGCTTGCGTCCTCGCCCCGGTTCATCACCTTCTTTGCAACCTCGAGGCCCAGCGGCGGCCCCTCGCGCAGGTCGTCGACGAACGCCTCGACCGTCTCGTCGAACGCCTCGCGGTCGACGGCCCGGTTGGCGAGCCCCCAGTCGGCGGCCCGCTCGGCATCGATGTGGTTCCCGCGGAAGACCAGCTCCTTCGCTCGAGTTTCCCCGAGGACGCGCATGAGTCGCTGGGTCCCGCCCCCGCCCGGAATCAGCCCGAGGCCGATCTCCGGGGCGCCGAACGACGACCGTTTCGTCGCGATCCGCAGATCGCAGGCAAGCGCGAGCTCGAGACCCGCGCCGAGACAGTAGCCGTCGACCTTCGCCAGTACGGGTCGGGGGAACTCGCTGACCGTCTCGAAGGCGGGCGTGACGTCCATCGCGTCGGTGGGCTCGAGCGAGCCGAAGCCGCCGATGTCGGCCCCGGCGCTGAAGGCCCGGTCGCCGGTGCCCTCGATCGTCGCGCAGCGAATCTCGTCGGTGTCGACCGTCGAGAAGAGGTCGTCGATCTCCTCGAGCAGATCCGCCGAGAGAGCGTTCATCCGCTCGGGGCGGTCGAGCTCCACCTGCAGGACGCCGTCCTCGACTGTGGCGTTCAGGTAGCGGTAGGAGTCGAGGTCGCTCGCGCCGCCGTCGCCGTACTCGTGAAAGCCCGCGCCGGCGTTCTCGCCGGTCTTTCCCGCCGCGACGAGCTCGCGCAGGTACGGGTGGGGCTCGAACCGGTCGTCGCCGCTCTCCTCGAGGCGGCTCTCGAGGGTCTCGAGGACGGCATCGAGCCCGATCTTGTCCGCGCGACGGCAGATCCCCTCGGGGAAACCGAGACCGAGGCGGACGCCGATATCGATCGCCTCCGGCGTCGCGACGTCCTCGCCGACGAGGTACGCCGCGCGGTTGATCATTCGGGCCTCGACCTGGAGCGTGTCGAACCCCTCCCCCTGGCCGGGTTCGTAGTCGGGACCGTCCCCCTCCTCGTAGTCGTAGAACCCTTTGCCAGTCTTCTTCCCCAGTTCTTCGGCCTCGACTTTCTTGGCCATCACCGGGGGAACGTCGTCGCCGGCTTCCTTGCGGACGTGGTAGCCGACGTCGATCCCCGTCAGGTCGGCGAGTTCGAACGGTCCCATCGGGTAGCCACGTTCGTGGACCATCGCGGCGTCGGCCTGGCGAATGTCGGCGTCGCCCTCCGAGACCATCCAGGCGGCCTCGCCGATGAACGGGCCGACGATGGTGTTGACGACGAAGCCCCGCACGTCCTTGCGGACGTAGATCGGCGTCTTGCCGATCGACTCGACCCAGTCGTGGCCGGCCTCGGCCGCCTCGTCGCTCGTCTCTGCGCCGTAGATGACCTCGACGAGATCCATCTTCACCGGCGGGTTGAAGAAGTGCAGGCCGAGGACGCGCTCGGGGGTGTCGACCGCCTCCGCGATGTCCGTGATCGGCAGGCTCGAGGTGTTCGTCGCCAGCAGGGCGTCCTCGTCCGTGTAGCGCTCGAGGTCGGCGAAGATGTCGTGTTTCAGCTCGAGGTTCTCCGGCGCGGCCTCGATCACGAGATCCGCGTCGGCGACGGCGTCCTCGAGGTCGGTCGTCGTCTCGATCCGCTCGAGGATCCCGTCGGCGGACTCGTCGAGACGGTCTTTCTCCTCGAGTTTCTCGAGACTCCAGCGAATCGACTCGTAGCCGTCCTCGACGTACTCGGGCTCGATATCCCGGAGGGCGACGTCGTACCCTGCGATCGCGGTTACCTCGGCGATTCCGTGACCCATGTTCCCCGCGCCGAGGACGGCGACGCGTTCGATGGTGTCGTCTGACATGGCCGTGTGATCGATCGGAGTCGTCTTAACTCCACCGAACCGAGTTACCAATGTTAACTGATTAGCTGTGCGGGCGTACGAGCTGTGTAAAATTCGTCCAAGCGCGTACGACGCTAACTGTCGTCGTCCCGTCGGCGATAGATCGTGTCCGCGACCCAGCTCATGACGAGGTCGCCGTCCTCGTTGTAGGTCTCGAGGCGGCTCTTGACGTACCCTCGATCCTCGCGGCTCTCGGAGGGACGCTTCTCGAGCACTTCGGTTCGTACCGAGAGGGTGTCGCCGGGTTTGACGGGCCGGTGCCAGCGCAGTTCGTCCACGCCGGGCGATCCCATCGCGGCTCGGTCCTCCATCCCGTCGGGACCCTCGACGAGCAGCCGCATCGACATCGCGGCAGTGTGCCAGCCCGAGGCGACCAGCTCGCCGAACATCGACTCCTCGGCGGCCTCCCCGTCGACGTGGAACGGCTGGGGATCGTACTGCTCGGCGAACTCGACGACCTCCTCCTCGGTCACCTCGTACTCGCCGAACTCGTGGGTCTCGCCGACCTCGACGTCCTCGAAGTACCGCATCAGAGCGGCTCCTCCCCCTCGATGATCCGGACCGCACGCGCAGCCAGCGCGGGAACCCGCTCCTCCATCTTCGGGTACATCGGGTCGTCGCTGTTGCCCTCGAGGTAGCGCCGGAAGAACATCTCCCCGAGCGCCGCCAGCTTGTACACCGCGAGCGTGCGGTAGAACCGCTCGTGCTCGAAGGCGAGCCCCGTCCGATCCTCCCAGCGTTCGACCAGTTCGAGCCGGCTCGAGTACCCCTCCCGCTCCATGAACGTCGCCGTCAGCTCCGGCACGGCCGGGTCGGGGTCCTTGGGGTCGCGCCAGTACGACAGCATCCAGCCCAGGTCGGCGCGGGGGTCGCCCAGCGTGGCCATCTCCCAGTCGAAGACGCCGACGAGCTCCGGAGTGGATTCGGGCTCGCGGACGTCGTCCGCTCGCTCCTCTCGGGACGCGTCGCGTCCCGCTGGCCCGTACATCACGTTGTCGAGCTTGTAGTCGCCGTGAACCAACGTGTGCGGATGCTCCTCCGGAACGTTCTCCTGGAGCCACGAGCCGACCTCGTAGAGGTCCGGGACCTCCCGCTCTTCGACCGTGGTCTCGAACGCCCACATCAGCTGCTGGCCCCAGCGTTCGACCTGGCGCTCGGTGTAGCCGGGCGGATAGCCGAACTCCTCGAGGCCGACGGCCTCGTAGTCGACCTCGTGGATCGCCGCCAGCGTGTCGACCAGCTCCTCGCCGATCCGCTCGCGGGCGGCGGGGTCGGCGAAGCGGTCGGGTTCGCCGTCCCGGAGGACGTCGCCCTCGAGTCGCTCCATCACGTAGAAGTCGCTGCCGATGACGTCGTGGTCCTCGCAGGCCAGCACGGGTTCGGGGACGGGGACGTCGGTATCCACCAGCGCCTTCGTCACGCGGTACTCTCTGAGCACGTCGTGGGCCGTGTCGGCCGTCTCGCCCGGCGGGGGCCGCCTGATCACCAGCTCTCGGTCGCCCCAGGTGAGAAGCAGCGTCTCGTTGGAGTGGCCCTCACGGTGGCGCTCGATCTCGTAGCGCTCGACGGTCCCAAGCTCGTTCTCGAGGTAGGCTGCCAGCGCCTCCTCGTCGACCAGCCGCTCGTAGTAGGTGTCGGTCATGGCTCGAGCCGATCGGCTCGCTGGTCCGTCGAGGCGTCCCGGTTCGTCGGCTGCGTCGAGTGGGGGGTTGCACGCGGCATGGTACTACCCGCGGTCCGATTAACGAAAATAGTTACGACCGAAACCTTATCTTACAATGTTCGTGTAGCTAGGGTATGGAGTACCACGACAGCGATCGGGCGCGCGAGCTGGCCGCGGAGGTTCGGGAGTTCGTCGACGAGGACGTGATCCCCGCCGAGCGCGAGCAGCTCGGGAACGGCCCCGTTCCGGAGGACGTCGTCGACGACCTGCGCGAGACCGCCCGCGAGCGCGGGCTGTACGCCCCGCAGGTTAGCGAGGAGTACGGCGGGCTCGGCCTCGAGTTCCGCGACGTGTTGCCGGCGTTCGAGGAGGCGGGCCGAAGCCTGCTCGGCCCGCTGGCGATTCGGGTCGACGCCCCCGACGAGGGGAACATGCACACCCTCGAGATGGCGGGCACCGACGAACAGAAGGAGCGGTGGCTCGAGCCGCTGGTCGAGGCCGATATCCACTCGGGATTCTCGATGACTGAGCCGATGCAGGGCGGCGGGTCGGATCCGAAGATGATCAAGACCGAAGCCAGAAAGGAGGGCGACGAGTGGGTGATCGACGGCCACAAGTGGTGGACCACCCAGGGCAGCGAGGCCGACGTCCTGCTGGTGATGGCCCGCACCGACCAGGAGGCCCACCCCTACGAGGGGTGTTCGATCTTCCTCGTCCCCAGCGACGCCGACGGCGTCGAGTACCAGCGGGACATTCCCCACGTCGGCGGCGAGGTGACGGGGACGAGCCACGCCGAGATCGTCTACGACGGCGTGCGGGTTCCCGAGGAGAACCTGCTTGGCGCCGAGAACGCCGGTTTCGCCATCGCCCAGAAACGGCTCGGCCCCGCGCGGCTCACCCACTGCATGCGCTTTTCGGGGATGGCCCAGCGCTCGCTCGAGGTCGCGAAGGCCTACACGAGCGAGCGGGAGGGCTTCGGCAGCACGCTCTCGGAGAAACAGAGCCTGCGCTACGGAATCGCCGACGCCGAGACGCGACTTCACGCCGCCAGAACGATGGTTCGCCACGCCGCCCGCGAGATCGGCGAGGGACGGGAGGCCCGCGTTCCGGTCTCGATGGCGAAGGTCTTCACGGCCGACGTCGTCCAGGACGCCGTCGATCTCTCGATCCAGTGCTGTGGCGCCAACGGGATCGGGAAGGACCTGCCGCTGGCGGACTTCTACGAGAACGTCCGCGCGTTCCGCCTCGTCGACGG
Organism: Natronococcus sp. A-GB7; assembly: GCF_029688865.1. Taxonomy (GTDB): domain Archaea; phylum Halobacteriota; class Halobacteria; order Halobacteriales; family Natrialbaceae; genus Natronococcus. Next base: position 47,759 of record NZ_JARUKV010000027.1, read on the forward strand.
CGCCGACGAGGTCCACAAGCGCGTTATCGCCCGCGACGCCTTCGAAGACGTCGACGAGAGCGAGCTCGATCCGGTGACGCGATTCCGCGGCTGAGGACCGTGAGCCCCGCTCAGGTCGTGTCGAGATCGAGCCGCGAGAACGTCCAGTCGTCGATCGAGCTGTTTTCGACCGCGGCGCTGGCGTCGAGGTCCCGCGCCAGCAGCGTCCGCGACGACGGCCGGATCACCGTCGAGAGGGGCGCTTGCGTGTCGGGGAAGAACCGGAATCGAATCGGTCTCGGAAGCGTCTCGCCGAAGGCCGTGACGAACTCCCGGCTCTCGCGGTCGGCGAGCGCGGCGACGAGCAGGCGCTCGAGTGCCCTCCGTTCGGCCTCGAGCGCTCGCGGGACCGCCTCGACGATTCGAACGCGGTCGTCGACGGTCGCGGTGACGAGCGCGGCCACGGGCTCACCGTCGCGTCTCGCGACGTACGTCGTGTACGTGTGCTCCGGGTTGGCGAGCCGCCAGCGGTAGAACGTCGCCGTTCGGTTCGTGTGCATCGCCTCGGGAATCGCCCGCTTGTAGGCCGCCGCGAGCGCCTCGGCGGGCGTCGACTCGTGGCGCTCGAGGGTGACCTCGGCGTCGGGTGCCAGCAGTCGATCCCCTGTGCGGTGGACGCCCTCGACGATCCGGCTCGCGGCTGATTTCGCAGCCGCGGTCGCAGCGCGTCCGTCGGTCCGCACCGGCGATTCGGCTCCCGATCCGTCGGTCCACCGCTCGAGGGCGCCGACGGGATCCCGAACCCGGTAGTACAGCGGGACGGTGCCGATCTCTCGCCAGCCGTGGTTGAGATTCCCGCGCTTCGAGGCCTCGTTCGGGAAATTAAAGAGGAAGGCGGGGCCGCCCTCGGCGTACCGCTCGAGGGTCCGCTCGTTCATCCGGTCGAACAGTCCGCGCCTGCGGTACTCGGGGTGAACCATCGTGTCGCAGGGTTGGTACGCCGTTCGAACTGCACCGTGGCCGCGCATCTCCTGGGCGAACAGCGAGCGACAGCCGACGAGGTCGCCGTCGTCCTCGGCGACGACGATGGGGACGTGGTCGGCGTAGGGGTTGTCCTCGTACTTCCAGCGAAACCAGGCGGGCGATCGCCCGCGACCGAACACTCGCTCGTACAGCGAGAGGAACGCCTCCCGATCGCCGGGCTCGAACTGCCGGATCGTAACCCGCGACGTCGATCGACTGGCCGTGTTCATGGTGGGTAGTGGACTTACCGCGGGTGGTGGTCTTACCGCGGTTCATTCGGACCCGAGCGCGCCACCGATCACGTTCGTTCTCCACCCGACTCGCAGATAGACCTTGAGCCTGAATACGCCGGAATCTACGGGATAGAGAACTTCTGAAGTCGATCGACGTCCGTTTCGCGTACACGTTTTCGATCGGGTCGTGTCCCCGAACGGTCAGGCGTCTCGCTCTCCGTCGACGATCTCGAGGATCTCGGGCGGAGACTCGATCCGGTACGACACTGCGGGGCCGTCCCCGGCGCCGAACGCGACCCCGTGCAGTCCCGCCTCGTCGGCCCCGCGAACGTCGTGGTCGTAGCGGTCGCCGATCATCAGCGATCGCTCGGCCGGGACGCCCGCCTTCTCGAGAGCCGTCTCGAACATCGCGGGGTCCGGCTTCGTTCGTCCGACCTCCTCGGAGGTCGTGATCGAGTCGAACCGCTCGCGAACGCCGAAGCGCTCGAGCATCCACTTTCCCTCGTCGTCGTCGACGTCACTGACGACGCCGACGTGGAGCTCCCGCTCGGCGAGACGCTCGATCGTCTCCACGGCGCCGGGAACGGGTTCGATCGACTCTCTGGCGGCTGCCCGAAACGCCGGCTCCCACTCCTCGCGGGGAACCGGATCGCCGACGACCGCCTCGACGCCCTTTTCGTAGCCGTCACGGGCAGCCCGGAACTCCGTCCCCTCACGCCCGCGAAAGTGGTCGCCGACCGTCGACCGCCAGGTCGCGATCGCCTCCTCTACCGTCGCGTCGACCGCGTGGCGCTCGAGGAGATCCGCGACGAACGCGACGTGGGCGCTCCGGACCGACTCGAGATCGAGGATGACGCCGCCGATGTCCCAGAAGACGGCCTCCCACTTCTCGGGTGCGCCCGGCTCGCCGGTGCCGGCGTGTGAATCCGGACTCATCGCTCGGCCAGTCGGATCGTCGATCGGTCGAGTTCGTCGACACTTGCACAGCCCGAGAGCCCGACGGTGAGATCCAGATCGGCGAGAAAGTTTCGCAGCACGGCCTCGACGCCGTCGGCCCCGCCGATGCCGAGCCCGTAGGCGTACGGTCGTCCGAGCAGGACGGCGTCGGCGCCGAGCGCGATCGCCCGGACGGCGTCGCTGCCCCGACGAATTCCGCTGTCGAACAGCACCGGGACGTCGTCGCCGACGGCCTCGGCGATCTCGGGGAGGGCCTCGAGCGCCGGAATCGCGCCGTCGACCTGACGACCGCCGTGGTTCGAGACGATCAGGCCGTCCATCCCGCACTCGATGGCGCGGGTGGCGTCGTCGGGGTGGAGCACGCCCTTGAGGACGATCGGCAGGTCGGTGTGTTCCCGCAGGAACGAGAGGTCGTCCCAGGTGAGCGACGCGTCACCGAAGCAGTCGATAAACGACTCGAGCGAGGCCTCGGGGTCGGCCCACGGGTCGTCTTCGAGGCGATCGCAGAACGCATCGTCCTCGAAGTAGTTTCTGATCCCCTGGCCCTCGAGGAAGGGGAGGTAGGCGAGGTCGATGTCGCGTTCGCGCCAGCCCATCTTCGGCGTGTCGAGGGTGACGACGATCGCTTCGAATCCCGCGTCTTCGGCGCGCTCGAGGAAACTCGCGGCCACGTCGCGGTCGGCGCTCCAGTAGAGCTGGAACCAGCCCGTCGTCTCGAGTTCGTCGGCGATCTCCTCCATCGTGTACGAGGAGACGGAACTCGAGATCATCGGGACGCCGACCGCGTTCGCCGCGCGGGCGACGGCAAGTTCGGCCTCGTCGTGGAGGATCCCCTGGACGCCGATCGGTGCGAGCAGGACGGGTGCGGAGAACTCGCTGCCGAACAGTTCGACCGAGAGGTCCCGGTCCGAAACGTCCCGCAGGATGCGCGGGACGATCTGCCAGGCGTCGAAAGCGCGATCGTTCGCTTCGACGGTCGACTCCGAACCCGCTCCGCCGGCGACGTACGCGAACGCCTCCTCGTCGAGCTCCTCGCGGGCGCGCTCCTCGAGCTCCTCGTAAGCCACCGGGAACTCGGGCGGCTCGCCCTCGAGCATTCCCTGTCGGTACACTGTCTCCTGTCGATCCGGCCCGTAGTTGGTATCTTCGCCTGTCATAGTGGTGTGGAAGCGACGAGCGTCGCCAGGGTGTGCGTACTGGTGACGATTCTCCTCGACTCCCTTAACGATACGGGGGTTGTACCTATCTTTATTAACAGTGTCTTCCTATTGTCTAATGGATCTAACAATGGTAAGCACACTCGCAGCGGGTGACCGCCGATGAGCACCGACCAGTTCGGCGTCGACGGCGACGTCGCGATCGTCACGGGCGCCTCGAGCGGGATCGGTGCGGCGATCGCAAAGGGCTTTGCCGACGACGGGGTCGACGTAGTGATCTGCTCGCGCGAGCAGGACAACGTCGATCCCGTGGCCGAAGAGATCGAGGAGAGCGATCGACCGGGCGGGGCCCTGCCCGTCGAGTGCGACGTCACCGACCGCGAAGCCGTCGACGCGCTGATCGAGGCGACCGTCGAGGAGTTCGGCGGACTCGACGTGCTCGTCAACAACGCCGGCGCCTCGTTCATGGCGAACTTCGACGATATCTCCGAGAACGGCTGGAAGACGATCGTCGACATCAACGTCCACGGCACCTACCACTGCACCCAGGCCGCCGCCGAACACCTCAAAGATGGGGGCGGGATCGTGATCAACCTCGCCAGCGTCGCGGGCCAGCTGGGATCGCCGTACATGAGCCACTACGGCGCCGCGAAGGCCGCGGTCGTGAACCTGACGACGACGCTGTCCTACGAGTGGGCCGCCGATGGAGTACGGGTCAACTGCATCGCACCCGGCTTCGTCGCGACGAAGGGCGTCGAGAACCAGATGGGGATCTCGGCCGACGAGGTCGACCGCACCGAGGTCGAGCGCCGGATGGGGACTGTCGACGAGATCGCCGACCTCGCGCAGTTCCTCGCGAGCCCCGCGTCCTCCTATATCGTCGGGGAGACGATCACCGCACAGGGGGTTCCGCGCGTCGAGGAGTCGCCCGAGATATGACCGAGCGGGACGTCCACCTGCCCGTCGCGGCCCAGCCGAGCGTCGACTCGCTGGCCGACTACGCCGGACGGGCCGAGGGCGGCGGGTACGACTGCGTCTGGCTGCCAGAGACCTGGGGGCGGGACGCGGTGACGGTACTGGCGACGATCGCCGAGCGAACCGACGAGGTCGACCTCGGCACCAGTATCGTCAACGCCTACTCACGGTCGCCCGCCCTGCTGGGCCAGACCGCCGCGACGCTCCAGGAGGCCAGTGACGGTCGGTTCCGGCTCGGGATCGGCCCGAGCGGTCCCGTCGTGATCGAGAACTGGCACGGCCTCGAGTACGGGAACCCGCTCAAGCGGACCCGCGAGACCGTCGACATCGTTCGCCAGGTGCTGTCGGGCGAGCCCGTCGACTACGACGGCGACGAGTTCTCGCTGTCGGGCTTTCGGCTCCGCTGCGGGGCACCCGACCCCGCCCCGCCCGTCGAGGTGACGGGGATGGGACCGAAGGCCGTCGAACTCGCGGGGCGGTTCGCCGACGGCTGGCACGGGATCATGCTCACTCCCGACGGCGTTCGAGATCGGCTCGCGGACCTCGAGCGCGGCGCCGACCTCGGCGACCGTGACCCTGAGGACCTCGCGGTCACCGTCGGCGTCACCTGCTGTGCCCTCGAGGACGAAGAGCGCGCCCGCGAACTCGCCCGCCAGCACGTCGGGTTCTACGTCGGCGGGATGGGCACGTTCTACCGGGACGCCCTCGAGCGCCAGGGGTACGACGAGGCCGAAACGATCCACGACGCCTGGCAGGACGGCGATCGAGAACGGGCGCTCGAGAAAGTTTCCGACGAGTTGCTCGACGATCTCTGTGCCGTCGGCGATCCCGAGACCGCCCGCGAGCGACTCGAGCGCTTCGAGGCCGTCGACGGGATCGATGCCGTCGCGGTCAGCTTCCCGCGGGGCGCCGAGGAGAGCGAGGTCGAGGCGACGATGGACGCGCTGGCACCCGGTTCGAGCGGAGACTGAGCGGTCCGGAGACGGACGACGAGCGGGCGAGTCCGCCCGTCGCGGTTTTTAACTCCTCTCCGGGCGGATCGACGAATCGATCGGCCACCAGCCCCGATCGGCGATCCCCGTGTGGATTTGCGCGATCACGCCGAGCAGCGGCAACTCGAGCAGCGGTCCGATGACCAGCGCCAGCGGGATCAGCGGCTCGTGGGGGAAGGCGACGACCGCGATCGCGAGCGCCGTCGGCGAGTTCCGCGAGAGGATCGTGTTGTTGAAACAGACCATCTCACTGTAGGAAAACGAGAGGACACGGCCGATCCCGAACCCGATCGCGAGGTTCAGCGCGTAGAACGCGATCACCGGAACGGCGAGCAGGGCGAGCAGCCCTGGGTTCTCGAGGACCTCCTGGCCCTGCGAGGCGAACATCGCCCCGATGGCGAGACTGAGGAAGACGATCTGAACGGGGCCGAGTTTCGGCAGGAACGTCCGGCTGAACCACCGGTCGCCCCGCCAGCGGATCAGCCCTTTCCGGGCGACCCCCGCGAGGACGAGCGGGACGAGCAACACGAGCGCGACGCTCTCGAGCAGCAACGCCAGCGGCAGTTCGACGAGTTCGCCCGCGAAGACGTAGAGGTAGACGGGTAGCAAGACGAGCTGCAACACGAGGTTGTAGGGAAGGATCGACGTCGCCAGCGGGACGTCGCCGTCGGCGATGTCGGTGAAGATCAGGTACCAGTCCGTACACGGCGTCACCATGAGCATGAGCAGCCCGACCCACAGCGCGGGGTGGTCGCTGAGGAAGACGGCGCCGAGACCGACGGCCAACAGCGGGTTCCAGACGAAGTTCACGAGGAGGCTCGAGCCGGCGACCCGGCGGTTTCCGAAGGCCGATCGGAGCTTCGAGAGCGGCATCCCGGCGAACGCGCCGAACAGCATCACCATCAGGAAGGGGAGGATGAGCGCGTCGGCGACGGCGGGAACGCCCTCGAGCTGGCCGAGCGCGAGACCGACGACGATCGCCGCGAGAACCACGGCGGTCTGATACTTCTCGAGGACGTTCACGGTGATGGGTTTAGCGGGACCGAGGTGGAATGGGTTGGGATTCCGACTCGGGCTCGCCGGGCAAATACTGGTAAGGATCGCGGGTGTAGGGCGGTCGATGACGAAAATCGTGTTCGCCTGTGTCGGAAACGCGGGCCGCAGCCAGATGGCGACCGCCTACGCCGAACGAGAGCGGGATCGACGCGGACTCGACGTCGAACTCGTTACCGGCGGCACCGAACCGAAGGAGTCGATCAGCGAGGACGCGCTCGAGGCCCTGGAGGAGGACGGCCTCGACGTCGGCGGCCGAACGCCGCGACGGATCACGTCGGACGACGTGGTCGACGCCGAAACCGTCGTGACGATGGGCTGTTCGGCCTCGGAGTTCGTCCCCGAGGACTGGGGCGGCGAAGTCCGAATCTGGTCGCTCGAATCACACGGCGGTGGGATCGAGGCCACCCGCGAACAGCGCGACGAGATCGAGCGCCGCGTGACGGCGCTGTTCGACGACCTCGAGCGGACGGCCTGACGCAGCCCCCCTCTCTTCGAAACCGGCTTTCGGAGAGCGCGTCGACCGCGGTCGACAGCTACAAACCGCCGATCAGCCCAGTTCGTAGTATGCCCGGAAAGGTACCGCCGGCGGAGCTGCTCGAGCACGTGTTCGGTCGCACGGGGACCGCGAGCGACGACGAGTCGGTGATCCAGGGCCCCGCCGACGGCGAGGACGCCGCGGCGATCGCCTGGCCCGAGGGCGAGGGCACCCTCGTCGTCAGCTCCGATCCGATCTCGCTTGCAGCCTCCCAGGTCGGTCGCCTCGGCGTCCACGTCGCCTGCAACGACGTCGCGGCATCCGGCGCCGATCCGCGCTGGCTCACGACCGTCATCCTGCTTCCCGACGAAGCGTCGCCCCTCGAGGAGATCACGGTCGACATCGACGCCGCGGCTCGCGAGGTCGGGGCGTCGATCGTCGGCGGCCACTCGGAGTACGTCGACCAGCTCGAGCGCCCGCTGGTCTCGCTGACCGCGATGGGATCGACCGACGCCTTCGTCCCGACCGGGGGCGCCGAGCCCGGCGACCGCGTCGTCATCACGAAAGCCGCGGGAATCGAGGGAACGGCCATCCTCGCGGCCGACTTCGGCGACGAGCTGGGCGTCGATCCCGACGTCCGCGGGCGCGCGGCCGACTTCCTCGAGGAGATCAGCGTCGTCCCCGACGGCCGCGTGCTGCGGGAGTACGCGACCGCGATGCACGACCCGACGGAGGGTGGCGTCGCGGCCGGCCTGCTCGAACTCGCCCGCGCCTCCGGGGTCCGGCTCGCGGTCGATCGCGATGCGGTTCCGATCCGTCCGGAAACCGAGACCCTGTGTGCGGCGGCGGGCGTCGACCCCCTCCGGATCTTCGGCTCCGGTGCCCTGGTCGCGACCGTTCCCGACGACGCGCTCGACGACTGCCTCGCGGGACTCGAGTCGGCCGGGCTCGAGGCCGCGGCGATCGGAACGGTCGAAGAGGCGGGACGGAGCGACGCCGACGGCGAATTCGCCCTCGAGCTCGGTTCCGAGACGATCACCGAGCCGATCGAGGACGACCTCTACCCGCTGTGGGAGGCCGCCGACGCCGACGACTGAGCAGCGGCATCGGGTCCGCCGAGTGTTGCGTCGGTGACCGCGTCGGCGACGATCGCTCGCGGATCGATGACGACCTCCGCGTCGACTCTCGGCTCGGACTCGGTATCGGGATCGAGGACGGCTACGAGCCGTGCGTCCGTCGCGGCTCGCACGGCGGTCGCGGTATCCGCTCCCTCGCTACCGGCGAGGACGACCGCGTCGGCCGTCTCGAGGGCAGCCCGCTCGAGCGCTTCGGCGGACGGTAGCTCCCCGACGACGACGTCGACGACACCGGGGAGGGCCCGCAGCTGTCGTTCGTCGCTCGCCACGACCGTTACGTTCACCCGGTCGGCGAGCCGCTCGACGACCGACGCGGTGGTCTCGTCGTAGCCGAGGACGACGACCCGGTTCGTCTCGTCGTGATGGTTCGTTACCCGCCGACCAGTCCGCGTGAGTCGCGTCTCGATCGCGGGCCCGAACAGGCTGCCGGCGGCGACGGCGACCGTCGTCGGTCCGAGAACGACGAGCGAGACGGCGAACAGCCGCGCCGTCTCGGTCGCAGGGTGGATATCGCCGTAGCCGACCGTGCTCGCGGTGACGAGCGTGAAGTAGACGGCGTCGACAGCGGTGTCGAGACCGTCGAAATCGCCTCGGAGAGCGTACGCGCCCGCGGTCCCGTAACAGCAGACGCCGAGGATCGCGACGAGCGCGCCGAGCTGCGTCGCCGAGAGCTCGAGGCGACTCGAGCGCGTAAAGCGCTCGCTGGTCAACGCCAGGATCGCGAGTCCGCCGAGGGAAAGGACGATCAGCGGTACCGACAGTAGCCGCGACTGGGCGACGCCGTGGGCCGCCGCGAGAAAGACGAGCGCCGCCGCGGCGAGGTACGCCACCCGGTAGCCCCGACGCATCCCCCACGCGGCCACGAGCAGCGCGAAGCCGATGACGGTCCCGGTGAACTCGGCCGCCGCCTGGAGATCGGCGAGCAGTCCGCCCGCGGCGAGTTCGGGATCCGTGAGCATCGCGACGATACCGGTCACGATGGAACCGAGCGCGACCACGACGACGATTCTGACGGCGAGATTGCCGTCGGGTCGGAAGCGGGCGAAACGTTCCAGCATACCCCTCTCGACGACGTCGAACGGGGTAAAGCTGAAGCAGGGACGGCCGGTGCAGTGCGGCTACCGCCGCTCGACCAGTAGCGTGTTCAACGCGTCGGGAACGAGAAGGACGTCGCTTCCGGGCTCGACGGCGTCGCACACGCCGGGTTCGGCGCGCATCAGACACTCCTCGACGACGTCGGGCGCCTCGCTGTTCGTCACGACGATCTCGTGTTCGCGAAGGACGCGAGCGACGACGAACGCCCGCTGTGCGCCGGGGTCGTACCCCTCTCGTAGCTCGCTGTACAGCGACTCGGCGTCGTCGGCCTCGCTGAGTCGGCGGTAAAAGCGTCGCTCGCCGGTGCCCTCGCCGGCACCTTCCGACAACGCGGCCGGAACGACCAGTTTGCCGCCCTTCCGCAGCGGGTTTCGGTCCCCGAGAGCGACGTAGGTCGCACCGCGGGTCGCCTGATAGAGATTCGCGTCCTTCGGCGCGCCGACGCCGCAGACGACGGCGTCGTACTCGCGCTCGACGGGGACGGAGAGGGCGTCTCGAGCCACCGTCGCGAGTTCACGGACGATTCGACGGTCGTCGCCGGCTCGGACGCCGAGGACGCCGGTCGGACCGTGGGTCAGGTTGAGCGAGAAGTCGATCCCGACGAGGTCGCCGGCCTCGTCGAGCAGTTCGCGGAACGGGTTCCCCTCGACCCGCCCGAGGCGAACGCCTTCACGGGCGAGCGTCTCCGGACCGTGCGTGTACCGGATCAACGACTCGCTCCCTGCACCGATAGCAACTGTCTTCGCACCGCCGCTGAAGCCGGCGTACTGGTGGGGCTCGACGACGCCTGTCGAGAGGACCGCGTCGGCGTTCGCGACGGGGGTCCCGATCTCTACGGGGACGCCGTCGACCCTGCCGACCTCGACGACCGACTCCGGGTCGTGGTTCACCGCCAGATCGGCGTGGGGACCGAGCATCGCCTCGAGTTCCGCGTCGGTCATCGGACGGTGGAGGCCGAGTCCGACGACGACCGTCACCTGCTCGCGGGCGACGCCGAGGTCGGCGAGGCGCTCGAGCAAGACGTCGAGCAGAACGTCGTCCGGCGCCTCGCGCGTCAGATCGGTGACGACGATCACAACGTCGTCACCCGCGTCGATCCGCTCGGCGAGCGGCGATCCGAGCGGCTCCTCGAGCGCTCGCTGGGCGGCCGCCTGGACGTCGACGACCTCGCCGCCCGGCGGCTCGGCGACCGTCACGTCGCAGTTGGGGAGGGAGACGTCGATCGACCCGCTCCCGAGTGGCACGTTCACGAACCACGTTCGAAGCCGATCGACAAAAATCACCCCGGTCCGACACTCCGTCGATCGCCCGGAGGCTGCGGTCGTGGCTACCCTGACGATCCGTCGTCACGGTAGTCGTCGATGAACAGTCGCACGCCCATCACCGGGATAAAGAGCAGGAACGCCATCAGGACCGTCCCCGCCAGGACCGAGACCGCGAAATCGAACGCGAGCGCGGGCGGTAGGGTCCAGGCCGCGAGCAGGAATCCGCCGATTACCGAGACGACGATGAGGACCAGAATGTCGGTCGCGTGTACCGGAACCTCCTCTGACATACTCGAACTTGCGGACGGGGATACATAACGCTGCGCGGTTTCGATCGCAGCCGGCGCCCCGTCGGTCCCGAGCGATGGCTTCGGAACCGACGTACGGGGGTCCGTCTCAGCGCCGCGCCCACTCGAGCATCCGTCCGTACACCGGATCGGACGACAGCGCCCGCGAGTCGCCGACGAGTACGAGCGCGCGCTTCGGACGGGTGAGCGCGACGTTGATCCGCCGGTAGTCCTCGAAGATCGGCCCCTCGAGCGTCCCCGTCGCCGTGAAAGAGACGATGATGACCTCCTTGCTCGAGCCCTGGAAGCGGTCGACGGTGTCGACGGCGACGCCCTCGGGAACGTGGCTCGAGATCTCCGAGACCTGGGCGCGGAAGGGTGCGATGACCCCGATGTCGGCTCGGTCGACGCCCGCGGCCTCGTAGGCCGCGATCAGCTCCGCGATGCGGGCCGCTTCCAGGCCGTCGGTGTAGCGCTCGTCGTCGCCCTCGACGTCGACGAACGCGACGGGATCTCGGAGCTCGGTGGGCAGGTCGTCCCGGGAGACTCCCTCGAGGTCGTCGAGCGTCCGGGCGGCGACCTCGGGTTCGGCGGGCCGTAGCTTCCCGTCGTAGAACTCCCGCGAGGCGAACGCCTGGATGCGCTGGTTCATCCGGTACTGGCGGTCGAGCATCACGCCCGCCTCGGGGTGGAGTTCGACGAGTCGTTCGAACAGCGACTCGGTGAGCTCGTTTTCGGCGCGCACGACGGGCGGGAGCTGCTCGTGGTCGCCCACCAGGACGAACCGCTCGGCGAGGTTGATCGCCGCGAACGTTCCGGGCTCGGTGAGCTGGGCCGCCTCGTCGACCAGAGCCGCGTCGAACGACTGCTCTTTCATAATCCGGGAGCCACAGGTCGCCGTCGTCGCGGCGACGACCTGCGCGTTCTCGAGTTCCGCGAGCCGTTCCTCGGGGTCGCCCGCCCGCTCGAGGCGGTACGGTTCCATATCCTCGCGAACACCGCTCTCGGAGCCGACGCGGACGATTCGATCCTCATCGATCACGCCTTCGAGCTGCTCGAGCAGCGCCTCGAGGGCGTTGTCGACCGCCCGGTTCGTAAACGCCGACAGCAGCACGCGCTCGCCGCGCTCGACCATCGCGCGGATGGCCCGTGCGATGGTGTACGTTTTGCCCGTTCCGGGCGGGCCGTGGATCAGCGCGCAGTCCCGGGCGCCGACGGCCTTCCGGACGGCTTCGTCTTGAGCCTCGTTGTTGTCGATGAACGTCTCCTCGATCTCGTTGAACTCGGGCTCGGCGCGATCGAACAGCACGTCCTTCCGTCGCTCGCTGCCCTTCAGGAGCGTGTCGTGGAGCGCGACGAGCAGTCGGTCGGTCGTCAGCTCCGAGGGGTAGACGTCGAGCCGAGTGACTTCGACTGGTTCGTCGGCCGTCAGCACGACCTCGTCCTCGTCTAAGCGCTCGATCCGCGCCAGCTCCGACTGGCCCCGAACCGGGTGGCCGTCGCTCGCGAGCACCAGGTCGCCCTCCCGGAGCTTGGAGCTCGCCCCGCCCGTTCGACGGGCTCGGAGCTCCCAGCGCCCCTCCTCGAGCGGGCGTTTCTCCGCGAACTCGAGGTCGATCAGCGCGCGGTCGTCGTCGGCCCGCTCCTGGGCGTCTTGCTCCCAGAGCTTGGCGTACTCGCGGTGAACCTCCCGTCGCTCTTCCTCGATCGCGCGGGAGAAGCGCTCGAAGAACTCGCGCTCCTCGGCGGGCAGGGGTTGGCCGATCTGGCCGGCCTTCGACTCCTGGTCGAGCCGACCCGAGACGACCATGCAGGTGTCCTGCTCGAAGCAGTACTCGCACTTGGCGTTGCCCTCGTAGCCCGTCGGGATATCGCCCGCGACCTCGGCCGCCGCGATCTCGTTTCGCAGCCGGACGACGTACTTCAGCAGGCCGTCGCCCATCGAGAACTCCTTGGCTGGCGTGAGGTCGCCGGTCTCCTCGTTGCGGTCCAGCGCCGAGTTCTTCGTATAGAGCAGCGTCCCGGTGTCGACGTCCCCGCCGTGTTCCTCGAGCAACAGCGCGTAACAGGCGGCCTGGACCTTGTCCTTGAACCGGGGCTCCTTCTTCAGGTTCTTCCCCGTCTTGAGCTCGACGGGGGCACCCCGTCGGATGGCGTCCGCGCGACCGCGGATGCCGAACGTCTCGCTGATCAGCAGCTGTTCGGAGCGCCAGGAGTCTTCCTCCGTCAGGCGTCCCTGTTCGAGCCAGCCCTCGATCGCCGACGCGTTCTGTCTGACGTCCTCGGCGACCGACTCCGGCTCCTCGCCGAGCAGGCCCAGCTGGAGGCCCCGCTCCTCGACGCGGGCGTCGATCGACTCCTCGAGCTCCCGACCGCGAAGCAGGTCGCCGAACACCTCGTGGACCAGCGTCCCCTTCACGACGGGGTAGTTCAGCGGCACGCCCGAGAGCTTGTTCAGGTAGTACAGCCGAGGGCACTCGGTCCAGTTTCGGATCGCCGTCACGTTCACCAGAAAACTCGGCTCGACGACGACATACGAGTCGCCCGTCGTCTTGTACCGCGTTTCACCCCGGTACTCGTCGGTTTCCGCGTCGGTAACGAGCAGTTCCATCCCGGGCTCGAGCAGTTCGGCCGACTCGGTCCACTTGTTCCACAACGTCACCGTGATCGGTTCGTGGGCCTCGATCGGGCGGTCGTCCCCGCTCGCTGGGCCGTCGTCGGTCACCAGCCGGACCTCGGCGAGGTCGCTCTCGCCGTAGCTGGTCGATACCGAGCGAACCTCGACCTCGTCGGCGACGGTTCCGCGTACGTCCACGCCTCGTTGTCACGCGCGAGGCGTCAAAAACGCTATCGGTCACGGCCCGCGAGGCGACCGTCGGTTCCGTTTCGGCCGTAACCTCGGATTACCTCGGGGACGGCCCGTTCGCGCAGCGTAACGGTCGCGGCCCTTTTGCAACCTCGAGGCGAACCGTTGTCCGCTATGAACGACTCCAACAGTGACGACGCTCGGCACGATGCCCCGGAGAACCACACGCCCACCGAGACCGATTCGGGAACCGGCGCGGGCGACCGAAACGATCGCGGACGCGACCCACGGGACGACTCGACCCAGATCGCAAACGAGGAGCGACGCCGTCACACGCCCTTCATCAGCGCGATCGTCGCCGCCATCGGCGCCTGGGTCGCGCTCTCGGTGCTCATCTACGACGTCGGCGCGGCCGGCCTCTGGAACAACGTCCTCGTCGGCGGCGCCGTCTTCGTCGCAGGTGCGTACAACTACTACCGGCTGGTCAACGACGTCCCGCTCTCGGTCGGCGTCGGCTCGCTAGTCGCGATTCTGGGAATCTGGCTGATAATCGCACCGGCCCTGCTCGAGATGGTCAGCGGGTTCTGGAGCACGCTCGTCTCCGGGCTGCTCATCGCCGGACTGGCCGGCTACAACGCCTACGAGGCCCGCGAGGCGAGATCGGTCGCGACCGAACCCGACGCCGGAGCGCCGTAAGCTCTCAAACAGCGTCCTCGATATCGACGAGGAAGCGTCGAACTCACGCAGACGACCGACCGAGTTCGTCGGTGGTCTCTCCAGACGCCTGGTGGTAGACCGTTCGAAGCAGTCATCAGTAGACCAGCTCGCCGTCGATGAACTTCCGGGTCCGCTCGTCGGTCGGATCCTCGAAAACGGTCTCGGTACGGCCGATCTCGATGATGTCGTTCTCGAGAAGCACCGCGACCCGATCCGCGATGCGCTCGGCCTGATGCATGTCGTGTGTCGCGACGACGACGCCGATGTCTCGGTTGCGGGCCTCGAGAACGGCGTCCTCGATGAGCGCGGTGTTTCGCGGGTCGAGGTCGGACGTCGGTTCGTCGAGCAGGAGGATCTCAGGGTCGTACGCGAGTGCGCGAGCGAACGCGACGCGCTGTGCCTCGCCGCCGGAGAGCGACGAGGCGTCCTGATCGACCTTCTCGCCCAACCCGACCGTCTCGAGCGCTTCGATCTCGGCGCCGGTGCCGTTCGTCCGTCCGACCAGGCTGGCGAACTCGTGACGGAGCCGATCCGTCCAGGGTTGACGGACGCGCAGTCCGTACTCGGCGTTGCGACGGACGCTCGCGTCGAATAGGCTCGCCTCCTGAAACACCATGCCGATCCGGCGTCGGAACTCGAGTCGCCGTTGTTCCGAGACCCCCCACACGTCGGTGTCGCCGTACTCGATCGTCCCTCGGTTCGGCGAGTCGAACAGCGCGAGCAGCCGAAGGAGCGTGGACTTGCCGACGCCGGACGGGCCGATGATCGCGACGACTTCGCCCGGCGTTACCGACAGCGAGACTGATTCGAAAACGGTCTCGGCACCGTAGCCGTGGTGGATGTTTCGTGCGTCGAGCATTATCGATGTCCTCCGTTACCGCTACCCAATCGAACCACGATCGCGTTGACGAGTAAGACGAGCACGACGAGGATCGCCCCGAGGATCATCGCGGTCTCGAACCGACCCTGTCGGGCCTCGAGCTGGATCGCGGTCGTGAGCGTTCGTGTGTACGATTCGCCGTCCGCACCGGCGATGTTCCCGCCGACGATGAGCACGGAACCGACCTCGCTGATCGCCCGGCCGAAGCCGGCGAGCAGCGCCGTCGCGATCCCGTAGCGGGCTTCCTTGATCGTGACGAGGGCGACGTCGAACCGCGTCCCGCCCATCGCGTACGCCGCGTCGCGGACGTTTTGCTCGACGCTGCTGACCGCCGCGAGGCTCACGCCCGTAATCACCGGCGTCGCGAGGACGAACTGGGATATGATCATCGCCTCCGGCGTGAAGACGAGCTCCAGCGAGCCGAGCGGACCCTGGCCCGAGACCGCAAACAGGACGACCAGTCCGACGACGACGCTGGGAAACCCCATCCCGGTGTTGATGATCGACGTGAGCAACGCCTTCCCGCGGAACTCCTTGAAACCGACGAGGAGCGCGACCGGGAGGCTGAACAGGGTACTCAGCGTCACCGCGACGAAGCTCACGTACAGCGAGACGCGGGTAATGCTTCGAATGTAGTTCCACTCGAAGGGAAACTCGGCAAACAGCGGAAGAAGCGACGTTGGCTCGAGTGGCATCGGTTTGACTCAGTCGTCGGTCTCCGAGGGATCCCAGTCTTCGGGCACGTACTGCTGGAAGTTCGGATCCTCCGAGATCGCTTCCGGGAAGAACAGCTGCTCGTCCTCGACGGTGTACTCCTCGATGATCTCCTGGCCTTCGGGACTCGTCAGGTAGCCGATGTAGGCCATCGCCAGGTCGTACTCGACGTTGTCGTGAACCCCAGGGTTGACCGCGACGATCCCGTACGGGTTCGCGAGCAGCTCGGGCCCGCCCTCGATCGGACCCTCGACGTGGATCTC
Organism: Natronococcus sp. A-GB7; assembly: GCF_029688865.1. Classification (GTDB taxonomy): domain Archaea; phylum Halobacteriota; class Halobacteria; order Halobacteriales; family Natrialbaceae; genus Natronococcus. The sequence continues at coordinate 63,769 of NZ_JARUKV010000027.1, forward strand.
GAGGTCGATCTCGGACTGCATCGAGAGGACGGTTCCGCGGTCGGCGAGCGCGTAGTCGCCGGTCTGGGCGACCTGCGTCAGTACTTCGCCCATTCCCTGACCGGCCTCCCGGTACCACTCGCCGAACTCGTCGACGCCGGAAGCCTCCCAGATCTCGAGTTCCTTCGCGTGGGTTCCGGAGTCGTCGCCACGCGAGACGAACGTCGCGCCCTCCTCGGCGATCGTGGCGAACGCCGCTTCGACGTCGTCTCCACCGCCGATCCCGGCTGGATCCTCGTCGGTTCCGACGACGACGAAGTCGTTGAACATGACGTCGCGGCGGTTCACGCCGTACCCCTCCTCGATGAACTCGTCCTCGAGCGAGCGGGCGTGAACCATGACGACGTCCGAGTCGCCGTTGCGTCCGGTCTCGAGGGCGGCGCCCGTTCCCTGCGAAACGGCGTCGACGGTGACACCGTACCGATCCTCGAACGGGGCGTTGAGTTCGTCGAGGAGCCCCGTGTCGTACGTGCTCGTCGTCGTGGTAAGCGTAATCGTCTCGCCGCTGATCTCCGGCCCGTCGTCATCGCCATCGTCGCTACTGGTACAGCCGGCGAGGCCGATTGTCGCGCCCCCGCCAACTCCCGCGAGCATCTCGCGGCGATGTATCGACATGGATACCTCGTCGGACGCCCAGTATAAATGGATTTCGAAGGTTGGTTTACCCGACACCTCTACACCCGAGAAACACATCAAAACGTAACCGTCTGTGGTTATCGGTGCGAATAGACAAGCGAAGGCACACGCCGAGGGCGAGCCCTACAGCCAGGGAAACAGCGTGCGCCGGACCCGGCGACGCAGCGACGCTCCCTCGTGTCGGACCTCGAGGACGGTTCCGTCCGCGTCGAAGACGACCTCGTCGGCGGGGAGTTGCTCCCCGTCGGGCAGCGCGATCCGGCGGTCGGCTTCCGGCACCGTTCCGCCGCTGCTGGCGCCGAACAGCGACGCCGATCGAAGGGATGGCTCGGGGACGGGTTCGCTGTACTCGATGACGTACACCGTCGTCCCGTCGTCGGTCGTCCGCTCCCAGTCGACGATCTCTCGAGTCGGCGACGTCCCGATCATACGGCAGAAAACTCCCGTCGCTCGGAAGGAATAGGTATCGGTAGCTTCAGCGCTCCAGGTCCGTCTCGAGCCGTCGCCGACGGTAGCGGGCGGCGTGGTGGTCGGTGGCGACGACCGCGAACGCGATCATGACGAGGGCAAACGAGAGGGTGACCGTCGGCGGGAGATCGTTGAGGTAGCCGTTCGCGAGCTGGCCGGCCGCGAGAACGAGCGGGACGACCGAAAGCAGGGCGCTGGTTGCCGGTTCGGTACGGAACAGTTCGCGAAACGACGGGCGTCGACGTGAGGCCATGGGAGCTCGGCGGTTGCGTGTGCTGTCGGGAGCGCGATCCTATGCCTTTCGGTTCCCCGCCGATCCGACGTCCCGAGGTAACCGATACGTTCATTCTGCCCGCGCGACAAGCGTTCCCTATGCGGATTCGCGAGTGGCAGGACGTGCTCGAGGACGTCACCGAGCGCAGCGTCGACCCCGAGGACTGGCGGGCCGTCGCCGGCGACCGCGCGGGCGGCGTCGGCGAGGACATGTACCTCGCACATCCCCGGGCGGGAGTGTTTTTCCTCAAAACGTACGCGAAAAATCCCTACGAGGTTCGGGGCGTCGGGACGAAGGTAGCCCGGCGCCTCGACGACGAGATCGGCTCCTTCCTGCCCGACGACGAGTCAGGCGGGCGGTTTGCGGTCCAGTCGCCGCCGGAAGACGAGGACCACGCCGAGACGGTCTCCAAACGGCTCGAGACCGTCCTCGAGACCCACTCGGATGCGCCGACCCGACCGCAGGACCTGTTCGACGACGTGATGGACGCCCTCGAGAGCCCCGCGTTCGGGCCGATGGCGTACGATCAGTACGACCGACCCGACGAGCTCGAGGACCTCTCGGATCGGTTCGAGGAGGCCGACGAGCTGCTGAGCGCCGAGCTCGACGACCTCATCGAGACCGACGAGGTCGACCGCGGCTTCATGTAAGGTTGCGGCGCCTGCGACTGCGTCCAGTGAGCCTTTGGCGACCGACTCCGCAACGTACGGTATGAGCGACAAAGCCGCGGCCGTCGTCCGCGAGTACTACGAGGCCCTCCGACGAGGCAAGCCCCTGCCGCCGTACTTCCTCGAGGACACCTCGACGACGAAGTTCGGGATCAGCGAGGCAGTCTTCGGGTACGACGCCGTCGCCGACGCCCTCGAGAGCCAGACCGAGACGACCACCGACTGGACCGTCGAGAGCCACGGACTCTCGATCAACGAGGACGGAGCGTACGCCACGTTCACCGACGAAGTGACGATGGCCTGGACCGACACCGAGGCCGGGACGGACCGTCGGTTCGATACTCGCTGGAGCGGAACGCTGGTTCGTCCCGAGGTCGTCGAGTCGGGGTCGAAGGCTGTCGACGCGGGCGACGATGCCCCCCCGTGGTTGTTCCGGACGATGCACGTCAGTACGGCAGACGAGCTATGAGTCGGAGGCGGGACCCTGACCGTCGATCACCGCAGTCGAGCGTGCTGACGAGTCCGTCGACTCGAACGGGAATCGCGTTCATCCTGCTCGTTGGACTCTCGTGTGGACTGATCGCGCTCCACGGGGAGGCGTCGCTGACGGGGATCGGAACGGCCATCGGCGTGGGACTGGTCGCCGGGAGCGGGCTGCTCTGGTATCTCTACTGGATCCTAGGGTAGGAACTCGGCGCGACGACGGCGTCAGCGCCCCATCCGCTGGATCCACAGCCCCGGCGAGTCGAGTTCGTCCTGGGTCGGGAGGTTCTCGGGTCGGTCCCAGACTCGGCTCGCGGTCTCGACGTCCCGCACCGCCACGACGTGTTCGAAGAAGTTCTTCCCGCGTTCGTACTGACGTTCCTTCAGGCCGAGTCCGAGCAGGCGTCGGAACAGCCGCTGCAGGGGGCTCCGGCCCTGTCGCCGCTCGTCGAGTTTCCGTCGGAGATCCTCGTACTCGTCGTCGAAGGCGTGATCCATCAACAGCTCGGCGTAGCCCTCGACGACGGTCATCGCCGCGTCGAGATCCTTGAACGCCGCCTTGTTGAATGAGCCCGTCGAGAGGTCCGCGATCCCGTCCTGCATCCGCTCCTCGAGGTGTTCCGAGAGCCACGGCGCCGCGCCGAACTCGGCGGCGTGGGTCACCTCGTGGAAGGCGATCCAGCGGCGGAACCGGTCGACGTCGACCTCGAGGGCGTCGGCCGCCTTGTGGATGTTCGGGCGGACGAAGTACAGCGCGTGGTCCTCGGAGGGCGTGTCCGCGAGCAACAACGGATCGTACTGACCCAGCACGTTCCGGCCCAGAAACGCCAGCAACACGGTCATCGTTCCGGTGTTGATCGTCCGGGCAGCGCCCGGGAAGGCGCTCGTCGGGGTCTCGAGGGCGCCCATGACCCGTTCGAACGTCTCGACGTTGGCGTCGATCCAGTGGTGGCGGTTCTGGATCTCGACGGTGTCGGGGACGTCGAACTCCGCGCCTGAGACCGCTCGGACGGCCGCGCGAGCCTCGCGGACGTCGCGGGCGTAGGCCTCCCGCTCGCCGGGCTCGAGATCGAGCGATCCGGGGTCGGTCGCCGCCTTGGCCCCCTCGGCGGCCGACTGCCAGTCGATCACGCTGTCGCCGGAGGCGCCGGCGACTGCGCGGGCACTACGATAGAGATTCACGGCGTAAGATACGGGTAGCGAACGCAAAAGGGTTCGGCTCGCCCACTCGCGGTCCAAGAGCGCGGCTCGGGCGTCCTGGTGGCGGGAGATGATGGCACGGTTTCGGTATTCAGAACAATCTCCGGAACTGAATTGGGGAGTTCGGTACCGACGCGTGCGAGTGGAACGACGTAAATCAGGACGTATACGCCGAGCGAAGCGAGGCGTTTCACCGACGGCGAGCCCCGTGGGCGAGCCGTCGGCCTTTTTTCATCGAAGTTTTTGCCGGGGGTTGAGGCTGACGCCTTTCGCGTCAGCCGATGCCCCCGGTAAAAGAGGTTGCTGTCCGTAACGCGAGTCTACACAACTCTCCAGGCGAACAAACCGCGCTCCGATCTGCTATTGCTCCTCGTCGAACACCGCTGAGCGGAGCTCAGCGAGCTCGACGAAGCTACGCTTCGTCGAACACCGCAAATCAGAGATTTGCTGGCCCGACGAAGATTACGCTTCG
>NZ_JARUKV010000028.1 GCF_029688865.1 Natronococcus sp. A-GB7
GCGGCTTTCCATCGAGTAACTGATGCGGTCTCTGGCGGCTATAATAGGGCATGAACTGTTCAATGCTTTCGCGTACGCTTGCTCGACTGCCCACCCACAAAGTATGGAAGCGGTCGACTCGCATTTTGAGGGTGTAAAACCACTTTTCGACGAGATTTCGGTCGGTATAGTTCACCTGACTGTTCAACCCTAATCGAGAGGGGGCAGCCCGATAGCCAAATTGATCGACGACGAACTCAGCATCCGAGAGTCGTGTTTTTCGCGAAGTCCATGTAGAAATGCAGTCGCCGGATCCGTACCACGCCGATCAAATAACGCGACGTTCGCTGAGCAGGTCTGCGAGCATTTCAACAAATTCGCCCAACGACCTGCTCGTTTCTCAACCTGGCTCGACTAGACAGTGCCGACATCCGAGTTGTCTCAGAAGTGATTTTCAACTTTATCAGTAGCATGCCGTGGGTACTACTCTGAGGAAACACTACTCAATCCGCAGGAGTAGTGTGTAATAGCTTCACGAGAGTAAGTGTCCAACGAAGAGGATTTCAACAGAGCCGATCGGCCCGCAAGTCGGAGACCAGCGTGCGCCGTAGTCGAGCCTATTCGATTCGAAGGGTATACCAGACGGTATAGGTACGAAGCAGCCCAAATTTGACCGTGCCCAGATTTCGTTGGCGCATCGTGTTGGTGGGAGTCGTTCTCGGAATGGGGGCTCTCGCTGCGATGGGTATCTTCATAATCGATGTAGAACCGACAGCACCCAAACCAGCGCCTTTCGACGATACAGTCTCTATGGGTCTTGCTCCAGACGACGAGTACGGACTCGAGGAGGGAGTCGAACTGCCGAAAGCACAGGTGTTCTACTCACAGTACGAGTACGTCGTCGGCTACTATGGCGTGGAGCGATTCGTCGAGACGCAGCGTCAGGAGGCCCATACCCAACGGTTCGGTTATCCTCAGACGGTCTACGTTACGGACTACTCGAGCGTAGATCTCGAGTTAGCCGAGGAGGGGCATCCGATACCCAACACTACTCCGTCTTGGGTCGACGGCGAAGACGCGTGGTACGTTCACGGAAGCGATGCGAGGACGCCAAGCGGAGAGACACCGATCCCGTTCTCGGAGCGCGACGACGCGACTACATTCGCCGACACCCACGGCGGAACGGTGCTCACGTGGGACGAGCTGCTCGAAGAGCGATTCGAAACGGACGATGCCAGCGTCGTTCGTGACCGGGTCGATGGCCAACACCAGGAGGCCGACGAACACGTCGAATCCGCGAGATCGCTTCGCGAACGACCCGTTTCGACCGTGGTCGGCGACGATACGGAGACGATTCAGGAAGCGATCGAGCAGGCGCCCGCGAACACGACGGTCGTCGTCCCCGAAGGCGAGTACGAGGAGAAACTCGAGATCGATCGACCGGTGACGCTTCGCGGCGACGGTGACGTGACCGTCCGCGGTGACGGCACCGGATCGGTCATCACGACGACCGCAGAGCGGACCGCCGTGGTCGGACTGACGGTTACCGGCTCGGGTTCGCAAGGATCACAGCGAGACGGCGATGCGGAGTTACCCGGAACCGAGAACGAAACCGGTGAGTGGGACGAACGGTTCGAGCGGAACTACGCGGGGGGCGATGCCGGAATCGCCGTCCATACCGCAAACCAGTCCTTAATCGAGGACGTTACCGTCGATTCGTCGGTAACGGGTATCCTCCTCCGACGCAGCGGCGAATCGGTCGTTCGGAACGTCACCGTCCACAGCCCGGCCGACTGGGAGGACGGACACGCCGGAATTCTCATGTTTCGTACCCCCGGCGTAGTCGAGCAGACGACTGTGTACGACGGTAGAGACGCAGTATACTCCCACAACTCCCACGGGATCGTCGTTCGCGATAACGAACTCGAGGGGAACCGATTAGGGATCCATCTCATGCACACGTCGGACGCGTTGCTCGGAAACAACCAGCTCAGAGAGCAATCTAACACGGGGATCTTCGTTATGACCGGTCCGGAGCGCAACGCGATCGTCGACAACGACATTCGTGACACGGAGCAAGCGCTCTCTCCCGGTGGGAGCGACTCGTATGTCGCGGGGAACGTTCTCGCGGACAGCGAAATCGGGTTGCGGGTCTCTGCGACGAACTCGATCTACGAGCGAAACGTCATCGCTGGCAACGAGATCGGGGCCGACATCAATCAACTGTTGCCGACGAACCAGGTGCTCGAGAACGACTTCGTCGAAAACGAGCGACACGCGACGGCGAGTTCCGGCCCGCTTCGAGTCTGGACGGTTAACGGGACCGGCAACTACTGGCAGGGAGCGGTCGGCTCCGATGACGGACGGACGATCGACCGATCTTACTCGCCGACCGATCCCGTCGACCAGCGGTTACACCGGGTTGACGGGACGCCGACGCTTGCACAAGCACCCGCTCTCGAAGCCCTCGCCGGCCTCGAGGGCAGTGTTCCCGGAATGCGAACCGGAAGCATCGTCGATCTGGCACCGACGTGCGATCCCAACAACCCCGATCTACTCGAACAGACGGAATGGGAAGACCAGACATGGTCCTGTGACACCCCAGCTTACTGAACTCATGACACGACACACACCACTACTGGAGGTTACGGCAGTCGACTACGACTATGGCAGCGTCGCGGTGCTAAACGATATCACGACTACGTTCGAGGAGGGGACGGTAACCGCACTGATCGGACCGAACGGATCCGGAAAGACGACGCTCCTTCGCGTCCTTGCCGGCCTGCTCGAACCGACTGACGGCTCGGTTCGTTACCGGGACGCCAACGCAACCCGTCGGATCGGCTATCTTCCACAACAGCCCGCCTTCCGACCCGGGTTCACCGTCCTCGAGACGTTGCAGTTTTACTCTTCGCTGGTCGGCGCCGGAGAGACCGACGCAAGGACACGACTCGAACAAGTCGGTCTCGGAGATGCAGCCGAGCGGCCAGTCGAGGCGCTGTCCGGTGGAATGACTCGGTTAGTCGGGATCGCCCAGGCGACGATCGGGGATCCTCCGATTATCGTGCTCGATGAACCCGCGAGCGGGCTCGATCCCGGGATGAGTAAACACGTCTTCGAGATCGCGACCGAGCTCGCCGACGCGGGAACGGCGGTCCTGTTGAGTTCCCACGATCTTGAACTGGTCGACCGGACTGCGCACGACGTTCTGATACTCGACGACGGGCAGATCGTTCGCCACGGTCAGCCGGCCGCGATCCGAGCGGAACTCGGTGTCGGGTCGTTGCGTGCGGTATACGAAGACTCGATCGCTGCCGAAGAAGGGACCGTTCGAGTACAGGGGGTGAGTTCGTAGTATGGAACACGAATCCGCACAGTCAGCCAGCGAGCGATCACCGTCGACGAGCCACCGCCTAGGAACGGTCATCGATCGAGAGCTCCGGACAGTGGCTCGCACCCGAACCTTCTATCTGCTCACGGCCGCACTGACAGCCGTCGTCATCGGCATCACCTGGATTGGCGGCGGCTACGCGGCGGGATACCTTCCGACAGCCGTCGATCTCCTGACCCCTCTCGAGTTGCTCGTCCCAATCGTCGCCGTCGCCTTCGGCTACCGGGCGATCCTCGCCGATGAACAGCGAGGAGAGCTCGACGTTCTCGAGACGTATCCGATCTCGCCACGCGAATTTGTCTTCGGCGTGTACGTGGGCCGCGCCGCTGGACTGGTCGTGGCGATCTCCGTTCCGCTACTGCTTGCGGTAGTCGCCGTCGCAATCACCGATAGCGACATGCTCTCGATCTACGCGACACACACCGGTGCCGATTCGCCGCTCTTGTTTGCCCGGTTCTTCGTGCTGACCCTCCTGTTCGGTCTCGTCGTCCTTGCTATTGCACTCGCGATCTCCTCGCTCGTCAGCACGACACGTAGCGCGCTCGGACTGTCGATAGTGGCGCTCGTTGTCCTGCTCGTCGGATTCGACCTGGCGCTCGTCTACGGACTCACCGAGGGAGTAGTCGGTGACGAGAGTCTCCTCCACTCGCTCGCGGTCAGTCCGCTGAGCGCGTACCGCGGGCTCGTCCTCGAGACGGTGGTCACCGTCGCATCGGGTACCGGGCCGCGAGTCGCCTCGCCTGTCGCGAGCATTCTCGGACTCGCCGCCTGGACCGCGGGATCGCTCGCCGTTGCCGTCTGGAGCGTCAGCCGTTGACATCTTCTACGGCGTGTTCACCGCCGCTGTATCAGGAGAAAACGGAGAAACGAGTCTACAGGCAGAGCAGGCCGAGTACCTCGGGATCGGTCGAAAATCGAAGATTTTCGTGACTGAGTGGAACTTCGTTCCGGGACGTCGGCGAAACCGAAGGTTCGATTGACGACGAGGCGCATTCGGCGTCTCGAACCGCTTGACCCCGAGGTTTCACATTAAGGACATGACGAGTTCGGCGGTCACGTCCTCGTGTTCGTACGTATCACCACCGTACTCGGCCTGGAAGTCGTCGGCCTCGGAAGCGTCGGTAAAGCCGATCATCGACGATCCCATCGCTCCCTCGACCTCGCTGTCAACGACCAACGTGAGGCCGCCGACGTCGGCGAACGCTTCGTCTTCGAGATGGTTACTGATCTCCAACCCGTCGTCACCTTCCTCAACGGTATAGTCGACAGTCGAGTAGTCGGTCAGGTAACTCACCTCCGGCTCGTGGCCGGCGTCCTCCTGCTCGAAGGTGAACGTGTACGTACACAGCGAGCTGCAAAACTGTGCCGGCCGGTCCTCATCGAGGACGTCCTCGGGATTGGCGTAGTGCGCCTGCCCCACCGGTCCGGGATGTTGGCCAATCGCCATCGTACAGTGATCGCAGTCCTTGTCATCGTCGATCGTAATCGGATCTGGGTGGTCGTCGCCATCGTCACCGAAACAGCCGGCCATCGCAGTGACGCCGAGACTGGCGCTCCCAGCGAGAAACGTTCGTCGTGTCGGGCGGTGCTTACGGGAAAACAGCCGAGCTGGTCGGTCGTTCATACTAGCTATTGTGACTGGACTGGTAAGTCGAGTCTGGTTCAGTTATCGAACGAACGCCGTGAATTAGTTGATTGCACCAGGTCGTTCTTCAGAACACGAACACTAGCATCACACGATGAATCGACGCGATCTTCTCGCTAGTGGTACGGTTGCCTGTCTTGCGCCCATCGCCGGTTGTCTGACCGGACGGATCGGCGACGAACCGTCCGGCGAGGTGGTGGTGGACTCGCCGGGTGAGAACGCTCAAGCGATCCCTCGTATCCGACCTACGGCGACTCCTTTCCGACGTTCGAGCTTCCTGATCCCCTGCTGGAAACATCTGTCGACGTCAACAGTATCGACGAGGAGTGTCTCGTCTGCACGACGTTCTTCGCGACCTGCCCTGCCGAATGTGCGCCGCTGATGCATTCGATTTCGACTGTTCAGGCCAACAGCCTCGAGAGCGGAGTCAACGACGATGGCCGGTTTCTCGCGATCACGTTCGATCCCGAACCGGAAAGCCGCGCTTCGAAGTCGAACAACGAAAAAAGCGATCGCAAAAGAGGCGACGCTCAGAGCTTGGAGACGTCGACGTCGAACGTCCCGTCGTCGTTCTCCTCGATCGCGCCCTTCTCCCGCAGTTCGTCGTAGCTGTCGTCGGTCACGAGCAGGCGCTCGGAGACCGTCTCGCAGTCCTCGTCGGACTGCTGCTCGCGGGTCGTGTCCTCGGTTTCGCTCTGTGAGGTGCGCGTGTCGCTGTCGCGGTCGCTGTCGTTTCGGGTCGTCTCGCGCGTGTCGAGGTCGCTGTCGGCCTCGCTGAGGTCGCGTTCGCTCTCCTCGGCGCTGTCGCGCTCGCTCTCGCTCAGATCGCGGTCGCTCGAGTCGTGGGCGCTGTCCCGATCGCTCGCCTCGTCGCTCGCGGACTCGGACTGGTAGCGCTCGTCGGTGCCGGTGTCGCTCTCGCTGTCGGTCTCGAGTTCGGAGGCAGCCTCCTCGCTGCGATCGCGGTCGCTCTCCTCGAGTTCGTCGGTAGCGGTGCTGCCGTCGCGCTCGGATTCGCTGCTCGAGCTGGCGCGCTCGGACTCGTCGGACTCGCTGGCGTCGCGCTCGGCCTCGCTGTCCGCCGTCTCGAGGTCGCGTTCGGCGGAGTCGTTGTCGGTCTCGCTCACGCTGCGATCGCTCTCGTCGCTGCCGGAGGCGGCGCGCTCGCGCTCGGACTCGCCCTCGCTGGCGTCACGCTCGCTCACGTCGCGGTCGCTCTCGGCGCCCTGGTCGCTGGACTCGCTGCGCTCGGCGTCCCGTTCGGTGCCCTCCTCGGCCTCCCGGTCGGACTCGGTCTCGCGTTCGTCGCTCGCGGTTTCGTCGCGCTCGCTCTCGTCGGACGCGTGCTCGGCCGACTCGCGCTCGCTTTCGCTGAGATCCGACTCGGCCTCCTCGCGGTCGATCTCGTCGCGGACCGTGCGGTCGCCGACGTCCTCGCTCTCGACGCTGTCGAAGCGCTCGCGGTCGCCGTCGTCGATCCGATCGCGCTCGTCGATTTCGGCGCTGCTCTCGCTTTCGTCGCGTTCCTGGGACTCGCTCTCGCTCGAGTCGCTCTCACTGGCGTCGCGCTCGGCGTCGCTCTCGGCCGATTCGGTCTCGGCGGCGTCGCGCTCGCTCTCCGCGCGGTCGCTCGAGTCCGACGCCCGCTCTGCTTCGCTCTCGCTCGAGTCGCCCCGTTCGGATTCGCTTACCTCGAGGTCGGTGCGGTCGGCGTCGACGTCGCTCGAGCTGGCGTCGCGCTCGGACTCGGCTGATTCGCTGTCGCTCGCAGCCTCACGCTCGTCGTGTTCGCTCCGGGTCGTCTCGTCCTCGTCGTACGTGCTGTCCCCGTCGCGGCTGTCGTGCTCGCTGTGGGTGCTGTCGCTCTCGCGCTCGCCCTCGCTGGCGTCGCTCGCGTCGCGCTCGTGCTCGCGGTCGTCCCGCTCGTTCTCGACGTCGGTGTCGTCGACCGTCCGCTCGGAGCGGTCGCTGTCGCTCTCGTCGACGGCACTGGCGTCACGCTCGCTCGAGCTGTCGCGCTGTTCGTCGCGGTCGTTCAGCTCGGAATCGATCCGCTCGTCCTCGCTTGCGCTGTCGCTGGCGCTGGCGCGGTCGCTGCGCTCGCTCTCGGAGAGGTCCCTGTCGCTCGCGCTGTCACTCGCGCTGTCGCGTTCGCTCAGGTCGCGCTCGCTATCGCTCTCGCTATGGTCGAGATTGCCACGCTCCCGGTCGCTCTGGCTCTCGCTCTCCCGTTCGTCGAGGTCCGTCTCGGTGGCGATTTGCTCGTCCGTCTGTTCGCTCACGTCGCATCGCTCGTCGTCCAGCGTGTAGACGACGACGTGGTCGTCTGGACCGACGACGCTGCCGGCGCCGATCGCGCCGGCGAGCACGATGAGTCCGATGGCCGTGAGTACGCTGAGTTCCTGAATCATGTTCCTGTTCGTCGCCTCGTCTGATAGGCTGCGCCGTCGAGCAGCTCACCACCACCTCTGTTCGGCACGCTCAAGAACGGGCGGCGAAGCTTCGGGAAGAACGGGGGCGATCTGCGGTTCTTGACGCCGATCGTGACCGGCTACCATCGACCGTCCCGGTCCGAACAGGTGCGCCCCATCCCGGTCCGAACGGGTGCGACCCGTGTCGAAGGATCCACCCACTTCTTCGTTCCCCGTTCATGTCGGTCCGGAGAGTGACTGTTCGTATCGAACAGCGATGACGAAACGATGTCCCTACTGCGGCGAGTCGGTTGCCGACGACGAGTACGTCTCGCACCTCGAGCGGGCGCACGACGGCGACCTCGAGGGCCTGGACCGCCGGCTCGTCGACGAACACGGCCGCACCGCGTCCAGAAACGTCAAGCCGTACGTCCTCGGCGTCGCCGTCGTCGTCCTGTTCGTCGTCGCGTACCTGGCGATCTTCCTGATGCCCGCACCGGTCGAGACAGCGGCGGTACAGCAACCCGACGCGGACAGTCCGACCCACCTCCACGGCGATATCCTTCTCGAGTACGACGGGTCGGTCGTCGACTTCGACGATCCGCAGTACATCGAGCGGGACAGCTGCTTCCACTTCCACGGCTACGATAACGCCGAGGTCTGGCACGTCCACTGCGAGGGCGTCACCCTCGAGTACGCGATGGCGACGCTCGGGATGGAACTCGCCGAGGACTCCCTCGCCGTCGACGGCGAGGTGTACGACGAGGACGACGCCGGGACGACCGTCTCGGTGACGGTAAACGGCGACCCCGTCGATCCGGAGCGGTACGTCCTCGAGGACGGTGACGACGTTCGCATCGTCGCCGAAACGGATCGGAGGGCGGATTCGTGACGACGGTCCCAACCCTCTTCGAGCGGAGACCGTCCACTGGAGTTACCACGCAGCACTGGAGTGTGCGGAAAATGTGTCTATTGGTGTACGGTTATGCACCATGGAGACCTTCTAGAGACATATGACGACACGCTTTCCCTCGTCGGTCGACGATCCGCTCTTCAGGGACGTCGTGGAGACCGGTGCCGACGGACTCGTCGTTCTCGACACCGACGGCACGATCGTCTTCACGAGCTCGCACGTGCCCGAACTTCTCGGCTACGATGCCGAGGAACTCCTCGAGGGATCGATCGACCGCCTCTTTCCGAAGGGCGAATCGAGCCCGCTCGAGCGGATTCTCGAGCGGGCGCCGGCAGCCGACGTCGACCGGACACGCGACCGGATCGACTGCGAACTCGCCCATAGCAGCGGGCGCTCGATCCCCGTAGAGCTGGCCGCGGCGACGGTCGACATCGACGGGGAGCGCTACCGCACGGTCGTCGTTCGGACGGACCCCGAACCGACCCCGAACCGGCGACCGAGCCGCGACCGCCCGCCGACGAGGATCGAGATCGACGGCCGCCGTTCGGACTCCGGGTCCGAAGCGCGAAGCGAACGCGACGTCGACGAGAGCCGGCTCGAGGCGCTCTACGACGCGAGCCGGAAACTTCACGCGGCCGAGACGAGGGGTGACGTCGGACGGATCGCGGTCGATCTCGTACAGACGGTGCTCGGGCGGTCCTACGCCGCGGTGTGGCGGTTCGACGCCGACGAGGAGCTACTCGAGCCCCTGGCCGCCAGCAGATCGGTTCGCTCGTCGGCCGTCGACGACGGCGCCGCGGCAGACATCGCGCCGATCCTCCCCGGAACGGTCGAGATGGAGGTCTTCCGCGAGGGAGACGCCAGACTCGTCGAAACGTACCATGCGGTCGACCGATCCGCACATCCCGAGATCGGGCTCGAGGAGCGGCTCGTCGTGCCCCTCGGCGAGATCGGGCTCCTGACGGTCGGCTCGACTGACGGCGAGACGATCGACGACTCGCTGCGAAACCTGATCGGAATCCTGGCGTCGACGATCCAGGCCGCGTTCGACCGCCTCGACGCCGAGGATGCGATCCGACACCGGTCGGCGGCGATGGAGTCGGCGATGGATGGGATGGCGATCTCGGACGAGTCCGGCGAGCTCCGGTACGTAAACCGCGCGCTCGCCGACCTGCACGGCTACGGCGTCGACGAACTCGTCGGCTCGTCCTGGCAAATACTCTTTCCGGACGAGGAGGTCGAGCGAATCGAGCGAGACGCCATCCCCGCCGTGCTGGACGCGGGCTACTGGCGCGGCGAGGCCGTCGGACAGCGCGCTGACGGCACCCGCTTCCACCAGGAGCACTCCCTCACCGCACTCGAGGACGGGATCGTCTGCGTCGTCCGCGACGTCACCGACCGGAAAACCTGGGAACAGCGACTCGAGGCGCTCAACGTCGTCGCCCGCGAGCTGATGTGTGCCGAGACCGCGACCGACATTGCTCGAACCGGCGCCGAAGCCATCGAGACCGTCCTCGAGTTCGAGATCGCCTGCGTTCGACTCTTCGAGCCGGAGACGAACCAGCTCGAGTGCGTCGCGATGACCGACGGCGCCAGGGAGCTCCTGGAGGTGCGAACCGCCTACGACCTCGAGGCGACACTGGCCGGACGCGCGTTCAGGAACCGGGAGCCGGTACGCAACGTGATCGACGAGCAGGAACGGACCGATCCGGGGCTGTTCGAACACTCGAGCATCCACGTTCCGATCGGGGCCCACGGCGTTCTCACGGTGCTCGCACGGGAGGACGAGAGCCTCGACAGCAGCGACCTGCATCTCACGGAGATGCTGGCGATGGGGATCGGTGCCGCGCTGACTCGGGCCGAGCGGACCCAGCTCCTGCGTACCCAGGAGCGGGAACTCCGCCAGCAGCGCGATCAGCTCGAGACGCTGAATCGGATCAACGCCGTCAACAACGACCTCGTCACCGGACTGGTGGCGGCGACAACTCGCGAGGAACTGGATCGAATGATCTGCGAGCAGCTGGTCGCGTCGGATCTCTACCGGAGCGCCTGGATCGGTCGCGTCGAGGGAGTCGACGATCGGATCGGATCGCCCGTCGCCGCCGGCGTCGAGGACGGCTATCTCGAAACCGTGACGAAGACCCGGCTCGGTTCGATCGCCGGCGGCACCGTCGAGCGGGCGGTCGAGACCGGTGACGTTCACGTCGTCCGGCAGTATCAGATCACGGAGAACCGCGGGGCCGACGACGAACCCGCCAGGGACGTCGAGGCGATCGCCGCGGTCCCGTTGCTGTACGGCGAGCAGACCGTCGGCGTACTCGTCCTCAACAGCGTTCGCGACGACGTCTTCACCGAGGACGCCATCGCGGGGTTCGAGTCCCTCGGGAGGATCGTCGGCTTCGCCAAGAACGCCCTCAAGAGCCGGGAGCTGCTGCTGGCCGACTCCATCGTCGAACTCGAGTTCTCGCTGCGCGACCCGGCCGTCTTCTACGTCCGGCTCACGGCCGAGCACGACTGTCGCTGCGAGTTCCGGCGGGCGATCCCCCTCGAGAACGGTCGCGTGATGCTCTACCACCGGGTTTCGGGCGTCGAGCCGGCGACCGTCCTCGAGGCCGCCGAGGCGGCGTCCGAGATCGAAAGCGCCCGCGCGGTCTCGGAGCGCCACGACGGGTTCGTCCTCCAGACGGTCACCGAGAACTCGATGATCCAGCTCGCGCTCGAGTCCGGGACCGCGGTTCGCTCGGCGGTCGCCGAGGACGGCGAGGGGACGGTCGTCATCGAGGCCCCGCAGAGCGCCGACGTCCGTGACGTCGTCGCGACGTTCGACGGCGAGTTCGACGAGCTCGAGCTCGTCGCCAAGCGCGAACGCGAGCGCTCGGTGACGACCGCCGACACCTTCCGGGAATCCGTCGGCGATCAGCTGACCGACAAGCAACGCGCGGCCCTCGAGTCGGCGTACTTCGCCGGCTACTACGACTGGCCTCGGAAGATCACGGCCGAGGAGCTGGCCGACTCGATCGGCATCTCCTCCTCGACGCTCCACCAGCACCTCCGTCGGGGGAACTGGTGTCTGCTGTCGGCGTTCTTCGGCACCGGCGAAGACGACTCTGATGTAGAGGTATCGCGCTCGAGGTGACCGTTCGTTCGGAGCTCCCGCTCCTCGCGAGCGGTCGGGTTCCGAAAAGCGCAACTGGAACGCTTGGCGTTCCAGTCAGCCCGAAAATCTCGAAGAAATTTATCGGACCCCGAAGCCAGGACTCGAACGGGTGCGAGACGGTCGGCCTCACTCCGTTCGGCCGCCTGCGACTCGCGCGCTCGAGTCCTGCGTGTTTCGCTGTTCTTCTCACTAAATTCGCTCGGAGCTATCGCTCCTCGCGGGTGACGTTCGAAGAACAGCAGGACTGAAACGCTTCGCGTTTCAGTTAGCCCGAAAATTCGAAGAAATTTGTCGGACGCCGAAGCCAGGACTCGAACCTGGGACAACCTCGTTAACAGCGAGGTGCTCTACCATCTGAGCTACTTCGGCTCATCATCAGCTAATCGGGTAGGTTTGATAGGGCTTTCGTTTTCCCCTCCTGGAGTTCGACACGCTTTCACGCACCGCTGGAGTACCCCGACGTAATGAGCGAGGACGAGGCCGACCGCGACGACGGGCCGGACGGAGCGAACGACGACCTCGAGTCGGTGCTGTCACGGGTACGGAACCGGATCGATCCGGACGCCGACGAGCGAGCACGGCTGCGCGCGGTCGCGGAGACACTCACCGAGCGAGCCGAAGACGCAGCGACCGAACTGGCACCCGGCGCGGACGTCCTGCAGGTCGGCTCCTCGGCGCGGGAGACGTGGATCAGCGGCGATCGCGATATCGACGTCTTCGTCCGCTTCCTACCCGAACTCGACCGTGAGACCCTCGAGGAGTACGGCCTCGAGGTCGGCCACGCGACGGTTCCCGACGGCCACGAGGAGTACGCAGAACACCCCTACGTCAAAGGAGAGGTCGAGGGGTTCGACGTCGACGTCGTCCCCTGCTTTCGCCTCGAGTCGGCGACCGAGATCCGATCGGCCGTCGACCGGACCCCGTTTCACAACCGCTACCTCGAGGAACGCCTCGACGAGGAGCTCGCGGCCGACGTGCGCCTCGCCAAGCAGTTCCTGAAAGGGATCGGCGCCTACGGGAGTGACCTCCGGACCAGCGGGTTCAGCGGCTACCTCACCGAGTTGCTCGTCGTCGAGTACGGCGGCTTCCGACCGCTGCTCGAGGCCGCGGCCGACTGGCAGCCGCCGGTCGAACTCGATCCCGAAGATCACGCTCGAGAAACGTTTGCCGACCCGCTGATCGTTATCGACCCGACCGACCCCGAGCGAAACGTCGCCGCCGTCTGTGCCGCCGAAAACGTCGCCCGGCTCCAGCACTACGCCCGCCAGTTCCTCGCCTCGCCCTCGACCGACTACTTCGAACCCCGCGAGCCCGAGGCGCTGACGGCCGCGGCGCTTCGCGGCCGACTCGCGGATCGGGAGACGACCGCCGTCGCGGTCCGCTTCGAGGCGCCCGACCTCGTCGACGATCAGCTCTACCCGCAGCTCCGGAAATCCCTCGAGGGAATCGTCGGCGGACTCGACGACCGCGGGTTCGACGTCCTCAGGGCGCACACGTTCGCCGACGAGACGGCCGTCGTCTTCGCGGAACTGGCTGTCGCCGAACGGCCGGCGATCGAACGCCACCTCGGGCCACCGGTTCACGTCCGCGACCACGCCGAGGGGTTCTACGACGCCTACGCCGACGACCCGAACGTCTACGGCCCGTTCATCGACGGCGATCGCTACGTCGCGGAGCGAAAGCGAAACTGGACGACCGCTCGAGGGTTCCTCGAGAGCGACCGCCTGTTCGATGTCGGACTCGGCGCACACGTCGAGACGGCCCTCGAGGAGGGGTACGACGTGCTCGTTGAGGACGAGACGACGGCGCTGCTCCCCGAGTTCGACCGCCAGCTGGGCGCGTACTTCGACCCGCGTCCCTGAGAACGCGGTCCGCTCGAGCGCTCAGTCCAGCTCCAGCTCGAGGTCGTGTGCGTCGGCGACCTCCTCGAGCAGTTCGACCGCGTCGGGGCTGCGGTCGCCGTCGGGTTCGATCGGCTCTCGCCCGTCGAACGTCTCGTGGACGAGCGCGACGCTGTCGGCGAGCACGTCGAGGCCGTACCCGCCCTCGAGGACGAACGCCAGCGCTGCATCGGTCCGCTCGGCGACGTCCCGGAACCGATCGGTCAGCAGGGCGTAGGCCTCCGTCGAGAGCCTGATCCGCGAGATCGGGTCGTGGCGGTGGGCGTCGAAGCCAGCGCTGATCAGCAGGAGGTCCGGATCGTACGCCTCGAGCGCGCTCGAGACGGGACCCTCGACCGCCTCGAGGTAGTCTCGGTCGTCCGTGCCCGCGGGCATCGGGACGTTCATCGTCGCTCCCTCGCCGTCGCCCTCGCCCGTCTCCTCGACCTGCCCGGTACCGGGGTAGAGCCCCTCTTCGTGGATGGAGGCGAAGAAGACGTCCTCGCGGTCGTAGAAGATGTCCTGCGTGCCGTTACCGTGGTGGACGTCCCAGTCGACGATCGCGACTCGATCGACGTCCCGGGTATCGAGGGCGTGCTGGGCGGCGACGGCGACGTTGTTGGCGAAACAGAAGCCCATCGCATCGTCGTAGACCGCGTGGTGGCCCGGCGGTCGGCCGATCGAAAACGGCGTCTTCCGTCCATCGGCGCCGTCCAGCGCCGTCTCCGCGGCCCAGCAGGCCTGCCCGGCGCTGTATCTGACCGCGTCCCAGGTCTCCTCGACGGCGGTGGTGTCGGGGTCCCAGTTCCCCCCGCCGTCGGCGCAGAACTCCCTGACCGACTCGAGGTAGTCGCGGTCGTGGACCCCCTCCATGATGTCGACGCCGACGGGGTCGGCTTCGACGTACTCGACGCCGTGCTTGCGCTTCAGTCGTTCGCGGATCGCGCGCAGTCGGTCCGGTGCCTCGGGGTGGCGCGCGCCGGGATCGTGTGCGAGACAGACCTCGCTGTAACCAAACTGCATCTCACTCGAACAGCGAGAAGTACGTCTCGATGTCGTCGTCGGTGATCGTTCGCCGGTCGGCGTGGCGAGCGAGAACCGCCGCGGCCTGGGCGACGTTGTCGGCGTAATCCTCGAGGATGTCCGCCAGCGCGATCCGGGCGTTCATCGAGACCCGGTATCGGGAGTCGATCTCGAGGCGCGCGATGCGGTCGACGGGTGCGACCGGCAGCTCGAGGTCGTCCTTGTCGACGACGGTTTCGACCTCGAAATCCTGGGCCATCAGCGTCTTGCGCCCCTCGGCGTTCGCCCGCTCGGCGGCCTCGGTCGCGAGCTCGCTCCCGCGCTCCTGGATGCGCTTTGCGAGCTCCTCCGATGCGTCGGCGCTCACCCGAAGTTCACCCGCGTTCCGCCGGATGATCGTATCGACCGGCGCGAACGGGAGTTCGACGTTCATATCATGATAGCCGGAGTTAACTCCCTTAACGCTTTTCCTCGTGATTCGGCGTTTTTCGCCGTCTCAGAACACGTCACTCGCCTCGAGCCGACCGTCACGGACGACGCCGCGAGCGGTGATCTCTTCGCCGAGCCCGACGGTAGTCTCGGTTGTGACACTCATCGTCGTCTCGCCGTCGTCGAGGACGACCGGGTCCCCGGCCTGGACGACGACGCCGGTGAACTCGATCTCCTCGCCGGGTTCGGGTTCGCCCGAGTCGGCGTCGCCACCGTCGTCGGCCGACGGTTCGTCCGCCGCGGTCGACGCTCCGTCGCCGCCCGCCGCGAACGACGACAGGCCCGCGTTCCCGTCGTCGCCGTCCGCGTCGTCATCGCCCGCGTCGGCGCCCGTTCCGGCCTCCGAATCTAGAACCGTCACCGTCGACTGCCAGCCCGCGCTCGCCTCGAGGTCGTCCTGCCAGCCGTCCTGGATCTCGACGTCGGCCAGCGCGACTTCGTCGCCCGGCCCGAGGTCGGTGTCGGCCTTCTCGCCCCAGAGCGCGACCCTGATGTCGCCGGTCGCGTCCTGAACGCGGATATTGCGGACCTGTCCCTCCGAGCCGTCGTCGCGGTCGAAGGTGCGTTTGGGATCCGCCGAGCGAACGACGCCCGCGATGTCGACCGTCTGGCCGATCTCGACGTCCTCGATCGGCACGTTCTCCGGAACGTACTCGACGTCGGCGTCGACGGCCTCGAGCGCGCCGCGGTTGCCGACGTGGAGCTCGAGCGAGCCGTCCCGTTCGCGGACATAGCCATCGACGACCTCGACGGTGTCGCCGGCCCCGAACTCCGTTACCTGTTCGGCCCGTTCGTCCCACATCGTCACCCGAATGCGACCGGTCGAGTCCCCGACAACGAGGTTCGCGACCTTCCCCTCCGAGCCGTCGTCGCGGTCGAAGGTGCGCACGCTGTCGGTGTCGAGGACGACGCCGACGAGGTTCACGCTCGAGAGGCCGAGCGACAGCGCCTCGACGGTGTGGGTGTCCGAAACCTGGACGTCGATCTCGGTGTCGGGGTCGGGTTCGACCTCGTCGACGCTGACCTCGACGCCCGAAAAGCCCTCCTTCGGCCGTCCCTTGATCCGTAACACCTGGCCCTCCTCGAGTTCCTCGAGGGTCGCCGCGGCGTGGTCGTCCCAGAACGCGGCCCGGATCGAGCCCGTCTCGTCTGCGACCTCGACGTTGACAACGCGGCCGTCCTCGTCCTCGCCGTCGCGCTCGAAGGTCCGCATCTCGCCGATGTCGATCACCTTCGCGACGAACTTCGCCTCCTCCATCCCCGGTTCGACGTCGGCGACGCCGCCGACCTCGCTCTCGCCGATCTCATGGGCGATGAGCATCGCCGCCGTCTCCTCGTCGGCGAGCCCGCCCATCTGCTCGACTTTCGCCTCGACGGCCTCGCGAAACTCCTCGAGAGAAACGTCCGCCTCGAGGTCCTCGTACACGCCCTCGATGTCGCTCATTCTATGTTCGTTCATGAGTAGCCCGCGCATAAGAATTGCTCATTCGACGGCTCCGGGAGCGAATAACGAACACGGTAGGACGAAACGACGGCGGTACCTCGAGACCGTGGCGACGGTCGGAGTGCATACGACCGTTGGCCGCCCCATCCGGGATAAACGTACGCGGTTCGCGTGACACTCCCTCCCGAAATCAGGGGCCAGCGTCCGAATACTTTCGAAAGGGCTTTAATGTCGACGGCGGTACGTAGAGATGAGTCCTGATAGGGTAGTGGACTATCCTCTTGGCTTGCGGAGCCAGGGACCGGAGTTCAAATCTCCGTCAGGACGCTCACTTATCGCGGACGCTTCACGTTGTTCAGCGCCCGCTCTTATGTTCGGTCCTGACGTGCCCAACGCTCGTTTCACTCGCGTTGGACTCCGTCAGGACGCTTTCTGTCAGGCGTCCTCGAGCGATCGCTTCGATTACCGACGGGCACGAGAAACCGCTCGAAGACGCTCGAGCCGACGGCCCGTCGAATCCCCTGCTCGGGCACAAAGCTCATTCCGGGACGACGGCGAGTCGAACCGAATGCGATCCAGACGAGACGTCCTTCTGGGGATCGGAGTCGCCGGTACCGCGGCGCTCGCGGGCTGTCTCGGGAGCACCGACGCCGAGCCCGGCAGCGACGACGACTATACGTGGTCGACCCCCGGCGCCGACCTCGGAAACTCGAGGACCGTCGCCGACGGCGCGGCGCCCCGCGAGGACCCCTCGGTCGAGTGGCGTCTCGAGTTCGATTCGGCGTTCGTCACCGCCGAACCGATCGTGACCGACGACACCGTGCTGGTCACGACGGGAACCGACGTCGTCGCCGTCGACCGGGAGACGGGCGAGCGACAGTGGTCGATCGACCCGAACAACGACGCCTACACGTACAACGGTGCGCCGACCGTCGCCGGCGACAGGGCCTACTTCCAGGAGGTGGACACACTGACCGCCCGCGACCTCGAGACGGGTGAGGTGGAGTGGAGCCACGAGTTCGAGTCCGTGATCGGCACCGGGTCGGTGACGGTCTCGGAGACGGACGGCGGACGCATCTACGCCGCCGGCGGCGACGCCGTCCACGCCCTCGAGGCCGGAAGCGGCGACCACCTGTGGGAACAGGAGCTGCTCGGGGTCCCGCGGTACGCCCTCGCGAAGTACGCCGACTCCCTGTACGTGGCGACGAGAGGCGGCGAGCTGTACGACGTCAACCGGTGGGGTACCGTCGAGTGGCGGCGAACGATCGAGGCCGGAATCGCGAGCGCGCCGGTGGTGTTGACCTCGAGGGACCGCTCTACCGGACAGGGCGTCGCCGTCGCCGGGGACGACGGCACGATCACCTACTTCGACATCGGCGGGAACCGGGAGTGGGAGACCGAACTCGGCGGCTTCGGAACCGACGGGCTCGCGATCGGCCACCGGACGCTGCTGGCACGGTCGGGGTCGACGCTGTACGCGCTCGACACGAACGAGGGCGGCGAACGGTGGCGCGTCGACCTCGAGCGAGGGGGCTCCGGTCCCCCGATCGTCGTCGGCGACACAGTCTACGTCGGGGACGACCGCCTCCGCGCGATCGACATCGACGGCGGAATCGGGATCCGCTCGCTCCGCGTCGGCGAGCAGCGGTTCGAACGCGAGACCGACGGCAACGTCGGGTTCGTCACCGCAGCCGACGGGAAGCTGTTCGCGACCACCGACGCCGGCTGGGAGGACGACGGCTCGACGGAACTGCTGGTTCTCTCGTGAGATCGGCCGTCCCGGAGCGTGCCTGCACGGAACGTACCCGCGCTCGTCGCGAACGTTCTCTCGAATCGCGATCCGGAACGACGAGGTATTCATGAGCGACCGACACTCGAGAGCCGACGACGACAGCGGCAGAGACGAGGAGGGGCAGGCACCCGTCAGCCGACGGCAGCTACTCGGCGCTACGGCGGGCGCGGCCGCGGGAGCGACGGGACTGGGCGCCGCGTCGAGGCCGGCCGCCGCGAGCGAACTCACCGGCTGTGACGACTGGCTCGAGGCCCCCGCGGACTACCCGGAGATCGACCTCACCGACTCGGAGCCGGCGGCCGAGAACCTCGAGGGGATCGACGAGGAGTTCGTCGTCTTCGTCCACGGCTGGCTCGGCCTCGAGACCAGCACGGACCAGGCCAACACCCTCCGGGAGGCCCTCGAGGCAAACGACTACGATCAACCCGTCGTCGCCGCGTCGTGGGAGGCCGACACCCGCAACTACTGGCGCGCCGAGAACGCCACCGAGACGGCCGGCGAGCGCCTCGCTGCCTGGCTCGAGGACGAGGCCGACGACGCGACGGTCCACCTAGTCGGCCACTCGCTTGGCGGTCGCGCGTGTCTCGAGACGCTGGCCGCCCTCGAGAGCCGCGTCGAGACCGTCTCGCTGCTCGGGACCGCAGCCGACGACGATGCGGTCTGTACGGCCGGCGCGTACGGCTGCGGGATCGAACGCGGGGCCGAGGCGGTGTACAACTACCACTCCGAGAACGACGCCAGCGTCTGCTACGGCTACGACCTCCAGTCGTTCTCGAGCGGGCTGGGCTGTGCCGGCAGCGACTGCGGCGGCGGCTGGTTCCGCAGTGGGAGCTCACGTCCCGAGAACTACGTCGACGTGGACGTCACCGACGACGTCGGCGACCACTGTGCCTACGCGAAACCCGACGTCGGCTGCGCGGACCTGATCGCCGACGCGCTCGAGTGAGGGGTCGAAGAAATCGGAGCGAGACTCGCTCGGTTCGAGTCAACAGCACAGGCGGGAGAATCAACGAGTTCGGTACGACGTGAACATTTCGTGCGGTGGCGCGGGCTGGTAGGCAGCTCGAGCAACAGCGAGAACTGTCCACTGAAGCCGCGCGAGGGATGAGTGAACGAGCGGAGCGCGGCGCTACGCGCCGCGGACGAGCGAACGTTCCTGGAGACGATCGCACGGCCATCCGCAGATCGACTCGATAGAGGCACGAACGGGGTCGCCACTCGAGGACGAAAACTGGGTGAGAGGAGTAAGCCCCCTTCTGTTCGGTCCGGCATTCGGCTGAGCGTCCGCGCCGTCCGCGAAATCGCGGGGCGTTCGGGCTACCACGGCGCGGACTTGCACCGGTGAGGATTCGCCGTTCCATCGATCCTCGGCCGTCCGTGTGTGGTCGGTTACGACGATCGTAACCCGCGGGTTCGAACCGCGCGTGTGCGACCACACTCGACTCGACGGTTTGCACCGCCTCGTCTTCGGCGGCTCGCGCGCCGGAGGCGCTCCGAGTCGCCCGTTCGACGGCTCGCGCCGTCTCACGTTTCACGGTCCGTCGGACCGCGCATCCCTCTGCGGGTTAGCTTCCCTTCCTCGCGGTCGGGGTCGCACGCGTCATCGGTCGGGCCGAGACGTGTCGTTTCTGTTCCAGAGCCAGCGGTCTCCCGCTCCGGACTTGCGTCCGGTCACCCGCCCGAACGGGTGGGGGGACTTTCCTCGCGAGCGTTGCGCATCCCGGAGGGACGGGCAACGTGGGGGGACGACGCGACGTCGAGTCGCGCCGTCCCATGGTGACCCCGCCGTCGCCGGCGATGTCATCGCGGCAGCCGGGCTCTCTCTCCCGGCGTAGGGTAGGGGCGGCAGGCGAATAAGTCCCGCGGTCGGCCCCCAGCCGGCCCTCGAGCCGAATGGAAGCGTTTTAGGACGTCAATTCCCATGTACATTCGTATGTCCCAGCGACAGGGCGTTGACCTTTCCTACGAGGACGGCGTGCGCGCCGTCGAGCTCGCGCGCGAATCCGTCGAATCCTACGTGCAACACGGACAGCGAGAGCAACCGGGCAGCATGCGGGAGGCCTTCTACGAGCGAACGGGGGCGTTCGTCCGACTCGAGTCGACCCGCGGGCGGGGGAGCCTGCGGGGGTGTGCCGGGGGGTACCGCTCGGGCGACCAGCTCGGCCACGTCATCGTCGACGCGGCGATCGAGGCCGCAAGCGAGGACTCCTGTGGCTCGGAGGTGAGCCCCTCGGAGCTGCCGAACCTCACCGTCTCCGTCTGTACGGTCAAGAACGTCGTCCTTACCGACGACCCGCTGGCCGACCTCGAGCTGGGAACCCACGGCGTCGCCGTCGACGCCGGCGAGGGCGGCTGGCTCTATCCGACCGTCCCCGTCGAGAACGGCTGGAGCGAACACGAGTACCTCGATCGAACCTGTCGGAAGGCCAGACTCGCACCGGGCGCCTGGCAGGACGACGACGTCGTCGTCACCCTGTTCGAGGGCCAGGTCTTCCGCGAGCGGGAGGCCGACGGCAGCGTCGAGGAGCTGTAGTCGCGTCGGCGAGTCGCCGCGAAGGACGGATGCGCATCGATCGCTACCGATGTCGTATATAAACGTTTCTCGCGGGTGTCGAGCCGACAGCCGTGGCTTCCGTTATACGATCGTTCCGAACGATCCGTGAGTCGTGATGGCCGCAACCGACACCGAACCGATCGAACCGCCGACGGAACGTCCGCCGAATCCGGGGGTGGGTCGATGACGGCGATCGAGACGACGGGATTGACGAAGCGCTACGGGGAGCAGACGGCCCTCGAAGGACCCTCGCTGACCGTCGAGTCCGGAGAAGTATTCGGCTTCCTCGGTCCGAACGGCGCGGGCAAGACGACGACGATTGACCTCCTGCTCGATTTCATCCGGCCGACCGACGGCTCTGCGACGGTGCTCGGCTACGACGCCCACGCGGAGACCGACGCCGTCCGCGACCGCGTCGGCATCCTCCCGGACGGGTTCGACCTCTGGGAGCGCTCCTCGGGGTATCGCCACATCGAGTTCGCCCTCGAGTCGAAGGAAGGAACGGAGTCGCCGGAGGCCCTGCTCGAACGGGTCGGACTCGACCGGGACGACGCCGAGCGACCGGTCGGCGACTACTCGAAGGGGATGCGCCAGCGCCTCGCGATGGCGATGGCATTGGTAGGTGATCCCGACCTACTGATCCTGGACGAGCCCTCGAGCGGTCTCGACCCCCACGGCATCCGGACGTTTCAGGAGATCATCCGCGAGGAGGCAGCCGACGGAACGACCGTCTTCTTCTCGAGTCACGTCCTCGGGCAGGTGGCGGCCGTCTGTGACCGGGTCGCCATCCTGGACGGCGGCGAGCTCGTCACCGTCGACACGATCGAGGGGCTTCGCGAGCGGTCGGGCGTCGGCTCGAACCTGGTCATCGACGTCGCCGACAGCTCAGCGATCGAACGCGACCGACTCGCCGAAATCGACGGCGTCAGTGACGTGGGCCACGCGGACGGACGGCTCCGGATCACCTACGCCGATCCGACAGCGAAGGCGCTAGCGGTCCACCGGCTCGTCGAGTCGGGCTGTCGCGTCGTCGACTTCGAGATCGAGGAGGCGACGCTCGAGGACCTCTTCTCGGCGTTTACCGGCGTCGACGCGGCGTCGGCTCGGAGCCCCAGCGAAGCCGGCGACGCGACGGGAACCAAGTCGGAAACGCCGAAAGCACCGGCTGCCGGCGAGCCGACCGATGAGACTAACCCTGGAGCCATCGCCGCCGACAGGGAGGTGGGGCGATGAGCCCAACTCCGAGTACCAGCACGGCGCTGCTGGCTCGCAAGGACTTCGAGGACGCGATTCGATCGAAGATGATCTGGGCCGTGATGGGCGTCTTCGTCTTCCTGATGGGGATCATCGCCCTCGGTGCCGCGACGGACAACCTCTCAGACGCCGACTCGACCGAGGTCATCGGCGTCGTCGCCGACATCGGTGGGCTGTTGCTCATCCCCATTATGGCCCTCCTCGTCGGCTACATGGCCATCGTCGGCGAGCGCCAGTCGGGCAGTCTGCGGGTGCTGTTCGGCCTCTCCCACGGTCGCTGGAACGTCTTCGCCGGGAAGTTCGTCAGTCGACTGGCCGTCATCGCCGTCGCGTCGGTCGTCGCCAGCCTCGTCGGCGTCGGGATCGCGCTCGCGCTGTTCCAGGACGTCCCGATCGCGACCTTCCTCGGGTTCTCGGTGCTGACCGTGCTGCTCGGGATGGCCTTCACCGCGATCGCGGTCGGGGTTTCGGGAGTCGTCGCCTCGCGAATGCAGGCGATGGCCGGAGCGATCGGCAGCTACATCGCGTTCACGCTCGTCTGGCACCCCGCCGTGACGGCCCTCCACTACCTCCTCGAGGGCGAGCTGCCCGGACTCGAGGCTCCCGACTGGTACTTTTTCCTCCTGAGTCTGAACCCGCTCGAGGCCTATCGCGCGGCCGCGAGCGAACTCGCCGGCCAGTTCATCTGGCCCATGCTCGGCTGGCAGAACATGGTCGAGGACGTCCCCGAGGAGACGGCCAGCGATCCCGAGGCGCTGCTGGTTTCCAGCCGCGTCGGCGGCGAGCTCCCGTTCTACCTGAGCGAGCCCTTCGCCGGGATCGTCCTGCTGTGCTGGATCGCGGTGCCGCTGGCGATCGGCTACTGGCGGTTCGAGCGGGCCGATCTGAACTGAGGACGAAGAACGACGGCCGCGTAGCGTTTCACTCCCGCGAGAATCCGGTTCGCTTCGCATCCGCCAGACAGCGCTCGCTGGCGGCCTCGAGGTCGAACTCCCGAACCACCTCGCCGTCGCGAATCAGCGGCTCGAGCAGCGCCTCGCCGTTCTCGGGCCCGTCCCGGTCGGCCAGCGCGACGTGGTGGCCGCCGTCTGCGGTCCGATACACGTCCTTCACGCCCGAGAGCTTGCCCCGTTTGGAGATCGGCTCGTACTCGCTTCCGGACTGCGTCCGGCTGCTCGAGGACTCGTCCGATCCCTCGCCGATCGCGACGATGTCGAGGCTGAAGTCGATCGAGTCGGCCTCGGTGATGTGGCTGCCGACGCCGAAGCCGTCGGCGACGTCCCGCAGCTCCCGAATGTTCTCGGGGCCGAGTCCCCCGCTACAGAAGATATCGACGTCCTCGTACCCGCGCGCGTCGAGCTCCCAGCGAACTTCCCGGATAATGTGTCGGAAATCGCCCCGACGGGAACCCGTGGTGTCGATCCGGACGCCGTCTAACTCCTCGCCGAGGGTCTCCGCGGCCAGCAGGCTCTCGCTCTTCTCGTCCCAGAAGGTGTCCGCGAGCGCGATCCGGGGCGTCTCGTCGGGGACCGCCTCGTCGAACGCCCGCCAGGCGTCGGCCTGGTTGCCCTCGCCGAAACAGAACATGAGCGCGTGGGGCATCGTTCCGCCCGCCTCCCGACCGAGGATCTCGCCCGCGGCGACGTGAGAGAACCCGTCCAGCCCCGCCAGCAGGGCGGCCCGTTCGACCGTCGCCGTGATCGCAGGGTGGACGTGGCGCGCGCCGAAGGAGAGCACCGTCGCGTCGGGCGCGGCGAGCCGGGCCTCGAGGGCGGCCGTGGCGAAGCCGCTGGGCTGGGAGAGAAAGCCGAGCAGGGAGGTCTCGAGTTCGGCGAACTCGAGGTAGGATCCTTCGATCCGCAGGACGGGGCCGCCGTCGAACAGCTGGCCGTCGGGGAGCGCGTCGACGTCGACGTCGCGACCCTCGAACAGCGTGGCAACGTCTTTCACGCCCGTGAAGACCTCGAAGGAGCCGGTCGGGAACTGGTCTGCGGTCACCTCGGCGACCACGTGCGGGTTCTTCCCGGCGTGCTCGAGAGTGGTCCGCGTTCGCTCGAAGTAGGCGTCCGTCGCGGTGCCCTCGAGGATCGCCTCGGGCGACACGATTCCGAACGGATTCGTCATACGGTCGGTTTCAGGCGGCGATCAGATAAGCTACCCGTCTGCCGGCGCGCTCGCCGGCGAACCCGATCCGGCGCCGGGCGCGTCGGGCGTCGCAGCCGTCGAGAGGCCGGCAGCGTCGCGCTCGAGGGAGGGGGCCGTCTCCCCGTCCTCGATCGGACGAACCGCCTCGAGGTCGTCGACCGCAGGCGTGCCGACGATCTCGACGGTCTCGTCGTCGACCGCGACGCGATAGGCACCCGCGAAGGGATCGTTCGCGTCGATTCGGTAGGTGTCGGCGTCGACACCGTCGACGGCCGCATCCGGATCGTCGACCGGTTCGGCGTCGTTGGCCGCCAGCAGGTCGCGGTAGGCGTCGGCGAACGCCTCCGCATCGGCCTCGCTCTCCCAGGCCAGCGACCAGACGTGGGCCGTCTCGTTACCGGGCCCCTCGTACACCCGGAACTCGTCGCCGGCCCAGCCGTCGGTCGCGGGGTCCGAGTAGTTGTACGGCACCGGTTCGGTCCCGCCCTCGTCGATCGGACGGTCGATCACGCCGCCAGCCCAGAGGCTCGCGAACAGCGTCGCCTCGCCGACCGTCTCGGTTCGGGGTTCGCCGTCGCCGTCGGTCTCGAGCTCCCAGTCCTCGGCCGAGCGATCTTCGAGGTCGATCTCGACGGGTTCGTCGGGATAGCGCTCCGGATGGATCAGCTCCGAGGTAGTGGTCGGTCGCTCGTCGTGGGCGCGGTCGACGGCGTCCCAGCCGCCGGTCTCGTGGAGGTAGGAGACGAACGACGGCCCCTCGGCGTAAGGGACGTAGATCGAGAGGAAGAGGCCGACGTTGAACGGCCGTTCGGCGATCTCGGTCGCCGGTTCGGACGGTTCGGCGAGACAGTCCCACTCCGCCTCGCAGCGCTGGTCGTACAGGTACGGCACGTAGTTCGCCTCGCCCTCGAGGACGCCCTCCTCGGCCCGTCGCTCGTCGAGTGTCTCGCCGTGGCGCTCGAGGCCGAACCGCTGGTCCTGCAGGGCGTGGACGAGCTCGTGGACCAGCGTCCCGCGGTCGACCCGGAACTCGTCGCTGCCGTCGGTGACGAGCACGATGCGGTCGCTCGAGTAGTAGCCCTGGACCGCTCCGCCGTACAGGTCGTCGAACGCGCGGTTGACGTCCGTCTCGCCGTCGACGACGAACGCCCCGCGCCAGAGCTCGTTCCGGAACGCGGAGGCGTTCGCCGACTCCCCGCGCTGCTCGCGGTACTCCTCGCGGCTGATCACCTCGAGTTCGACGTCGTGTTCGAACGGAAGCCCCCGGATGACCTCGATACGGGCCATCGACCGGTAGGTCGCCGCCTCGAGCTGCGCCTTCGTAAGTCGGTCCTCGCCGTCGAACGCGAAGCTGTCGTCGTGTGCGTAGTCGCCGATCTGCCCGAGTTCGCGGTCGTCGTCGAACCGGTCCGGCGAGTACGGGAGCGTACACCCCGAGAGGACGACGAGTGCGACCACGGCCAGCAGTGTCCCCCGACGCATCGGTGGCCCATTCGCCGGGAGGGAGAAAGGTCCGTCGCTCGAGCGGCCAAGCTACCGTTTCGAGCGGACTCGAGCCGCGGTCGCGACAGCAACGACGATCGCTGCCGCGACGACCGTAGCGGGGGCGCCGAAGCCGGGAATCGAATCGTCTTCGTCGTCGGTCGCCTCGGCACCGTCGTCCGCCTCGGACTCCGGAGCGTCGTCGATCTCGATCGTATCCTCGCCCTCGGGCGCGGCGCCGTCGTCGACTGCCGCGAGCTCCTCGACGGAGGGTGCGTTGACGATCGTCACCGTCTCGCCGTCGTGATCGACGTAGTAGGCGCCCGAGTACGCCTCGTCGACCACGTACGTATCCTGGCGGTCGTCGACGGGCTCGGCCTCCTGGAGCTCGAGTTGCTGCTCGTAGCCCGCGAGGAACTGCTCGGCGTCGTCGCTCGAGGTCCACTCGGTCTCCCAGACGTAGCCCGCGCGATCGGCGGCCGCAGCGGGATCGTCGGTGTCGACGTCGTCGGCGACGTAGGTGACGAGCTCGTCGCCGGCCCAGCCGTCGGTGTAGGGCTGGTCGTAGTCGTACCCGCCGAGATCCGCCTCGAAGAACGCGTCCGGGCCGATCACCGACGGCTCGTCCGAGTCGTGGGCGTCGCCGGCGAACATCGAGACCATCCCCGCCTCGCCGTACGTCTCGGTCGCGGGCTCGCCGTCGATCTCGAGCTGGCTCCAGCTCTCGTTCGATCGGTCCTCGACGTCGATTTCGGCGGGCTCGCGGTCCTCACCCGGGCGGATCACCTCTGAGGTACTGGCGGGCGGGTCGTCGTAGGCCGCGTCGACGGCCGTCCAGTCCTCGTTCTGGTCGCGCAGGTGGTCGACGTAGTCGGGGCCGTCGCTGTATGGCTGGAAGATCGACGCGTACAGCACCCAGTTCACGTCGGGCGGGTCGCCCGCATCGTCGCCCGGCTCGAGGCAGTCCCACTCGGCCTCACAGCGCTGTTCGTACGCGGTCTCGACCCAGACGGCGTCACCCTCGATCAGCCCGTTCTTGGCGTTGTCCTGGTCGACCGTCTCGCGGTCGTAACTCGAGAGGTCGAACTGCTGGTCCTGCAGGGCGTGTAACAGCTCGTGGCCGAGAATGGCCTCGTCGACCTCCGGCGTCTCGGCGCTGTCGGAGACGAGCACCACCTGGTTCGTCGCGGGCTCGTAGTAGCCGCCGACGGTGCCGCCGTACAGCGCCTCCTGGGCTTCGGTCGCGTCGGTCTCGCGGTCGACGGCGAACAGCGCCTCGGCGTTGACGTTCAGCTGGATCCGTTCGTCACCTTCGACGTCGGCGAAGAGCCCGTCGTTGTCAGCCTCGAACTCCTCGCGGGAGACGACGTCGACCGGGACGTCGTCCTTGAAGGTCAGCCCGCGGATCTCCTCGACGCGGGCCATCGACCGGTAGACGACCGCCTCGAGTTCGTCGTCCTCGACGACCGCCCCGTCGCGCTCGTCGACGTCGAGTTCGTCGTCGTACCAGTAGCCCTCGACGTAGCCGACCGTGTCCTCGGTCGTCGGCTCGTCCGCTCGATCGGCCTCCGTCGTCTCGCCGATCGGCCCGACCGAGAGCACTCCGGGGACCGCGCCGCCGACGGCCGCGAGTACCAGCAGCGCCGACACCGCGAGGAGGATAGCGACCGTCCGCGTTCGCCTCGAGTTCATTCCAAGATACGGACCCGTAAGCGAGGACGGATCAAAAGACCGACGGTCGGGCGAACGTTTAGTTGATCGATCGCCTACGATCGCATATGCACCTCGATCCAGCGACCACGGCCGTCGTCGCCGTCGACATGCAGAACGCCTTCTGTCATCCCGACGGCTCGCTGTACGCGCCGGGCAGTGAGGACGCGATCGAGCCGATCGCCGACCTCCTCGAGCGGGCCCGCGAGGCCGACGCGCAGGTGATCTACACGCGGGACGTCCACCCGCCCGAGCAGTTCGAGGAGAGCTACTACTACGACGAGTTCGACCAGTGGGGCGAGCACGTTCTCGAGGGGTCCTGGGACGCCGAGCTCGTCGACGACCTCGAGATTCGCGATGAGGACCACGTCGTCGAGAAACACACCTACGACGCGTTCTACAACACCGAACTCGAGGGGTGGCTCTCGGCCCGAGGGATCCGCGATCTGGTCATCTGCGGCACGCTCGCGAACGTCTGCGTGCTCCACACCGGCGGCAGCGCCGGCCTGCGGGACTTCCGCCCGATCATGGTCGAGGACTGCATCGGCTGCATCGAGCCCGACCACCGCGAGTACGCCCTGGAACACGCCGAGTGGCTGTTCGGCGAGGTCGTCGAGCGCGACGACCTCGAGTTCGACGCGGCGTAGGCGGCTCCCGTACCGAACCGCGGTCGTGACTGGACGACGCCTCGAGGAGAGCGCTTTTGGTCTCTCCTTCGAACGATCCAGTATGAGCGTTTTCCGGCGATGCGTCAGGACGCGAGCGATCGATCGATCCGGAGCGGCGATGCCGACTGCAGGCGCCACCCCCCAGAGGTGCTCCGGATGAAGCGCCGCAATCTCCAGTTGCTGTACGCCGGCGGGATCGCGCTCAACGCCGTCGCCCTCATCGCCGCGGCTACCACCGGATCGACGCTGTACGCCGCGACGTTCGGACTCGTGATCGTCTACCTCAGCGTCCGGTACTGGATGGTCAGCAAGGATTGAGATAAAGCGACAATCCGTACAGCCGTACTCGTACCCGCTCGGGCGACGACGAGGACGTATGGAGCCGGTTCCAGCCCACCTCGAGACCGCGATCTACGGCTACTTTCTGTTCGTCGCGGCCGTCGGCTGCTATCTCCACCTCCGGATCCGGACGAGCGCTCGACGAACGCGAGGCGACGAGAGCGCCCGAGACACCGACCGAACTGACGGGTCGTCGCCTTAGTCGCCCCGGAAGATCCGGTAGGAGCCCTGCCCGGTCGCGACGGCCTTCGTCTCGCCGTCGGGGGTCGTGCTCTCGACGGTGACCTCGCTGACGCCGACCGTCGACCCCGCGCGGACGACCTCCGCCGTCGCCTCGAGATCGCCCGTCGCCGGCCGGAGGTAGTTGACGTTCAGGTTGATCGTCGCGACGCCCGTCGAGAGCGGCTCCTCGAGCTGGGTCTGGATCGCGAACCCGCCGACGGTGTCGATCAGCGTCGCGGCGATCCCGCCGTGGATGTCGGGACGCTGGTCGGGACCCGCGTTCGGCCGGATGTTGGTGAGCTTCTCGTCGTAGGGGATCGACAGCGTCATCGTCCCGTTGTCGACGTCCTCGACGCTGGTGCCGATCCAGGAGAGGAACTCGTGGTTCTCGTCGATGTAGTTCTGGAGGAACCGGCCGAGGTCGTCGATCTCCGCGGCCGAGTTCGGTGGCTCGTCGGTCATGTCACCCACTGGACTAGCGACGCTCTTTACGGCTGCGTTTCCCGGGTTCTCGGGTGCAGGGTGAGTGCTCATCCGGCTCGAGGGCGTCTCGAGGATGTGAACGACCGCTCGACCGGACGATCCTGCGGTGATCGCCGTGGCTGACAGCCCCGACGACGCGGGCGAGGGCCCCGAGTACGACGTCGACTTCCGCGAGAATCCCGACGAGTACGAGATCGGTCACGGTGAGGAAGGCGTCTTGCAACCACCTTTTTTCCGTTCGGGTTCGCTCCCTCCGGTCCCTCACCCATCACGCAAAAAATCTGGACCAAAAAAGGCCGCGGCCTCGCGTCGCTCGGCCGCGGTGATGGCGAAAACATGCAGTGGTGAGAACCGTGCCTGACGACTCTGGCGGCCCCGAGTACGACGTCGACTTCCGCGAGAATCCCGACGAGTACGAGATCGGCCACGGCGAGGAAGGCGTGTTCAAAGTCGAGCCCTACAAGAGCGAACTGCTGCCGCTGTGGTCGTATGCGGACGAGGAGAGCGCCGAGGACGCCGCCGAGGCGATCTACGGGCGCTACGAGGAGTACCGCGAGAACGACGACTTTCCGGGGATGGATATGGCCCGGAAGTACCTCCAGATGGGGTACACGCGGGCGATGCGCTACGCGAAATATCCGGGCGGGACGAAGTACGGCGACGACGGTGAGGAACTCGAGCCCGAGGAGTGGGCCGACGAGGAGAAACGCGAGGCTGCGCTCGTCTTCGAGGAGCACTGGGAGCGCGTTCGCGAGGACGAGCGCTATCGAGACGCCAAGGAGCGACACCGCGATCAGTAGGCGCTGATCGCCACTGTTCTCCGACCCGCATTGGCCACTTCCTTCCGAACCGCAGTACGATCGCACTCGAGCACGCTATCGCCGCAGGCCGAGGTCGTCGACTCGCGCTCGCCGGCCGGGTTTCTGTGGGAGCCGGTGAAGATCAGCACGCTCCCGTTCGCGAATCAGCGGCCAGCACGACCGATGCTGACCGTTCGAGTACGAACGGTGAGTAGACCGTTTCAGCGAGTACTACAGCTTATTTCCTCTCGAGGCGTACCTTCTTTGCGATGAGTTCACTAGTACCGCTGTTCATGTTGCCCGGTGGGCCCGAACTGCTCATCGTCTTCTTCATCGCCATCCTGCTGTTCGGCTCGACGAAGCTACCGGGACTCGCTCGCGCCGCGGGCGAGTCGATGGGCGAGTTCGAGAAGGGACGCACCGCGGTCGAACACGAACTCGAGGAGATGCGAACCGCCGCTCGAGAGAGCGCCGATTCCGAACCCGAGGAGCCGGAACGAATCGCCGACTGACTCCCGCTGACGACGTTTTTACTGACCATCCGACTGTCGGACTCCGCCCACATCACCGGAACTCTCCGATCTGTGGTTGGTACATCGGAACGCAAAGCGCTCCGTGAACCGCTAAAACCGTGAGTTGCCCCTTGTATCTCCGCGAACGTCCGCGGAACCAGTCTCCCTCGCTACGGATCCGGGCGAACGGAGACGGCAACGCGGTCGCCGACCTCGAGGTCCACCTCCGGACAGATCAGCTTCGCACCGAAGTCGCCGTCGCGGGCGCAGAACAGCGACAACCCCGTGATCGGCT
This sequence comes from Natronococcus sp. A-GB7, assembly GCF_029688865.1. GTDB lineage: Archaea > Halobacteriota > Halobacteria > Halobacteriales > Natrialbaceae > Natronococcus. The sequence continues at coordinate 30,589 of NZ_JARUKV010000028.1, forward strand.
CACCGTTCGCAAGGACGACCACGTCGTCCCAGTCGATCGTTCGCCCGTCGAGGACGCCGAGGCGGTCGCCGTTCAGGGAGACGGCACCCGTAGCGGGCCCCTCGAGCCCGAGCAGGCCACCGCCGTCGTAGTGGGGGAGCCCGCCGTCGAGGACGCCGCCGACGCGTCGCGAGCCCGGAGCTCTTCGCTCGCCGCTCGACTCACCGCCGTCGGCCGCGACGCCGACGAACCTCGAGTCGGGGTCGGGGTGGGTCGGCGCGTCCAGTACGGCGTAGGTATCGCCCGTCGCGACGACGCGACCGATGCCGTCCCAGGCGAGGGGTTCGATCTCGATACCGGGCTCGAGCGGGAGCGAGCCCGACGCTCGGTACGGGTTCTGATCCGACTCCCGGACACCGACGTGGAGGTGGTTGTCGACCCAGGGTGCGAAGAAGCCGGCGCGAACCAGGGTGCCAAGCGACTCCCCGGCTGCGACACGGTCCCCGCTCGAGACGGACGGCTCGACGTGGAGGATACGGGCGGTCAGTCCCTCGAGTTCGGCGGGCCCGTCGCAGTCGATCACGATCAGGTGGTCGTGTTCGGGGGCGTACGGTTTCGGCGGCGCGCGGACGGTTCGGGTCTCCCGGACGACCCCGGAGACGGGACTGGGCGCGGCAGTCGTTCGACCGTCCCGCAGAGTGCCGGGGTACAGATCGACCGCGCAGCCACCGTCGTGGGCACGGTACGGCGAGTTGTACAGCGAGAACCGCTGGTAACGGGCGAGCAACGCGTCGGGGAGGGTGACGGCCATCGGTCGCCTGCGAGTCGGGAGCGGGAGCGTTTAGACCCATCGACCCGAACGCCGAGACATGCGCGTATTCCGGGGCCGAGCGGAGACGATCGAAGCCGACCGCGAGGTAAGCGGGCGCCTCCTCGAGGTCGCCGCGGACGGCGAGCGCGCCGTCCGGGTCTGGACGCCCCACCGGCAGGTCGCCTTCGGGCGCCGGGATAGCCGACTCGAGGGGTACGACCGGGCCCGCGAGGCCGCCCGCGAGCGGGCGTTTCCGCCGATCGAGCGCAGCGTGGGCGGACGGGCCGTCGCCTACGACGGCGAGACGACGCTGGCGTTCGCCCGCGCCGAGCCGATCGCGGACTTCCGGCGTGGCACCGACGAGCGCTACGAGCGACTGACGGCGAACGTGGCGGATGCTCTCGAGAAGCTCGGCGTCGGTCTCGAGCGCGGCGAACCCGACGACTCGTTCTGTCCGGGCGCCCACTCGCTGTCGACGGTGGACGGAAACGGGCGCCGGAAGATCGCTGGCATCGCCCAGCGGGTCCGCCAGGACGCGGCGCTGGTCTCGGGAATCCTCGTCGTCGACAACCGCGAGGAGCTCGCCCGCGCCCTCGAGGCGGTCTACGGTTCGCTCGAGGTCCCTCTCGAGCCCGAGAACGTCGGCAGTGTGGCGGCCGCGGGCGGCCCGAGCGATCCCGAACGGATCGCACGTGTGCTCGAGGATCGGCTGGCCGGCGGCCGGCCACTCGAGGTCGTCGAGATCGACGAGTAGCCGGTCGAGTAGTTGGATAAGACGTCGATCGCACGAGACTCGGTCGCGATCGATCGACTCGCGTCTCGCAAACGCGCTACGGACAGGCGTCGGAGTCGGACTCGCTCTCGGCTGTCTCGGAGTCGAACCTCCCTCCGAGCGCCATCGAGTGGTCGTCGTAGTAGGCGTAGAGAGTCGTCGGCGCCGTGTAGCCGCCGCCGTAGTGGCCGACGGGACCCGTCGTGTCGATAACATTGTTCTCCCGGTCGGTCGTAAACCGGAGGTTCTCACGCTCGTAGATCGGATCGCCGTCGAGCCAGTAGCGAACGACGCCGTCGGCGTTCGGCTCGCCGCCGCTGACCGTGTTCACGCGGACGTAGTACTCGAACTCGTACCACTGGCCCGGAACGATCTCTGGCTGTCCGAGCGCGTACTCTGCGCCGTCGACGATGTGGTCCTGATCGCCGTACTCGCCGTCATCCTCACCCATGTGGTACGTGTTCGAGAGGAGGTGGTACGGCCCCTCGGTGTCGGTCTCCTGTGTGGTAACGTACATCCGATTGCTCCAGCCGTTGGTTCCGTCGGGGTTGCCCCGCCGGCGCTGGCCTCACCTCGCGCGATGGCGCAGTTCCACAGCCGACAGTCCGCCCGCTCGCGTCCGTCCATCGTCCAGTCGGAACCGAGCGCGAAGCTCACGCGCCCGTTGAGCTCGAGCAGCCCGTCCTCGAAGTCGTAGTGGGTGCTCACCCCCCAGTGGTCGCCCTCCCGGATCCGCATCTCCAGAGCAGTGCTCCCGGAGACGGTCGGACCGGAAACGAAACCGAGGTTGTCGGGATCCCCGTTGGACACCCGGTAGAGTTCCTCCCAGTCGTCGTGTGCGTCGTAGTCGAGGGTGACGACCTCGTCGGGGCTGTCGGAGCTCGCCGCCGCGACATCGGCGCCCACGCCCGCGAGACCGACTACACCGGCAGCACCCAGGACGCCGCTCAGTCGAAGGGTCCGTCGCCGAGACAGACTGAGACCGGTCGCCCTCTGGGCGGCGTCGTTCCCCTGCTCTGGTCCTGTTGACGGCTCGTCCGGATCGAAACTGTTCGTTGGCATTCCAAACTCGTCTGATATGTCGTCCGGCATAGTATCGAACCTGCTACCGAGCGAGCGCCCTCCCCAAATATCTCCTGTGGGACAGTACCGGCAGAAAAACGGGACTAAGGACGGCGCAACCGCCGTCCCAACCGATCGACGACGCGACGAGCGCGGTCGCAACCCCGCCGAAACGCGCCGTGTCGTATTTTTCATCGATCCGAGAGGATCGAAAACGGCCCATACTCGAGCGCTCCGATCGTTGCAGCGGCGGGATCGAGAGAAACCGCTACCTTCCAGCTGGAAGTCGATCCCGGAAACCGAAGCGCATCGAGCAGCGACGAACGCCAGCTCGAGCGGTGACAACGCTTTTCCGGTCGGCAGTGGGGAACTCGAGTATGGCCACTCGACGTCCGGAGGAGTCGCGATGAACGACGGGAGAAATCCGACCACGACGCCCGACTGGGAGGAGCTGGTCGCCGACGCCGGCGAGATCGCCGCGGAGTACCGCGAGAACGGCTGGGACGCGGTCGTCCTCGAGCCGATCGACGTGACGCCCGTCGATCGGACCGACCGCTCGGGACTCGACGTCACGATCGCAGAGTCGGCGTACGATCGCGTCGCGAACCTCGTCGGTAGCGAGGACGTCTCGTTCGGGGACGCCGAGGTGTACTATCGCCCCCCGGAAGCCGAGGACGAGGACCGGCGGTTCGCGCTGGTCGTCGAGCGCGACGAGCGAAGCAAAAGTGCCGTCCTCGTACCGGTGACCTACGCGCTCTCGGCGTCCCGGGAGGTCTTCGAGCGCGCACTGCACGACGAGGACCTCCAGATTCACGTCCGTCCCGAGGCCGCCGACGAGTGGATCGTCTTCTCCCACGACGATCCGTCGCTGTTCCTCGAGGAGTCGGACGTCCGCGAGTGGACCGACGGGTAGACCGTTACTCCTCGTCGGTCTCCCGGTCGCGCAGTTCCTCGCTCGCCTCTCGAACCTCGCGCATTACCGTCGAGATCCGTTCCTCGGCCTCGAGCTCCTCGTCGACCGAGAGGTCGACGCCCTCGACCTCGAGTAAGAACTTCGCGACCTCCGTGGACTCGTACATCACGTCGTCGAGCTCCTCGGCGGTAAAGAAGTCACACATCGCGCCGTAGAGGAAGGTTGCGCCGGCCATGCGGACCTTCTCCTCGAAGGAGGCTCGGGCCTGGTTGACCGCCTGAGGCGTGTAAGTGTCAGTCATGAAGGGGACCAGCTCGGGCAGGTTCTCGCCGATCTTGGTCATTTCGACGCCGGTCTCGGTCCGGAAGTCCGAACAGAGCCGCGCGATGGCCCACTCGCGGGCCGTGATGTACGTCCGGTCGCGCAGGAACTCGTTGACCCGTTCGTACTGGGCGCCGTCCATCTTCGTGAAGCGGGCGTACTTCTGGACGTCCTCGGGGACGTCCGACTCCTCGGGTTCGGGATCGGGGACGTTCGGCATCGGATCGCCGCCGCCCGAGCCGTCAGCGTCGGCGTCGTCTCCGGGGTCGACCGCGTCGCGATCGTCGTTCTCCGTCGCGTCGGTCCGAGCGCCCTCGGCCTCGAGCCCGGCGTCCGCGCCGTCGTCGTTCATGGCCGCGTATTGCCAGCTACTCGGGATAAACGTTGTTCTCGAGTCGCATCGTAAACTCCGCTTGCATCCTCGGGAGTTCTATCGAATTTAAGTTCGTGAGGAATGTTCGATACAGTATGTCACAAACTCCGGTCGTCGCCAAGGCAGTACGAACCCCGCAGGGGAAAGAGGACGGCGTCTTCGCCGACGTACGAAGCGAGGATCTCTCCGTCGCGCTGATCGGCGAGATCCTCGCCGAGACCGGTCTCTCCGGCGAGGACGTCGACGACCTGATGTGGGGTTGTGCCCAGCAGCGCGGCGAGCAGGGGAACAACCTGGCCCGCGTCATCGCCCTCCTGTCGGAGCTGGGTGAGGACGTCCCCGGGACGACGATCAACCGCTGGTGTGCGTCCTCGATGCAGGCCGTGATCTCGGCCTCGGACGCGATCGCCGCGGGCAACCGCGACGCGATCATCGCCGGCGGCGTCGAGAACATGTCCCGCGTGCCGATGGGCGAAAACACCCACAACGTCCACCCGAAGATGGCCGAGTACTACAACATCGGCGAGCTCCAGATGGGGATGACCGCCGAGAAGGTCGCCGAGGAGTACGGCGTCAGCCGCGAGGAACAAGACGAGTACGCCGCCAGGAGCCAGCAGCGGGCCACCGAAGCGACCGAAGAAGGACGGTTCGACGACGAGATCGTCCCGATCGAGACCGACGACGGCACCGTCGACGAGGACGAGGGCATTCGGCCGGGTACGACGGCCGAAAAGCTCGCCGAGCTGCCGACCGTCTTCAAGTCCGACGGCACCGTCACGCCGGGGAACGCCTCCCAGATCTCCGACGGCGCCTCCGCCCTGCTGATTACCAGCGAGGCCTTCGCCGAGGAACACGACCTCGAGATCCTCGCCGAGGTCGGCCAGAACAACGTCGCCGGCGTCGATCCCACGGTGATGGGGATCGGTCCGGTGCCCGCGACGGAGGGGCTACTCGAGCGCAACGGACGCGACATCGAGGAGTACGACCTCGTCGAGCTCAACGAGGCCTTCGCCAGCCAGTCGATCTACTCCCGCGACGAGCTCGGGATCGACCCCGAGAAGTTCAACGTCAACGGCGGCGCGATCGCGATCGGCCACCCGCTGGGGGCCTCCGGCGCGCGCCTGCCCGTAACGCTGATCCACGAACTCAGAAAACGCGGCGGCGGCAGCGGCCTGGCGACGCTGTGTGTCGGCTTCGGCCAGGGTGCGGCGATCGAGTTCGAGGTCAACTGAAGCGCGGTTCGGAACGAACGGAGTGAGTGAGAACCGCGGCTGCGAGCGGGGAGCGAAGGCGACCCGCGAGCGACCGATCAGTCTGGACCTTTTGGCCCAGATTTTGCGAGGCCGCTCGCACCGCAAGCGGCCGAGACAAAAGGTGGTCGCGTCAGGGTGCGGCGATCGAGTTCGAGGTCAACTGAGGCGCGGTTCTCGCTCGCTTCGGTCCCGCGACTGCGGGCGCGACGTGAGCGAATGGGTGTACTCCACGCCTGAACCCGCGCACGGACGGAACAGCGGAGCAACGATTCTCGGCGCTCGCCGAAGACGGGTCGCGTAGCAGCCACCGAAACGGGCGGCGGCGTCACCAGAACGTATTTGTTTTCTTACCCGTCTACTGCAGGGATGGTCGCACCGTCCTCGGTATCGCCTTCTACCCCGTCCACGCTTTCCACCCGTCGATGACGGCGGTGGATCGGCGAGCGCTCCGGCGCCGAATGCTCGCGTCGATCGCGCTGCTCGTGCTCGTCACGGTCGGTTTCGTCGTCGGCGTCTGGGGTGCGTTCTACCTCGTTCTCGTCTCGTTCGAAGCCGACGGATCGGTACTGATCGCGTCGGTAGCGAGCAGCGTTCTCCTGGCCTCGCTCGTCGGCCTCGAGTTCGTACAGGTGTCGACGGTCGAGCGGTTCGCGGGTGCCACGCCGGTCGCCCCCGACGAGGAGCCCGACCTGTACCGGACGACGACGCGCGTCGCCTCCCAGCTCGACGTCCCGGTCCCGACGATCGCGATCTCCGACAGTCCCGCGCCCGAAGCGCTGGTCGTCGGCTTCCGGCGCGACGGGATCCACCTGGTGCTCTCCGAGGGGACGATCGACGCGCTCGAGGACGCCAAACTCGAGGCGGTGATCGCACACGAACTCGCGCACGTACGGAACAGGGATGCGACGGTGATGACGGCGGTTTCGGCACCGGTGGTGCTCGCTGCGGGGCTGCGGTCGCGCCTTCCCGATCCGAACGACGCCGGGATGGCCGCGGTCGTGGTGCTCCCACTGGCGTTGGTCTCGAGCGTCGCGTGGGTAGCCGGCCGAACGATTACCGCCGTGCTCGCTCGCGTTCGCGAGCACGCCGCCGACCGAGCGGCCGCCGAGGTAACCGGATCGCCCGCGGCGCTCGCGAGCGCGCTCGAGACACTCGACGAGCGGATCGAAGCGACGCCGGACCGAGACCTCAGGTCGGTCGAGGGTGTCTCCGCGCTATCGATCCTCCCGCTCGAGCGCGATCCGGACAGTCGGGCGGTTCGGCTCGGCCCGGACGGCGAGAGCGAGCCGTCGCACCTGTGGTTCGATCGCCTCAAGTGGCGGCTGTTCGTGACACATCCGCCGACGGCCGACAGACTCGAGTCGCTGCGATCGCTCGAGCGCGAGCACCACGGGGGCGACCGACGGCAGGAGACGACAGCGTAGGTCGACGGCCGCTACGACGATCCGGACAGGCGATTTACATCGGTCGAGTCCCTACGGTGCTCAATGAGCACCATCCTGCTGGCGGCGGTCGTCGGGATCCCACTCGCCTGGCACCTCGGGATCACCGCGTTCGTCTACTACGATTCCGGCCGCGTCGGTCTCGAGCCGACCCGGAAGTGGGTCGCGATCACGTTCGCGATCCCGATTTTCGGCTTCTTCATCTACCTCTTCGAGCGCAGCGAACTCGACTACGATCCCGAGGAGGATCCCTACAAGGGCCAGAACTACAACATCCATCCCTCGCGGGCGGACGATGCGCCGTTGCCCTCGCGAGGCGACGACCGGGAGGAGCCGGACGATCTCGGAGGACCGAACGGGTCGGACTCCGAGCGGGAGCGGTAGTCGCCGCCGTCAGAACGCGAGCGTCTTGACGACGACAGGAACGCTATCGTGGCCCGTGATCGGCGTGCCGACGTCGAGGTAGTCACCGTCCCGGACGGCGAGTTCGTCGAGAACGACGAGAGAGCGGTCATGCCGTCGCTCGAGGAGCTGGCCGAGTACCTTGGCGCAGTTCTGGCGAACCACGACGACGACGGGAAGCGAGGGCGGCACCGACTCGAGCGCCGACACGAGCGCGTCCGCGATCGATCCCAGTCGCTCGTACTCGAGCGGGCCGACGTTCTCGATCGCGAGGGCGACGGCGTCGAGATCGGGGAGGTCGTGGAGTTCTCGAAGCCGCGCGAGCGCCCCCTCGAGGGGGTCACAGAGACGACTTCCCCCGAGCCCCGCGAGGTCGCCGACGTCGACGACCGGAACGTTCCGAAGCGGCAGCAGATCGGCCTCGAGCGAGATCGTCCGACCGCTGAGCGTCGTCGACTCGGTCCCGGCGCCGACGACGGTCGCCCGCAGGTCCTCGGCAGGCTCGAGGAGAGGCCAGGATCTGACCCGCTCGTGCTCGCGAACTGCGGCCGCGAGTAGCCCCCCGAGATCGCCGTAGGCGAACGGGTCGGCCGGCGGCGAATCGACGAGTCGGCCGACGCCGCCGCTGAAGACGACGCCGTCGAGGGTAACGGGCTCGGCCGGCAGCTCGCCGATCGCCAGCTCGCGCGTGAGAGGGTCGAACGGCGGCCCCTCGAGCAGGTCGACGACTCGGTCGGCCATCGCCTCGGCGAGCATGGCGAGCGTCTCATGGTCGGGGTGCTCGTCGACGTCGAGCGGGAGTTCGAGCGCCTCGACGAGCGCTTCGGCGGGCGGCGAGATCGAGCCGATACGTCCGTCGCCGTCGAACCGGACGAGTCGACCGCCGACGTCGAGACAGCGCGTCTCCCGAACCCGTACCCTGCCTCGCTCGCGGCCGTCCGATCGCCCCTCGAAGATCGCGACGTTCGTCGTCCCGCCGCCGACGTCGACGTTGGCGACGACGCCGTCGAGGTCGGCGGCGCGACCCGCTGCACCGGAGCCCCGACCCGCGAGGGCCGCCTCGAGTTCGGCGCCGGCCGCCGCGGCCACGAACCGACCTGCGTCGGCCGCGATCCGGTGGACGAGCGGTTCGGCGTTCTCTCGACGGGCGGTCTCGCCGGTGACGATCACGGCGCCCGTGTCGACGTCGGCGGGCTCGAGCCCGGCCGCCTCGAGGTCGCGTTCGACGAACGCGGCGACGCCCTCGACGTCGATCGTTTCGCGATCGAGCAGCGGCGTCTCGCGGACCGGGCCCCGAAAGGCGATTTCGCGGTCGACGATCTCGGGACTCGCCGCTCCGCCAGGTGGCGTCTCGACTCGCAGGCGGCTAACGACGGTGTGAGTCGTGGTCGTCCCGACGTCGATGCCGACGCTCGTCAGCGACTCCGGATCGGCGCTCACGAACTCACTCCGTCCGGAACTCGCGGTCGTCCTCCCGGAGGTCGACGCCGCTGGCCTCGGCTGCGAGCATCTCCGCGATCAGGTCGACGAGTTCGGCGCCGGCCTCGACCGGGGGTAGCCCGCCGTCGTGGATGTTCGAGACGACCGACTTCTTCGCCGTCGCCGAGCCGCGCTTGGGGCCGTAGACCAGATACGCGCTCAGGCTCTCCGCGGTCCGGAGTCCGGGTCGTTCGCCGATGAGGCTCACACAGCAGTCGGCCTCGAGCTCCTCGCCGACGGCGTCCATGACGTCGACGCGGCCGAACTCGACGAAGACGGGCGTCCCGACCGAGATATCCCGACCCTCGAGCCCGTCGAGCAAGGCGGGCAGGAGCTGCGGGACGTTGGCCTCGACGGCCGACGAGGAGAGCCCGTCGCTGACCACGATCTGAACCTCGGGAGCGGGCTCGCACTCGCGCTCGAGTCGCTCGAGGCTGTCGGCGTCGAGCTCTCGCCCGAGATCGGGACGGGCGAGGTACTGGTCCGTATCCGCGACCGTCGTCCGGAGTTCGACCAGTCCGAGGTCGTCGATCAGGCCGTCGCTCACGCGCGAGTGGACCGCGTCGCGGGCGACCCCGTGATCGGCTCGAAACTCGAGTAGCGCGTCGGTGGTCGGCCGCGGGCCGGATCGGCCGACGCCGAGGCGCGTGGGGTTGCGGTCGGCGATGCGCCGGAGCGCCTCCTCGTTCGCTTGATCGGCGTCGGAGTCGGGGTCGGCGGTCGGTTCGAGCGGTTCCGTATCGGAGTCGGGGTTCGAGTCTGATGCCATGATTACGTGAAGATCGTCGGATCGCCTGCACGCTCGGTGAGTCGCCCCTCGCGCCAGAGATCCATCTCGGCGAGCCACTCGCGGAACGCCGGCGCCGGCTCGAGGTCGAACAGCTCCCAGAGCGCGGCGGCGTCGTGGTAGCTGTTGGACTGGTAGTTCAACATCACGTCGTCGCCCATCGGCACGGTAATAAAGTAGTTCGCCCCCGCCGCGGCGAGCAGGACGGCGAGGTTCTCGATGTCGTTCTGGTCGGCCCCCATGTGGTTCGTGTAGCAGGCGTCGATCCCCATCGGGATTCCGTGGAGCTGGCCCATGAACACGTCCTCGAGGCCGGCGCGGATCACCTGCCGGCCGTCGTAGAGGTACTCGGGGCCGATGAAGCCGACGACGGTGTTGACCAGAAACGGATCGTAGCGCTTCGCGAGGCCGTAACAGCGCGCCTCGAGGGTGAGCTGGTCGACGCCGTGGTGGGCGTCGCCGGACAGTTCGGCCCCCTGGCCCGTCTCGAAGTACATGACGTTCGGTCCCGAGGAAACGCAGCGACGCTGTGCGAGGTCGTGAGCCTCGTCGAGGAGGTCGACGTCGACACCGAACTCGTCGTTGCCGGCCTCCGTGCCGGCGAGGCTCTGGAAGACGAGGTCCGCGGGGGCGCCCTCGCGGATGGCGTCCATCTGGGTGGTGACGTGAGAGAGACAGCAGTTCTGGGTCGGGACGTCCCACGCCTCGATGAACTCGTGGGTCGCCTCCAGAATTCGCGTCGTCGTCTCGACGCTGTCCTGTACTGGATTCACGCCGATCACCGCGTCGCCGACGCCGTAGGAGAGCCCCTCCCGCGTCGCGTCGACGATGTTCGAGACGTCGTCGGCCGGGTCGTTGGGCTGCAGTCGGAAGGAGAGGGTCCCGCGTTCGCCGACGGTCGTGTTACAGCGCGCGGGAACCTCCATCCGCGAGGTAACGAGCGCCAGGTCGAGGTTCGACATGAGCTTCGTTACCGCGGCGATCATCTCGCTGGTCAGGCCGGGTCGGATCGCCGCGATCTCGCGCTCGCCCGTTCCCATGGCGACGAGGTACTCCCGCAGGTCCGCGACGGTCCAGTCCTTGATCTCCTCGTAGATCGGCTCCCGGACAGCCTCCTGGATCACTCGCGTCACCTCGTCCTCGTCGGCGGGAACGACGGGGTTCTCCCGGAGCGTCTCGAGGCGAATCCCCGCCAGCGCCCGCTTGGCCGCGACCCGCTCGGCGTCCGAGTCGGCTGCGATCCCGGCGAGTTCGTCCCCGGTCTTCGGTTCGTTCGCCTTGGCCAGTACCTCGACGACGGAGTCGAACCGATCCCCCACGTCGGGCGTCGTAGTTTTGACTGCCATCTGCTGTCGAACGGTAGGACGGGGAGGACCTTCACCGTTCGTCAAACGTTACCAAACTTCAGTTGCTGCAAGGAAAGCGACGGCGCGTTCGGCGCCCGACGATAGCCACGGTTTTCTTCGACGAACCGACACCACCGGTATGAAGCGAGCGACGGTCTGGACGGTCGCGATCTTTCTGTTCGTCCTCGGAGACGCGATGGCGTTACAAGCGAGGGGGCCGATCCTCTCGAGTCTCGAGGCGACGTTCGCGGTCTCGGAGGCCGAACTGGGACTGGTGGCGCCGGCCGGCACTGCGGGCTTCGCCGTCGCCGCCGTCGCGACGGGATTGCTCGCGGGGCGGCTCCGAATGCGGTGGGCGCTGTTCGCGGGCGCCGCAGGCGTGATCTGTGCGCTGGTCGCCATGGCGGCCGCACCCGTCTACGCCGTCTTCCTGCTCGCGTTGCTCGCCCAGGGCGGCGCAGCGGGCGTGTTTCGCGGCGTCGACCGGGCGGCCCTGAGCCACATCCACTCGGCCAACCGCGGGCGGGTGTACGTCGCCTACGCGCTCGCCTGGGCCGTCGGGGCCGTGCTCGGGCCGCAGCTGGTCACCGGCGTCCTCGCAGTTGCGGACTGGCGAGCCGTCTTCCTCGTCCTCGCCGGGCTCTTCGTCCCGGTTGCGGTCGTCGCCGCCCGGACCGAGCTTCCCTCGATGGAGGCCGAGCGATCGATCTCGATCGATGCGCTTCGCGAACTGCTCGGCCGGCCCGCCGTCGTCGGCGCCACCGTCGGGATCCTGTTTACCGGCGCCGTCGAGGGGATCGTCTTCACCTGGCTCGTCTACTACGCCGAGGGCTTCTACGGAACGGGAACGGCAAGCTTGCTGCTGTCGACGTACCTGCTCGCGTACATCCCCGCTCGAACGGGGTACACGCTGCTCGTCGATCGGGTTCCCTACCTCCTGCTCATGCTGGTCGCGACCGTCCCGGCGATCCCGGCCTTCGCGGTCGCGTTCTCCGGGATCACCGGTCCCGTCCTCTTCGCGGCCGTCTTCGTCGCCGGCGCCGGGCTCTCGAGTTGCTTCCCCGCACTGTCGGCCTACGCCGTCGAGGCGGCGCCCAAGTACAGCGGCCCGATCAACGCCCTCACCACCGGGGCAACGTACGTCGGGATCGCGGTCTCGCCGGCCGTCGTCGGCGTCCTCGCCGAGGCGTACGGGCTGGGCCGGGCGATCTGGCTCGTGATCGGCTTCGCGGTACTGCTCTCGTCGACGATCGCGGCGACGTGGCTCTGGACTGGAACGCCGGAGGCGCCGACCGTCGACGCCGCTGCCTGATAGTAAAAAACGACGGCTCAGTCGTCGGCGGGCGCGGCGTTCAGCTGGTCGTCGGCGACCGTCCCGTCGTCGTTCCAGCCCCGCTCGGCGTAGTACTCGTCGAGTGCGGCGTCGAAGCCGGGCAGTTCGTAGGGCAGGCTGTCGTCGTCCCGGTCGAAGCCGCGCTGATTGTTGAAGTGGCGCTCGAGGGCGACGACCTGGCCGCCGACCTCCAGCAAGTCCTCGTAGTCGGCGTCGAGCAGGGTCGAGAGTCGGTCCTCGTCGACGAAGTCCCGCGAGAACTTACAGAGGACGGCGCTGTCCTTGATCGCGTTGACGTTCTCGAGTTCGATCACCTTCGGCGGCTTGTCGTCGAGCCCCTCCTTCTCGAAGGCCTTCTCGGAGTCGACCAGCGGGTACTCGTAGGGGTAGAACTCGGCGTACATGTGGTCGGCACCGCGGTTCGAGGTGGCGAAGGCGAGTCCCTGCCCGTTCAGCGTCCGCCCGTCGTGGGCGGGGAACTCGAGGCCCTTGACCGACCAGTTCTCGACGCCGAGGTCCTCGTGGACGCGGTCGATCCCCTCCGCCAAGTCGTCGCCGACGCCCTCGCGGTGGGCGATCTTCTCGACGAGATCGTGGATCAGGTCGACGTTGCCGAACTCGTCCTCGCTCGCGAGGTACGCGGCGATCGTATCGCCACAGGAGATCGTGTCCAGCCCGAACTCGTCACAGAGCTTGTTCGACTGCATGACGTCGACGATGTCGTCGACTCCCGAGTTCGGTCCGAACGCCATTACGGTCTCGTACTCCGGCCCCTCGGTCTCGAGGCCCGACTCCTCGTCGCGAGTCGGGAGCTTGCAGGCGAACGCGCAGGCCGAACAGGTCCCCTTCTTGTACTTCTTCTCCTCGACGCGGTCGCCGCTGACGCCCTCTGCACCCTCGAAGGAGAGCTCCGAGAAGTACCGCGTCGGCAGGGCCTCGACGGTGTTCGCGAACTCGGTCATCGAGGAGGTTCCCTGCCGTTTCATGATGTGATCCGACTGGGCGGCCTCGCCGTGGACCTCCATCTGCAGCGGCGGGATCTCGACCTCGTGGGACGAGTCGCCGTCGAAGGTGATCGCCTTCACGTTCTTCGATCCCAGGACGGCGCCCAGTCCGCCGCGGCCGAACGCTCGCTCCTCGGAGGTCATGATCGAGGCGAACCGGACCTCGTTCTCGCCCGCGGGGCCGACGACGACCGTGTGGTCGGACTCGAGGCCGTGTTCGTCCTCGATGTACTCGCAGGTCTCGGAAACCTTCGCTTCCTCGAGCTCCGGTACCGCCTCGAACTCGACGCCCTCGTCGGTGACGTGGACGATTACGAGCTCGTCGCTGGCGCCGGTTACCTCGAGGGCGCTGTAGCCCGTTCCCGTGAAGTTCCGCGAGAGGAAGCCGCCGGCGTTCGAGGAGAGCAGTCCGTCGGTCAGCGGCGAGACTGCGGTCGCCGACATCCGCCCGGTGAAGCTCATCTGGGAGTGCTGGAGCGGCCCCGTCGCGAAGTAGAGCCGGTTGTCGGCGCCGAGCGGGTCGGCGTCGAACGGGATCCGGTCGTGAGCGAGTTTCGTCGCGAGCGCGCGCCCGCCGATGAACGACTCGAGGTCGTCGTCGACGTCCTCGGTCGACGAGGAGCGCTCGTCGAGATCGATCGAACACAGCGGTCCGTGAACGTGTTTCATACTGAGTACGGTATTATCGATCACCACAAAACAGTTCGGTTCTCGCTCGAGGAGGGACTGACTGTACCGGTACCAGAACGCGGCGTCGGTCGCGGACGGCGGCTACCGTTCCAGCGAGGCACCGTCGGGAAGGTGCAACTCGTCGTCGAGAACGACCTGCAGGCGATCCGTCGCGAACAGGCGATCGATCTGGTCGTGGGTGAACGTGCCGTCACAGTCCTCGCCGACGAAGGTCACCCGTTCGGACGTCCGTTCGACGACGGTCGCGAGCGCGCTGCCGTTCCGGTAGTGGTATCTGATCGTCGTTCCGAGGTGGAGGGTCTCGGCTGTCGCGCCGAGAGAGGTTCCGTGTGGCACCATACCTTATTCAGGCCCGGTACAGGTATATTTCTTTCGTACTAGTAGCTGTAATTATTTCACCAGCTCGAGAGGCAGGGCTTCGACTCGAATGTACAATGAGACGAAGTTGCACATTCGAACGGCTGAAGAGTATTGTTCGTCTGCAGTACAATCATCACTCCTGATGAGTGTTCGATTGATCGAGATGCGTCAATCCGGGGCGAGAGGTCGTTCGAAGGAGTACGTCAGCGCTCGAGTCGTCCCGTAGCAAAGGTCCCCCGGCTTTGTCAGACGGCTGCTTCACTCGTCGTTCTCAGTTTCTTCGTCCCCATCATCGTCCTCGTCTTCGGTATCCTCGGCGTCGTTTTCCCCACTGCCTTCATCGCCGTCGGTGTCGTCGGTATCACTCTCCCCGCTCTCCCCGCTCTCCTCGCCGTTTTCGCCGTTCTCGTCGTCTACGTCCTCTTCTTCGTCTTCCGCATCATCCTCGTTGTCCTCGTCCTCGCTGCCTTCGTCATTTCCCTCTTCGTCCTCCTCGCCGTTTTCGCCGTTCTCGCCTTCTCCGTTCTCGTCGCCCTCTTCCTCACCGCTTTCGTCATTTCCCTCTTCGCCCTCCTCGCCGTTTTCGCCGTTCTCGTCTTCTCCGTTCTCGTCGCCCTCTTCCTCACCGCTTTCGTCATTTCCCTCTTCGCCCTCCTCGCCGTTTTCGCCGTTCTCGTCTTCTACGTCCTCTTCTTCGTCTTCCGCATCGTCTTCGTTGCCCTCTTCCTCACCGCTTTCGTCATTTCCCTCTTCGTCCTCCTCGCCGTTTTCGCCGTTCTCGTCTTCGTCGCCCTCTTCCTCGCCGCTTTCGTCATTTCCCTCTTCGCCCCCCTCGCCGTTTTCGCCGTTCTCGTCGTCTACGTCCTCTTCTTCGTCTTCCGCATCGTCTTCGTTGCCCTCTTCCTCACCGCTTTCGTCATTTCCCTCTTCGTCCGCCTCATCATCGTCGTCGTCGTCGGCTGGATCGTCGTCGTCGGCTGGATCGTCGTCATCGGCCGGATCGTCGTCATCGGCCGGATCGTCGTCGTCAGCCGGATCATCGTCGGCTGGATCGTCATCGTCGTCGTCGGCTGGATCGTCGTCATCGGCCGGATCGTCATCGTCGTCGTCGGCTGGGTCGTCATCGTCGGCTGGGTCGTCATCATCAGCCGGATCGTCATCGTCGTCGTCGGCTGGGTCGTCATCGTCGTCATCGCCCGGCTCGTCGTCAACCGGGTCGTCATCATCGTCGTCAACCGGGTCGTCGTCATCGTCTGGCTCGGCAGTATCGTCGTCCTCTTCCTCGGGCTCGTAGGACTCCTCGTCCAGATCGCCGATCTCGAGTTCGTACGACGCCGTTCCCTCGCAGTTGCTCAGCGGGAACGAGTAGACGGCACTCTCGCCCGGTTCGGGACTCGACTCGTCGGCGAAGTGGATACTCGCGAGTTCGTCGCCGTCCTCGTCGTAGACCCGGGCCTCCATATCGACGGTGATCTCCTCGTCGCCGACGTTCTCGAGTTCGACGTGGACGTTGCACTCGTCACCCGGCGGATCGTCCGCCCAGGTAAAGGTGTGGCGCAGAGCCTCGAGGGTATCGCTAGCGGCACCGGAGATGATAACCTCGCCGTCGATCGACTGGTCCTCGTACTGGTTCTGTTCGTCCTCGGCCTCGTCGTCGGCATCGTCGGCATCGTCACTGCCATCGGCGTCGTCCCACTCCTCCGGTCCGTCGCCGTCCCTGGCCGACTCGTTGTCCGATTCGTCGTCCTCGTCGTCCTCGATGGCGCTACAGCCCGCCAGGATAGCCGAAAGTGATACCCCCGCAGCCGTACTGAACTCGCGCCGGTTTAGATCCATGTGACTCTCGTAGTGATCGCCCGCTGATTGTCTCTCGATACGCGTCCTCTGGGCAGAGGTTCGGAGCTCCCCCGTGTTTAGCTCGTCGGATCCGCCCGGAAGGGTTCAGCGTACTGATATCACCGAAAGCTACTATTCCTTCTGCAAGCACTGTCAGCCGTTCAGGAAGAGACCGGATCGATCCGATCCTCGCGGTCCGCCTCGTAGAGCCGCTCGATCCGGTCCTCGAACCGGTCGAGGATGACCCGGCGTTTCTTCTTCATCGTCGGCGTCAGCATGTCGTTCTCCTCGGTGAACTCCCTCGGGACGAGCTCGAAGCGCTTGATCGTCTCGTGTTTCTCGAAGTTCTCGTTGACCTCGGCGACCGTCTCGCCGACGTACTCCCGAACGCGCTCGTCGTCGCACATCGCCTGCGGGTCCTCGGGGAGGTCGATCCCCTGCTCGTCGGCCCACTCGCGGACGTGGTCCGCGTTGGGAACGAGCAGGGCGCCGACGAACTTCTCGCCGTCGCCGACGACCATACACTGTTCGACGACCTCGCTGGCCGCGAACGCGTCCTCGATCGGGCCGGGCGCGACGTTCTTCCCGGTCGAGAGGACCAGGATCTGCTTGACCCGGTCCCGGAACTCGATGTAGTCGTCGGGACGGAGGTGGACGATATCGCCGGTGCGGAACCAGCGGGTGCCGTCGTCGTCCTCGAGGAACGACTCCGTCGTCGCGCCGGGCTTGTTCCAGTACCCCTGGGTGACGTTCGGCCCGCTGACGAGCAGTTCGCCGACCTCGCCGGGATCGTCGAACGTCTCGCCCTCGACGAGCGAGTCGTCGATCCGAACGTCGACGCCGGGAAGCGGCGGCCCGATGGTTCCGATCTCGGGCGCCTCGGGCGGGTTGACCGAGACGACGGGAGCGGTCTCGGTGAGTCCGTACCCCTCGTAGATCGGCAGCCCCATCGCGTGGTACAGCGTACAGAGCTCCTTCGAGAGGCTCCCACCGCCGCTGATCAGGAGCTCGATCTCGCCGCCCAGCGCTTCCCGGACGTTCGAGAAGACCAGTTTGTCCGCAAGCGACTGCTTCGCGCTGAGGACGGGGCCGGGGTCGTCGGTCTCCTGGTACTCGACGCCGACGTCGGTCGCCCACTCGAAGATCCGCTTTTTCGCCCCCGACTCACTGGCCTGCTCGCGGATCGTGTCGTAGATTTTCTCGTAGACGCGGGGGACGCTGGTCGCCGTGTCCGGCTGTACCGTCCCGAAGTCCTCCTTGAGCGTGTCGGTGCTCTCCGCGTAGGCGACGCAGGCGCCGCTTGCAAACAGCAGGAAGTGTCCCGACGTGCGCTCGAAGACGTGTGCCAGCGGCAGGTACGAGACGGACTGGACGTTCTCGTCGATAACCGGCAGCTCGTCGTCCTTGTCCGGGCGCGGCCCGTAGCGCTTGCGGACCTGGTTGACGTTCGACCGGAAGTTCCGGTGAGTGAGCTGGACGCCCTTAGGCTGGCCCGTCGTCCCGCTCGTGTAGATGAGGCTGGCCAGGTCGTCCATGTCGGGTGCGTCGAGCCACTCCTCGTAGCGCTCGAGGTCGAAGGTCGACTCGCCCCGATCGTGGACCTCCGCGAGGGTCAGGACGTCGTCGCGGTCGTCGTACCCCTCGAGGCGATCCATCGAGACGATGAACTCGAGATCGAGGTCGTCCTCGACCTCGAGGACGCGCTCGAGGAGGGCCTCGTTCTCGACGACGACGGCGGTGGCGTCGGGGTCGTCGAGCAGGTACCGGACCTGGCCGGGCGAGGAGCTCTCGTAGACCGTCGTGATAACCGCGCCCGCGGAGAGCAACGCGAAGTCGGTCTGGGCCCACTCCATGCGGGTGTCGGCGAAGATGCCGACGCGATCGCCGTGCTCGACACCGAGGTCGCGAAAGCCCGCCGCGAGGTTGCGGACGACGTTTCGCATCTGGGTGTAGGAGATCGCCCGGAACTCGCCCGGGTCGGCGGGCTCGAGGATCGACTCGGTCAGCGAGCGGTCGTAGATCCCGCCCTTGTACCGCTGTGCCGGTCGGTTCGGGTGGCGCTCGACGGCGTCGTCGAACATCCGACCGAGCGTCGTTTCACCGGTGACCTCGTCCTCGTACTCTCGTTCGGCGTCCCGCCAGTGCATACCGTGTGACAGTACCTCCCGAGCGATAAAACGTGATGAAACTGAACGCATCTGTCACCGCGTTTATTCGTGGTCCCCAACGGTGATCGCGTCGAAAACGGGCAATCGGGCGGTCCCAACGGTCCCGGCGATCAGTCCCGATGGTCCAGGTAGCCGACGACGCCGCGAACGTTCATCCCGGCCTCGGCGCCGGCCTTGTGCTCGCCCCACGCGTCGCCGAGATCCGATCTCGAGGCGAAGTGGTCGACGAGCGCCTCGTCGTCCCCGATCTCCTCGCGTTTCTCCTCGACGTCCCGAACCCACTCCTCGAGAACGGTCGCGTACTCCTCGAGGACCGCCTCGGCGTCGTCACCGACGGAGCGCGGCCCGAAGTGGGCATAACAGAGGACGTCGGGGTCGATCTCTTTGAGGGTCCCGACGTCCTCGAGACAGCGCTCGAGGTGGAAGTTCGACGGCGGCGAGGTCTCCCTGATCTCCTCGCGTTCGGGCACCCAGATCCCTGCCGCGTCCGCGGTGAAGACCGCGTCGTTCTCGGGATCCTCGAAGACGACCTGGTGGGGGGCGTGGCCGGGGGCCTCGTGGACTCGGAGCTCGTGGGTTCCGAGATCGATCGCGTCCCCGTCCTCGATCTCGACGATCCGATCCTCGGGGACCGGCTTCGGCTCGACGTAGTACTGCCACTGGTCGCCGACCGCGGCCTTCGTCCCCGCGACCAGCTTCGAGGGATCCGCGAGATGGGAGGTGCCGATCGGGTGGACGTAGACGTCGGCGTTCGGGCACGCCTCGGCGAGGTAGCCCGCGCCGCCGGCGTGGTCGAGGTGGATATGTGTTACCGCGATGACCTCGAGGTCCTCGGGCGCGATGCCGACCTCCTCGAGGGCTTCGAGGATCCGCTCGTAGTTCGTCCCGATCCCGGTGTCGACGATCGCGGGCCGCTCGTCGTCGACGACGTAGACGGCGCCGTACCCGCTGGTTTCGTACATTCCCGTATCGACGTAGTAGAGGTCCGAACAGTCGCCGGCCGTGACCTGGCGGACGTCACCGATTTCCATACCGGTAGGCCGTCGGGAGGTAAAATAAAAGCTGTCGTCCCGGCCAGGCTACCGGTCGCGCTGGTCCTTCCACTCGCCGATTCCCGAGGGATCGAGGTGGACGTGGGCGTCGCCGACGTCCTCGATCCCTCTGAGGCTGGCGACCAGCTCCGACTCGATGTCGTGGGCCTGCCGGAACGGCATGTCGCCGTCGACCTCGACGTGAACCTCGACCTCGAGGACGGGGCCGTCGTAGAAGACGGTGAGATCGTGGATCCCCTCGACAGCGGGGTGATCTCGAAGGATCTCGGTCACCTCCGCTCGCTTCGTCGGTCCCGGCGAGGCGCCGACGAGGTAGCCGACGTTCTCGCGGCCGATCTCGACGCCCTGGTAGATGACGAGCAGGCTGACGAGCCCGCCAGCGATCGGATCGAGCAGCGGGAAGCCGAGCAGGACGCCGACAACGCCGACGACCGCGGCGAAGGAGGTGTAGATGTCGTTGAGACAGTCGGTTGCGAGCGCCTCGAGGGCTGTCGACCCGATCGCCTCGTTGATGTACTCGGTGTAGCGGTAGACCAGATACATGTCGACAATCGCGAACGCGAGCGCGCCGAGCAACAGCGGGTGGAAGACGACGTCGACGCCGTGGGCGACCCCCTGTCCGGACTCGTACAGCAGATTCAGCCCGAGCAGGGCGATGACCGCACCGACGAACAGCGCCGTCAGCGGTTCGATACGCTCGTGGCCGTGGGGGTGAGTGTCGTCGGGCTCGTCGAAGGAGCTTCGGCCCCAGACGAGTACGACGAGGCTCGCGACGAGGTCGGCGATCGAGTGGGCCGCGTCGGCCACGAGCGCGACGCTGCCGAAGGCCAGCCCTACGGCGCCTTCGACGACGATCTTGACGGCGTTGCCGAGGACGTTCGCCCACGACGCACGCGTGAACCCGTCGCGGCCCGCCTCGTCGACCATACTCCGTTTAGATGTAGTCTAAACTTGGGTCTTTTCCTTCCCGGCGACGAACTCCGTCTTCCGAAATCCTCATTTCGGTGGTGTGAGAACGGATCGCTATCCAGGTGATGGGGCCCACCTACCACAACCGCCGGCGACTCGTTCACCGCGTTCGCAGCCTCCTGGCGTCCGTGTGCGGACGACCGACCGACCGGCTGACGGTCCCTACTACCAGTCAGCCATGAGAGACCATCCGCTCGTCCGGCTCGAGACGCTCGCACTGATCGCGATCGGCGGCTTCGCCGGCGCGAACCTCCGGTTTTTCGTCCTCGGGGTGCTCTCGGACGTCGCCGCGGTGTTGCTCGTCAACGTCGTCGGCAGTTTCCTGCTGGGCTTTGTCGTCTACGAGGCCCAGTACACCGGCGTCGTCGACCGAAGGGCCAGGCTGGTGTTTACGACCGGCTTTCTCTCGTCGCTGACGACCTACAGTACGTTCGCGGTCCAGACCGCAATCGCCGCCGAGCCGTGGCTGCTCGTCGGCATCGTCGTCGCCAACTATGGGCTCGGGTTCACCGGGGTGCTCGCGGGACGGGAGCTCGCTCGCAAGGTCCGCGACTGGCGGCCGGCGGCAGCCGGCGGTGAGACGGCGTGATCGCCCTCGAGTCGCCAGCGTCGGTCCTCGCCGTCGTCCTCGTTCTCGAGCCCGTCCTCGAGGACGGCGCCCTCGAGTTCGAGGCCGCCCACCTCGTCGGCGTCGGCGGGGCGATCGGTGCCCTGTTGCGCTACGCCGTCTACCAGCAGCTCTCGGACGATCGGTATCCGTGGCCGACGCTGGTCGTCAACGTCGTCGGAAGCTTCGTCTTCGGAGCGGCGACCTTCGCGGGCGCGGGCGAGTCGGCGATCCAGTTCGTCGGGATCGGAATCTGTGGCGCGTTTACGACGTTCTCGTCGTTCTCGGTCGAGACGGTCCAGCTCTACGAACGCGGGGATCGAAAGCTCGCGGTCGCGAACGCAGCGGGGAACCTCGCGCTGTCGCTCGCGGCGATCGGGGTCGCCTGGGTCCTCGTTTCCGCGCTCTAGGCCTCGCCATCGTTGATCACCGTAACCGGGACGGCAGCCCGCCGAACGACCGTTTCGGCCACACTCCCCAGTAAGTACCTCGCGACGCCCTCGCGTCCGTGGCTGCCGAGGACGATCCCGTCGACACCCTGGTCGTCGGCGTACTGAACGATGGTTCGAGCCGGATCGCCCGCTTCGACGGTCGTCTCGACCGTGACGTCGTCCGGCAGCGTCTCCTCGAGTCCCTCGAGGACGGCCTCGGCCTTCTCGCGTTCGGATTTGTACTCGTCGTCGGCCGTGTAGCCCGGATAGGCGCGCTGGCGGCTGTAGTCGGTCATCGGGTCGACGACGTACAGCAACGTTAGCTCGGCGTCGGGGAACTGCTCGCAGGCGTACTCGAGGGCGGCACGGGACGGACGGGAGCCGTCGACCGGGACGAGAACGTGCTGGCTCATACGATGACTATTCGGTTCGGGCTACAAAAATGGAACCGACGACAAAAGAACGCGTGCGGACCGCGTTCAGAGCAGTTCGGCCAGCAGGACGGCCGCGAGCCCGAAGTAGATCAGGAGCGCGGTGATGTCCTTGACCGTCGTGATCAGCGGGTCCGAGGCGGCTGCGGGGTCGAACCCGAGCTTGTTCATGATCCAGGGGATCACGTAGCCGACGACCGAGGCGACGACACAGACCGAAACGAGCCCGACGAAGACGACCGTCGCCAGCTCGAGGGCGTACGGCTCGTTGATCTGCCAGATGTAGGCCGCACCGGCGCCGATAGTGCCGATGATGAGCCCGATCAACAGTCCGATCAGCCCCTCGCGGGCGAAGTGTCGCATCGCGTTTCGGTCGTCGATGTGCCCCAGCGCGAGCCCGCGAACGAAGATCGTCGACGCCTGCGTGCCGACGTTGCCGCCCATGTCCATGATGACGGGAACGAAGAAGGCGAGCGCGACGACGGCCTCGAGGGTGTCCTCGAACTGTTCGATGACGCCGCCGGCCATCAGTCCGCCGGCGAGGGCGACGATGAGCCACGGGAGCCGCAGCCGAAGGATCTTCGGGACCGACGACTCGAGGATCGCCGAACTCCGGGAGCTCTCGACGTCAGCGAACGAGAAGCCCGCGCTCTTGAGGATGTCCTCGGTCGCCTCCTCCTCAACGACCTCGATCATATCCTCGGTTCGGAGAACCCCGACGAGGAAGCCGTCGTCGTCGATAACGGGCAACGCGGGAAAGTCCCGCTCGGCGATCTCGTCGGCGGCGAACTCCGGATCGGCGTCGGCGTCGATCGTTACGAGGTCGGTTACCATGTGGTCCTCGACGACGTCGTCCTCGGGGGCGTTGAGCAGCTCCCGGAGAGACATGACACCGACGAGCCGACCCGCGTTGTCGGTGACGTACAGGTAGTAAACGGTGGTTTCGTCGGAAACCGGTTCGAAATCGCGGAAGTCGTCGATGGCGTGGCCGACGAACGTCTCCTGAGTAACGGCCACGTACTCCTCGTCGGTCACCTCGCCCACACGGTCGGCGTGGAACTCGAGGTCGCTAGTCGCCTCCATACACCTCACCCCGAACGTGCGATCGAAGCACTCCCGCGAACTCGCCCTCGAGCAGGTCGACTACCAGCTCCTCGAGCGTCCGACCGCGCTCGCGGACCGTGTCGTTGATCGTCGTCTCGGCGCCGAACGGATTGCTGTGGTTGGTGTTCAGCATACGCCACCGTATCGTTAGAGGTTTCTAAAAGAGATTTCGGACTATGTCTAAGGTTGAAATATATTCCCACGATATCCGAAGGCACACCTGCCCTGTGCGGTCGTTCGCCACACCGACATCTCGGACGGCGGGTCGCCGTCGAACCCCGACTGCTTGCTATCACTTCCCGATACGTTTAACAGTCGACTACGAAAGATACTGCTATGAGCGTACGGGAGGAGTTCTGGTCGATCTACCGCGAGGCGCTGCCCATCCTGCTGATCGCCCTCGGCGGCGGCCTGTTCGCCGGGCTGGTACTCGAGGGGATGGTCGAAAGCGTCGAACGGTTTCCGGGGCTTCTGGTGATGATACCCGTCTTTCTGGCCACTCGAGGGAACGTCTACGGCGCGCTGGGCGGCCGGATTTCGAGCGGGCTCCACCAGGGGTTGATCGAACCGAAGTTCGAACGCGACCAGCGGCTCGTCAACGCCGTCACCGCCTCGTTTATCAACGGAATCGGGATCTCGCTCGTGATCGGCGTCATCACCTGGCTCGCACTGTTGCTCCTGGGCTGGGAGGTCGCCGCGCTGTACGAGCTGGTGGGCATCATGCTGATCGCCGGCGTCCTCACGTCGGTCGTGCTCATCTTCGGGCTGCTCGCGCTGATCTTCGCGGGCTTCAAGTACGGCTACGACCCCGACAACCTCGTCGGCCCCATCGTGACGACGCTGGGTGATATCTTCGGGATGGTGTTCATGCTGTTCGCGATCGGCCTCGTGGAGGTGCTCGTCTGATGGTCGTTCCGCAGGGCTCACTCGGGAGCTGGGAGGTCCGCAGCATCGTCGGCAACATGTTCCCGCTGTTGATCGTCCTCTGCGTGATCGTCCTCTGGGCGGGAATCACCCTCGAGGAGGCCGAAGAGATGCTCGAGCAGTACGGCATCTTAGCGATCATGGTGCCGACGATGGTCGACATGGGCGGCAACCTCGGTGCGATCCTGAGCTCGCGGCTCTCGACGCGGCTCCACCTCGGGACGACCGAGTTCGATCCCCGTGATCGCGAGCTGTGGGCGAACGTCGGCGCCGTCCTCGCACTCGCGGCGACGATCTTTACCGCGCTGGCGTTCGGCGCCTACCTGCTCGGCGGACTCATCGGCTCGACGCTCCCGCTGTCGACGCTGCTTTTGATCTCGCTGGTCAGCGGGATGTCCGTCGCCGTCATCGCGGTCCTGTTCAGCTTCGCGACGACCTACGCCTCCTACCGGCTGGGCGTCGACCCCGACGACACGACGATCCCGGTCGTCACGAACGTCGTCGACGTCTTCGGGATGGTCATCTTCATCGGCGTCTCGGCGCTCGTGCTGGGCTTCTAAGCCGGCTCGTCGGTTTTGAGCCGGAAGCGAACTCGGCGAGAAGAACGGATGTGTGCCGTCCGTCCGTCGAACGTCTGACTGAGTTTCAAGTGCCGCGGTGTGGGGGTTGTGTACATGGCAGTCGAATCGACTCGCGGCGAACGAACCCCACGAGACGCCTCCCGAAACGCATCCGAAGCGAGGCGGGCGGGCCGATGAGCTGGCTCGTCCGTGCGTTCCGAACCCGAGAGCGACGACACGCGACCGTTCCGCTGACGCTGGCGATCGTCGTCGTCGCGCTCGGCGTCCTGCTGTATCTCGAGCTCGTGACGGTGTTGCTCACGCACGCCGGCTAACTCGGGAGCGCACCGTCGAACGACTACTCCGACCCTCGAGAGAGCTCCTCGAACGCCTCGGCGGCCGTGCGGGTCCCCTTCGCGATGAGCACGTCCCCGCCGTTGATCTCCGCGTCGGCGTCGCCGACCAGCAGCCACCCCTCCTCTGGACGACGGATGGCGATCACCGACATCGTCGGCTCCGTCTCCGGGACGCCGGCGTCGATCCTCGCCCCGTCGAGACCGCTCCCCGGCTCGACCTCGATCCGAGTGATGATCTCGTCGCTCTCCCCGACGGCCATGCCAACGACGGGATGAACCTCGATGTCGCGGAACACGCCCTCGCTGAGATCGATCGCCGCGTCGCTGATGACCTCCGTACTAGTGCCGAGTCGGATGAGTCCCCGCAGCGCGACCGGGTCGTGGGCGTCTGCCGCCGCTCGGAGCGTCCAGGCTTCGAACCGGGACTGCATCGCGTCGACCTCGACCTCGAGGTTCCGGACCTCCTCGGCCAGCGCCTCGCTGTCGAACAGCACGCTGCTGTAGGCCAGGTCGATCGCCAGCTCCGAGAGGTTCTTCATGTGGATGATCGTGTCCACGGCCCGCTCGAGGTCGTCGATGTCCGGCGTCTCGACCGCAGGAACCTCGTAGGTCGCCCCGGTCAGCGTCTCGTACACCTCCTCGATCGCCGCGTCCGGGCCGCGAAGGAAGGCGACGTCGTCGGCCGCGACCGTCGTCGTCGGCCCGGGATTGAGCAGCCAGTCCTCGCCACGCCGGAGCGCGATCACGCGCACGCCGGTTTCGGACTCGAGGTCGATCTCGTCGAGCGTCCGACCCGCGTACGAGGAGTTCGCGTCGACGACGCCCCGGACCAGTACGCCGGCGGCCTCGGGCAGCGCCGCGCGCATCGCCTCGGGCAGTCCCATCTCCTCTAAGACGATCTTCGCGATGTCGCCGGCCGCGTCGCTGATCGTCCCCGTCGCGGCGACGATCCCCAGCACCGGCGCGAGCTGCTCGGCGTCGGAGGGGTTTCGCGAAGCCATCAACAGCCCCATCCGGGCGCGCATCTCGAGGACGTCCATCTGACGCTCGAGGCGAAGCACCTCCCGAGCGAGGTCCTCGTTGCGGTGCAAGACGGCGGAGTAGGAGAGATCTATCAGTAACTCCGCGGTATCTTTCATCTCGACGAGCACGTCCTTGACGCTAACGGGCTCGTACTCGATCGACACCGGCGACGGCTCGTCCTCGAACGGATCCATGCCCTAACCCACCCACCCGCGTCAAAAAAACGTTTCCCGCCTCCGAGTCGTGAGTTCGCGAAACGACGCCTTCCGACACGGTTTTGGACCGGCACGGAGAACCCACGACCAATGATCGACCGGAGCCTCCTGCGTGAGGACCCCGAAGCCGTCCGCGACGCGCTCGACAACCGAGGCGCCGACGTCGACCTCGACGAGCTGATCGAGATCGACGAGCGGTGGCGCGAACTGAAAGCCCGCGGCGACGAGCTGCGCCACGAGCGAAACCAGGTGACCGAACGGATCGGCTCGCTGGTCGCGAAGGGCAAACAGGACGAGAAAGACGAGGCGATCGAGGAGTCGAAGGAGCTCAAAGCCGAGATCGAGGACGTCGAGGAAGAGGCGACCGAACTCGGTGACGAGCTCCGCGAGCGAATGCTCGAGATCCCACAGATCCCCGACGAGAGCGTTCCGCTGGGGCTCGACGAGCGACACAACGTCGAGGACCGACGCTGGGGGTTCGACGACCTGCGCGTCGACGCCGACACCGTCACTCCCCACTACGAACTCGGCGAGGAGCTCGACATCATCGACGAGGAGCGCGGCGCCAAGACCACCGGGTCGGGCTTTTATTTCCTCAAGGGTGACGGCGCCCGCTTGGAGCACGCCCTGATCCAGTTCATGATGGATATCCACCGCGAGCAAGGGTACGTCGACCTCTTCCCGCCGGTGCCGGTCAAAAGCGAGTCGATGCGGGGCACCGGCCAGCTCCCGAAGTTCGCCGACGACGCCTACCGGCTGGGTGGGAGCAACGAGGAAGCTTACGAGGACGACGACCTCTGGCTCTGCCCGACCGCCGAGGTCCCGGTCACGAACATGTACGCCGACGAGATCCTGCTCACGGACGACCTCCCGCTCAAACATCAGGCGTACACGCCGAACTTCCGGCGGGAGGCCGGCGAGCACGGCACCGAAACCCGCGGCATCGTTCGGGTCCACCAGTTCAACAAGGTCGAGCTCGTCAACTTCGTCGAGCCCGAGGACAGCTACGACCGCCTCGAGGCGCTGCTCGACGAGGCCGAAGAGGTGCTGCGGCAGCTCGATCTTCCCTACCGCATCCTCGAGCTCTGTACCGGCGATCTGACCTTCGCCTCGGCGAAAACGTACGACATCGAGGTCTGGGCGCCCGGCGACGACATGGACGACGGCCCCGAGGTAGGCGGGCGCTGGCTCGAAGTCTCGTCGGCGTCGAACTTCGAGGACTTCCAGGCCCGCCGCGCCGGCCTGCGGTACCGACCCGAGCGCCACGAGTCGGCCGAGTACCTCCACACGCTCAACGCCTCGGGACTCGCCCTTCCTCGGGTTATGGTGGCGATCCTCGAGTACCACCAGAACGAGGACGGCACCGTGACGATCCCCGAGGCGCTGCGCCCCTACATGGACGGCCAGGAGGTCATCGAGGGCCACGAGAAGGTCGGCGAGAGCGCGCTCGGCGCGGGCGAGCGGGAGTAAGAGCGCTCGAACCGCAGTAAGTCCCGTTTCACCGCCCTCCACCCTGTTCTCGATCGTTTTTGACTACTCTCGTGTCGCGTTCACCGGCTGAGTCGATCGCCCGGCGAGGGACGCGAGCACGGTCACAACTCCCGTTGTCGTGAACAGACCCACGATGAAACTCCGCCAGACCGACCCGGGCGGCGAGAGCGCGATACCGGCTGCGACGACGAGAACGGCCCAGCCGCAGATCACGAGTCCGCGACCGGTCGGCGACAGGTGGGTAAACCAGCTCCACGCAGCGAGGCCGCCCCTCGAGAACGCAAAGACCCAGCCACAGGTAAGCACTACCACCCCACCAACCCCGATCCAGAGCCACTCGATCGAACTCGTCTGACGGATCAGAAGGACGATCGGTGGAACGCCGAGCGCGGTCGAAACGAGGTCTCGACGCCTGATCTCGATTCGGCGGAGGGTGGCCCGAAGTCGGTTCATGTAGCGTGTTTGATTGTTGGTGTTACAAACCTTCACTGACAGGGACTCCGAAGCGAGCGGGAGCAAGAAGACACCGTCTCGAGTTGGGCCGGGCGGTTGAGAAGTCGAGAAGCGGTAGCGAGAGTCAGGATCGGGAAGAACGGAAGAACCGCACAGAGAGAGAGACGAGCGGTTCACACCTCGTGCGAACCGAATCGGCCTTAGATGTAGTCGATGATCTCGGGCAGCTCGAGCTTCATGCCCTTGCGCTCGCGGATCTCCATGATCTTCTCGCGCTGGAGCGAGTCGGACATGACCTCGAAGCCGGCGTTCTCGGTGTTCCAGGAGGCACGACCCTCGGTCGCGGAGCGGATGTCGCTCGCGAAGCCGATCATCTCGCCGACAGGGGCGATCCCCTCGACGACCATCAGATCGCCTTCCTGGTACATGTCGTCGACGCGGCCACGACGACCCTGGATCTCGCCGGACGCGGCACCCATGTGGTCGTTTGGCACGTCGATACGGGCGTCCTGCATCGGCTCGAGCAGCTTGATCTTCCCGTCGATCAGCGCCTTGTGGAGCGCGTTTCGGGTCGCCGGGATGACCTGCGCCGGACCGCGGTGGATAGTGTCCTCGTGGAGCCTGGCGTCGTGCAGCCGGATGAGCGTCCCCTGCACCGGCTCGTTTGCGAGCGGACCGTTGTTGAGGGCGTCCTCGAATCCCTCGATCACGAGTTCCATCGTCTCGTTCAGGTGCTGGATACCCTTCGTGTCGTCGATGAGGATGTTCGTCCCGTGGATGTGCTCGACTTCCTGGGAGTCGTCTTTCTCCATGCCTGCGTCCTGCAGGGCTTCACGGCGCTCCTGTTCGGGCATATCCATCGACGCCTCGCCGAGCTGGATCGCCTCGACGAGTTCGTTCGACATCGGCTCGATAGAGACGTAGAAGCGGTTGTGGCGGTTCGGCGAGATGCCTTCGATCTCGTCGCTCGCCTGCTGGGGCTGCTCGCGGTAGACGACGATCGGTTCGCCGGTGATGACCGGGATCCCCTGGTTCTTCTCGATACGCTGAGTGATGACCTCGAGGTGGAGCTCACCCTGTCCGGAGATCAGGTGCTCGCCGGTGTCCTCGTTGATCTCGATCTGGATCGTCGGGTCCTCCTTGGAGACCTGTCGCAGCGTCTCGATGAGCTTCGGCAGGTCGTCCATGTTCTGGGCCTCGACGGCCTTCGTGATGACCGGCTCGGAGATGTGCTCGATCGACTCGAAGGGCGTCATCTCGATCGAGGAAACCGTCGAACCGGCAATGGCGTCCTTGAGACCGGTGACGGCAGCGATGTTCCCGGCGGGAACGCGCTCGACTTCCTCGCGCTCGCCACCCATGTAGATGCCGACCGACTGGATACGGTTCTTGCCGGCGGTCCCGGAGACGTACAGCTCCTGGCCCTTCTCGAGGGAGCCCGAGAAGACGCGACCGGAGGCGATCTCGCCCGCGTGGGGGTCCATCCCGATGTCGGTGACCATGAAGACGACCTCGCCGGTCTCGTCGACGAGACGCATCCCTTCCGCGAGCTCGGTTTCGTCGTCGCCGCGCCAGATGCGCGGGATACGACGGGGCTGGGCGTCGACGGGGTTCGGGAAGTGCTCACAGACCATGTCGAGCACGACGTCCGACAGCGGCGTTCGCTCGTGGAGCTCCTGGCGCTCGTCGCCGCGCTCGAGTTCCATGATGTCGCCGAAGTCCATCCCGGTGCGCTGCATCGACGGCATCGAAACGCCCCACTTGTACAGCGCGGAGCCGAAGCCGACCGTGCCGTCCTCGACGGAGACGGTCCAGTCGTCGATGTCGTCCATATCCTCGGTCATCCCGCGGATGAGTTCGTTGACGTCGTTGATGACCGAAACGAGTCGGCGCTGCATCTCCTCTGGTCCCTCCTGGAGCTCGGAGATGAGGCGGTCGACCTTGTTGATGAATAGGGTCGGCTTGACGCCCTCGCGCAGCGCCTGGCGCAGAACCGTCTCGGTCTGGGGCATGGCACCCTCGACGGCGTCGACGACGACCAGCGCACCGTCGACGGCGCGCATCGCACGGGTGACGTCGCCACCGAAGTCGACGTGACCCGGCGTGTCGATGAGGTTGATGAGGTGATTCGTTCCCTCGTACTCGTGGGTCATCGAAACGTTTGCTGCGTCGATAGTGATCCCACGTTCCTGCTCGTCCTCCTCGGTGTCCATCGCGAGCTGCTCGCCGGCAGTCTCGTCGGAGATCATGCCCGCGCCAGCGAGAAGGTTGTCGGAGAGGGTCGTTTTTCCGTGATCGACGTGAGCGGCGATGGCGATGTTCCGGATGTTCTCCGGTTCGTCCATCAGCCGTTCACACTCTTGGACGATCTTCTTGCGTCGGCCCATATACCCCCCAATACCGGTAGCGGGGTCAAAAGGGTAGTGTTTCGTCGTCGGGGGGATTCGGCGCGTATCGTGCTCTGGAGCGACGAAAGACTAATTTGCGTGAGTGAATAGCACACAGTAATCCCCCTGTTCGATAGCGGACCGCGGTGAGGATCGACGACGGGCGTAAGAGCCATACAGTCACGGCCCGTGATACGGCCACACATGGATATCCGCGTCAACGGCTCGGGGCCGACCGCCCCTTTTCTCGGAGCCCGGGACCTGTTCGAGACCGAGTACGACCTCTCGCTGCCGGTCGACGTCGAGCTACGCGACGACCCCGACGTTCGGACCTGGGCCGGTCACTACGACGACCGACACGTCCTGAACATCTCCCGACAGGCCGCCTCGAGCGCGATGGCCCGCGAGCTCGCCCTCCACGAGTTCGCCCACATGGCCAGATACGAACAGAGCCACCCCTCTCACACCCAGTCGACCGAGGAGGTGCTGTACCTCGCACTGGCCGGGAAAAGCGTCGAGCGCCGCAAGCTCTCTCATTGCTACCAGATCGCAAACCACATGAAGGATATCTACGCCGACGACATCACGCTCTCGGTCGGCCCCGGCGAGAAGCTCCTCTCGTTTCTCGAGTCGAGTCTCGCGGCGGCGGTCGTCGACCGACCCCGAAACACGCCACAGAGCGGCCGAACGAGGCTCTCGGCGAGCGCCGATCCCGAGATCACGGCCGTCAACGCGGCGTTTGCCCTGGCGCTTGCGGAGCGACACGACCTCGTCGAGCCGGATCACCGCCTGTACGATCTCGCCCACGTCGCCGCAGTGGATGCCCCCGACGTGCCGTTCCAGGCGTTCAAGCGTCGGTTCCGCGAGCTGACCAGGGATCCCGACTCGAGCAGCTACCGACAGGTCCTCGTCGACGCGACGCGGGCGTACGTCGGCGAGGGGGAGTCGGCGAGTGAAGCCTAGCTCCCCGTCGTCAGCTACCCGAACGTTTAATGTTTTACACCTCATTAGTATGGAACATACTGGCAATGCTCTCCGAGACAGATGCCCGTGGACCGGACGACGCGTTTATCGAGGAACTGGCGCGGCTGAAACGCCGCGGAGCGAGCGTCCTCGTCGTCGGGTCGACCCGGGCGAGCCAGCAGGCCGAGACCTGCCGCCGACTGCTCGGACACGCCACGGACCGTCCACGTCGACGGATTCTGGTGTCGACGACCGGTGAGAGCGCACCGATCGAGTCACTCGTCGACGAGACGCCCTCGGACAGCCACCGCATCGTCCGACACGAGATCGACGTTCGAAGCGCTAGCGCCGCCTCCAGCGGTCACGCGCCGACGCCGTCGGTCGGCGTTCCCGTAACGACCACCGAGACGCTCGCCGACCTCGGGATCGGGATCTCGAGTGCGATCGAGTCGCTCGAAACCGCCGCGAACGGGCTCGAACCCTCCGAGCTTCGGATCGGTGTCGACTCGCTGCTCCCGCTGCTCGAGACGTACGGCACGGAACGCGTGTTTCGGTTTATCCACCTCACTAACGGGCGGGTGAGACGATCCGACGGCATGATCCACTACCGGCTCCCGGTCGATC
This sequence comes from Natronococcus sp. A-GB7, assembly GCF_029688865.1. Lineage (GTDB taxonomy): Archaea > Halobacteriota > Halobacteria > Halobacteriales > Natrialbaceae > Natronococcus. The sequence goes on from NZ_JARUKV010000028.1 coordinate 62,510, forward strand.
GGGAGAACGAGGTCGTCCCGGTTCTCACGCCGCTTTTCGACGTCGTCGTCGAGCTTCGGGCGCACAACGGCGTCTGTCAGGAGCGGTGGTCGCTCAAGGACGAATCGCTGTGCTCGGGCTGGATTTCGACGCGACAGCTGTAACGAGAGCATGTCGGCTGGAGACGCACTGTCCCCGATGGCCGATGCTCGAGACGAAGCCACGGGGCCGGTTCTCGGATGAAACCGACGTTCGAGCCGACGGCCGACGGACTCGAGATTATCGATCGGATCGAACGCCACCGGTACCGGCTGACGACCCACGATCCAGTGTCGCTCGAACCTGCCGACTGCGACGAAATACAGTATCCAGTTGACTCGGCGGTTCGGATCACGACCGATACGATCACGCTACCGACGACTCATCACGTCTACGTCCGCGACGAAACTGGGGCGATGGTCGCCGAAGTGAAACCGGACGAGCAGACGTTTTTGCCGGAGGGAGAGTATACTCTCGACATCTCGGTTTCTATGAAGGTATATGCCCGCGTCGATAGTTCTCTCCAGATATACTCTGATCCAGAACGAACACATATTACACTAGACAGTCCCTCGCCGGTAACATTCGGCGCACGTTCCTATCACACTCGTCCTTCACAAACAATTACGACTACAGCAGCACCAACCGACGTGATGCGTACCGTATCAGCGTTTGGCTCAGCATTGAAGACAACGACTGCAGAGCGCTCATATCCAACCCTACGCGGACACCCACCTGCAGTGGAATTAGGGGACGAACTGGACGTACCTGATCGACTAACGGTTCCGGACACCGGTATCAAAATCGGAGTTCCAAAAAAGCTCGAACGAATCTTCGTCGTTTCCCCGCTGGTGTACTATTTGGGAGCAAAAGTCGTGCCAAGAACCGAACCTCGTCTAATAACTGACGAAGGATACACTCACACTCTCGACGGGCCGGAAGGATTCGAAGAAACGGTCGAACGAATCCTCAAGCAAATTTTCTTTCTTGATACAGTGGTGAGAACAGAAGGTATGACGCCACTTCCGCTTCAGAAACGAGAACAGGTAGAGCCACTATTCAATCATAGTATACAAAATTTATACGAACAGCCGTTAATGGAGCAAATTCAAAACTATCTTAGGGTTCCGTTTTCTGAGTTGGAACCAGCAATTCCTAACTGGCGATTCGAAACACATGTCGGACCGAGTCCACAAATAACTGAATTTCTGCCGTTCATAGCTAATGATCTCGCGGCAGTCAAAATAAACGAAGTGGAAAAGCAGCCACCGACTGTTTCAGAGGAAGCGCAAACGATCTCCGACTTTACTCGAAGCGGCCGCACCCGAAATACGGAACCGGTCCGTAATACGGAACCAGAATCAACTCAGAGGGATATTTCAGCATCTCCACTAATACGACAGCTGTGGAATAGTTCGAATGGTGGGGATATTGACAGCACAGCGCCATTGGAAGCCTTTAAAAATAGCATCGGTAGAACTCCTCATGATGATCCAATTGATATTGAGGTCATCTGTAATGACAATAGCATGAGTGAGGAGTCCGAATTTGTCAACGATACCTATGGTAATCGAGACGAACTACCGTTCGATGTCACGTTTCATCACAACATATCCACAAGCGAATTTAAAGATGTGCTGATGACAAAGAGTGATTTTTTACATTATATTGGACATATCGACACAGGCGGATTTCAATGTGATAATGGCAAGGTGGACGGGTCAGAGATAAAGAATTCAAATATAAAAGCATTTTTTCTAAATGGATGCCAGTCACATACGCAAGGACTACATCTGATTGAGGCAGGAAGTATCGGCGGAATCGTGACACACGGCAATGTTGTTAATAGTGGAGCGGTTGAGGTAGGGAATGCTATCGCAAAACTTCTAAATCAGGGATTTCCGTTATATGGCGCGCTAGATATCGCTCAGAACGAAACGTTAGTCGGTCAGCAGTATTACATGGTGGGCGACGGCAAAACCACGATTGCCCAGTCTGATCTTGAAGCACCTAATGTCTGTAGTATAGAGAAGCAGAACGGAAAGTACTTAGTGAATATAAAGATGTATAACTCTATCCAAGCAAAAAAAGGATCTATAAGTACTCCACATCTAGGTCCAATTGACAGCTACTATGTCGTGCCTGGAGAAACCGGCCAGATGCACATAGAAGAGTCACAACTCGAGGAATTTTTTAACCAAGGACAGTTTCCAGTAATAGTCGGCGGAAGGGTTTACTGGAGTGGCGACGTGACGATCAGTTCGTTGTGGTAGTTAGGGGCCAGTGTAGGTTGAGTTGTTTGCTGCGACAGTACCGACCTGCGAAATGGCCAGTAGCATCGTGAACAGGACGCCGATCATTCGTGGGTGCTTCTTCAGGTAGTGGGTCAGGTCCGTCATGGTACATACAGACCATTGTGCCGGCACGTAATGAATTTATTTTAATATAACCTACAAAGAAATCATAGATCCATTCTGTATTTTGAAGTTCTAAAAAGTCAAATCAATATAAATAAGGGTCGCGTGTAGGATACATAATACATAATGCCGTGTTGGATATATAACAAGGTAACTGCCGAAATCTGCACTCTCTAACGCCAATGAACCCGATATTTGAATCAATGGAAGACGGAATAAGGGTTATCGATCCGATCGAGCGGAACCAATATCTGCTCACGACGGACGAGTCGGTAGATCCCATGAGGGTTGAGGAGACATCGATACCGTATCCAATAGAAAACGCAATCGAAATAACAGCGAAGAAACTCACTCTTCCAACAAAAAATCCGATATACGTTTATAATACGACTGGGCAAATGATAGCAGAATCGAGTCCAACCAGCAAAATGGAACTTCCAGAGGACAAGTATGCCCTCGATATATCTAATTCAATAAAACTGTATGCGAGCGTCGAAAGC
>NZ_JARUKV010000029.1 GCF_029688865.1 Natronococcus sp. A-GB7
TATATTTTTTATCTGCGAGTATGTATTGTTTTCATGGATCGGAGAAAGTTCCTAATTGGTGCAACGGGTGCAGCAGCCGTGGTGGCCGGCTGTAGCGACAACGACGAGAACGACGACGACGCGCCCGAGGATGATGGGGTAGCGGACGAAGACAACTCGACGGACACCGACGAAAGTGACGACGTCGGTAACGAGACCGACGACGAGGACGACGGGGAAGACGAGGACGACGAGGACGGGAACGAGACCGACGACGCCGGGGACGAAACCGACGACGAGTACGACAGCGAGGAAACCGACGACGACGAGGAGTTCGAGGGCGAGGAGGCTGACGACGACGACAGCGACGACGGGGACGACGATAGTGTAGACGACGATGAGGACGATAGCGATGATGGTGACGACGATGACGAGGAAGACGAGAGCGACGACGAGGACGGACAAGACGAGGGCGAGGACGAGCTCGATCCGGATGACTACGAGGACGAAATCGCCAACGACAGTCCGCTCGAGGTTGCGGAGTTCGAGGCCGAAGACGGCTGTGAACTGACCGCGAGAATCACCCGACCCGACGGCGAAACCGCCGAAATTCAGTACGATTTCGTCGTCTACTACGGTGACGAGATCATCTCGGAGTCGCGAAACAACGAGTACGAACTCGACGGGAACGACTCGAGTCACGAGCTAACCGCCGTACTGGAGGGTTGCGACGAGGCGACCCACTACGGGTTCGAACTTCACGGCTACGAGGCGATCGACCGCGACGCCGACAACGACATCGACGGACACGTCAGCATGGAGGGTGGAACTGACAACGTCTTTTCGATCCGGTCCCACACGTTCGACGGGCAGAACTGTCAGGTCGAGGTCGAAGTGTACAACGAGACGGACAGCGAGATTACGGGCTTCGTCTGGGTCGGTTTCCGGGGCGACCGCGGCGAACAATCCGAAAACACCGAGATCGAGCTCGAGGCCGGCGACACCGAGACGATCACGTTCGGCGCACAGAACTGCGGCGAGGTTCGAGCCTACCAACTTCGCGGCGACGTTCTCGATCAGTAGCGACGTACCGGAACGGGGCCTTCGACTCGGTGGCACATCGGTCTACGAAGGTGTTTTTGAGGAGATACGAGCTAGAACTCGCGAAGGTTTCGGCTTCGGAACGAGGTCGCGGATGTCTCGACTCCGGAACGAGACTCGAGATCCGGCGACTGAACGAGTATCCGCCATCGAATGCGTTTCTCGGGCGAGTTGCGTCGTTGCTGTGCCGGTGGTGAGTGGACGGAGACGCGTCCGTATACGAGCGTTCGAAAACCCGAGAGGTGGTTGGGGGTGGGTAGCCGGAGATGCATGCGAACGACAGAGCGTCAGCGGCGGGACCCTCCGGCTAATCCTTTGTACAATAATATGGAATAAATACTTTCTGTACTGATGTTATACCGTGGAGGGAGGTTCGGGGTGACCGTCGCGCTCGAAACGAACGCGACGCGGGGTGAACTGCGACGATTCCGACACGGGTGCCGAGAACTCCCGCGTTAGTATGAACCATTTATGTAGTATCCGACGAATGCAATAATCAATAATAGGTAGCTCAGATTCAGATCAGGGGGGTGGGATCGGGGAACGAATCGTCACTGCCGATCTTCCGACGGGATGGCGATACGACCCGGACTGGACGTGGGGGACGGTCGATGCCGTAGTGTACCACGAATCGCTCTTCGACGTTCTCGACGGCACCGACGAGGTAAGCTACGTCGTCGAAATTCGAGAGACGAAACTCCTCCTTCGGCGAATTTGCCGGGACGACGACAACGACGTCGTCGATCGGTTGGATCGAACGGACGAGACCGACGATCTCGAGTCGCTGCTCGAAGCTGTCGAGGTGTAGCGTCGTCGAAAAGGGCTGATGGCCGGGTCGGAGTTCGCGTACTATGGCTGTCGAGCGTATTCCGTCGGCCAGTGTCGACTCCGGAGCGGTTCGATAAATACTTTCTGGCGATTATAAGGTGAACAGAACTGGAGGGTTCCGTCACCGATCGTCGGTTGATGCGTAGTCGCTGCCGGGTCCGCCTCGAAGCGTCGCTGTTCGATCCGAGCTTCGTCTACGAAGCTGTGAGGGGGCGTCCCGAAATATCGGTCCAGTGTTCGGTGCAATCGCAGCGATCGAGTAACAGACGTGGGTGTGTGAAACCGACCGAGATCGGAATCCTCGACCGGTCCGTAGCGAACCGACCTCGAGCGAGCCCACCACGACTCTCGAGTGTCGGGACGCGACGATAGGAACAGGCATCCCACCCGTAGTACCGATCTGCCGATTGACAGTCGGACACTCTACCGTAAATACTTTCGTCAGACATAGTGTCGTCCGATAACAATTAGGTTCGGAAGACCCCCGTTCGGGAAGGGGGCCGACCCGGTCGAGAAACGAGCTACCCCTCGAGATCGTCCTCGGCGGTCGCGCGGCGACGCAGCCACTCGAGGCCGAGCACGCCGCCGGCGATCCCGGCGCCCGTCGTGAACCCGGGCGTTGCCTCGGCGTCGTCGTCCTCCGGTTCGGGGTCGGTATCGTCGGATACGCCGTCCGTCCGCTCGTCGGCATCGTTCGTATCGGTCGTCCCGTCATCGCCTCCAGTGTCGCTGTCGTCGGTTTCGTTCCCATGAGCGTCATTCTCGTCGACGTCGGTATCGGTGACATCGTCGTCCGCAGCGTCGTCGGCTTCACCGCTTGCGGAGTCGTCGGTCACGTTGCCGTCGTCTTCGGCCGGCTCGTACTCGCCGGTCCCGTCGCTCTCACCCCCGTCGGATTCGTCCTCGTCTGCAGGCTCGCCGTCCGTATCGTCGCCCGTCTCGTCGTCGTTGCCCGCTTCGTCACTCTCCTGGTCGTCCCCGTCCGTTTCACTCGATTCCTGCTCGTCGTCGGCGTGCTGGTCACCGCCGTCGCTCTCGTCGTCCTCACCGTCGTTTTCGCCTCCCTCGTCCTCATCGTTGGCGTCGTCCTCCTCGTCAGTTCCTTCCGCCTCCTCCTGTCGGATCGCGACGAGTCCGTTCTCGCCAGTCGTGTAGATCGTGTCTCCGGCGATGGCGTACCACTGGGACGGCCCGCCTTCGTCGACGACCGAGTGGGTGAACTCCCACCGTTCGCTGCCGTCCGCGAGGTCGAGTCCGTACACTGCGCGCTCGTTGTACCCTGGGTAGTACGGAACGACGATCGTCTCCCCGACGATCGACGGGTTCCGCCAGCCGGCTGTCCCGCCGACCTGTTCCCAGTCTTCGCCCCGCTCGTAGTTGCGGACTCGAAGCGCGTCGGGGCTAGCGGCGACCCGCGCTTCGGCGGTCACAGCGGGCGTGAACACGTTCGGAACCGCGTCAAGTCGCTCACCGGTCGCCGCATCGACGATCGGAAAGTCGTCTTCCGGACTTCCGCTGACGTACACTCGTTCGTCGGTCGCCGCGATCCCGGAAAACGAGAGTCCGCGATAGTCGTCTCGCCAGTGAGTCCACGCGGTCTGGCCGTCACCGACGTCGAAGGCGGCGAATCCCGGTTCGTCGGCGACCGCGTACACGAGCCCGTTTGCGACGGCCACGGGCGCGGACCCAAACGAGGCGGTTTCGGTCTGCGGCTCCGTCTCGGCCTCGCCGTCCTCGAGTTCGACCGTCTCCCGGCTCCAGCGCACCGAGCCGTCAGCCAGGTCGAACGCGAACAGCGACTCCTCGGCGACGACGTAGACCGTTCCGTCGGCGACGGTCGGGCTCGTCACCGCCGGTTCGTGGTCGTTCGCTGTGTCGTCGAACGTCTCGCTCCAGCGCACCTCGCCGGTGTCCGCCTCGAGCGCGCTCAGTTCCGCTCCGCCGACGACGACGCTATCGCCGACGACCGCCGGCGTGCCATCGGCATCGATCTCCTCGCTTTCCCACAGTACGGATCCGTCGGCATCCTCGAGCGCGTGGACCGCCCCTCCCGTTCGAAGGTAGACCGTCCCGTCGACGATCGCGGCCCGGCCGCTCTCGTCGTACTCCCACGCGACCGCTTCCGGCTCGGGGAACGAGCCCTCGGACGGAACGTACGCGGTGTTTCCCGCCGTGCCCCGGTAGGAAGACCAGCCCGCGGGCTCCCCGGTTGACGACCCGTCCCTTCCGTCGGTTTCCGCGACGCCGCTCTCCGTCGTCGTGATGGCGGTCCCGGTCGAAATCGCTGCTCCCGCCGCCAGTACGGACCGCCGCCTCCAACCCGACATGTCTGTCTCAGGTGTTATCGGAGACCTATATAGATCCCGTGCTTGCCACACTCGTCTCGTTACCGGCATCCTCGACGGAATTTGCGAGGACAGCGATCAGGAAGTGAAACCTCGAGGATACGAGCCCCGAGATGCTGCTCGCCGCCTCACGAACTACCTCGAGTACGACGCTGACAGCGACGTGTAGTCGATCGAGGAACACGGTACGCCGAAGGCGTGGTTCTACACGTAGTCCAAGCTGACTTTCTCACCGCATACAGTAGTAGCTATATTTAAATCATATAAGCTACCGTTTAATACCGAGTTAGCTATAAAACCATCACAAAAGATGAGTCACGAGCGCTGCACGAGCGTCCAGCCAGTCGTTTATCTGCTGTATAATAATCCGCCGTATTCGACGAACACAGTGTATGCCAGGAGTCACAGTCGCCCAGGAGGTAGACGATCCCGACGCTGTCGACGATGCTCTCCAATCGGTCTGTTTCGATGAGCGATATACGCGGCAGTACGCTATCGAGGACGGCGATCGAATCGTCGCACACACCGGGTACGAGGAGTATCCGACAGCGGTCTTCGAGACCGACGACTACACGATCGTGCTCGAGGGTCATCTCTACGGGACTGCGGATATCGAAGCGGCGGTAACGGACGCGGCTAGCTTGGTCGCAGAGGGACGACACGCGGCGCTCGAAGAGTGGGTCGCCGAGCGAGACGGCGACTTTCTGTTAGTAATCGTCGACCGAGCTGACGGAACGATGTGGGCCTTGAACGACGCGTTCGGTCGCCTCCCAACGTACCGTGCGACCATCGACGGAACGACGGTCGTCACGCGCGAACTCAAGTTCGTTCGCCAACTGGCCCGGGACCACGGCGACGATCTGACACCAGACGAAGTTGCGCTCGGACAGATGCTGTTGTTCGGGTATCCGCTCGGTACTCGAACCCTGTTCGACGAGGTCGAGCAACTGCCGCCGGGATCGGTTCTCGAGATCGACAGCGGAACGATCGACTCGACCCACGAGTTCCGGTTCGACCGCCATCCGAACGCGAATCAGTCAGTCGACGAAAACGCTCGAGCTCTCCGAGACGAGTTCGTTCAAGCCTGTGAAAACCGTGCCAGCGTTGTCGACGAGACGGTCGTTTCCCTGAGCGGCGGACTCGATTCCCGAGCGGTCATCGCGGGCTATACACACACTGATGGAACGCTACTGGCGGCGACGTCGGCACGGAAGGACGGCGGCAACACCGCCGAGGTCGACGTCGCCAGACAGGTCGCGAACGCACTCGACGTTCCCTGGCAGTCCTACGTCGCCGACAGGACCGACTATCACCGCGAGCGGCTGCTCGAAATGTGCCAGGGAATGAACAACCTGGGGATGTCGCTCGGTCTCGACTTCGCCGATCAAGTATCGTCGGATCACCCGTCAGCTGCCTTCGTAACCGGTGATGGCGGGGACAAGGCTCTCCCCGACCTCACACCGTCGAAGGACGTCGACTCGATGAACGACCTCGTGAGGACGATCGTCGAGTCTCAGGAAGTGTTTTCCCTCGAGGAGGTGACCGAGATCGTCAACGTCGACCGAGACACGCTTCTCAGTTCGGTTCAGGAACGGTTCCACTCGTACCCCGAGTCGACCCTCGAGGCGAAATACGTCCACTTCCTCGTTCGTGAGCGCGGAATCAACGCGCTCAACCACGGCGAAGACCGGACCCGGTACTATCTCTGGTCGACGACTCCGTTCTACTCGCTTCCGTTCTTTACGCAAGCGATGGCGTGTCCGCCCGAGCAGAAACAGGGCACCGATCTCTACCAGAAGTTCCTTGCCGAGCTTTCTCCGGTCACGCTCGAGATCGACTACGTCGACTTCGGGGCGCCGCCGAACTCCCTGACCTACCGCTTCAAGAAGCTCGGATACGATTGGATCTCCGGACATCCCGAACTCAAAGACCGTGTCTTCGGGTTACTAGGGAAGGGTACAACGGGTGCCGACAGTCCACCACTCGCCCTCGTCGAGGCGACGAGCGACCCGTCCGCACTCGGTGAGCACTTCTCGAGCGAAGCTGTACAGCGCATCACCTGGTCGAGCGGTGCGTACAGCGCCAATCACCAGTACTATCTCCTGACACTCATTGCCGCGACGGCGACCGATCGCAGCGAGCGTTCACCGGAATCGGACGGTGAGGAGTCGGATCGCGTCTCTGTTTCGTACCAGTCGTGAACTACCCTACCCTACCGCTCGCCTGACGGCTCGCGCTTGAGGGAAGGGCTTCCTGTTTCAACGACAGGCGTTGTAGATACGAACGTATCCACAGGGAGCGCAGTCTTCACAGGCGTTAACGAATCGCGAAGCGATTCGTTCGTACACCAGAAATCTTCGATTTCTGGGGACGTTGATTCGGAGTGTCCCACTCCTATCTGCTTGACGGGACTCGCGCCCGAACCTGCTTACTCTGGTCACCGAATCCGAGATCCAGAGTTCGTACGCGGCCCGAAACGCCGGCGTCCGGGCCGCCGATTCCGAGAGCGAGATTCTCGCCTTCCTCGACGCCGATACGACCGTCGAGGACGACTGGCTCGAGCGGGAGGGACGGCTGACGGTTCTGGCCTGGCTGCGCGGCGAGATCGCCGTCGACGTCGGTCGGGACGGCGAACTGTTTCTGGTGTGTGGTAAACACCGCTTCACGGTCGCCTCGTTGCTCGGCGTGAGCCATGTCCCGGTGTTGTTCCTGACTCGACACCCCGACTGGATGGCCCACGGGGATCGCGTCGCCGATGGAGAGGCCACCGCCGAAGCGCATCCCGACCTTCGAGCGCTTCGTGGAAGGGGTCTCCCCCACTGAGCCGGTGGGAGACGCGGTCGGAGTATCCTACTGGGTTCCTCGCTGCGGACGAGAGTGGAGTGGGGACAGTAGTAAGCAGTTACCGTCGCCGACGGTTCAACATCATGGTCAAGTAATATCAGTGCGGACGGTGGAAGGGAGTGCAATGACTGAGGCACGGATCTCCGATGGGTGCACCACGGCGGAACGCACGACGAAACGGGAGCTCACGACGGACGTGGTCTACACGGTCGCGGACGTCTCGGATACGGACCCCGTCGACCTCCCACCGCTCTACGACGTGATCGACACCGATGCGCTGAACGACCTCGTCGCCGGGAGCTACGATGGAGCGCTTCGGACGATCTCCTTCCAGTACTGCGGCTACACCGTCACGGTTACCGGCGACGGCGATATCAGCGTGGCCTCGACCGCCTGAGGTCGGCGTCCGACCCACGCGTCGCCTGACGCGAGGAACTCCGACGCGCTTACGAAAGGTCGATCTCGGCCGGCTCGCAGATCTGGATCCAGCTGTCGCTCCTGACCTTCACGAGGTAGTCCGCGTAGCGAAACTCGACGACTCCCGTTCCCCGTCGGGGTCCGTCCTCCGGATTGGACCCGAAGAACGCGTTCTCGATGGCCGCCACGTCGACCGACTCGTACAGCGGCGGTGACGTCACCTCGTTCGGGGAGACGTCCTCGGCTTCTGCGACGGCGAACACGATCGCCGTCGTGAGCTCGCCGTCTCGAGCGGGATCGTAGTGTCGCTGTGTAACCTGCCGCCAGCGAGTGTTCTGCTCGAGGGTCGACTCGTCCCGTTCGGCCCCGCTACCGTTGTTCGTCATCGTTCATCTCTCCTCGTGCGTGTGTCTCTTGATTCGAGTCCAGCGTTCCTCGACGGCCACCACCAGAAGGACGCGACGCTCGAGTACTTCGATGCGCTGTACGACGTCGCGAACGAGAACGCCACCGTCGTCTTCGACGACGTGAACGGCTACTCGTCGGGGATGGACGAGGCGTGGAACGAGATCAGCGCCGATCCGCGGGTCGATCTCTCGGTGCTAACGGACAGGATCGGGTTCGCCATGGTAAAGTCGAGCATTTCGGAGCCAGAGCGGCTTTCGCTGCCGTACTGAACCGAACGGAGTGGTCGGGGCCACGCGGAACTCCCTCGCGACCGTCGTTCATGATAACCGTTTAGTTACGGTCTTACTGTATGTCCAGTACCAATGAACGACGAGTGTCCGAACGGCGGAAGCGGGGCCGACGCGAACTCCGGGGACGAACGGTGACCAGCTGTGAGACACCCGTCGTCCTGTTGCTCTACAACCGACCGGATACGACTGCACAAGTGGTCGAACGGCTCGCGGCGGTCGAACCCGAAACGGTCTACGTCGTCGCCGACGGGCCGGTCGACGCCGAGGACGCCGAGCGCTGTCGGGCCGCGCGCGCCGTCGTCGAGGAGGGGATCGACTGGCCCTGCGAGCTCCACCGCCGGTACCGCGATCGCAACCACGGCGTCTCGAGCATCGCCAAGGGGCTCGACTGGGTGTTCGGACGCGAACGGGAGGCGATCGTCCTCGAGGACGACTGCGTGCCCAACGATTCGTTTTTCGCGTTCTGCGAGGCGATGCTCGAGCGCTACCGGGACGACGAGCGGATCATGTCGGTCAACGGGACGAACCGCCTCGAGAGCTGGAAGGACGACCGCCAGGACTACCACTTCGTCACCTACCAGGGCGTGTGGGGGTGGGCGACCTGGCGGCGCGCCTGGAGAGCGTACGACCAAGAGATGCAGAAGTGGACCGACCCGGAGGTCAGGGACCGCGTTCGGGACGTCATCTGCGACGACGAGCAGTTCGCCTACCGGTACGAGCGGTTCCAGAAACGGTACGAGGGCAACTCCGTCGCCTGGAGCAAACCCTGGCGCTTCGCGATCACGGTCAACAACGGGCTCTCGGTGGTTCCCTCGAAAAACCTCGTCTCGAACGTCGGGTTCGACGAGCGCGGCATTCACACGACCGATCCGGACTCCGACCTCGCCGAGATCCCGCGGTACGAACACTCGCCGTGGTACGAGGGGCCGGGACACGTCATGCCCGACCGCCAGTACGAACGGCGGTACTTCGAGCGCTTCGAGCGGACGACCGAGCGGGAGGAAGCGGTCGAACGGGGCGTTCGGCACGCGAAGGGCGTCGGCGCCCGGGTGCTTCCGGAGGGAGTGAAGAACGTGCTGAAACGCCGATTCGGGCTGGGCTACTCGACGTAACGGACGTTTCGCCGCGCGACGTCGGCGAGTTCGCGGCTGCGCTCGGCGAGTTCCTCGCGACGATCCTCTCCCTCCTCGGCGTACGAGCCCGCGAGTTCGACGATCGACTCGACGTGTTCGTGGAGTTCGAGGGCATCGAACGTCGGCGCGTCGAGACCGACCTGTTCGATCACCCCCATCGTTTTGTGAGTGTTCGCCGTCAACGTGACGATCGGCGTCCCGCCGACGAGCGCGTAGATGCTCGGATGCCACCGCCCGCTGACGTAGAGGTCGGTCTGCGAGAGGACGTCGATCGCCTGTCGAACCGGGGTGTGGGGCCCGATCAGCGGGTAGCCGTGGCGCTCGGCGATCGGGCGGAACAGCTCGGCGTCGCTCGAGCAGGACGCGGTCAGGACGACGGGTGCGATCTCATCCTCGAGACGCGCACAGAGCTCCTCGAAGGCCGGCTCGGGATCGTACGCGGGGGAGCTTTGTGTCCGGATCGGGACGGTCCCAGTCGCCGTCGCGAACGGCACCGAACAGGCGCTCCTTGCCATCCCAGGGCGGGTACTCGCGTATCGTCGTGTGCGTGATTCGTGACGGGTCGACGGACGCGATCCCGAACGGATCGAGCGGTGCGGCGTACTCGTCCGTGTCGAACGTCATCGCCCGCCTGTAGTACCGGCGTCCGAGTCGCCAGCGGACCGATTCGGGACAGGCCTCCCGTCCGAACACCGCGTAGCCGAGCCCGCGGACCGACAGCCACCGCAGTCCGTCACGTCGGAACGTCCGATACCCCCGCCGGAGCGGCGACTCACTCATCACGCGCCGTTCGTCCGCACACCGACAAGAGTCTTGAGGAGCGACCAGTTTCCGAACTACCACGTTCGACCCGTCTCGCCCCGTTTGCCGTCGTGTCCGGAACGCGTTGAACTCGAGAGGGAGCCCCGTCGACGGTTCCTCGACGGTTCGGTCCCGGAAACCGCTCGAGCCAGGACGGTCAGTCCTCGGACTCTCCTTCGGCGTTCGCACGGCGGCGGAGCCACTCGAGGCCGAGCGCGCCGCCGGCGATTCCGGCACCCGCAGTGAATCCCGGCATTCCCTCGGGGCCGTCCTCGAGGTCGGCGGCGTCGCCATCCGCGTCGTCGGACTCGGCGTCGGCTGCGTCGTCCGTGTCGTCATCGTCGGACTCGAGGACGTCATCGGTGGCGCCCTCGGGCTCGTCGGTCGACTCCGGTTCGGCCTCGCTCTCGGTAGTCGCGTCGTCGGTGCCGTCGTCGACGGTTTCAGTGTCGTCCTCGGTTTCGTTGTCCCCGGATCGCTCGTCGTCCGCATCTGCCGCCCCGTCACCGGTTCCGTCTGGCTCCTCGCTTGCACCTTCGTCGGTGCTGTCCATCTCGTCCCCATCTGCGTCGTCACTGTCCGTCTCCCCGCCGTCGGATCGGCGGTCGGTTCCGTCGTCCCGATCCCGGTCGCTCCCGTCGCCCTCGCTCTCGTCTTCAGTGCCGTCGTCACCGGTTCGATTGGATCCGTCGTCCTCGCTACTGCTGTCGTCCTCGCTGCCGTCGTCGTCAGTTCGGTCGGATCCGTCGCTCTCGCTACTGCTGTCGTCTCGGCTATCGCTCCCGTCGTCGTCCCGGTCGCCGTCGTCACCGTCGTCCGTCCCGGACCGGTCCCGAAGCGCGACGAGGGCGCCGTCGCTGGCGACGTAGATCGCGTCCTCGGTGATCGCCCGAATCGGTCCGAGCGGCCCCTCGCTCCCGTCGACCGACCACCGTTCGCTGCCGTCCCGTTCGTCCAGCGCGACGAGCCGTCGACCGTCGTCGTCGCCGACAACGGCGTAGACCGTCTCACCGGCGACGGCGGCCCGTCCGTGGGTGGTCGTCGCCTCGAGGATCCACTCGGTCTCGCCGTCCTCGAGCGAGCGACCGCGGTACGCGTCGTCCGTCCGGGTAACGGCTACCGACTCGCCCATCGCGACCTCGCCCGAAGCTCCGGACGCCGTCCCGAGGACGGCGCCCGTCTGTGCGTCGTAGTGCCGTCGATCTCCGTCTACACCGCCCGCGGAGATGACGGCGGTCGCGTTCCCCTGGATCGTCGGGCCGCGAGCGGAGCCATCGGACTCGCGGCGCCAGACCTCCTCGCCGGTGTCGGGATCGTACGCGAGCATCGTCCTCTCGGTCGCGGCGTACACGACGCCGTTCGCTGCCGCGGTTCCGGCGACGAACCCACTCTCGTCGCCGTCCTCGTCTATCGAGGCGACGTCCCACCGGACCGAGCCGTCCTCGGGCTCGAGCGCGTACAGCACCCCGTTGACGACGACGTAGACGCCGCCGTACGCGACCGTCTGCCAGGCGGCCGCCTCGTCCGTCCCGAAGTCCGTTCGCCAGCGGACGCGACCGTTCGATCGGTCCAGCGCGACGACCTCCGTTCCGGTGAGGAACACCCGCTCGCCGTCGACCGAGGGGGCGGTCGCCGCGACGTCGGGGTTCTCCCAGACGAGCGCCCCATCCGCCGCGTCGAGCGCGACGACGCCGTCGTCGATCGTCGCGTACACGGTCCCGTCCGCGACGGCGATCTCGTCGTGGTGGTCGATCGACCAGTTCGCCTCGAGCGTCCCGCCCTCGAACACGGGGCCGTCCGCGACGTACCGGGCGTGTCCGGCGTCGCCGCGGTGTGACGGCCAGCCCCCGACCAGATCCGGGGTCGCCTCGATATCGGGATCCGGGAGCGCCTCGTCCCGATCACCGCCGACGGCTCCTGCGGAGGCGACCGTCCCCGCCGGGAGCGCCGCAACCGCCGTCAGTACCGATCGCCGGCTCCAATCGCTCATACGCCCCCATGTTATGTAGCCTACAAATACTTTCAGGCCATATTTTATTATTTAGCTGAGGATTCGGCCGACGCGACAAACCGGTACGGGCGAAGGGACGACACGTCGCTTTCCGGGACCGGAGGGCGGTCTTCGAAAACGAGAGGCGGCGATCGAAAATCGATCCGCGACCCACCGAGGAGCGGCCAGGGGCGTGCGATACCGATCGGACGGGACTCACCGATCCGCGGCTTCGGATTCGATGCGTTCGATAGCCTGTGCGCAGGTTGCCGCCTCGAGCGCGCCCGACGCGCGCTCGGCCGCGTCCTCGGCGTCGACAGCCTGGACGGCGGCTTTGACCTCCGGAACGGTGACCGCGCTCATGCTGAGTTCGTCGAGACCCAGTCCGACGAGGAGGTCGGTCAGCTCGGGATCCCCGGCCATCTCCCCGCACATGCCGATCCAGGCGCCGTGCTCGTGGGCCGCCTCGACAGTTCGGGCGATGGCTCGCAACACGGCGGGGTGGCGCGGCTCCCGGAGCTCGGCGACGCGCTCGTTCTCGCGCGCTGCAGCCATGACGTACTGGGTGAGGTCGTTCGTCCCGATGCTGAAGAAGTCGACTTGGTCGGCGAGTTCGGGGGCAGTAAAGACGGCCCCGGGCGTTTCGATCATGACGCCGAGCTCGGGGATCGCGTAGTCGAC
Organism: Natronococcus sp. A-GB7; assembly: GCF_029688865.1. Classification (GTDB taxonomy): domain Archaea; phylum Halobacteriota; class Halobacteria; order Halobacteriales; family Natrialbaceae; genus Natronococcus. The sequence continues at coordinate 12,818 of NZ_JARUKV010000029.1, forward strand.
ACCCTCCTCGTCGAGCGCGTCGGCGATCGCGCTCACGGTCTCGAGCGCGTCGGTCAGCTCCTCCGGCGTCGTGACGAGAGGAAACATGACCGCCAGCTGCCCCTCCCCGTCGGCGGCCGCCCGGAGCAGCGCCCGGAGCTGGGTCTCGAAGAGGTCGGCGTCCGGGCCGAGCGAGCGCCGGATGCCGCGCTGGCCCAGGAACGGGTTCTCCTCTTCGGGCAGCTCGAGGTAGGGGATCGGCTTGTCGCCGCCGACGTCGAGGGTGCGGACGACGACGCGGCCCTCGGGGAACGCCTCGAGCGCCTCGAGATACGCCTCGTACTGCTCGTCCTCGTCGGGGGGTGCCTCGCGGTCGAGAAAGAGGAACTCGGTCCGGTAGAGCCCGACACCGTCGGCCCCCTGGGCCTTCGCCCCCTCGAGTTCGGCGGGTCGGCCGACGTTCGCGGCGACCTCGATCTCGGTACCGTCGGCGGTCGTCACCGGCCTCTCGCGGATCTCGACGTCGTGGGTGGCGCGTGCGGCCTCGCGGCGCTCGTCCCTCGGCTCGACGACCAGTTCGCCCGCCTCGCCGTCGACGACGACCGTCGCGCCCTCGGCGACGTCGTGGAGGTCGTCGCCAACGCTGACGACAGCTGGGAGCGCGAGCGACCGGGCGAAGATCGCGGCGTGGGACGTTCGCCCTCCGGTAACGGTGGCGAACCCGGCGACGCGGTCGGGATCCAGCCGGGCGGTGTCGCTCGGCGTAAGCCGCTCGGCGAGGACGACCGCCCCCTCGGGTAGCTCGCCGAGATCGATCCGATCGCTGCCGGCGAGGACCCGAACGAGCCGATCGCGGACGTCCCGGAGGTCGTCGGCTCGCTCCGCCGTGCGTCCGCCCATCCCCTCGAACTGTTCGATCGGATCGGCGAAGGCTCGCTGGACGGCGTGCTCGGCAGGCAGCCCGTCTGCGATCGCGTCTTCGACGCCGTCCTCGATCTGCGGATCCGCGAGGAACTGGAGGTGCGCGTCGAAAATCTCGGCTTCCTGTTCGCCGACGCGCTCGGCGGTGCGCTCACGTTCGGCCTCGAGTTCGCTCCGGGCGGTCTCCCGTGCGTCCGCGAACCGTCGGCGTTCGGCCTCGGGGTCGACGTCCGCCTCGTCGGGGTTGGGACGGTCGGCGTCCGGGCTGTACCAGACGACCGTGCCGACGCCCGAGCGCGGCGTCGCACCGGTGCCCGTGAGCGTGCGTTCGGTCATCGTCACTCCTCAGCGTCAGCGGGTTCGTCCTCGGGGGCAGTCAGGACGCGCTCGAGGGCGTCCAGCGCCGCCTCCTCGTCGGGGCCGTCCGCGATGAGCCGGACGTCCTCGCCGGATTCGGCACCGAGGCTCGTCACCGCGATCATGCTACCCGCGGCGATCGGGTCGTCGTCGCCGTACGCGATCTGTACGTCCGAGTCGTGCTCGTTGACCGTCTGGACGAACCTCGCGGCCGGACGGGCGTGCAGTCCCGCCTCGGGGACGATCGTCACGGTTCGTTCGCTGCTCATGTCGGCACCTCCCTCGGCACGGCCCGACCCCGAACCGTCCGCGGATCCGGCCGTTCCGGAACGTCGTCGAACGCGTCGAGCCCGTGATCGTGTCTAACGGTGGTTGCCCTCTCGCCCCGTACGAACGGTATCTCGGTTGGTTGTCGCATTCGATGGAACGGAGTACGCAGTCGGGCTAAACAGTATCGTCTGTACCCGTTTCGTACCGAACCACCCGCGGTGGACTCCCGATCAGCCGCCACCTGTGTTCGTCGATTCGTCCGAGCGAAAGAAGTGTTGAACCATCGATAGGTTACTCGATGGAACGTGCTCACAGTCCTCGTGGCAGGCTTCCTGCTCGTGACGGCAGTAGCCGTCTTCTTCCTGCCGAACTGGGCTATCGGTAGATGGCAATCCGACGGTCGGAACGACCGCACGGAGTCGCGGTGACGGGGCGCATCGGGCCCCCGCTACCGAACGGGAGGCCGGGGACTCAGTCCTCGAGCCGAAGATCCGATTCGGCGACACCCCTGACGCGGGAGCGCTCGTTCGGCCGGCCACGGTCATCCCGATACCGACTGAATCCCGGTCATCAGCGCCCATCGTAACCCTCAGCTGTCATACTCTGCACAGAATGTGCTACTTCACAGCATACGACGTACCGAAAGCGAACGCAAGACGGCTCGGGACGTCACCTGTGTAACCCGGGACGAGGGCCCGGGTCAGCATCGGTGCCGATCCTCTCAAATACCCAGCATGAGACTCATACTATAATAACACATTCACTACTACGGCTCCCAATTAGTTTGGAAACGGGACTATGCCGGTTCACGCTCTTGGTAGAAGCAACTCATGACCTCGATCGTCAATCTCGAGATTTCGGGCGACGGGACCGGGCTGGCGGAACTGTTCGACGCCGTTCCGTCGCTCACCTGCGAAGCGGAGGCCGCTATCGTCTCGAACGGGTACGATCTGTGGCTCTCCGGATCGTCCCGGTCGGAGCTCGAGGCAGGCCTCGAAGCGGCCTCGCCGATCGAGGAGTACGCACTGGTCAACGGCAGCGAGGAGGAGTGGCTGTACAACGTCCGGTTCAGTTCGGAGACCACCGATCTCTTCGAACTGGTCCTCGAGGAGGGCGGCACCATCCTCGACGCGTCGGCCGTCGACGGCTCGTGGGTCCTCAATATTCGGGTCCAGGATCGAAGCGACGCGAGTTCGATCTACGACGAACTGGAGGACCGCGAGCTCGAACCGACGATCATCCGCCTCTACGAGACCAACGACGGTAATCGCTCGCAGGCCGGGCTCACGGAGCGACAGTACGAGACCCTGGTCGCGGCCGCGAACCACGGCTACTTCGAGATCCCGCGAGAGGTTTCGATGCAGGAGCTCTCCGAGGAGCTCGAGGTCTCCCACCAGGCGCTCTCCGAGCGACTCCGCCGCGCGTACCGATCGCTGGTCACCTCGGAACTCGACGTCACGACGGAGGAAGCAGAGCCCACGCCTTCTTCGACGCTTTCGGACTAACCGCCGGCGGATCGAGCTCCCACGTTCGCTCCGAGTCGGCAACCCTGCAAATGGAGCCCGAGAACTGATTGCGATAGCCCCGCTTACAGCGGACAATGCAAAAGCGGTGTCTGAACTGTAGCTGGGAGATTCGAAGCGCAGAGAGACAGCCGAAGGAGGAGCGAACGCGCGAAACGATCGATCACTTCACCGAGACGGGACACACGATCGTGACGCTCTCCGAGCCGAACACGTTCCGACCGGCCGAGCTGATCCCGTCCGATTAGCGAACCCCCGCGCCCGAGACGGATACTCCGGGATCAGTCCTCGAGATCGGTCTCGGTGCCCGCACGTCGGCGCAGCCACTCGAGGCCGAGCGCGCCGCCGGCGATCCCGGCACCGGCGGTAAAGCCGGGCATCCCGTCGGTGTCGTCGCCATCGTCCCCGCTCGTCTCGTTGCTTGCGTCGCCGCCGTTCCCGTCGTCGGTTCCATCGTCGCCGTTTCCGAGCCCACCGTTCTCGTCGCCGTCCGACTGGTTACTGTCGGACTCGTTGCCGACGCCTTCGTCCTCTTCGGAGTCGTTACCGTCGTCCTCGCCCGGTTCGTACTCCTCGTCGTCGCTTCCGTCATCGGTTTCGTCGCTCTTCTCCTCGTCGCCGCCCTCCTCCCAGCCGGTCGGGCGGATCGCGACGAGCTCCTGCCCCCGCTGTGCGTAAACCGTTCCGTCCTCGACGGCGAGGAACCCGGCGTCGGCGCCGTCGGTCCAGCGCTCGCCGTCGTCGAACTCGTACGCCCAGCTCTCGCTGCCGTCCTCGAGGTCGAGTCCGAGGACCGCGTCGTCGTCAGCTCCGGGATCCGGGCTCGAGTGGGTGACGACGACGGTGTCACCGACGATCACCGGGAGCCCGTACGTGTACGAACCGCTGTGGGTCCACCCGGTCGTCCGCCCGGAGTCGTCGAGCGAAACGGCCTGGAGATCGTACCGCCCCTGCGTGACCGCCACGCCGTCGTCGATCGACAGCACGTAGGCGTCGGTGAGCTTCTCCTCGGTCTCTCGGCGCTCGGCGTCGAACGTGTAGACGCTCTCGAGGCTGTCGTTCTGGACGAGAAGTGTTCCGTCGGCGGCGGCGAGATCGCCCGCACCGGCCTCGACGGGACCGCTCCATCGCGTCTCGCCCGTCGCGGGCTCGAGTTCGGCCAGCCCGTCCTGCCCGGCACCCTCGAGGGCCACCCAGACCGAGTCGTCCGTCGCGACGACCTGGCTCTGGCGGGCCTGGAACGCCATCGGCCCGCCGTCGTAGTCGTCGACGTCGACGGACTCGCGCTCCCAGCGAAGCGAGCCGTCGGTCGCATCGAACGCGTACAACGATCCCTCCGAAAGGACGTACGCGGTCCCGAACGCGACGAGCGGTGCCGACACCGAGCCGTCGCCGACGGACGTCGACCACTCCTCGCTCCCGGTCGCCGCCTCGAGCGCGACCAGTCCCTCGCCGCCGACGTAGACGGTGTCGTCCGCGACGGTCACGTTCTGACTCTGCCCGTCGATCTCCGTCTCCCACTCGAGCGAGCCGTCCGCCGCGTCAAGCGCGCGGATCTCGTCACCAGCGAGGTAGACGGTTCCGTCGACGACGGCGGGTTCGCCACCTCCCTCGTTTCGCCAGGCGACGGTATCTGGCGTCTCGAGTGCGTTCGCGTCCGCGCGACGGGCGTTCCCGGGGCCGCCGCCGACCGACGACCAGCCGTCGCTCTCCGCCACCGTCGGCAGGTCGTCGGTGCGCTTTGGCTTCGCCGTCGCGACACCCGTTCCGACCGCGATGATCGCGCCGGTTGCGAGCACGGATCGCCGATTCCAGTTTTCCATACTCGCTTCGATCCGGAGCAGACGCATTACTATCGGCCAAGTATGTAAAATTCCCTTACTCTACAACAGTCTTAACAATGTCCTCATCGTCGCTCGCGTACGGCCGCGAGCTCGAGGGCAGGCCCGTAGGCGCCGTCAGCTCCCGGGAGAGGGCGATCACTCCGTCACGTCGATCGATCGACGGACGGACGCGATCTCAACTGAGGGGAGACCTGTCGTCAGGGCGAACGGTCGATCCTGGGTCGTGCGCGCTCGAGCGACGTCTCCGGCGTTAACTAACGGGTAAGCTCTCACCACGGAATCGGCATCAGCCCGATCGTCAGCGTGAGTCCCCAGGCGTTGACGAGTAGATGCATCACCCACGGGGCGACGAGGCTGTCGTACCACAACCGAAGCGCCGTCAGTACGACGCCGAGCGCCCCAGTGACGGCGATGCTAACCGCGCCAGCCATGAAGACGTGAACGAACGCGAACAGCGCGATCGACAGGAGGCTCGCGGTCACAACGCCGTACCCGCGTGCGAGGAAGTGGCCCAGAACCAGCCCGCGGAACAGGATCTCTTCGGCAACTGGGGCGATCACGATCGATGTCAGAACCAGCGCCGTGATCCCGGCGGTGCTCGTCACCGGAGCGCGAGCGTGCGGGTCGAGGCCGACCGTCGTCGCGGCGACGTTCCCGACGATGACGATCGCGATCCCGACGGCGGTAGCCACTACCGCGACGCCAAGTTCCCGCGGTGCCGGGGAACGGACGACCGCAGCCGCCCGCCAGGTCGACCGGTCCCACCGCCAGTACAGTCCGGTGACGACGGCGACGTACGCGGCGCCGAGTGGCACCAGCAACACCCAGTCCGGCCAGCCCGGATCCGAACCCTGGTGAGCGGCGATCCCGACGGTCATCACGAGCACGACAGTCAGGATCGGGACCAACGGGAGGAGGATCGTGTGGAGAAGCGAGCAGCCTGCCAGCGGTGCGACCGGTTCGAACGGCAAAGTGGTTAGATCCGCGCCGGCTGAGAGCTGGATACGGCTATCGACCGTTCGGAGACGGATGGGAGCCGGAGTCGGAATCGTTAACTCGGTACCGCGACCGCGTACAGTCGGATGGTCCGTCGGCGACTCGCGGTCGTGACCCTCACCGTCTTCGCGGTCGCGTTCGCGGTTCGGATGGCGCCGACGGTGTGGACGCCGTACCCGTTCAATCCGGACGGATTCGTGTTCGCTGCCCAGGCCCGCGACAGTATCGCGGCCGGCTCGCTCGTCGAAACGGTCGAGCCGTACGGCTACACGTTTCCGACCCTACTCTCGATCGTCGCGCTCGTCACGGCCGTTGGACCGCTGTGGATCGCGCAGCCGACCATCGCGTTCGTCGGCGCCGTTCCGTCGGTGATCGCGGCGGTGCTGACCTGGCAGATCGCCGACCGACGCGGGACCGACCCCTCGGTGACCGCCGTCGCGTCGCTGGCGGCCGGGACGACCCTCGCACTCGAGGGCGTGTTCCTCCGGCGTACGGTGGCCGTGAGCTACGAGGTCCTGGGCATCCTGTTCGTTCCGCTGGTCGCGATCGCGGCGTACCGCTTCTTCCGAACCGAGCGGCGGCGCTGGGGGGTCGTGACGGGCGCGTTCGTGCTCGTGCTCCCGATCACGCACCACCTGAGCGCGATCGTGGCCGCGCTGACGCTGACGGCCGTCTGCGTCCTGGCCGGACTGGAAACCTGGCGTCGCCGGGCGCTCAGTGTGGCCCTTCTCGTCGTCGTGTGGGCCTACGTCGGCGCGTACTACTGGATCGTCGACCCGTCGTACACGGGCGAACCCGTCGAGCAGTACGGGCTGTTCGTCGCCTGGATCGTGTTGCTGTGTGCGCTCGCGTACTGGCTGTCGACCGCGGCCCCGGCCGTCACTCGCGGGACGCTCGGCGGCGGATTGCTGTTCGGGTTCGCGGTCGTGGTCGCGGACGCCGTCTGGGGCGTGTTTCCGGGGACGATGGCGCCGCCGTCGCTGTTGCTCGGCCTCCTCGCGCCGCTGGTCGTGCTCGCCGCGCTCGGAAGCTGGGGCGTTCCGAACGCGACCGGCCCACGCGGGCCTCGAGCGGTCGTCCTGGCGTTGCTGCTCGCCCCGCTCGTCTGGGTCGGGTTCTCGCTCACCAGGGGCGTCGATCCGGCCATCGAGATCTTCGTCCAGCGCGGCCAGACGTTCGCCCACCTCGCCGTCGTCGTCAGCGCCGGTATCGGAATCGTCGATCTCGCCGGCCGTACGACGCCTCGAGCGCGGCGAACGGTCGCCGTCTCGCTCGCGGTCGTTCTCTGCCTGTGTGCGCTGGCCTCGCTCCCGATCGCGTTCGTCGGGCTCGAGGCGCTGTCCTACCAGGGGACGACGACGAGCGAGGAGTTCGCGGCCGCGACGTTCGCGACGACGACGCTGGGTGCCGAGTGGACGAGCGACGATCACCTCACCAGGATCGCCGGAAACTACTACGAAGCCGGTGGGTCGTCCCAGCCGGCCGCGGACTGGCTACGAGAGGGCGGCGGCGAACTGCACTGTTCGACGGCCCTGCAGTCGTCGTGGCAGACCGTCGGCGCCCAGCAGTATCCGGGGGCGCCGGTTACGATCCCGCAGCCGGCGTACGACGCGGCGATCGACGGCGGACACGCGATCTACGCGACGACCGGGAGCGACCCGGTGACGATCGTCGTGCCGACGGGGACGCCGGCCTGCTGAGCCGGCCGAAGCGAACGGCACTCACCGTGACGGTCGAACTCGTCGCAGTCAGTCGGCTCGGAGCCCGTCGGCGAGATCCGCGGCGACGTCGGCGATAGCCTCGCGAGTGCGATCGACGTCGCGCATCGTCATGAACCCGTGGACCATCGCCTCGTAGTTCTCGTAGCGCGTGTCGACGCCGTCGCGAACGAGCTGTTCGGCGTAGGCCCTCCCGCCGTCACGAAGCGGGTCGAACCCCGCGGTGACGACCGTCGCCGGCGCGACGCCGGAGACGTCGCCGGCGTTCGTCGGGTCGGCGTAGGGGTTGCGCTCGTGAACGTCGCTCTCGTAGTAACACTCCCGGAACCAGTTCATGTCCTCTGCCTCGAGTACGATCCCCGCGTGTTCTCGCATCGAGGGCTGGTCGGGTTCGATCCCGACGCTCGGATAGAGCAGCGCCTGATGGGCGATCTCGGGACCGTCGCGCTCGGCGGCCATAAGCGCGGAGACGGCCGCGAGGGCCCCGCCGGCGGAGTCACCCGCGACCGCGAGGCGTCCGGTGCCGGCGATCGCGCCCGGATTGGCGGCTACCCACTCGACGGCGGTATAAGCGTCCTCGACCGCCGCGGGAAACGGGTGTTCGGGAGCGAGTCGGTAGTCGATCGAGAGCACAGCACAGCCGCTCTCGCGCGTGAGCTGGCGGCACAGCCAGTCGTGCGTGGCGATACTCCCCAGCACGTACCCGCCCCCGTGAAAGAACACGATCGTCGGGAACGGTCCGTCCGCCTCGGGTAGGTAGAGCCGAGCGTCGAGGTCGTCAGCGGGTCCGGGAATCGTCCTGTCGACCGTTCGTCCCACCCGCGGCGGGTTTCGGTTCTCGACCCACATCGTCGCGCGGGTGACGTACCGGAGGAGCTTCAGCCCGCGACGGCTGTGCGGTAGCGAAAACCGATTCTGGCGCTCGAGCGCCGCCTTCGCCTGCGGATCGATCCGATCGGCGTGCATACCGGATCGTTCGGCGACTCGACGGAAGGTGTTCCGATTCGGGCGTTCGTGTTCGTCGCCCGGCTCGCCGTCTACGGGCGAGGAACGGCCCGTTCGACACGGGAGCAGCGCGCGAGCCCGCGGCTCCGACTCGTCTACGAAACGCGTCCGCGCTGCGGTTGGCAGCCTGTTAACTGCGTGTTATCTACGTGTTATCTATAGTAGTGAAAACTGAAACTCAAGTTATGAGACAATCAGTGGACTGTTCCCGACGCCAGGCGCTGGGGCTCACCGGTGGAACGGCGATGGCCGCTCTCGCCGCCGGTTGTCTCGGTGGGACCGAAACGAGCGACGAGAACGGGCGAGCCGACGACGGCAACGAGAGCCAGACCGAGGCGCCCGATAGCGGTAGTGACGACGGCGAGGACTCGACCGAAGGAGGCGGCGACGACGAAACCGAGACGTCGGGACCGGACGCCGACGCCGGGGACGACGAACGCGGCTCCCACGACGGAAGCGACGCGTGGACCGACGTCGAGGAGATCGTACTGAGCGCCACGACCGCCGGATGGAAGGGGGTCGAACCGGAACCGATCGCGGGCGAAAAGAACCCGGCGCTCGTGCTCGAGGCGGGTCGGGAGTACGTCCTCAGCTGGATGAACGAGGACGGCCAACCTCACAACATCGAGATCTGGGACGAGAGCGGCGACCTCGTCGGCGACTACGGGACCGATCTGATGGAAACGGAGGGGGCGACTCAGTCCCTCGAGTTCGAGGCGTCGGCGGAGATGGCCGAGTACGTCTGCGAGATCCACGCCGGGTGGCAAAAGCGCGGTCGGATCGAGATCGAGGACCCCTAATCGGGATCGCCCGACGGGTCCGTGCGAACGCGTGCAGTGCTCGAGACTGAGAGCGTTTCGTCGACGGTGAGCCGGAGTTCGGCGTCCTCGAGGCGATAGGTGACGCGGTACTCGCCGGCGTCGACGCGGTTAGTTCCCCATCGGCCGGCCGTGACGCGCCCGGTGAGTTCGCGGAAGCCGAACGTCCGGACGTCGACTCCGCGGTCCCAGTGGAACGCGACCGAGGCGGGATGAGAGACGAGCCAGATCGAGGGCGGTCCGTGGATCGAGCGCCGACACTGCCGGCAGCACCCGACCGCGGTCCACTCGAGGGCGTCGACGGACGCGGCCGATTCCTGCAGTTCGAGTTCGACGGCGCCGCCACAGTCGGGGCAGGCGTTCTCCCGGAAGCGCCAGTACCGCGTGACCATCCGCGCGGTCGCACTCGAGAGGACGCCCTCGGGATCGCGACCCCGGACCTGAGCGGGCGTGACGGGAAGCCCGCCCATCCGCCGTTCGCAGTCCTCACACGCCCAGAACAGGAGAAGGTCCTCGACGACCACGCGCAGCGCCTCGGCGTCGCAGATCGGACACGGGGTGTCGACCGGGACGGGATCGAAGTCGACGTCGCCGGCGTAGGCGCCCGACAGGACGAGCCGAACGATCGATTCGCCGGCGAACGTGAACGTCCAGCCGTCGTCGGTGCGCCGGAGGTAGGTGCCGTCGAGCTGCTCGAGGTGGTAGGACAGCTGGGAGGTCGAGTCCACGTCCACCCGGTCGTACACCTCCGAGAACGCGAGCGCGGGGAAGGGATCGTTCGAGCCCACGTCGGCCCCCTCGAGCGCCCGCGCGAACGCTCGCAGGATCGCGATCCGCGTCGTGTCGGCCAGGATTCCGAAGGCCGCGGCGGCGTCCTCGTTTTCGATCATCGGTGCCATACCACACGCGAATCGCCTTAGAGGTGGCTACCGACCGCGGCGAACCGGACGACGACGAGACTGCCGCCCTCGAGTCGTCGTGTGTTCCAGTGTGGGTACGCCCTCGAGGACGATTCGTCGGGAGCGCCGTGAGCACAGCCCGCAGCTTCGGCTCGAGCAGCGGTTAGCCGGCAGGACGGCGACCTCTGTGAGGCGAGAAATTTATATTTACACGTGCAAACTACTGAATAGTACAATCCGTGATGGGAGGGCTTTCCGACACGATCGACGTGCTGTACGTCGACAGTGAGGCGGACGCCACGGAGACGGTCACGAGCGCGCTCGAGGGCGAGGACGACCGGCTCGCAGTCGAGACGGCGCCGAGCATAGCGGAGGGGGTGGCCCGACTCTCGACCGGACCGATCGACTGCGTCGTTTCGGAGTACGACCTCCCCGACGGAAACGGGCTCGAACTGCTGACCAAGGTTCGAGAGGAGTTCCCGGAGCTCCCGTTCGTGCTGTTTACCGGCGACGGCGACGAGGCGATCGCCAGCGAGGCGATTTCGGCCGGCGTGACCGAGTACGTCCGGAAGGACGAGGGGACGAACCAGTACGTCACGCTGGCGAACCGGATCGGCGAGACGGTGACGGCGTCGACGGCGAGGCGGTTCGAGCGGGTTACGAGCCACGATCCGCTGGCGATCCTCGAGCGAATCGACGACGCGTTCCTCGCGCTCGACGACGACTGGCGGGTCGTGTACGTTAACGAACGGGCGAAAGCCGTCTTCGGGAGGTCCGACGAGGAACTGCTCGGAAACTCGCTGTGGGAAACCTTCTCCGAGGCGACGGAGACCCCGTTTTACGACCATTACCGGGAAGCAAAGGCTGCCAACGAACCCCGAACGATCGAGGAGTACTTCGAACCGTGGGGTCGGTGGTACAGGGAACACATCTATCCGTCGGAGAACGGGCTCACCGTTCTCTTCCACGATATTACGGAACAGAAGCGGCGGGAGCGACGCTACAGCGCGGTTTTCGAGAACACCTACCAGTTCACCGGGCTGTTAGAGCCCGACGGCACGCTCGCCGAGGCAAACGAGACCGCACTCGAGTTCGGCGGGCTGGAGCGAGACGACGTCGTCGGGAAGAAGATGTGGGAGACGGCGTGGTTCCAGCACTCCGAGGAGACCCGGGAGCGAGCGCGCGACGCCGTCGAGCGGGCGGCGAACGGCGAGTTCGTTCGGCACAAGCTTCCGGTCAAGGGTGCCGATCGAGAGGCGATCGTCGACTTCTCCGTGCGACCGCTGACCGACGAACGGGGGACCGTGACGCTTCTCATCCCCGAGGGCCGGGACATCACCGAGCTGACGGAACGAGAGCAGGCGCTGCAACGACAGCGCGACCGACTCGACGAGTTCGCGGGCGTCGTGAGTCACGACCTCCGAAACCCGCTGAACGTCGCGACGGGACGGCTCGAGCTCGCTCGAGAGGAGTGTGTCAGCGAGCACCTCGACGAGATCGAGACCGCCCTCGATCGGATCGATCGGATCACCGAGGACGTGCTCTGGCTGGCGCGCGAGGGACGCGACATCGGCTCCCGGGACGCCGTTCGGCTCCGCGACGCCGTCGACGCCGCCTGGGAGCTCGTTGCCGACGGAACCGACCGAGCGGAGCTTCGCTACGACGACGACCTCGCCTCGGCGACGGTCGAGGCCGACGACGACCGGTTCCAGCAGCTCCTCGAGAACCTGCTCCGGAACGCCATCGACCACGGCGGCGAGGACGTGACCGTCACCGTCGGAACGACCGATCGGGGGTTCTACCTCGAGGACGACGGCCCGGGAATACCCGAAAGCCGGCGCGAGGACGTGTTCGCCGGCGGGTACTCGACGAGCGACGACGGAACCGGGTTCGGGCTGCGGATCGTCGAGCGGATCGCCGACGCCCACGGCTGGGACGTTCGGCTCGGCGACGATTCGGACGGCGCTCGGTTCGACATCCTGTGTGACGTCGACAGCCTTCACTCCGTCCGAAACTGAGCTCTCGGGTGCGTCGGGCGTTCGACGTGCATGGGGGAGTTCGCCCGCGCTGCTCCCGTCCGTGAGAACGTCGTCGTCGTGAGCGCGGACGCTCGCGGCTCGCCGATTCCGGCGACGACCCACCCCCGAGTTCTCGCCCGCGCGGAACGGATCTCGAGGGGTCATTCCCGTTTCCGAACACAAATCCGATTGAGCGATTGGGGGCGTCGAACGCGTTGCGACGGTGATTCGACCGAATCTGGACCGCGAACGCCCCGCAACGCTCAAGAATCGTTTTGAAGCGCACCTGGTATTATATCAAATTCTCGATAATACTTATGGTGGGTCGTGGCGACGGTTCGCGTAGGGGTGAACGGAATGCCACCACACACTACGAACGAACGACGCCGAGCAGGCGACGACGAGCCGCCGAGGATGACGATCGCCGACATCCAGGCGGCGTACGCGGAGTACGCCGACCTGGCGGCCCGGTTCGACTGGCTGAATCGACTGTTCACCGGGCGGCACCGCCGTCAGCAGTTCGGAGATCTCGAGGGACGCGTCCTCGAGGTCGCCTGCGGAACGGGGACGAACCTTCGGTATCTACCCGACTCGGTCGAGTACGTCGGGATCGACATCAGCGAGGCAATGCTAGCCCGGGCGTGGGAGACCCTCGACCGGGTCGACGTGGAGGGGCGACTCGAGCGGATGGACGCCCAGACGCTGTCGTTCGCCGACGACAGCTTCGATACCGTGGTCTCGTCGTTTTCGACGTGTACGTTCCCCGACCCCGTCGCAGCGCTAGACGAGATGGCGCGGGTCTGTCGTCCCGGCGGCCGGGTGAGGCTGCTCGAGCACGGCCCCAGCGACGTCGACCTGATCGCGCGCTACCAGGAGTCCCGGGCGGACGCCCACTACGAGCGCAGCGGCTGTCGGCTCACGCAGGAACCCCTGGAGGTTCTCGAGCGATCCGCGCTGGTGCTCGAGGAACGGGAGACGGCGCAGTTCGGGCGGCTCACGATGATCACAGCCCGTCCGCCACGCGACAGCGAGGAGGTGGATCGATGAGCGTCCGATCGGCGCGGGGCGAGGGGATCGCGGGTCTGCTCGGTCGATGGCTCCTCCTCGCGGGGACCCCGGCAGCGCTGGGTGCGGTCCTGTGGGCACACCCCCACGGCGGCGCCTACGAGACGGTCGCGACGGCCGCCGACGCGTGGCTGGCCGTCCACCTGCTCCTGTTGCCGCTGTTCGCGCTGCTCGGCGCCGTCGTGTACGTGCTACTGGCGGGGTTCTCGGGACGGACGGCGACGATCGGACGGTTCGGGGTCGCCGTCTACGTCGTGTTCTACACCGCCTTCGAGGCGATCGCCGGGATCGCCACCGGGCTGGTGGTTCGCGGAACGGGATCGCTCTCCGGAACCGAACAGGCCGGTGCCGTCGCGGCCTACGACGCGATCGTCACCAGCCCGGTCGTGGGCGTGCTGGCGCTGCTCGGCGTCGCCGGGATGCTCGTCGCGGTCGCAGCGCTGGCCCTCGAGCTTCGACGAGCCGGCGCACCGATACTCCCCGTCGCGTCGCTGGCGGGCGTTCCGATCGCAATCGTCGGCCACGGCGGTACGCCGATCGACGCGGTCGGCATGGGAGTGTTTCTGATCGGCGTCGTCTGGCTCGAGTTCGGCTGGCGCCGACGCGTCGACTACCGCGAGGAAGTACCTGCCTGAGCTACGGTCGTACCGGTTACCCCGTCCGATCGCCGTCCTCGTCGGCTCGGTCGAACGAAACAGTGCTCGAGTCGATCAAGGAACTTATGCCGACTGAACGATAACTATTAATAGGGACCGAGAGTCATCGCGCGGGAACGCGACGGTTTTTGACACACCCCGTCGTGTGCCACCGCGCGTCGAGGTTCCCTCGGTCCCACCTATTTCAGGCGGGGCGTTGAAACTATCGTCTGCACTCACTCCCTGAGAGGTCCGCCCGCGATCGGAAGCTAGCCGGAGTCCGACTCCGATCGCCGGCTCGACGACCGGCGTGACGACCGAACGGACCGTGTTCGCACCGCACAAAGCACTTGTACTCCGACTCGAGTGGCTGCGTACAATGACGTTCGATCGCTCCGGAACGAGGACTCCCGCGACGCCTTCCGTGAGCCGCCGTCGGTATCTCGCCGTCGGAGCTACCGTCGGGGCTACCGCCGTCGCCGGCTGTTCGTCTGCCGTGGACTTCCTTGCAGGGATGGCCCTCGAGGACGTCAACGTGTTGAACGGCGGGGAGCAGGACCTCACCGGGTCGGTCGAGGTGGCAGGACCCGACGGCTCGCTCGTCCTCGAGGATCGGTTCGCTCTCGCTCCGGACGACGACGACACCGAGGACGCCCAGGCCACGTACGACGGCGTGTTGACCGACTCGGGCGAGTACACAGTGACGCTCGAACTCGATAACGGGGACGAGGACGCACTCGACGACCAGGTGATCGAGAACTCCGTCGAGGTCGCCGAGCCGGACGAGGAACACGTGATCGTGTTTTTCGGGCCCGCCGAGACGGACGACGCCGTCGCGATGACGGTAATCGAGGAGTTGAGCGATCTCGAGGAGCGCGGCGAGTTCGACGACGTCGACTTCTGAGCCACGTTCGTAGCGATCGACCTCGATCGTCGAACAGCCGTCTCTCGAGCGATCTCGAGTGCCCGATTCGCTCGGTCGGCGAACGGAGTCGTCGACGCCGAAACGGTGCCGGGCGAGCGCTCAGAGCAATCGGTCGGCGATGATGCGCTTTTGAATCTCGTTCGTTCCCTCGAAGATCTTCGTGAGGCGGGCGTCCCGCCAGTATCGCTCCGCGTCGAACGCCGTCGTGTAGCCGTAGCCGCCGTGTACCTGGATCCCGTCGCTGGTGACCTCCTCGGCGACCTCGGTGGCGAACAGCTTCGCCATCGCGGCCTGGGCGTCGGCGCGCTCGCCCTGATCGACCGCTTCCGCAACGAGCAGCGTCAGCGCCCTCGCCGCCTCGGTTCGGGTCGCCATCTCCGCGAGCTTGAATCGGAGCGCCTGGAACTCCGCGATCGGCTGGTCGAACTGCTCGCGCTCCTTGGCGTACGAGACCGCGTCCTCGAGGGCGCCGCGAGCGAGGCCGACGGCCCGCGCGGCGGTGTGGACGCGGCCCTCCTCGAAGAACTCCATGATCTGGTAAAAGCCCTGGCCCTCCTCGCGGCCGACGAGCTTGTCCTCGCCGACTCGCACGTCGTCGAAGTTCACGGTCCACGTGTCCCAGCCGTGGTAGCCGATCTTGTCGATCGGCTGCCCGCTCAACCCGTCCCGATCGAAGGTTCCGGCGGGTTTCTCGACGATGAACCCGGAGATTCCGGCGTGTGCCGGATCGGCGTCGGGATCGGTGACGGCGTACGTCAGGATGAAGTCGGAGCCTTTCGCGAACGTGGTCCACATCTTCTGGCCGTTCAGGACGTACTCGTCGCCGTCTTTCTCGGCGCGGGTGCGCATGTTCGCGACGTCGGAGCCGGCCTCCGCTTCGGAGATCGCGATGCTCTTGAGCAGGTCGCCGCGAGCCATCTTCGGGAGGCACTGCTCCTTCTGGGCCTCGGTCGCACCGGCGAGGCTCTGCCCGCGGGCGATGATGCTCCCGACGCTGAGCCAGCCGCGGGACAGCTCCTCCGCGAGAACGGCGTAGGCCTTCAGATCCAGCCCGAGCCCGTCGTACTCCTCGTCGATGAGGATTCCGAAAAATCCCATCTCACCGAGCTGGCGGACGAGGTCGTCGGACATGTGCTCGCCGTCGGAGTCCCGTTCGCGCGCCTCGGGTCGAACCTCGTTTTCGACGAAGGTTCGGGTCTCGTCCCGGAGCATCCGGTGTTCGGTGTCGAGCACGCCGTCGGCGATGTTGGTCTCGAACGCGTTCACGCCCTCCCGTTGCAGGGGGGCGGATGTAGTTCTGTGCCCGCCAGTGTGGCGGGGTCACGACCGTTCCGGTACGGCGCTCGAGGGGCGGCTCTCAGCGAGGGTCGTCGTTCGCCTCCGCGCCGTCCTCGCCCGCCTCGAGTGGGGTCGTACACCAGTGACAGAACTCGAGCTCGGGGTCGAGTTCCTTTCCGCAGTGCGGACAGGAGGGGGCAGCGTCCTCGTCGGCGGACGGGACGGTCGCCTCGCCGCCGGCGGACGAGGCGGGCGACTCGCCACCGGTGGCTGGCCGTCGGGCGATCAGGTACGCGTCGACGACGCTGAGCGCGACGACGGCGTACA
This sequence comes from Natronococcus sp. A-GB7, assembly GCF_029688865.1. Lineage (GTDB taxonomy): Archaea > Halobacteriota > Halobacteria > Halobacteriales > Natrialbaceae > Natronococcus. Next base: position 29,396 of record NZ_JARUKV010000029.1, read on the forward strand.
TCGGCCACACGGCGAGCAGCGCGTCGGTCCCGAGGTCTCCGCCGGCGAGGGTCTCGAAGGCCGCCTGGTCGACGAGCAGGAACGTGACGAGAATCGACGCGGCGAGCCAGCCGACGGCTCGCCGCAGCCGCCAGAGGTAGAGGTGTCCCAGCCCGGTGACAAGTGCTGCGAGGAGCGCTGCGAGCCACGGTCGCTTCCGGGACGTCGACTGCGACATATCCTGACTAGACGGTCAGTAAGGATAAGTGCTCTCCCTCGGATCGATTCCGCTCGACGGCGAGTCGAACCCGACGCCTCGCGTCCATCACGGCTCCCGTTCGCAGTCCCGACGGGAAACGCTTCGACCGCGAGTGTGCAGTGACGGGTCGGCACGAAAACGGTTCGGGCGTGCCTTCCCGGGAGGAAATCCCCCGCGAACGCTGTCGCCGTCGTCGTTTCTCCGGGCCGAAACCGACTCCCGCACTGGCCGCCAACGTCGTCTCATGACTACCCAGGGGACGTTGCCGGCGACGACGCGGATGGGGCGGGTCTCGCTTCGGGTGAGCGATCTCGAGCGAGTCGCCCGGTTCTACGAGGACGTACTCGGACTCGAGGCCCGAGCGGTCGGCGACGATCGGGCGGTGCTCGCCGCGGGCGAGACCCCGCTCGTCGTGCTCCAGAGGGAGTCGGAGGCGCGGCCCCGCGAAAACGACGAGACGGGGTTGTTCCACACGGCGTTGCTCGTCCCGTCACGGGCGGCACTTGGCGACGCCCTCGAGCGGATCGAACGGCGCTGGCGGCTCGAGGGGACGGCCGACCACGTCGTCAGCGAGGCGCTGTACCTCTCGGATCCGGAGGGCAACGGGATCGAGATCTACCGCGATCGACCGCGCGAGGAGTGGCCCGTCGCCGACGACGGCACGGTCGCCATCGGCACGGAACCGCTCGACGTCGAGGGCGTTCGGAGCGCGGGACGGGGCCGGGACGGGGTTCCGGGCGGGACGACCGTCGGGCACGTCCACCTCGAGGTGTCGTCGCTGTCTCTCGCTCGAGCGTTTTACGTGGATACCGTCGGATTCGGGCTCAAACACCGGGTCGACGGTGCGCTGTTCGTCGCCGCCGGCGGCTACCACCACCACCTGGGGCTGAACGTCTGGCGGCGTCGGTCGGCACCGCCGAAGGGACGCGGGCTCGAGCGCGTCGAGTTCGTCGTTCCCGACGAGGACGGGCTCGCCGCGCTTCGAACGCGGCTCGAGGAAGCCGGGCACGCGACCTCGAGCGTGCGGGACGGCGACGGGTTCGAGACGACGGACCCCGACGGGATCGGGCTTCGGTTCCGTCGAGACGACCCCAACTGAGCGGACCGTGTGAACCGCGAGTACCCGTCGCGGCGGAACGGTACGGCGCCGAAGCCGAGAGGGTCGCTCACGCGAGGGCGCGTATTGCCGTCCCCGTCGATCGATGCCGCGCTCGTTCGTCGGAACCGTGAACTCATCAGGAACGCAGACTCTCCGGTGTCGACCAGTAGATGGCTATTACCGAGAGTTTTATCACTCGCCGAATCGACAGCCTATCAATAAGAATGCGAGGCGAGCAAGCGAACGATGTGCTACACGCGTTGCGCGACGGACGGCGCCGGGCCGTCCTGGGACTCCTCCGGAACCGAACCGAGCCGATCTCCGACGAGGAGGTAGCCATCCATCTCGCCGCCGCGGACGCGGAGAAGCGACTGCTCGACGTCACCGAGGGAGAGCTGGCGGAGTGGCGCGTCTCCCTCCAGCAGACGCACCTTCCGGTACTCGAGGAGGCGGGACTGATCGACTGGGACGGGGAGACGAACGCCGTCGCGATCTCGACTCACCCGGCACTGCAGAACCCGACGCTCGAGCGCATCGTCGAAACGGACAGGGTCGACTGGGACGAGGTCCTCGAGGCACTCGTTCACCGCCGGCGACGCATCGTCCTGTCGGTACTCGCGGACTACGACACGGCGCTGTCCCGGGTCGCCCTCGCTCGCGCGGTCGTCGAACGGGAACCCGAGACCGAGACGGTCGAGACCGTCGACGCCGATCCGGTCGAGGACTGCTGTGCGGCCCTCCATCACGTCCACCTTCCGAAGCTCGCGGCGGTCGGCCTCGCCTCGTACGACGCTCGAAGCGGCGCCGTCAGCTACTGCGGTCACCCCCTCATCGAGGACGCCGAGTGGTTCGATCTGCATCTCCCCGAGACGCCGCGAGCGATCCTCTCGGTCGCCGAACCCTCACAGGATATCTGGCGACTCGACGGGCGCGCGAACGTGATCGAGCACTGCCGTGCGCTCTGTGAGTACGCCGACGACGAGCTGTTCCTGCTGTACACCGACGAGGATCTCATCGAGGCGGCCTGTCTCCAGTGTCTGCAGGACGCGGTCGACCGCGGCGTCGACGTCTACGTCGGCACGCAGACCCAGGCGATCCGGGACCGGGTTCGCGAACAGGTGCCCGGCGTCACGCTGTGGGAACCTCAGCGCGACTGGATGAACATGTCGCCCGAGCGCGAGAAGGTCGGCCGGCTGCTCTTCGCCGACCGGGAGGCGATCATGCTCGGCACGCTCAGCAAACGCAACGATCACGGGATTCAAAACGAGACCGCGATCACGGGCGCCGGCGAGGACAACGCCCTCGTCATGCTGGTTCGTGAACTGCTGGGCTCGCGCCTGGATCATCTCGACGAACAGAGTGCGGACTTCCTCGAGGAGATTCCCTTCTGATGAGCGACGCCGATCGGTCCCCCTCGACGACGACACACGAGTATCAGTTGGCCCCCGGCGAATCCCCGAGCCGCGGCGTCTGGACGGTCGTCGCCGTACTGGAGGACTGCCCCCCGCCGGAGCTCCCGTCGCTCGCGGAAACGATCGATCCGGAGGCGTTAGACGCCGCGTTCACCGACAGGGCCGCGACCGACCACGTCTCCTTCGAGTACGCCGGCTACACGATTACGGTGACGAGCGACGCCGTTCGGATCCGCGCGCTCGAGTGCGACGGCGGCGACGAGTGTGACGCCGGGTGACGCTCGGCGGATCGCGCTCGTTCGTCGGGACGGGGGGACTCGAGCGACGATGAGGTAGCTAGGGGACTGGTCGACGGCGTCGCCACGGGAGGTCCGCTCACAGCGTCGCGACTACTCGAGAACCGGCACTACAGGGTCGTCCGCTACCGGCACTGTTCGTCGGTCTCGGTTATCGTCAGCAGTTTCGAGGCGGAGCCCTCGGCCTCAAGTCGTGCGGGACCGAAGGTCCCGCTGACCATCCGAACGGGCCTGCGGCCCGTGAGGAGAGAGCGAGGGACTTCCGACGCTGAGTCGGAAGCGCGACGCGAGTAGGCCGGGGAGGAAGCCGACACCACACAAACTACGAGACTGTAGTCGTCTGACTCCCGATCTATTAAGCACCACCGGAAACACATCTGAACTATGGAGGTCAGGCGTACCGCGCCGGTCAAGCTCGTCGTGCCCGCCGAGTATCACGATGCCCTCCACAAAACCGCCGACCACTTCCTCTACTGCGCGAACCAAGCCAGTAATTACTGCTGGGACAACACCAACTACGAGGACTGCATCACCTCAAATGTGAAAGCCAGAGACGCGCTGTACGACCGTCTCCGCGAGGAAACCGACCTCACCGCAAACCTCGTTCAAGAAGCCATCCGGCGTGCCGTTCACGCCGTCGATAGCGGTGTTGACCGCTGGAAGAAGGGCAAACGGACGAACAAACCAGAGTTCGCCTCATGGAGTATGGTGTACGACAAGCGCAGTGCCACCTTCTACCGCAACAAAATCTCACTCTCCACGGTGAATGGACGCATCGAATGTGACTTTGAGCTGCCAGCAGGCAGTCCAACCCCATACGAAGAGTACGTCCTGTCCGACGACTACGAGTTCCGGACGAGCACACTCCAGTACGATCAAGCAACCGACGAGTTCTACTTCCACGTCACAACACGGAAGGTAGATGAAGCCGGTGAGGCTGTTGAAACCGAGGGCTCGGACGATACCGAGCACAAAACCGTCCTTGGTATCGACCTCGGGGTCAACAGCCTTGCAGTCTCGTCAACAGCCACGTTCTGGAGCGGTGACGAGTACGACCACTGGATTCGAGAGTTCGAAAACCGACGTGCGGAGATGCAACAGCGCGGGACGCAAGCTGCGCACAACGCCGTGCTTCGACTCGGACGGCGGGAGCAAACGTGGCGGAAACAGTACACCCACACAGTCGCCAACGAAATCGTTGACGAAGCCGTCGACTACGACTGCGACGTAATCGTATTCGAGGATTTAACGGACATTCGGGAGCGACTCCCGCATGCTGAGTGGCATCACGTGTGGGCGTTCCGCCGACTCGTCGAGTACGTCGAATACAAAGCGCCAGAACGGGGGGGTGGCAGTCGAACAGGTTGACCCCGACCATACGAGCCAGCGGTGTTCCCACACCGACTGTGGCTTCACCCACGAAGACAACCGCAACGGCGAGCAGTTCCGGTGTCTGAAGTGCGGGTACGAAATTAATGCAGACTACAACGGCGCAAAAAACGTCGGACTCCGGTATATGCGAAAGCGACAGCACAGCCTGCGTTCCTCGCCTACGTCGGGGAGCGCAGACGCACCAGTAGACGTGCGTGTGAATGGTGGGATGCTGAACGGCGACGGCTATCGGTCAACCGCCGAGAGTTGATCGCCGGGAGTCCACATCAAAGCCCCTCCCTCAATGAGCGAATCCTTGGGGGTGAGCGAAGTAGGGAGGGGTGGCTTACCGGAAGAGGAAGCCGTACAGGCGCTCGAGCGTCCTCGCGAACGAGGTCGTCGGCGTTCCAGGGAGGTGAAGCGGGGGTTCGGCGGTGTCGACCGGCACGTCCGTCACGGCTTCTCGGGGTTCGGCGTCGTTCATACACTCGTTTGGGTCCGGGGCTATTTACATATTCGCAATAATAGTTGGTGGAAACCAAAACGAACGATCGTTATCGAGAACAAATATCAAGGTACTGCGTACCGAGGTCTCGAGCACCGATCGGTCTCACGGCCGGACGATATCGTTCGGTGCTGGCTCGAGGAGTGAGCCGCGAGAACGGTGTGGGACGACCGCGTGTCCTACTGCGGGTTGTACTCGAACTGCCGACCGGGGCCGTCGCCGGGATCCGAATCCGCCTCTTCCGTCGGAGTGATCGAGACGGCTCCCGTCCCGTCAACGGTGACCGCGTAGTCGCCGTAGGCAAACGAGACGACGCCGGTGAAGTCGGTGCGCTCGTCCGGTCGCGGATGAACCAGGGACTCGAGGGCGTCGACGTCGATCACCGCGTGGAGGGGCGGATCCAGTGCGGCCGCATCGATACCCTCTCGGGCGGCGATCCGTCGTGCGATCTCGACGCCGAGTTCTGCGGGGACCATACCGGTTCCCACCCCGACCGAACACTTGAACCTCAGTCAGACACTCTCTCGGTGAGAACGGGAGGACCGACGGACGAGTTCGCGTGCTCGTCCGCGTCGGATCGCCCGCAATCGGGCTACGACCGCGTTCGGTTCGTGAGCGAGGCGTCGACCGCGGCGTCCTCGAGCCCGCCGAGCCCGTACAGATCGACGACGTTGAGGACGAGCACGGCCAGCGGGAAGGCGACGTCCGCGAAGCCGGCGTGCTCGAGGCGAAGCGCGGTGACGAGGAACGGCTCCGCGGCCGTACGCTCGACGAGTATCGCACCCGTGCTGAGGAACGCGAGGGCGGCGACACACAGCACGGCCCAGACGAGGCCGCGTCGCCAGTGGCCGGCGTAGACGTGTCCCACACCGGGCATCAGGACGGCGAGTACGTACGCCGGCCAGGTCCGGTTTCGGGTCGCGACGTCCGTTCCCCGCGACAGCAGCGTCCGGGGTCGCGTCGACAGCATCGGATCACCGCCTCCGTGGACCGGGTCGCGGGCGGTCGCGGCTGGTCGGTTCGGGCGGTTTCGCGGAGGGTGTCATAACGGTTCCATCGCGCGGGACGCCCATCAATCTCAGTCAGACGCTCGTGTGACGCCTCGTGGCTCTCCCTCGCGAACGAGCCCCTCGAGTGTTCGGGAAACGGTCGCGGCGGCGGAGTTCGGCCGCCCCGTCGGTCGCGTCCGACGTACCACCCCCAAAGATATACCACTCGTTCGCGACGTGTGACACTATGGTCAAATCGACGGTCCGGTTCCCCGAGGAGGTCCTCGAGATCGTCCAGCAGCACATCGACGAGGGGGCGTTCGCGAACAAATCGGAGTTCCAGCGCTTCGCCGTGGAGTACCTGCTGGCCCAGCTCGAGGACGACTACGAGCCGCTCCTGGAGGAGTTCGACGAGATCAGGGGGGAGGCGCTCAGTCCGACCGCCCCCGAGGCGACCGAGTACATCGACGACGCCGACTCGTCGGACTTCCTGCGAACTGCGGGGCGCGTCCGACAGTGTGCGGTCCGGGGCGACCTCGAGACGGCGCGCGAGCTGATCGATACGCGGTACCCGCCCTCGAGTCCGAAGGCGATGTTGCTGGATCTGGTCGTCGAGGGGGCGACGCCGAATCGGTCTCGCGGAGAGTGAGACGACGCACGTCGCCGGGCCGGTGGAAGTTCCGTCGACGGCGTCGATCCGACGAACTGCCTAGTCAGTGAACTCCGACGCTGGATCTGGTGTGCTGGCTCCTCGAGATCCCGTTCGACGGCTACATCTAACACCGTTCTCGTCGCTCTCACGTTCGACTGTTTCTTCTGACACCGTTCCCGTCGTTCTCACGTCGTACCCCCCTTTCGGAGCCCGCCATCACGGACTCCGCACCCGTTTCGGCCACTCTCGAATAGTGACACGCAATAGAAACGTTTTACTTGACAGCGCCCTCACACGTCGTATGCCACGGACCGTCATCGTCAACGGGGAAGAGGTTCTGGTGGGGAGGAACACGACGATCGCGGTACTGAGGAAAGCTGCGGAGATCCCCGACGAGACGATCGCCTTCTACCAGACCGATGACGACGTCGTGCGCCTCCTCCAGGACGACGAGATCATCGCCGAGCGGGTTCCCGAGGGCGCGACCATCGAGTTCCATCCGGGGCAGATCGGCCTCAGGTCCGAGGATCACACGGACGATACCAACATCTGAACGGCCACGAGTCGACGGCGAGGCCCGCTCCGTGCTCGAGGGGTCGGTTGTCGCTGAATCCCGTTGCCCGACGCCAGTTCGGAAGGTGCGCGTTTCGAGTCCCACGACGTAATCGGTCTCCAGTGACGGACTCGAGGGGGGTTCGTGAACGAACCGTGCAGCCGGAGACGTTCGAGGACGAGCAGTCGTCGAGTTCGTCACGACGTTTCTTCCACTGCGAACGACCGTACGTATCGAACTCCCTCTCGCCGGTGGATAGTTTTCGTGGGCAACGCCCTACTCGCGGTTCGGAGAAGACGGAGTCACCGACGAGCGGCGGAGTCGACGTATCGAACGGAGAGGACGAAACCGAGGACCGCGGCGAGAAGCGCTGCGAGCAGACCGGCCGCCACCGCCCATCCGGCCGCATCCGCAGTGACTCCGACCACCGTCGTCCCCGCTGCACCGATCAGCAGGTACGTCGTTCGAAACAGTCCGAACCCGGTCCCGCGGTTCGTCTCGCTCAGTTCGTCGAGAATCCGAGACTGGACCACCGTCGTGGCACTCGTCGCCACTCCAGCGAGGACGACTGCCGGAACCGCAACGGTCAGTGTCCCACCGGTGGCGAGGGCGCCGTAGCCGAGCACACCAGCCGTCATCTGAATCCCGATCGTCGCGTCGCGGCCGATCCGATCGGACAGCCGTCCGCCGAGCGGCTGACTGATCGCGGAGACCGCGAAGAACACAGCGAAAAGCAGGTTCGCCCGTCCGAGCGACAGCTCGAAGTGCTCGACGAGCAACACGGGGAGAAACGACATCGCCGCCAGGCCGACGAACTCGACGAGCGCCATCATGACCGTCGTGTTCCGGACGTGCGATCGCGCCAGTAGCTCGAGGAGCGTCTTCGAGGCGAACAGCTCGCGGAGCGACGCGTCGGGGCGACTCGGCGCAGTCGAGGATCGCCTCCAGAGGAAGACCGCGGCGACGACGACGGAGAGGGCGGCCCCCAGTCCGAGCGCCGGTCGCCAGCCGTACCGGACGGCGACGGCTGCGGTGACGACGGGCGCGATCACGCCGGCGAGCTGTCCGCCGATTCGATGCGTCCCGATCACGCCGCCGATCCCGTCGAACTCCCGGGTCAACAGCGCCGTCGCCGGGTTGTAGTACGTCCCGGCACCGACACCTAACGCAGCCGTTGCCGCGCCGAAGAGGAGAACACTCGGTGAAGCCGCCACCCCGAGCGTCGCACCGACCGTGATCACCAGCGCAGCGAGAATCAGCCGTCGTTCGCCGAACCTGTCGGCGAAGACGCCACTCGGCAACTGTGCGAGGGCGTACCCGACCCACATCCCAGTCAGCGCGAGCCCGATCGTTCCCCGAGAGACGGCAAACGACTCGAGCAAGAGTGGAACGACGGGGCTGATGCTGACCTGTGCGAACCGAACCGCGAAGTAGGACCCAACACACATCGACAGCAGGGTGTACTGCTCGCTCCAGTACTCGGTGAACCGCGTTTCGGGACGGATCCCGGAGGCGTCCATCGGATCTACTCCGACCAGTCCGGGGCTGGTACTTGTACTATCCGTTTTGCCGACTCGGCGCCCACCGCTCGACGACAGTATCGAACGCCGAATCGGTGCCGTGGAGCCGCGTTAGGCGAACGTGAGACCGTTCTCGAGTTTCGCGTACAGCTCCTTCTGCTGGAAGTACGCCGCGGCACCGAGCAGCGTCGGTGCCCAGAGGCCGACGAACAGGCCCGCCCGCTTGTCCTCTTTCAGGTAGAACAGGTACCACGAGTACATGACCGACAGCGCGGCCGCGACCGTCACCGGATCTCCGGACGAGAGCGGCGTTTTCTCGAGCGTTTCTGCAACATCGTCGTCGGCTTCGGCCGTTTCGCTTCGAAGGGTCATCCGATCGAAACGAACGGCCGAGGACGGTTGAGCGCACAGCCAACACAATGGGGGTCCGATCCCCGCCCTTCGGGCGCCGGATACAGTCGATTCGAATCCTGTTCGTCCCCGACGATACGCGGTCGGCCGGGTTCGGGGAGCACGTGGTCGTCCCTATCCGACCGGTGTCGCTTTTGTCCAACGTACCGAGTATTCTCTATGGCAGACTCAAACGGTGTCCCGTTCGACTACGGTGACGGCTGCGTCGAACCCGGCGAGAAAGCCCATCTCCGATACGAGGTCGGCGAAACGTACCTCGGCGATTCGGTCGCCGTTCCGGTTACGATTATCAACGGCGAGCACGAGGGGCCGCGGCTCTTCCTCACGGCGGCGGTCCACGGCGACGAGCTCAACGGGGTGAAGGTGATCCAGGAGGTCGCCACGCAGTACGACCCGGCCGAGCTACGAGGGACGCTCGTTTGCGTCCACGTCGTGAACGTCCCGGGATACAAGGCACAGATGCGGTACGTCCCGATCTACGATCTCGATCTCAACCGATCGTTCCCCGGTCTCGCGAACGGAAACACGGCCAGCCGGATGGCCAAACAGATCTACGACCGGTTCATCGAACCCTGCGATCTCGGTATCGACTTTCACACCTCCACGCGAAACCGGACGACGATGTACCACGTCCGCGCCGATCTCGAGGACCCGACGGTCACTCGCCTCGCGGAAGCGTTCGGAGCGAACGTCGTGCTGTACGGCACGGGTGCGAAGGGGTCGATCCGGACGACGGCGACGAACGACGGCGTTCCGACGATCACGGTCGAGATGGGGCGCGCTCAGCAGTTCCAACCGCACCTCATCGAGCGCGCCGTTCGGAGCGTCGCGAACGTTCTCTCCGAGTTCGACCTTCTCCCGGAACGAGAGCCCACGCACCCGAGCTGGTACGTTATCGGAGATTCGGAGACGACGAAGCGGTGGCTGCGCGCCGACGTCGGCGGACTCGTCGAGATGCAGTGGGGACCGTACCCGCTCGTCCACGAGGGGGACCCGATCTGTACCATCACCGACCACTTCGAGCTCGAGCAGCGGACCGTTCCGGCACCCTTCACAGGACTGCTCGTCGGCTTCAGGGAGAATCCGGTCGCGCTTCCGGGGCATCCGCTCTGTCACATCGTCGAGATCGACCGCGAGACTCACGACGTGATCGCCCGCGAGATCGAATGGGGCGAGTTCGACGGCTACCGCGTCCACGATCAGGACTTCCCGCAGGACAGGTAGGCGACGATGGCCGTACGGGGGCCGAAGTAGTATTCTGGCCACGGTTCGCGCGAAGAGGGCAGCGACCGGTCGGTGGCTTACAGCGACACGCGACCGAACAGCGATCCCAGCCGAGCCGCCGGGGTTCGCGCGGCCACCGCTCAGTGACCGAGCGCCCAGGGATAGCCACCGGAGCTCTCGACGACGTCCGTCGGGTCGTGGTCGGGTGCGTGGTCGTGGTCGTCCGCTTCGGGCGTCGCCATGACCACTTCGTCGACGCGGACCAGCACGGTTGCGGCTTCGGCCGCGCTGGCGATCGCCCGGTCGGTGACTGCGAGTGGCTCGAGAATCCCACCGGCGACCACGTCGCCGATCCGTCCGGGCTCTTCCTCGAGACGCAGCCCCGCCGCGTGATCGCCGTCGTGGTGTCTGGCTCGCAGCTCGACGACGACGTCGATCGGATCCAGTCCCGCCGACGCGGCGAGCGTCCGCGGGACGGTCTCAAGGGCGTCGGCAAACGACTCGATAGCGAGTTGCTCCCTGCCGGAAACGGTCGCGGCGTACTCGCGGATCGCGCCCGCGAGTGCGATCTCCGTCGCCCCGCCGCCGGGAACGACGACGCCGTCTTCGATGGCGTGAGAGAGCACATGCAAACAGCCGTCGACGACCCGTTTCGTCTCGTCGGCAGCCTGCCGTGTCCCGCCCCGGAGGAGCAGCGAGACCTGGTCGACGCCCGTCCCGCCGTCGACGATCGTCAGTTTCGTCGGGCCGAGCTCACGACGCTCGACCTGCCGTGCTGTCCCGGTATCTGCAGCCGTCAGGTCGTCGACCGTGCCGACCGGGCGCGCTCCCGTCGCCCGACCGAGCTTCTCGAGTTCGTCCCGGCGCGTCCGCTCGACGGCGAGGATCCCCGCCCTCGTGAGCAAGTACCGAACCGCGTCGTCGACCGACTGCTGGCAGAAGACGACGTCCGCGGCTGCATCGACGAGCCGGTCGACGTACCCCTCGTAGACCGTCCGCTCGTACCGTCTGAACTCCCGGAGATCGGCCGGCGACTCGAGGCTGACCGCTCCCTGTCCGGCCGCGGTGTCGATCGTAAGCTGATCGTCGACGAGTGCGACCGTCGCGTCCTCGAACACGGCGGGAAGGGCCGGCTCGAGCGACACCGGGGTCGTCGACGACGACTCCGTGTCGATGACGAGCCCGTCGACGAGCTCCGAGTCGGCGTCGGAACCGCCCGGAACAGCCTCGAGCGTGATCCGTCGCAGGTCGACCGCCCCGTCGCGTTCGATCGCACGGACGGCAGCGACCGCCTTCCGTGCCAGGACGTCACCGGTGTCGCCGCCCCGCTTCCCCGTGATCGCCGTTCGAGCGACGGCGTGTAGTTTCTCGTCGTCGTCGGGAGCCACCGGAATCGTCAGTTCGCGCAGCGTCTCGCGGGCGCGCTCGGCGGCGAGGGCGTACCCCCGCGCGATGGTCGTCCGGTGTAGGCCCGTCTCGAGCAGCGTTTCGGCCGCCGCGAGCAGCGCGCCAGCCAGGACGATCACCGACGTCGTTCCGTCGCCGACCCGCGTGTCCTGTCGGGCTGCGACCTCGGCGAGGGAGTTCGCAGCCGGATGGGTGATCGCCACCCGGTCGACGATACTCGCACCGTCGTTGGTCACGACGACCGTTCCGTCCGACCCCACGAGGAACTTGTCCAGCCCCTTCGGACCGAGCGTCGTCTCGACCGTGTTCGAAAGCGCCCTCGCGGCCGCGATGTTGTCCGCCCGTGCGTCTCGCTCGTCGAGCCGCTGGAGGCCGCTGCCTCGCGATAACACCCGGTACGGACGGTCACCAGTCGACATGGGCTGTCCTCTCACCGAGGACCGGCAAAAAGCTACGGTGGGCCCCTCTCGAGTCCGGGGCTGGCGGTACCGATACTACCGGGGAGTTGTTGTCGACGGCGGGCAGCCGAGTGTCCACTCTCTCGGCCCCGAACACTTACGATCGTCTCTCTGGTGGCACACTCTCATGGACGACGAGGAAATCGCAGCCGCGGCGACTCGGTTCCACGAGGACGTTCCACACCGGTTTCAGGTATCGCTGACGATGTCGGTTCAGACCCGCGACCGACTTCGCGATATCCGGGACGATCTCAACGAGCGCGTCGGCGAGCAGCTGTTCACGACGGACGACGTCGTGCGAATCGCGCTCCTCGGCGCGGACCGGTATCACGCGCTGGCCGCGAGCGAGGACCGGGAGCTCGAGCCCGTCGATAGCGAGCAGTTGCTGCCGTTGACCGCGTCCGTTCACGAGAGTGTCGATGCGGAGCGCCTGTTGGACCCGTTCGATCGCGACTCGAACTGAACGGCCGGTCCGAGGTCGGTATCCCGTCGACTCAGCCCAGCGGATCGTCGGTGATCGAGATCTGTCCGCGGTCGTCGTGTTCGCCGAGTGCGGCGGGACTGACGTCGAACTCGAAGACGCTCTTCGGGACGGCGATCGTCGAACAGGCGTTGGGAATGTCGACGATCCCGCTCTGTCTGCCCTCGATCGGAACGGTCCCCAGGATCATGTACGCCTGCTCGCGGGTGTAGCCGAACTTCGTCAGGTACTCGATCGCCTCGAGAGCCGCACGCCGGTACGCGACGTGGGGGTCCATGTACCGCTGCTCGCCGTCCTCCGTGACGGAGTAGCCCTCGAACACGACGTAGTCGGAGAAGTTCGGCCCCCGGTGTCCGGGTTCGAAGATCGGGTGGTCGATCCCGAACTTGTTCATCCCGCCCTTGACGAGTTCGAACTTCACGTCGACGTACCCCGCCATCTCGATCGCGCCACAGAAGGTGATCTCGCCGTCGCCCTGCGAGGCGTGGATGTCTCCGATACCGAACTTGGCGCCCTCGACGAACACCGGGAAGTAGATCGTCGAGCCGAGCGAGAGATCCTTGATGTCGCAGTTGCCGCCGTGTTCCCGCGGCGGGACCGTTCTGGCCCCCTCCTCGGCGATCCGGTCTGCAACCTCGCCGGTCGCCTCACCGGGCAGCGCGCCGTCGGGAGTCGGTGGCGAGGCGACGGGGGGTTCCGACTCGCCGGTCGGGTGGTTCCGGATCGACTCGGGATCCTCGGCGTGTCTCTCGATCAGTTCCTGCTCGCGTTCGTTCCACTCCTCGAGCAGCTCCTGGGACGGCGCGGTGCCGATCAGGCCGGGGTGGATCATCCCCTCGAAGTGGACGTCCGGGATGTGTCGCGAGGAGACGTACGTTCCGTCGAGGTTCCAGATCGCCTTCGCGGCGTCGGGGAAGTGATCGGTGAGAAACCCTCCGCCGTTTTGCTGTGAGAAGATCCCGGTGAAGCCGAACTCCGACCGATCGTTCAACACCCCGATATCGAGCAGCGTCGTCTTGAGAAGGTCGCCCGGCTCGGCTCCGGTTACCGCCACGGGCCCGCTCAGATAGTGGACCTGGTTGAGATCGACGTCCCGAACCTCGTTTGCGTTGTCGTTGTCCTGTATCTGTCCGCCCGTCCAGTCGAGACACTCGAGTCGAACGGCTTCCCCGGGCTCGACCGTGACGACGGGCTCGAGCTCCGGATGCCAGCGATTGAACGGATTCGCTCCTGGCTGTTCGTCGGGTGGCGCGTCGACGTCCACCTCGAATTGTACTTCTGGCATGAGTTGTGTCGGGCCCGCAGGCCCGTCTGGTAGGGCCACCAACGGGATGATAATGCTTATCAATGATTATATTTAGCACCGTATAAGATCTAAACGCGCTATCGACCGCACACAAGTACGAGTACGGGTTCGATTTGTCCACGATCGAGGTCCCGTACCGCAGCGTTGAGGTCGGATCGCCCACGCGACGGGAGCGAGACCGGAAACCGCCTCGGTGTGGTAGCCGGCGAGGTATATGATTACCAGAATTACATTTACCAGTGAATTATATCATATCCTTTGATAGTACTAATATACTAAAAGCTTGTTCAGAGAAATACAAATATGGTGCAACATTGATTAATTAAAGCAGTAATTATTTACCAATTCTACAGAAAACACGTTTCGATAGACGGTGTCCAGTCGAGTAAAGTCAGGATTTTCGAGTAGCCGGCTCGTGTTCCGATCGGATACAGCACTCCGGAGTCGAGCCGACGAGCGCACGACTCTCACGAGACCGCCGTACGCCCCACAGACGGCTACTGACGACTCACTCTGACTACCGACAGCCGACGCACAACCGACCTCGAGGATCTCATGATAACGCCACGACACGACTCGCCGACGACACTTTCAGACGCACAGTTCGGTCTCGGGCTGCTTCCCGACGACCAGGTCTCACTCCGGGCCGTCTCCCGAGCGCGCGCCAGTAACTACCCCGTCTTCGTTCTCGACACGGGCCTCGAGGACGACGTCGTTTCGCTCCTCGAGGAGCTGGGGGCCACCGTGCTCGACTCACCCGCCGACGACGAGGGTCGGCGATCGAAGCTGGTTTCGGCCGCCGAGACCGACGGCTGTGACGGGCTCATCGTCACGGGAAGCGGCGAGCGGCTCGACCTCGAGGCGAGCCGCCGTCGGAGCGTCGCGTCGTCGTCGTTCAGCACCGAGGCCGTCACCACGGAGTCGCCGGCCGAATCCGACCGTCTGATCGGGATTCCGGCGTACAACGAGGCGGGCAGTATCGAGCGCATCGTCGACCAGGCGGCCGAGTTCGCGGCCGAGGTCGTCGTCGTCGACGACGGGAGCAGCGACGACACCGTCGAGATCGTCGACGAAACCGACGCGACGCTGCTCGAGCACGACCACAACCAGGGGAAGGGGACGGCGTTGCGGACGCTGTTCGAGCACGTCCGAACGACCGAGTACGACTCGCTCGTGATCCTCGACGGCGACGGCCAACACCTCCCGGAGGAGATCCCGACGGTCGTCGAGCCCGTCGAGGACGAGGGCGCCGACATGGTCATCGGCAGCCGATACCTCGAGGCCGACGAGGACGAGACGCCGGGGTACCGACGCTTCGGCCAGCAGGTGCTCGACTACCTCACGTTCGGCTCGAGCGGAACGAAGCTCTCGGACACCCAGAGCGGGTTCCGCGCGTTCTCGCGGGACGCCGTCGAGACGCTCTCGATCGAGACCAGCGGGATGGGCGTCGAGAGCGAGCTCATCATGGACGCCCAGGACTCCGAACTCGAGATCACCGAGCGTCCAATCGACGTCCGGTACGAGGACGTCGACGGCCAGACGCTGAACCCGGTCTACCACGGGCTCAGCGTCGCGCTGTTTCTCGCCAAATCCGTGCCCGAGCGCCGACCGGCGCTGTTCTACGGGGCGCTCAGCACGGCGGTGCTGGGCGTTGTGGCGGTTGCCCGCTGGGTCGGCCGGTCGGCGTCCTCGTGAGCGCGGTCACCGAAGTCTCGGACTCGTCTCTCCGGTTCGCTCGCCGTTTTGCTGTGGTTGCCCTCGAGCGACTCAGTCGACTTCGAGGACCTCGAGGTCGAACTCGAGGGTCTCGCCCGCCAGCTCGTGGTTGAAATCGATGCGGACGATCTCCGGATCGATGTGTGTAACCTCGCCGACGCTGCCGTCTTTGGTCTCGATCCGGGTCCCCATCTCGAGGGAGCGCCCCTCCGACTCGAGCATCTGGTCGAACTCGACGGTGTTGTGCTCGATGACCCGGTCCTCGCGTCGCTCGCCGTAGGCTTGCTCCGGCGGGACCGTGATCGTCGTTTCGTCGCCCTCGTCCATCCCGACGAGCGCGTCGGTAACCCCCTCGATGATCTCGCCGTCGCCGACCTCGAAGCTCAGCGGCTCGAACTCGCGGTCGGGGAGCTGTTCGGCCAGTCCCGTCTCCTCGGCGACCCGTTCGTCCGTCGTATCGAACACGGGTCCGTCGGCGAACCGGGCCGTATACTCGATCGTGACCGAGTCGCCGATTTCGATCGACATAGGTAGTCGTCGGCGTTGGGGCGGATAAAGGACTCGACGCCGAGTCGATCGCGGTCGGCGAGTGCGGACGGCGGGCTCGAGACGGTGCGTGTACGTCGAAAGCCCTCACAACTGTTGACGAGATATGTAGGTTTTAGTGTTCCTCTCGAGATGGTACGACTGGGCGACCCGGCCCCGATAGGTAGGAACGGTCGTTTGAAAACGTGTCATAGATCACCGTTGACGACTGTCCGTTTCTCCCGTCATTTCTGGGTTGCCTGCTGTTCGTCGCGGCTTGCTCGAGTCGGTGACTGTTTGACTCTCTTCGCTACTCGAGATCGGGTGGGGATCTCTCGGCGAACCAGTCGACAGTAGCGACCTCGAGGAGTACGGAGTGCTCGAGTGCGAACGCGCACCGGGTAGAACACGGAAGTACAAAGTCGAGTTGCCGGTCTCGCTTTGTGGTTTCGCTCAGCCGGGTGTTGGGGTGTCAGGTCCCGTCAGCGCGTCGTTCTCGTCGGGGTCTTCGCGGTTGAGGATCGCCTCTCGCACGCGGTCGAACGCCGATTTGTCGGTGCGGATCGTTGGGAGTGTCATACGACGACGAATGCTAGATAGTGTCGCGCTTAGGTCTGGTGGATATTGTCACGTTGCGTAAGAGAGACCCGCCCTCACGCTGCAACGAGTCTCGAAACCACGAGTGTCGTAGAGGGTGCCAGTGCTGAGTCAGTGTCGACGCTGCGGCGGAGTCGGATTCGGGTCGGTGTCCCAACTCGAGGACGATTCGAGTCGCGACGTCCGCGGGATCCGGTGGTCGCGGTTTCCGATGCGGTCGGCCAGGATGTCGTCCTGTCGTCGGTTCGGGCTTCGCGATCCCGATCGGTAGTCCGCTGCAGCCGGCGGGCCGGGCCGTTCCGCGACCCGCTCTATTCGTCATCCACAGACACGCGTAGTTCCGCTGGAAGGTGAACAGAAGCGACGAGTGCTCCGGCGTCACCGCACTCGACGAGCGTCCGTTCGCCGATAGGGGCACGCTCGAGACGGACCGCCACGACCGACTCGTCGGGCAAATTGGTCGGCGGTGCGGTGGCGGACCTGCTCGCGAGCTGAATCGTCTCTCTGACGGGTCCCACGTGATTTGGAGCGGACCTTTTGCCCGCGTTGTCCCCAGGACGGGTATGGACACCCACGAGGCGTTCGCCATCCTGGCCGACACGGACCGCCAGCACATCGTCACGGAGCTCCTCGAAACCGATGGCCGCTCCACGGTGGGCATCCTGGCCGACCAGCTCGCCGCTCGCCGGCAAAACCACGTCGACGAACTCGAGCGCGAGCGCGCCGAGGTCGAGTTGGTCCACAACCACCTCCCGCGGCTGGCCGACCACGGCGTGCTCGCGTACGACCGCGCGAGCGGCGAGGTCGTCCTGACGGATGCGTCCGGCCTCGAGCCGTACCTGACCGATCCGACGCGCAAGCGGACGATCCCGCTCGATTCGTAGTCGGCGGGTTCGGCTGCGGGACTCGCGGTGGGCGGGATTCTCCGCGTGCAGTAGCCCTCGAGACCGTGTGCCGCGAGGGGCTGGATCCGACGGTCGTGGCTCGTCGCGTCGTGTCGACGCGGGAGAGCCAGTCGGTGCTCGGCTCGGACGCGTACGCATTGGGGCCTGTGGAGTCGGGGCGGCTCCAGCGGTACATAGGGCTTTGTAGCTGAGCGTCGAACCCGTTAGTCCAGGTGTCACCGTGATCGATTCCAGCTGGGTTACGCGCCCGGTACTCCGCGTCCGGAGCGCGTTCCGGGTGGCGTTCACCGAGGACCACCCGCCGCAGTGGGTCGCGAGCAGCTTCGCCTTCGGGATCTTCGTCACGGCGCTGCCGACCCTCGGCGCCGGGCTGCCGGTGCTCGCGTGGGCCAGCCACCGGTTCGTCTGGGCCAACAAGGTCGCGTTCGTCGCCGCCGTCGCGGTCCTGAACCCGCTCGTGAAAGGCGGCGTCTACGCGGGGAGCTTGCTCATCGGGATCCAGCTGCTCGGGCCGGTTCCGGGTCCGGGCCACGTCGAGATCGGGCTCGACGCCGGCACCGACGTGCTCGTGCGGCTGCTCGTCGGGAACGTCATCCTCGCGCTCGGCTTGACGGTTGTCGGCTACGCCGTCGCCTACCGGACCGCACACGCCGTTGGTCGGAAGCGAGCGTGACGGAATCGCCAGATTCGAGATGTTCTCTAATATATTAGGTGCGCACTAGCCTGTTTGTTCACTCGCCCGGGCTAGTCGAGGGCAATACGCCAGCGTGGCAGCACTGGTTTCTCGCAGACGCTTTTTAATCATGTCCGCAACAGGCTACTACCTGAGCCATGCGCTCTACGATGTGACGATGGACTCACTTGAGTCCCGGCCGGATTCAGGATCGTTTCTCCCGCAGAATTTGTGACTTGGCTCAGTATTCGACGATAGTTTAGAGAGAAGAGACCGGATACTACTCGAGCAAACCCAAGTCCTCAAGACGCTTAGTGATGACGTCAAGAGCCTGTTCTGCATCGTTGGTGTCCTTTCCACCGGTGACAACCAGCTTTCCGGAGCTAAAAAGCAGGGCAGCAACGTCAGGTTCGTTGAGTCGATACACTAATCCTGGGAACTGCTCAGGTTTGTACTCAATTTCCTTAAGTCCGAATCCGACCACAATTGCGTTCAGATTGAGATTACGGCCGAGGTCTGCACTACTAACGATATTCTGTACGATGATTTCCGGGTCCTCTGCAACCTCAATTTGGAGATCTCGAAATGTATTGAAGAGCATCTCCATACTCTCATGTACATCCTCGATACCTTTCGCGCCAGTGCAGACGACTTTTCCGGAACAGAACATGAGAGCGGTGGATCTGAAATCTGTACTGCGATAGATAAGGCCGGGGAATTTTTCAGGATCATAGTCAGCCCCTGTAAGGACCACTGCAACACTCTCGAAGTCCAGTTCTTGTCTACTACTGGATGATGCAACCACGTTTTCGATTCTAATGAATTCCTGTGAAACTGTTATCTACCAGTAATAAGTGTGTATAAGTGTCATACCGTTCGGCGTCGCTACTATGCGTGACATAAGTATGGTGAGGAACCACTCATCAGTTGGATGTAGTTTCAGTGTATGTGAATTTATATTTAAACCACAATAGGAATTATGTGATAGTTCTATCATTGTAAGGATACATGGGTGAAATTGGTGAGCTAATCAACGGGATACATGGTGAACAACGACTCCAGAACGGCGGTAACGACCGCTCGCTCCTCCGAGCAAGCGGCGTCAGCACCTACAGCGGGCCGTAGCCACGCAGACGAACTGCAACCACAGTGGGTGCTCAAGTCGGTTTCAAATTCGCTGGCCCACTAAACGAACTCAGTAGTGGCGTTCCGAGATGACTCACTACTGGTCTATATTTCTCGAATAAGACACCAAAATGCCAAGGTAGGGAAAATCATCCATGAATGTGTTTTATAGCTAACTTATTGGAACGATCCTATTAATTCTGTTACTGGACTAGAATTAATATACCGGGGATAGAGGAAAGTGATACTATGCCGATCGACGTTGAATCGAATCAGTGGGACAAGAGCAAACAAATCGATATCTTAGAAGTAGAGATCGAGAGGTATCTCCAGAAGAATTCAGAGGCAGCCTATAAGCTATCAGAAATCACGGAGCATCTTGCAGCCGAAAAGCCAGAGGTGTTTCCTGAATCGTTACTTACCGAGGGTGATTCTGCTAGATTATCTCGGACTGTGTTGGTTGCATCTCGACTGGAAAAGCTAGCCTGGCACGAGCGTATAGAAGCCCGTAGCCTTGACAACAGATTGTACTATACTGATCGGGAAGGCGGTCAGTTCCCGATAGCCGAAGTAGAGCGGAATATCCCCAATCGGTTTATCGATCTCGAGCAGAAAATCGAAGAGGTTGATGACCAATTGCGAGCCATCCAGAGACTGCTCCAAGACCTCGAAGAGGTTCCTGCGGACTTTGATCTACAGTAGACATAAGCGGCACTGTCTAGCTCAGCACCTCCTGAACTGGCGTCTTTCCGTCGAGCGACTAATACGGTCTTTGGCGGTTATACAATGCATGAACCGCCCTAACGGATGTTGTCGTCCGCTCGTTCTTACAAGATTCTTCCAAATCTGCGGCGTTGCTCTCACTGAATAGGTCTGTGAGTAGTTGTCCAGATCACCTCGACGACCTACTCGCTTCTCAAACTGGCTCAACCAGGCAGTATTGGTTTTTATTCAATCAAATGGGGTGGATGCAATACTGTCTTGCTATATGTTTGATTTATATTGGAATTTTCGACACTATGCTAGATGAGTAAACACTAATACGCAATCAAGCCGAACGTTTATTTTATTCCCATCTATCCTTTCTCCCAGACGCAGCGGCACAGAAACAAGACAGTCCGATCCGAGAGAGGTATCGCTGCGGAACCAACCGATTATCCCACGATTCGAACGATGGTTACCGAAAACGGAAACACGACACGTCGTACCGTGCTGAAACTAACCGGAGCGGGCCTCGTGGCCGGAGGACTCGCTATCAGTCCTGCGGGAGCGGACTCGGACAGCGGCTGGATCGAAACGGACGTTTCGTTAGACGTGGAACTCTCGAGTACGGCAATCTCGAGCCACGGGCCGGTTGCCGCCGGAGAGGGCGGCGTCGTCCTCGCTCGGCGGGTTACTGGCTGGGACCCAATTATCGAGGTTGGCCCAACAACGGAATCAAACCCGCTGAACGATATCGCAGTCACCGATGATGGTCGTCACGTTTGGTTTGCCGGTGGCAGCGGTGTCGTCGGCCGGTACGACGTCGAGGCTCACCAACTCACCGACTACTCCGCACCTGAAGTCGAGGAGGAAGACGGAAGCACGAACGAAAAGACCAGCACCTGGGAAGCGCTCGACGTCGCCGGTGACGCGGGCGAGGAGCGAGTCGTCCTCGCCAACGGCTCCGGAGAGGTCCTTCCCGGAGAGCTTACAGACGAAGGCGGTGTCGACTGGGGTACGGTCGTTGAACCGGGTGCCGGAACGACGATCACCGGTGTGTCGCTCTACGAACGTGACGCCGGTTTCGTTGCCGACTCCGAGGGGTCGGTCTACGAGACGACAGACGGCGGCCAGTCCTGGAACGAAGAGGGAGTATTCATCGCTGAGGTTGGTCTGGAGGATATCGCGGCCACGAGCGAGAGCGACGCAACCGCGGTCGGTGAGAGCGGCTTCATCTACGAGTACAGCGGAACCGGCTGGACCGAACACGATGTCGGCGGAGAGACGATCTTCGCCGTCTCGCGCGACGGCGACGACGGACTGGCTGTCGGGGCCAGCGGCTTCACCTACGAGCGAACGGACGACGGGACGTGGGAGCAACGTGAGCAGCCCACCGAGAGCGACCTCCGGGGTACGGCGCTCGCTACCGATGACTTCCTCGACATCGCGGTCGGGGCGTCCGCAACAGCGATCGAGCGCGGCAGCTATCCCGACGGAACGAATCTTCCACAGACAATTACCCTCTCGAAAGACGTCCCCGCGTCGATCGAGTATACCCTCGAGATCAACGGCGAGATCGCAGCCCTCGACGCGGATGTCGATATCGAGGACGGCACCGCGTCGGGCACGCTCGGAAACGGTGACGTCCACGAGTTCGCCTTCGACGGTCGCGTCGCCGACTTCGACGTATCTCGCGGCCCGCTTCCCCAACTGAACGTCTCGGTCAACGGGCTCGAGGTATCGCCGCTGCGACTCTCTGACCGAGAGTGGTCGGCAGCAGACGTCCCGATTGAGAGCGCACTGTATGGCGTTGCGGCAGCGAGTTCCCCGGTCGCCGCCGGCGAGGGCGGCCGCGTGCTCCGTCGCGAGGACGACGAGTGGTACGTCGTCGCCGACAACGGCCCGACCGGCAACGAGGGCGAACTGCTCGACGCCGCGGCGACCGATGGTGGCGACGCTGCCTGGGTCGCCGGCGGTAGCGGCGTCGTTGGCCGCTACGACCTCGCGGATGACGAGCTCGAGGACTTCTCCGCACCAATGGAAAAGACGAGTACCTGGGAGGCGGTCGCCGTCGGCGGCGACGCAGGCGGCGAGCAGATTGTCCTCGCGAACGGCTCCGGCGAGGTGCTCCCGGGCGAGTACGACGGTGAGTCCGTCGACTGGGGCGATGTCGTCGAACCCGGCGGTGGCTCCAGTGTCGGGGGAGCAAGCTTCCTCGACGACTCGACGGTCTACGTCTCCGATACGAACTCGAAGATCTATCGCAGCAACGATGCTGGGGCGAACTGGAGCGAGATCGGTATCGATGGCGGGAGCGTCGCGCTCAACGATGTCGCCGCGGGCGATGACGATGTTCACGCCCCGGGCGGCGATGGCTCGACGTTCCGGTACAACGGTGCCGTCTGGACCAAGAAGGCTGCTGCCGAGGGAGGACTTCTCGGATTAGACCGACGCAACGATCGTGGCGTCGCCGTCGGTGGGAGCGGAACAGCAGTCACTCGACGGCTGTATGGCTGGCAAACTGACGAGACGCCTACCGACGCCGAGCTACAGGACATCGTTCTGACCGACGACTTCCTCGACGTCGCGGTCGGCGGTGAAGGAACAGTCCTCGAGCGCGATCGTCGGTGATCGCTCCGGACGGGCTCAAACTCGTCGCAGCCAGCCTACTCCGTTATCATGGCAACGTCAGCATTGAGACGGTCGACAACGGGTACCGGAAGATCGTCACCTTCTACGACCCAGTCGAGGACGGAACGCAGCGCTACTATGTCGAGGTATCCGATGACGCAACCGACGCGTACATAGCAAGAAGTCCGTAATCAGTATTATCCGCCCTTGCTACCCCTACGTTACGCTCCTACTTCAACGTGCAAAGCTGGGTGTTCAGTTGGGACGAACGGTGACCGTCCATACCGGTACGCAGATCATGTTCGCTTCCGGCTCAGAGCGTGAACAAGAACGTCGCTCCCTCACCGGGTTCGGAGTCGACCCAGATCTCGCCTCCGTGGCGCTCGACGATCCGCTGACAGAGCGCGAGCCCGATGCCCGTCCCCTCGTACGCCTCCTGATTGTGAAGTCGGTTGAATACCGTGAAGATACGGTCCTGATCTTTGGGATCGATCCCGATCCCTTGTCGTTGACCGAGATCACCCAGTTGTTGTTTCTCCGGTCGGCGCTCACGTGAATCTGCGGTGACTCGTCTCCGCTATAGGTGATGGAGTTGTCGAGCAAATTTTGGAACAATTGTCGGAGCTGGCCGGCATCAGCCTCGAGACGAGGAAGATCCTCGACCGTAACTTCGGCACCGCTTTCGACGATCCGAACGTGGAGGTCCTCGAGCACGGCATTCAACTCGATTGATTCGACCGGATCGCCCTGCCTATCGACTCGGGAGTATTTGAGTAGCCCCTCGATCATGTCGCGCATCCGGTCGGCACTGTCAATAGCGAACTCGCGGAACTCTTCGGCATCGTCGTCGAGGTGGTCTTTGTACTGGTTCTCAATGAGTTGGAGGTAACTCGAAACCATACACAAGGGTTCCTGCAGGTCATGGCTGGCGGCGTAGGCCAACTGCTCGAGGCGCTCGTTCGATTTCTCGAGGCGCCGCTCGAACTGCTTACGCTCAGTGATATCGGCCAGGGCGCCAGGGAACGACACTGAAGTACCGTCATCGTCGTACTCGATGTGACCGCGCGCAACGACCCACCGGAGTTCGTTGTCGTTCCAAACGCGGTACTCTTCTTTGTACCCTTCGCCCGATTCGATGGCGTCCTCAACTTTCCGTTTGATCCGCTCGCGATCATCGTCGTGGATGGCCGAGAGGAACTGGCCGAACGAGACGCTCTCGGTAGCTGTCTCGGGATCGATCTCGAACTTCTTGGCGAATGACGCACCGTGACCATTTGGTCATGCGTAGCGTGCTCAGAACGGAAGTCGTCTCAAGAGGCACTGTCTAGTTGAGCCAGTTTGAGAAGTGAGCAGGCCGTTGAGTTGATTTGGATTACTGCTCGCAGACCTGCTCAGCGAGAGCTACGATGCGGATTTAGAAGAATCTTGTAAGAACGAGCGGACGGCGAACGCCCTGACGGGCGTCGCCGTCCGCCTCCATCAGACCGGTTGTTCTTTCGGGAGACAACAACGATTCTCGCTGAATTAGGCGTTGAACGGTCTCACGGAGCGGTCTGAAACTGGGTACATCGGCTAGCTGACAGCGGACGCGACCCGCCGACGTCCACGAGAGCGAAGCTCTCGTGCGGCCCATCAGAACGCGAAGCGTTCTGAGGACGGCGTCGCCGTCGCGGGTCGCTGTCGACGAAACTGCTGTCAAGATCAACGGCGAGTGGTCTTGGTTATATGCTGCAATAGATATCGAGTCAAAGTTGATTCTCGGCGCCACGTTGTTTAGTCGGCATGGCACTGATCCGGCACTGCATTTCTGCATGGACTCCGTGAGAAACACGAACTCTCCGAGGCTGAGTTTCTTGTCGATCAATTCGGCTATCGGACTGCCATTGCTCGATTAGGACTGAACGTTCGGGTGAACTATACCGATCGAAACCTCGTCGAAAAGTGGTTTCATACTCTCAAAATGCGAGTCGACCGTTTCCATAGTTCGTGGATGGGAAGTCGGGCGAGCGCACGCGAATGGGTTGAATAGTTCGCACATTATTATAACCGCCAGAGACCGCATCAATCGCGTGATGGAAAGACGCCGGCTGAGGAGGTGCTGAACTAGACAGTACCGTTTGGGTTAATTAAAGACCGCATCAATCGTTCGGTAGACGACCGCTAGCCGGCGAGGAGTTCAAGGAGACAGTGACTATCCCCTCAGACCTCTTGTCGAGAGGTCTGTCATCGGATTTCGGGTTTCAGTTTCACTGTGGTTGGCTCGCCTATATACAGATTCAGGAATAATACTGGTAATAGAGGGAGCGGACACACCACCACCCTGTTGCAAGTCACACGCGCTCCCTCTTTTCCACACGCCATCTCTACTAACCCATGTCCACGGCGAACCCACCACCCCTCGGTACATGCCCGTTCTATCAAGCCGAGATCACGACGACCAATGTGATCCTTGAATACGAAACAGAGACAGGACCAGCAGTATACGCCGAGTGCCCCAACTGCCGTGAGGTTGTGAACCCAGAGTAATTCCCTGTATCTGTGTTATTTGAACGTGTAGACCGGTTGCTGTCCTGGACAGAGCAGCCAGAAGTCGTATACGAATGTCGCCATGTGACGCCATCTATCTAGCTGTCCGATTCCCTAATAGAGAACCCTACACGCCGGGTTTATCTAAGAAATCCTAATTAGTCAGATCGTCAGTTGCGTTGATCAGGCCGTTCGGTCGCCGGTGACGTCGTCAAGAGTCGTAAGTGATACGGCGAACACCAGTAAACCGATTCTTCTCAAAATCCCCCGTTCGCTAGTCGTCCTTCCCGTCTAACTAACAATCTATCTTAAAGACATCCCGAAGTTGGTTAAGGCTCTGCTATAAGATAGTTTATTGTACTGTACTATATTGGAGTAGACAGAGAAGATGGATCAGCGGGCACAAAATAAAGAAGCCTCATCCACCGATAACTCACCCGAGGCCCGGGTGCTTTCCGAGGATGATGTCTTCCACCTGTTGAACACTAGTCGGCGACGAGAAGTAATCCGGTGTCTGTTAGAAACGGGTGAACCGATTCAATTGCCCGACCTTGCCAGACACGTTGCAGCAGCAGAGAATGAGATGCCTATTGACCTAGTAACTTCAGATCAATACCAACGAATTTACGTCCCACTATATCAGGAACAGCTCCCGAAGCTCGACAAAGCGGGTGTTATTCGCTACGACCAGTCCAGCGGTGTCATTGAACCGACTGACAGACTAGGGGTTTTTTCACCATATCTCGAGCACTCACCTAACGAAGAGGGTGGCACGAGATCCAGTGTCACCACTACCAATTCCGACAAGCAGGTAGTCAGCAAGTGGTATTTCGCATCTGCAGGTCTCAGTGCAATATTACTACTGGCTGTTACACTTGAGTTGATACCGATCGCTGGTGAACTTCTTGGTGCGATCATCATTGTCCTGTTTCTCGCCGCGAACGCCGCTGCGAGGCTATCATTGTTTCATCTGTCGGGTTGAACGTACTGCCTGTCTCTCTATCAGAGAAGACGTAATACTTATCGAATTTTTTGAAAAGCTACTATGTATACATTTAACGCAAAGATCGAAAAGCAAGACAGTTCGTACGTAGTCGAAGTGCCGAAACGCGAACTCAGTGATAGGAAGAAAGATCTCGGGCAGCCTTTTCTCCACCTCTTATGTCGGCTACAGATACCAATGACTCCTGCGTACGATACGACGATTATCGCTGTCATTTCGATCATCTCACGGACGCCCGGTGCGATCACACCTGGCACCTCAATTGTTCAACAGTGTTACTAATAGCCCCACGAATTCCGAAAGTGCCGCTGCACACTTGAGACTCCCACCGCTTTCCTGTTGCCGAGCGATTCTCGCCTGTATTATTTTCATCGTGAGAGTTTCCGAGCATCGACATCCATCTCTGCTAACAATCAAAATACGCAACACCGCGTCTCAACCTACGATAAGAGTCTCTACCGAGCCAGTGTTGGTTAGTTTCGAAGGCGCTACTCCTCGTCGTCCACCATCACGACCGCGGTGCGCCTGCCGACCCGCTGGCGTGCCGGGCCACCCCTCACGTGGGTACTCGCCAGCGTGTTCGTGATGATATGCCCGGTAATTCCCGCGCCCCGAACGTTCTCGAGCAGTCGGGAAATGGCCACTCATTGGTCTCGATGTCGTTGCTCATACGTCAATCTCGAACGTCTCTAGCGTCTAAGCCGCTTTCGCGACAGTCGGTCGGCTCGCTGGCGGTTTTGGCAAGTCGGTTCTTACCTCTAACCAACACCGGGGTTCTGTCACCCTCGAGTTGATTAGACACAACATCGAGTAGTGGCGACACTCTAATTTCACTTCGTATCTGTTCTATCGATATATTTGCTATAGACCTAGGTATCCTAAACCTCTGCAACTAGTGGAAGATTATTAGGCAGAGTACCGAGAATTATCAAGTGGTCGGCGGGTGTCAACGCATCTCAACGCCACCCCCCGGCGAGCGTAACACCACCGACCTACCTAATCCCTCAGAAACATGGCGGGTTGGTGCCTACCATCAACCCTACTATCGGCGTGTGCCTCAAAGAAGCCAGACTCACCCTCTGGCTTCCTGCACCCCGTCTGTGTTCGATTCTCGCGTGGACTTTTTTGTGTCTACTTATGGAGTTGCTTTTTTGCTATAGTGGGGGAGTTATTAGTAGTTTTAGTAAGTAATCGGAGAGCGTCGGAGGTATCGGCGAGTCATTGCGACATCGGCCCGTTCAGTCCTTACCTTCGACGCCCCGAATAGCTCATCGGACAGCCAAAACAGTAGGTCACCCTTCCTGGGACCTACCGATTTCGAGTGCTACAATTATCACGCTGCAAATAGACAGATGTTAATATTGAGAGTTTCCACATGAAGGTGGCTGGTGTCCATCGAGGGTTGTTCGACACACCACCGCTGATAATCTCGGTGTCCCAGCCCAGATGTCGCGGAAGCAGGGTTCAGACGCGGTTCCCTCCTTCCGAGTACCCCTACCCACCCTTCGTGAAGGCGAGATTATTTTTCAGGAGTCGATCGACCGCCAGTTGCCAGGCGTGCTCGGTGGTCTCGAGGAGGTCGCTAAGGAGCAGTTTCTCAACGACGACAACCGATAGCGCTGTTGAAACGGATTAGTGGAGCTTACGAGAAGAGACCCGTAACCTGCGATGCAAGCGCGCCGATCAGGGATCTGGACGGATTGCCGTATTCGTGCTCAAGCACGGTATTCCCACTCGGGTTATTTACCACAATGATGTCGCCATCCTGCTTCCAGACCGCATTGCCACTTCCCGTGAAGATCTCGTCATCCGTTGCGCTTCCAGGTCCGCTAGTTACTCGGACTTGCTCGCCAGAGTCGAGCGTAAAGCCACTCGGGAACGTGGCTGAACTGCCAGTACCTGCTTCTCGATCGGTAACCTCGTAGTCACCGAGATCGATCTCCTGGTCACTCGTGTTTTCAAAGAGGATGTACTCGTTCTCGGACGCGTGGCCGACGTCGACAGTCATATCCACGACCTCGAGTGCGTCCGAGCGTGTTGAAGAACTCGAGACCGGCTCTACTGGGTAGTAGATACTGACGTCAAACCCATCGCGAGAGTCGGAACCGAAGTATTCTGCTCAGAGTAGTCTACGAAAGCTTTGAAATTAGGCGGTTTAGCCAACAGCAGTCGCATTGGTCAGACTCGTTCTAGTCAGATACTTCACTACGATGGCCAATGCTGAGCGAAATCCGGTAATCAGCTGCCTCATCGCATCCGTATGCCTCCAGATAGCCACTTGAAGACTCACCAGGGTCCAAAAACACCATGTTATCTATATTGCTAATCACTCCTCCGCTTTCGTCCAGAAGGGTCCCTGCGTAGTGAACATTCATCTCTTGAGTGTCGGACACATTTTCAAGCGAATAGTTGATCAGACAATCGTCCTGTGCATCGGAACTGGCCCATTCTATTCCGTGGTCCGTAACTTCAAGCACCTCTTCGTCCTCTTCATCGGCGTACTGGATCTGTCCCTCCATTTCCTCGGGGGAGATTCCATTACCATCGTCTCCATCGGAATCGTCTTCCTCGTTCTCTTCGTCGTCGCCGTCTTCCTCTTCATCTGATTCAGCGTCGTCTTCCTCGCTCCCGTCGGTATCATCGGCTCCGTCCTCATCCGTGTCCTCGTCGCTGTCGTCCTCGTTCTCATCACTATCCTCTTCGTGCTCTGTCTCTTCGGTGTCTTCTTCGGGTTCTTCGTCGTTCTCGTCTTCAGACTCTTCGTCTTGCTCTTCAGGTTCAGATTCGTCTTCAGATTCGCCGGGCTCTTCGTCCTGGTCCTCCCCTTCCGAACCCTCGTCTTCAGATTCTTCCTCCTGGTCCTCTGACTCGGATTCTTCTTCTGATCCCTCTTCGTTTTCAGTCTCTTCGGACTCTTCGTCTTGTTCTTCAGGTCCGGATTCCTCTTCAGATTCTTCGTCCTGATCCTCTGGTTCGGACACCTCTTCTGGTTCCTCGTTCTCCTCAGATTTTTCGAGTTCTTCGTCTGGGTCCTCCGTTTCCGGCTCCTCGTCTTCTGTTTCTTCGGGTTCTTCCTCTTGATCCTCTGACCCCGAGTCCTCGTCTTCTTCGCTCTCAGGCTCTTCAGAGTCTTCGCTCTCTTCTTCGGAATCGGGCTCTGCATCGTTTTCTTCTATCTCTTCTTCTGGTTCGTCGGGCTCATCTTCCTCTTCTTCAGGTCCTTCAGATTCATCTTCTTCTGAGTCCTCGGGTTGTTCTTCGCCCTCCCCAGGTTCTTCAGGATCGTCTTCCTCATCTTCATCGTCGTTCTCAAGTTCTGTTTCAGAATCGTCGGCAGACCTGTTCTCCTGGTCATCACCTGTTTCCTCAAAGTCTGACCCATCGTTGTCAGGTGATTGAGAGCATCCGGCAAGAGTTGCAGAAACCACAGCACCAGACCCAGTTAGAATAGTTCGTCTGTGCATAAGTAATATATAGCGTACTGTCCGATAATCCTAATCCCAAAGTGTATTGGGCGACATTCGTATTGTTGATGCCATTTTTGAGTTCGGAACCCCCAATGAGATCCCGAGCAATTTTAGCTTTAACCAGGAAGAGCCAGACTGACAACAAGTGGCTCGATGTTAGAATCCAGCTAAGTCCTTACTGACGGTCACCATATTGGGGAAGTTGGTGACCTCAACATTCGGAAGGGGTATTTAACAATTCTCTCCTCGAAGCGGAGAGTGCTATGTCGGGAACGATCGATTTGGTATTAGGTTTCGTCGGCACCCCCATGGACGACCTTTGGGGCTGACCTCGATCAGCCCCGCGCGTTCTTGGCGTTGCTAGAAATACACCCATCTTGAACTCCTCGACGTAGCGAGTGCTGGTCCTCGCTTCGCCGCGTCGTCGCTCGAAAAATCTCCGCTCTGTCGTTCTCGATCGAAATCGATTCGAATAGGCGATTTCCAAGTGGTTGCTTGAGCCGTCGCCAACACTCTTTTGCGGGGTCAGCTCTGGTAAACCCGCGGAAGGTAACACAGTTCGATCAGAGTGTCTTCAACGAACTCGTAGCGTCGTTAAGTAACCTTTCGCATCCGGCTCGCATCGTGAAGTTTTGGTGATCGCTTAGTAACTTGTTCGCAAGACTACTTTCATTTTACATACTTTATTGGTATTTATATTTTTGTCGTACGACTAGCCAGGTTTGAGCTAGACTTCGTATCGAACAACTCAGAACGAGGATGCCATCTTCTTCAATAGCGAAACTAGAGTTGGGTATTTCGAAAAGTCTACTCAAGAGCGAATCTGCCGGCCAACACAGGGAATAGCATACGATAGTAGGGATGTTGTCTTTTGTACTCGTTCTATCGCACAGGAGCGCGCTAATGTGATAACCGAGGGTTAGCGGGTTCAAATTTATTATTTGGTATTACCTGTACTCTTGAAGTCTCGATTTATTTATCCTCTTGGTTTTCGTTCCGAAGACGAGAAAAGTGCAGAGATCGGTGAGAACAGTGAGTGGTAATATAGCCAGTACGGCAGTATACGTAATTCCAAGCAAGAGATTCTCCCAGATGTTTTGGGATGAAAATTCATTGGATGTGATAGAGTGCTGGGTGGCTTTAATCAATTTCGACGTCTCTTGGAATATGACCCCTTTTTTGGTCATTGTCGTCTCTTACCACAGCAATTTCCACCACCCTCTTATAAATATGCTAGTTTTAGCTATCTACACACAGATTTTGATTGAGAATGGTCGTAGCAGACCCCGTTTTTTCGACGAAAGAAACCCGTTATAGATATCTAGTAACTATTTCCAAAAGGCCTCGTCACGGTCGTGTGGTCGTGTTTGGTCAAGGCTGATGGATGAGATGGGATGGTTTTTAGCTGGCTCATGGTAGAAATCACCCGCCTCAGTGGTTGTAGCGACTGGATCGAATTAGATTTTGTGGAGCGAGAGCGGACACCGCGTCGGCTGATAAAGCTGGGTATTCGACACCATTTCAGCGGATTATCGCTTTTGAATATTATCTCTGACCTGAGATTTTTGGTGTCGAACGGTCGCAAAAAGCTATTCACGACTGCGTGCAGAAGGTCGATCTACAGCCTGCCAGCGGTGCGAGTCCGGATCACGTCGCACTTGACGAGACGGTGATCCGAATCAATGGTCAGCAGTTCTGGCTGTACGCAGCTGTCGATCCTCATTCGAACGAATTCTTGCACTTGCGGCTCTTTACGACTACGACAACGGCACTGTCACAACAGTTTCTCCGCGAACTTCTGAGAAACACGACGTCGCCGACACCGTGTTTCTCGTTGATCACGCCCAGCATCTAGCGACTGCACTACAACAAGCGGGGCCCCGATTTCGTTCCGTTTAACACGGAAATCGAAACGCTGTCGAGCGCATATTTCGAGAAATAAAACACTGAATCTCCTCGTTCAGTAATAGCTTCAGTCACGTCGGTCCGACGACCGCCGAGACGTGGCTCCAAGCCTTCTCCGTCTGGTGGAATTTGCTCAACTAAACACGATGGCTCGTCGCTCGCTGAAGAGTTAACTAGTTCTCGCCAGAGACCTCACTTGCATTCGTTGCTTCGAGACTGTGATCTCGGAGGTTGGAGGCCCCTCGATATCTGCGTCGTCGTCCTCCTGATCTTCAGTTTCGTCGACTTTTTCCTCCTCGGATTCGTCCGTTTCCTCTTCGGCTTCCTCGCTGCTCTCATCATCGTCTCCATCGGGTTCTGGCTCATCACCCGCTTCTTCGTCCCCGTTCTCATCGGTGGACTGTTTGTCGTCGGAATCTCCAGTCTCACTCTCGTCGCTCTCGCCAGTTGTTTCGCTGTCCCCGTTTTCGTCCTCCTCGCCGGTCCCGTTTTCGTCTTCCTCATCACCTTCGTCGAACCCATGTTCACCCTCGCCATCGGTGGTGTCTTCCTCATCATCAATTGGTTCAATGAAGTCATCGGATACACGTCCCGCCAGCATTGTAGGCAACGTTGGTCCGTCACTGCCGATGACCGTTCTCCGTCTCATAGGTGATATACTGTCTGACATACAGATGATATTACAGGATAGTCGTCTGTTTGAGAAAGTCTAGATACACAAACAAACCGTGGTGGGTGAGTGGCAAGTGAGGATGCTGGTGCAACGACTCACCAACGAAGGGTGGGGGAGGCCATCCCTTCGGCTGACGGGTAACTGGAGATCGCACCAGTGCCTTTACGGGCACTCGAGATCATGGACTATGGGTATATTGAACGGACAAATCGTAACAGCAAATTAGAAATTATTAAGTCGAATTAGTGGCCACTCACCGCAGGTTTTCACTGAAACTCAGTCGTTCACTCCCTGCTTTCGGTGCTATTGCGGTTAGGTGGGTTTTCAAGTTCTTAGAGTAAGATCAACAGGATTGACACTCCC
>NZ_JARUKV010000003.1 GCF_029688865.1 Natronococcus sp. A-GB7
CTTCGTCGAATTGCCTCTATCCTGTGATGCATTCGCGCGCTGTATTCAGCACGGTTCTATCAACATCACCGATAGCTGATAGAAGTAGCAGCATTACGTTCGCACGCTCTACATAACGCTCGGTCACTTGGGTCCAGATCCGCGGAGAGAATCCGATTGCTACCTATCCGTCCGTATCCCAGACGTCCGCCAGCGGACTCGAGCCCGACGAGCGCCGCGAGCGCGAGCTGGAACTACCGCGGCCGCTGCTCGAGTAGCCGCCCGAGCTCCGGCCCGAATCGCTCCGAGATCGACCGGCCGAACTCGAGCCCTTGCGTACTGCCGCACTCGGCTCGAACGCAGGCAGCTCCGGGCGCTCCATGCGTTCGACCTGGGCGGCGAACCAGTCGGGCATATCCGAGCGGGCGCGATCGAACACGTCGAGCAGGCTCGAGTCGGCCAGATAGGTCGCGCCGTAGTCGTCTGGGGCACGGACGACCCGCCCGCAGGCCTGGATGATCGTCCGCAAGGCGGTCCGGTAGTACCACGCCCACTGGCCCTCCTCGAGGCGGTGGGCGACCCTCGAGTCGCCAGTGTTGAGGAAGGGCGCCTTACAGAGCACCTGCCAGCGACAGAGCTCGCCTTTGAGATCCAGCGCCTCCTCCATCTTCACCGAGAGGAAGACGTCGGGGTCGTCGCTCGCTTTCCACTCCTCTAAGGCGGCGTCGCGGCTGTCCCGGTCGTGGACGCGGATCCGATCGCCGACGCCGAAATCACCCAGGAGGTCGGCCAGCCGCTCCTGGATGTCGTAGGAGTGGGCGTGGACCAGCCCCTTCTCGTCGGGGTGTTCCTGCATGACCCGGACGATCGTTCGAGCGAGTTTCGGCGTGGTCTCCGAGCGGTGCTCGTAGGTCATCTTCCCCTGCGTGACGTCGTACAGCGGGCGGTGCTCGACGGGAAACGTGTGCTCGACGTCGACCAAGGCGACGTCTGCGGGATCGAGCCCGACCTGCCGGCAGAAGGCGGCCTTGTTCAGGATCGTCGCCGACAGCAGCGCGAACTTGTTCCCGCGGTCCCAGACCGTGTGGCGGAGGTAGCGCTCGGGATCCATCGGCTTGATCGTCAGCGGCCCGCCGAGCTTCTCACCCTCCCCCTCGGAATCACCGCTGTCGCCCTCGCTTCCGCTGGAGCGCGGATCGGACTGGTCGACCAGCCACGTCGTCGCGCTCTGTGGATCCCGGTAGTCCGAGACGAACCAGTCGAGTTCGCCGATCAGCTCCTGGAGGCGGTCGCGCTGGCGGACCTCTCGCGGAGTGAGCGACTCCTGGGCGAGCAGCTCGTCCTTTCGGCGGGTACAGATCTGGGCGACGTTCTCCGCGTACCGGACCGCTCGATCCAGACCGTCGAGCTCGGGCACCCGGAGCTCGTCCCAGAACGGCACCGTCCGCGGTCCCAGTTGAATGGTCGCGTACATCTCGGCCCACTCGGCGAGCCCGTGGGCCTCGTCGATCACGACGACGTCGCGCTTGCGAAAGACCTCGCTGCCCGCCGTCTGCATGAAGTAGGCCAGCGTCATCGCCGCGATCGACCGGTTCGAGGCGATCGCCCGGTCGGAGAAGTACGGACAGCGGTGTTTGACCGAGCAGTCGTACCCCCGTTCGCGGACGCAGGGGGCCTGGTTGACCGGCGTGTCACGCTCGTCGGGGAGGATGCAGGTGTAGTTGGACTTCCCACGGATCACGTTCAGGTCGGCCAGCAGGTCGTCGGCCGCGACGTCGTCGAGCTGGGAGACCTGCGGGGTCGTGTAGTAGGCGCCCGCGGCCTCGCTGGGCTCCGCCTCCTCGACGGTCCGTGCGCAGCCGGCGACCGCGCGGGCGAGCAGGGACTTGCCGCTGCCCGTCGGCGCGCGCACCAACACGACGTCGTTGCCGGCCGCGAACGCGTCGCGAACGTCGCGGAGGGCTTGCTCCTGGGTCCCACGGTAGCTCGGCGCGGGGAAGGCCTCGAAGATCCGCTCGGGGTTCACCGTTCGATCCACGGGGCGGTCGCGTCCTAAAGGCTGCGAACCGTTACGCCCCGTGCAACCGTCGTCGTCCGTTTCGCTCGTCGAAACTCGAGAAGGCGCCGCCTATCGGGACGTAGGCGGTCGATACGATCGGGGTAGCGGGTCGATTACGAATACGGATCCCGCCCTCAAGTTCGAGTGCGGAAGGGTCGCTCAGCGGTAGAGCACCGCGGTGCCCTCGGCCCGCGGCGGCCATCGTGCCTCGTGGCGTTCAAATCCCACCCCTTCCGCTCGCGGCGCCGGGTCGAACGATCGCGGTCGTGCTTTCGGTGGTGTGTCACACGCTCGCTCCCTCCACTCGTCCTCCGGCGCCGCCTCAACTCGACTCGAGTCGCGACGTCTCCCCGTCGACCTGCTCCAGCCGGGCGACGTCCGCGTCCGTCGGTTCGTCCGGCAGGGCCGCAATACAGGGGTAACACAGCAGGTGGTCCGAGCCGTTCTCGAACTCCAGGGTCATCGCGGAGCCCTGGCTGCCGTCGTCCTCGCCGAACGTCCAGAGGTTGGCGATGCCGCCGGCGACCGTCACCGTTCGGCCGCAGCCGTCGCAGGTGTCCCGCGCCATACGCGAGTATCCGTCTCGAGCCGTGAAAGTCGTTCCCCCGCGGCACAGCGGTTATGGCCACGCCCGCGGTACCGACGCCCATGGAGGTGAACTGTCACGGCTGTGCCGGCTGCTGTCTCGACTGGCGGCCGCTGCTCGAGGCCGACGATGGGTCGAATCGACGACGGCGCGCCCGATCGGCACCACACGACGGCGGCGCCGAACGCGAGCGGGCGTTCTCCGAGCGCGTGCCGCTGGGCGGCAGTTACAACTTCGTCGCGCTGACCCGCGGCGAGATTCGGACTCTCCTCGAGCGGGGTGCGGCCGCGGCGCTAACCCCGCGGTTCTGGACGGTCGCCGAGGAACGCGAGGGCGTCGAGATCGGCGACCGCCGCGTGGCCGCCGTCGCCGGCCGTCCGGTCTTCTTCGTCGGCCTGCGGAAACCGCCGAAACCCGTCGCCCCCTTCGGCCGCGAGGAGCCGACGTGGCTGCCGACCTGCGTCTTCCTCGACCCGACGACGCTGCAGTGTCGGATCCACGGGAGCGACCGCTTCCCCGACGAGTGCGGAACCTATCCCGAACAGACCCTCGCGCTGGGTGCCGAAACCGAGTGCGAGCGCGTCGAGACCCGGTTCGGCGGTGAGCGTCTGCTCGAGCGAGACCACGACGATCCCGACGGACTGCTGTTCGGTCCGCAGGCGCTGGGCGCGAAGCTGTTCTGTCACCCACGTCCCGACGAACTCGAGGGGCTGCTCGACCGGCTCGAGCGTGGCGAGCCGTCGGCGACTGACCGAGCCGAGTGTATCGCCGTCGCCGCGGCCTCGAGTCCCGGCACCGTCGCCGTCTCGAAGCCCCACTACGAGCGGGCGCTCGAGCGTCTCGAGGGCGACGAGCCGGACGGCGACGCGTGGATCGCTCCCGCGATCGAGGAGTGGCACCGACGTCGGGATCGAACTCGAGCCGGCGAGGCGATTCCCGATCCTGAACTCGCGGCGAAGATCGAGGATCGACGCGGCGCTCCCGAAACCCCTGGCTGGGAGTGAGTCGAGGACGGAACCGCTGCAACGCGACTCGTTAAGAGCCGATCGTCCGTACCCGTCGTATGAACGTACTCGTGACGGGTGCGACCGGCTTCGTCGGGAGTCGCCTCGTCGCCGCGCTGCGTGCGATGACCGACCACGACGTGACGGTGCTCGTTCGGGACGCCGACGACTACGAGCCGCCCGACGACGGAATCACCGTCGCGGAGGGCGACGTCCTCGAGGAGGGCAGCTTCGAGGACGCTCTGGAGGGGATCGACGTCGCCTACTATCTGATCCACACGATGGGCAGCGGCGACAAAGACCTGATCGCGCAGGACCGACGCGCCGCGCGGAACTTCGAGCGGGCGGCGACCGACGCCGGGCTCGAGCGGATCGTCTACCTCAGCGGGCTGGGCAACGAAGACGAGCGGCTGTCGGAACACCTGGCCTCGCGCCGGCTCGTCGAGTCCGAGCTGCAGGCCGGCAGCGCCGAGGTGACGGTGCTGCGGGCGGCGATCATCATTGGCGGGGAGAGCGCGAGCTTCCAGATCGTCCGCCAGCTCGCAAAGCGACTCCCGGTGATGGTGACCCCGCGGTGGGTCCGCGTCGACTGCCAGCCGATCGCCATCGACGACGTGATCGCGTACCTGCTCGCGGTCCTCGAGCGACCCGAAACCGCGGGCGAGACCTACGAGATCGGCGGTCCGGACGTGCTCACCTACGGGGAGATGCTCCGGACGACCGCGAGAATCATGAGAGGCTGGGAACCGATGATCGTCCCGGTCCCGGTGCTGACGCCGACGCTGTCGGCGTACTGGGTCGACCTCGTCACCGACGTCGACCCGCAGGTCGCCCACCGGCTGATCGAGGGGATGGTCAACCCGGTTGTCGTCGAGGACTATCGCCTGCAGGAGCTCGTCGGCGTCGATCCGACGCCGTTCGAGGACGCCGTCCGCAGCGCGCTCGCCGAAGAAGTGACCCTCGACGGGGACACCCTCGAGAGCGGGCTGCCCGACGAGGGGCGCCCGCTCGAGGAATGACCCGAACTCCGGAGTACGGCGAGACGTGGGTCTACGAGAGCATCGTCGGTGCGCTGCCGGGGGTCGACCTTTCGGATCGGCTCGCCATCGGGATCCAGTTCGCGGTCTTCGAGGCGGCGCTGCTCGTGGTCGCGGCCGCCTACGGGCTGTGGGGAGCGGTCGTTCCGGGGACCGTCGCCGTCCTCGTCGCGGCGGTCGGCAGCTGGCTCATGCTCCGGTACAGCCGCTCGGTTCGTGCGCTTCGGTCGCCGGAGGGGTATCGGCGCGTGCTGTTCGGCTCGAACATCGAGGTCGTCCTCGGGGTGGTGGCGTTCGTCCTCCTGGTCACGTACCTGTTCGTCACCGATCCCCGGACCAGCGACGTGCCGTTGCTGACGGAGATCCTCGGTCCGGAACCGCCGGCGCTGGCGGTCGCCCTGTTACTGTTGATCCTCTGGGACGTCGTCTACCGGATCGGCACCTGCTGGTGGGCGACCGTCGCCGGGCTCTGGCGGTCGATCGTCTACGAGTTCGAGCCGAAGACGACCCGAGAGTACGCCCGGACTGACGGACTCAACGTGGCGTTCGCGGGAGTCCAGCTGCTGTTCGTCCCGTTCGTTCTCGGTCATCCGATCCTCGTCGGTGCGCTCGTGGGCCACGTGATCGCCGTCGTCGCGGTGGCGGCGCTGTCGGTACTGCTACAGCGACGATCCCAGAAAGAATCCGGAGGGACGACCCCCTAATCCGACTTCATCTCTTCGAACTGGCTCAGCAGCTCCTCGGCCGACTCGCCGGCGTCGTACTCGACCTTACCGTGGTAGATCGTCCGCTCGTCGTCGAAATCCGCATCCACCCGCGAAGCCTGTGCCTCGCGCCGCTCGTGTTCGTCTTCGTCATAGGCACCCATTGACATGGTAAGTATACACATTGTAGGCAGCTGATGCTTATCAATGTAACGGTGACCCACACCCCCGTCGTCCCGTCAGCGAACAGTATATACCCTCCCGGACACAATCTATCGGCGTGGCACGGCCGCTTCGCTTTCGTTACTCGCCCGCCCGCTGGAGCGAGCAACGAGTCCGACAGGAGATACTGGGTCCGCTTCGCTCGAACATCGGCGCTCGAGCCGCGGCCCCGCGATTCGATATCGGCGCAGACTGGGAGACGCACCGCTTCGAGATGCAAAACGGCGACCTCGCACTTTTCGCTCGCAACGGCGAGGAGGCCTACTGGATGGGCAACACGGAGACCCCCTCCTCGCTGTGGAAGACCGACAAGTTCGGCTGGAAGGACGTTCCCTACCACGTCGCTCGCTGGAATCAGCGAGAGCTGCTCGCGACGCTGCACGAGACCGATCCCTGGCTCGCGGACTACCCCTACCTCTCGTGGTTCTTCCTGCCCGTCTTCATGTCCAAGGACGGACGCGATTCCACACGGGCTTTCTTCCGTGAACACGCCGCGGGGTTTCCCGACGCCGGTCGCCGCGAGGCAACCCGCTACTTCGAGAACTTCCTCGAGACCGGCGTGCTCGACGACTACCGACCGACCATGGCCGGGAAGCTGGGCACCAGCAACCACGTCGACCGCGTCCGGATGAGCGCCGCCATGGGCGAGTTCATCGCCGCGAAGATCCTCACCGACGCAGGCTACGAGGTCACCCCCGAGATCGAGGTGACGACCGGACACTCGCTGGACTACCGGGCCGAGGACGAGGAGACGAACCGCCTCGTCGAGGTAACCCGACCCCAGCCGCCGGCCAACCGGGCCGCGGCCGGCCCCGTCGCTGCCGTTCGGGACACCGCCGAGACCAAGACCGACGGCCAGCTCGCCGAACACGGCGGGGGCGCCGTGTTGTTCGTCGACTGCTCGAGCTTCCGGGACGACGCCTGGGCTGCAGTACGGGGTGAACAGCCCGACCTGCGACACCGCCCCGCGGTCGTCTACCGCGCTCGTCCCGACGGTTACGTCGAGGGCTACCGGAAGGGGTCGGTTCCACTCGAGTTCGGCGACGCGATCGAGTTTTTCGATTCCTCGTGAAGCAGATCGTTGATCGTGGGAGCTGTAGCTGAAGATCGGAGAGGACAAGCGACCGCGCCAGCGGTTCCCGATCCGTTCTCGAGCCGCCGCTTCGTGTCGGAGCAGCTGTAGCGGACCTGATGCAGCAGGAGTCGCTGGCCGTCTCCGTCGACGGATTTCGGTCGTATGAGCCACGAGATGTTGGCGACAAGTTCGACCGACAATACGTCGTCCACAGCGACAGTGAAGACGCTGCTGAAGACGTCATCTCAGCATCTGTGAGAGCCACGACTCGCTGATGTGACCGTGGCTCTCACCCCCTCGAAGTGTCTCAAAAGACAAACTCGCACCCCATTTTATGCTGTTAACTGATCCGCCCCTATTAGCCGACATCATTAACTCTTCTTGTCCGTTGACTTTCCGCATGGAGAAAGTGACCATCGATAACGTGCGAAACGAGGTCAACCCGATGCAAGTTCACGACGTACGCCGACCGGTCTCGGACGCGCTCGGAACCGACCACTTCGCGATGAACTACTTCGAACTTGCGCCGGGCGATTCCTTCTCCGGGGGGCTTCACACGCATCACGACCAGGAAGAAGTCTTCTATATCGAGGAGGGAACGGCTGTATTCGAGGTCGGCGAGGAGCGCGAACGGGTAACCGTCGAGGAAGGGGAAGTCATCAGATTCGAACCCGGAGAGTTCCAGATGGGCTACGCGAAAAAGGAGACCGGAAACGAGGTTATCGGCTGGGCGATGGGTGCACCCGGCTCGACCCACGACTGGGAGGAGCTCGAATCGGTGGTGTCATGCCAGGAGTGTGAGGAGGAAGTTCGACACGCGACGAGGATTAATTCGGAGGGCCGATTCGAGTTCACCTGCACCGAGTGTGGCAACGAGTTTGCGATGTGAGCAGAGGTGTTCCGCGACGCGGTCGAGGCCGAAGTGTACTGTCGTAGAAGTTGAACGTATTTGCAGTACGAACTGCTGGAGCCAGCCCCCATCCGTCGATCTTCGTTATCACTCGGCACCTATGAGCGAGGATTTCCGTGAATTACTACAGTTGGGCTGGCAACGGAGGCTTTCCACGCCCTCCCCGGCCGAGTCGTACGCTCACGGGTCGCCGACCGCTCACGTACTCGTCCCTTCCACGGGTCGATCGATCGCTTCTCACCGTCGTTCGAACTGACCGACAGCGCGCTCCATCGCACCGTGGATCGGCCGGTCCGTAGCGAAGCGCGGTGCAACGAAATCGGATCGATCGGTCACGGCTCGGCCAGCCCCGGGAACAGCGCCTCCGCGATCACGATCGTCAGGTAGGCCTCGACAAAGGCCGCCAGCGCGAGCAACAGCCAGCCGAAGACGACGAGAAGGGTGGTCCGATAGACGTAGGTCTTCGTAAACAGCGAGTCGCGCGAGCCGACGAGCCGCTGGCCGGCCCGATGGAGGAACCGGAAGCCGACGCCCGCGGCGATAAACAGCGCTGGCAGCTCGAAGATCCCGTGGGGGACGAGCAGGGCGACGATCGGGCCGAACCCGACCTCGAGCCCGGTGACGACTGCGATGTTGCCGACGATGATCCCGTTAAAGACCATGATGACCGTCGTCACCAGTCCGAGCGTGAGCGCCCCGAAGATAGCCGCCAGAAACGGCGGCGTGTTCTGGACGAGGAAGAACGACGCCGAGAGCTCGATCCCACCGCCACCGGCCAGTTCGTCGTCGACGAACTCCTCCTCACCGAACTCCTCGGTCAGGAGCTCGAGGAACAGCTCCGTGAGGTCGACCCCCGCGGCGACGAGCGCGGCCCCGAGGACGACGCCGCCGCCGAACAGTGCCGTCGCGAACCAGACGTAGAGGCGGTGTTCCGCCCATCCAGCTGCGAGCGACGCGGCCACACCGGAGCCCTCGGTCAGCGCGACCGCGCCGAGCGCGGCGAACGCAAGCGCGAGCACGGCGGCACCGGCCGCGGCCGTCGGAAGATCGTGGATCGCGGCCGTCGCCCCCGCCGTCGCGAGCGAGACCAGCGCCAGCGCGAACGCGAGGGCCGCCCAGCCGCGGTTCGGATCCGCTCCCGGCCCCGGCTCCGTCCCGGTCCGGTCGGGATCCGGCGGCTGGCTCGAGGGAGCCTCTCGACCCGCGGAATCAAGCGGCTCGCGTCGCTCGCTCGCCGACTCGTCGGCCCGCGCCGACCGATCTGCCTCGGTCGACTCGACCGTTCGGTCGTCGGCCTGTCTATCGTTCATACCCCTTCCTTCGGGCAAATCGCGGATAAATCCGCCGACGGAGCTACCCCTCGAGCAGCCGACGGCACTGCCGCCACAGCTGTCGGCGACCGCGAGCGCTACCAGCGATCCGCCCGTAGTTCGCCGCTGACTGGGCGATCCAGAGCAGTTTGTACGCCCGGAGTCGACGAGTGGTCTCGGGCTCGAGCCGAACCGCCCGTGCGTATCCGGATCGGAACGCCGTCCGAAGCCGAGCGCGCTCTCGCGGATCGAGTTCCCGCACGTGGGCGTCGACGAACCGAGCCTCGGCGCGGGCCAGCGCGTACTCGGCGCGGGTGACGTGGGCGTTCCCCCAGTCGAGGACGCCCGTGATCGAGCCAGACGTGTCGATCAGCAGGTTCGAGGGCTGGTAGTCGCCGTGAGTGAGCACCGGGCGGGGGTCCGGGTCGTCGGCCGGCGGTATCGGGAGCGCCTCGAGCGCGGGTCCGAAATCCACCGCGTGCCAGCCCTCGGGCTCGCACAGCCGAAGTGACGATCCCTCGCGGGCGAGCCCGGCGACGCGGTCGAACGCGAGCGAATCCGTCGCGTGGAGCCGACCGAGCAGCTCGCCGGCCTCCCGAGCGAGCCGTTCGCGGACGGCCGGCTCGAGACCCGGATACTCGGGCCCGGGATTTCGGCCCGACAGATGCTCGTAGAGAGCCCACCGTTCGGGCCCGGCGTTGGACGGGTTCGCGAGCGAACCCGACGCGAGTACCTCGGGAACCGGAAGGTCGGTCGCCGCGCCGACGAGGTCGACGACCAGCGGTTCGATCACGTCGCCCGTCCAGACGCTAGCACCGCCGCGCTTGCAGACCGCCGTCTCCGGGTTGTCGGCCAGCTCGAGGACGAGCGTGTCGGCGACCGAGCCCGGATCAGGGCGGCGAACCGATCGGAGTTCGGTCCCGAGGGCGGTCTCGACGATCCGTGCGGCCGTCTCGAAGTGCATCCGTCCGCCGGCTACGGTCGGCGCAGCCGTAGCCCTTCCGTCCCGCCGAGTCGTCGGCAACGCCGGCACCGAGAACGAAAGCGGGTTTACCCGCGGCGCTGTGGCAACGAGTATGATCGTCAGCGGATCCAGCTCCCAGGCCTTCGCCGCGGCCCTCGCCCGCGACCTCGAGGAACCGCTCGCCGCCGTCGAGTACGACCGATTCCCCGACGGCGAACTGCTCGCGGCCGCTCCCGACGTCGCCGACCGCGACGTCGACCGGGCGATCGTCGTCGCCTCGACGACCTCGAGCGATGCCCACCTCGAGGTGCTCCAGCTCCAGGATGCCGTCCGGGAGGCCGGCGCCGACGAGGTCGTGACGGTGTTGCCGTACATGGGGTACGGTCGCCAGGACAAGGCCTTCGAGGCGGGCCACCCGATCTCGGCGCGAGCCGTCGCGCGGGCGATCTCGACCGGAACGGACCGCGTGCTCACCGTCAACCCTCACGAGGAGTCGATCTGTGG
The DNA here is from genome assembly GCF_029688865.1 of Natronococcus sp. A-GB7. Lineage (GTDB taxonomy): Archaea > Halobacteriota > Halobacteria > Halobacteriales > Natrialbaceae > Natronococcus. The sequence goes on from NZ_JARUKV010000003.1 coordinate 10,355, forward strand.
CTTCTTCGAGCCGACCGCGACGGCCGTCGACGCCGCTGACCAACTGGCCGACCCCCTTCCGGCTGACCTCGAGGAACCCGTCTTCCTCTCGCCCGACGCGGGTGCTGTGGAACTCGCCGAGACGGTTCGGGACGCCTACGGCAGGGGGGCGACGGACTACTTCGAGAAGACTCGACTCTCGGGGACCGAGGTCGAGATCTCGCCCAGCGACGTCGCCGTCGCGGACCGGGACGTCGTCGTCACCGACGACATCATCGCGACGGGGTCGACGATGAGCGAGGCCGTCGGCGTCCTCGGCGAGCGCGGTGTCGGCCGCGTGTTCGTCACCTGCGTCCACCCGCTGCTGGCCCGCGACGCCGTCACGAAGCTCTCGAGAGCCGGCGTCGAGGCGATCTACGGCACCGACACGATCGAGCGCCAGTACAGTGCGGTGTCGGTTGCCCCGTCGGTCGCCGACGAACTGTAACAGTAGAGCGGAGCACGGTTTCGGTATTCAGCCTCTCGAGTGGTAATCGCGTTCCCTATAGAGAATAAAGTCAGCAGACGGGAGATGCCGATTACTCGACTGACTCGCCGCTTCGCCGGGATCGATCACGTCCCATCTCGACGACGTAGCCGTCCTGGGAGATGGAGATAGATGCCCGCGGGTCGGTCGATTGGTCGCCGAGGTACTGAGCAGACTCGATTCCGACCGCGTCGAACGGGTAGAGGGAACCGTCCGCCGACGTACGGACCCAATCGAAACGACTCTTGAAGATTTGTTCGAGCCTCATTCGAGCTTTCATGGTTATCTTGTATTTGGCTTCTAATTGTGAAGAGTATTACGAGAAGCATGTGAACACGTGGTGAACGATCTGCACCCACGGGTGACGACGATTGGAGAACCACTTCATAAAGCACGTTCAGGATGCTTGAAGTTCCACTGAAACTAACACTAGCCGGTTACTACCTTTCGTAGGTCCAAGCCAGATGATGTGTAACATTCGCGTTGTGTACAGGCGGAGGCGGTATCACTGCAGTGTGGTTCAAGCACAGCACCCGCGATCGAGCATCGCGAGTGAGCGGCTTTTTAGCGTAGATTTTTGCGCGAGTGGTTCCGCGCGAAGCGCGGAATCCCGACGCGGAAAAAGGTACGTGTGTAGATCGATATAACGAATCAACCGTTCTGAGTTCGACACCGCGACCGAACAAAGAAGGGCGATTGCCAACTGCTAATGAAAAATCCGGTTTTGCGCTTAGTCCGAGGCTTCCGCCGCCGCGACGGGCTCGAGGGCGATCTCCATCGCGACCCCGTCGACGTCCCACTCCTTGCGGTGGCCGTCCTCGACCGTCCGCAGTTCGTCGGCCCGGACCTCCTCGCGGATCAGGTCCTCGCGTTCCTCGACCAGCGAGGCCACGCGGTCGTCGTCGATCTCGACCTCGAGGACGATCCGCTCCTCGACGTCTAAGTCGAGCTCCTTGCGCATCTCCTGGACTCGACGGATGACCTCGCGGGCGTACCCCTCGCTCTCGATGTCCTCGGTCAGCGAGGCGTCGACGTAGGCGACGCCGCGGTCGTCGCCGTCGAGCGAGAAGGCGGTGCCGGCGATGTCGTCGGGGGTCTCGGTGACAAAGGAGACCATCGACTCCTCGATCGATTCGCCGTCCTCGAGCGCGTCCGAGACGGCCGCTTCGAGGGTCTCGAGGTCCGGTTCGTCGATGCGGGCCTCGTTGAGCGCGTTCATCACCTGCCCGGCGCGGCCGCCGAAGGCCGGGCCGAGTTCGCTCATATCGGCCTCGGCGCTGTACCGAAGCTCCTCCCAGCGGTTTTCCGCCGAGACGAGTTCGATCTCGCGGGCGTTGAGCCGGTCCTCGAGCAGGTCGGCGTGGCGCTCGACCGCTTCGGCGACCCGCTCGTCGTCGGCCGCGACGACGACCCGCGGAACGGGCCAGCGCAGCTTGCGGCCGGCCTGCTGGCGGGCGTTGGCGCCCGCTTCCTCGATCGCCCGCAGGAAGGCGACGTCGGTCTCGAGCTGGTCGTCGACCCAGTACTCCTCGACGGCGGGCCAGTCGCACATGTGGACGGTGTCGTGTTCGGCCTCGCCCGTGAGCGTGCCGTAGATCTCGTCGCTGACGAACGGCGCGTAGGGAGCGAGCAGGGCGACCGTCTCGCGCAGGACGCGGTAGATCGTCGCGTAAGCGGCTTCTTTGGAGGCGCTGTCCTCTTCCTCCCACATCCGTTCGCGGACGGCCTGGACGTAGAAGCGGGAGACGTCCTCGACGACGAACTCGAGCAGCGCATCGAGGGCCTTGTCCTGGCGGTAGTCCTCGAACGCCTCGGTCATCTCGGCTTTCGTCGACTGCAGCCGGGCGAGCACCCACTCGTCGATCAGCTCGAGGTCCGAATCGACGTCGTCCAGGCTCGTCCCCTGAGGATCGAAGTCGTCCAGCCGCATGTACGGCAGCGGGAACCGGAAGACGTTCCACAGCGTCCGGAGGTTGTCCTCCATCGTCTGCATACCATCCCAGGAGAAGCGCATGTCGTCGCCCTGGGGGTTGTTCGACAGCAGGAACAGTCGCATCACGTCCCGGCCGTGGCGGTCGATCGCCTCGTGGGGGTCGATCAGGATGTCCTTGGACTTGCTCATCGCGCGGCCGTCGGGCATCAGCGCGTGGCCGTGCATCAACACCTCCTGGTAGGGACTCTCGCCGAGCGCCGCGGTCCCCATCCCGAGCTGGGACCAGAACCAGCCGCGAGTCTGGTCGTGGGCCTCGAGGATGAGGTCGGCGGGCCACAGTTCGTCGAACGTGCTGTCGTCCGAGGGGAAGTTCAGCGTGCCCCAGGAGGCCACCGAGGAGTCGAGCCAGACGTCGAACACGTCCGGAACGCGGGTGTACGTCTTCCCGTCCTCGGTGATCGTCAGGTCGTCGACGGTGTCCTTGTGGAGGTCGACGCTGTCGTACTCGATCTCCTGATCGACCCGCTCGACGAGCTCCTCGCGGTCGGCGACGACGATCATGTCCTCGTCGTCGTCCCGATCCTCGGGCGTCCAGACGGGGAGGGGAATGCCCCAGTAGCGCTGGCGGGAGACGTTCCAGTCGGGGGCGTCCTCGACGAAGTCACGGAACCGGTTGTCCCGTGCCCACTGGGGGTGCCACTCGCTGTCCTCGATGTTGGAAAGCAGCTCCTCCTTGACGTCGGTGATCGTGATGAACCACTGGTCGGTGACGATCTGGACGATCCCCGTGTCACAGCGCCAGCAGTGGCCGTAGCTGTGGTGGACCGTTCCCGAGGACAGCATCGCCCCGTTGTCCTCGAGGTCGGCGATGAGCTCCTCGTCGGCGTCCTTGACGAACTGGTCCTCGTACTTACCAGCCTCCTCGGTGTAGACGCCGTCACCGGCGACCGGACAGAAAATCGGCAGGCCGAGTTCGCGGCCCCGCCGGAAGTCCTCCTCACCGTGGCCGGGCGCGGAGTGGACGAGTCCGGTGCGGTCGGCCTCGACGTACTCGGCGTCGTAGATCTGGAGGGCGTCGTCGACGTCGACGTGGTCGGGCACCTCCTCGGCGAGGGGGTGTTCGTACTCCCAGCCGATCATCTCCTCGCCCGTAACGGTCTCGAGGAGCTCGTAGTCGTCGTAGCGGCCCTCCTTGAGGACGCCCTCGACACAGTCCTCGGCGACGTAGATGACCTCCTCCTCGCCGTCCTTCTCGGCTCGGACGCCCTGGTAGGTCAGCTCGGGATCGACCGCGACGAACGTGTTCGCCGGGATCGTCCACGGCGTCGTCGTCCAGATGACGACCGACCCCTCCCGGTCGACGAGATCGAACTTGACGTAGATCGAGGGGTCTTCGACGTCCTCGTACTCGACCTCGTTGTTCGCGATGGCGGTCTCACAGCGCGGACACTGCGAGATCGAGCGGTGGCCCTTCTCGACGAGCCCGCGCTCGGCTGCCTTCGAAAAGCCCCACCAGGCGGCCTCCATGTACTCGGGTTCGACGGTCCGGTAGGGGTCGTCCCAGTCCATCCAGACGCCGAAGTCCTGGAAGTCGGACTGGAGCCCCTCGAGCTGTTCGTCGGCGTACTCCTTGCACTCCCGGATGAACTCGTCCTCGCCGAACTCCTCGATGTCCTTCTTGTTCTCGAAGCCGAGCCGCTCCTCGACGCGGGTCTCGATCGGCAGTCCGTGCATGTCGTAGCCCGGACGGTCGGTGACGTCGTACCCCTGCATCCGCAGGAAGCGGATGTAGACGTCCTTCAGGGACTTGTTCCAGGTCGTTCCCATGTGTGCCGACCCGGAGGTGTACGGCGGGCCGTCGACGAAGAAGAAGGAGTCGCCGTCGGATCGGTGCTCGACCGTCTGTTCGTAGGCGTCGACGTCGTCCCAGTAGTCGAAGACCCGTTGCTCTAGGGTGTGGGGGTCGTACTGGTCGTCGACCTCGTCGAACCTGCTCATACCGGACGTAATTGCACGGGACGGTAAAGAGGAATCGATATTGCAGGTTCGGCTCGACGGGAGTCGACGACCTCCACGGTCGCCGTGTCCCGGAAAACGGCCCGTCCGAGACCCGTCGGCTTCGTATTCAATATCCGAACGTAGAACAAGCACTATATGTTGGATTATTGTTGTTCCCTACATGGCGATTAGCAGTCTGATCGGGCTCACGTTCGTCTTCGCGTTTCTGACGACGGCATCGTACGTCGGCACCCGGCTGGCGATACGAGACGCCACGCCGCAGGGACCGAGCCGGGAGTACGTACCCGAGAAGCGGCCGGACGAAGGGCAAACGAGCCGTGACGGGCGCTCGAGGGCGGAGTGACCGGCGTTCTCTCGAGGCCCGCGGTACAGTCGGAGTCCTGTTCGGCCGAGAATTTCTGAAACCCCTCGCGGTCGTCGTCGCTGACTGGTTGATGCTCGAGACGGGAGCCGCGATGCCGGCGTTCGTGGAGGTCCGGGCCCTCCTGAACGCGCTCTACGAAGGGATCAGGACGCTCACGACGCTCGTCGACGCCGTGCTCTACTACGGCGGTGCGCTCGCGTTGCTGGTCAAGCTCGTTTACGACACTGCCGTCCTCGCCGACTCGAGCTAGCTCGAGCGAACCGACGCGAGGACCTTCTGGTAGCCGATGCCGTAGATGCCAGCGTAGAGCATGATCGCACCGAGGCCGGCGAGCCACAGCGCGACGACGGCTTCGCCCGAGCCGAAGTGCTGGAGGCTCGCGTACTCCGCGGCGAGCCCCCCGGCGGTCAGAACGGCCGCTGCGAGGACGTAGAGTAACAGTGCGAGCGATTCGGCGATGAGTTCGGAGCCCATTGTCGTCCGAGAGTCACCCGGTGAAGGTAAACTTGTCCCTCGCTCTACCGACGATCCGACCGGCCTATACACCTCGAGACCCGAACGAGCCCGTGCCAGCTTCGAACGACGATGCCACCCCGGAGCCGCCGTTTCCCGACTCGAGGAACGTCCTCGAGTCCGACTGTCGGCGCTGTCCCGCCCTCGCCGAGGACCGAAACTGCATCTCGTGGGGAACCGGCCCGCTCGACGCCGACGTGCTCGTCGTCGGCGAGGCGCCCGGCTCCGGGAACCCTGACGCCGACCGCTGGAAGGGGGGCAACTGGACGGGGAAGGCCTACACCTCCCGCCACTCGGGCCGACGGATCCGGGGGATGCTCGAGCGGGTCGGCCACGACGAACGGTCGTACTACACGAACGCGGTGAAGTGTTTTCCCGCGAGCGAGGAGGATCCGACCAGCAACCGCGAGCCGACCGACGAGGAGCGGGCGAACTGTCGAGCCCACCTGGCAACGGAGGTCGAGACCCTCGAGCCCGACGTCGTCCTCGCGACGGGTAAGCACGCGACGAAATCCGTACTGGCGGCCGAGGGCCGCGGGCTCGACGGGTTCATCGACTCCGTCCTCGAGCCCGTCCGCTGTGAGACCCTCGACACCTGGCTCGTTCCGATTCTACATCCCTCCTACCAGGACGTCTGGATCGTCCGCATGGGGTACGAACCCGAGGAGTACCTCGCAGAGATCGGCGCAACGCTCGACGAACTCGCCGCGGACGGCCCGGACGCCTAAGCCGTTCGACGCCCAACTCGAGGTATGGCGGTTCGACATCGACTGACGAGCGTCGAAACGGTTCTCGAGGAGGGATCCTGGCTGTTTACGGTTCGGGACGGGCGCGGCGAAGAAAAGGAGGTGATCCTCGTCCCCTGCGACGACGACGAGCGCGCCCCGGTCGAGGCGTGGGTCAACCGGTGTACCCACGAGAGCCAGCGGCTCCACCGAGAGGGAATCGGGGCCGTGATCCGCGACGGCGGAATCGTCTGTCCGAAACACGGCTCGATGTTCGAGACCTGCTCGGGCTACTGCGACAACGGCGAGGCCGCGAACACGACGCTCGTCGACGTCGGGATCGAGGTCGAGGACGGGGAGGTGTACCTGACCGACAACGACGTCAGCTTCCTTCGGGATGGTGGAACGAACGACGACGAGGACGGGGACGGACCGAGTTCGACGTCCCACATCCAGTTCTGAGCGCGGATCGCCGGGTAACCTTCTTACGGCGAGCCGACACACACTCGCGTATGGGTACGATCTTCACGCAGATCGTCGAGGGAGAGATCCCGGCACGCATCGTCTACGAGGACGAGACCACCGTCGCCTTCCTCGACGCCAACCCGCTGGCGCCCGGCCACACGCTGGTGATCCCGAAAGACGAGTACGAGCGGCTGAACGACGTTCCCGACGACGTCGCGACGGACCTCTACGCGACGATTCACAGACTGGTTCCTGCCGTCGAGGAAGCCGTCGACGCCGACGCCTCGACGGTCGCGTTCAACAACGGCGAGGAAGCCGGCCAGGAGGTCCCCCACGTTCACTGCCACATCGTTCCCCGGTTCGAGGGCGACGGCGGCGGCCCGATCCACGGCGTCGCGGGTGAGGCGCCCGATCTCGCCGACGACGAACTCGACGACATCGCTGCCGACATCGAGTCCCGGATCTGACCCGGCCGTGACAGTTTTGAACCCCTCGTGTGAGAGTCGCGTATGGTAGTTCCCGACGTTGGCGCTCGAGTGCGAGCCAACCCCGTCGCGGCGACGATCGAACTCGCGAGCGTCTGCGTCGCCGCGCTGTTGCTCGTCGGGACCGTCTCGCTTCTCATGGGCGGGCTCCCGATCCGCGCCGAGTGGCCCTGGCTGCTCGTCGTCGGCGTCGGCGCCGCGTTCGTCCTCTTCTGGACGACTCTCGTCCCGGCGTACGAACGGACCCTACGGTAGGATCCCGGACAGCACGTCGCCGTAGGTGAGCGCGACGACGAGTCCGAGAAACAGCGGGACGAGGAAGGGCATTCCCGGCGAGATCCAGACCCGATCACGGGCCGCCAGCGTCTCGAGCCCGTCCCGGAGTTCCGACGCCGACGTCCCGTACGCCGTGCCCTCGATATCCTCGAGGAACCGTTCGGCGCCCCAGGGGTCGTCGTACTCGCGTGATCGGTCGCCCCCGTCTCGGACCGGCTCCTCGAGGGCGGGACTCACGTCGTCATCCGATCCGTCGGCGACGGCGCCGTCGGTCGGCGGGTTCGGTTCGTCGGGAAGCGTGTCGGGATCCCGGTACCGATCGGGCTGCTCCTGAAGTCGCGCGAGCGTCAGGCCGCGCCACCGCAGGTACATCCGGAGGGCGTCGAGGTCGAGCCCGCCACCCCCGTCGTCGCCGGGCGCCGAGAGCAGTTTGCCGTGGGTCGTCGGCACCCGTTCCCAGGGAACGGGTCGGCCGACGAAGACGAGTCGCGTGAGGCGACCGGCGGCGACGTTGCGGGCCGCCAGGGCGAGCGGAATCGCGAGTGCGACGAGGACGGCGTTGGTCAGGATCGTAAACGAGAACGTCCCGAGCGGCGACGTCGCGACGGGGGTCGACCAGGGGCCGAGGACGTACTGCGGCGTCGTCGGAAACAGGAGCGCGAGTACCAGCAGCGCCTTCCCGTCCGCACCGCCGAACGCGCCGAACCACCAGCACAGGTACGCGAAGGGGACAACGAAGCCGAGGCTGATCGCCGCCGGAACGAGAAACTCGTACTGCCAGACGGCGGGACCGGCGGTCCGGGCTACGAGGGCGTCCCACAGCAGGAGGACCGCCCCGAGCAGCGCCAGCGGAATCCAGAGCGCACTCGAGATCCGCCTGGTCCTGACGTCGCGAACGGCGGCCCAGCCGAAGACCGGAACGGCGAGGAGTCTGAGCAGATCCGGAACCGTCGTGACGTCGAGGGGTGTCACGCCTGGGTACTCTCGAGCGCGACGGCGTTATCTTTTCGGCCACGGAGGTAGTTGCTTCCTCACGAATTTGGATAGATAAGAAGTAGGTGCAACGGACTGCTCGTACCGAACGAAGCGGTTCGCCACCGAACAGTGCTGCTGTGGGCTCAGCCCCTCGTTTCGTTTGCAGCGACGAGACGCTGCCGTTCGTTTTCGTCGGCGTCGAAGACCGCGATCCGATCCCGTGGGAGTTCGACCGCGACTCGCTCGCCCGCTGTCGGCGGGTCGTCGGTGAGCTCGACGACGAGTTCGTCACCGGTTTCGGTTCGAACGGTCACGTCGTACCGGCGACCGACGTCCGCGACGGTTACGACCTCGCCCGGGATCGAGAGTCTCGTTCCGCTGGCTCCGGCGGCTTCAGGGGGAGAGATCGACAGATCCGCCGGACGGACGTGGCACGTGACCGACGCTCCCGTCGGCGGAGAACGGACGCTGCTTTGCAGTTCGAGCTCCCGGTCGCCCACTGCGACGGTCGGCGGCTCTCGAGCGACGACGGTCGCCGGGAGCGCGTTCGATCGGCCGAGAAACGACGCCACGAACGGGGTCGGCGGCGATTCGTACAGCACCCGAGGGGTCGCGTTACCGGAGAGCCGACCCTCGTCCATCACGACGAGTCGGTCGGCGAGCGCCATCGCCTCCTCCTGATCGTGGGTGACGAACAGGGTCGTCACCCCGGTTTCGTCCTGGATACGAGCGATCTCCTCCCGGAGCCGCTCGCGGAGCGTCCGATCGAGCGCCGACAGCGGTTCGTCGAGCAACAGCACGTCCGGTTGCGGGGCCAGCGCACGAGCCAGTTCGACCCGCCGCTGTTGCCCCCCGCTCAGTTCGGCGGGGTACGCGTCCCGCTGATCGCGGAGGGCGACCAGCTCGAGGTACTCCGTCACCAGTTTCTCTCGTTCTCGAGCGCCGATATCGCCGGACGCGAGGCCGTAGGCGACGTTCTCGCCGACGGTCATGTGGGGGTACAGCGTCGATTCCTGGAAGACGACGCCGACGCGACGCGCTTCGGGCGGCTCCTCGGTGACGTCGCGGTCGCGAAGGCGGATCCGCCCCGCGGTCGGTCGGACGTGGCCCGCGATCGCCTGTACGATCGTCGTCTTCCCGCAGCCGCTGGGGCCGAGCAGCGCGACGAGTTCGCCCTCCTCGAGCCCGAACGAGACGTCGTCGACGGCCAGCTCGTCGCCGTATCGGTGGGTCAGCGACTCGAGCTCGAGAATCATCGGTCGATCACCGTCGGCACGCGGCCGAACCGCTGGACCGCCGCGAGGACGGCCAGCGTGATGCCGAGCAGCGCCAGCGCGAGCGGGACGATCGCGTCGATACCGCCGGCGATGAACTCCACCCAGATCCGTGTCGGCATCGTCCGCGGGTTGTACGCGACCATCATCGTCGCGCCGAACTCGCCGATCGCCCGCGCGAACGTCAGGACGATCCCCGCGACGATCGCGCCGCGAGCCAGCGGTAGCGAGACGTTCCAGAACGTCGAGAGCGGCCCGTAGCCGAGCGATCGGGAGGCCTGTTCCAGCCGTTCGTCGACCGCGCCGAACCCGGCACGAGCGGTGATGATCACGAACGGCGCAGCGACGAACGTCTGTGCGAGGATCACGCCGAGCAGGCTATCGGTAAGCGGGATGCCGACCGCCGCGGCGGCGGCGCCGATGGGGGTGAACCGGCCGACGGCGGTAAGCAGCATCGCGCCGCCGACGACCGGCGGGACGATCAGCGGCAGGATCACCAGCGCCTCGACGAGCCGCTTTCCGACGAACGACCTGCGGGCGAGGACGTACGCAAGCGGGACCCCGAGGACGGTCGAGATCGCCGTCGAAACGGGAGCGGTAAGCAGCGAGTTGCGGATCGCCACCCGGGCCTCCGGCGTCGACAGCTCCCCGACGACGTCGACCGCGCCGGTTCGGGCCAGGAACGCGACGAACGGGATCGCGAAGTAGACGAGGACGAGTCCGCCCAGCAGCGCGGGAACGAGCAGTTCAGGCAGCCGGCTCGAGCCACGGGTCGGGAAGCGCCTGGCGAGGCTCACGCGTCGATCGCCTCCGGGAGGTCGCCTTCGGGACGCGGAAGGCTGTCGCCGACGGTCAGCCCGGCCTCGACCAGCGGGTCGGATTCGTCGGCAAGGAACTGGACGAGGTCGCGACCCGCGTCCGGTTCGTCGGCCTCGTCGTTCACCGTGGCGTTGTACAACACCGGTCGCCCTTCCGCGGTGTACCCCTCCTCGTCGGTCGTGAACTCGACCGTCGCGTAGTGGTCGGCCAGCCCGGGCTCCCCGAAGTTGTACGCGTCGGGAAACTCGAGGAAGGGCATGCCGTGGTCGACCGCCATGTTCCGGTAGACGACGGACGCGGCTCGAGAGCCGCTCTCGACGCCCGCCATCATCTGGGGCTCGTCGGGTTCCTCGGAGACGAGCTCCAGCAACTCGTCGCGAAGCCCCTCGATACCGTGCTCGGCTTCGGCCAGCTCGAACGCCTGGACGGCGCGGTAGCCGAGCGGATCGAGGTCGGGGTCACCGATGGAGATGTCGCCTTCCTCGGTCGCGAGCGCCAGCTCGTACCAGGGCTCGCCGTTCTCGAGTCCGCGTCCGAACGTCGTTTCCTCGTCGTACCCGATGCCGACGCTGTTGGTCGCGAACTCGACGTCCCAGTCGGTGAACTCGCCGTACAGTCGGTCCCGAAGCAGGGTCGCATCGGCGCTCACGATGACGTCGGGGTGTTTGGTACGATCCTCGACCATCCGCATGACCGCGTTCGCCCCGTAGTACTCGCCGTGTACCTCGAACCCGGTTTCGTCCTCGAACGCTGGACCGACGTGGTCCTCGAACGTGTGAGCGAGGCTTCCGGCCGCCAGCACGCTGACCGACGCGGAGTCGCTGCCGAGACAGCCCGCCACGGCCGTTCCGGCGAGACCGCCCACTGTGGCGAGGACCGAACGACGGGTTCGAAGACCGCTGCCGCTACTCCCGTCCCGTGTCATACACCACTCTCTGTATACGGACAGTATGAAACCTCGTACAGTTTCCTACTGGCTAAGAAGAAACCCGTACTGGTTTCGTAGACGGTGATAGCAGGCCCGGGAACAGAAACGCGGTCGCTGCTGACCTCGAGCTGTCGCGGCGTTGTTAGGAATCCACGATCGTCGAAAGCCGTACCTTCGCGGGAACGGAATCGGTATCGATCGATCCACAACTCTCACTGCTACTGATAGTTGAACGCCGGGGACGATCGACCGATAGCCGAGTCGCTGATGCCGCGTATTTCAGTCTACCCAACAATAAATAAAACCGATATCGTGCGGTCTACGCGGCCGATTAGATGACGCGGTTCTGCAGGTAGTCGAGGTGCTTCGCGTTGTAGACGATCTGAACCTCGTCGGTCTCGGCGGAACCGATGCAGGTCAGACGGACGTTCTTGTCCTCGACCTCCTCGTCCGAGAGGATCTGCTGCATGTCCATGTCGATCTCGCCCTCGTAGACGATCGCTGCGCAGTTCGCACAGGCGCCCGCACGGCAGGAGAAGGGCCAGTCGTAGCCCTGCGCCTCGGCGGCCTCGAGGATGTACTCGCCCTCGGCGACGTCGAGGGTTCCGTAATCCTCCTCGTCGAGGCCGGCGTCGGCGGCTTCGTCGAAGAGGTCGTCGTCGTCCATTTCCCAGCCCTGGTCGTCCAGCACTTCGTAGTTGAGGTATTCTACCGTGGGCATCACACGACGGTTCGAGTCCCGCCTTGGTATAGCTTGCTGTTCGATCCGAGGCGCTGCCGGCCACTGCAGGCGTCTACCACTTAATTACGGAACCGGCGAGCAAGTCGGACCGATCGGGGGTCGGACTCGAGTTCGGGCGCGCGGCCGAACTCGAGGCGCGATCAGAGCCCGAAGATCGGAACGAATCGGAACGTCAGGAACGCGCCGACCGTCGAGATGATGGGGACGACGTTTTGCATCAGGACGACGCGGGCCGTCGTCGAGGGATCGAAGAGGTCGGACGCCTGCGGGATGTCTGCGGGTTCCTCCTCGCCGATTTCGGGCGAGCGTTCGCCTTCCTCCTCGGCGGTCAGGGCGCCGACGGAGACCCTTGTTTCCTCGCCGGCCCTGGCGTCCGAGAGCGTCGTCGTTCTGGTGGCTCGACCCCAGCCGAGCCCGATGATGCTCATCGTCGCGATGACGACGAAACTCGCGGGAATGCCGATCCACGAGAGTCCGATAACGATCCCCGAACTGATAACCGCGACGACGATCGCGGCGGTCAGCGGAAGGTTCGTGATATCGTTGCCGAGCGTGTCGAGCGTCCGTCGGGCGATGGTGAAACAGCCGACGGCGACGGCCGCGGAGCCGATCAGGATCAGCGGAATCATGTCGACGTCGCCGGTGCCGTAGATCGGTGCGATGGCGTTAGCGATGTTGCTCGTCCCCGAGGAAAAGGCCATCAGACAGCCGATCGCGACGACGACGAGCGCGCCCGTGATCTCGCGGCGATCGGCGTCGTCCCCGAACCGGAGCTGCGGGGCGAACCCCGATCGGTCGACCGTTATCATCTCGCGTCCCTCCCGGTTGCCCTCGATGGCGACCCAGGCGTTGATCTGCGGGTAGAAGTAGCGGCCGACGACGCCGGCCACCCAGAACCCGATGATCGGAGCGACGATCCACCAGATGACGATTTCGCCGAGGACGGCGAAGTCGAGTTCGCCGGTCGCCAACCCGAGCGCGGCGATCGCTCCGACCGCGGTCATCGACGTGGAGGCGGGGACGCCGGCGTAGTTGCCGATGAACAGCGCACCGCCGATGAAGAAGAGGACGGCGACGTTCGAACGCATCGTAAAGATCGCCGTGTCGGTGACCAGTTCCGCGCCGAGCGTGTCGACGACGTTCGGGCCGATGGTGATCGCGCCGATGAAGAAGAAGATCGACATCAGCGCGGCAGCCATCAGCTTCGTGATGACGTTCGCTCCGACCGCCGGTCCGAAGGCGGGGCCGGTCGTTGCACCGCCGATATTGTAGCCGACGAACATCGCAACGAGAAGCCCCACGATAAGCAGTACTTCTGTCACAGTACTAGCCACAGGATCCGTCCGTAAAAACACGCCTATTTGCGGCGTACCCGGCGACCGTACCCGCCTCGAGTCGATGCTGTCATCAGTGTGTCTCGAAACGGTACGGGTTCGTTGCGAAGCCCGTCGGCGTTCCGCACAGAAGCAAAGCGACGCTTCGAGACGGCCGTGATACCGGACGATTCGCTCGATACCGGGGGAGTTCCCGAACCGCTCCTTCGACGGTTCGTGAGAGGGTTCGATCCTAAAGAACTTCAACAGTCATACCCTGGAATACAGTATCATGTACGCCGATCGGAAACTCGTCTCGAGGAATCGTCAGGGAAGGACCGGAACGGGTCCGCAGGGGGACGAAGAGTTCGCTATCGACGAGCGTTCGAAAACCGTCCGATCCACGCGTGTCGGTGGCGGTCGGCTATGCTAAACCCGGTTCGGGTCGACGCGGCCGTCGACCTCGCCTACGGAGCACTGATCGCGCTCTCGATCGTGCTGATCATGGTGCTCGGAACGAACGTCGGGATCGCGTTCGGAGTCGGCGTGTTCGCCTCGTACGTCGTCCACGTCGTCTGGAAGATGGCGCGCTTCGATCCCGATTGGATGACCACAGCCGTTCAGGAATCGGTCGAAGAGAGTGTCGGCGAGACCGTCGAGGAACGGGTCGGCGAGACTGTCGAAGAAACCGTCGGTGAGACCGTCGAGAAAAGCGTCGAGGAGACCGTCGGCGAAACCGTCGAAGAGACCGTCGGCGAAACCGTCGAGGAGCGGGTCGGTGAGACCGTCGAGAGAAGCGTCGAAGAGAGCGTCGGTGAAACCGTCGAGGAGCGGGTCGGCGAAACCGTCGAAGAGACTGTCGAGGAGCAGGTCGGCGAAACCGTCGAGAAAAGCGTCGAAGAGACTGTCGGCGAAACCGTCGAGGAGAAGGTGGGAGAAACCGTCGAGAAGCGGGTCGGTGAGACCGTCGAGGAGGCCGTCGAGCGAACCGTCGGCAAACGCCTCGAGGAGATACAGGCGGAGGTCAAAGCCGTCGACGAACGAATCGATCGCCGGCCCCGAGAGGACGAGATCGAGGAACTTCTCGAGGACGACGACGGCGAGGGGACGGAACGCGACGACGGCAAGGAGACGGAGCACACCGACGACGAGCAGGCGGAGCGCACCGACGACGACTGATCGACGTGTGAACGATTACGCTGTCGTTTCCGCGGCCGTTCGATTCGCTGCGTGAGCGGTCACCGAACGACGACCACCGGTACCGGCGACTGGTGGACGACCTTCTTCGCGACGTTGCCGACGTAGAGATTGTCGGCGATCGTCCCGCCGTGGCTGCCGATAACAACCGTCTCGTAGTCGTCGGCGCGGTTGATTATCGCGCGAACGGGATGGCCCAGCTCGTAGACGGTCTCGAGGTCTGCGTCACCGTCGGCGTCCGAAACGATCTCGCGCGCCCGTTCGAATATCGACCGCGCGGCTTCCTCCGCCGCTTCCTCGAGGTTGTCGGCGAGCGCGAGCCCCGTCGCTTTCCCCCACATCGACGACGGTTCGCCGACGACGGTCAGGACGGTTATCTCGGCGTCCGGATACACCTCGAGGGCGTACTCGAGGGCGTGTTCGCTCATCTCCGAGTCGTCCATCGGAACGAGAACGCGTGAGACCATACGCGATCTACGTCGGGGCCGCGAATAAATCCGGAGGGAGTCAGAACAGCTCGAGGGTGGTAAAGAAGCCGTAGGCGAGCGCCGTCGACATCGACGGGCCGATGATCCACATCGAGAGGTACTTTACGACCGCTCGCGGGTTGAACAGGTCGCTCGCATCGAGAGCCTGTTCTGACTCCTCCTCCCCGATCTGCGTGACTGGCGCGTCCGGCTCCGCCCGCAGTGCCCCCATCGAGAGTTCGGTGTCGGTGTTGCCGCGAATCGCCTCCCGGGCCGTGATCGGACGGGTCGCTCGTCCCCAGCCGAGACCGACGATCGTCATCACCGACCCCATCACGAGACTGATCGGAATGCCAGCCCACGAGAGGAGTGTGGTGATCGTCGAAGCCGTGATCATGACGATCAGCGCCGCGAGCAGCGGAATGTCACTGAGTTCGCCGCCGACCGACTCCATCGTCCGCCGGGCGATCGTAAAGCCGCCGAACCCGATCGCAACCGTCGCGAGGACGATCGCGGGCTCCTCGGAAAGCGCGCCGCTGCTGACGAGCGGGGCGACGGCGTTTGGGACGTTGCTCGCACCGGCGCTGAACGCCATATAGCAGCCGACGACGAGGACGACGATCGTTCCGCCGAGTTCCTGGAACGTCGTGTTCGGGCCGAACGAGGGCAGTGGAACTGAACCGTTACGATCGAGAACCAGCAACGGTCCCGCCGAGTTGCGGATCTCGAATCGCCGGTTGAGCTCCGGGTACACGTATCGGCCGATCGTCGCGCCGACCCAGAATCCGATCACTGGCGTGACGGCCCACCACGTGATGATCCAGCCGATGACCTCGACGTTGAGCGTGTCGGTCGCCAACCCGAGCCCTGCGATCGCGCCGACGGTCGTCATCGACGTCGGAACCGGGACACCGAAGACGTTCGCGATGAGGATCCCCAGCCCGATGAAAAAGAGGACGGCTACCCCCGCGGTGAGCGATATTTCGATCGCGATGATGTCGCCGGCCAGCGTGTCCATAACGTTCCGGCCGACGGTCCACCCGCCCAGAAAGACGAAAAACGTCATCAGTGCTGCCGCAGTCGTCTTTCCGAGGATCCCGGCCCCGACCGCGGGACCCCACGCGATCCCCGTCGACGAACCGCCGATATTGAACCCGACGAAGAGGGAGGCGACGATCCCGACCAGCAACACGGTTTCGACCATCAGTAGATAGAACGGGCGTATTCGAGGAACAAATAGTGTGTCGAATCCATCCCGTTTTCGACTGCCGGCATCGCGCCGACGGTACCCCTGGTCGGATCAGACCCCCCAAAAGTAGGCGATCCCGAGCACGGTGACGATCGACAGGATCAGCTGCAACGGCGCGCCGACCCGGAAGTAGTCGCTGAAGCGATACCCGCCGGGCCCGTAGACGAACAGGTTCGTCTGGTAGCCGATCGGTCCCAGAAAGGAGGTGCTGGCGGCGAAGGTCACCGCGAAGACGAACGCGAGCGGGTTCGCGCCGATCCCCGCCGCTGCGGCCGCCCCGACCGGAACCATCAGGACGACGCTCGCGTTGTTACTGATGACCTCCGTGATCAGCCCCGTGACGATGTAGAACAGCCAGAGGACGACGATCGTCGGCAGGAAGCCGGCCGTCGAGACGACCAGCCACGCGAGGTAGGCCGCGGCGCCCGACCCCTCGAGGGCGATCCCCAGCGGGATCACGCCCGCCAGCAGGAAGATGATGTCCCACTCGACGGCCTCGTACAGTTCGTGTGGCTCGAGGACGCCCGTGACGACCATCGCGACGACGCCCGCGAGCGCGGACAGCAGGATCGGATAGAGCCCGGCGGCGGCGACGGCGACGACGCCGATCATGATGGCGACGGCGATCGGTGCCTTGTCGGCGCGGTACTCCGGACGGGGTGGCTCGCGGGCGACGATCACGTCCTCCCGGCGCGAGAGCCGATCGAGCGTCTCCTGTGGAGCCTGGACGAGCAGCGTGTCACCGACGTCGAGCCGTCGACCGACGATCCGTTCGTTGACGAGTTCGCCCCGGTGCCGAAGCCCGAGGACTGCCGCGCCGAACTCCTCGCGGAACGACTCCGGGTCGAGCCGTTCGCCGACGAGCCGGGAGTCGAGCGCGACGATCAGTTCGGTCACGGTCCCCGTCTCGTCGTTCGTCGAGAGATCCGCAACCGAATCCGGCTTGCCGACGTGTTCGACCCCCTCGAGGTCCTCGAAGGCTGCGATCGCCGACCGTTCGGTGCGGACGACGAGGACGTCACCTTCCCGCAGCTGGACGTCCTGTCTGGGAGCGACCGAGCGATCCCGATCCCGGACGACCTGAACGATGTCGATGTCCGACCCGAACCGATCGGTCGCGTCGCCGACGGTCTCGCCGGCCAGGGGAGAGCCGGGAACCACCGCAACCTCGGCGATGTAATCGCTGACCGCGTACTCCTCCAAGTAGTCCGCCCGTGGGGGCACCCGTTCGGGGATGAGGTAGTGGCCGACGACGATCAGGTACAGCGCCCCCGTGACGACGACGATCGCACCGAGCTGGGTAAACTCGAACATCGAAAAGGCGTGAAGCTCGGGATACTCCTCGCTCAGTCGGCCGCTGATGTTGCTCGCGAGCAGGTTCGTCGACGTGCCGATCAGCGTGAGCATCCCACCGACCTGGGAGGCGTACGACAGCGGAATCAGCAGCTTCGAGGGCGACGTGTTCCCCCGGTTCGCGACGTCGGTGACGACCGGGACGAGCAGGGCGACGATCGGCGTGTTGTTGAGAAAGCCCGAGGCGGGACTCGTCGCGAGCACGGTCGCGAACAGCTGCTTGTGGATGCTGTCGCCCGCGTAGGCGGCCATCCGTCGGCCGAGTTCCTGGACGAGACCGGTGCGGGCGACACCCCCGCTCAGGATCAGCATCGCGAGCACCGTGATCGTCGCGTCGTTCGAGAAGCCCGAGACGCCGGTGCTCGGGTCGACGCCGGTCCAGGGCTCGAGAACGACCAGCACGACGATCAACAGGATCGCGGTGACGTCGATCGGGAGCCGCTCGGTGAGAAACAGGACGAGCGCGAGGGCGACGACGCCGAGAACGACGAGGATGTCCGTCGTCAGCTCCGGCTGGGTCGTCACGTCCTGGGCGAGCACCAGGCTCTCCGGCATACCTCCTTCCGACACGGACCCGACAGGTAACAGTTCCGGACGATCGCCGAACACTCCGCGCCCGATGGCAGTCGTCGAAACCGTCGCCTTTACTCGCCCCGACCGCGCGCACTCGAGTATGCAACCAAACGGGTTCGAGGTGATCCCCGCGGTGGACGTTCAGAACGGCGAGGTCGTCCAGCTGGTCCAGGGCGAGCGCGGCACCGAGAAGACGTACGGCGACCCCGTCGAGGCCGCCGAACGGTGGATCGACGCCGGCGCGGAGACGCTGCATCTGGTCGATCTCGACGGCGCCTTCGAGGGCGAACGACGAAACGCTGATGCCATCGACGCGGTGATCGACGCCGTCGACGTTCCGACGCAACTGGGTGGCGGGATCCGAACCGCCGAGGACGCCGTCGACCTGCTCGAGCGCGGCGTCGATCGGGTCATCCTCGGGACGGCGGCGGTCGAGAACCCGGACATCGTCGCCGAGATCAGCGAGACGTATCCCGACAGCGTGGTCGTAAGTCTCGACGCGAAAGACGGCGAGGTCGTCGTCGAAGGTTGGACCGAGAGTGCGGGAATCACGCCCGTCGAGGCCGCCGAACGGTACGCGGAGCTCGGCGCGGCTGCGATCTTGTTCACGAACGTCGACGTCGAAGGACAGCTCGAGGGCGTCGCCACCGAACCCGTCCGGGAACTCGTCGGGGCGACCGAGATTCCGGTGATCGCCAGCGGCGGGGTCGCGACCCTCGAGGACGTCCGGGCGCTCGAAGAGGCCGGCGCGGCCGCGGTCGTCGTCGGGAGCGCGCTGTACGAGGGCAACTTCACGCTCGAGGAGGCGCAGGCGGCCGTCGCCGAGGACTAATCGCGCCCGTCGGCTACGACTTCCAGAACGCCGGCGTGAGCAACACGAGCACCGGAATGATCTCGATGCGGCCGATCCACATCATGATCACCATCACCGCTCGAGAGGTGACCGAGAAGCCGGCGTAGTTATCGAGCGGGCCGGCCCGCTCGAACGCGGGACCGATATTGAGGAAGATCGACGCCGAGGCGCCCATTGCCTCGAACTCGCCGACCGGGTCGCTAGTGCGGGCCGCGTCGACGACCACGAAGATCGTCAGCAGGAAGAAGATGACGAGCGTGAGCAGGATGTAGGCGTAGATGTCCCGAACGGTCTCCTCGTCGACGACCTCGTCGCCGAGCCGGAGCGGACGGATCGCTTCGGGGTGGACCGACGTGAAGAGGCTTCTGCGGAACGCCTTCAGCGTCACCAGCCAGCGCAGCGACTTGATCGAGCAGGTCGTCGACCCGGCCATCCCGCCGATGAACATACAGAGAAACAGGAGGTGTTTCGCGCCGGGGCCCCACAGATCGAAGTCCGTCGAGGCGTAGCCCGTCGTCGTCACCAGCGAGGCGACGTTGAAGACCCCGTGGCGGATCGTCGGCTCGAAACCCGTGTTGACGTCTGGATCCAGCAGGAGGATCGCCACGACCAGGGCGGCGAAAAACGCCAGCACGCCGACGTAGAAGCGAAACTCCTGAGACTCGAGGGGTCGACGGTAGTCGCCCTGTGTCACGTAGTACAGCAGGACGAAGTTGGTCGATCCCAGGATCATGAAGGGGATGATCGCCCACTGGACGACCGGCGAGAAGGCGCCGGCGCTGCCGGGTTCCGGCGAGAAGCCGGCGGTGGCGACGCTGGTCAGCGCGTGGGCGACGGCGTTGAACGCATCCATGTTGGGACCGAGCCCGACCAGGTGGAGCGTGTAGAACGTCGCCGCCGCCAGCACGGTGACGCCGACGTACAGCCCCCAGATGAGCCGAGCGGTGTCGCTGATGTGAGGACGGAGTTTGCGGACGTTTCGGGTCTGGGACTCGGTCTCCATCAACTGGGCGCCACCGACCATCAGGCTCGAGAGCAGCCCGATCGCAACGATCAGGATCCCGAGGCCGCCGAGCCACTGGATCAGCTGGCGCCAGAGCAAGATCGCCCGCGACTGGTTCTCGAAGTCCCAGCCGCTCATCACGGTCGCACCCGTCGTCGTGAGTCCGCTCATGCTCTCGAACAGGGCGTTGACAGGGCCGCCGAGCCCGCCGTAGAACGCAGACTGTGGGCCGGCCGCGAGCCCGACCAACAGGAAGGGAACGGCGCCGACCGCCGCGACCCCGAGCCAGGTAATCGCAACCATCAAGAACGCCTCCCGCTGGCCGAGCGAGCGCTCCGCGGAGAGGGTCTCGAGGGCGAGTCCGATCGCCGCCGTGAGGACGATCGCGACCAGAAACGGGATCGGGTCGTCGCCGTCGAGCATCGCGAGTGCCAGCGGAGCCGCTAACGGAACGGCGAGCCACTTGAGCACCGTCCCGGTGAGGCTACAGCTCGAGCGCCAGTCGACGCGAATTGTCACGCGTACAAGACGGTGCGAGAGGGGGGTAAATAATCGGTTCGAAACGAAAACGAGATTCCGCACAGGAGTCGCTCTCGAGAGGATAGTTCCGGACGGAAGGACGGCTCAGGGCTGGTTGTGTCCGTGTCCGGCGTAGAGCGCGAGGACGTTGATGCCGAGCAACACGGAGAACGCGAGCAGGACGTTCGGATCGCCGAGACCGCGTGCGAGCAGCGGGAGGTGGACGAATGGGAGGGCGATCGCGGCCCAGAACGAGACGAACTGGGCGGGGGCTTTGACCGATCGAACGAATCGACGATGGTATCGCTCGGCCGTAGACGCGTCCGAGTCGGCAGGCGTGATCGATTCGTTCGGAAGTGGGGAGTGGTTCGACATGGCCAGGAACTACCTCTTTGTATCTCTTACATTCACCATAATCATCATATAAGCAATCGAATATTAGGTTAAGTTAGTTCTATTTTATCACTGGTACGTACTGGAAGAGACGTTTCGAAACCGTTCCAGAACTAGTTAGAAATTTTATAACCGGCTCTGCGGGATCCGATCGTGCGAACCACACGCATCCGGCGGGAGCGATCCTCGACGGTCCCCCGAGCCGAACGGAACCACCTTGTACCGGCGGCGGCATCGGTCCACCATGAGCGAGCGAACGGCGACGGTAACCCGCGAGACGAGCGAGACGACCATCGACTGCACCCTCGCGATCGACGGCAGCGGCGACGCCGACGTCGAGACGGGGATCGGCTTCTTCGATCACATGCTGACCGCGCTCGCCAAACACGGGCTGTTCGACCTCGCGGTCGACTGCGACGGCGACCTCGAGATCGACGACCACCACACCGTCGAGGACGTCGCGATCGTCGTCGGGACGGCACTCGACGAGGCGCTGGGCGACCGCACGGGGATCGTCCGGTACGCCGATCGCCGCGTCCCGCTGGACGAGGCCGTCGCAGGCGCCGTCGTCGACGTCAGCGGCCGACCCCGGTTCTACTTCGACGGCGAGTTCTCCCAGGACGCGATCGGGGAGTTCACGAGCGACATGGCCCGCCACTTCGGAGAGTCGCTCGCGATGAACGCCGGGCTGACGCTCCACCTCGAGGTCGACGGCGAGAACGCCCACCACGAGGTCGAGGCGCTGTTCAAGGCACTCGCGCGCACGCTCGACGACGCGACCCGGATCGACGACCGTCGGGAGGGGACACCGAGCACGAAGGGTGCCCTGTAACGCGGTCTCAAGACACGCGCCGAGCCGACGGCGCGCGCTGATCACCGACCCTTATACCCCGGCCCGCGTACGCCCGATACGGACATGTTCGACGAGATTATGGAGAAGTTCGAGGGGTCGCCGAGCCAGCAGGCGGTGATCCGCCTGCTGCTCGAGCGAGGGTTCTCCGTCAACGACGACGGACGGGTCGTCTCCGGCGGCATCGAAATACCGAACACGGGCATCGCACGCGAGATCGGCGTCGACCGGCGAGTCGTCGACTCGACGACCGACGTCATTCTCGAGGATCCCGAACTGCGACGGATCTTCCAGAACATCTCGCAGGTTCCCAGTCTGATGGATCTGGCGCCGGTTCTCGATCTGACGGTGCTGTCGATCGCAGTCGACGACGCCGACCAGGAAGGGATCGTCGCGACGATCACGGGGACCCTGGCCGAGTACGATATCTCGATCCGGCAGACGATCAGCGAGGACCCCGAGTTCACCGACGAACCCCGGCTCTACCTCGTCACCGATCAGGATCTGCCCGGCGAGGTGATCACCGAGATCCGCGACCTCGAGTTCGTCCGCAAGATCGAACTGCAGTGAGGTCAGATCGCCGGCTCGTGGTCCTCGAGGACGGCGCTGAGCGCGCTCGTCAGCTCCTCGAAGCGCTCCATCGACATGTTGTCGGTCGTCACCCAGACGCCGTGTGAGCCCCGAATCACACGGGTCAGGTAGCCGTTCTCGAACATCCGGATCGTCGCCTCGTACTCCCCGAGCTGGGTGTTTCGGTAGGCCGACTGGGAGTGAAAGCCGCGGCGTTCGTGTTCGGCGAAGCCGACGAGATCGGCGGTTTGGTCGAGATCCGACCGCAGGTACACCTGCTCGACGTCGTCCTCGGTGAGGTAAGTGATGCTGCGGAGTTCGTCGCCGACGGTGGTTCGGCAGGCGCTGCGAAGCTCGTCGGCGAACGTCTCGTCGATGACAGTATCGTTCATGGGGTCACAGACCGTACCGAGGACCAATAACGTAGCGGATCCGGCACCGACCGGCGCGGCGACCGACGGGCTCTTTTTGGTCACATGCGTACGGCCCCCATGATCGATCCGGGGCAGGGCCAGGGCCGGGAACGGGGACGGAGTGGTCCCGCGTGAGCGAGACGTATCGAACCGTCGCCGACGCCGCGACGGCGACGTTCGTCGTCCAGGGGTCGGAGTTCCTCGGCCACGTCCGCCCCGTCGACTCTGTCGACGCCGCCGAGGCGTTCGTCGACCGCGTCGCCGCGGAGTACGACGACGCGACCCACAACGTCCCCGCCTACCGTGTGCGGGCCGACTCCGACGGGGAGTTCCTCCGGGAGTACTCGAGCGACGACGGCGAGCCTTCGGGATCGGCCGGCAAGCCGGCCCTGAACGTCCTCGCCCAACAAGAACTCGAGAACTGCGCGGTCGTCGTCACCCGTTACTACGGCGGGACGAACCTCGGCGTCGGCGGGCTCGTGCGAGCCTACTCCCGGGCGGTGAAAGAGGCCGTCGAGACGGCGGGGATCGTCGAACAGCGGCCACACGAACGGGTGACGGTCACCGTCGAGTACGACGACTCCGGAACCGTTCGCAGTATCCTCGAGAGCGAGGCCCTCGAGTTCGACGCCGACTACGAGGCCGAGGTCAGCTTCGAGGTTCGGGTTCCGGTCGCAGAGGCCGAGGCGCTCCGGGACCGACTCCGGAGCGCGACCAGCGGGCGGGTCGCCCTCGAATAGCCGGATTACGGTACGGACCGAGCGTCCGCGCCCGCGGCTTCGAAGGTTCGCTCGATCGTCTCCCGGACGGCCTCGAGTTCGTCGAGTTCCGAGCGCTCGAGGCGGACGTCGAACAGCCTGCGATCGAGGACGAGTTCGTCCTCGTGGAGCCGAACGTGGGCGACCTCGTCCCAGGGGACGAACGTCTTCGTGAACGGGCGATGCTTGACGAACCCGTTCTCGTAGACCCGGATTTCGGGGTCGGCGCCCCACGGCGTCTGCCACCGGCCCTCGATAGCACCAGCGACGATCCAGCCTGCCGCGATCAGCAGCCAGACCACGGTGGCCGACCAGTTTCCGCCGACGGCGTTGATGAACGCGATGGACAGCCAGCCGAGCGCGACGAGCGTATCGACCTTGCCGCCGTTCGGCGGCGTCCACTCCCAGGTACCAATCGGCTCGTCACCGGTTACTGCCTCCACGTACTCGGTCCGGGCGATACCGCCGAGGACGTACCCGAGCACGAGAACGGTAAGGGACGACCCGGTCGCGACGAGTGGCGAGGCGACCGGCGACCACGACGAGGCGACGGCCGCCGCGCCGAGCAGGCCCGGAATCCCGGGCAGGTACAATAGCGCGCGACGGCGCCGGTTCCGGCCGAGGCGGATCGCGAGGTCGTCGTCGAGTCGCGCGACGACGATTCCCAGGAGTATCCCGGTCACGAGGCCGCCGACGAAAACCCCGACGAGGACGGCGTTCGAAACCTGCTGGGTCGCAGCCACCGAGGCCGCGACGCCGCCGACGAGGACGCCGACGTAGAGCCCGAGCGCGATTCGAAACGCGGTGCTCGAGGAGGTGACGGCGTCCTCGTCGGCGATCGACACGCTCGGGTCGGTCATACGACGACCTACGTCGGATAGATTAAAATACTGACGGGATCGTCCCGGATCAGGCGTCGCCGGCTGCCGGCGCGGACGGCGTGGTGTCGGCTTCCTCGAGATCGGCCCGCGAGCGGTTGCGGTAGGTCAACACCGCGAGCATCGCCAGGCCGACGCCACGGAGCGAGGCGGTGATCTCGAAGATCGTCAGCGCCGAGGGGATACCCGCAAACGCGAGGACGGCCTCCGTGAGCAACAGCGGGATCTCGGGCACCATCAGCAGGATCGACGAGATCGAGTACAGCGCGCGGTTCGTCGAAGTGACCTCGGTGTACTGGTAGCCGATGATCGTCACGCCGAGTGCGTAGACCCCGACGAACATCCCGAGGACGGGGATCACCACGTCCGGGACGATGTAGCTCACGTCGGTGACGTCCGCCCAGCCCATGACCTCGCCGTCCCGCAGGAGCAAGATTCCCGGCGAGAAGACGAAGGCGAACGGCACCAACACCTTGTTCAGCGAGAGCAGGAACGCGGTCACCGCCGTCTGCATCTCCTCGGCTTTCGCGACGCCGGCGCCGGCGAAGGCGGCGACCGCGACCGGCGGGGTGACGTCGGCCATCAGCCCCCAGTAGAGGACGAACAGGTGCGCGGCCAGCACGATGACGCCGGCATCGACCAGCGGTGCCTCGAGCATCGCAACGAGGATGATGTACATCGCGGTCGTCGGCATCCCCATCCCGAAGATGATCGAGGCGATGCCGGTCAGCATCAACAGGACGAGCATCGAGTCGCCGCTGATGGCGCTGATGAGCGCCGCCAGGTTCGGCCCCAGACCGGAGACGCTGATGACCCCGGGGACGACGCCCGCCGCGGCGACGGCGACGACGACGGTGGTAGCGGTCCGGGCACCGGAGTCCATCGACTTCAGGACGAACGCGCCGAACCGGTAGGCGTTGTTGCTCGCAAGCGTCGGTCGGTCGATTTTCTCCGCGGCCCCTCTCGCGGCGTCGTCGACCGCGTCGTCGAACTCCAGCAACGGCGCGTCGCCGCGAGGCTGGAGCAGGATGAACACGACGCTCACGAGGATCGCGATGACGCCAAGGTCGGAAGCCGCGGCGTTGATGGCGGCGGCGGCCGACAGCGGCTCGCCGGTCGCCTCGAGTCCGGCAACCGCCTGGATCGCGTCGACGAGACCGGCGCCGACGGCCGCGTACGCACCGGCGTGAGCGGCGAAGAGAGCCGTAATCGTCGCGAGCAGCGGGACGCGGGTCCGCTCGTTGTAGGCGGCGACGACCGCGAGCAACGCGATCACGGCGACGATCGTGAACCAGCCGGCACGGTTGATCGAGTACCGGGCGATGATGAGGTAGTACAGCAGCAGGACGATCGGGATCAGGTAGAACCAGCCGCTTCGAAGCGCGCTTCTCACCGCGGGGAGCTCCGAGCGGGGGAGGCCGCCGATCCCGCCTCTGACGGCCTCGAAGTGGACCATTACCCACATCCCGAAGAAGAATGCGAGCGCTGGCAGGGTTGCAGCGATGATCACGTCGGCGTACGGTGTCCCCGTGAACTCGACGATGAGGAAGGCGGCAGCCCCCATTACGGGTGGGAGCATCTGCCCGCCCGAGGACGAGGACGACTCGACGGCGCCGGAGAACTCCGGCGAGTAGCCCGAGCGCTTCATCAGCGGGATCGTGAACGCCCCGGTCGTCACCGTGTTCGCGATCGACGAGCCCGAAAGCATCCCCATGAAACCGCTGGAGACGACGCTCGCCTTCGCGGGGCCACCCTGGCGGGTGCCTGTCGCGGAGTAGGCCAGGTCGATAAACCACCTGCCCGCACCGCTCATCTCGAGGAACGCTCCGAACAGGATGAAGATGTAAATGAACCGGACGCTGACGGAGACGGGCTGGCTGTGGACGCCCGCCTCGACGGTGTACCAGAGGTTGTACATGATGTTCCCCCAGGTGTCCGGCTGAATGGTCAGCGCGCCGATCGCGGAATCGCGTGGGATGAGGTATCCCCACCGGGCGTAGACGATGAACGTCGCCACGAGCGACGCCAGCAGGAGCCCGAGGGCGCGTCGGGTCGCCTCGAGAACGAGCAGCATACCGAGGATAGAGAGGACGAACGCGGCCGAGACGTCGGCGAACGGAGCGCCGGCGTCGACGAGCGCGGCGCCGATGTCGACGTCGATCCCGGCGACTGCCAGCAGCCACTCGATCGCCTCGAACGGCGGAAACACCTCGTAGAGCGACTGCGTTCCCTCGAACCGGTGAACCCCGATCGTTCGGATCTCGTCGAAGTGGCTCGCGATGTAGTAGGCGGGCCAGAGCGAAAGCAGTGCCAGGAGAACGTCGACCGGTGCGATCCGACGCATGTTCGGGTCGACCGCCGCCCAGCGGGTGAACCCGGCCGCGCGAGCGGTTGCACCGGTGAGTGCGTGATCGTCGCCGAACCGTCGTCTGACTGCCGGTTCGACCCGACCGAGACGACGGGCGAGGAATCCCTCGCCGCGGCTCGCCGGGAACAACAGGAAGGCAAGCACCAGTGCGAACGCGACGTGGATCGCGTTCACCTGGAGCTGCTGGAGCCCGGCGAGTCGGACCTCTCCGACGATCGGTAGCGTCGCGCCGAAAACGTACCCCCGGGCGGCGATCCACATCTGGAACGCCGAAAACGAGATCGCGATCAGTCCGACGATGACGACGGCGAGCCCGCGGTGGGTTCGTCGCCGCTCGACCTCCTCCATCAGTTCCTGCTGCTCTTCCTCGCTTAGCGTCTCGTCGTCTCGAGTGTCGATGCTCATACGTGCCTCCCGTTCACGCTCCCCTCAGACGTGCGCATACTATCTGTGCTGATACTCCTGTTCCGGTCGGTTTAATCAGTCGATTTGTGCTCGAGCGAACTCCCCCGCGGCTGCGGTGTGACGACCGACGACAGTCGATCGGCCGCGAACGCGTCTCCGGCCGTCCGATCGGTCAGAAACAGGACAACGCCGCCGTCGGCGATCCCGACGAGATCGTACCGATCGTCGCCGACGACCAGTTCGTGGCCGGCGATCGAACCGGGAACGACGTACAGCTCGTCGTGGCGACTGGTTCCGTCGACGACGTACCCCTCGTCGGTGCGCGTAACGTCGGTCGGTAACCCCGCCCCGAAGGAGTGAAACACCGACTTCACGGCTCGGAGCTCGTCGCCGTCGACAGCGTACACGTCCTCGACCGGCGTTCGCTCGACGCTGTGAGTGTACTCGAGGGTCACTCGCTCGCCGTCGTCGACCGGGAGCTCGAGCAGTCGCTCCTCGGTAGCGGCGTCGGCAACGACGAGCGTCCGGTCGGCAGTCGCCGACGAAATCGTCACGGCGGACGCTCCGAACAGTGCGAAGGCGGACGCGACGAGTCGACGTCTGGTCAGTTTCACGGTAGTCGGGTGGCGGTCCATCGAGGGATCTCGACGTCGAGACCGATCCGCGTCGGTCCCTTACTCCTCGGCGTCGCCGAAGTACGCCTCGGCGCCGGGATGGAGATCGATCGGCATCCCGTCCTGGGCGGATTCGACGTCGATGAAGTCGGCCTGGGTGGTGAACTGATCGGTGTTGTCGAAGATCGCCGTCGTGACGTCCTCGACGATCTCGTCGTCCATCCCGTCGTGGGTGGCGATCATCGCCTGGACCGAAACCGTCTCCACGTCGTCGTCGACGCCGTCGTACGTTCCGCCGGGGATCGTGTCCTCGGCGAGCCACTCGGCCTCGTTCATGAGGTCCTCGCGAAGGTCCTCCTCGACCTCGACGAACGCGATATCCTGATTCACCGCGAGGTCCTCGATCGCGCCGAGAGGCCACCCGCCTACGGTGACCGCGGCGTCGACGTCGCCGTCGCCGATCTGGTCGGCCGCCGTCCCGAAGTCGGTGTTTTGCTCGTCGAAGTCCTCGACGCCCGCGGTCTCGAGGATCTGCAGGGCGTTGACCTGCGTCCCGCTGCCGACGTCGCCGGTGTTGACCGAGGCCCCCTCGAGATCCTCGACGGTTTCGATGCCCGAGTCGGCCTGGGTGACGATGTGAATCGTCTCCGGGTACAGCGAGGCGATCCCGCGGAGGTTCTCGACGGGTTCGCCCTCGAACTCCTCGATGCCGGTGCCGTTGAACGCGAAGTAGGCGATGTCGTTCTGAATCAGCGCGAAGTCGGCCTCCTCCCGCTGGAGACTGCCGACGTTCTCGACGCTCGCGCCGGTCGACTGCACCTGGATGCCGTGTGGCGAGTGCTCCTCGACGATGGACTTCACGTCACCCGACAGCGGGTAGTACGTCCCCTCGGTACCGCCCGCGTGCCAGGAGAGGACCTCCCCACCTTCGTCCGGTTCCGCCTCGCCGAAGTCTTCCTCCTCGCCGTTGGCGTCGTCGTCGCCGTTGGCGTCGTCGTCGCCATTGGCATCGTCGTCGCCGTTGGCCTCCTCTTCGGCGTCTTCGCCGATACAACCGGCGAAACCCACGATTCCAGCAGCCCCACCGAGCGCAATGAACTTGCGCCGCTTGATATGTCGAACCATACGGCACTATATATTGTGTGATTCGTTAATAGCTGCTTCGGATTTTTTCCGCTAGTCAGTACGAAAACATATATATTAAAAGGAGTCTTCCCGGCTCATCGAAGTCCGGGCGGGCTGTCGAGAAATCCAGGCCGGTCGATCGACCGAAGTCGGTTACGAATCGAAATACTTTCACGGATTCCACGGTGCCTGTTGGCATGAACCGGATCGAGGCGGCTGACTACCACGACCTCGTACAGCCCGCAGATCCCCGACTCTCGCCGGGGGGAGACCGCGTCGCGTTCGTCCGTCGGACGCCGGAGGACGAGGAGACGACCGAGGCGACGATTCACGTCGTTCCCGTCGGTGGCGACGAACCGCGACAGTTCACCGCGGCCGACGGCGTCGACGGCCAGCCCCGCTGGAGCCCCGACGGCGACCGACTCGCGTTCGTCAGCACGCGCGGCGAGGGCGACCGACAACAGCTGTGGCTCCTGCCGACCGACGGCGGCGAGGCTCGGCGTCTCACGGGTGTCGTCGGCGGAGTCGGCGACCTCGAGTGGAGCCCCGACGGCTCCCGGTTGCTCTTTGCCCAGCAGGTTAGCGAGGGCGACCGCGAAGAGGGGCGCGACGTCGCGGTCGATCCCGACTACGAACCTGAGACACCCGACCCGCGCGTGATCGATCGGATGATCTACCGCGCCGGAACGGAGTACATGGACGGACGCCGGAGCCACGTCTACGTCCTCGACGTCGAGGCGGCCCTCGAGGGTGGCGTCGATCACGGAGACGACGACGCGGGCGCGGCGATCACCCGGCTTACCGACGGCGACGCCGACTACGTCGGCCCGACGTGGGGCGACTCCGAAACCGTCTACTACGCGACGAAAGCGGGCGAACAGCCCGACGATTCGGTGACGTACGACCTCCTCGAGCACGAGCTCGGAACCGACGAGCGCACCGAATTCACGCAGACGACGGGCTGGATCAGCGGGCTCGAGGCGACGGCCGACGGCCGGGTCGCCTTCGAGTACACCGACGAGGAACGGCTGACGCTCGGGCAGACCGAACTCCGCGTCCACGACCGCTCGAGCGGGACCGAGACGACGCCGACGGAGCTGCTCGATCGGACGATCGGTCACAACTCGGCGTTCGAGTGGGACCCTGAGGGCGAGTCGCTGTACTTCACGACGCCGGACGAGGGGTCGCGGGTGCTCTGGTCGGTTCCCGGCGACGGGAGCGAGGAGCCGACCCGCGTCTACGGCGAGGGCGTCACCGTCGAGTCGTTCTCGGTTGGGACTGACGCCGTCGCCGTCGCCCAAAGCGAGTGGGACCACCCTGGCGATCTGTTCCTCACGACCCGCGGCGGCGCCGAGACGGTCAGACTGACCAGGGTCAACCACGAGTACCTCTCGGATCGGGCCGTCCGCCAGCCAGAGGAGGTGTGGTTCGAGAGCGACGGACACGAGATCCAGGGCTGGCTGCTCACGCCGCCGGAGTTCGGCGGCGAGGGACAGCGCGCCTCGGAAGCGTCGAGCGAGCAGGGCTCGCGAGGCCCCGACGAGACCTACCCGCTGGTCGTCGAGATCCACGGCGGTCCCCACTCCCAGTGGACGACGTCAGGGACGATGTGGCACGAGTTCCAGACCCTGGCCGCGCGGGGGTACGTCGTCTTCTGGTCGAACCCGCGAGGGTCGACGGGCTACGGCGAAGCCCACGCGAGCGCCATCGAGCGCGACTGGGGCGACGTCACGCTGACCGACGTGCTCGCGGGCGTCGACGTCGTCTGCGAGCGCGACTACATCGACGAGGACGAGCTGTACGTCACCGGCGGGAGCTTCGGCGGGTTCATGACCGCCTGGACGGTCGGACAGAGCGACCGCTTCAGGGCTGCGGTCTCCCAGCGCGGCGTGTACGATCTCTCCAGCTTCTACGGCTCGACGGACGCGTTCAAGCTCATCGAGGGCGATTTCGGGACGACCCCCTGGGAGGAGCCGGAGTTCCTCTGGGAACGATCACCCGTCGCCCACGTCCCGAACGTCGAGACCCCGACGCTCGTGCTCCACTCCGATCGGGACTACCGGACCCCCGCGAACACCGCCGAGCTGTTCTATCTCGGCCTGCAGAAACACGGCGTCGACACGCGGCTCGTCCGCTACCCCCGCGAGGGCCACGAGCTCTCCCGCAGCGGCGAGCCGGGCCACGTCGTCGACCGCATCGAACGCATCGTCCGCTGGTTCGACGGCTACTCCACCTACAGCGAAGCACCGCTGGCCCTCGAGCGCGAGCGCGACGACGGACTCTCGAGCGCGATGGACGAGACCGAAGGCGACGAGAGCGAGGGGGACGGCAACGATGGCGGCGAGAGCGAGACGGAAGACGCGGGCGGGACCGACGAGTAGCGCTCGAGCGTCGCGCGCTCGAGGTGACAACCGCCGAAACAGTATTGACGAACAGAGAGAAATGTCGGAACATGCCGCTCCCGCCCGACCGACGGCTCCAGCTTCGAGTCCTCGGCGCGCTCGCGCTGGTGGTTGCCGTCAACGGCGTCGTGCTCGCGGCGCTGGCCTGGATCGGGAGCCGCGCGCTCGCCGTCAGCGGGCGGTCGGTGTCGATCGAGCTCGGCCTCCCGCTTTCGGTCGGGGCGGTGCTTCTCGGCGCGATCGGACTCGTCGTCACGCAGGCGCGGTACGGCTCGCGGACGGCCGTCGCCGGGCTCGGTCTCGAGGACGTCGACGGCGACGGACCGCGAAACGTCGCGAGCAGAGTCCGACGGCTGGCGGTCCAGGCCGACGTCCCGGCTCCATCGGTGGCCGTCGCCGACCGCCCCGAACCGGGCTGTCTGACCGTTGGCCCCCAGCGCTCGCCGACGATCGTCCTCACGACGGGACTGCTCAAGGAGCTCGACGACGACGAACTCGGGGCCGCGCTGGCCCACGAGGTCGCCCACGTCGCCAACCGTGACCTCCCGGTCGTCACCGCCGTCGCCGCGACCGTCGCGATCGGCGACCGACTGCTCGAGCGCGAGCGCCTGCTGCGGCGGGTTCTCGAGAACACGGCGACGATCGCCCTCGTCACCGGGATCGGCGTTATTGTCTTCGCGGTCCCGATTCTCGTGCTCGGCCTGTGTTACCTCGTCGTGAGCGCGGTCGCACGCGCGGTACTCGGGATGAACGCGATCGCGCTCGGACTCTTCTCGCGGACCCGCGAGTACGCCGCTGACCGCGGAGCGAGTCGGTTGACCGGCGATCCGGGGGCGCTGGCGAGCGCGCTCGAGACCCTCGAGGACGACGAGTTGCGTCCCCGGCGGGATGTGCGGGTGCACGCCAGTGCGACCCTCGGGATCGTCCCGCAGCCGCTGGGGATCGAGATCGCCGACCCTGACGACGGGGAAGAGAGCTGGGTCGAGCGATACCTCCCGCCGGTCTCGCTCGAGCGAATCGGCGAACCGGGCCCCTTCGAACGGGCGCTGGCGTGGATCGGCAGGTCGATTTACGCGGGGGCGATCGAGCCGGTACTGCGGGCGGTTCGTCGGCTCCTGGGCTGGCGGCCCTCGACGCATCCGTCGACCGAGGCGCGGATCGGTCGGCTGCGAACGTTCGAGCGACGACGACGCGAGTAACAGTCGGTTCAGCCGAATCGAGCGACGAACAACCGGCGCACCGAGAACACTTCGGGACCGTTTCGACTCGAGATCGACAGCTCGAATCGCCCGACGTAGCGAGGGTTCGACCGGAAACGGAGGGGTCAGGGGACAGAGTGACGTGCGTGGCGTTCCTTCCCCGCGTATGAATCCGAACGTCGGCGGAGTCGACCGCCTGCTGCGCGTCGTCGTCGGAATCGCTCTGCTAACTTTCGGTTACCGCAACCGCGACCGAACGCTCGGAACGCTGGCATTCGTCGCCGGTAGCGACGTTTTCGCGACCGCGATCATCCAGCGCTGTCCCGCCAACGAGCTGCTCGCGCTCGACACCTGTCGCTAGCTCGCTCGAGCGCCGCTGCTCGAACGGCTACGTCGTCCGGAACGCCCGGTCGCCGGCGTCGCCCAGCCCGGGGACGATGAAGCCGCGACCGTCGAGTCGGTCGTCGATCGAGACCGTCAGCAGGTCGGCCTCGGGGTGGGTCTCGTCGACCCGAAGCAGGCCCTCCGGCGCGGAGACCGCAGAGAGGACGATCAGGTTCTCGGGCTCGGGTGAGTTCTCGATAACGTGCTCCAGAACGGTACACATCGTGCTCCCGGTCGCGAGCATCGGATCGGCGATGATCACCGTGTCCTCCTCGTGGATCTCGGGCAGTTTGACGTAGTCGACCGTGATCGGGAACGAGCCGTCCTCGTCGCGGCCGGCCTCCTCGTCGCGGCTCGCGCTGATGACGCCCTGACGCGCGCGGGGGAACGCCTTTAGCAGTCCCTCGACGAACGGCGTCGCCGCGCGCAGGACGTTGATGATGACGACGTCGTCGAGTCCGCGGACCTGTTCGCCCATCGTCGGCTCCAGGGGCGTCTCGATCTCGACGTACTCGGTCTCCATCCGGCCGTCGATGATCTCGTAGCCACAGATCCGGCCGAGTTTGACCAGTCCCTTCCGGAAGCTGACCTGCTCGGTTTCGACGTCCCGAAGCTGCGAGAGCGTGTGTTTCGCGAGCGCGTGCGTGATCAGGTGTGCGTCCTCCCGGTCTTCGATCGTCATTACTCGAACAGGCACGCGCCGGCACTTTCACGGTGTCGGTCCGTCTCGACGGGCGAGCGCGGCACGTGCCAGCAACTCACGAGAGTGGCGATCTCACGCAGCGACGAAACTTATGTCGGTCCAACGCATAGCAGCGCGCAGCCGAATGGAAGAGAGCATCTCGGGATTCAAAGTTCGCGGCGATTGGGGAGACGTCGTCGAGCACGGCGAGCGGATCACGCGCGCGCTCCGGAAGGCAGGCGTCCACGACCCCGACCACGACTACGGCGCCAGCTTCGCTCGCGCCTTCGAGGAGTGGGACGAGTGGCGCCCGAAGGCTCACGAGACCCTCGAGCGGGACGTCAGCGAGAAGACGGCCGATCAGGCCAGCGTCGAGGAGGGGAAAGGCGAGCGCGCGGGCAAGGAGCCCGACGAGGACATCAAGACCGCCGGCGAGAAGCTGTCCAAATCGTACGAACACTTGGAGAAGGACGACGCCGACGCCGCGGTCGACGACTGGAAGGAGTCGATCGACTACGTGGCGCGCGCGGCCGACTCGGCGAGCCGAAAGGCGCTCCGTCGGGTTGAGGACACGGTCTACCAGAACGTGATGACCCAGCTCGCCCCGTACTACTTCGACAACGAACTCATCAGCGCGAACATCCAGCAGTCGACCCGCGGCGAGGGCGAGCAGTTCATCTTCGAGGTCAACGTCAACGACGACGTCCTGAAGGAGGACGTCTCCAGCCAGCTCAGCGAGTTCGAGGACGCGATCGATCGCTGGCACGTCGAGGTCGAAAAGGACACGGAGGCCGCGGAGGCGATCGAGGGCGCCGAACCGCCGCCGGAGCCCACGGACAACTCGAAGTCCACGACGAACTAACCCTGCTGGCGACCCTCCGCCTGTCCGATCCCCGGAACCGCGACCCGGCGTTCGACACGGGTCATCAGATTCGTCGCCGACAACACGATACCGAGGTAGACCAGCGCCAGCAGCGTGAAGATCGGCGTGTACTCGAACGTCGAGGAAGCGATCCGGCTGGCCCGGTAGTAGAGTTCGGGTACCGTAATGAAACCCGCCAGCGAGGAGTACTTGATCAGATAGACCAGTTCGTTCGTCCAGGCCGGGATCGCGTACCGTAGCGTCTGTGGGAGGACGACGTGGCGGATCCCCTCGAGCTTCGAGAGGCCGATCGCCCGCGCGGCGGTGAGCTGGCCCTCGTCGACGCTCTCGAGTGCCCCGCGGATGTACTCGGCCTGGTAGGCCGAGCCGTTGATCGTGAAGCCGATGATCGCGATCCAGAACGCGTAGTCGGGGACGAACCCCTCGCCGACGACGGGAGCGTCGTTGAGCCACAGCGCCAGGTAGGGCGTGTAGTAGAGCACGAACAGCTGGGCCAACAGCGGCGTTCCCCGAATCAGCTCGGTGTAGGCGAGCGCGAGCCAGCGGAACGGCCCGCCATAGACCCGGAGGACGGCCATCGGCACGGCGATGAAGAAGCCGAGCACGATCGCGACCGTCGTCAGGACGATCGTGTACCACGCGCCGGTCGCAAGCGCGGGCGCGATGTCGATCGCCAGCGCGATCCCGTCGGCGAGGGTCGCGAGCGGATCGACCGGAATCCTGACCGGACCCAGGGCGACGACCGATCCCTCGAGGGCGTCCGCGACCCCCTCGAGCGGGGCCGGCGAGAGGAAGTTCTCGCCCGCACCGGGACCGATCTCCCAGCGTCCGAGCGTCCAGTCGTAGAGCCAGCGCGTGACCAGCCACCCCCAGAAGGCGATCCCGACGACGACCATCGCGACCCGCCCGAGGTCGTCGGTCGACTCCCGGAGCCGGCCGGTGTCGATTCCCAGGGCGTCGGCAACGCTCATGGCCGCGCTCGACCCCCGGTGTCGGGTTCGCTACTCATGGCGGATGCTCTCGAAGAACCGCTTCGTTCGCTCGCGCTCGGGGTTCTCGAACAGCCGTTCGGGCGGGCCGCGTTCGACGATCTCGCCTTCCGCGAGGAACGTGATCTCGTCGGCCCCGCCGCGGGCGAAGCGCATCTCGTGGGTGACGACGACCATCGTCATCCCCTCGGCGACCAGCCCCTGCATCACCTCGAGCACCTCGTTGCTGAGTTCGGGGTCGAGCGCGCTGGTGGGCTCGTCGAACAGCATCACTTCGGGATCCATCGCCAGCGCGCGGGCGATCCCGACGCGCTGTTTCTGGCCGCCCGAGAGCTGTGCGGGATAGGAGTCGGCCTGATCTGCGAGGCCGACCCGGTCGAGTTCGCTGTCGGCCCGTTGCCGAGCCTCGTTCTTGCTCAGCCCGCGGACCTTCCGAAGTCCGAGCGTGATGTTCTTGCGCGCGGTAAGGTGGGCGAAAAGGTTGATGTCCTGGAACACCATCCCGATCTGCTGGCGGACGGCATTTGGGTCCGCGTCGGAAGCAGTGATCTCGGTGTCGCCGAGGTAGATGTGACCGCTGTCGACCTCGGTTAAGCGATTGAGACACCGCAACAGCGTGGACTTCCCGCTGCCGCTGGGGCCGACCAACACCTCGACGTCCCCGCGGTCGATCTCGAGGTCGATCCCCCGGAGCACCTCCTCGTCGCCGTAGGACTTCCGGACGTCCTCGATGCGCAACAGGGGATCCGTTTCGGTCCCGCGGGCCGAACTCGAGGCGTCGGCGCCGCGCTCCCGTCCAGTACCGTCGGTCGTCTCGGTTCGATCACTCACGACGATTCACCTGGGATTGCGAAGCGATTGCTCACGTAGTCGAGCGTGCGGTTGGTTCCGAAGGTCAACACGAAGTAGATCAAACTGATGAAGAGGATGACTTCGAGTACGGCGGTCGTTTGCTGGGTAAACAGGTCGTGGCTGCGCTTGAGCAGTTCCCCGAGGCCGATCGCGAAGGCGATCGAGGTGTCCTTGAGGACGATCGTGAACTCGTTTTGAAACCCCGGGACGCTGCGGCGCATCGCCTGGGGGACGATCACGTGTCGGATCGCCTCGAGGCGGCTCATGCCGATCGAGCGGGCGGCCTCCATCTGTCCCTCGTCGATGCTCCCGAGTGCGCCACGGAAGATCTGTGACTGGTAGGCTGCGCTCCGAAAGCCCAGCGCGATCGTCGCGGCGATGAAGGCTTCGGGAACGTCCGTCGGCACGGTAAACGGCGTCGGGCCGAGAACGAACTCGATCGAGCGCAGTCCGATCTCGGCGGCGCCGAGGACGATGTCGATGGGCAACACGAAGAACGTGAATATCATGATGACCAGGATCGGCGTCCCGCGCAACAGGACGCCGAACTTCCGAACGATCGCCCGCGAGTAGCCGCTCCCGTAGGCCTCGATCGCGCCGGCGGGGAAGCCGGCGAGAAAGCCGAGCAGGATGCTGGTCAGCGTGAGGAGGATCGTGACGACGGTCCCCCACAGCAGGTAGTCGCTGTTCCGGTAGACGAACTCCCAGTCCTCGCCGAGATACTGGCCGACCTGCTCCTCGCTAACGGGCAGAAGTTGCCCCGCCGGTAGCGCCGTCGAGAGCTCGGTCAGCGCGACGATGCCTTCCATCTCCGATCAGGCTACTCGTCGAACCACTCCTGGGTGATCTCGTCGTACTCGCTGGATTCCTCGACGGCCGCGATCCCCTCGCTGAGCGCTTCTTGGAGGTCCTCGTCGTCCTGTCGAACCCCGAAACCGTACTCCTCGCCGGTCTCGAAGGTGAAGGCGATCTCGACGTCCCGGTCGCCCGCGAACGACTCGGCGACCGGTTCGTCGATGACGATCGCGTCCAAGGTGCCGCGCTCGAGTTCCTCGACGGCGAGGACGTAGTTGTCGTAGGAGGTGTAGTCGACGTCGTCGCCGAGTTCGTCCTCGACGACGCCCTCGCCCGTGGTTCCGGACTGGGCGCCGACCTCGAGGCCTGCGAGGTCCTCGAGTTCGTCGGGCTCGACGTCCCCGCCGGACTGGACCAGTACGGACTGGTCGGCGCTGTAGTACGACTCCGTAAAGGCGATCGACTCCTCCCGTTCCTCGGTGATCGTCATCGCCGCGGCGATGACGTCGATGTTCTCGTTCTCGAGGGCGGGGATCAGCGAGTCGAACTCGAGTTCCTCCCAGTCGCCGAGTTCGTACTCGGTCTCGGCGACGACGGCCTCGAGCAGGTCAATGTCGAAGCCGACGAGTTCGCCGTCGACGTTCATCTGGAAGGGTTCGAACCCCGGCGCGGTACCGGGAACGATCGTCTCGCCCTCCGTATCGCCGTTGCCGTTCTCGCCGTCGTCGGCGACGTCTTCGTCGTCTCCGTTTTCGTCGTCCTCGTCGTCCCCGTTTCTGTCGTCCCCGTTCCCCTCGGCGTCCTCGAGACAGCCGGCCAGACCGATCG
Organism: Natronococcus sp. A-GB7; assembly: GCF_029688865.1. Lineage (GTDB taxonomy): Archaea > Halobacteriota > Halobacteria > Halobacteriales > Natrialbaceae > Natronococcus. Next base: position 48,293 of record NZ_JARUKV010000003.1, read on the forward strand.
TCGTGGCAACCCCGGCTCCCCCGGCCAGCGTCAGGTACTCCCGCCTGTCGAATCTCCGCTGCTGATCGCGCATAGCTACGCTTCGATAAGCGGGCCCACCACTTAACACCTAACGGTATCGACGGCGGCTCTCGGTGGCGAAGACGGCGATTGCAGGTCGGCACACACTTGTAGGGGCCTCCAGTAGTATCAGATAGATGGTCGAACTCGTGACGGTCGCGACGTTCCTGATCGCCGCAGTTGCCAGTCTCTTTATGGCCTGGGCGATCGGCGCCGGCTCGAGTGGGTCGACCCCGTTCGCCCCCGCGGTCGGGGCGAACGCGATCTCGGTGATGCGGGCCGGTTTCTTCGTCGGCATTCTCGGGTTCGCTGGCGCGGTGTTGCAGGGAGCGAACGTCTCCGAGGCGGTCGGGACGGAGCTGATCGGCGGCGTAACCCTGTCGCCGGCGGCCGCGACGATCGCCCTGATCATCGCCGCCGGACTCGTCGCGATCGGCGTCTTCGCGGGGTATCCAATCGCGACCGCGTTTACCGTCACCGGTGCCGTCGTCGGCGCCGGACTCGCGATGGGCGGCGACCCCGCCTGGTCGAAATACGCCGAGATCGTCACCCTCTGGGTTCTGACGCCGTTCGTCGGCGGTGGGATCGCCTACGCGATCGCGCGAACGCTGCGAGCCGAACCGATCGCCGAGGAGTACCTCATCGTCGCGCTGGCGGCGCTGATCGGAGTCATCGTCGCCAACATCGAGTTCGCCGTCCTCGGGCCGCCCGACGGCGGGGCGTCGATCGCCCGAGCGGCCAGCGGCTGGATGCCGGGAAGCGATATCGTCGGTATCGTCGCGATGACGGCACTCATCGCGGCCCTCTGGGCGATCGTCATCGGATACGACCTCCGTAACGGGGTCGAACGCGGCGAGCGACACTTCCTCCTCCTGCTCGGCGGGCTCGTCGCCTTCTCCGCCGGCGGCAGCCAGGTCGGGCTCGCGATCGGACCGCTGATCCCGCTGTCGGGCGACGTCGGGCTGCCGCTGTTCGCCCTGCTCGTCGGCGGCGGGTTCGGACTGCTGCTCGGCTCCTGGACCGGCGCGCCGCGGATGATCAAGGCGATCTCGCAGGACTACTCCTCGCTCGGTCCCCGGCGGTCGATCGCCGCGCTGATCCCGTCGTTCGCCATCGCGCAGGTCGCCGTACTGTTCGGCATTCCCGTCTCGTTCAACGAGATTATCGTCAGTTCGATCATCGGTAGCGGCTACGCCGCCGGCTCCGGTGGCGGCGTCAGCGCCAGCAAGATGGGCTACACCGTCCTCGCCTGGGTGCTCTCGCTTGCCGGGTCGATCGTTATCGCGTTCGGAGGATATCTCGCCATCGAGGCCATCCTGCTCTAGGCGCCCGACACCGAACAGCCTTTACACGACCGGCGGCGAGAGTCGAGTATGGACGCCTCCGAACCGCTCCGGTGGCGACGGGATCCCGACACCTCCCGTACCGTCCGTCTTCTATGGTCGGTCGGCGTCGGGACCTTCTTCGCCGTGAGCGTCATCATCGTCTTCTGGCGGCTGTTCGATATGGCCAGTCAGGTCGGCGGCGAGTCGATCGTCGTCGCTGCGCTGGTCGCCGTGTTGGCCACGGCCGTCGCGTTCGCCCTCTCGAGTAACGCCGAACGCCAGTTCGAGCGTCTCGCCGACAGGATACCGACCTCGATCGACCGGGAGATCTCGCTCGATCGGGCGAGAGACGCGATTCTGGGAACGGTCGGGATGATCGTCGTCATCGGCTCGCTGATGATCGCCGGACGGATCGTCTCCCAGCAGGGACTGTTAGGCGACGTCGGCGCCGGCCCGTTCACCGGTCTGGCCGCGCTGTCGCTCCCGCTGGCGCTCGTCGCGCTGTTGCTCGCCTCGTTCCTGCGCTCGGTCGGCGCCTACGATCCCGACGAGCGGACGATCTACCTCTACGATCCGGACCAGGCGATCGATCTCGACGTAATAAAGGGCGCGTCGGTCCGTCGGATCGGCGACATCGCGATCGTCAACTTCGATTACGCACAGCCCGACGGCCGCTACGTCCAGGGCCCCCGACGAGTCGTTCTGCCGCCGCGGGTCGCAAGCGAGGTCGTCGCCGCCGTCGACGCTCGTTAGTTCGCGTCGGTCTCCTCGAGTTCGTTGGCCTCCTCCTCGCTCTCGTCGTGGCGCTCGAGTTTGTGCAGCCGCGCCTTCATGATGCGGGTGTTCTCGACGGCCTCGACCGTGATACGGACGCCGTCGAACTCGATCTCCTCGCCCTCCTCGACGAGCCGGCCCGCGCGGTTGAAGATGAAGCCGGCGATCGTTTCGAACTCCTCACCCTCCGGGAGCTCGATCTCGAGAGCCTCGTTGACGTCCTCGATGTTGACCTCGCCCCGGACGAGGACAGTGTCGGCGTCGATCTCCTCGATCGGCAGGTCCTCGCCGCCCTCTAAGATCTCGCCGATGATCTCCTCGACCATGTCCTCCATCGTGACCAGCCCCTCGGTGGTGCCGAACTCGTCGATGACGATCGCCATATGCATCCGATTCTCTCGCATCTCAGTCAGCAGCTCGTCGACGTTCTTCGACTCGGGGACGTGTAGCGTCGGCTGGATCAGGTCGGCGAGCTCGAGGTCCTCCGCCTCGGCCTCGCCGTAGTTGAGATCCCGAACCAGGTCGCGGATGTGGACGACGCCCTGGACGTTGTCGAGGCTGCCCTCGTACACCGGGACGCGAGCGTGGCCACTCTGGATACAGGTCTCGATCGCCTCGTCGATCGTCGCGTCTTTCGGAACCGCCGTCATGTCGAGGCGCGGCGTCATCACCTCCTTGACGATCGTCTGGTTGAACCGGAAGATCCGGGTGAGCATCTCGTGTTCTTCCTCCTCTAAGACCCCCTCGCGCTCGCCGGATTCGATCATCTCCTGGATCTCGTCGCGAGTGACGTAGGGCGACTCGATCGCGCCCGTCGAGCCGGTGAGCTTGTTCACCTGCCGAGTCAGATAGTCGAAGAGGACGATCAGCGGGAACAGCACGTACTCGGTGGTCTTGAGCGGCTTCGAGATGCGGACCGCCCACGACTCGGTGTTCTCGACCGCGTAGGACTTGGGGACGCTCTCGCCGAACAGCAGCACGATCGCCGTAATCCCGAACGTCGCGAGCAACACGCCGACCAGCCCGCCGAAGTGAATCGAGAGGACGGCCGTTGCGATCGAGGACATCGCGATGTTGACGATGTTGTTTCCGACGAGGATCGTTACGAGCAACCGGTGGGGATCGTCCTTGAGCGCCTTCACCAGCTCGGCGCCCTCGACGCCGTCCTCAACCATTCCGTCGAGACGGTGTTTCGCGAGGTTGAACATCGCGATCTCGGACGACGAGAAGAATCCCGAGAGCAGAATGAGCACCGCGACAGCGAGAACGCCGAAGATCGTCACGGTCGACTCGTCGACCTCGAGACCGACGAACGGGACCTCGTAGGCGGCGAGCACGACCTCGAGCAGCGGAGACAGCGCCATGATGTCCTGACTTAACACCCGATCGGTTAACCGTTTACCATTCTTTGCCCCTTCCTGACGACACGTTTACCCCGTCCGTCCCCCAACGAACGGCCATGTCCAAGGCCACCAATCGTGACGACGGACCGGCGATCACCTTCTACCGGCTCCAGGCGTGTCCGTACTGCGAGCGCGTCGCTCGCGCGCTCGGAGAGCTGGGACTCGAGTACCGCTCGCGGTTCGTCGAGCCGCTGCACTCCCGTCGGGACGTCGTCAAGCGCGTCGCCGGCGTCCGCACCGTCCCAGTCATCGTCGACCACGAGACCGGCGTGACGATGGCCGAGAGCGCCAACATCGTCGACTACCTCGAGTCGACCTACGGCGCCGGCTCGGCGGCCGACTCGACGACGGCCGACGGGGCGACCGCCGAAACCGGGGGTGACGACTGATGCCCGAGTTCGACGTCGTCGAACTCGAGCCGACCGACCACCTCGGGCCCGGCGAGACGGCGCCCGACTTCACCAGACCGCTCGTTACCGACGAGTTCTGGGAAGATCGCTCGCTCGCGGAGTTCGTCGACGGCCGGACGATCCTCGTGTTCACCCCGATGATCGGCTCGTTCGTCGCCAAGTACGTCTGGGACGAGCTGGCCGAGCGGGGCTGGCTCGAGCGCGAGGAGCGGGTCGTCGGGGTCACGGCCTCGACGCCGTACGGTATCTCCCGGTTCCTCGACGAGAACGACCTGCCCGTCGAAATCTTCGCCGATCCGACCAACGGGATCGCCGCCGACTACGGGATCGCTCACGATCTCGACGGGATGACCGGTATCGGCGAACCCCGATTGGCGTTCGTCGCCCTCGAGGCCGACCGATCGATCGAGTCGGTCTGGGTCGCCGACGAGTGGCCCGAGTTCCCCGACTACGAGGCCCTCGAGGCCGAACTCGGTCTCGACTAACGCGGTGCGTTTTTGCCGGTTCCGAGCCGATGGACGACTATGAGCGAACTCGAGTCGGCCGCCACCGCTATCCGAGAGGGCGAGCTAGTCGTCTACCCGACCGAGACCGTCTACGGCCTCGGCGCGAACGCCGTCGACCCCGACGCCGTCGAGCGAGTGTTCGAGGCGAAGGGACGCGACCGATCGAAGCCGGTCTCGATGGCCCTGCCGTCGGTTCCGTCGGCGCTCGAGTACGTCCGCGCGACCGACCGCGAGCGCGAATTCATGGCGAAGTTCCTCCCGGGGCCCGTGACCGTTCTCTGTCGGCGACGCGAGATCGTCCCCGACGAGCTAACTGCGGGCGAGGATCGGGTCGGGGTCAGGGTGCCGGACCACGACCTCGCGCTCCGGCTCTGCGAACGGGCCGGAACGCCGATTACGTCGACGAGCGCAAACGTCAGTGGCCGCGGGAGCGTCCGCAGTGTCGACGAGCTCGAGCCGGCGATCCGCGAGGCGGTCGCGGTAACGATCGACGGCGGCGAGACGGAAGGTACCGAAAGCACCGTCGTCGACGTCTCGAGCGGGACAGTTCACCGTCGCGGTGCGCGTGCCGACGAGATCGAGGCGTGGCTCGACGCCCACTAACCGAATCCGAGCAACGACCGTAGCGTCCGCGTTCGAACGCCACACTGCTCGGCGAACTCGCAGGCTCCGCACTTCGCTCGGTTGTCGATCCGCGCCGGCGGCCCGTCGAGTTCCCGCACGGCCCGTAATGCTCGACGGTACCCCGCCTTCCGTCGGGTCGTGAGATCGATCCGCCGGATCGTGCCGTGGGCGGGGTACTCGAGCCAGGCGCGCTCGATCGAGCGCTCGTGCTCCCAGGCCAGCGCCTTCGCGGCCGCGACGGCGTGGACCGACTGGGACTCCCAGACGCCGTTCTCGGGGGGTTTTCCGGCCGAGACGAGGACGGGCTCGACAGGGTCTTCGAGGACCTTGTGGACGATCCCCCGACAGTGGCGCCCCGTCGCGAGGACGGTTCGCCCGTCGGGCTCGCGAAGACGCCCCCAGTGGTCCGCCTCCGCGAGCCGCCGTCGGGTCTCGGCGAGTCGGTCGCGGTAGGCCGCCGGCGGAAGGGCGATCGGTTCGGATGCGAGGTCGTCGATCGACGCCTCGAGCAGGGACTCGTAGCGGGGCTCGAGATCCCGAATTTCCGTAACCTCGGGTGGCGGTTCGCGCTCGTCGTCGTCCTGCCGGCGCCGATAGTAACACTTCCGCGGGCAGTAGGCGGCTGTCCGGAGATCGCTGAAGGCGACGTGTGACACGGGCGGTCTGGCCGCGCCCTCGTACAAAAACTTCGCCTCCGTCGCGACGGATTCGTCCCGCTAGAAGTCGACGTCGGTCTCCATCCCCTCGGTCGCGTCCTCGAGGCCGTCCTCGCGGACGTCGGTCGCCATGCGTTCGGAGAGGTCGGCGTCGGCGAGAACGCTGTCGAACTCGTCGCGGTAACGGTCGTTGGCCGCCCGGGACTCGTCCCTGGCCGCGGCGACCCGGCGGTAGCGGCCGATGCGCTCCTCGCTGACGTCGTACTCCTCGGCGAGTGCGGCGTCGTCCTCCTCGCGCTCGCGGATCGCGGCGAGGTCGACCTCGTCGGCGTCGCTCTCGTCGATCAGGTGCAGCGACAGCCGGGCCTCGAAGACGTCGTCCTCGTCGACGCCGAGCTCCTCGGCCAGCTCCGCGTCGGAGCGGTCCTCGTAGAACCCCTCCGCGACGCGGAGGTAGTCGTCGGTCGAGAACGGGCCCTCGAGCCCGTAGCGCTCGTTCATCTGCGTGACGACGCTCTCGAGGCGCTCCCGGTCCGTGCGTTCGTCCTTCTCGAGGGAGCCCCGGTCGTCCTCCTGGGCCTCCGTGACGGTCTCCTCGCCGTCGGTAACGTCGGTGAAGATGTCGCGGAGTTCTTCGGTTTTCTCGTTCATGAGTGGACACTCGCGGGGGGCGGCTATATAAGCCTGTTGGCAGAACGGGTCGGCGACCGGTAGTTCGCAGAAACTCAAAATATCTAGTCAATTTACGCAAGACGACGGAGGGGTACGTGGGACAATCTCGTGACAAGAATTAAGTCACGGCTCCCCGCCTAATTGAACATGAACGTCCTCGCGCAGACGGAGGTGACGAGGGAGACGTACTGGGGGCTCAGCAGCACGGAGTACGCGCTGTTCTATCTCCTGGCGACCGTCACGATCCTCGTCTTCCTCTACGGAGTGTACAGACGATTTACGCGGTACACGGCCGGCGACGACGACCCGTTCGCCCGCCTCGACGATCTCGGCAGCCGGATCGTCTCGAGTACCAAGATCGTACTCTCGAACGAGAAACAGTTCGACAGAGACCTCTACGGCGGGCTGATGCACGCCTTCATCATGTGGGGGTTTCTCACCTTACTAATCGCGACGACGATCCTCTTCGTCGACGGCTACTTCTGGGAACCGTTCCAGGGCTCGTTCTGGGTCGGCGACTTCTACCTCGCCTACCAGTTCATGGTCGACGCGATGGGACTACTGTTCGTCGTCGGGATCGGGATGGCGATGTATCGGCGCTACTGGGTCCGTAACGAACGCCTCTGGGATCGTCACACGAGCAGCGAGGACGACATCTTCATCTGGACGCTGTTCGCGCTGGGCGTCGGCGGCTTCCTGCTGGAGGGACTGCGTATCTACGCGACGGGGATGCCAGATCACGAAATCGTCAGCTTCGTCGGCTGGGGGCTCGCCTTGCTGTTCCAGACGATCGGACTTCCCGTCGTCGAAGGAACTGCCACGGATCCGAACTACACCGCACTCGGCGTTCTCGGCTTCAACGCCGAGACCTTCCACTGGCTCGCCTGGTGGTCCCACTCGCTGATCGCGTTCTTCTTCATCGCGTGGATTCCCTACGCCAAGCCGTTCCACATGCTTTCGTCCTTTGCGAACGTCGTCACCCGCGACGAGAAGGCCGGCAAGCGTCTGCCGAACGTTCCCGCCGATCTGGACGCGACCAACGCCGAGTCGATCGAGGACTTCACCTGGAAGGAGATGCTCGACCAGGACGCCTGTACCAAGTGTGGACGCTGTTCGTCGGTTTGCCCGGCGAAGGCCTCCGACCGCCCGCTCGACCCGCGCAACGTCATCCTCGATCTCAAAAAGTACCGCGAACAGCGCGCCGAGGGAGGTGAGGAGCAACCGATCATCGCCGACGGCGGCACGAGCGTGATCGACACCGAGACGATGGAGTCCTGTATGGCCTGTATGGCCTGTATGGACGCCTGCCCGGTCGAAATCGAACACCTCCAGTCGTTCACCCGGCTCAACCGCCAGATGACCGACCAGGGCGACATCGCCCCCAGCATGCAGGACGTCTTCCAGAACGTCATGCAGGACGGCAACACCTTCGGCGACAGCCCCCGCTCTCGTGGAGAGTGGGCCGACGACCTCGAGTTCGACGTCACCGACGCCCGCGAAGAGGAGGTCGACTACCTCTGGTACGTCGGCGACTACCCCAGCTACGACGACCGCAACAAGAAGGTCGCCCGCTCGCTGGCGGCCATTCTCCAGGAGGCTGACGTCAGCTTCGGCATCCTCTTCGACGACGAGAAGTACGACGGTAACGACATCCGCCGCGTCGGCGAGGAGTTCCTCTACATCGAACTCGCCGGCCACCACGTCGAAACCTGGGAGGACTGCGAGTTCGACAAAATCGTCTGTACCGACCCCCATTCGTACAACACGTTCAAAAACGAGTACCCGGAGGTCGACTTCGAGGAGTTCGCCGACGACCCGATGATGCCCTTCGACTACGAGGAGCAGTGGAACGCAGACGGCGAGATAGACGTCTACCACTGGACCCAGGCCGTCGAGGAACTCGTCGAGGAGGGCAAGCTCGACCTATCGGGTACGGAGCTCGACTACACGGTCACCTACCACGACCCCTGCCACCTCGGTCGGTACAACGACGAGTACGAGGCCCCCCGCGAGATCATCAAGGCGACGGGCTGCGAACTCGACGAGATGCCCCGCAACCGCGACGATTCCTTCTGCTGTGGCGGCGGTGGCGGCGGGCTCTGGATGGACTTCGAGGAGGAACCCAAACCCAGCGAGGAACGGCTTCGAGAAGCCCTCGAGGACACCGACGCCGGCTCGAGTGTCGAGAAGTTCGTCGTCGCCTGTCCGATGTGTATGACGATGTACGAGGACGGCCGCAAGACCGGCGGCTTCGAGGACGACATCGAGGTCGTCGACGTCGCCGAACTGCTCGTCGAGGCGATCGACGCACAGGAGAAGGCCGGACTCGAGGTCGCGGCGGAGTAGCCGACTGCCGATTTTCGGTCTGAGGTCGCGATGGTGTGCCCGAACGTAGTTTCGCTACCGCTACTCGCTCGCGGTCGTCTCGGGATCGATTCGATTCGGCGGCTCGAAAAATCGGGAGCCGAGGGTGCTGCGCTCGGCGATCGGCTGCGGCGGTATCAGTTCTGTCTGTAGCGATCAGTCCGAGGATCCGGCCCTCGTCGACGTTGCTCCGCTCGAGGTGGCCTCGGTCGACTGCAGTTCGGCGACGTACTCGAGGAAGTTCTCGAAGACGAGCTTCGCCTCACAGGCCTGCTGGTAGTTCTCGTCGGTGATCTCGGCGAGCACCGAGTCGCGCCGTTCGTCGGACAGCTCCTTGCGGTGGACGAGTTCTCGGGCCGTCCGCTGGTCGTACTCGGGGTGGAACTGGACGCCGAAGACCCGGTCCTTTCGGAAGCCGTGGTTGGAGTACTCGTTCTCGGCGAGGGGTTCGGCGCCGTCGGGCAGCGCCGAGACCTCGTCGGCGTGGCTCGTGAAGGCGGTGAACTCGCTCGAGATCCCCTCGAACAGCCGCGACTCCCCGGAGTGTTCGATCCCGCTGTAGCCGACCTCGTAGGCACCCATGTCCTCGACGGTCCCACCCAGGACGTCCGCGAGCAGCTGGTGGCCCCAACAGATACCGAGAAACGGCACGTCTCGAGCGACCGCCTCGTCGACCCACTCCTTGGTGGCGGTGATCCAGTCCTCGTCCCAGTAGACGGACGTTCGTGACCCCGTGACGACGGCGCCGTCGAAGGCATACGTCTCGGGCAGTTCCCCCTGCGTGATATCGAACTCCGCCAGCGAGGCGTCGAGTTCGCGTCGGAAGTTTCGCGTCGTGTTCGCGTCCTCGTGAGCCGCGTTCAGGACGGCGATGCGTAGCTGACCCATCACCACTCCCTGGCCGCTCGGAGGAAAAATGCCTTCTGCTACGGCCGGACGTTGCCGGCACCTCGAATCGCTGTGAAATCGGATCGTCGCGAGCCCTCGACGTCCTCACGGCCGGCGGTAGCTGCCGTCGTCGCTCCGATGGAACCGCTCTCCGGTGTCGAACCAGCCGTCGACGAACCCCGACTCCACCTCGCCGTCGTCGCGGTCGTCGGCAGATGTTGCGTACCCGTCGGCGACAACCGGGCCCGAAAGCTGCAACCGTCCCGTCGCCTCTTCCTCGAGGACGACCTCCTCGTCGTCGACCAGCCGCGCGTCGCAGTCGAGGACCGGCCTCCCGATCACGTCGCCGTCCGTCGGCCCCGACACCGTCCGAGTCGCCGCCGTGGGACACGCGGGCACGCCGTAGGCTCGCGAGACCGTGACGCCGTACTCGAGCAGCGTCTCGACGGGCGCCTCGTCGACGGCGTGATCGCAGATCGCGCGCTCGAGGCCCGCGAGCGCGTCGGCGTTCTCGTCGATCGTGAGTTCGCGGATCGGCGCCCGTCGACCGGAGACGACCGTCACCCCGCTCTCCTCGATCGCCGTCAGCGTGTCGCCGGGATCGAACGCCCGATCGAGCAGGAGCTGCCCGCCGACGTACAGCACGGGGAGCGCGGTTCGGAACAGTCCGTCGACCGTCGAGAGCGGATCGAGAACGAATCCCGAGTCCTCCCGGGAGAGGTTCCACTCGAGGACGGCGTCGATACAGTTCCACTCGACGGTCTCCGACGAAAGGGTGGCCACCGACTCGCCCGATTCGCCGTGGACCGCGAGCAACGGTGCGTCGTCGGATCGCTCCGTTCCGGCGTCGACGGCGGACACGTCGGTTTCCGCGAGCTCCTCGAGTGTGGCGGTTCGGTCGTGGGGAATCGAGCGCACGAGGTCGCGCTGGGCCGCCTCGGCGACGACGATCGCGGGCTCGAGCGTCTCGAACGGACGGGTCACCGTCGCGGGCGTCAGCCGGTGTGAAACCGGAGCGAGCGTCGCTCCGAGCCGACGACACGCGAAGACGAGCGCCAGCGACGCCACCCGGTTTCGGGTGACGAGACAGACGGTGTCGCCGGAGTCGACGCCCCGTTGCTCGAGCGCGCCGGCGAGGCGACCCGCGATACGGGCCAGCTCCGCGTAGCTGACGCGGTCCTCGTCGACGGTGTCGGCCGGCGCGTGGAGGCGGTCTTCGGCAGCGTCGACGATCGCCGTCCGGTCCGGGAAGCGCTCGGCGCGACGGGCCAGCGAGAGAGTCACGCCGGTATCTTCGGCGGCCAGCGCCGTAGTAGCACGGGGAGACAATCGCAAGCCGGAGTCGATCGTTCAGCGGTCGCCGTCCGAGCGCTCCTCGAGAAAGCCCAGCAGCCGATCGTTGACCGTCCGCGAGCGCTCGATCCCGACGAGGTGGCCCGCGTCCTCGAGCGGGACGAACTCCCCACGAGGGAGCCCGGCCGCGAGCTCGCGGCCCGCATCGGGCGAGACGAGTTCGTCGGCGGTTCCGTGGAAAACGCGAGCGGGTTGAGTCACCTCGACGAGCCAGTCACGGGCGTCGAACTCCTCGAGGGCGGCGAGCTGTGCCTCCCACCCCTGCCTCGTGGCGTCGCCGTCGGCTCGCCAGTCGACGATGCCGTCGACGACGTCGGGCTGGGACTCGCGGAAGTCGGCGGAGAGGCCCGACTCGAGCGAGGTCCGAAGGGCCGCGCGGTCGTCGGGATCGGCCAGCAGGGGCTCGAGGTCGAACGCCGACGCGCGGGCGGCGGTGCCGAGCAGCGACAGTGTTTCGACCCGCGTCGACTCGCGGGCTGCGGTGAGCGCGACCGCACCGCCCAGTCCCGCGCCGACGAGGTGGGCGTTCCGGGCGTCGACGGCGCCGAGAACCGCCTCGAGGTCCGCGACGAGCGTTTCCATCGAGTACGGTCCGGGCGGCACGTCCGATCGACCGGTCCCCCGAAGATCCCAGACGATGGTCTCGTAGGGACCGGTCAGCGCGGCGTGTTGCCACCCCCACGACCAGCCGCCGAGGCCGGCCTCGGGGACGAAGACGACGGTCGGACCGTCGCCCTCGCGGTGGTAGTACAGCGAGACGCCGTCGTTCGAGGCGGTGGGCATACTCGAGGAGTGGCGTTCGCGGCCCAGGTCGGTTTCGGTTCGCGAGGATCAGTTTGCGAGGTACGACTCGGCGGCCGTTGCCAGCGTCTCGCTCGCGACGAGCACGTCGTCCCACGCGATCGTCTCCTCGGGGAAGTGTGCCTGCTCGATGTTCCCCGGACCGAACAACACCGTCGGGATTCCGGCCTCGACGTAGTGGCGGCTGTCGGCACCGTAGGTTCCGGCCTGCGGGTCCGTCGCCTCGAGCCCCTGGGCCGCCATCGCCGACTGCACCGCCCGGACCACCGGCTCGTCGGGCTCGATCTCGGCGGGTTCGAACTGGATCGAGAACCGCTCGAACTCGCAGTCGACGTCGGTTTCGGCGACGGCCTCTGCCACCCGCCGGTCGAACTCCCGCTCGACCTCGTCGACGGTCTCGCCCGGCGCGACGCCGATGCGGATCTCGGCGACGAGTTCGTCGGCGACCGAGGAGGCCCAGCGTCCCGCCTCGAGACAGCCGACACAGACCGGCCATGGGATCGGAAACTCCTCGTACAGCGGATGGGTGACGCGTTCGCCGCGTTCGGTCTCGAGTTCCTCGAGCGCCCGTCGGATTCGCTCGAACGCGGGCAGCACCGACTCGCCGCGCCAGCGCGTCGCCGCGTGGGCGGATCGGCCCTCGAGCCGGAGTCGTTTCATCAGGCTTCCCTCGGTCGCGACCACCGGTCGGCAGTCGGTCGGCTCGGCGACGATCGCCGCGTCGCGTTCGAACGGGTAGGGGTTCTCCAGGGCCGCGGCGGCCGCACCGATCCCGCCTTCCTCCTCGCCGGCGACGCTCTCGACGACGAGCCGGCCGTCGATCTCGGGGCTCGAGGCCTCGAGCTGTCGGGCCGCGAACACGCAGGCCGCCAGCCCGCACTTCATGTCCGCGGCGCCCCGAGCCGTGAGTCGGCCGTCGGTCCACCGGGGCTCGAACGGATCGCCCTCCCAGCCGCTGCCCGCCGGCACCACGTCGACGTGGCCGTTCAGCACGAGCGTCCGTCCCGCGTCGGGGTCGCCGAACTCGAGCACGCCGCCGACGCTCGGCCTGTCGGTCGTCTCGATATCGGTAGGATCGTCGGGAAACGAAGGATGGTCGGCGAGCGTCTCGGCGTCGGCCTCCCACCGGTAGGTTTCGAAGCCGGCAGACTCGAGCGTCCCTTCGATCCACTGCTGGGCTGGCGCCTCGTTCCCTGCCGTCGTCTCGAACCCACAGAGTTCGTCGGCGAACGCTCGCAGTTCCGCGTCCCACGCCGTCGCGAAGTTCATACTCGGGACAGGAAGCGAGTCCTCAAAATACCGGGTGGCCCGACGCGGTCACGGAGTCGGTCGACGGCGGGAGAGCGGTTACGCCGACTGCCAGTCCTCCCACCAGCGCTTGATGAACGGGCCGAACAGCAACGCCGCGATCAGGATCGAGAGGAAGAGGGAGATCCACCGACCGTACTCGAGCGGGTTGACGAAGATCATGTAGGAGCCGTCCGACAGCTGGAGGGCGGTGTAGAGGTTCTCCTCGGCGATGTCCCCGAGGACCACCCCGAGGACGAACGCGATCACCGAGTAGTTGTACCGCACCATGTAGAAGCCGATCACGCCGAAGACGATCACGGTCAGGATGTCGATCGGGTTGATCCGGAGGGCGTAGGTCCCCAGGAACGAGAGGACGACGACCATCGGGATGATGTAGTCCGTGTCGATCTTTGTCAGATATCCCAGCTGGGTCACCGCCGACAGCCCGAAAATGAGGATGACGACGTTGCCGACCAGCAGCGCCAGCAACATCGTGTACGTGAGCGTCAGCTCGCCGCTGGGGTCGAACATGCTCGGCCCCGGGCGGAGATCGTGCATGAGCAGGCCGCCGATGAGGACGGCCGTCGACGAACTCCCCGGAATACCGAACGAGATGGCGGGTACGAGCGACCCCGCGACGGTCCCGTTGTTCGACGCTTCGGAGGCGATGACACCGACCTCGTTGCCCGAGCCGAAGGAGTCGGGATCGTTCGAGGACCGGACCGCCTCGGAGTAGGCGACGAAGTTCGACACCGTCGCGCCTGCGCCGGGGATCGCGCCGACGATCATCCCGATGTTCGCGGACTTGAACACCGTGATCGGGTGTTTGAGCGTCGACGTGATCCCCTCGGTGACGCCGGCCCGGTCGATCGTGACCTCGCCTTTCGCGATGCCGCCCTCCTGGCCGGCGAGTTTCATCATCTCCGCGATCGCGAACAGCCCGATCAGGACGGCGACGAAGTCGATGCCGTCGTAGAGGTACATCGTCTCGCTGTAGCGCTGGTCGAGCGACATCGGCGCGATGCCGACGGTCGTAACCAGCAGTCCAGCCACGCCGGCGAGGATCCCCTTGGCGAACGACCCCCGCGTGACGACGGTGATCATCGCCAGCCCGAGGATCGCGACGAGGAACCGCTCGGGCGTCCCGACCGCCAGCACCATCTCGATCAGCGCGGGCGAGAACAGGATCAGCGCCGTGATCGTAAAGAGGCCGGCGAACGCGGAGGCGGTCGCCGAGATGGCAAGTGCTGTCGCTGCCCGCCCCTGTTGTGACATCGGATAGCCGTCGAACATCGTCGCCGCCGATGACGACACCCCCGGGGTGTTGATCAGGATCGCGGCGATCGAACCGCCGTACATCGACCCGCTGTAGACGCCGACCAGCAGGATGATCGCGTTGGCGGGATCGAGCGGTAAGGTTAGCGGCAGGATGATCGCCATCCCCAGCGGCGGTCCGAGTCCGGGGAGCCCCCCGACGATGATCCCGACGATGACGCCGGCGAGCAGCCAGAACATCGTCTCGGCGGTCAACAGTGCCTCAACCGCACCGAAGAACGATTCGACGGTCATCCGAGCATCACGCCCCACTGGAGCAGGTCACCGGCGTGGATCCACAGTCCGAGCAGGTCGTCCGGTGCCGGAAGTTCCCAACCGGTGAGCCATCCCTCGGCGATGTCGTCCTGGATGAGGTCGTAGAACAGGTAGGCGGTGACGAAGCTGAGGACGGTGAGCGCGACGGCCCTGATGACGTTCATCCGAACCCAGAGCGTCCAGGCGATGACGAAGATCGGGGTCGCGTACAGCATCCCGATCGTGAAGGTCAGCAGCATGTAGCCAACACAGAGCAAGCCGGTGACGACCGGCCCCTTCGGGTCGTCAATCTCGTAGACGTACATCGCGGCCGACTCGCTCTCCTCGTCGCTCGAGGTCTGATCGGCCGCTGCTTCCGGGTCGGCCTCGTCGGCCGGCGGTTCCTCGCGTTCGGTTTCGTCAGCCGTCGGTGCCTCCGTCGTCTCCTTGTCGCCCATCACCTGCATCGGCTCGGCGACGAAGGACTCGACGGCCTCGCCGAACCGCTCGCGGAAGCCGACGACCGCGACCAGCAGTCCAACACCTGCGACGAGCGATACCAGCCCGCCACCGTCGGCGAGGAACGTGGTAGCGCCGTCGTACGCGAGGTACGCACCAAGCCCGGCGCCGACCAGCGGGGCGACGACGGTCAGGTGGTTGCGAGCGAGCAGGAGGAAGGCGAGAACGGCCGTTCCGCCGGCCATGAGTCGCGGGAACGTCTGGGCGTCCGGCGCGAACTCGGAGGCGCCCTGATACATGTAGACCCCGACGACGAGAAACAACACCAGCAGGACGTGTTCCATCGTCGGTCGCTCGCCCAGCACCGTCTCGAGGGGTGCTCGAGCGCGGTCTGCGATCGAGCCTACGGTGTCGTCCTGTTCCATGGCTGGTCACGGTTGACGGCGTGGGCTTGGATCGCGTTCCGGTCGGCGCCGGTCCCGATACGACGTCGGCTTCGAGATCCGCGAGTAGTTCCGGCAGCGATAGATTTGTTCTTTGACATCTCTCTTTTTTCCGTAGCTTGGAAGCAACGCAGTCGGCGTTTCGAGTCGGAATCAGCTTCGGTGTTCTGGTTCCGAAGATTACTCCTCTTCGTCCTCTTCCTCTTCGACCATCTGCTGGAACTCGTCGAAGCCGCCGATGGTGTCGTCGACCTGCGATTCGATCTCGTCGACGCTGCCGACGTACTGATCCGCCGCGTCGTCCATATCTCCGAACTCGACGATGTTCCCGGTCTCTTCCTCCCACTCCTGGGTGTCCTCGGCCTCGGTCGCCTCCTGGATCGCATCCATGAGGACCTCGCGTTCCTCCTCGGGCGTCTCTGGCGGCGCGACCTGTACCTGGTAGAACTCCGTGATCCAGGCCAGGCTGTCGCCGTAGTCCGTGATCGGATCGATGTCGGGGAAGACGTGATCGAGGTCGATATCCATCAGATTGACGATGGCGGTCGCCTCGCCCGACTCCTCGGCGGCGACGGCGGACGTGTTCGTCGCGAACCCGGCCGCCACCTCGCCGCCGATCACCGCCTCCATCGTGGGACCGCCCCCGTCGTAGGGGACGGCGCTGTCGTAGTCGAGGTCGTACTCTTCGCGAAGCAGCAGCGTCGACAGATGGCTGTCACTGCCGGCACCCTGGTAGCCGAAGCCGCTGATCTCGCCGTCGGCGTACGCGTCCCGGAGCGACCCGAAGTCGTCGATACCGGCCTCCTCGGCCGCGTCGTCGTTTACGATGAGCGTGTACCCGAAGACGCCGGAGTGAGCGATCGGCTCGAGGTCGTCGGGATGCCAGCCGTCGACCTCCTGGGCCCGCCAGGTGAACGACCATCCCGGCGGGTTGACGGTCCCGAACGTGTATCCGTCGGGATCCTGCTGGGTGAGCCACTCGCTTCCGAGCATGCTGCCTGCACCCTCCCGGTTGTCGATCTCGATCGACTGGTCGAGCGGCTCCTCCATCAGCGGTGCCATCTGGCGTGCGTACGTGTCCGTTCCGCCTCCCTCTCCCCAGGGGATCATCCACGTAAGCGACTCCGAGGGGAAGTCGCCGTCGTCCCCGTTGTCGTCCTCACCGAGACACCCAGCAAGCCCGGTCAATCCCACGGCCCCAACTGCACCCGTTGTCTGGACAAACGTTCGACGGTCCATGATAACGGAGACCATGAATCAAGAGTACATAATAGTTTTGGATTTCAGGAGCGCGATCCGGGAAATCATTGAATTCATTATATTATCCGGAAGACCGTTACTGATCGCATATCTCGACGCTATTGCTGAATATGTGTAAGTAACAATTCAGGATCTGGCAGTCGAATCGTCCGTACCTATATCGTTCGGCTCACCAACTGTCTCGTATGGACGAACGAACGAGGAGGGGTCGAGTCGAGGACGCGATCGCGGATCGAGAGGACGACCTGCTGGAACTGCTCGAGGACCTCGTTGCCGCGAAGTCGGTAACAGGGTACGAACCGCGTGGACAGGACGTAATGTGCGAGGCGTTCGACGACCTCGGGCTCGAGGTCGACACCTGGAAGCCGAGCGTCGAGGACCTCGAGGGCCACCCCGGGTTCTTCCACACGTCGTCGTACGACGAGCACGGCTACGAGGGTCGGGAGAACGCGGTGGCGACCGTTGCGGGTTCCGGTAACGGGCCAACTCTCGCGCTCTCCGGGCACATCGACGTCGTCCCCGCCGACCCCGAATCCGCCTGGGAGTCCGATCCCTGGACGCTCCGGCGCGAGGGTGACGAACTGTACGGCCGCGGCGTCTCCGATATGAAGGGTGGGCTCGCCGCGATGCTCGTCGCCGTCGACACCCTGCAAGCGGAGGGGATCGAGCTGGCCGGCGACCTCTACGTCCAGAGCACGATCGAGGAGGAGGCGGGCGGCGTCGGCGGCCTGCTCTCGGTCCTCGAGCAGGGGTACGTTCCCGACGCGGCGATCGTCCCCGAACCCTTCGGCCTGCCGAACGTCGGCATCGCCAGCGCCGGAGTGATGTTCTTCGACGTGACGGTTCCGGGCAAGAAGGCCCACGCGGCGTGGGGTCACCAGGGCGTCAACGCCTTCGACAAGGCCTGTCTCGTCCGCGGGACCCTCGAGGGGCTGAACGACGAACGGCAGGCCAGGATCGACTTCCCGCCGGCCTACGGTGCCGATCCCGACCTCGAGGGCCACGTGACGAACATCAACCTGGGCGTCGTCGAGGGTGGGGACTGGCCCGCCTCGGTCCCCGCGGAGGTAACCCTGAAGGGACGCGTGGGGTGGCCGCCCGGGGAGAGTCGCGCCGAGGTTCGCGAGGCGATCGAGGGGGCGATCGCCGACGTCGCCGACGGGGACGAGTGGCTCGCCGAGAATCCGCCGGCGGTGGAGTGGACGGGCTGGAACGCCGCACCTCACGAGGTTCCCCGCGATGCCGAAATCGTCGAAATCGCGAAACGAAACGCCGAGTCGATCACCGGCGAGGACGGCACGTTCGTCGGCGGCAACGCCGCGCTCGACGAGCGCTTCTACCAGCGCTACTACGATGTCCCAGTCGTCACGGCGGGCCCCTACGGGCCGAACCTCCACGGCGTCGACGAGTACACGACACTCACGTCGCTGGTCGAGACGGCACAGACCATCGCGACGTCTGCGATCGACTACTGCGGGCTCGCGGAGTAACCCCCGATAGCGTCTCGAGGAGCCATAGAAGCTCCGATACCCACCTTCGACTACCCGACGAGCGGTGTGTACAGGCGGAGGCGGTTTCACTGCGGTAGCGCCACAAGCGCAGCACCCGCGAGCGACCATCGGGAGCGAGCGGCTTTTTAGCGTAGATTTTTGGAGTCGAGTGGGACCGGCGGTCCCACTGACCATGCGAACGGGCGCTTCGCGCCCGTGAGCAGAGAGCGGTGAGCGAGCAACGCAAGCGAACCCGACGAGAAAAAGGGACGTGTGCAGCACCAACTGAACAACCCATATCTACATTATCACAATCTGCGTGCTGACTTCAGAGGATTCGTTCTTCATACGTTTCTCAGGAGTGTACAACAAATTAAAAACTGCATCAGGCAGTCACTCGACAGTTACCCGTTCACCAGTTTCATCGCTCCGCTCGATCGCATCGAGCACACGTTGCACGGCCAATCCGCTCTCGAAGCTTGGCTCGAACGCTTCGCTTTTGGTCACAGAAGTAAGGAACTCGTAGTTTTCGTGGACAAAGAGATGTTCCAAGCCCAAGTACGTCAACGGGAACCACCGATCATTGTATGGATCTGAGAATTCAACCATAGGGATCGTCTGGTAGCCACGATCGTCTGAAGCTCGGTACTCGAGTTCGTTCAGTCGCTCACTCGAGAAGCGAATGCTTCCCTTCGATCCGTGGATCGTGATCGTGTGATCGTTATCGTGTCCCGGAACGACGCGCGACGCCTCGAATCGCCCGCTTGCCCCATTTTCGAACGTTACATGGGCGACAAACGCATCATCCACATCAACCTCGCGACGTTCAGTGGCCTGCCCTTCCTCGGCTGGGACGGGTCGCTCATCGACGAACGTTCGGAGTTGTCCGCTAACGCTGACAATATCTCCGACTCGCTCACCCACCAGGAACCGCGCCAGATCAATCGTATGCGCACCCAGATCACCGAGTGCGCCTGTCCCGGATAGCTCGGCGGAGTTGCGCCACGTCCACGGGGCCTCAGGATCGACGAGCCAGTCTTGGAGGTACTCCCCTCGCACGTGGCGAATCTCACCGATCGCACCGTCGTCGATCAACGCTTTCGCATACTGGATCGCGGGCACGAATCGAAACACGTACGCAGCCCCGCGATTGCGTCGGATGCACGGGCGGCCTCGGCCATCCGTTCCGCATCCGCCACGGTATGGGCCAGCGGTTTCTCACAGAGGACTGGGATATCGGCCTCAAGCGCCGCGATCGAGGGGTCGGCATGGACGGCGTTCGGGCCGAGATTGTAGAAGACATCCACCTCGTCGATGACGCCTTCCCAGGTGGTCGCCGTATTCTCAAATCCTAACTGATCCGCCGTCTCAAAGAGTGCCTGCTCGGTGCGACCGATGAGTGTGTGCCGATTGACCGTGGGCATCTCCGGAAAGACGATTGGCAGCCGGGAGAGCGCGTTCGTATGGGCGCGACCCATAACTCCATATCCGAGCATCGCGATGTCGAGCGTCACGTCCGTTCACCTCGGATCCCGCCCCTGATCGACCACGCTGCTCGAAGTATCTCCTTCTCGTTCGTATTTTTGTGTTTCAAACCGTTGAGAGAACGGGTAATCCACTCGTGATCTGTTGATAGTGTTTCTGCCATAGGTTGCTTCCTCCCTTATTGTGGGATGCAGTCACATGGCGTTAACTGGTGACGAATCTGCATCAACCAGATAAGAGGCAGATGGTGACCGATTCGCGCGCTGTATGCAGCAGCGACCGACGAAGCTACCAAATCCCTGCAAACAAAGCCGTGCTCAATATAGAGTGTGGATGCAGCAAACCAGCTTCGTGTCCCGAGTGACTGTCGACGAATCAACCGATCGATAGATCCACGTCGGGGGGAACTAGCTATTGAGTAGCTTACCGAAACAGCGTCTTCACTCGCCGCCGAACGACGCGTCTGCGAGCAGCTGTCGGACGGCGGTGGCGGCGTCTTCGAACGCGTTCAGATCCATACTGTCGGTCGTCATGATCGTTCCGGCATCGCCTTCGAGCACCCTGACGGCGAATCCGTCCTCATGGAATCGGATCGTAAACTCGTAGGGTCCGATCCCCGTTCCGTCTTCCTAGCGACCGATCGCCGCCCTGACCGATACCTCCGCGAATCCGACCCGCTCGAGTTCGACCAGTTGCTTCTTGGCCGTTCGGGCGTCTTCCACCGAGTTGTAGAGTCCCTGACGGAGGTAGAGTACCCCACGGCCGCCGATTCCGCGCCGATCAGGCGTCGAGGATCTGTCGAACGACGTCGGGGGCGTCCTCGAGTGCGTCGTCCAGGTCGTCGACGTTCGGACCGCCACCCTGGGCGAAGTCCGGTGGACCGCCCCCGCCGCCGCCGACCTTCGCGGCGAGCTCGCCGACGACCTCGCCGGCGTTGACGCCGACGCCGTCGGGAACGGCGACGACGAACTGGGCACCGCTCTCGCCGCTACCCAGAATCGCGATCTTGCCCTCGTCGCTGATCGCGGTCGCGGTCGCTCGCAGTTCGTCCATGTCGGCGTCGATGCGATCGACGACCGCCGCGGTGTCGCCGACCTCGATCTCCTCGCTTCCGGCGCCGCCCGCGCGGGCCGCCGCGAGCTGTTCTTTCAGGTCCTCGAGCTCCTTGCCGCGGGCCTTCCACTCCTCGAAGAACCGTTCGGCGGTGTCCGGTACCTCCCCGGGAGAGACGTCGAGGACCTCGGCGGCCGCGTAGAGGGCGTCTTCGGTCTCCTGGGTCGCCTCGATGGCGGCCTCGCCGGCGGCGAACGTGAGTCGCTCGACCCCGTCCTGGACCCGCTCGCTCGAGCGGATCTTGATCGTGCCGATCTCGCCGGTGCGGGCGACGTGGGTCCCCCCGCAGGCCTGGACGTCTTCGTCGACGTGGATCAGCCGGATCTGCTCGCCCGGCGGGATCCCGCCCTGATAGAGGTCGAACCCGTGCTCACTCTCGGCGTCGTGGCGGTCGGGCCACTCCTGGCTCACCGGGGCGTTGTCCATCACGATCTCGTTTGCCGTCCGTTCGATCGCCTTGACGTCCTCGCGGGAGATCCGGTCGTAGTGGCGCAGGTCGATCCGCGAGGAGTCGACGCCCTTCTGGGCGCCGGCCTGACGGACGTGCTCGCCGAGCACCTGGCGAGCGGCGTGGATGACGATGTGGGTCGCCGTATGGTGGCGCATCAGCTGCCGGCGTCGGTCGACGTCGAGATACCCCTTCACGAACTCGCCCTTGCCCGGGTGGGCGTCGGTCCGGTGGAGGATCACGCCGTCCTCGATCTGGACGTCCTCGACTTCGACGGTGGCGTCGTCGGTCGAGAGCGTCCCGGTGTCGGCGGGCTGACCACCGCCCTCGGGGTAGAACATTGTCTGGTCGAGGACGACGTCGTAGCCGTCCTCGCGCTCGAAGACGTCCAGGACGACCGCCTCGAACTCGGTGCGTTGCTGGTCGTCGTAGTACAGCTTCTCCGTCTCGGGGAGGTCCTCGAACCGGGAGTCGGTCTCGCCGGTCGCCTCCTCGAGCGCCTCGACGGTGTCGTGGCGCTGGGCGACGAGGCTGTAGAAGTCGTCGGGGACGGCGACGTCGGCGCCGGCCTCGGCGGCGATCTCCTCGACCATGTCGGGCTGAATCCCGTGGGAGTCGTAGAGTTCGATCAGCTCCTCGGTCGGGATCGGTTCGCCCTTCTTGGCGTACTCCGTCGCGAGTGCTTCGACCCGTCGACCGCCGCGCTCGAGGGTCTCGCGGTACTTCTCGACTTCGGTGCGGACGATGTCGCGGATGGTGTCGCGGTTCTCGTACTCCAGCCGTTCGGCCTGCATGTCGACGAGCTCGTCCAGCGGCGCGTCGACGCCGACGTTATCACAGAGCCGCTTCGTGCGTCGGAGCACCATCCGCGCGAGGTAGCCCGTTCCGACGTTCGAGGGGACGATCCCGTCGCCGAGCATGTACGCGAGGGTGCGACAGTGGTCGGCGATCGCGTAGATGTCCTCGAGCGGTTCCATCAGCTCGGCGAGCTCGCCGGCGTCGACGCCGAGTTCGTCCGCGATCTCCCCGCGAGCGCTCTCCATATCCTCGGCCTCGTCGATGTCCATGTGACCCGCCAGCTTGGCGGCGCGGTGGACGAGCTCGCTCTCGTCGTCGGAGTGATCGAGCTCGGCGTTGTTCTTCAGGAACTCGATCATGTCGGGGTAGATCGCCTCGTAGACGGTCGGCGTCCCCTGGGACACCCAGGCCCAGCGCTCGAGGCCGTACCCCGTGTCGACGATGTAGGTGTCCATGTAGGAGTAGCGGTTCCCGTCTTTCATCTCGAACTCCCCGTCGGGATCCTGCTCCATACACATGAAAACGAGCGTCGCGAGCTCGACGCCCTTGAAGATAACCTCGATCGCGGGGCCGGCGTTACCGCCACCGACCCACGGATCCTCGATGTAGATGACCTCCTCGAGGTCGACGCCCATCGAGTCGAAGAACTCGTCGCAGAGCTCGACGGTGCGGTCCTTCCAGTAGACCTCGCCCTGGTAGGCGTACTGGTCGGGGTCCTCGAGGTCCTCCCGGGCGTTGAAGGCGTGGTGGGCCATCATCTCGAAGGCCATCGTGTGTCGGCCCGTCTTCCCGACGTTGTCGATGTCCTGCATCCGAATGCAGGGCTGGGAGATCGTCAGCGGGTTCGCCGGCGGGGGCGTCTCGCCGCTCGTGACGAGCGGCTGGAAGTCGTAGATCGACGCCTGGGTCAGCAAGACGTCGTCGCGCCAGCGGTTCGCCGCGACGGGGTAGGGCTCGATACGCTCGTGGTCGTGGCCCTCGAAGAAGGAGAGGAACGTCTCTCGCATCTCCTCCAAGCTGTGCTCCTCGTCGAACCCGGGGTTGCCGATGAAGTCGTACTCCTCGCAGGGCGGCTCGCCGCAGGTCTCTCGCTCGTGGTCGCGCGTCCAGAAGTGTGCGCCACAGGAGGGACACTCCTTGCGCTCGAAGCCTTCCTCCTCGAAGTACTCGAGGCGGTACTCCTCCTCCAGTTCACTCATTACACAGTTGTTGGCCCCGCAGCGGGTAAAATAGTTCCGCAACCGTTATTCGGGATAGATCGCCCAACGACGGCGGTCTCGGGCTCGAGGGTCTCGATCGCCTCCCCGCAATCGACCGTCACCGGTACGCGAACGCGACCGCTAGCAGGACGACGACCGTACTCGCCAGCGCGACGGCGGCGACGACCGCGTCGTCGACCTCGAGCCGGACGAGTGGAGTGAACGCGAGCAACAGGACGCCACAGCCGA
This sequence comes from Natronococcus sp. A-GB7, assembly GCF_029688865.1. Classification (GTDB taxonomy): domain Archaea; phylum Halobacteriota; class Halobacteria; order Halobacteriales; family Natrialbaceae; genus Natronococcus. The sequence goes on from NZ_JARUKV010000003.1 coordinate 71,932, forward strand.
TCGCGACGAACCCCAGCCGACGGCCCGTCTCCCGGTCGACGTCGGGTGTCGTCAGCAGTTCCCGTCGGTCCCGAACCGCGACGAGCCAGCCGAGGATGAAACACAACAGTGCGCTCGCGAGGAGCGTCGCGGTTCCGACCACCTCCGGGGGGAGCTCGAGGACGATCGCCCCGGCCAGCGCGAACAGTCCGACGCCGACGATCCCGAGGACGGCGGCGTTCGCTCGAGCGCCCGCGTCGGCGTCCGGCTCGAGGCCGTACAGCCGTCGCGTCCAGCTCCCGGATCGAAGCGACGCCAGCGCGAGCGCGAGACAGCCAGCGCCGACGGCGAGGAGGACGGCGATTCCGCCAGTCGAGGGAGACATGGCTGGCGAGCGGTACGTCCCGAACTGCGAAAGCTACGTCGAACGGATCGATACCAGTAGCGTATGAATGGAACATCCGGCGTTGGGTCTGCAGTATCGACCAGCCACCCGTGGGTGGGAATAAAAGGGGCTGGCCCGCTCGGGGAGCGAGGCGACGTAAGCACCACAGGGAGCGTAGCGACCGAGGAGCACAGCGAGTCGCAGCCCTCGAGCGGGCCAGGGGCTTTCGAGGGAGTGACGACGAGAGCAGTCCTGCTCGCGCGAACACAGGGGATTGCCACGCCCTCCCCAGCCGATTCACTCGGTCGCGCTGCTCCCTCACTCATCCCTCGCACAGTGTCGTTGACCGTCCTCACTGGCGTTCGGACGGTCGACAGCGCGCGCCACCGCAGAAGGATGATCAGACCGAGCTGATACGTAGTTCGCCTGAACGTAACAGGCGTTTTACGACTCACACAGGATACCGAACTCGCAGTCCCGACTACCGATACCGAACGTCGCGTTCAGTCCTCGTTCTCGAGGGCCAGCGACGCCAGCATCGCCTCGAGCTGGAGTCGTTCGTTCGCGCCCTCCGTGATCCGGTAGTCGACCTCACCGAGACGCTCGAGCAGCCGAACAGTCGCCTTCTCGGGAATATCGAACTGCCACGCGGAGCGGTGGAGCTGGTCGATCACGTCCCCGCCCGCCAGCCCGCGCTCGGTCAGCAGGTCCTCGAGGGCCGCGCGGGCGGCCGTGAAGTCGCCGCCGATGGCCTGGTCGACCATCGCCTCGACCTCCTCGGGCCGAGCGGTGGAGGTGATCGCGAAGACGGTCTCCTCGTCGACGACCTCGCCCATCACGGCCGCGGCCTGGAGCCCGTTGATCGCCTTGCGCATATCGCCGTCGGCTGCGTAGACGAGCGCGTCGACGCCGTCGTCGGTGACCTCGATCCCCTCGTTTTCGGCGATCTCGCGGATCTGCGCTTCGACGGCGTCCTCGGTGAGTTCGGTAAACCGGAAGACGGCACAGCGAGACTGGATGGGGTCGATGATCTGGCTCGAGTAGTTACACGAGAGGATAAAGCGGGTGTTGCTCGAGAACTGCTCCATCGTCCGTCGCAGCGCCGACTGGGCGTCGGAGGTGAGCGCGTCGGCCTCGTCTAAGAAGATGATGCGGTGATCGTACCCACCGAACGAGGAGCGCGCGAAGTCCTTGATCCGATCCCGGACGACGTCGATCCCGCGCTGGTCGGAGGCGTTCAGCTCGAGGAAGTTCTCGCGCCAGTCGTCGTCGTAGACCTCGCGGGCGATGGCCTGTGCCGCGGTAGTTTTTCCCGTACCCGCTGGTCCTGCGAACATGAGGTGCGGCAGGTCGTCCTGCTCGACGTACCGCTGGAGTCGTGGGACGATGTTCTCGTGACCCTTGATCTCGTCGAGCCGCTCCGGGCGATACTTCTCGATCCAGACCTCGGTCTTGCCGGGAGTCGGCTCCGCCGCCTCGGCGTCGGCCTCGCTCATACCCACCACGAGGGGGAGCCGCCAGATAAATCGCCCGAAGGTCGTCCTCGAGGCGTCAGTGCGGTTCCGCCGGAGGACTCGAGGATTTCCGCGCCGAACCCTCTCGAGTTCGTGGACGCGGGTGTCATGTTTTTCAGTTCACACGACGAGAGGGAAGCTATGGCGTTCGAAACGTCCGTCCGAAAGCGACTCGCGGTCGTCCTCCTCGTCGTCGTCCTGCTGGGGACGCTACCGACGGGGGTCGCCGCGCAGTCCGAGTCGACCGTCGGCGGGACCGTTGTCGTCGGGGAAGGGGAGACGATCGACGAACTCGAGGCCGTCGCCGGCACCGTCGTCGTCGAGGGGACGGTGACGGGCGACGTTTCGGCCGCGGCCGGCGACGTGCGGATCGAAAGCGGCGGCGAGGTCGGGGGCGACCTCGAGGCCGCGTCGGGAAGCGTAACGATCGACGGCGCCGTCGGCGGCGACGTCGACGTCGGAGCGGGTAACGTGGCGGTCGGCGAGGACGGAACCGTCGGCGGCGAGTTTACCGCTGGCGCGGGTAACGTCGTCGTCGACGGCACACTCGAGGGCGACGCGGCGATCGGCGCCGAGACGATCACCCTGGGTGAGGACGCGGCGATCGCGGGCGACCTGCGGTACAACGGCGACCTGCAGGGTAACACCGACGCGGTCGCAGGCTCGATCAGCGAGGATCCCTCGCTCGGGTTCGATATCGCGCCGACGCTGCAGCCGCTGGCGTCGTGGCTGGTCTCGCTCTACACCCTCGCGCTGAACCTGCTGCTCGGCGCCGCGCTGCTCGCGCTGTTCCCGCGGTTTTCCGACGGCGTCGCGGAGCGGGTCGCTCGCGATCCCGTTCGAACGGGCGCGGTCGGTTTCGGGGTTCTGATCGGGGTACCGATCCTGCTCGTCGCCGCGGCGATCACGATAATCGGCATCCCGTTCTCGATCGTCGGCGGGTTCGCGTTCGCCCTCGTCGTCTGGATCGGGATCGTCTACGGGCGGTTCGCCGTCGCCGCCTGGCTGCTCGGGTACGCCGATCTCGAGAACCGATGGCTCGCGCTGGTCGTCGGGATGATCGGCGGGGCGATCCTCGCGCAGGTGCCGTTCGTCGGCGGGCTGTTGAACTTCGTGATCCTCCTGCTCGGTCTGGGCGCGCTGGCCTGGGGGCTGTACGCGCACCGACGAACGCCGGGGACTCGAGAGCCCGAGCACCGTGATCGGATCGGGCCCGACGAGCCGGCGAGCGACTGAAACTCGGATACACTCGCAGTCGACGCGCTCAAGGCCACGCTCGAGCAAGCACCGCCATGCGCGTCACCGTCGACGTCAAGGGTGAGGGGAGTCACGAACTCGAACTCGGGGAGGTGGCGACCGACGCCCCCGAGCCGACCTACGCGGACCTGCTCCGGGCGGTCGGTCTCAGCCCCCACGAGGTGAGCGTGCTGATCGACGGTCGTCCGGTCCCCGAGGACCAGCCCGTCGAGAGCGAGCGCGTTACCGTCCTCCGACTGATCAAGGGCGGCTGACCCGCGTCGCTACTCCCGGCTTCGAGTATCGCCACTCCCGGCTTCGAGCGTCGCTACTTCTCGGTCTCGGGCGACTCGAGCCCCGTCGCCCGTGCTGCGGTCGCCTTGAACGAGGCGACGACATCCCGGCCCGACTCGAGCCCCAGTCGCTCGCGGCTCGAGCGGGTCACGAGTGCCTCGAGGGTGACACCGTTGGCCAGCGAGAGCGTGACGCTGGCGATCGCCTCGCCGTCGTCGATCGTTGCGACCGTCCCGGAAAATCGGTTCCGTAGGCTCGTTCCGTCGGGCTCGGGCGTCTCGGTCGGATCCGTCAGGACGACGGCGTCCGACCGAACCGCGACCTGCACCTCGCCCGCGTCCGGCGGGACCAGCGCCGTAACCGGACCGACGGCGGTCTCGACGGTCGCGAGCTCGCCGGTCCGTTCGACGACGGTACCCCGAAAGACGGATTCCGTCGCGGTGGCCACGCCGTCGAGTTCGCTCTCGTGGCGATCGAACTGTCGGCGGAGCTCGTAGGCGGTTTCCGTCAGCCGGGTGCCGCCGCCGTCGCGGCCGCCCCGTGTTCGCTCGGTGAGTTCGCCGAGTTCGTCCTCGAGTTCGACGACCCGGTTCTGGAGTCGGGCGTAGGAACGGCCGAGTTCCTCGGCCGCGCCGTGTAACGATCCCTGTCGGTCGATCGCCTCGAGCATCTCGATGTCGCGGCGGTCGATCGTGATGTCACCCGCCGAGAGCTTGGTACTGAAGTCCTTCTCGATCCCCATCGTTTCTCCTCGCGTGATCCGACAGACCAGCCCGCGATCGATAAACGTCCGGATTCGTCGAGGATGTGGTCGGCGGACCGTTTTCCTCGAGAGCGTGACCGACGGACTGTTGGCGGACAGCGACCTACGACCGACCGATGCACGTTCGAACCGCAGGTCCCGACGACGCCCTCGAGGTTCGGCGGATACTGGACGCCGCGATGCTCGAGCCGGGCGACGTCGAGGCGCGGATCGACGGCGGAGACGTCTTCGTCGCCGGCGACCGACGGGGCGAGGGATCGAGCGAGCGGATCCTCGGCGCGCTCGTCTGCGAGCCCCGCGGGCGAGGCGCCCACGTCGCCGCCGTCGGCGTCCGTCGTCGTCACCGCGGGCAGGGGATCGGTCGACGGCTGGTCGAGCGAGCGCTCGAGCGCGAACGTAGACTTACCGCGCGGTTCGACGACGGCGTCCGGCCGTTCTACGAGGCGCTCGGGTTCGCGATCGAACCGATCGACGAGAGTCGACACCGGGGTGTCGCCGTGGCGGACCGAGGCAAATGAGCGTCGCCCGTCTCGTGCCGGCGGAAGTTTAACACCGAGAGCGTGGTACGATCCGTCGCATGGCGCTCCAACGGATGCTCAGCGGAGACCCGTCGAAGAGCTCGAAGCTGTACATCGCGATCGGGCTGCTCTCGCTCGCGAAGGCGATCGTCGTCTACAAGGACCGAAACCGGTTCCGGCGGGAGCTGATCGACGCCGCCCTCTTCCTCGGCGTCGGTATCACGCTCCGGAAGTACAGCCAGCTCAAGGCCGAAAAGCGCGAGGAGATCGAGTCGCAGGTTCCGGACTGGCTGGCCAGCGCCGCCCAATCCGAGGCCGCCAGACAGGGCGTCCGTTCGGTCGCGAAACGAAAGCTCGGCGGGGAACCCGAGCCGGAGCCGACGTTCCGCGACCGCGCTCGAGACGCCGTCTCGCGGTAGTCGCGGGTTCCGGTCCTCGGCTTTTTTGCAGTACCGTCGCGGTTCGCTCGGCTCAGGAGGAGTCGATCGGCTCGAGCGTCGCCGTGAAGTGGCGGATCTCGGCCATCTCGGGCTCCTCGGCGATCTCGAATCCCGAAACCTCCTCGCGTCGCTCGAGGACCGCGGCGGCGGTTTCTGCGACGTGCTCCAAGTGCTCGCGGTGGTAGGTCCTGCGGGGCAGCGCCAGCCGAACCAGTTCGGGTCGGTCGGTGTCGGGGAACGCGAAGCTACCCAGTTCGACCCCGCGGACGCCGCCCTCGCGGTAGAGTTCGCAGACCAGCGCCTGACCGGGGAACTCGGCGGGCTCGAGGTGGGGAAGGAAGGCGCCGGCGTCGAGGTAGACCGCGTGTCCACCCGCGGGCGTGTAGATCGGCACGCCGACGGATTCGAGGGCGTCGGCGAGTTCCCGGACCTGTTCGACCCGGTCGGCGACGTAGGCCTCGTCGACGGCCTCCCGGAGGCCGACGGCCATCGCCGCGATGTCCCGGCCGGCCATCCCGCCGTAGGTCGGAAACCCCTCGTAGAGGATCGCACGCTGTTTGCAGGACTCGTACATCGCGTCGCTGTCGGTGGCGACGAACCCGCCCGCGTTAGCGAGCCCGTCTTTCTTTCCGCTCATCACGAGGGCGTCGGCCAGGCCGAGCTGTTCGCGGGCGACGTCGGCGACCGAGGCGTCGGCGAACTCGTCCTCGCGTTCGGTGACGAAGTAGGCGTTCTCGGCGAACCGACAGGCGTCGATCACGAACGTCGCACCGATCTCGTCGGCGAACTCGCGAACCGCTCGGGTGTTCTCGACGCTGACGGGCTGGCCCGCGGCGGAGTTGTTCGTGATCGTCTGGACGACGACCGGGACCCGCTCGGGGCCGTACTCCTCGGCGACGGCACGGGCGCGCTCGAGCGAGGTGTTGCCCTTGAACGGGCCGTCCGCGTCGGGGTCGCGGGCGTCGTCGACCGGGCAGTCGACGGGGTCGGCGCCCTGGTTTGCGATGTGGGCCCGCGTGGTGTCGAAGTGGGTGTTGTTCGGGACGACGTCACCCTCCTCGACGAGAGTGCCGTAGAGGACGTTCTCGGCGCCCCGTCCCTGGTGGGCCGGGACGACGTGCGAAAAGCCCATCACGTCGGCGACGGCGTCCTCGAGTTCGCCGAAGCTGCGCGAGCCCGCGTAGGCCTCGTCGCCCCGGAACAGCGCCGCCCACTGCTCGTCGCTCATCGCGCCCGTCCCGCTGTCGGTGAGCAGATCGACGAAGACGTCCTCCGCGGGGAGGTTGAAAACGTTGTAGCCGGCCGCCTCGAGGGCGCGCTCGCGTTTCGCTCTCGAGGGGAGGTGGATCTGCTCGGCGACCTTCGACTTGTATCCGACCATACGGTGTCTTCGAAAGCCACGCAGTTCAATTCGAGTGACTGAATCTGCTCACGAACGGTTCGGATCGACCCTCGGCGGATCGATCCGGCGTTCGGCGCTCGAATAGCGCCACCGACGAGCGCGTTCGTGGAACAGGACGGTGCAAAAAAACAATGTAAGCGTACTGTCCGGTAGACGTGCCATTATTAAACCCAGATAATAATTGTCGCATATGGCTGGCTACGACCAGACGCTGCGACCGTTCCTCTGGCGCGCCGAACGACTCCACCCCGACCAGGAGGTCGTCTCGCGGACCCACGACGGGATCGTCCGTAACACGTACGCGGAGTACGGCGACCGGACCCGTCAGTTGGCGAACGCCCTCGAGGATGCCGGGATCGAGGACGGCGACCGCGTCGGCACGTTCTGCTGGAACCACCACCGCCACGCGGAGGTGTACTTCGCGGCGCCGAACGTCGGCGGTCAGCTCCACACGATCAACCCGCTGCTGCCTGCCGAGCACATCCAGTACATCGTCGAGAACGCTGAAGACCGACTGCTGTTCGTCGATCACTCGCTGCTCGAGCCCCTCGAGGCGGCCTACGACGCCGACGCCTTCGAGAGCGTCGAGCAGTTCGTCGTGATGGGCGAGTCGGTTCCGGAGACCGACCTCGAGCCAGTCACCGACTACGAGTCCTTTATCGGCGCGCAGACGACCGAGTACGAGTGGCCGGAACTCGACGAGGACAGTCCAGCGGGGATGTGTTACACGTCGGGGACGACGGGCAAACCGAAGGGCGTCGAGTACACCCAGCAGATGCTCTGGAGCCACACGATGATGACGCTCACCCCGCAGGGGCTCGGCATCGCCGAGGACGACGTCATCATGCCGGTGGTCCCGATGTTCCACGTCAACGCGTGGGGACTGCCGTTCTCGACGACCGCCGCGGGCGCGAAACACGTCTATCCCGGTCCCTCGCCCGACCCCGCAGACCTGGTACAGCTCATCGAGGAGGAGGGCGTCACGCTCACCGCCGGCGTGCCGACGGTGTGGCTCGGCGTCCTGGAGTACCTCGAGGAGCACGACGCCGACCTCTCCTCGCTCGAGCAGATCGTCATCGGCGGCAGCGCGGCACCCAAGAGCCTGATCCGGGAGTTCGACGACCGCGGCGTCGAGGTCGTCCACGCCTGGGGAATGACCGAGATGTCCCCGCTCGGCACCGTCGCCCACCTCAAGGCCGACCTCGAGGACCTCCCCGAGGACGAGCAGTACGAAAAGCAGGCCAAGCAGGGACTGGTCGTTCCGGGCCTCGAACTCAAGGTCGTCGACGACGACGGCGAGGAAGTCCCGTGGAACGGTGAGGACTTCGGCGAGCTCTACGTCCGCGGCCCCTGGGTCACCGACTCCTACTTCGAGCGCCCCGAGGCGAACGAGGCCGACTTCGAGGGGTCGTGGCTCAAAACGGGCGACATCGTCACCGTCGACGAGGACGGTTACATCAAGATCGTCGACCGCGCGAAGGACGTGATCAAAAGCGGCGGCGAGTGGATCTCCTCGGTCGAACTCGAGAACGCCATCATGGCCCACGACGACGTCAGCGAGGCGACGGTCATCGGCGCGCCACACGAGAAGTGGCAGGAACGGCCCGTCGCGTTTGTCGTGCCCGCCGAGGACACCGGGATGAGCGAGGAGGAACTCCACGACGAACTCCAGGCGTTCGTCGCCGAGGACTACCCCGACTGGTGGACCCCCGACGCGGTCGTCCGCATCGACGAGGTGCCCAAGACCGCCACCGGCAAGTTCGACAAGAGGACGCTCCGCGAGGAGTACGAAACCGAGGACCTGCTCGAGGACGAGTAGGCGCTTCGCTTTCGTCGCAACTCGAGTACGAACCGAAAACGGATCGACCGCCGGATTACTCCGAACGGTCCCTCGGCTGTCGGATGTTGCGGCCGCGAAAAGCGGCTTCGGTTGCCGCGACGATACGCCTCTCAGTGTCTTCGTGCCGTCACAGCAGCAGCGACAGGACGGCCAGGACCAGGAACGCGAGGACGAGCCACTTCGCGATGGCCATGGACATCCCTGCGACGCCGCCCGCACCGAGCGCCGCGGCGATCAGCGCGATGACGAAGAACACGATTGCCAGTTCTAGCATACTCCTACCTTCGAGAGGTTACCAAAAGTGCGTTGAGCATGAATCTGCCATACGGTAGCTTTTCGAGAACGGGTTCGCGGGAGAGAAGCGCCGTAGGGGCGAGCAGACGCTATCAGTCGGTTGCGCTCGGGTTAGAAGAGCCCCTGCGTTAGCTCGAGGGTCTCCTCGCGGTCGTCCCAGTCGACGAAGATGGCGACGCTGGTCGCGCTCGTGATGATATCGTGGACGTTGATGCGGGCCTCCGAGAGTGGGTTGACGATGTCGCTGATGATTCCGGGCTGATTGGGGAGTTCCCCGCCGGTGACGCGGACGACGGCGAGGGACTCGTCGACGGTGACACTCGAGAGTTCGTCGCGGGCGATGACCTCGCGGTGGAGGATGTTCTCGGCGCGCTCGGCGTCCTCCTCGTCGACGTAGAAGGTGACGCTGTCGAGTCCGCTGGCGACGGCGTCGACGTTGATGTCGCTCTCGCTGAGCGGTTTCGAGAGGTGGTTGAAAACGCCGGGCTGGTTGCGGATCGCCCGTCCGGCGATCGTCAGGCAGGCAAGCGGGCGCTCGCGCAGGTCGACCAGGTTCTCGAACTCGCCCTCGATGCTCGTCCCGCCAGAGAGGAGATCACCGTGCTGGTAGTGGACGACGCGAACCGAGAGCGTGTCCTCCTTGTAGGAGAGCGCGGAGGGCGCGACGACCTCGGCGCCGCGAAACGAGAGGTTGCGAAGCTCGTCGACCGAAATCTCGCCGACGTTGCGGGCTCCTTCGACGACGTTCGGGTCGCCGGTCATGACGCCCTCGACGTCGGTGACGATGACGACCTCGTCGGCGTCCATATACTTGCCCATCATCACGGCGGTCGTGTCGCTACCCCCGCGACCGAGCGTCGTCACCGAGCCGTCCGGTCCCTCCGCGAGGAATCCGGTGATCACCGGCACCGTTCCGTCGAGGTCGGCGGCGACCTCGCGGGCGCGGCGCTGGGTCTCCGGAACGTCGACCTCGCCATACTCGTCAGTGACGACCGGCCAGTTCTCGCTGCCGGGCTCCAGGAAGACCGCGTCGACGCCCCGCGCCGTCAGGGCGGCCTTGAGCATCCGGACCGAGGTCCGCTCGCCCATGCTGACGATCTGTGCGCGGTCGGCCTCGTCGGTATCGAACGTGATCTCGTCGAGCAGTTCGTCCGTGGTCGACCCCATCGCGCTGGCGACGACCGCAATCTCGTGGCCGTCCTCGACGGCCGCGGCGATCGAGTTCGCGGCGCGATTGATTCGATCGCCGCTGCCCAGACTCGTCCCCCCGAACTTGGCTACGACGCGCATACTGACACCTCACGGTCCGCCGGCAACCTGGTGGATTGACTCATGCGAGGTCGTTGCAAGGGCGGGCAGATAACTGTGTCTCATCGCCCGCATTTTTACCCCCACCGATCCGTCTCGTGTCGAAACACACGGGACGAGCGCTCACGGGTTCCAACTGGATTTATATTTGTGGGTATCATTACCACACCCTAATGAACGTACGGGATGCACTCGAGGCCGACGCCGACGCGCTGGCGGCCATCGCCGACTCTCCGACCGACGTGATGCGGAACCTGGTTCACGACCGGACGGTCCGGGTCGCCGAGGACGGCACCCACGACCCGAACGCGGACGTCTCGGAGTCCCAGTACGGCGGCTCGGATCCCGAGGATCTGCTGGGGTTCGTCAGTTTCGACGCCCGCGAGGACACCGTCCACATCACCCAGCTCGACGGGACGCCCGAGGCGTGCAAGCGACTGCTCGCCGAACCGGTCCGGTTCGCCGAGCGCGAGGGGATGGCCGTCGAGGTGTTGATCGCGTCCGACGCCGAACTCATCGAGGACGCCGCTCAGGAGTTAGGGTTCGATCGTTACGGGCCGGGGCCGCGGTTCAACGGCGCCTCGACGGTTCGGTTCCGCCTCGAGTCCTAGCTGAACTTCTGGACGGTCACGTCGAGCGTATCGAGGTCGACGATCGGCGCGAATCCGGCGTCTGGCTGGATGTTGACGCTCTTCTGGAAGTCCGTCTGGGCCTGCCAGCAGCCGGAGTTGATCGCGAGCACGTTGTGATACTTCCCGAAGCCGAGCTTGTGGACGTGGCCCGTATGGAAGATGTCCGGAACCTCCTCCATGATCAGGTAGTCCTTCTCCTCGGGTGCGAGCCGGGTGTGACCCCCGAACTGCGGCGCGACGTGGCGCTTTTTCAGCAGCTGGTACATCGCTCGGTGCGGATCGTCGTAGCTCGCCTTCTCCTCGGGGAGTTCGGCGATGACCTCGTCGAGGCTGACGCCGTGGTACATCAGCACCGAGACGCCCTCGAGGGTTACGGTCGATGGGTTGCTGACGATCCGGGGGTCGTGAGCCGACATAATCGTCCGCAGCTTCTCGTCGAAGCCGGGCTGGGGTTCCGCGAGCCGGACCGCGTCGTGGTTGCCCGGGATCATGACGATCTCGATGTCGCCGGGTACCTGTTTCAGTCGCTCGTTGAACACTTCGTACTGCTCGTAGATGTCGATCACGTCGAGCTCCTCGTCCTGGTTCGGGTAGACGCCCACGCCCTCGACCATATCGCCCGCGATCAGCAGGTACTCGACGTGTTGGGCCTCGGGCGTGTGAAGCCAGTCGGCGAATCGGTTCCAGGCCTCGCCCATGAACTCCTGGCTGCCGACGTGGACGTCGCTGATCAGCGCCGCCTGCACGTGGCGATCTGCCGTCGACGGCTCGTGCGTGCGCGGGACGTCCGGGAAGTACATCGAGTCGACGAACGCGATCCCCGAGTCGTCGGCGAGGGTGCCCTCCATCGCCAGCACCTCGTCGTACAGCAGTTCGTCGACCAGATCGGCGTACTCCCGGTCTTTCATCACGAGCCACGGGAAGGTCCCGGTCGCGTCCTCGAGTTCGATCAGCCAGTGACCGCTCGCGGTCGAGCGCACGTCGTTGACCAGGCCGACCATTCCGGCCTCGCTGCCGCCGGGCATCGACTGGATCGCCGTCGCCGGACGGTGGTTGACCCGCCCGCGGAGCTTCGACCCCAGCCGCTCGAGACGGTCCCGGAACACCGAGACGAAGTCCCCGTACTCGCCGGTTCCCGTGCTCTCGCCGGTCATATCACCGGCAATCTCGAGCGATCGCTCGAGCGGATCGGCCGACCGACCGCTCCCCTCGGGAACCCCCTTCGTTTCGACTGGACCTCCGGTAGCCGTCGGTCGAGAAGTGGAGCGTTCGTCTCCAGTCGAAGCGGAGGTGTTGTGGGTCGACGATTCGATCGAGTCGGGGCCGTCGTCGGTCGACGAACCGGCCGGATCGGTAGTTCGAGCGCCGTCGGAGACGGGCTCTCGCTCGAGGAGCGACTCGACGTGTTCCGATCGGACGACCAGCGCGTCGTCGGGGAGGTCCTCGAGAACGGCCTCGAGGGTCGTCGCCGGATCCTCGGTCGCGGCGATCCGCGTCACCGCCTCGCGCTCGGCGTTGTAGCCGCGGCTCGTGAGTTCACCGACGATCCGGGCGGGTCCCTCGAGTGGCACAGGCCTCGCATTCGCGAGCGGAGGCAAAAGCGTAGCGGAGTCGGTGTGACGAACAGAACCTTGATGGCCGGGCCCGGTATAACACGGGACGATGAGCGGTCCCGACCCCGGCGACGAGAGGAGCGACGACAGCGGTGAGTCACGCCGCCACGACCCGAGCGAGGCCCCGTCGGACGGGACCGACGATCCGGAACGTGACCCGGGCTCAGCGAACGACGGCCGACCCCGAACGGGAGTCGGCACCGACCACGGGGGCGAGGAGTCGGTCGTCCAGCGCAGCGGCTCGGGGTCCGAGAGCGACGACGTCTCCATCGAGGACGACGGGATCGTCCGGTGGTTCTTCGGGACGAACGACGAGACGGTCGTCCTCGTCCGGGACATCCTGAGCAGCGTCGCCATCGTCGCGGTCATCGGGCTTCTGTTGTTCGGGATCAGCGGCGTCTGGCCGCCGCTAGTCGCCGTCGAGAGCGGGAGCATGGAGCCCAACATGGAGGTCGGCGACCTCATCTTCGTCGTCGCAGACGACCGTTTCGTCGGCGACGGCGCCACCGGAGACACCGGCGTCGTCACCCACGATGACGGTGAGGACCACGAGAAGTTCGGCAAGGCCGGCGACGTCGTCGTCTTCGAACCCAACGGACAGGCCCACCAGACACCCGTGATACATCGCGCACACTTCTGGGTCGAGGAGGGCGAAAACTGGGTCGACACCAGGGCCGAGCCCGAGTACGTCAACGGCGCGAGCTGCGATCAGCTCCAGACCTGTCCGGCCACCCACGACGGCTTCGTCACGAAGGGTGACGCGAACCCCTACTACGACCAGTACCAGCGCGGCGGCGCGAACACCGACGTCGTCCAGCCCGGCTGGATCACCGGAAAGGCGTCGTTCCGGGTTCCGTGGCTCGGTTACGTCCGGCTCACGTTCGACTCGATCCTCGGCGGGATGCTCGCACCGCAGCCGGGTCTCGAGGCCGTCGCGGGAACGGTCGGAGCCGAAACGCCGCTCTCGAGCGCCGGTGCAGTCGGAACGAGCGTCGGTGCGGCGGGCGTCGCCGCGGCCGGGACGGGTGCCGCGATGGCTGCGGGTCGACGACGACGACAGTAGCCGGACGCGTCGCTCGAGTCGAAACGGAGGGGTCACCGAACGGGGTTCTGAGCGGAAAACGAGTCGAATCCTCGTTTCTCGAGTCGGATCCTCAGTTCTCGAATCGCGCCTGGACGAACGGCTGGATGTCGTCGATATTGCTCAGTCGGGAGTCCGAGAGCAGGACAGCCTCGGTCTCGTCGATCGGCACCGAGAGGCTGATCTCCTTGGTCCGACCGTAGCGTCCCTTCGAGACGACGACGGCGTTGACGATCCCGAGCATGTCGAGTTCGCTGATGAGGTCAGTTACCCGACGCTGGGTGAGGACGTCGGCGTCGATCTCCTCGCAGAGGCGCTTGTAGATGTTGAACACCTCGCCGGTGTTGATGCTGTGGACGCCGTTTTTCTCGAGCAGGATGATCGAGAAGAGGACGAGTTTGCTCTGTGTGGGGAGCGTGCGGACGACCTCGACGACCCGGTCGAGTTCGATCTTGTCCTGTGCCTGCCGGACGTGTTTCTCGACGATCGTCTCGGCCTGGGAGCGCTCCGCCAGTTCGCCCGCGGTTCGGAGCAAGTCGAGCGCTCGACGCGCGTCGCCGTGTTCCTGGGCGGCGAAGGCCGCACATAGCGGGATCACGTCGTCCGATAGCGCGTCGCCCTTGAAGGCGACGTTCGATCGGTGCTGGAGGATATCCCGGAGCTGATTCGCGTCGTACGGCGGGAAGACGATCTCCTCCTCGCCGAGGCTTGATTTGACTCGCGGGTCGAGGAAGTCGGTGAACTTCAGATCGTTCGAGATCCCGATGATCGACACACGGGAGTTCTCGAGTTCGGAGTTCATCCGCGAGAGGTTGTACAGCGTGTCGTCCCCGCTCTTCTCGACGAGCTTGTCGATCTCGTCTAACATGATGACGACGACCCGCTCGTCGTAGTCGACGGCGTCGAAGAAGACGCTGTACACTCGATCGGTCGGCCAGCCGGTCATCGGTACCTCCTGGAACGACTCCTTGTCCTCCTCGAGGGAGTCGATCCGGTCCTCGACGTCCTCGCGATCGGAGAACGGCGTGGACGCAAGCGGGTGTTCCCCGTTGGCTACGTCCGCATCCGCCGGCTCCGTCGACCCCCCCGTTTCGACTGGAGAATCGGACGACTGCGACTCGATATCGGTTGCAAACGAAACGTCGTCGTTCGAGTCGCGCTCGTCGGATCGCTCGGTCGAGTCGTTGTGACCCGCGCCCGTTTCGTACTCCTCGAGCGCCTCGAGGCGCTCCTCGAGTGCGTCGACCTTCCGGTCGATCCGGGCCTCGTTCTTCTCGATGAACTTGTTCGCGAGCTGTGCGAGGACGCGGTACTGGGTGTCGGTCACTTCGCAGTTGATGTACTCGACGTCACAGGGGACGCTGTACTTCTGGGAGGTGCTCTCGAGTTCCTTGCTGACGAACTTCGCGCTCGCGGTCTTTCCGGTCCCCGTCTTCCCGTAGATCAGGATGTTCGAGGGCGTCTCGCCCCGGAGCGCGGCGACGAGGATCGTCGCCATCTTGTTGATCTGGTCGGTCCGGTGGGGCAGTTCGTGGGGCGTGTAGGACGGACGCAGTACTTCCTTGTTCTCGAAGATCGGCTCACCGCTGAGCAGGTCGTCGAACAGTCCCTGGCTCGGTTCCTCGTCGCCGATCGCCGTCTCGTCGAGCGTCGTCGAGAACCCGTCGGTCTCGCCCTCGACGTCGTCGGTTCCTGGCGGCTCTGAGTTGTCGTCTGACATCCGTCGTTGGGATACCCCCTCGTTTCGTGTGGAGAGACGGACCCGAAAGCAGTTATACAGCGTTTGAACGGCCAGTACGGCCGATCAATCGGGATAGCCATCGGTTTCGGATCCAGTTGATGCAAGCGAAACAGAGGAACACCGCGATATTAAATTCTTCCCTTTCACTCACGTAGGATATGATTCTTTTTGGACGGATCCGCGCGCGAATCGAGTTGGAATTGCGACCGATAGAAACAAGACGAAGCGAGCGGTTCCCCCACCGAAGCGGGCGTGAAGCGGCTTTTTAGCGGAGATTTTTGGAAGTCGAGCGGGACCTTCGCGCCGCGATTGTCGGGACGGCGGCCGTCCCGCAGTGCCCGTGAGCAGAGAGCGGTGAACGAGCAACGCGGTCGAACCCGACGAAAGAAGCATGATGCACAGTCTCTGTAACGAATCGGCCGGTTCGGGGTCACGGCCGAGACCGAATACCGAATCCGACTGGCAACGAGGTTTTGGGCGGAATCCGGCCCCGCTTACGAACAGGATTGCATCGATACCGATTCGCTCCTTCGCTCGCCATCTTCGCCTCTCTCGAGATGGTATCGAGACTCGTGACCGACGATTCCCGTTCGGTCTCGCGGCAATCTTCTCGTCGGGTCGGTTCGTTCAACCTCGGTGTCTACCGGTTGATCCGAAACAGAAGGGGCGAGGATCCCAAGAGGACGAGTCGGTTTCGGCGTCGAAGGTGACTGGACGCTCTCGAGTCGAAGAAAGGGGGGTAATGGCGGTTCCTCTCCCCCCACCCCTTCGTTTCAACTGGAGAACGACGAGGGGGAGGGATGGGTGAAACGGAAAGAACGGTCGCCGGGGAACGATGTTCAGGTCCCGACCGGACGATTTCGGGGTGCTCGAGAGATGTACGGGAGTTTCCGTAACGAGAGATGTAGACAAATCATCTAGCTAGATAGTTCAAGGGAAAGCTAGCAACTAGAAGTACTAGCTAGCAATCTCTAGTAAATAGTTTCTCCCTTGTCCAGTACGGATGCTGTTTCTGGCCTGTCTAAATAAAACCTTCCACTTCAGAGACCCCCTCCCCACCCCCTTCCTTGGAGCGTTCCAGTTGAAACGAAGGGGTGGGGGGCACCCCTGTCGCTTCAATAACACATTCTGGTATTCTAATCATTATCTCTCATCTGCTGCCGACTCGTAATGGTTTGTTACTCATTACCGTGGCTTCTTTTCACAGTAGTCGAACACTCTACACGTCTGACGTAGGCTTAAGTGAATTCAGTTTGTAGTACGCGCAGACGCACTTCGCGGTGCCGGAGGGCCAAGGATGGGACTGTTAACAGGACTCAAAGATAGTATCTCCCGGGTTACGGATCGATTGTTTACCGACGATCAACCCAAACGAATCGGAATCTACGGACCGCCCAACGCTGGAAAGACGACGCTTGCGAATCGCATCGCGCGGGACTGGACCGGCGATGCGGTCGGAACCGAAAGTCACGTTCCACACGAAACACGCCGCGCACGCCGAAAGGAGGACGTCGAGATCGAACGCGACGGACAGTCCGTTTCGATCGACATCGTCGACACGCCCGGCGTAACTACGAAGGTGGACTACGAGGAGTTCACCGACGAGATGGAGGAAGACGACGCGATCCGTCGGTCCCGCGAGGCCACGGAAGGCGTCGCCGAGGCGATGCACTGGCTTCGCGAGGACGTCGACGGCGTTATCTACGTTCTCGACAGCGCGGAGGATCCGATCACGCAGGTCAACACGATGCTGATCGGCATCATCGAATCCCGCGATCTGCCGGTTCTCATCTTCGCGAACAAGATCGACCTCGACGAAGCGAGCGTCAAACGGATCGAGGACGCGTTCCCCCAGCACAAGACGGTCCCGCTCTCCGCGAAGGAGGGTCAGAACATGGACGAGGTCTACGACAACATCGCGGAGTACTTCGGGTGATCAGTCGTGCCCAAGGCAACTAACCCGGACGACCCCAACGGCGACGACGGCGTACAGATCGACCTCATCAGCGGTGAGCGGATGGATTCGCTCGCCTCCACGGAGAAGATCAGGATGATCCTCGACGGCGTTCACGACGGTAACATCGTTATCTTAGAGGAGGGGCTCACCCCCGACGAGGAGAGCAAGCTCATCGAGATGACGATGGCCGAGATCAGCCCCGACGCCGGATTCAACGGTATCGAGATCGAGACCTACCCCAAATCGGAGACGAAGGACTCGTCGCTGCTGGGTCGGCTCATGGGATCGAACGAGTCGGCGGCGAAGCTGACGGTAATCGGGCCCGCGAACCAGATCGAGACGCTCCACAAGGACGAAACGCTGATCAGCGCGCTCGTATCCCGCAACTAATGCCACACCAGTGTACGAACTGTGGCCACACGTTTCCCGACGGCTCGAAGGAGATGCTCTCGGGCTGTCCGGACTGTGGCGGGAACAAGTTCCAGTTTACGCCGGACTCGGACTCGGAGTCGAGCGCCGAGGACGGCGCCGACGGAGACGCCGGCCCCGAAACGCCACCACCGACTAGCGACCCCTCCGACGAGGGAGCCGACGGTGTCGCCTCTCGAGCGGCCGAGACCGTCCGCGGCTGGGTTTCCTCGGACTCGAGCGACGAGTCGACGCACGATCCAGCGGAGTCGCCGGCAGCCGACCGACCGACGACGAGCGCCGGTTCGTCCGACCGCGACGGGACGAACAGCCGGAGCGGAGAGACGGCCGACGCCTCTCGAGACGCGAACTCGTCCCGAAACTCGCGCTCGCCGTCGACCCGATCCGGAGACCGGAGCCGAGCGGCTACCGACCGGGACGACGACTCGTTCACCGAATGGCCGGACTCAGCTCGTCGACCCGAGGACCGCTCCTCGTCGCCTGCGGAATCCGCGACCGACGACGCCGCCGACGATCGTGCCGTCTCCGAGCCGTCGACGAGCGATCGGCGAACCGACTCGAGTTCGGACGGCTCAAGCGAGCGCTCCGAACTCGACCACGAGACGGTGACGATGGCGGACTCGGAGGACTCCGCGCAGGCGACCGCCCGAAGCGAGGTCGTTCCGGCCGACGATCTCCCCGCCGGCTCGAGCGCGGCCGGCGAGGGGGATCCGATCACGGAAGTCGATCCCGTCGACGACGAACCCGAAGAGACGCCCGATCACGGTCGGGTCGTCAGCGAACCCTCGGGCGAGCAGCCGTCGATCGAGGAGCTCCGCGCGGAGCTCAACGAGCAGTTCGAGAGCATCAAAATCCTCCGCCCGGGTCAGTACGAACTCAACCTCATGGAGCTGTACAACCGCGACGAGTACATCATCTCGCTCCAGGAGGACGGGCGGTACGTCATCGACGTTCCGGAGTCCTGGCACGACGACGTCGACGAGTAGCGCCGCCAACCCCTTCGGTTCGACTGTAGACGGCCAGCGACTGCCCTCGAGACGGTCGTTCCGCAAGTTGCGTTGCAGTCGAACCCGGGGTCTGCGGGCCGCCACGAGCGTTCGAGATGCCCGACCGTCTCGCGGTTTCGGCCGAGACAGATGGATTTAAGCGACGCGACCGATAGCGTCCGAACATGAGTACTGCAACCAAGGCCGTCCTCGCGACGATCGCCGCGTCGGCGCTGCTGTCGGCGTTGATCATCTTCCAGACCGTTCTCGTCTGATGTTCACCGCTCGAGAGCTCTCGCCCCCGGTTGCGGCGATCCGGGAGGAGCACGCTCCCGACGCCGTCGTCGTCGACTGCGATCGGGACTTCGAGACGCTTGCGCCTGCTCAGGCGGAGGACCTGGGCCTGCTCGTGGACTCACTCGAGCCGGCAACGTACCCGGCGGCGTGGCTCCCCGAGGACGCCCCGGAGCTCCTCGTCCGTTACGCGAGCAGCGACTTCACGATCGGAATGCCCGGCGATGGGAGCATTACCTGGACCCACCAGACCGACCCGCCGACGGTCATCGTCAAACCCCGTGTCGAAGGGTCGCCCGAACCGTTTCTCGACTTTCTGCTCGCGGAGGCGCTCGTCGAGGTCGGGCTCGAGATTCCTGAACAGTTCCTCGGCTTCTTCGAGGACGAGTACCGTGACCTCGAGCGCGCGACGGCGCTCGATCCGGCCGGCACCTACCAGATTGCTGCAGCGCTGTACGACGGCTGGACGGGGCTCCACACGCGCGACGTGTTCGCGGCGTGGGACGAGGACGAGGGCGGGACGCATCCGGAGCTGGCCGACGCCTGGCGGGACGCGGGCACTCGGCTCGAGGACCGTGTCTCGGGGCTTCCGGGCGCGGTCGCTCGCGGCGAGACCGACTTCGCGGACGCGACCGAACTGGCCTGCGCCGCGATCAAACACGGCCTCGATCTACCGGCGCCGTTCGACGCGCTCGACACCGACGCTTACCGTGATCACGGATCGGACTACGCGGTGACGTGGGCCCAAAAGACGTTCGACGCGCTCGAGGACTAGAACGACGCCTCGATGCTGCCGTCCTCGTCGAGATCGATCGTTCCGTCGAACAGCTCGCGGAACCGTTCGACGAGCGCCTCGTCGTGTGGGTCCTCCGAGAGATGAAACAGGCCGACCGCGTCGTGTTCCTCGAGCAGCTCGAGGATGCGCTCGGCGGCCTCGAGGGCCTCTTCTTCTCCGGCGTAGTAGGCGAGTTCGGTGACCGAGTCGAAGCTCAGGCGAAGCTTCCCGTCGTGATCCGAGAGGAAGCCGTCGATATGAGTGACGATGCCATCGATGTCGTCGGGGGCGGCGACGTAGTGGACGGTGTCGCTGGTCCGGCGGGAGTAACCCCGTTCGATCGAGAGCGTGTCGAGGATCTCGGCGCGGTTCTCGTCGACGTCGTAGTACTCGAGTTTCTGTTTGGCTTCGCGCGCGGTCGTTCGAGTGGAGACGACCAGGAAGTTGTCGGTGTCGGTCTTGAGAAAGTCGGTGTCGATGCGGTCCGTCTCACCGGTGCTGGGATGCAACAGAAGGATGCCGGTTCCCCCGGGGACCGTCTCGGGCGTTCCCTCGATTGCCAGTTCGTACTCCATACGGCGTGATCAATTGCCGGAACCGACTTAATACTGAGGATGTGTCGTCCGACGATGCGCGACGGCCGCTGCCGAACTCGCGGTGTCGCCCCCCGGTTCGACTCGAAACGGAGGCTGCCGTGTCGACGGTCAGCCGATCTTGCCACCCTCCTGTCGGAGCAGGACGAGCATCGAGAGCCCGGAGATGAGGATCAAGACCAGAGCGGGGATCGCAGCGTACCGGTACGCCAGCGCGTCCTGTGCGTCCCAGATGATCGAAACGAGCGTGTCCATCCCGACCGGTTGGAGCATGAGCGTCGCCGGTAGCTCCTTCATCGTCGTCAGGAACACGAGGACGCCGCCAGCAACTAACCCCGGCATAATAGCCGGCAGGGTAATGCGACGGAACGTCTCGAGGCGGCCAGCGTTCAACGTCCGGGCGGCCTCGATCGTTTTATCGTCGACCTGGAGTACGGACGAGCGAACCGTCCCGACCGCCTGTGGAAGGAACCGAACCACGTACGCGAACACGAGTAACCAGACGCCCTCTCGGTACAGCCACGGGAGGGTTCGGGTACCCAGAAACACCAGGGCGAGACCGATAACGATCCCCGGGACGGCGAATCCGATGTAGGTCGCCCGCTCGAGGACCCGTGAGACGAGGGAGTTGGCCCGTCCCGAGTAGTACGCGACCGGAAGCGCGAACGCACACGCGACCAGTGCGGCCAGTAGCGCGAGGTACATCGAGTTGAACGCGAACTCCCACTGGAACTCGAGAGACGGGATCGGATCCCCCGCGCTGCGGACCAACCAGTTCGTGAAGATCGCAACCGGAACGACGAGCGTGACGATCCCGATCGTCGAAACGAATCCCATTGCCGGCCACTTCCAGGGACCGAGCCGGATCGTACTTCCCGACCTCGCACTGACGCCGGCCGCGTCCTCGTCACGACCGATTCCGGCCTCGATAACGAGAACCACGGCGACGATCGCGATCAGTTGCAACGCGAGCAACGCGGCGAACTCGACGTTGAAACTGCTGAACTCCCAGTAGATCATGCTCGTAAAGACGCTCGCCTGCATGAACGCCGGCGTTCCGAAGTCGGAAATCGCATACAGACCGGCGAGCAACGCACCGGCCGCGATCCCCGGCCTGATCTGTGGCAGCGTGACGCGCCGGAACGCTTCGAACGGACCCGCGTTGAGCGTCCGTGCAGCATCGGCGAGCGAACTGTCCATCGACAGCAGCGCTGCCCGGGTCGTCAGGAACACGTACGGGTAGGTGTACAACGTGATGATGAACACCGCACCGGACAGGCCGTCGATCCGTGGGACCGACACCCCGAACAGCGAGTCGATCTCACCGCCCGAGCCGAACATCCCGACGAACGCGATCGCACCGATATAACTCGGAATTACGAGCGGGAGCGCTGCCACGACGGTCCAGAACCGTGGATACGGGAGATCGGTTCGGGTCGTCAACACCGCGAGCGGAACCCCGAGAACGATCGAAAACACCGTTACGAACAGCATCAATCCGAGACTGTTTGCGGTGATACGTGCGGTCTGTGTGGAAACGATGAGATCGTACGCTCGGGACAGTTCGACCGTCAACGCCTGCCAGACCAGCCAGAACATCGGCAAAACGACGAGAAACGCGACGAGAGCACTCGCGGCGGCCAGGGCGACCATCCAGGGGTCCGCACGCTCGAGTCGCTCCGTAACCGTTTCGACGTGTTCTGAACCGCTGACGGTGTTTTTGAGTGATTTCATCGTGTGTATGTGCCGATCGAATCGATTCTCCTACGAATCGGTGGGCCCTCGATTCTCTTGAACCCCGTGATTAGTCTCTCGAGTCGGGAAGCTCCGCTCGGGAGCGGAGAGCTGCGGACCGCCGTGAAACCGGCGTCGGCGATCGGCCGTCTGTGTGATCGACGACTGACCGAGGTTGGGCCACAGTTTCGGCCGAGCGCTCGGAGGCGTATGAATCGAAAACTGATGGGACATCTCGTGTACTGAAAGACGGGACGGAGCGGTGTGGCAAAGACTCGATAGTCCCGTTCGGATGCCGGTGATGGTCTGGATCCCGTAGATTCTCAGGTGTGTCCGTCGATCGGGGTTAGAGCGGCATCATTCCTTCCTCCTCGAGGAGGTCGTTGGCCTCCTGTAGTTCCATGTCGAACTGGCTGATATCGTAGTCCGGCGAGTCGAGCTCGTCGGGACCCGGCAGCGGACCGACGTAGTCGACGCCTTCGACGACGGGGAACTCGCCGTTGGCGTCCATCATGAACTCCTGTCCCTCCACGGCGACGAGGTGGCGGGCGAACTCGGCGACGAGTTCGGGATCCTCGACGTCGTTCGTCACGGCGATGCCCGCGACGCTGAACAGGGCCCCTGCGTCGCCTTCGGTGAACGCCACGCGGATCGGCGAGTCGGGGTCCTCGTTGACGAGGCGAGCGGCGTAGTAGCTGTTACCCAGAGCGATGATCGGATCGTCGTCGCCACCGTTTTCGACGGCTGCAGCCTGGTCGCTGCCGCCGGAGAACAGCTGCGGATCCTGGTCCATGAAGTCTCTGACCCACTGGCGCGTCTCCTCTTCGCCCTCGAGGTCGACCATCGCCTGAATGAATCCGCGGAACGTCCCGGAGTTCGGCCGCGTCGAGATGATTCCCTCGAACCGGTCGTCTTCCGCGTACGCGAAGATATCCGTCGGGAGCTCGTCCCAGTCGTCGAACTCCGTTTCGTCGAGTCGGTCCTCGTTGTACTGGATGGCACGGACACGGCCGCTGACGCCGGTCCAGTTGCCATCAGGGTGGCGCCAGCTCTCGGGGACGGTGTCGACGACGTCTTCCGGAAGCTGCTGGACGAGCCCCTCCTCTTCAACTGCACCGAGTGCGCCCGGGTCCTGGGAGTAGAACACGTCCGCCGGCGTGGCGTCGCCTTCCTGGACTAGCTGGTTGACCTGCACGTCGTTGTCGTCGTAGTCGCGGTTGATCGTCAGCCCGTCGTACTCCTCTTCGAGCGCCTCGAATACGGGGTCGATCTGGTCGCGCGTGCGGCCCGAGTAGATCGTGAGCTCGCCCTCGAGGTCGCCCAGGTCGTCCCAGGAGACGCCACTCGAGCCGACCGGCTCTCCCATCGGTTCGGCGCCGGCGACGGCGCCGGCGACGTCGTCACCGTTCCCGTTATCGTCGTGGTCGTCGCCGTTTCCGTCGTCGCCGTTCCCGTCGCCATCGTCGTCACCGACGCAGCCGGCCAGCGCCGCGAGTCCCGCAACGGAGACTCCCGCGGTGGCGAGAAGCGGTCGGCGACCGGTTGTGGCTCGGCCCGAACTGTCGTCATCGTCTCGCTGATGCATACTTTGTTTTAGGCCAGCCTAAAACACTAATACCTTCCGATTGTTCCCGGGAGAAGGACGAGAGGCCGGGATAGCTACTGCTTCCCGTTCGGCCCGCATCCGATGCCCACGGATTTCGGCCGACCTAAACCTCCACGTCGATCTTTTTAGGCCAACCTAAAGAGCTTATCGGTGGCTTTCGGAGGGGAGAGCCGAATCGGTTTTGGCGCTCTGGAGGAAACGAATCGGTATGAGCGTACGCGAGGAGTTCGACGAGTGGGCTACGAGCGGTCGCGACAGGGGAATGGAGGAACGACACTGGCACACCGCCAAGCACGCGCTCGCGCGGATGCCCGTCGAACCGGGAGATACGGTTCTCGATCTGGGCTGTGGCAGCGGCTACGCCGGCCGCGCGCTGCGAGATACCAAGGACGCCGGACGGGTCTACGGGCTCGACGGCTCGCCCGAGATGGCCCGCAACGCCGCGAGCTACACCGAGGACCCGGAAATCGGCTACGTCGTCGGCGACTTCGGTGCCCTGCCGTTCGCCGAGGACTCGATCGACCACGTTTGGTCGATGGAGGCTTTCTACTACGCTGCCGACCCCCACGAGACCCTCGAGGAGATCGCGCGGATCCTCCGACCGGGCGCCACGTTCTACTGTGCCGTCAACTACTACGAGGAGAACGTCCACTCCCACGAGTGGCAGGACAACATCGACGTGGAGATGACTCGCTGGGACCGCGACCAGTACCGCGAGGCGTTCCGCGCGGCGGGGCTCTCGGTCGCCGAGCAGGACAACGTTCCCGACCGAGAGATCGCGATCCCCAGCGAGGCGGAGTTTCCGCTCGAGGACTGGGACACACGCGAGGCGATGGTCGAGCGCTACCGGGAGTACGGCACCCTGCTCACGGTCGGGGTCGCCCCCTGATTTCGGCTCGCCCCTCCGGCTGAACCCCCTGGTTTCCACTCGAGCGTTCGGACATCTCGTCGGTTTCACTCGAGACGGCAGACCCGTGTAACGCTTACCCGGACTGTGCCAGTATCGGTACGTATGACACTGTCTCGTCAACTCCGCTCTCGGCAGGGAATCGTTCTCGGTGCGATCGCCGCGGTTGGTGCGGGGCTTTCAACGTCTCTCGGGACGGCGACTACTGCGGACGAGACACCCCCCCGAAACGGCGACCGAACGCGATGGCGACGGCGAGATCGATAGTGACCGATCCGGGGCCAAACGCGACGACGATCGCGAGCTCCCGCCCGCGCAACACGAACGACTCTGTCGGTGTCGGAGCTGTATGGGCGGTCTCGGTCCCTCGGTGGAGTAACGCTACTCGAACCGTTCGCCCGCCGGAATCGTCACCTCGAGCCAGTTCTCCTCCGGCGGCAGCGGACAGTCGAACGTCTCGCTGTAGGCACAGAACGGCGTGTACGCGAGGTTGAAGTCGACGACGAGTTCGTCGCCAGTCTCGAGGTCGCGATCCGCGGCGAGCTCCATGTATCGCCCGCCCTCGTAGGTCTGCTGGCCCGTCGTCTTGTCCCGGAACGGAACGAAGTAGGGCTCCTCGTCCGGGCTCTCGAGCTGGTAGGCCGCCAGCTCGAAGGTGCCGTCCTCGAGGTCCTCGTCCTCCCGATCGAGTTCGAACTCGAGCGTGGCGGCCCGGAGGTAGCGCATCTCCCGGCCCGCAGTCGTGTCCATCAGAACGACCTCCGGGTCGTCGTGGGCGGTTACGGTCGCGCTTACCCGATACGTCGCGTCGGGCTCGAAGTACTCCAGTCCCTCGAATCCCTCGCGGTCCTCGGGCGGCACCGGTGACTGGGGGTGTTCGGCGAAGAACTCGTCCTTCTCGGCGCGTTTGGATTTCAGTTCTGCGCGCCAGTCGTCGACGTCGATGGAATCGCTCATATCCTCGGTTGGGAAGCGAGACTGGAAGGCGTTGCGTTCGAGACCGGAAAAACGACTCCGCGAACTAGGGAGCCGCCGAAACACGAGTTGACGGACGAATATCCGTTCCCGATCACGGAAGCCGAGGAATGGCGTCTGATCATGTAGGGGCTTCCAGGAGCTCACCTGGTTTTCGTTCGGGCATATCGGCTTGGTGCTCGGTCGGTGCAGCGTTCCGGCACACCGGAACGAGAGTCGAACGGTGAGTGCTATCGAGTTTATTTTATAATCCAATCTTCTATATTAGCCTCATCTAATGATCTGTGTGAGAGCAGAAGCACCGATAAACTGCTCAAACAGCCACTAGATGCCTCATCTTCCGAGGACGGCCGAACGAGTAGGCAAGCTGTGTTGCAACCTGGCCCCAACCGAATTAGCCTCGTCTAATAATAGACATAGAATCACAAACTATTTTACTTGGTGTCATGGAATGTGGGCCGATGACAGATGTTTCGAAGACTGATCGATTAGGTCAGTCTCGTTCTACGCGCCGGGCCATTCTTGCTGCGGGCGCCGGAACGCTTGCCGCGAGTATCGCGGGCTGTCTCGACGAGGACCCGCAGTCTGGCAACGGCGACGACGGAGACGGAAACGGCGATGATCTAGAGAACGGAGCGGACGACGATTCCTACACCGTTGCCGCCGGGATGCCGGCGCTGTGGGACTTCACGCGGGAGGTCGGCGGCGATCACGTGAACGCCGTCGATCTGATTCCGACCGGCGAGCACGGCCACGACTACGAACCTGGGCCGGGGATCGTCGAGGAGATCGAGGACGCCGACGCCTTCGTCTATATGCGCGATTTCGCCGGCTGGATGGAAGACGCCGTCGCGGAGCTCGAGAACGACAACGACACCGCCGTGATCGATGCGTCGGAAGGGATCGAGTTCTTCGATAGCCCCGCCGAAGACGACGACGAGCACTGGTGGATGGATCCGGTCGAGTGCCAGAACGGCGTCGACAACATCGCCGACGGACTCTCGGATCTCGATCCCGATCACGCCGACGAGTACGACGAGAACGCCGCGGCGTTCAACGAGGAACTCGAAGCGATCCACGAGGAGTTCGAGGAGCTGGTCGATCGCGCGACGCTAAACGAGATCGTCATCGGCACTCACGACTCCTTCCAGTGGTGGCACCGCCAGTACGATATCGACATCTACTCGCCGATCGGCACGTCCCCGGACGGCGAGGCGTCCGCACAGGACATCGAGGAGGTCGAAAATCACATCGAGGAGTACGGTATCGAGCACGTCCTCTACGACGTCGGCGAACCGGCACATCTCGCGGAATCGATCGCCGACGAGACGGACGCAGAGGTGCTCCCGATCTCGCCGGTGGAAACGCAACTCGACGAAACCACGGAGGTCGGGGACGTCCAGATGGAGCCGGACTGGGGCTACCTCGAGCACTACCGCGAAATCAACTTCCCATCGCTCGAGCGAGCCCTCCAGGTCGAGTGAGCGTTAGCAGTCTCGAAAGATTTGGATAGCCTGAGGACAAGAGTATGTTACCAACGTCAAAAATGGACCCCGCAATAGCCGCCGAGAACGTCACGTTCGCGTACGACGACCAACCCGTAGTAAAAGACGTCTCTCTCACGGTCGAAGCTGGCGATTTCCTGGGACTGATCGGGCCGAACGGCTCCGGGAAGACGACCCTACTGAAAATCCTGCTTGGGTTACAGACGCCGGATACGGGTACGGTCGAACTGTTCGGCACCGACGCGACGTCGTTCGACGAGGGGACCCGTCTCGGCTACGTCTCACAGCAGTCCTCCGAAGCCGACACGACGATGCCGATCTCTGTCCGTGAGGTCGTGACGATGGGACGGTACGCCCACGCCGGTCTCTCGCCGCTCACGACCGACGATCACCGCATCGTCGACGACGTCCTCGAGCAGGTCGGTATCGCCGACCTGGCCGACCGGCAGATCAGTTCGCTCTCGGGCGGACAGAAACAGCGGACGTACATCGCTCGCGCGCTCGCGTCCGAAGCCGATCTGTTGGCGCTCGACGAGCCGACGGTCGGCGTCGACGCCGAATCGCGGGACGCCTTCTACGATCTGTTACACGAGCTCAACGAGACGGGGATCACGATCGTTTTGATCGAACACGATATCGGCGTCGTCACCGAGCACGCCGACACGATCGCGTGTCTCAACCGCGAACTCTACGAACACTGCGGCACGGAACGGTTCCTCGAAACCGACGCACTCGAACGCGCGTTCAGTTCGGCGCGAGCGGCACGGTCGACGAGCGCCGCCTCCGGAGATTAACGATGGATGTCGATACGTTCCGGTCTCGGCGCGGACTGACGGCGGCCGCTGTCGGTCTCCCTGCGGCGGTGATCGCCACCGCCGCGTTCGTCTACTTGGCTTTTCCCCCGCTTTTCGACGCGTTCTGGGGAACGACGTGCGGAGCGATCGGTTCCTGGCTCGTCTGTAGTACGTTCCTTCAGCACGGCTTCACGACCGGCGTTCTCGTCGGGATCGCCGCACCGCTCGTCGGCGCCTACGTCGTCAACCGACAGATGGCGCTTATCGGAGAGGCCCTCGCCCACACCGCGTTCGGCGGTGTGGCGATCGGGCTCGTGGTCGGCGCGAGCGTCGAGTGGCTGAACTACCCGCTGGTCTTCGCGCTGGTCGCCGCCGTCCTCGCCGCGCTCGGACTCCAGTACCTCGCCGTGACGACGGACGCCTACGCCGACGTTCCGCTGGCGATCATCCTGACCGGGGGGTTCGCCGTCGGGGTCGCCGTCATCTCCTACGGCGAGGGCGTCGCGTTCGGTCGCGAGATCGAGAGCTACCTGTTCGGCAACATCCTGTTCGTTCCCTTCGAGAACGTCCAGCTGATGGTCGGGCTCACGATACTGGTCGTCGGTATGGTGGCGCTGACACACAAACAGCTGTTGTTCATCACGTTCGACCGCGAAGCGGCGCGACTGGCTCGCATCGACGTCTGGTTCTACGATACGCTCCTGATCGTCGTGACGGCGCTGGTCGTCGTCGCGGCGATGCAGATCCTCGGTGCGATCCTCGTCGCCGCGATGCTCGTCGTTCCCGTCGCGGCCGCGATGCAACTGACGAGTAGCTTCAACCACGGCCTCGTTCTCTCGATCGTGTTCGGCGAGATCGCGGTTCTCGCCGGCATCTTCTCCTCGTACTACCTCGACATTGCGACCGGACCGGCGATCGTTCTCGTCGCGATCGCGATCTACGTGTTCGCGATCCTCAACAACAGATAACGTCGAAACAATGATCAATAAAACAACGTCTATTATCAAAGAGGTGAACTGAACGCGTATGTGGCCCTGGGAACACGCGATCATGGGGTACGTCGCGTACTCGCTGTTCTGTCACGTCTACTACCGCGACTCCCCGGGTGGGCTCGAGGCGTTCGCGGTCGTCTTCGCCTCCGTCCTTCCCGACCTGATCGACAAACCGCTGGCCTGGGAGTACGGCGTCTTCGAGGTCGGCTACGCGATCGGTCATTCGATCTTCTTCGCCGTCCCGCTGTCGATCGCCGTCGGCGCGCTCGCCCGGTCGTACGGCCGCCCTCGAGCCGGAATCGCGTTCGCCGTCGGCTACCTGCTACATCTGCCCGCCGATATCGTCGACGGCTACGTTCGGGACGACCACCTCAGCTTCTGGATCGTACTGTGGCCGTTCCGCCAGGACGAGGTTCACCACCACGCCCACGAGCACACCGGATTCACGGATCAGTTCTTCGTCCTTCTGGGCACCTACCACCAGGAGCTGTTCTCCGACGACCCGTCGACGTACGCCCTGCTCATGCTCGGTGCGACCGGCTTTGCCGCTCTCCTGTGGCTCTACGACGGCGCACCGGTCCTCCGCGAGTCGGTCCTCGCGGTCAAACGCGGGCTCGAGCGATCGGTCGAACTAGTAACCGACTCCCGGAGCCGCTGACGCGAGCGGGCGTCGGTCCTCCCTCCTGAGGTTTATAGCCGAAGCCGCGGCTACGGTTCGTCAACGCTATGAGCGACCGACGATGAGTACGGCAGGAATGACCGACTGGCGCTCGATCTTCGGCCACCCCCAGCCCTACGACGAGCAGGTCGACGGTATCGAAACCGCCGTCGAAACCGCTCGAGACGGCGGCTACACCGTCGTCGAGGGAGCCTGTGGCACCGGAAAGACGATGATCGCGCTCACCGCCGGGATCGACCTCGTGCGCGATCCCGACACCGACTACGAGCGCGTCTTCGTCCTCACGAGCGTCAAACAGCAGCTGCGCCAGTTCGAGGCCGACCTCGAGACCATCAACGAGAACCTCCCCGACGACTGGAACCCCGTCTCGGGGCTGACCCTCGTCGGGAAGGCCGACGTCTGTCCGTACAACCGCGCAGGTGCAGGAGATATCGACGATCGAAACGTCTACGACCGCTGTGAGAGCCTGCGGGATCGAACCCGCGAACTGACCGGCGAGGGCGGCGAGACGACCGCGGGCACGCTGACCGCCCGCGCCCGCCAGCAACAGACCGGCCTCGCCGACAGCGGCTCGTCGGGATCGACGGGTCGATTCCTCGAGACCGCCGGGGAGACCGCGGCCTACCCGCCGGAGATGCCGACCTACGGCGACGGCGGCGCGGTCGGCGCCGAGACGGAGTACTGCCCGTTCTACGCCCAGTACCTCGAGGACCTGCCCGACGAGGAGGACGGCGACGCCGCCGAGGCCGTCCCCTTCGACTTCACCGCGACCGGGATGCTGACCCCGGACGATCTCGTCGCCCGCTCGGTCCGCAACGGCACCTGTCCACACTCCGTGATGGGCGCCGCGCTTGGCCACGTCGAGGTCGTCCTCGGCAACTACTACCACGCGTTCGATCCGACCACGACGACCGCGTTCACGGGTGCCCTGCTCGACGACTCGACGTTCGTCGTCTGCGACGAGGCCCACATGCTCGAGCCCCGCGTGCGCGATCTGGTCAGCGACGGCGTCGCGGACGGGACCCTCCGGGACGCCGAGACGGAGCTCTCTCGAGTGCTCCAGCCGATCAAGTTCGAGCGCGAGGGTCGGGAGGCCCAGGGTGGCTCGAAGACCGCCGACGCCGACCTCGTTCGGGGCGAACTCGAGGACAGCGACGTCTCTTTCGAGGAGCTCTCCCGTACCCTCGAATTCGTTCGTGACCTCCGGGAGGAACTCGATCGTCGCGTCACCGCCCACCTCGACCGGAACCACAGGGGGTGGCAGTCGAATCCGACCGAGCTCTCGGACGCGGAGATCCCGCTCCGGGACCCCCAGGAACCGGCCGTCGACGAACTCACCGAGTGGGCTGCCGACGCGGGGTACAGCGACGCCGTCTGGGTCCGTGCCGAGGCCGTCGGTGCCGTCGTCGAGCGCGTGTTGAACGAGGCCGAGGACGAGGACAGAACCCGGGCAGCGCCCGCCGTCGGTCGCCTGCTGGGCGAGTGGTACCGCCGGGATCACACCGACTACTTCCGGGAGGTCGAACTCGAGCGCACCTGGGACGAGACCGAGCCGGCCGACTCCTGGCGACGGGCCTACACCGCCCGACTCGCCCTGCACAACTGCGTGCCAAGCGAGGCCATCGGCGACCGCCTGGCGGCGTTCGGCGGGGGAATCCTGATGAGCGCGACCCTCGAGCCGGTCGACGCGTTCACCGAGGTAACGGGACTCGACTACCTCGCGGACGAGGGGGACAGACCGGTGGTCGAACGCCGCTACGGCCTGCACTTCCCCGAGGAGAACCGCGAGAGCTTCGCAGTCGCCGCGCCGAAGTTCACATACGACAACCGGGGTCGACCCGGCGAGAGCAACCCGACGCGCACCCACTACGCCGACGCCGTCGCGAAGGTCGCCCGGCTCCCAGGTAACGTGCTCGTCGGGATGCCCAGCTACGCGGAAGCCGAGTGGATCGCGGGCGCCCTCGAGGGCCGGATCGGCAAACCCGTGCTGCTCGACGCCGCCAGCGACGACGAGACGACCCAGTCGCTCAAGAACGACTTCTTCGCGGGCGAGGGGAAGGTGCTCGTCACGAGCCTGCGGGGCACGCTCACCGAGGGGGTCGACTACAGCGGCGACCGACTCTCCGCAGCCGTGGTCTGTGGCGTCCCGATCGTCAACACCTCGAGCCCGCGGACGACGGCCGTCCGTCGGGCCTACGACGACGCCTTCGGCGACGGGTTCGAGTACGCGCTGACGATCCCGGCGGTCCGGAAGACCCGCCAGGCCGTCGGGCGAGTCATCCGCTCGGCCGACGACGTCGGCGTGCGAGTGTTGCTCGACGAGCGCTACGCCCGAAACAGCTGGGACTCGGTGCGGGAGTACCTCCCCGACGACGGCGAGTTCCAGCCCGTCAGCCCCGACATGCTCGAGATGGGGCTCGACCGGTTCCGGTCGCGGCTCTAACCGCTTTCGGCCGGGTGGATCCGATTGGTCTATCGACGGTCCCGGTCGGCACTCGACTCACGGCGATTTTCGAACCGTGACGGTCCTGGTCGGCGTCTCCGCGTACAGTGAGTACAGCAGGACCGCACAGCCGCCGGCGGTGAACGAACTCTGGACGGCGACTCCAAGCGCGATCCGACCGGCGAGGAGGTGGACCGCTCCACCGAGAACCGAGCCGGCGACGAGTAGCCCGAATCCGATGGCGACCGCCCGAAGCGGTCCGGCTCCGGTTCGTCGAAACGCACGGTATGCGAGCACTGCGACCGCGCCGCCGGTGAGCAACGTTGCCGTGTTCGCCGTCGCGATGAGGACGCTGTATTCGTTCATGGAATCCCTCGATCCTCGAGCAGAGGCGGCGCTCGAGGACGCGTTCGTTCGCCGCTGGGTCGCCCTGGTACTTCAGTCGGGTAGCCGGTTCCCACTCGAGCGGAACCGTCGGGTCCGTTACTCCGCGAGCGTCTCCGCCCACTCGTCGACCCACCGCTCGAGGTCGGAGCGGAGTCGATCGTACCCCACCGAGACGGGCTCGGACGGAACCGCCGCGCTCTCCTCGAACGTCTCGTCGAGCTCGAGGAACGCTCGGCTGAGCGCCGGTATCACGGAGTGACGCTCGGCGAACTCGGCCTGGACATCGCTCGAGAGCAGGAAGTTCAGGAAGTCGTAGGCGAGATCCACCTCCTCGGCATCCTCGAAGATGGCCGCGCCGACCGGCGTCTCGTACCCCTGTCCGTTCGGAAACGCGAGCTCCCAGTCGTCGGTCTCCAACCCCTCGCGCTCGGCGAAGGCGGCGTCGGTCGAGTAGCCGACCGCGAGCGGACGATCGCCGTCGGCGAACGCGGTCGTCGACGCCGTCCAGTCGTTGACGAGTTCGAGTCCGTTCTCCTCGAGGTCGCCCCAGTAGCGGCGGTAGCCGTCGTCGCCGACTGTCTCGATCGTCCAGAGCAGGAAGGCGAGGCCGGCGTCGGAGCGGTCGGCGCGCGGAACGAGTAGGCTGTCCTCGTACTCGTCGTCGAGCAGGTCGGCGAGGTCGTCGGGCTCCTCGAGTTCGCTCTCGTCGTACCACAGACAGCTGTATCGGACGCCGGCCGGAACGGCGCGTCCCGAGGGATCCCCGAACTCGAGGTCGTCGCGGATCCGCTCGGTCGCCGGAAGCCGATCCCCGCCGAGTTCCCGAAACAGGGCGTTCGCCGCGAGATCGGCGTCGAGTCGGGCGAGATCCGACGGCGTGAGCCCGAGGTAGACGTCGGCGTCGATCTCCGCACCCTGGTCGACCCGTCTGCGGTAGTGATCGAGACCGGCCTCCGGAATCGTCCACTGGAGCTCGGCGTCGGGAAACTCCTCCTCGAAGGCCTCCTTGATCCACTCGCCGACGGCCCGCTCGCCGACGACCATCGACTCGGTCGTCGCCACTCGGAACGTCCCCTCGAGGTCGGGGTCGTCCGGCTCGGTGTCGTCGCGCTCGGTCGCGTCGGTCGCCTCCTCGTCCCCGTCGTCCTCATCCTCCTCCTCGTCGCGGGAGAAACAGCCGGCCGTCCCGGCGAGCGCTCCGACGCCGACGGCCCGCACGACCGAACGCCGATTCATGGTGGGAGTGACACGCCGTGCCGTCTTAAGCGCCGGGATCATCCGGCGGATACCGGTCGGCGCGCCCCCGTCACGGAAAGGCTTTGACGGTCGACGGCCATCGGCCCGTGTGACAGCCACCACGAACTCGCCGCGGCGGCGCTACGTGCTCGGCGCCGTCGTCGCGGCCCTCGGCCTACTGACCGGTGCGATCCTGCTCGAGGTGCTGGGAACGATCCTCTTCGCGCTGACGGTCGCGTACGTACTGGTGCCGGTTCAGGGGTGGCTGGTCAGGCGCGGACTCGGCGAGTGGACCGCCGCCGTCGGCGCGACGCTCGTTGGGTTCGTGAGCGCGACCGCAGTGTTCGCACCGATCGTTTTCACGTTGTACGTTCGGATCGACGAAGTGATCGCCCTCGTCGAGGGCGTGCCGGCCGAGATCCCGGTGACGGTTCTCGAGATGACGTACACGATCGAGACCCGGGAGGTCCAGGTGTTCGTGGTCTCGTTCCTCCGCGACGTTGCCGTCTCGCTGGCCTCGTCGCTGCCCGTGCTCGCGATCAAGTTCGCGCTGTTCGTCATCCTGCTGTTCGCGCTGCTGTACAGGGGCGACGCCGCTGCGCGCGCCGCGATCGCGCCCGTCCCCCACGAGTACAGAGGAGTCGTCCGAGCGCTCGCCGTCCGGGCTCGGGAGACGCTGTACGCCATTTACGTGCTACAGCTCGCCACGTCGGTCACCTCGCTCGTGATCGGCTACCCCCTGTTTCACCTGCTCGGCTACGAGATGGCGTTCACGCTCGCGCTGTTCGCCGCGATCTTGCAGTTCGTGCCGATCATCGGTCCGAGCCTGCTGATCGCCCCGATCGCACTCTACCACGTCGCCGCGGGCGACCTCGTCGGGGCCGCGCTGGTCGGTATCCTCGGTGTCGGGCTCGTCGCCTGGCTGCCCGATATCGCCGTCAGACCCCGACTCGCCCGCCGCTCGGCCGGACTGCCCGGAAGTCTCTACTTCGTCGGCTTCACCGGCGGACTCTTCACCCTCGGGGCGATCGGGATCGTCGTCGGCCCGCTGATCGTCGCGATCTTCGTCGAAGCGGTCGAGCTACTCGCCGACGAGGTCAACGGGGATCTGACCCTCGAGGAGCTCACGTCGCCAGAGCTCGAACCCGAGAACGGCGCGCAACCCTCGAGTGTCGACGTCGAGTCCGAGGCCCCGACAGACGACTGACCGGGCCGAATCAGCCAACACGCCTTTCTCCCTGCTCGTCGTCGATCTCCCTATGGTCAGTGGCCGAACGATCATCAACGCGATCATCGGCGCCGTCGTCGGCATCGTCCTCTCCTTTATCCCGTTCTCGACGGTCGTCGGCGGCGCAGTCGCCGGGTTTCTCGAGGGTCCGGACGATCGGGACGGGGCGATCGTCGGCGCCCTCGCGGGCGCGATCACGTTCGTCCCGATCGCCGCCGTCGCCGTGCTGGGGATCGGCTTCGTCGGGTTCGGGTTCGGAGTCGCCGCCGCACCCGCGGAGGGCTTTGCGTTCGTCGTCCTGTTGATCCTCGTCGGGGTCCTGTTCGCGTTCGTCTACACCGTCGGGCTGTCGCTGCTCGGCGGATACCTCGGAGCCTACCTCGCGCGGGAGTACCCTGGAAAACACGCGCGAACGCGAGAGACGTTCGGCGGGAGGCGACGGGAGCCGACCCCTCGTTCCGGAACCAGACCACGCGAGCGGGACGCGGAGGGGACCGATCGACACGACTCGGATCGGTCGACGCGAAACGAACCGGCCGACGAACGCGAGGACGGCGACCTCGATCCGTCGCGATGGCACGAAACCCGGGATCGCGAGCGAGACGAGTAGCGCCCGCTCCTAGGCGAATTCGAAGAGCGCCGACGTTCGATCCGGAACGCGGATCCCGACGTACTCGAGCGAGTATCAGTCTAGCACCGACCACGGGTCCGGTCGCGTACGAGGAGACGGCGTCAGCTGACCGTCACTCGTACCGGAGCGCGTCGATCGGATCCGTTCGGGCCGCCCGCCAGGCGGGGTACAGCCCGGAGAGGATCCCCACGAGGACGCCGACGGCGATCGCGAGCGCGACGTACTCGAGGGGGTAGACGAGTGGCAGATCGATGTACCACGCGCCGAGGTAGCCCGCGACCAGCCCGAGTGCGGTCCCCAGGATTGCTCCGATGACACCCAGGATCACCGCCTCAGACAGGAAGAGCCCCAGTACGTCGCGGTTCTGGGCGCCGACGGCTTTCATGATCCCGATCTCGCGGGTCCGTTCGGTGACGCTGACGAGCATGATGTTCGCGATGCCGATCGAGCCCACCAGCAGGGAGATCGCGGCGATCCCGACGATGAAGTTCTGCAACAGCTCGAGGACATCCTCGAGCTGCTGGAGCAACTCGGCGCTGGTCTGGAACGTCATCGCGAGGTCGTCGCCGAGGAACTCGCTGGCGTCCGAGTCGTCGCTCTCGAGGTAGTCGATCGCGGCCTGGCGGGCGGCGTCGACGTCGTCCTCGTCGGCGGAGTGGGCCTCGACGATGACCGCGATGAAGCGCGCGTCGCCGCCGTCGGCCTGCGCTTGCGCCGCCTGGTCGGCGTCGTCGGCTTCGGCGGCGTCCTCGCCGTCTCCGTTACCGACGCCCTCGCTCCCGCCCGGTCCCTCGTCGCCGAGTTCGACGGCTCCGGCCTGCTCGACGTAGTAGGGGTCGGTCGGCACGTAGATCCGCGGCGAGGACTCGAACCCTTCGAACGGGCTCAGCCCCTCGTTGCTGTCGGTGATCCCGACCACCTCCGCGGTCGTCTGCTGGCCGCCCAGGATCGTGATCGTGATCTCGTCGCCGACGCTGACGTTCTCCTCGAACTGGCCCGCCGCCGCGGGGTTGAGCACCGCCTCGCGCTCGCCGGGCTCGAACTGTCGGCCCTCGCGGAGCGTGTCCTCGCGGACGTAGGACGGACCGGTCGCGATCACCCCGTCGCCCTGGGCGATCTGCTCGTCGCCGCTCGAGACCGCCTGGCTCTGAATCGGCGCGTAGCCGTAGGCCGCCTCGACGTCCTCGAGCCCCTCGATCGTCTCGAGGTCGTCCCCGCTGACGACGGGCTGGGCGCCCGCCAGCGGTCCGCCCTCGGTGTCGGGGTCGGCCGCCCAGCCGTAGACGTTGCGCTGGTCGTCCGGACTGATGTCGCCGATGATCCCTGCCTGCAGGCTCGCACCCAGCGTGACGAACGCGATCACCGCGGCGATTCCGATCACGATGCCGAGCGTCGTCAGCGCCGACCGGAGCTTGTGGCCGCGGATCGAGCGCCAGGAGAGTCGCAGGCTCTCGAGCGGGTTCATCGATCCTCCCTACCGCCGTCAGCGGGCTCAGCCGGTTCGCCGGGGTCGCCCGCCGAGCCGAGCTCCTCGATCCGTTCGATCTTCCCGTCGAGCAGGTGGACGATCCGCTCGGCGCGCTCGGCGACGTGGCGCTCGTGGGTGACGACGACCAGCGTCGTCCCCGCGTCGTGGAACTCGCCGAAGAGATCGAGCACCTCGGCTTCGGTCTCCGTGTCGAGGTTCCCCGAGGGTTCGTCGGCTAGCACGAGCGCCGGATCGTTCACCAGCGCCCGCGCGAGCGCGACCCGCTGACGCTGCCCGCCGGAGAGTTCGTTCGGAACGTGGTCGATGCGGTCGCCGAGGCCGACCCGCTCGAGCAGCTCTCGGGCTCGCTCGCGGCGCTCGTCCCGGCCGACACCCTGGAACAACTGGGGCAGCGCCACGTTCTCGACGGCGTTCAGCCGCGGCATGAGGTTGAACGTCTGGAAGACGAAGCCGACCGTCGTCCCGCGGAGGGTAGTCCGTTCCCGATCGCTCAGGGTCGCCACGTCTGCGCCGTCGACGACGACGGCCCCCTCGGTCGGCGTATCGAGACAGCCGACGAGGTTCATCAGCGTCGACTTCCCGGAGCCACTCGGCCCCATGATCGCGGTGTAGGACCCCCTCGGAACCTCGAGGCTGACGCCGTCGAGGGCGTGGACGGGTTCCCCGAGCTGGTAGGTTTTGCGGACGTTCTCGAGGCTGACGGCCGTCGCTCCGCTCGCTTCGGCGCCGCCGCCCGTTTCTGTCATACGATATCGATGCACTCCCGGTCGAAAAAGGTTCCAACTCCGGTGACGGTATCCGGGTTCGGTATCGGTATCCCGATTGCGGCTGTTAGTAGGCAGGGAAAAACATATGTGACAGCCAACTAGACGTACGGTAATTAAAACCGTGGCTGCAATTAACATCGATGGTGTGACAAAACGGTTCGGCGACGAGCTCGCCCTCGAGGGACTGGATCTCACGGTCCGGGAGGGCGAGGTGTACGGCTTTCTCGGCCCGAACGGCGCGGGGAAGTCGACGACGATCAACCTGTTGCTCGATTTCATCCGGCCGACCGCGGGCGGGGTGACGGTGTTCGGCCGCGACGCTCAGGAGGGAAGTCTCGAGATCCGCGAGCGAACCGGGATCCTGCCCGAGGGGATCGAGCTCTACGATCGACTGACGGGGCGCCAGCACGTCGAGTTCGCCATCGAGTCCAAGGCGGCCGACGACGACGCCGACGAACTGCTCTCCCGGGTGGGGATCGCCGACGCCGCCGACAAGAAGGCCGGGGGCTACTCGAAGGGGATGGCCCAGCGGCTTACCCTTGCAACCGCGCTGGTCGGTGAGCCGGACCTGCTGATCTTGGACGAGCCGTCGACCGGGCTCGATCCGAACGGCGCCCGCGAGATGCGCGAGATCATCCGCGAAGAGAACCGGCGGGGCGCGACCGTCTTCTTCTCCTCGCACGTCCTCGGTCAGGTGGAGGCGATCTGCGACCGCGTGGGGATCCTCCGTGACGGTGAACTGATCGCCGAGGACACCATCGCCGGCCTCGAGGACGCGGTGCCCGATCGGACCCGGCTTCGGGTGCGGCTCGATCGGATCCCCGAGGACTCGGCGGCTGCGCTCTCGGCCGTCGAATCGATCGACGGCGTCTCCGAGGTCGAGGCCGAGGGGACGACGCTGGTCGTAAGCGTCGCCGACGAGGCGAAGACGACCGTTCTCCGCACGATCGAGGAGTACGACGTCACCGTCGAGGACTTCGAGACCGACGAGTCCTCGCTCGAGGACCTGTTCGTGGCCTACACCGCCGAGGAACGGGAGGTAGCGCCGTGAGCGCGATCGCCGTCGCCAAAAAGGACTTCCGCGACGCCGTGCGCTCGCGGACGCTGCTTGCCCTGACGGCGCTGTTCGGGCTCTTTACCGTCAGCGGGGCGTACCTGGCCTCCTGGGCCGCCGAGGTGCTCGACGGTGGCGCCGAGACGACGCTCGACCTCATTATCGCGCTCCAGACGCCCGCGGGCTATCTCGTCCCGATCATCGCGCTCGTCGTCAGCTACGCCGCGATCGCGGGCGAGCGCGAGAGCGGGAGCCTGAAGTTCCTGCTCGGCCTGCCCCACTCGCGGCGCGACGTCGTGGTCGGGAAGATCCTCGGCCGAACCGGGGTGGTCGGAGTTTCGATCCTCGTCGGGTTCGCCGTCGGCCTGATCGGGCTGTTCGCGTTCGTCGGCTCGGTCTTGCTGGTCGACTACCTCGGCTTTACGCTCGTCACGCTGCTGTTCGGACTGGTCTACGTCTGTATCGGCGTCGGCCTCTCCTCGATGACCCGCTCGACGACGAAGGCGGCGATCGGCGCGTTCGGCCTGATCGTCTTCTTCTGGTTCGCCTGGTCGATCCTCGTGCAGCTCCTGCTGTACGCCGTCGAGGGACAGTTCCTCCTCGAGGAGTTCCCCGACTGGTACGTGACGCTGCTCTCGCTGTCGCCCGACGCGGCCTACGGCTCGGCGCTGGGCGCCGTCCTCGGCGAGTCCGGACTGACGATGAGCGGGATGTACGGAAGTACCGACGAACTCCCGCTGGCCGCGCGACCCTGGTTCGGGTTCGTCGTGCTCGGCGTCTGGGCGCTCGTCCCGCTCGTGATCGGGATCCTGCGGTTCGAGTCGATCGACCTCTGATACCGATCGGTGGCGCGTTTTGCCCGCGATCGTTCGAACGAAGACGGCGATCACCGGCAACGAACAATGACGGTCCGCACGGTGGAGGAAGTACAACGTTTTTCCCGCCGCCTCTCGCCCTATGAGCCATGAAGACGACGGGCGGCTCCGACGCGGCGAAGCGACGCGCGGGCGAGCGCGCGGCCGAGGGGGTCGCGGACGGCGACGTCGTCGGGCTCGGAACCGGCTCGACGACCGCCTACGCGATCGAGGCGATCGGTCGGGCGGTCGACGACGGCCTCGAGGTCCGGGGGATTCCGACCTCCTTTCAGTCCCGGCAGCTGGCCCTCGAAGAGGGGATTCCGCTAACCGAACTCGACGCCGTCGAGGGGGTCGACCTCGCGATCGACGGCGCCGACCGGGTGGTCGACGATCCCGGATCCCCGGCTCACGGCGCGCTGATCAAGGGCGGGGGCGCTGCCCACACGCGCGAGAAGCTCGTCGACGCGAGCGCCGACCGGTTCGTCGTCGTCGCCGACCCCTCGAAGCTGACCGACCGACTCGAGGCGTCGGTCCCCGTCGCCGTCCTCCCCGAGGCCCACACGGTCGTCGCCGAGCGAATCGCCGAACTGGGCGGCGAGGCGACGCTGCGAGATGCAGAACGCAAGGACGGCCCCGTCGTCACCGACGCCGGGAACCTGGTGCTCGACTGTGCGTTCGGCCCGATCGCCGACCCCACCGAACTGGCCGGACGGCTCTCGAGTCTGCCCGGGGTCGTCGAGCACGGGCTGTTCGTCGACGTCGCCGACGCGACCTACGTCGGGACGGACGACGGCGTCGAGGTTCGACGTTACTGAGGACGGCGGTCAGTTCCGCGCGGACTCCGCCTCGCTTTCGTCGCTCCCGATCGTCGACAGCGCCGCGACGGTCAGATAGAGCACGCCCAGCAGCCGGGCGGCCGGGTTCACCCACGGCTTCGGCTCGAGCTCGTCGACGTTCTCGTAGACCAGCTGCTGGCTCAGTTCGACGAGGGGCTGGGGAACGAGCACGAGCGCGATCCCCGCGAGCGCGAGCAGCCGGTTGGCGATCGTCGCCCCCGACTCCCGGCGGGCGAGCACCCAGACGAACAGCGCACCCTCGAGCCGGGCGCCCCACAGCGCCCGCGGCCGGAGTCGGGCTTCCTCGGGGTTCTCGAGTCCGATCCGTTCGCAGGCGTCGATCACGGGCTGGGGCAGTGCGATCTCGAAGATCCCGAACGCGATCAGCAGTTTGCGGAGCATCGTCGTCTTTCGGATGGATGCCGACCCTCAAAAAATCGGCCCCGGAGTCGCACGCATCGAACGGATCGCTTTTCACGATCCTCGTGTCGGTACTAGGCAATGACCGAGACTGCCGACCGCAAGGACGATCACATTCGAATCATCGAGGAAGAAGACGTCGAAACGAAGGGAACTGGATTCGAGGACGTCGAGCTGATCCACGAGGCCCTCCCCGAGATCCACCGCGACGAGATCGACACGTCGACGACCCTCTTCGGCTCGGAAGTCGACGCACCGATCGTCATCGAGAGCATGACCGGGGGCCACCCGAACACGACGAAAATCAACCGAGCGCTGGCCGAGGCCGCCCAGCGAACGAACGTCGCGATGGGCGTCGGCAGCCAGCGAGCGGGTCTGGAGCTCGAGGACGAGGCGCTAGTCGAGTCCTACACCGTCGTCCGCGAGGCCGCGCCCGACGCCGTCCTCTACGGCAACGTCGGCGCCGCACAGCTGCTCGAGTACGACCTCGCGGACGTCGAGCGGGCCGTCGAGATGATCGACGCCGACGCGATGGCCATCCACCTCAACTTCCTCCAGGAGGCGGTCCAGCCCGAGGGCGACGTCGACGCCAGGGGCTGTCTCGCCGAGATCGAACGGGTCGCCGACGGGCTCTCGGTACCGGTCGTCGTCAAGGAGACGGGTAATGGCATCTCCCGGGAGACCGCCCGGCGGCTCGCCGACGCCGGGGTCGACGCGATCGACGTCGCCGGTAAGGGCGGGACGACGTGGTCGGGGATTGAGTCCTACCGGGCCGCTGCGGTCGGTGCCGACCGACAGGAGCAGATCGGGAAGCTGTTTCGTGCGTGGGGCGTTCCGACCGCCGTGAGCACCCTCGAGGCCGCCGACGAACACGACACCGTCGTCGCCAGCGGCGGCGTTCGATCGGGGCTCGACGTCGCGAAGGCGATCGCGATGGGCGCCAGCGCCGGCGGGCTCGCGAAGCCGTTCCTGGCTCCTGCGGGACAGGGCGCCGATGCGGTCGTCGACCTGCTCGAGACCCTCGCACTCGAGTTGCAAACGGCGATGTTCGTCACCGGCGCGGAGTCGATCGAGGCGCTCGGCGAACGCGAGTACGTCCTCACCGGACGGACGAAGGAGTACCTCGAGCAGCGCCGCTAACTATAGTAGCCACTGAAAATCAGTGCGTACCCGATCGCACGACGGCTGTGCGATCGGTATGCAAACAGTTTCAGTTGTTACTATACCCGTTCTCGCCTCTCGCACTGGCGGCGTAGTCGGGACTACGTGTCGTTGTTTCGATAAAAGAACGCTCGAGCGGATCGCCTTACAGGTCGCGCGGCTGGACCGTCTTCCGGTCGTTCTCCTCAGCGCGGCGGGCGGCGTCCTCGAGAAGCTGGTCGACTTCCTCGTCGAGTGCGTCGTAGAAGTCCGAAGCGACGTTCTTGTCATCGAGCGCTTCCTTCACAGCGGCTTTGACGATAAGGTCTGCCATACGCTGTATCCGTTCCCGTTTCCCCATTATAAGTATTTTGGTTATGAGGGGGGAGACCGGGGTTGCAGCGGTTCGTTCG
This sequence comes from Natronococcus sp. A-GB7, assembly GCF_029688865.1. Lineage (GTDB taxonomy): Archaea > Halobacteriota > Halobacteria > Halobacteriales > Natrialbaceae > Natronococcus. Next base: position 114,099 of record NZ_JARUKV010000003.1, read on the forward strand.
CCTGTTTGGGGCGCATATTCCACCGGAAAATATATGGTTGATGAACTCGCCCGGTCAGCTTCGGGGTAATCACACCGGAGAATCGGTCTCGCGCGCGGTCTGGGCCGTTCGCGCGCGTTTCCGAACTTGCGGTTCGGGTCGACGGATTCGAGTAGATCGATCCCCCAGTTCGGGTATGCGAGAACTCCTCGAGGCCGTCGCCGACGGCTCGCTGTCGCCGGCGGAGGCCGAGGCCGAACTCAACGGCTACGTCACCGGCGAGGCGGGACGGTTCGACGCGGCTCGCCAGCAACGTCGCGGCATTCCGGAAGGGATCTTCGCGGCGGGCAAGACCGCCCCCCAAGTCGTCGCCCTCGCCGAAACCGCACTCGAGACGACTGGCCGGGCGCTGATCACCCGCGCCGACGACGCCCAGATCGAGGCCCTGGAATCGAGCCTGCTCGAGTCCTTTCCCGATGCGACCCTCGAGCGCTGGAGCACGACCGTCCTCGTTCGTACGGCCGACGCCGATCAGCCGTCCCTCGACGCGACGGTCGGCATCGTCACCGCGGGTACCGTCGACGGTCCGGTCGCCGACGAGGCCGCGGCAGTCTGTCGGGACGCGGGCGTCACCATCGATCGGGTCGACGACGTCGGCGTTGCCGCGCTCGATCGCCTGCTCGACCAGCTCGATCGGCTTCGCGAGGCCGACGTGTTGCTCGTCGCCGCGGGCCGGGAGGGCGCGTTGCCGACCGTCGTCGCCGGTCTCGTCGACTCGCCGGTGATCGGGATTCCCGTCTCGAGCGGATACGGCCACGCCGGCGACGGCGAGGCGGCGCTCGCGGGAATGCTCCAGTCGTGTACGATCCTCTCGGTCGTCAACGTCGACGCGGGGTTCGTCGCGGGCGCGCAGGCAACCCTAATCGCACGGGCGCTCGACGGCGCCCGGAGCTAACCGGGTAACGGATTTACGGAAAATATTCTTTCGAAGTCGGAAAGCCAAACTACGTTTGGGAAAGCGTTTTTATTAGTATACGGACTACGGATGGGTGCCGGCCGAAGCCGGCATCATAATGCCCACCTGTGACCACTGCGACGCGCACGTCTCCGAACGGTTCGCCCGCGTGTTCGCCGACGAGCACGGCGAGATTCACGCCTGCGTCAGCTGTTCGGCGAACGCCGGGATTGCGGAAGCCGCGAAGGAGCGCGCCCGCGGTACCTGACCCGCTCGAGTACCGTCACCGATAGACCACGCCCGGACCCCGACCCCTAGCTCCCACCCTGCGGACGAGACGATTTTTACCCGCCAACCCCGTACCCTCGAGCGATGGCCGACACCGACCACGTGGTCTACGTCCTCGAGTGCGCCGACGGCTCGCTGTACACGGGGTATACGACCGACCTCGAGCGACGCGTCGCGGAACACGACGCGGGCGAGGGGGCGAAGTACACCCGCGGGCGGACCCCGGTGGAGCTGTGCTACGAGGAGGGGTACGACTCGAAGTCCGCGGCGATGTCCCGCGAGTACGAGATCAAACAGCTGACGCGGGGTCAGAAGGAGCAGTTGGTCGGGCTCGAGTGATTGCTCGCCCGTGCTGAGAGAAACTCGTCGTAGGGAGAGAGTAGGTACTGAGTGTGGAACAAACAGCAGTTCCAGTTGGAGAAGTCACTTAGCTCACCCCTGTCAATAAGATAATATTATCCCCCGCAAACTCCTCGCTACAACAGGAACCACTCTTCCTCTTCCCCTCCTCGGATGTCTAAGAAAACGGTACTCTTGGAGGCGACCGCACCGGTAACGGAGATGGCCATCAGCTAACCTGGCAGTCTCGATAGATGTTTCAACCGCCGTTCGAGATAGGGCGCGTATCTTGAAACGGCCCTCGCAAGACTCCGTTTGTGGGTCGCTATCCGACACTGCATATTCGGAGCAGTCACCCGGTCGTGAATCGGAGCAGCTCCGCCCGAACGATAATAGCGTCGGTTCTCGAAAGGAGGGACATGCCGGACGAGGAGGAAGCGGCCGAGGCCTTCGGAACGCTATCCGATCCCACGCGGGTCGCGATTTTGCGGGCGTTCGCGGAGGCGCTGGACGAGCAGGGGCTCACTCCAGGGGGATCGATGCCGGAGCTGTCCTTTTCGGAGCTGTACGAGCGGGTCGAGATCGACTCGACGTCGCGACTGTCCTATCACCTCGAGAAGCTCGACGGGGCCTACCTTCGGCACACCGACGAGGGCTGGAAGTTCACCTACGCCGGCGAGGCGATCGTCAGACAGTACCTCGCGGGCGCGTACGCCGGCGACGTCGAACTCGACCCCTTCGAAATCGAGGGGCGTTGTCTACACTGTGACGCCGAAGAGCTCGTGACCGACGTCGAGGACAGGATGTTGATGCACCGCTGTGAGGAGTGTGGCGAGTGCTTCGGGAACATTCCCGTAACCCCCGCGCAGGTGACTGCTCGGGACGACGACGCCGTGATCGAGAGCGTGAAGACGCGGACCGCGAGTTACTTCCAGCAGTTCCGCGAGGGGGTCTGTGCGATCTGTGGGGGATGCAACGACCTCGATGTCAGGAACGTCGAGGACGTGGCGCCCGGGCCGCTCCGGTTCGTCGCGATCGCACGCTGTCGGAGCTGCTGGACCAGGTTCAACGGTCCGCTATCGGTGTGGCTCGCCACCCATCCCGCCTCGATCGCCTTCCACTGGGAACAGGGTATCGACACCACGTCCCTGAGCACGTTCGAGATGGTGCCACGCGTCATGGACGAGCAGTGGTCCACCGACCGCCTCGCCTCGGACACGTACGAGGTGACCTACCGCGTCGACGAGAACGCCCTCCGGTTGCTCGTCGACGACGACCTGTCCGTCGAGCGGGCCGAGCGCGTGCGACGCGATTCGGTCGGCGATCGCTGATTCTCTCGGATTCGCTACTCAACGGCAGTTGACCGATTTCGCCCTGTGAGCCGATCCGCCGCGTCGAACCTGCAGCGAACCGTCGGATCTACTCAACCCTTTTTTTGAACCAGATGCGACATATGTCATTTATTCGATAACACTTAAGCGTGAGTCCGGGTGACGTCCGGATACGCGATGAGCGTACTCGAGACGAATGACCTGACGAAACGTTACGGCGGCCGGCCGGTCGTCGACGCACTGGATCTGACGGTCGAGCGCGGGGAGGTGTTCGGCCTTGCCGGGTCCACTGGTGCCGGCAAATCGACGCTGCTCGATCTGCTGGCTGGGAGCGTCCGGCCCTCCAGGGGGAGCGCGACGGTCCTGGGGCTGGATCCCTGGCACGACCGGGATCGGCCCCACGAACGCGTGGGGTACCTCCGGGAGACCATCGACCTTGACGGCACGCAATCCGGGTGGGAACACCTCCGGAGGGGGACGGATCGAACGACCGACGACGCGGCCGTGACGGCAACCTTCGACCGCGTCGGTATCGCCCCCGATGTGGCCGCCCGACCCGTTCGTACGTACTCGGCCGGGACCGCACGCCGGCTCTCGCTCGCGATGTTCCTCGTCGGCGATCCCGACCTTCTGCTGCTGGATGCACCGACTGCTGGTCTGGATGGATCGGACAAGCTCCCCCTAGAAGCGATCGTCGAGGACGCCGCCGACGAGGGGTCGACGGTCGTGCTGGAGGTCGCCCACGCTGGCGTCGCGATCCACGACTTCACCGTCGCGGCACCCGACGACTCGAATCGACAGCGACCCACCGATAGCCGAACCACCGACGGCGAACGCTAACACCATGCTACGAACGCTACTCCATCGAACGGCCGACGTCGTAACGACACACAACCACCTCGTCGTCATCCTCGCGCTCGTGCTCACGGCGGGCCTGGTCGTCGGCATCGCGAACGCCGAGATGGGCGGCGACGGCGGCTTCGCCGGTGCCGTCGAGACCGACGTCGACGAGGCGGAAGAGTACGTCCAGGCGAACTACGAAACCGACAGCGGCGACGATCCGGCAGCGCACTTCCCGGTCTACGTGCGGGACGACGGCGGCAACGCCCTCTCGACGGACGCGTTGATCGCGACGCTGGAGTACCAGCAGTCGGTCGCCGAGGACGACGCCGTCGCCGACGCGCGGACCGACGACGAGGTCCTGAGCATCGCCTCGCTGGTCGGGACGCAGGCCGCCGGCGATCCCGACGCCAGCCTCGACGAGCAGATTGCCGCCCTGGAGGCAGCCGACGAGGACGAGGTCGCCGCGCTCGTCGAGGCGACGCTCGCCGAAGATCCCCGTGCCCAGTTGCTGGTGCCCAACAGCTACGCGCCCGGCACCGCCGAGGCCGAGAGCACGCAGGTCGTCTTCGCGTTCGAGCCCACCGAGGACGGCGAGGCGCCCGCCGACGCCCAGTACGCGCTGGCCGATGGGGCCGCCGACCGCGAAACCTCCGAGTTCTTCACGCTCGGCCAGCCGGCGATGGACGAGATGTCCGAGACGAGCGTGGAGAACACGGTCTTCCTGGTGCTGCCGGTCGTGCTCGGACTGATCCTCGCCGTGGCCGCCTTCGCCTATCGCGACGTCGTCGACGTGGTCGTCGGGCTCGCGGGCGTGCTCGTCTCGATTCTCTGGATGTTCGGCATCCTGGGCTGGCTCGGCGTCGAGGTCGGGCCCGCGGTCGTGATCGGCCCGGTCCTGATCGCGGGGCTGTCGATCGACTACGGATTCCACGTCTTTACGCGCTACCGCGAGGAACGCGAGGCGCTACGCGCCTCGGATGCGCGAACGGGGAGCGAGGCGACCCGTGAGCAACGAGGCCCCGACGAGCCAGTCCGATCCCCGATGGCTCGCGGGCTTCGCGCGGTCGCGGTCGCGTTCGGGCTCGTGACGATCACCGCCAGCATCGGTTTCCTCGCGAACGTCGTCAACCCCGTCGGCACCCTGCAGGACCTCGGGATCGCGATCACGCTCGGCGTGATTTCGGCGTTCGTGGTCTTCGTCACCCTGGTTCCCGCGCTGAAGGTCACGATCGACGACGCCCTCGAGCGGCTCGGCCTGGATCGTCACAAGCGGCCGCTGGGCGCTGGCGCCTACGTCGGCCCGGTCCTCTCGAGCACGGTGGCGCTGGCCCGCCGGGCGGCCCCCGTCGTAATCGTCGTTGCGCTCCTCGTCGCGGCCGGCGGTGCGGTCGCGTGGACGGCCCTCGACGAGGAGACGATGGGCGCCGAGAACCCCGACGTCGCCGAGTGGAAACAGGAGCTTCCCGGCCCCGTCGGCTGGGAGGAAAACGAGGCGATGGCGAACCAGGAGTACGTCGGCGAGCAGTTCCGTAGCGCCGCAGCCGACGAGGACGACCGCGTCCAGCTCCTCGTCGAGGGATCGGTGACCGACGACGACGCGCTGGACGCGCTCGAGGCAGGCATCGACGAGGGCGTCGAACGTGGCACGTTCGCCGAGGGACGCCTGGACACTATCGAGACGCCGGCGGCCGTACTTAGCGGGGTCGCCGCCGAGGACGACGAGTTCGCGAGCACGGTCGAGGCTGCTGACACGACCGGCGACGGGATCCCCGACAGCGACCTCGAGGCAGTGTACGACCACCTCTACGAGGTCGACGCCGAGGCGGCGAGCGCGGTGATCGAGCGGGAGGATGGGGAGTACCAGTCGCTGCGAGCGATCGGGCCGCCCCAGGCCGCCGACGGGCCGGCGGTCGACGGCGATCGGTCGGGGAACCTGTTCGCGGTCGGCGACGCGGTCGAAACCGAGGGCGGCGACCTGGAGGCAACCGTCGTTAGCGATGCCACCGCCGAGCAGGCGTCGATCGAGCGGATCACCGACGGCATCGTCCGGGTGATGATCGTCGCCGTGGCCGCGGTATTTCTGGCGCTCGTCGCCGTCTACCGGCGGGTACACGGAAGCGCCACCCTCGGTCTGCTGACGGCCGTCCCCGTCGCGCTCGTGCTCGGATACGTCGTTGGCGGGATGTACCTGCTGGACGTCCCGCTGAACTTCCTGACAGCGCTGCTGGTGAGCCTGGTGATCGGGATCGGCGTCGACTACTCGATCCACCTCAGCGACCGGTTCGCGCACGAGCGCGCTCGCGGCCGGACGGATCTCGACGCCCTCGAGATCGCCGTCACCGGTACCGGCGGCGCCCTCCTCGGGAGCATGTCGACGTCAGTCGCTGCCTTCGCCGGCATGTTGATTCATCCCGATCCGTCGTTCGGGAACTTCGCGACGCTGGTCGTCCTGGCGATGGTCGCCGCGTTCGTCGCGAGTGTGGTCGTCCTGCCGAGCCTGCTGTACCTTTGGGCGCGCTCCGTGAGCACCGACCAGGCGACCGAAGATGCTGACCCTGACGTCGTAGCGTCTACCCAAGACTGAGACGAACAGCTGTTACTCGCGCCTTTGCCCGGGGATCCTTACAATTATAGGACAGATCACAGTTCGCCGCGTTACACCCTCCCCTTGTACGGAACGCGCTTCTGTTCCCAATACGGGATTTCCACGTTCTCCCCAACCGACTCGCTCGCGTTGTCGGCTCACGGGCACAGGGAGCCCTCTGCTCACGGACGCACAGCATCCGTTTGCACTATCCGCACGGTACGCGGGACTGTCGGTCCCGCGTCACTCGCGAAGACCTCGCACGGCGTCGGATCGCAGTTCGCTGTCGGCTCACTGCGATCCAGCGTGCGCCGCCGCACGGGAGTCGACTGATTCGGTCGACCGACCTGGTTCGGTCGGCTCCAGTGGTCCGTGGATCCGTCCTCGTCGAATCGGATTCGTTCCGATAGAACGAGTACCATATCCGGGAGTTCGAGGACGGACATCCAGCTCTCGTTACTCGTCGGCTGCAGCCGTCCGCGGAGTGCTCACGTCGGGCTCGATGTGGGCGTACTCGACGAGCATCCGGCCTAGTTTCCGGGTTCGCTCCTCGAGTTTCTCGTCGACGAACGCACGGCCGTCGACGGCCTCCGAATCGGGCTCGAACTCGCTCGAGGCGCCGCGGATGCCGACCTGGTGGGGGAGCACCCAGCCGTGGACGCCCCGAACCGTGATCCGGAGGTGGTCGAGCGTCGAGCCGTAGCTGCCCCCGCCCGCGGTCGCGAGCAGGCCGACGGTCGTGTCCTCGAACTCCTCGAACCCGCAGTAGTCGTGGAGGTTCTTCAGCGCGCCCGAGTACGAGCCGTGGTAGACCGGGGAGCCGAGCGCGACGGCGTCGGCCTCCCGGACGAGCCGTTTCGCGGCCTCGCCGTCGCCCTGACCGTCGACGTCGGGGTCGTAGACGGGGAGGTCGTACTCGCGCAGATCGAGCAGCCGGGTCTCGGCGCCGGCCTCCTCGGCCGAGTCCAGGACGTACTCGAGGGCAGTTCGCGTGTAGCTTTCGTCGCGGAGACTGCCGGAGACGGCGAGAATGCGTGTCATACCGCCCCTAGCGTGGTCGACGTCAAAACCTCGTTGCCTTCGGTGCCGACAGCGTCGCCTTTTTCGCACCGGACGGTGAGGGGCGGGGTATGGAGACGATCTCGTTCGGAACCGACGGCTGGCGGGCGCCCCTCGAGGAGTTCACGGCGCCGAGAGTGCGGATGGTCGGACAGGCGGTCGCGACGTACCTCGCCGACGAGGGACTCGAGGGACCGGTCGCGGTCGGCTACGACGCCCGCGAGACCTCGCGGGGGTTCGCCGAGGAGCTGACTCGCGTGCTGTGTGCAAACGGGTTCGACGTCCTGCTGTCCGAGCGGGACCGACCGACGCCGCTTTTCGCCCACGCGATCGTCGAACGGGATCTGGCAGGGGCGATGGTCGTCACGGCCTCGCACAACCCGCCCGAGTACAACGGCGTGAAGTTCATCCCCGAAGACGGCGCCCCGGCACTGCCGGAGGTGATGGACGCGGTCGCGGATCGTCTCGCCGAGCCCGATCCGCTCCCCGAGGACGAGCACGGAAGCGCCGAGGAGATCGATTTCGTCGAACCTCACGCCGACGCCGCGTTCGACCTCCTCGAGGAGACGATCGGCGACGTCGATCTCGAGGGAACGTCCGTCGCCTACGACGCGATGTACGGCAGCGGTCGCGGAACGACCGACGCCATCCTCGAGCGGGCCGGCGCCACGGTCAATCGGCTGCGCTGCGAGCAGGATCCGGCGTTCGGCGGCGGGGCGCCCGAACCCGCGCCGGAGAACCTCGAGGCGCTCGTCGAGCGCGTGACCGACGGCGACGCCGACCTCGGTGTCGCCAACGACGGGGACGCCGATCGAATCGCGATCGTGACGCCCGAACGGGGCTACCTCGACGAGAACCTCTTTTTCGCCGCGCTGTACGACTACCTGCTCGAGCGCGACTCCGGAGCCGTCGTCAGGACGGTGTCGACGACGTTCCTGATCGACCGGGTCGCCGACGCCCACGACGAGGCCGTCCATGAGGTCCCGGTCGGGTTCAAGTGGATCGCAAAGGGGATGGCCGATCACGACGCGCTGGTCGGTGGCGAGGAGTCTGGCGGGTTCACGATACGGGGTCACGTTCGCGAGAAGGACGGGGTCCTGATGGCGCTGCTGGCCGCCGCGATGCACGACGCCGAACCGATCGACGACCGCGTCGACCGCCTGCTCGACGAGCACGGAACGGTCGTCCAGGACAAGCGCAGCGTCGCCTGCCCCGACCACGAGAAGGCGCGGGTGATCGACGACCTCGGCGACGAGATCCCTGACGACGTCGCCGGAACGCCCGTCGAGGACGTCAACACCGCCGACGGGTTCAAGCTCCAGCTCGAGGACGGCTCCTGGCTGCTCGTTCGGCCGAGCGGCACCGAACCCAAACTGCGAGTCTACGCGGAGGCGACCGACGAGGACCGGGTCGCCGAACTGCTCGAGGCCGGCGAGGCGCTGGTCGAGCCGCTCGTCTGAGGGTTGCGCACTCCGGGTTCACGCTTACCGGGACAGCGATCCCAGAGACGAGTATGAGCAGATCCGACGACGCCGCGTACACCGAGCTCGAACCCGACGCGTGGCATCAGACCGAGGAAAGCGACTACGCCATCGACTGTCCGGAGTGTGGCTCGAAGGCGTCCCTGATGAACGTCGTCAAACACGGCCGCTGTAACGGCTATCTGAGCAAACACGACGAGGATGTCGACCTCGATACCCAGCCGATGGACTGTACGGCCAAGCTCTGGTTCGAACTCGGCTACGTCTCCGATCCCGACGAGTCGATGACCGACGACGCCGTCGGCGCGGACGATGACGATAACGAGGACGAGACCGACGAGGGAATCGAATCCGAAGAGGGGGTTCCCGCCTCGGACTCGCCTGCGGGTGCCGAGGGAACTGTTGACGACGATCAGACGCAATAACCGCTTAGTCGATCCGTTCTGCAGGGACGCCGGCGACGGTCGTCCCGGAGTCGACATCCTCAGTGACGACCGACCCCGCACCCACGGCCGCGCCTTCGCCGATCGTGATATCTCCCAGCAGCGTCGCGTTCGCGCCGACGGTGACGCCGTCCTCGAGGGTCGGATGGCGCTTGACGGGTTCGTTCGCCGTTCCGCCGAGGGTGACGCCGTGGTACATGTGGACGTCGTCGCCCACCTCGGCCGTCTCGCCGATGACGACGCCCATTCCGTGGTCGATCGTGACGCGACGTCCGACCGTCGCCGCGGGGTGGATCTCGACGCCGGTCAGCATGCGGACGAGATAGGCGAGCACGCGAGCGACGAGCTCGAACCCCCCGTTCCAGAGGCGGTGGGCGAGTCGGTGGCCCCAGACGGCGTGGACGCCGGGATACGTGAGCCAGACCACGCGACAGCCCGTCGCCGCGGGATCGCGGTCGCACATCGCACGAACGTCCTCGCGGAGTTTTCCGATCATGCGTCCTCGAGGCGGATTTCGCTGGTATCCGACGCCGTTCGGACGAGTTCGGGCCGCGACGGTCGTCGTCGGTCGGAGGCCGCTGCGAGCGCGACGCTCCGTGTGACGGACCCGGTGCGGCCGGTCGAGAGCATGCCTCTCACTACTCCGATCGACGGGCTAAAATGGATCGCTTCGCTGACCATCCTGTAAACCAACTACGACGATACCTTTTCGGCTACTTGCCCCGCTCGAGTCGACTTCCGATCCCCTCGGGCAGTCCCGCGGCCGAAACGGCGTCCCTGACGGCGCCGATGTCGTACTCCACACGAGAGGTTTCGACGGTCATCGCCTCGAGGTCGACGACGGCGTAGGCTGCCCGCGGATCGCCGTTACGGGGCTGGCCGACGCTACCGGGGTTGAGGACGATCCCCTCGCCGTAGCGCTCGACGCCCTGAACGTGGGTGTGTCCGAGCACCAGAACGTCCTCCTCGCCGAGCATCCGGGGAGAGAACTCCTCCGGGTACGTGTACCGGGTGTAGCGTTCGGGATCGTCCGGGTGACCGTGAACGAGCTTCACCCGATCGTCACACGCCAGTCGCTCCTCGGGCAGGTCGGCGAGCCACTCGAGCTGATCGGCCGAAAGCTGCTCGAGGGCGTGTTCGACCCCGGCTTTGGCCATGCTGTTGAAGCGAAACGGCGTCTCCTCGACGACTGCGGCGTCGTGGTTGCCCATCACGGTCGGCACCGCACGCTCGCGGAGTTCGTCGACGCAGGCCCCCGGCCAGGGGTTGTAGCCGACGACGTCGCCCGCACACAGGAGTTCGTCGACGGGCGGCATGTCGGCGAGGACTGCCTCGAGGGCGACGCGATTGCCGTGAACGTCGGAGATGAGTCCGACTTGCATACCCGGAACTACAGCACGGGGACTTGTAGGTCATCCGCCGGCAACGTGGACGGGTGGGGAACCAGGAGAGCGGCACTCGCCCGTTCGACCGAACGACGGTACCTCGATTAGTCGCCGTTCTCGATCGCCGTCTCGAACCCGTCGGCGGTCCGGGCGATGCCGGCCGCGCAGACGGCGTGTTCGAACTCGTGGTCGTACACCTCGCTCGCCGCTTCTTCGGCGGTGTCGGCCTCGAGGTCGAACGCCTCAGGAGCGTCCTTCTCGTAGGTCGCGACCAGCGTTGGCTCCTCGACGGTCTCGACGAGCAGCGCGTCTTTCCGAACCGTGCCGATCAGCGCCTCCCCGTCTCCTCCCAGAGTCGCCGCGATCCGGGGCGTATCGTAGTCGTCTTTCTCGTAATCCAGCGCGAGCAGGCTCTCCGCGAGGGCGTCCCGGGCGGGGTAGCCCAACTCGAGCTTCTCGGCGATCGGATCGACGTGGGAGCCGTTGCCGAAGGCGGCCGTCTCGCCCGTCGGCGTCTCGACGACTCGCAGGCAGTTGTAGGAGACGTAGGGGTTGTCCGTCTCGGGGGCGTCTTCGGTGGGGCCGACGGTGAGGGCCTCGTCTCGAGCGGTGAGCTTGCGGTTCGGGAACGACCTCGAGGAGACGCGGTAGGCGCCGACCTCGGGGCCGACGACGACGAATCGTCCGACGTACATACACGTGGCTGTACAGGGAGAGGTGAAGTGTGTGTCGATCTGTGCACTATCGTCGACTCCGCGTAGTCGCACGGAGTGAAATTTTATGTTCAGCTGCACGACAACTTCAGGTATGGCGACGGAGGAGGTCTGTCTCGAGGCGTTGCGACGCGCCGCGGACGAACTCGGTGAATCACCGACGAAGGCGCAGTACGAGGATCTTGGACTGACGCCAGCCTCGGCGACGATCATTCGAACCATCGGTGGATGGAACGCGGCGAAAGAGCGAGCCGGGTTGGCGACCGAACCGTCCACCGGTTCCCGCACGCTACCGAAACCGGACGACGTGAACCTCCCATTGGATACGGCCTGGGAGGAGCTTTCGGTCGACCAACGGTGGCACTATCGGAACGTCGAGCGGAATACCGAACGGACGCTGTCCCGCCGTTCGGGCCTCCGCTCGTGGCTCAACGACAAAAAACGGGAACAGGGCTGTTCGCGTTGCGATGTCGATACGCCGACCTGTCTCGACTTTCACCATCGAGACGAAGAAACGAAACGGATGGCGGTCGGACGAATGATCACGTTCGGATACGGGAAGGACGCGCTCCGGAAAGAGATTCGGAAGTGTATCCTGCTCTGTGCCAACTGCCACCGAAAGCTCCACTACACGCCGCCGAAACGGGAGCGCAGACAGTGGGTTCACGATCGGAAACGCGCCGAGGGGTGCGAACGCTGCGGTGAATCGTCTCCGGCGTCTCTGGACTTTCATCACACGACCGATCGGAAGGAAGCGACCGTCGCGAGATTGATCTCGGACGATAGATCGAGAGAGCGGATTCGAACCGAAATCGAACGCTGTACCGTTCTCTGCGCGAACTGTCACCGGAGGGAACACCAGGATATCTTCGCCGCTGATCCCTGATCGCCGTCGGCCGATCAGGGAGACGGACGATCGTTCGTCGGAGTTCGTAACACTCTAATACGGACCCGCCGTTACGAGTAGATAGGTCGTCTCCGGTAGACGACGCGATACAGTCCATTGGGGTAGCGGCCAATCCTGAAGCCTTCTGGGGGCTTCGACCCTGGTTCGAATCCAGGATGGACTACTTTCTCCCGATTTCATCTCGATCCGTTTCGTAGCGCCCGGCGTCGATCTCCAGTCGAAACGAAGGGGTCACCGGACGACCGTTCGGACCAGAACCCATATTCAGTCGGCCTCCCTAAGAGTCGGCGATGAGACGACGGAAGCTTCTCGCTACGGGAACGGCGGTGACGGCGGCGGCTATCGCGGGGTGTCTGGGCGACGACGATAGCGCCGACGGCTACGGACCCGAACAGGACTCGGTACCCGAGGAACGATCGATCGATCCCGACACCTACGAGATTCTCGAGGTCGGCGACGTCGACGTTCCGCTGGCGCCGCTCGAGGACGTCACCTACTGGTACGAGCGTCGGGAGGCTCGGATCGTCGACGCCCGGGGCGCCGACCAGTACGACGACCTTCGGATCACGGGCGCGGCGCTCAGCAGCGCTCCGGACGGCGTCTCGAACGATCCGGTCGAGGACTGGTCGACGGACGACCGCATCGTCACCTACTGCGTCTGTCCGCACGCGCTCGCCGGACAGCGGGCCGCGTCGCTGATCGACGCCGGCTACGAGAACGTCTATGCGCTCGACGAGGGGCTCGAGCCGTGGGTCGCCCAGGGGTATCCCGTCGAGGGCGAGCAGGCGACACGGAGTCTGACGTCGTATCGGATCCGCGGTCGGTCGGATCCCGCCTACGCCGACGAGTACGTTCACGCTCGAACCGTCGACTCCGATCAGAGCGAGCTGAGCACCGTCGAGGACGACGGCAGCTACGAGCTGACGGTACACTTCACGGGTCTCGAGGCCGACTCGCTGCTCGAGATCGAGGCGCCGGACTACACCCGGGAGCTGACACTCGAGGAGGCAACCGACGGCGTCGTCACCGCCTGAACTGTCAGTCGTCCGCCCTCCGCTCGTAGGCGCCGTCGCGCTCGAGTTCGCCGCGCCTCCGAAGGACCGACGGTGTCCGACAGATCCCCGGAGCACCCGTCACCTGCGGTACCGTACAGTTGTTGCAGCTCTCACAGAGAACCCGGATACCCTCACTACCGTTCGTGGACTCTGTTTCGAGTAGCCTAGCTCCTAGCCGTGGCTCAGCGTAGAACGGACGGGCCATCCCGACCATCTCGCAGGCGGTCGGCCTGGTTTCGCCGCCGAGCAGCCGATCCATCTCCCGACGCTCGCGGATCCCTCCTTCCGCGAGAACCGGAATCGAGACCCGCTCGCGCACCCGTCGACAGAACGCCTCGTTCCAGGCCGGTTCCGTGTCGTACTGCAGCGACTGGATCCGGTTCCCGACGGCGACGAGACGTTTGCGAGCCGCGCCGCCGAACGCGGCGTCGTACCCCTCCTGTAGTGCCTCGTTCTCCCAGGCCCGGTCAGGATACTTCCCGCGGACGATACTCATGTCCCAGACGACCGACGTCTGTACCGGGACGACGGCGTTGTACCCGATCTTCTCGAGTCGTCTGGCGATCTCGATCCCGTCCTCGAGCGAGAGCTTCCGTCGCACCAGCGGCGCCGGCGGAGCGGGAGTCTCCGCGGGCACCTTCGCTATTACGGGAACGTCGCCGGCCCGCTTTCGGATCTCGTCGCGGACGACGGCGAGAAAGCGCAGTCGCGCCTCCGGCGATCCCCCGAATTCGTCGTCCCGGCGGTTGTAGAACGGCGAGCAGAACTGCTGGACGATCCCCATGTTCGCCCCCGCAATGTGGATCCCGTCGTATCCCGCGTCGGCGGCGTATCCTGCCGCACGGCCGAAGTCGGCCGCGAGTTCGTACACCTCCTCGGTCTCGAGAACGCGGGGATCGTACGACAGGAAGCCGGCTCGATCGAGCGCCCGGAGCTGCCAGGGTGGCTCCGAGACCGCGAGTTGCTCGAGACCTGGATTCTCCCGGCGGTACTCGGCGTGCCAGGTCTCCATGCTCCGGAGCCCGCCGTGCTCGAGCTGGAGGAAGAGCTTGCTGCCGTGATCGTGGATCCGATCGGTCAGCCGCGAGAGTTCGGCGACAAACTCGGGGTCGTGAACGCGGGTCATCCCCGGGGCCGCACAGCCGCCCTCGCCGCGGACGATCGTCGCCCCCTGACAGAGCAGTCCGACACCCGACGCGGCGGCGGGCTCGAGGTCCTCGATCAGCGTGTCGACGGCGTCGGGGCCGTTGCCCGCACACTCGAGCAATGGAGCTCGGTAGAGGCGGTTCGGAACGCGACAGTCGCCGATCTCGATCGGGTCCTCGAGGGTTGCCATACGCGATCCGTTCGGCGGCTCGCCACAAGAGCGTGCTGCCGATCAGGGCGGCGTGATCACCGCCCGGCCCTCGATCTCACGGTGCTCGAGGCGCTCGGCGACGGTGTTGATGTCCGCGAGGTCGTAGATCTCGGTACGTAGCTCGACGTCGCCGCGGTCGACGAGCGCGACCAGCTCCTGGAGTTCGGCGTACTTCCCTACCAGGGTCCCCTTGAACGAGAACTCGCCGTTGACCAGCGCCTGGCAGGGTTCGTGGATGTGTCCGCCGTAGCCGATCACGTGGTGGTCGCCGCCTGCGGCGACCATGTCTGGTGCCGCACCGGTCGTCTGATCGGCCCCGACGAAGTCGAGCACCTGCTGGGCGCCCTCGTCGTCGGTCAGATCCATCACGCTCTCCGCGAGGTCGTCCTCGCCGGAGTTGATCGTGTGGCGAGCGCCCAGCTCCTCGGCCAGCTCGAGAGCGTCGTCCTTCAGATCGGCGGCGACGATGTCGGCGGCGCTCATCGCGTCGAGACACTGCAGCCCGATGTGGCCCAGTCCGCCGACGCCGATGACGACGCAGGTGTCGCCGGGATTGAGTTCGCGGACGGCCTTCTTCGTCGCGTGGTAGGCCGTGATCCCCGCGTCAGCGTGGGGGGCGATCTCGGTCGGATCGACGCCGTCGGGGAGCGGGATCACCGCGCGCTCGTTGGTCTGGAGGTACTCCGCGAACCCGCCGTTCGTGGTGAGCCCGTTGAACGCGCTGTTCTCGCAGTACATATCCTCGCCGAGCCGACACGGCCGACAGATGCCGCAGGTCTGGACGGGGTGACAGATCACCGGGTCGCCCTCCTCGACGAGGGTTACCTCCTCGCCGACTTCCGCGACGATGCCCGCGTTCTCGTGGCCGAGCGTCATCGGCAGATCCTGCGGGGCGTACTCCTCCCACATCCCCTCGATGATGTGGTTGTCGGTCTGACACCAGCCGGCGCCCGAGACCTCGACCAGGATCTCGTCGGATTTCTCGAGGGTCGGACGGTCGATCTCCTCTACCTCGAGGGCCTCGCTCATCTCGTCTGTGTACTCGTGAAGACGGGCTGCTTGCATGATACCACGTCACACTTTGTCGTACTGAGTGAAAACGTTCGCCCAACGTATCGCTCCCCGAACACGATCGCTACCAGCGCGCCCTCTGGTCGGGAATCCATCACGAAGAATAATGGTTGTTGATACCTAGCAACATACCACGATGTACGATCACAACGGCGAGGAGATCTTCGTCATCGACGGTCACGTCCATCTGTGGGACGCGACGGAGGGAAACATCACCCACGAGGGTGGCGAGGAGTTCATCCAGTGTTTCTACGACTACCACACGACGTTCACCCCCGAGGAACGTCAGTGGAGCATCGAGGAGTACCGCAAGTACGGCGCCGAGCGGATGGTCGAGGACCTGTTCGAGAACGCTGCCGCGGATATGGCGATCTTCCAGCCGACCTACCTTACGGACTTCTACGGGGAGGGGTTCAACACGACCGAGCAAAACGCCGAGCTCGCGACCGAGTACCCCGAACGGTTCGTCCTCAACGGGAGCTTCGATCCCCGCGACGGCGAGGCCGGGTTGGAGCACCTCGAGGAACTGAACGATACCTACGACCTCCAGGGTGTGAAGGTCTACACCGCGGAGTGGCGCGACGAGTCGAAGGGGTGGCGGCTCGACGACGAGGCCGCCTTCGAGTACCTGGAGAAGTGCGAGGAGCTCGGCATCGAGAACATCCACGCCCACAAGGGGCCGACGATCCGACCGCTGAACCGCGACGCGTTCGACGTCGCCGATATCGACGACGCCGCGTCGTCGTTCCCGGATCTCAACTTCGTCGTCGAACACGTCGGGCTGCCACGACTGGACGACTTCTGCTGGATCGCCGCCCAGGAACCGAACGTCTACGGCGGGCTCGCGGTCGCCGCGCCGTTCGCCCAGAACCGCCCCGGCAAGTTCTCCGAGATCCTCTCCGAACTGCTTTGGTGGCTCGGCGAGGACCGGGTCCTGTTCGGCTCGGACTACGCCATCTGGAACCCCGACTGGCTCGTCGAGGCGGTTCTCGAGGCCGAACTCACTCAAGAAGATCGCATGGAGTACGGTGTCGAGTGGGATCTCGAGACCAAGCGGAAGGTGATGGGCGAGAACGCCGCCGAGCTGTACGACATCGATATTGACGAGAAGAAACGGCAGTTCCGCGAGGACGAGATCAGCGAGCAGTTCGGGCTCGAGGACCACTACGCGAGCGACGCCCCTGCGGCGGCCGACGACTGATGACCGGACCTCCCTCCGACGGCCTCACCCGCGAGGCCGTCCGCGACCGACTTGATCGAGTCACCGATCCCGAACTCGACCGCTCGATCGTCGCACTCGAGTACATCGACGGAATCGAACTCGACGCCGGAACGGTTACCGTTCACCTGACGCTGCCGACGGCGTGGTGCTCGCCCGCGTTCGCCTGGATGATGGCCGCCGACTCCCGCACGGAGGTCGAGGAACTCCCCGCGGTCGAGCGAGCCCGGATCTACCTCCACGAGCACATGCACGAGATCGAGATCAACCGGGGCGTGAACGCGGGTCGATCGTTCCCGGAGGCGTTTCCCGACGCCGAGGACACCGTCGACGCCGTCCGTGCAGAACTCGACCGGAAGGCCAGAACCGCCCGCCAGTACGACGCCGTCGAGGCGCTGCTCGAGGCGGGCCTTGAGTCCGAGACGATCGTCTCGCTTCGGCCGCGGGATCTCGAACGCATCGACGGCGACGACCGCCTCTCTATCTACCTCGCGGATCGGGCGATCGCCGTCTCCGTCTCCGCGGAACCGATAGACCGCTATCTCGAGAAGGCCCGCGAGACGGGACTGGTCGACGCCGAAACGGACCCGCTGTTCCTCACTCCCGAAGGGGAGCCGATCGACCCCGACGAGTTCGAGCTGGTTCATCGACGAGGGCGGCTCGCACAGGTCAACATGTCGAGCCAGGGCGGGATCTGCGACGGGCTGCGGGAGTCCCGGGAGCGACGGCTCGAGGTCGCGAACGACTGACCGACCGGCCGGGCGCTCAGGATCGGGAATCGACCGCGATCGGCTCGTCGCCGTTCTTGTCGGAATCGACCGTTTCATCGCCGATCGTCCCGGCTTGCTCTCGATCGGTTTCGGTCAGGTCGACCGTCGCACCGAGCTCCTCGAGGGTCTCGTCGTCGGGGCTCGCCCAGGGGAGGAGTTCACACTGCTCTCGCACGATCTCGCTTTTCTGGTCGACGAAGATGTCGGTCCACACGCCGTACTCACAGCGGATCGCCTCCTCGTCGTCGGGAACGGTCACCGTCTCGCCGTCGACGTTCATCGCGAGTTGCGCGCGGATCTCGGCGTCGGTGAACTCGTCGCCGTCGACGTGGGTCGCGAACCAGTCGACCACCTCGTCGTTGTCCAGCTCGACGACGAAGGTGATCTCCCGACTCTCTCCGGGCGGGATGTTCGTATCGTAGGTCCCGCGGAGTAGCTCGACCTCGTGGGCGTCCCACTCGGCGACCGACCGCTGGTTGAACGCCATCTCGCCGGTCATCGCGGGCGTCGGCAGCGGATGGACGTTCGGGTTGTGGATCTCGTAGGTCAGGTAGAGCTCCGTTCGTTCGTCGGTCACCTCACCCCACTCGGCGTCGGTGTCCCGAATTTCGACGGTCGGTTCGACCGCTCCAGTTCCGGAGTCGACCGGCGAGAGCGAGTGCTCTCCCTCCTGTTCGGCGAGCGTCTCCTCGATCATCGGCTCGAGGTCGGTCTCGACCTCGTCCTCGTGGGTGTGGGCGGGCGATCCCGAGAGCGGTCCGACCGTCGCGTGGGCCGTCAGGTCGACTTCGAGTGCGCTTGTCTCGCCGTTTCGGACGTGCGAGGCCCACCACGACGGTAGCCGATCGTACTCGAGGTCGGTCCGAAGCTCAGTCGTCGAGTTCCCCGCCGGAACCGCGACGTCGTCGGCCGACCCAGTCGCGAGAGCCACGTCGTTCATCGCGAGGTCGTACTCGACGCTCAGATCGTCGACCTCGACGCCCGGATTAGGGTTGTCGACCCAGACGGCCGTGATCACCTCGATCCGTTCGTCTTCCACCTCGCCCCACGCGTTGTCCTCGAGGCCGGCGTCGGGGAGACCGAGCACACCCGCCGCGGCGAGTCCTCCGAGCGCAGTTGCAGCGCAGAGACCGACCGCGAGAACGAGTTGAAGATACCGTTTCATGACGAGCCAACCGAGCTCGATCGATATATTCTTTCGGAGGAGTGGTGAAATATCCCCACCGACTCTCGTCTCCGAGACGGTCCGAGAGCGGGGACGGCGACGCCGGTTACTTCTCGACCTCGAGCAGCGCCACCCGCTCGCGGACCAGCGCGCCCAGCGAGGCGTCGGTCGCCGCGCGCTCGCGGTCCGGTATCTCGAAGAACTCCTGGAGGACGTCCTCGTCTGGCGCCTCGAGGGTCGGTTCCGAGCCGGCGAACGCCGCGAGCTCCCGGACGTCCTCGAGCGCCGCGGCTTCCTCGCCCCCGTCCGCGAGGACGACGGCCCGGTTTCGCCCCTCGCCGACGCCCATCTCGAGCGCCCGATCGATCTGGCGGCGCCCGGCGGCGTACAGCAGGATCTCGACGGCCCGGTCGCGGGCGACGTTCTCGCCGCGATCGATCGATCGGTCCGCGAGCTCGACGGCGCGCTCGAGGTGGCGAGGCCCGGCGACGTAGCGCGCGTCGAACGCCTGCAGGGTGGTTCCGTGCGTCTCGCCGATCTCGCCGATCTCGGCGACGAACGAATCGAGGTCGTCGACGTCGAGAACGCATTCGAGGGACTCCATCAGAAATCACCCAGGCTGGACTGACTCTCCTCGTCGTCGGTCGCGGTCGCCTCCGTCTCGGCAGTGCTGTCGTCGCTCGAGTCCGTCGCCGCGGCCGACGCGTCGGCCTCGACGCCGTCCATCGAGGGGTCCTCGCGGCCGACGTTCTCGAGGATGTTCTCGGCCGTCTTCTTGCCTTTGAGTGCGCCGAGAACGACCGACTTGTCCGCGCTGCGGAGGTCGGCGGGCGTCTGGATGCCGACCTCGTACAGGTCTCGGGCGCGTTTGCGCCCGACGCCGCGGACCGAGACGAGCTCGAGCAGCTCCTCGCCGACGCCGTGTTCGACGCGGGCGCGGGCCTCGCGGACCGCGACGGTCCACTCGCTGTCGATCTCCGCGGCCAGCGACTCGGCCGCGCCGAGGAGCCACTCGGCGGTGTCGACCTTCCCGCGCAGGTCGCCCGGCCCGATCTTGTACCGTTCGGTGATCCGTTCCTCGTCGTCCTCCTCGGCCCAGTCCTCGAGCAGTTTCCCCGTCTTCAGGGCCGCGAGCCAGTCCTCGAAGCGGTCCTCCTCGAACTCGCTGGGCGCGTCGCCGAGCAGCTCGGTCTCGCGTTCGTAGTACAGTTCGCCGAACTTCTCGTCCTCGCCCGAACGGAGGTAGAGCTCGTACATATCCGGCGTGCGGGAGATCAGCTGATAGAGTCCCAGCGCGGTGGGTCGATCGTCGGCGTCCTCGAGTCCGTGGACGATCGTCGCGGCGCTCATCGGATCCAGGTAGAGCCGCGAGACGGTGTGGCCGAGGCTGGTGGCCTCGAGGTCTTCGCTTCGTCCGCCACTGTCCGCGAGGTCGGCTGCGGTCGTGAACGCGCCGGTGTCAGCCCCTCCGTCACCGCGGTCGCGCTCCACGAAATCGTTGCGCTCGAGG
Source organism: Natronococcus sp. A-GB7 (assembly GCF_029688865.1). Lineage (GTDB taxonomy): Archaea > Halobacteriota > Halobacteria > Halobacteriales > Natrialbaceae > Natronococcus. Next base: position 134,553 of record NZ_JARUKV010000003.1, read on the forward strand.
TAGTCGAGCACGCTGTCGGTCACCGTCTCGAGCCGACCCGCCTCCGATGACTGGCTTGCGTACAGCGTCGCCTCGAGGAACTCGAGCAATCCCTCTCGCGTGCGGGCGAAGCCTGAGGCGATCGTAGCGAGCACGTGGGTCCGCAGCGCGGGTTCTGCGGCGAGCTTCGAGCGAACGGGCTCGGGGTCGGCCCAGACGTAGCGGTCGAACAGCTCCTCGCTCTCGTCGTGGCTCTTCGCGAGCAACACGGCCTCACCGTAGGGGTCGAGCCCCGGTCGTCCGGCACGGCCCATCATCTGGTGGACCTCGAGGACGTCGAGCGGGGCCATTCCACCCGCACTCGGATCGAATCGCCGCCAGTCCCTGACGATGACTCGCCGGGCCGGAGTGTTCACCCCTGCGGCGAGGGTGGGCGTCGCCGAGATCACCTTCAGCAGGCGCTCGCGGAAGGCGTCCTCGACGAGCGAGCGCTGGGTGCTCGAGAGGCCGGCGTGGTGGAACGCCGACCCTCGCTCGACGCAGTCGGCGAGGTCCGTGCTCGTCTCGGTGTCGCTGTCGTCGCGGATCTCCTCGGCCAGTTCGGCGAGGTCGTTCCGTTCGTCGTCGGTCAGCTCCCGGCTCGTCACCTGTCCCAGCCGCCGGGCTGCGGCCTCGGCGTTGCGCCGCGAGTTGACGAACACGAGCGAGGACCCGCCTTCCTGGACGATGTCGCGGACGAGGGCGGCCTCCTGCTTTTCGCTCCCTTCGACGGGCACCTCGCGGGTCGAGCCGTCGTCGAAGTTCAGGGCGTTGCCGTAGTGGACGCCCATCTGCAGGTCGATCGGCCGCCAGTCGGTGTCGACGAGTTCGGCGTCGAGCCACGCCGCAATTTCGTCGGCGTTGCCGACCGTGGCCGACAGCGCGACGGTCTGGAGGTCGGGGTTGAGACGGCGCAGTTTGGCGAGGGTGACCTCGAGCGTCGGCCCCCGGTTGCGGTCGTCGATGAGGTGAACCTCGTCGCTGACGACACAGGTGAGCTCGGAGAGCCAGCTCGCGCCGTTGCGGACGAGCGAGTCGACCTTCTCGCTGGTGGCGACGACGATGTCCTTCGTGGCGAGCCAGTCGCTGGTCGACTCGTAGTTGCCGGTGGTCACGCCGACGTCGACGCCGAACGACTCGTAGGCCGCGAACTCCTCGCGTTTCTCGCTGGCGAGCGCCCGCAGCGGCACGATGTACAGTGCCTTCCCGCCGCGCTCGATCGCCGACAGCATCGACAGCGCGGCGATCATGGTCTTCCCGCTCGCCGTGGGGACGGCCGCGACGAGGTTCTCCCCCTCGGTCGCGCCGGCCTCGACGGCCTCGGCCTGGGGCGGGTAGAGCTCCTCGATCCCCTCGCTGCGGAAGTGCTCGACGGCGCCGGGCGGGAGCCCCGACAGCTCCTCGATGTTCATTACCCGCAGTTGGCGCGTCCTGCGGTTTAAACTGTCGTCTTCGGGGACTCGGGGCACCGACGAACCACCTCCGGGCTCGGGTTCACTCCCGGAGCTCCCCCCGCTGCCGGTGAGACGTCGCGAGTCTATACCGATCCACCAACCGTTCCGAGACCGAACGCCAGCAAGGACGGGCGAGGAACTCCCTCGAGCCCGGTCTACTCCGTCGGTTCGGTGGCTCGTCCACGCTGGCGCACCGTCCATGGGCGACAGACCGATTGCGGTGGCGCTCGAAACCGATGACATGGCCGATCCCGACCGCGTCCTCGTTCCCACGTTCGGTCGACCGCGAGAGGACGAGGCCCTCACTTACGCCCTCGAGACGTTTCCCGAGGCCGACGTCACGCTACTCGCGGTGGTCACGCCGCTCGACGCGCCGATGAGCGAAGGGGGAGTGCTCGAGCGCGACGAGGCCCGGGCCGACGAGGCTCGAGACTGCGCGACCCGACTGCTCGCGTCGATCGCCGATCCGTCCGCGACCGACCGAGTCGGGATCGAAACCGCGGCGGGCCGACCCGGGACGGTCGTTCCTCGATACGCGACAAACCACGACGTCGATCAGGTCGTCATGCACGGCCACGACCGCACGTCGTCGGGGCTTCTCAGACGGGTTCTCGGCCGCGGAATCGCCGCGACGGTCGTCGAACGGATCGATCGCCCGGTGACGGTGCTCGAGTGAGATCAGCCGCCGATGACCGCTGCGAGCGCTCGATAGAGCCCGTAGCCGACGAGTATCGAACTCCCCAGCGTCAGCAACCAGAACGTGACGGTAAAGCCGATCTTCCGTTTCGAGACGCCGGCCGAGCCCGCGGCCAGCCCGCCGCCGATGACTCCCGAGAGGATGATGTTGTTCAGCGAGATCGGAATGCCGAGTGCGATCGCCAGCTGGGCGATGACGAACCCAGGGACGAGCGCCGCAATCGAGCGCCGCACCCCGAGCTGGGCGTACTCCCGCGATGTGGCCTGTAACAGTCGCGGTGCGCCCATCCAGGCGCCGGCAAGGATCCCGGCGGCCCCCAGCGCGAGCAGCGTGATTCCCGGCAGTCCGAGTTCGATCCGAAACAGATTCTCGAGGGGACCGGTCGCGAGTCCGACCTGCGATCCCCCCGAGGAGAACGCGACGATGCTGCCGAGGACGAGCAGGAACGATCGGATGCCGTCCTCGACGGAGTCGAGCACTCGCTTGCGGACCCAGAAGAACGCGAGGGCGCCGACGACGACCGTCACGAGAACGGTGCCGAGGTCGACGTCTCCGACCAGCACCGGCCCGCCGCCGAACTGGCGGGAGACGAACCTCGCGAGAGTCCCCTGGTCAGCCGTCGGGTCGGGGATAACGCCGAGCCGGATGTTCGCGACGATCGCGCCGACGATACCCGCGAGCAGCGGGACTCCGACGGACTCGGGGATGTCGTCTCGACGCAGGGTGATTGCCGTCGCGTACGCCAGCCCGCCGGACATAAACGGCACCAGCAACCAGAAGGTGCCGAGGCGCTGGTAGGTTGCCATCGCCGGATCGCCGCCCAGCGAGAGGCCGACGCCGACCATCGCGCCCGTCGTCGCGAACGCCGCGGGGATCGGGTATCGGGTGTAGATCCCGACCGCCATGAACGTCGCGGCGGTCATCAGTCCGGCCGTGGCCGCAAGGGGTGTGATCGTGACGCCGTCGATGAGATCCGCACCGACCGTCTCGGAGATGCTCCCGCCCTGCATGAGCGCGCCGGCAGCCGCGAGCAGGCCGATGACGAACGCCGCCCGCATCGTCGAGATCGCGTTCGCGCCGATGGCGGGTGCAAACGGCGGCGAGTTGCTGTTCGCCCCCAGCACCCACGCCATGAACAGACAGGTGACGATGGCGGTTCCAACGAGAACGGCGAACGACAGAGCGACCATTCGGTGGAAAGACACTCACTCTCGCAGGACAAAAACGTTCGTTCACCGCGGCTGTCGTTCGGCGGGCCATCGCCTCTCGGATCGAAGGGCGGCTACGCTTCCGGAACCTCGTAGCTTCCCTCGAGGTGATCGATCAGTTCGCCGACGAACGCGGGATCGTACGTCCAGACGCCGTCGTACTCCCCGGGCTGGCGCTCCTCGGCGACCAGCGCACAGCTCTGACGGTCGGTGTCGGCGGCCTCGAAGACGACGAACCAGAACCGACCGATCTCGCCCGACGCGGAGACCACCGACGGCCCTTCGAGGGGCGCGTCCCACGCGTCGTCGAGAAACGCCGTTACCGAGAGCGTTCCCCGAGCCGCCAGGCGCTCGTACACCGCGAGCTGATCGGCGAACGCCGCCTCGCGCTGGAAGCCGGCGTACAGGGTGCCGTCGGCGACTCGCCACGCTCGCTCCTCGATCTCCCGCGAGACCGCGAGCAGCTGTCGCCGACCGGCCGAGGCGAACGGCGTCCCATCCAGAAAGTCGAGCAGCTCCCGGAGGTCGACGTCGGTCTCCTCGAGCGTCCAGGGCGGGTGGATCTCCGGCGAGAGGATCGCGTCGAACCCCTCGAGACCCAGCGCGCCTCGGAACTCGCCGTCGGAATCGCGGATCACCACGAACCCGTTCTCGAACGCCGCGGCTCGGCGGTACTCGACCGCGACGTTCCGGCTCGTGAACTGGCGCTGTAGGTCGACCGCGACGTCGCTATCGCTCGCGTGTACCTCGAGTCGCTTTCGGTCGGCTTCGGCGCGCTCGAGCGCTTCGTCGAGCGTCTCGAGACTCATTCACCGACCCCGAGCACGTCGTAGACGGCCGGCGGTACGTCGACCTCCTCGACCGTCCCGTCGACCGGATCGAACCCGATCAGCCCGTGGTCCTGGAGCCGGGGGAGGACCGAGTGATGGAGGTAAATGTACGCTCGCTCGTACTCCGACTCGCCGCCTATCCGGCCGTCCTCGGCGGCGACGGAGCCGGTGATGGCAGCGGCGAGTTCGTCGACTGTCGCGTTCGGGTGATCGTACAGGTACGCGAGCGTGATGCGGACCTCCCGCGTCGAGAGAAGTCCGAGGAGTTCGTCGACGTCGTGCTCGGACACGGCGTCCGCGAGCGCGGAGAGATCCTCGAGACTATCTTTCATGATCATTCATTTACTTAGATCCTCGACGGTATAAGCCGTATCCTGTTCGATCGGGACAGTCGTCGGTCGAAATATATCAGAAAATGGAGGCTGTCGAACACATTCCGTCCCAGAGCGAGGGGAGGGTCGGGAGCCCGACGCTCGGTCGCCACGACCGCTAACGATTTACGACGATCAGTCCAACTCTCGGCCATGAGAGTCGAGTTCGACGAGGAGACCTGTATCGGGATGTACCAGTGTGTCGCCGAGTGGGACGCCTTCGAGAAGGACAAGTCGGCGGGGAAGGCGATCCTCGAGGACAGCGAGGAAGTCGAGGACGGACTCTTCGTCCGCGAGGTGCCCGAGGAGGCCGAACTCGACGCGAAGTTCGCGGCCCGGACCTGTCCCGTCGACGCGATCACGATCTACGACGACGACGGCGAGCAGTTGATTCCCTGACCGGCCGCTTTTCTACCGCCGTAGCGCCGCATCGACCAGCTCCCTCTCCGCCGACCGCAGCAGCGTCGACGCCGCGCTCTCGGAACACTCGAGCTCCTCGGCTACCGTCGCGAGTTCGCCGCTCCGGGGGATTTCGTAGTAGCCTGCGTCGCGGGCGACCTCGAGCGCTTCGAACTGTCTGGCCGTGAGTCGGCCGGCCAGGGTCTCCGAGCGGCGCTGGTGTTCGCTCACGCGCGTGACCTCGACGTCGACGCCGTCGGGGGCACGCTCGAGTAGCCCCGACATGGCTTCGGGCTCTCCGAGGACGGTGACGTGGACGTTCTCCCGACCAGTGTAGACCATCGGCGGCACGACCACCAGCCCGGGAACGTCGAACGTTCCCAGCAGGGTGGCGTCGGCCGCCCGCAGGTCCATCTCGACGTAGCCGTAGAACGTGTCCGTATCGATCGGCGTGACGTCGTACCGGCGAACTGAGTCGAGATCCTCGGCCAGGTTTCCGAGTGCGCCGGGGTCGCCGACGATCAGCGAGAGAAAGCGCACGGTTTCGGACTCTTCGTCGACTTCCCAGGAGAGCACTTCCTCGCGCCGGAACGACTCGAGTGGCTCCTCGGGCGCCGGCAGTTGCATCGACGGCGGAAGCCGGAGCGTGAGGTCTGCCGACTGCATACCGGTCGTTCGACGAGATAATATAAAGAAGTTCAGTGCTTCGGGAGAGCACCGACACTCGTTCGCTTCGAAGAAGCGGGTATGAGCGAGACGCGCACGACGTCGGACGACCGTGACCAGCCGACGACCGACGCGGACGACGACACCGGACCGACGCGAGCGGTGATCGGAACGCCGCCGCCCGGTCCGCGCGGGCTTCCACTGGTCGACAGCACCCTCGCGTTCGCTCGCGACCCGATCGAGTTCCTCTCCTCGATGCGCGAGTACGGCGACGTCGCCCGGTACGAGGCCTTTGGCCGCGAGTTCGTGGTCGTCTCGGACCCCGGGCTCGTCGAGGAGGTTGTCGTCGCCCGCGACGACGAGTTCTGGCGCGGGGAGTTCGAACACGAGTTCGGCGAACTGCTCGACGTCGAGGGACTGTTCTTCGCGGAGGGCGAGCGCTGGCGCCGCCAGCGTCTGCTCCTCCAGAACGCCTTCACGCCGGCGCGAATTCGGAGCTACGCCGACGATATGGTTGCGGAAACCACACGGCTGGTCGAGAGCTGGTCGGACGGCGAAGCCGTCGACGTTCGAGAGGCGATGTCGACACTGACGCTACGAGCGCTGACGCGGTCGCTGTTCGATCTCGAGTTCGGGGACGGACGCGCCGATCGCGTGCGACGCTGGGTCCACGCCATGGGCGCGTACAGCGACAGCGAGTTCTTCGGCGCTCGTGCCGTACTGCCGACGTGGATTCCGAACCGGGCCGAACGCGAGTACCGTCGCGCGACGGCCGACGTCGAGGCGCTCGTCGAAGGGCTGGTCGCAGAACGTCGCCAGTCCGACGCGGACGGCGACGACTTACTCTCCTTGCTCGCGATGAACGACTACCCCGACGGCTCGAGGCCGTCGGTCGAGGAGATCACCGACCAGTTGCAGCTGTTCCTGCTGGCCGGCCACGAGACAACGGCGACCGCGCTGACCTACGCTTGCTGGCTGCTGGCCGACGACGACGCCGAGGACGTTCGGTCGCGACTCGAGCGGGAGGTCGATGCCGTCTGTGGCGACCGGGATCCGACGTTCGCTGACCTGCCCGACCTGACGGTCACGGAGGCCGTCGGCCGGGAGGCGATGCGCCTCTACCCGCCGCTGCCGTTCCTGCAGCGCGAGCCCCACGAGGAGACCGCGCTCGCCGGCTACCGGCTCGGTCCGGGAACGACGGTCCAGTTGAACATGTACGGCATCCACCGCGACGAGCGATGGTGGGCCGATCCGGACGCGTTCCGGCCGGGCCGATGGGTGGCGAACGGCGAGGACGCGGACGGGGACGAGCGATCCGTCCTCGCCGATCCCGACGACCGCCCCGAGTACGCCTACTTCCCTTTCGGCAGCGGCTCGCACCACTGCATCGGGATGCGGTTCGCGATGACCGAACTCCAGCTCTCGCTGGCGACGATGGTTCGACGCGTCGACCTCGAGCGAGTGACGGAGTCGATCGACCCCACGCCGAAAGTCTCGCTCGATCCCGGCCCCGTCGAGATGCGGGTCCGAAAGCGGTGACCGCTCCTCGATCCGCTACCTGTGGATCAGCCGATTCAACCCGTACAGGCCCTCGACCTCGTCGGTCGGTGTGATCTCGAGGTGGGCGTCGTGACGGTGCGATCGGCGAACGAACGCCGACTCGAGGCTGGCCCGTTCGGCCGCGACGATATCGCTCTCGTTGTCCCCGACGTAGAGCACCGACTCCGGTGGCGCCGTCGGATTCTCGAGTGCGCGCTCGAGGTAGTGCGCGTCCGGTTTCTTCAGCCGAAGGCTCTCGACGGTCATCTCGCGGCCGTAGGAGATGTCGACGCACGTCGACGAGTACGCCGTTGCTGTCGAAGAGCACGGCGTCGCACCCCGTCACGCGCAGTGAAGCTCCGAACGGCCAGTTGATCGTTTCGGTCGGATGTCCGTGCGAAAAACGGTCGAGTTGCAGTTCGAGACGAACCGACTACGCGATCTCGTCGTACTGCTCGGAGAGCTTCTCGGCGGCCTCGCCGAGCTGGTTGCGCTCGAACTCGGTCAGGTCCCACTCGACGATCTCCTCGACGCCGTCGGCGCCGAGCTTGGCCGGGACACCGAAGGCGGTGTCCTCGTGGCCGTACTCGCCCTCGAGGACGACGCTGCAGGGGAGCACCTCGCCCGTATCGCGGAGGATGGCCTCGACGGTGTGGCCGACGCCCGTCGCGGGGCCCCACTGGGTGGCGCCTTTCTTTTCGATGACGTTCATCGCCGAGGTCTGGAGTTCCTCGAGCAGCTCCGCCTTCTCGTCGTCGGTGAACTCGAGATCCTTCCCGTTCACTCGCACCTTCGAGAAGGCGGGAACCTGCGCATCGCCGTGTTCGCCGAGGATCGTCGCCTCGACGTTTTGTACGGGGACGTCGAAGCGCTGGGCGATCACGTAGCGAAAGCGGGCGGAGTCGAGCCGACCGCCGAAGCCGACCACCTGCCCGCGCGCGCGGTCGCCGGCCTCGTAGAGGTGGCGGTTGAGCAGGTCGACGGGGTTCGAGGTGGTGACGGTGACGAAGTCGTCGTTGTGCTCGGCCAGCGAGGAGCCGATGTCCTCCATGATCGGCGCGTTGTCGCCGGCCAGATCGATCCGGGTCTGGCCGGGCTGGCGCGGGATCCCGGCCGTGATGACGACGACGTCCGAACCGGCGGTGTCCTCGTACTCGCCCTTTCGGATCGTCGTGTTCGAATCGTAGGCGACGCCGTGGTTCGTGTCGGCGGCCTGGCCGATCGTCGTATCCTCCTGATCCGGGATGTCGACGAAGACGAGTTCGTCCGCGATGTCTCGGAGCGCGATGTTGTAGCCTGCGGCGGCCCCGACCGTGCCGGCCGCGCCGACTACGCTAACTTTCGTCATACCACGTGAAACTGCACCATCCCAGGCGTTAAATCCGTCGGATCGTCCACGCTCGCCCGAGACTGACGATGGATTATACGTCAATCGTCGAAATACGCCGTCGGGCTCGGCCGTCGACCGAGTCGGCCGAGTCCGGACGCTTTCACAATTGCTATCACCTCTCCCTCGAGCTATCGGTCTCATGGATCGGAACGATCGCCGAATCGCCCGCTTTACCATGCTCGGCCACGCGACGTTCCACCTCTACGAGCTGACGATCCCGCTGTTCGTCGTCGTCTGGCTCGAGGCGTTCGACGTTTCCGCGGCCGTCCTCGGGACGGTGGTCGCCGTCGGCTACGCGCTCATCGGTATCGGGGCGCTCCCCAGCGGCGCGCTCGCGGACTCCTACGGCTCGAAGCGACTCGTCGTCCTCTCGATGGCCGGGATGGGTGGGGGGTTCGTGCTGATCGCGCTCGCACCGTCGCTCCCGCTGCTCGCGCTCGCGCTCGTACTCTGGGGTGCTGCAGCCAGTCTGTACCATCCCGCAGGACTGTCGTTGATCACCCGCGGCTCGGAGCGCCAGGGAACCGTCCTCGCGTACCACGGCGTCGCCGGTAACGTCGGCACCGCCGTCGGCCCCCTCGTCGCCGCGCTCTTGCTTACGGTTCTGGACTGGCGGCTCGTCGCCGGACTGTTCGCCGTCCCCGCCGTCCTCGCGATCCTCGTCGCGGGCCGGCTCGAGTTCGCCGAGCGGACGGCGATCGATCCCGACGAGTCGACGGCGAGCGACGCCGACGGCCTCTCGGCGATCGTCGCGCAGTCGCGGCTGTTGTTCGTCGGCAGCTTCCTGCTCGTCTTCGCCATCGCCGTTCTCGCGGGAACGTACTACCGCGGGCTGTTCACGTTCCTCCCCGACGTGCTGGCGGGGCTACCGGTGTTCGAGCCGGTTGAAATCGCGGGTGAGACCGTCGAACCGAGCCAGTACGCCTACGCCGGCCTGCTGCTCGTCGGCGCCGCGGGCCAGTACGCCGGCGGACGGCTGAGCGACAGCCGCTCGCCCGAGCGAACGATCGTCGCCGTCTTCCTCGCGCTGATCGTCGTCTCGCTGTCGTTCCCCGTCGTCACGTCGTTCGGCCTGTTCGCGACGGTCGCGATCTGTGCGCTGCTGGGCTTTTTCGTCTTCATGGAGGCACCGATCCACCAGGCGCTTATCGGCGAGTACGTCGCCGCTGACGTCCAGGGACTGTCGTTCGGCTACACCTACCTCGGCGTGTTCGGGATCGGCGCCGCGGGTGCGTCGATCGCCGGAATCGCGCTCACCTACGGCGGTACGGCTCTCCTGTTCGTCGCGCTCGCGGCGCTTCCGACCGGCGGGCTCGTCCTCGCCGCGATCCTCGTCGCTCGTTCTCGGCGCCCGTCGCCGTAGCTCGGGACCGAATCGGTCTTCCCGCTTGCCGTCGCTCCCTCGAGCATGCGCGTCAGCGTCATCGGCGGCGGACGGATCGAGAGTGAAGCGACTGCCCGGGCCGAGGCCGTCGGTCGGGAGCTCGGCCGTCGGGGACACACGGTCGTCTGTGGCGGGCTCGGCGGGACGATGGAGGCGGTCTGTCGCGGCGCCAAAGCCGAAGGCGGATCGACGGTCGGCATCCTCCCGACGGAGCGACCGGACGATGCGAACGAGTACGTCGACGTTCCGATCGCGACCGGGCTCGGTCACGCCAGGAACGCGCTCGTCCCGCTGAACGGCGAGGCGGTGATCGCCCTCGCGGGGAGCCACGGCACCCTCTCGGAGATCGGCTTCGCCGGCGTCTACGACCGCCCCGTCGTCGGCCTCGAGACCCACGACCTGCCCGGCGTCGACGCCGTCGAGACGCCCGAGGCCGCGGTCGACGCCGTCGAAGCCGCAGTTTCGGACTGAGCCTCTCCTCGAGTCTCGTCGTCCGGACTGTCTCCGTGAGGGACGATAACAGATAACACCCGAAACGTCGACTCTACAACCGACGTTCCGGAACGGCGGAAGCGACCGACCGCCCGGAGCGATCACGAGGTGAGAGCATGGCAACCCAGACCGAATCCAACACGGAACTCGTTCGCCAGTATCTGGCCGCGTTCAACGACCGGGATCGGGAGGCCCTGTCGGAACTCCTCGCGGAGGACGTGGTTGAGCACGGCATCCACGACGAACTCCACGGCGTCGACGAACTTCTCGAGAAGCTCGAGGCGCACTTCGAGCCGTTCCCGGACTACTCGGGGACGACCGAGGCGATGGTCACCGAGGGCGATCTGGTCGCGGTCCGGTATGCGGTCAGCGGGACTCACACCGGCGAGTACCGCGACGTGGAGCCGACGGGCCACGTCGCGGAGTGGACCGGCATGGCCATGTACCGGATCGAAGACGGCGAGATCGCCGAGGTCTGGCTCGAGGAGGACCGGCTCGAACTGCTCGAGCAACTCGAGGTCGTCGACCCCCCGGCCCACCTCCGGATCTGATCGGTACCCCTTTTTTCCGTCCCGGCTATCCTCGAGCGTGAGCGACGACAGCGATCCGTACACGGTACACGAACGGCTCCCCGACCCGGACACGTTCGCCCGCCTGCGGGAGGTGACCGGGATGTCCTCGCGCTCCCGCGAGGGGATCGAGCGCGGACTGCCGAACTCGATCCACGCCGCGATCGCGATTCACGAGCCGACCGGCGAGACCGTCGGAATGGGACGGCTCGTCGGTGACGGCGGTACGGTCTATCAGGTCTGCGACATGGCGGTCCACCCGGACCACCAGGGCCGAGGACTCGGGACGCGAATTATGAAGCGACTCGAGGCATACCTCGAGCGCGAGGCGCCCCCGGAGGCGTACGTCAACCTGGTCGCCGACGTCGACGGCTTCTACGAGCGCTTCGGCTACGAGGAGCTCCGTCCCGCGTCGAAGGGGATGCACCGCTGGATCGACTGAGCTCCTGTCGCAGCTTTTTCGACGCTCGGGCGCCTTTCGACGGGTATGAGCGACTTCGACAAGGAAGCCGAGCGCGAGAAGCTTCGTGAGAAGTACGAGCGCGACAAGGCCGATCGGGAGGCTACCCAGCGGATGAGCGACCTCCTGCTCAAGGGAGCGACGATGACCAACAGCCACTGTGGCACCTGCGGCGACCCGCTGTTCCAGCAGAACGGGACGACGTTCTGTCCGAGCTGTCACGGCAACCCCGACGCCGTCCAGGGAACGGAGCTCGAGGCCCAGCCGGCCGAGGACGCGGCTCCACAGGACGACGCCGACGCCACCACCGACGAGGAGTCGGATCGACCCCAGCCCGAGATCGACGGCACGCGGTCCGAGACCGACGAGAACGGGCCCGAGACGGCACCCGAGCGTCCGGGCCAGGGCCAGACCGCCGACACCGATCCGGCAGGCGACGCGAGCGCACGCCCGTCCTCGCCGCCGTCGAGCTCGACGGCCGACGGAGAGGTCAGAACGCAGTCCCAGGACGACCCGCCTCGCGATCCGGAGTCCGATCGAGCACAGCGCGACCGACACCACGACGAGTCGCGACGCCCCGCCGAACCGTCGCGACGGCCGATCGACTCGCGAACGCGAGCGTCGTCGGGAGCCGGCGACCTCGAGGACGCCCGCGCCTCGCTGGTCGCCGCCCTCGAGAAGTTCTCACGGGAGGCGAGCGAGACGGACGATCCCCGCTACGCCCGGGAGTGTCTCGAGGCTGCCCGCGAGGCCGGAGAAACCCTCGAGACGCTGCGTTAGTCGAGAAACCGCTCCTGGACGTTTCCGGTCGGCATCATACACTGATCTTTCTTGCCGAACACCCGGTACCGGTTGGCGGCGACGACGTCGTACCCCCAGTCCCGCAGTCGTTGCGGGAGATATCGTAGCGGTCGCCCGAGCGCGTAGACGCCGCCGAGATGCTCGCCGATCCGGAGGACGGCTGCGGACTTGACGTAGGCGTCCTCGCCCTCGATCAGGACGATCGAATCGAGGTGATCCTCGGCGAGACCGTGGTCGGTCAGCAGCCGCTGGCCGACGTCGGACTGCAGCGACGCGAAGTGAAAGACCTCCTCGTCGTCCCGCGGCACAATAAACTGGACGAAGCCGGCACAGAGGTTACAGACGCCGTCGAAGAGGACGATCGGCGCGTCCTCGGGGATCTCCTCGCTCATCGGGTACCAGTTCGGAGCGCTCGCAGTTCAGAATTCCGATCGGGGTCTCGATCCCGAGGATTCGACGGCTCGGTCCTCAGAAGTCGGGTGGCTGAATCTCCGTCGGCTCGTTGTCTCCACAGCCGTGTGCGGAGACCGGTCTGACGTCTCGATCGCGGTCCTCGGGATCGCTCACGGTGTCCATGCCGACGCTCTCGACCACCTGATACATGTTGACGTGGGTAAGCTCCGTTCCGTGTTCGTCCTCCCAGCTCGCACAGATGTAGTCGGCCAGATACTCGTCGGCGTCGTTGGTTCCCTGGATCCCGCCGCGGCGGACGCTGTTCATGTAGAACCGCTCCCGGTAGGAGCCGTACTGCGCCTGGAGCTGGCTCCCCTCGTAGGGTCGGTCGTAGGAGACCGACGCCTGGCCGTTGTAGACGTCGACCACCTCGCCGTCGGCGGTCTGTGCCGGGAAGACGTAGTAGCTGTCGCTCGTCCGCGGGGTCGGCGCGAAGACGCTCCAGTCGGGCTGGTCGATGCTCAACTGCTGGGCGCGGTCCTCGATCTGTTCCTCGACGACGGTCTCCTCGTCGGCCAGGCCGCCGAACGGAATCGTGGAGAGGGCCACGAACAGCACTATCGACAGGACGACGACGCCGATCGCCGCGTTGTAGCCGATCTCCCGCGTGCGCCGCTGGCGTTCGCCGCCGATTCGGACGTCCGGAACGCGTCTCGCGAACCGCACGAGGCGTTCCCGCCGGGCCTCGAGCCGGTCTAAATCGAGCTCGAGGAAGCGAGCGATCGCCTTCAGATCGTCCCAGAACTGCGCCTGGAGGAACAGCATTACGCCGGCGATCGCGACGTAGGGGAACGCACCGATCCGTACCGTGACGATGAACGAGGCGTGCGAGGCCACGAACATCCCGACGAGGGCTATCCGCAGTCGACCGCGCAGCACGAACAGCAGCCAGGAGAAAATCAGCATGTAGAACCACGTCAACCCGCCGATCTGGAGCAGCGTCTGAAACTCTCGGAGATAGGGTGCGAGGAAGAACGTCGTGTCGTGGAGCCCCATGATCAACGGCGTCGCCTCGCCGCTCGTCCAGAGCTCGTCCTGGGCCTTGTGGTAGCCGTTGACGATATACATGACGACCATCTGGGCGAGAATGAGCGCCGACGCGACGCTGGCGATTCCCTCCCGGGGCTGGCGGTCGGCGTGGACGGCGTCGATCGACCACCGCTCGCCCAGCGGGAGGAAGATCGCCCAGAACAACAGGAGCCGGAACAGCGTGTCGGCGTAGCTCAACACCAGCGGATTGTGGTGGTCGAGCGAGACCACGAGCAGGAAGGAGAGGATCGTCGCGATCCGGGTCTTGTAGCCGACGATGAGCTGGACGGCGATCAACCCCTGGAGCACGAACAGGCCGGCGATAACGGTCGGATCGGTCGTGTAGTGATAGATCGATATGGCCCCCTCGGAGCTCATCGCCTGGGCCAGCGACTGGGGGACGGCGCCGTCGTTCGTATAGTAAAACGAGAAGTTCCGACTCCGCAAGAGCAGATCGGCGACGATCAACAGTCCGGCGAGGATGCGAAACACCGCGAGCGTCCGGGTGTCGATCCGGACCCGATCCGCGACCGCCTGGCGGAGCCGTCCAGCGAGAGTGCCGGAGCCGGACGCAGCGCTACGCATCGCTCTCCGGCCGAAGCAGGCCGGTGTATCGAACTCGGATCCGTCCCGGAGATCGTCGGACTCCGGTTTCGTGACTGTACTCGCGGTGTGTGTCGTCGCCCATTCTGTAGCACCCCTCCGCTACTCGCCCGATCCCAGGTTCCCCGGGCCGAGAACGAGAGAGTTCCCGCGTCCCGACTGCCGAGGGAGCGGGTCGGTTGTCTCTTCGATAATCGAGACGCGACCGATATATATTTTCCGTCCATATTCACCGAAAGCTGTAGTCGGAAATTTCCACGAACCGTTCGCCGTCTCGTCGGTTAACCGGTGTACTCGCTGCCGATCACGTCGCGGATCCGCTCCGCGGTGACCTGGCCCACGCCGTCGGCTTCCGTCAGTTCGTCCTCGGTCGCGATCATCACTGCCTCGACAGTGCCGAACTCCTCGAGCAGCGCCCGGGCGGTGACGGGACCGATCTCGGCGATCGATGAGACGACGTACTCCTGCTGTTCGGCCATCGTCTTCGCCTGTTTTTCGCCGTGGACCGACACCTCTCGGTCGGCGGTCTCCTGCTCTCGTCCGGCGATCACCGCGAGCAGTTCGGTCGTGTCGCTCTCGCTTTCGGTCCGGAGAACGCTCGCGCCGAAGTCGACGGCCAGACTCGAGAGCGCGCCCCGGACGGCGTTGGGATGGACGTCCCGCTGTTCGTACAGTCCCTCGCCTTCGACGATCACGATCGGTCGGGCGTAGTGACGGCCCATCGCGCCGACCTGCTCGAACACCGAGCGGTCGCCGCCGACAAGCGAGTCGACGAAGTCCGCGACGGACTTGCGCTCGACGGCGACCCGATCCGAGAGCACGTAGTCGCCGATTTCCAGCGTCTCGAGGCGCACCTCGTACTCCTCGCGTCTCGAGAGCTCGCGGGCGATGTTGGCGTCCATCTCGCGCTGGTCGGCGACGACCTCGACCGTCTCGCCCTCGGCGTGGGGCTCGTGGGTCTGGACGCTTCCTTCCGATACCGAATCGCCGCCGTCCGGCCCGTCGGATTCCTCGTCGTCGTCCGACTCGTCGTCGCTCGATTCCCCATCGCTGCTACTCGAATCCGTCGATTCCTCGCGGAACTCCTGCAATCCTGGTCGATCGCCAACCCCCCCGTTTCCGCTGGAAGATCCGCTCCCTTCCTGCGGTTTTCCGCCTTCAGTGTCCACTTTCGCTCCGCTCTCGAACGCGGCCAGGGACTGCTGGGCGTCGTCGAGTTCCTCCTCGAGGTCGTCAGCCATCCCCTTCAGCTCCCGGAGTTCGGACTCCATCTCCTTCTCGCGACGTTTCGAGATCCAGAAGTAGGCCTCGTCGCGGGTGTCCTCGGCCAGCAGGACGACGACCCGACCCTCCGACTGGCGTCCCGTCCGACCCTTGCGCTGGATCGACCGGATCGCCGTCGGGACGGGCTCGTAGAACAGCACGAGGTCGACTTCGGGGACGTCCAGTCCCTCCTCGGCGACCGACGTCGAGACCAGCACCTCGAACTCGCCGCCCCGGAAGGCGTCGAGCACCTCCTGTTGTTCCTTTTGTGTCATCCCGTCGCTCCCTTCGCGGTCGCCCTGGCCGACGAACCGCTTGGCGTCGAAGCTCTCGCTCAGAAAGTCGGTCAGCGCCTCCGCGGTGTCGCGCGATTCGGTGAAGATGATGACGCGCTCGCCGCCCTCGAGTCCGAGCGTCTCGGCGAGCAGCATTCGCGTCTTCCGATACTTGGGGTGGAGCTGGTCGAAGCTCTCGGCCTTCCGCATCGACTCCCGAACCCGGGGGTCGGAGACCATCCGCTGGCTGGCCTTCGAGGCTCCCGAGGAGCGAGCCTGATTGCGCTGGCGGTCGAAGTATCGCCTGAGGGCCTCGACGCTCTGGGTCTCGACGAGGGTGACGGCCTGGCGGAGCTTCATCACCTCCGCGTGGACGGACATCCCCTCGAACCCCTCCGACTGATCGTTGTTGATCAGCTTCTGGAGCTCCGCGCGCATTCGGTTCAGGTCCTTCTGGGACTGGTCGGGCTGGGTCGAGGACGCGACGCCGAGCTCCTTTAACTTCTCGAGGCGATCTTTGATCACCTCGTTTAGCGCGTCGCGGATCTCGAGGACCTCCTCGGGGAGGTCGATCCGTTCCCACTCGACGTCGGTGTCGTGGGTGAACTCCGCGACGTCGGCGTCCTCCTCGGTCATCACCTCTACTTCCTGCAGGCCGAGGTTCTCACAGACCTCGAGAATGGCCTCCTCGTCGCCGCCCGGCGAGGCGCTCATTCCGGTGACGAGCGGCTCGTTCGCGTCGGCGTGGTAGCGCTCGGCGATGTAGTTGTAGGCGTAGTCGCCGGTGGCGCGGTGGCACTCGTCGAACGTGCAGTGGGTGACGTCGGCGAGGGAGATTCTGGAGCCGACGAGGTCGTTCTCGATCACCTGCGGGGTGGCCATCACGATCGTCGCCTCCTCCCACAGTGCAGCCCGGTCGTCGGGGCTGACGTCGCCGGTGAAGACGACGATCTCGTCGTCCGGTATCTGGAGGGCCTCGCGGTAGAACTCGGCGTGTTGCTGGACGAGGGGCTTGGTGGGGGCGAGCATCAGCGACGTGCCGCCGACCTCCTCGAGCCTGCGGGCGGTCACCAGCAGGCTCACCGTCGTTTTCCCCAGTCCCGTCGGGAGACAGACGAGCGTGTGGTGGTTCGCGGCCGTCCCCGCGAGCTTGAGCTGGTAGAGCCGGCGCTCGAGGAAATTCGGCTCGAGCAGGGGGTGGTCGATCGTCGGCTGGCCGCCGTCCTCGTCCGTCGCTGCCATTGCCGGGCGTTCATCCTCGCCGCGAATAAGGGTTCGCGTATCGGGGTGAAAGTGAAACCGGAAGGAAATCCTTTGATGGAACGGGGTGAAGACGGTCTTGTGAGCGAACGAATCCGCGTCTCCGACGCGACCTACGTGAAACTTGAGTCGCTACGAGCGGACGGAGAGACGTTCGACGACGTCATCTCCCGCCTGCTCGACGAGCGGTATCGGCGAGTCCATGCCGGAGCCGGATACTGGTGTGACAGCGACGCGTCCGAGTGTGCGCGGCGAACTCGAGCCGAACTGAAGCGCGAAATCGGTTTCCAGCGTTGCTGACAGAGCTGCTGTACCGCCCCCGTATGTTGCAACGTAACCCTCCAAGCGGCTGCATCTCGACGAGGACGTATGGAAACCTCGAGGAACACTCTCGGTCTGCCGGAGCCGCGATCGATCCTCACGGCGATCGGCGTCGTCGTCCTGGTCAACGCCGTCGGCAGCGCGCCCGCCCTGATCTCGTCGTCGGATACGGCCTGGTTCCAGGCGCTCGACAAGCCGTGGTTCTACCCGCCCGGTATCGCCTTCTCGATCGTCTGGACGCTGCTGTTCACCTTGCTCGGTGTCGCGCTCTGGCTCGTCTGGCGTAGCGACAGCGACGGTCGGCGACTCGCCCTCGGCCTGTTCGTCGTCCAGATGGCGGTCAACGTCTCGTGGACGCCCGCCTTCTTCTCACTCGAGCAGCTGCTCGTCGCGTTCGGGATCATCGTCACCCTCTGGGTGCTTGTCGTCGCGACCATCGTCGCTTTCCGGCGGGTCGATCGCCGCGCGGCTGCCCTGCTCGTGCCCTACCTCGCCTGGATCACGTTCGCTGCCGTGCTCAACTTCGAGATCTGGCGACTGAACGCGTAGGGCAAGAAACGGGTTTCCACCTCTCCCCGCGGCGCGCGCTGAGTCGCGGCGAGTGAAGCGAGACGCGACTCGATGTCGCGCGAGGGGCGAGTGAGCGAGTCCACGAGCGAACGAGTCGGCTGGGGAGGGCGTGGCGATCCCATGTGTTTCGTGCGAGCAGAATGCTTCCCAAGTCGAAATTACGATACAACTCCGTACCTCTCGGTCAAAGTCTGCACCCCCGATCGGGTAGGTCGGCAGCCTCGCTGTCGAACAGAACCCCTTCTCTCAACACTCCTGTGGCTTCCGCGGTCGGTCCGGATCGACCGCGTGCGCGAGCACCTCGAGCCCGGTCCCCAGCGGGTACTCGAGGATCTGTCGTGGCTCCTCGAGCACGCGTCCGAACACCAGCTCCGACAGTCGAGCGACGGGGTTCCAAGTGTCGTAGTAGGCGTCGTACACACCGCCCATCGCCTCGGTTTCCATATAGCCACAGAGGACGTACCCCTCGGGTCGGCGCTCGAGGACGATCGACTCGGTGTACATGTTCTCGGCCTCGAGCATCTCCCCGCTCCAGCGTTCGATCGGGCCGAGGTCGATCTCGCCCGCCGCGACGCGCCGCGAGAGGCCGGCGAACCGATCCGCGAGCCGCTCGGCCAGCCCCGGCTTCAGGTGTAACTGGACGAGGTCGACGTCGACGCCGTTCTCGAGCTCCGCCCCGCTGACGACGAGCGGGCCGTCGTCGGTCCCCGTCGCGCTACGAGGCCGATTCGGATTGACCGCGTGGACCAGTAACTCCCGATCGACGCGGGCTTCCCCGGTGGCGATCGCGTCGTGCTCGAGGGGAAACGCTGCGTCGACACGCGACTCGGGATCCTTCCAGTCAACCATCACGGAGCGGGGCACCTCGACGTACCAGATCAGTTCGGGATCGTCGCCCGCGTCGAGAAACAGCGAGGCCGTGGTCGCACCCTCGAGGCCGAGCAGCGATTGCGGATCGTCGGGGTCGGCACAGCGCTCTACAACGGCTTCGCGAACCGACTCGAGCCGATCCCCGTCGATGCGCCGGCGGACGAGAAACGCGCTCGCGTGGCGCTCGGTGATATATCTCGAGTCGCTCGCTGCCGACCCGCGACGCCTGCGATACTGTGCGTAGCCCAGGCCAGCGACGACGACGGTTCCCAGCGCGAGACTTCGGCGTCCCCACGGTCGAGCGTCCATACCAAATAGTCCGCGCGAGCGACGTTCGCAGTGTTCCCGAAACCTATCGGCCATTCAAGTATATCCCGTCCGTACGACCGACCGTGAAGTCCGTCGGCATCGAACTGCGCTACGACCGCCACGCGCTCTCGCCGATCCACGAGGGGATCTGTTCGTCGCCCGCCCTCGAGCGCGAGCTGATCCTCGGGGGGCAGGCCGTCGACGGCGTCGAGACGATCACGTCGTTCGTCGACGGCGATCCGGCTGCCTACGAGCCGTTGCTCGCCGACAGCGAGCGGGTTCGCGAGTACGAACTCACGCCCGCCGAGGACGGCTTCTTCCTCTACCTGCGCCAGGAGCTCGGCCCCGAGGGAATCTCGCTGCTGGATGCGCTCGCACAGGAGACGGTCGTCGTCGTGCCGCCGATCGAGATTCGTGCGGATCGGACGATGCGGCTGACGCTCGTGGGCCACCCCGACGACCTCGGGACGATCCTCGAGACGGTTCCCGACGGCGTCTCGCTGGACGTGCTGTGGGCCCGCGACGAGCTGACGGTTTCCGGGAGCGTCTCGGATCGCCAGCGCGAAGCGCTCGAGGCCGCTCGAGAGCTCGGCTACTACGAGGTCCCGCGCCGGAACGGAATCGAGGCCGTCGCGGCCGAACTCGAGTGTGCCGTTTCGACGGCCTCCGAACTGCTGCGGCGGGGCGAGGCGGCGGCCGTAAACGGCGTTCTCGACGGGGAGCCGTGAACGATCCGAAGAACGGACGAGCGGGATGTGCACCGATCCCAGAGCGGTTCGCGTTTTAGCGTCCGAACGAGGCGCGGAGCGTCTCGGCAACGTTCCAGGAACCCTTCGAGTTTCGGCGTGCGCGTAAGACCTACGGTCTTGCGAGCGCCGCAGCCGGCAGGGTTCTCACCTCGAGGGATCGTAACCGCCACTCGCCAAAGTTCCTTGGATAATTGACTGATCCTCCACAAAACATTTGCGTACATGATGTACCTCTCCGGTATGTACGGCGATTCGAACCCGACCCGCGCTTTCGGGAGCGTTCACGCGGTGCTCATAGCCGTTCTCGCACTGGCGATCGGCGGGACGTTCGGATTGTCCTATTTCGGACTGTCGGGCGGGTCGATCGGTGCCGCCTTTATTCTCATTTTTGCCAGTTTGCTGGCTCTTGGGTGGCCCCTGCTTCGGAAGGCCCAACCGCGCCACGACCGGAATCGTGAGTGATTCCTCGAGCGTGGTCGCCGTCCTCGAGCGGTCGTGATCGACGACGACCGACTCCGAATACCGACCCTTGCACCCACTTGTTGCTACAGAAACTCGAGTGCCAGATACGCCAGCACGCTCGCGTAGATCGGGATGGTGAGGTTGTCGTCGACGATGAACTCGCCGATCCGCACCTTGACGCCGTCGGCGATCGTCGCCCCCACCGCCGCGGCGAGCACGGCCAGGGGTGCCTCGTAGAGGAAGGGGGCGGCAAGAACGGCGCTGACGACGAACATCGTCACGAGCACCTTCGGCCCCTTAACGGTCTTGAGGGTGTCGTCCGAGACCGCGCCGCTGATCGGGTCGCCGATCGCCAGCATCAACATGGCGGGAAGGGCGATCGCGGGCTGGAAGAGGAGCACGGCGACCGCCATGCTGACCATGTAGTAGCCGTAGCCGGCGAACTGGTCCTGTTCGTACTCGCGGGTGAGCTTGTCGTAGATCGTCCAGTCGAGCCCGACACGTAGTCGGAGGAACTCGAGGCCGATGACGCCGAGCGCGAGGATCACCATCAGCACGCGAAACCGGTCCCAGGTAAGTCCGAGCTCGAGGAAGCTAGCGAGGAGGTACAGCGCGACCAGCCCCGCCCCGCTCGAGTGGACGAGACGGCGCTTCAGTTCGTCGGCCATCACCGCAATCCTCGAAAGACGGTACCTTCAGTCCGTCGGTTACGTTTGCGACCGATCCGACGGGACTCGGAGCCCGATTCTCGAGCGTCGCCTGGAGCTCACTCGTCCGGCGATTCGACGGCGACGGTGCCGCGACTCGAGACCGTCACCTGGCAGCCCTCGTAGGAAAAGGTCACCTCGACGGGCGTGTCACGGTTCGACGCCACGAGGTCGACGAGCGCCTCGGGATCGACGGTCGCAAACAGCGGCGACAGATCCTCGCTCTTGCGGTTCGTAACGGCCGCGACGGTCTCGACGATCGCCATGACGGCGGTGGTGTAATCGGTGCCGAAACGGGCGTACGATGCGTCGGCGGTTGGGTCGTATCCCACGACGTCCTCACCGAGCCCCGCAGCGGACGTCACATCGGATTCGGTCGTATTATCGTTCACGGCTCCCTCTTATGACTGACGTCGTGGTAAGGGGGGACGCTGACCAGTCAGCGTGCCTCCGCACCCGACTTTTCGAAGAGGTGACGGAACACCGTCCGTTGGGCCTTGCGAAGGTGCTGGTTGAACGTCTGTCGCGTCACGCCGAACCGATCTGCCAGTTCGTCGCCGGTGCTCGTTCTCGGCGTGTCGAAATAACCGCCGAAGTACGCGGCGTCGAGCACGGCGAGCTGGCGCTCGGTGAGCGCGTCGGCGACGACGTCGTACAGCAGGTGCGGCGAGTAGACGAGATCTTCCGACACCAGTTCAACGTCCGGGTGAAACTCCCGGATCCCGTCGGCGGCCAGCCGGGGGTCGACGTCGCCCGGAAGCTCCCCGAGGAACCGCACTTCGTCCGGAGCGATGACGATCGTTCGGGCGCGACCGCCGAGGGAGGGAAAGACCTGTGCGACCGTCGTCGACTCGGCTTGGGCTTCGACGCGGTTGTGGCCACCGATCGAACTGAGCAGCCGAACGTCGATGTAGTGGGGCACTTCCTCGACGGCGGTGACGAAGTCGCTCGCCGAGAGATCCGACGTTCCCATGTACTGGACGGTCGTCCCGTCGGGCAACGGGACGATAGAGTCGATCTCGATTCGCGTCTCGCCGCCCTCGATCCGGAGCGACGGCGGGACCGCCGACTCGCTGGCACGAAACTCGAGTCGGCGGACGTGGTCGCTGGTCAGTCGCTTCTCGCGTCGCTTCAGCTGCGTCACGTCCTCGAACGCGACGACGACGTACTCGACGTCTCCCTCCTCGTTCGGAACGGGAGCGGTGTTGCTCGAGAGCCACCGCTCGGAGCCGTCGGACAGTTCGATCCAGTGTTCGAATCCGAACACCGGTTCGCCGGTCTCGAAGACGCGACTCACGGGATTCTCCTCGTCCGGAACGGGCCGCCCGTCGTCGTAGTAGATGTTCCA
This sequence comes from Natronococcus sp. A-GB7, assembly GCF_029688865.1. Lineage (GTDB taxonomy): Archaea > Halobacteriota > Halobacteria > Halobacteriales > Natrialbaceae > Natronococcus. The sequence goes on from NZ_JARUKV010000003.1 coordinate 157,050, forward strand.
CTCGCCCGAGTCGTACGTTCGGTCGGTGATCTCATCCCGCGAGAGGTCGAGCGTCGCCACCGCCCGCTCGTTCGCAAAGACCATCTCCCCCGTCGAATCGACGACGATAGTGCCGACCGGATTCACGTCGAACACCCGTCGGGCGAGATCCTCGGGTGGTGTACACGCCCGTTCGTCCCCCCACTCTTCGGTCGATCCCTCCTCGGAACGGCCGTCCGTCGATCGGTCGTTCACCGATCCACCCCCGGTCGGCGACGCCGACGCTCCGCGGTAGGGCAATCGACTGGCAACGGGATGACTCGAAACGGGATCATGTCGCCGGTACGGTCCCAACGAATATGTGTGTTCCACAGGCTCCCACCACAACGGAATCCGCCGATTCGGGGGTCCTCCGCCTCGATCACGGTGCTACCGCTCGAGTTCGTGCGACCGCCGACGCTCCTCGGGGAAGATACTCTCCGGCAGGTACGCCGAGACGACCCAGTTCGGGGCGTTGACCGCCTCGCTGACCTTCAGGTCGACGGCGGCCGAACACAGCATGTACGCCTCCGCTCGCTCGAGTCCGCGTTCGGCCACCATGTGGTCGATCTGTTGGCGAATCGCCGCTCTCGACGCCTCGAGCAGATCGTCGCCGACCCCGGTCGTCCCGTACATCGGCTCGTCCCGACCGGTCGGCGTGAACGGCCCCGTCGTCTCGAACTGAGGCTGTTCGATCGACATCTCCGAACGAAGGCTGAACCGACACGTCACCGTCATCGGCGCCTCGATCCCGGTGCCACAGACTTCGCCGTCGCCCTGTGCCGCGTGGCAGTCGCCGACCGAGAACAGCGCGTCCTCGACGGCGACGGGGAGGAACAGCCTCGAGTCCGCCGTGAGGTGTTTGATATCGAGGTTTCCGCCGACCGACCGCGGCGGGAACGTGCTGTGGGCCCCTTCCTCGGCGGGTGCGACACCGATCACGCCGGGGAACGGATCGATCGGGACCTCGATCCCGTCGACGAACCGGGCGACGCCGTCCTCGAGCTCCCAGACGTACAGATCCGGCTCCGGAAACTCGTCGGCCAGGAGTCCGAGCTCCATCGCTCCGGGCAGGATCAGCGTCTGTCCCCACCCCTCGTGCTCGAGGGCGAGCAGTTCGACCTCGAGGACGTCGCCTGGCCGAGCCCCCTCGATCGCGACCGGTCCCGTCAGCGGATGGATCGGCTCGACGTCGATCGCCGCGATATCCTCGGCCGTCGAGCCGGGGCCGAGCTGTCCGTTCGTCGCGTCCCGACAGTCGAATCGGACGACGTCGCCCGGCTCGACCGTCAGCGCCGGCTCGAGGTTGTTGTCCCAGCTGCTGTGAACCGCGTCGTCCGCGCTCACCCGATGATCCACCGAGTACGTCTCGCCTGACATTCGAATACGGTATGAGGGCCAATAAAATAAGGATACTGCGACAATCGCTGTATCGGTGGCCGTCGCCTCAGGTCGACCTCGAGAGATGGCGACGCTACAGCGCCTCGAACTCGCGGTCGCCGTTCCGGATCGCGGCCAGCGTCTCGGCGAGGTCGTCGACGGACAGTCGCTTCTGGTCGGTCGAGTCCCGCTCGCGGACGGTGACGGTCGTCTCCTCGGCCTCGACGGTCTCGTAGTCGATCGTCACGCAGAACGGCGTGCCGACCTCGTCCTGGCGGCGGTAGCGCCGACCGATGTTACCAGAGTCGTCGTAGGTGATCGATAGGCCCGCCTCGCGGAGGTCGTCGACGACGTCGTTCGCGACGGCCTCGAGCTCGTCGTCGCTCTGTAGGGGGAAGACGCCGACGAAGGTGGGCGCGACCTCGGGGTCGAGCTCGAGGTAGGTTCGCTCCTCACCGTCGACCTCGTCCTCGCTGTAGGCGTGATGGAGCACGGTGTAGACGACCCGATCGACGCCGAAGGAGGGTTCGATCACGTGGGGCGTGACGTGCTCGCCGGCGATCGTCTCCTCGTCGACCGAGAACCCGGTCTTCTCGACGGGGAGCTCGTGGGTTTCGCCCTCGAGTTCGATCTCGACGCTGTCGCCCTCAAATGCCGATCGGTCGCGCTCCGCGAGGGCCTCGAGCTCGGCGACGACGTCCTGGGCTGCGCCGCCGAACTCCGGCCCGAGGAAGCTCATGTCGGGATCGACGGTCGCCCGTTCGACGGTCTTGGGCTCGTCGTACTGCTTGAAGACGGTAAAGCGGTCCTCGGAGTACTCCTCGTGTTTCGAGAGGTCGTAGTCGGTCCGGTTGGCGAAGCCGGCCATCTCGATCCAGTTCCCATCGATTTCGCTCTCTGCGTCCCAGCAGTCCGCGGCGTAGTGGGCCCGCTCGCCCGAGAGGTGCTGGCGGAACCGGAACCGATCCATGTCGACGCCGACGGCCTCGTACCACGGTTTGGCGATCCCGAGGAAGTACGCGACCCATGCGTCGCCGATGATCCCCTCCTCGACGGCCGCACCGATCGTCGTCTCGATCTCCGCCCCGTCCTCGTCGTTCTGCTCGCTGACGGGGTACAGGCGGACCTCGACGTCCTCGACGCGTTCGAGGGGTGGTTCGTCCTCCTCGGGATCGACGAAGTACTCGAGTTCGGCCTGGGTGAACTCCCGCGTCCGAATAATGGATCTGCGCGGACTGATCTCGTTGCGGTAGGCTCGCCCGATCTGGGTGACGCCGAAGGGAAGCTGGTTGCGGGCGTACTCCTTCAGGCGCGGGAACTCGACGAAGATCCCCTGTGCGGTCTCGGGGCGCAGGTAGCCCGGCTGGGAGTCGCCGGGGCCGATGTTCGTATCGAACATCAGGTTGAACGTCTCGACGGCCTGGCCCGCCAGCCCCGCGCCACAGGCGGGACAGACGAGTTCGTACTCGGCGATGACCTCCTCGACCTCCGGAATGGGGAGACTCTCGGCGTCCTCGTACTCGGTGTTGTCCTCGACGACGTGGTCTGCACGGCTGCTCTCGCCACACTCCGGACACTCGATCAGCATGTCGTCGAACCCCTCGAGGTGGCCCGACGCCTCGAAGACCGGCTCGGGCATGATCGTCGGCGCGTCGATCTCCATATTGCCCTCCGCGACGGCGAAGCGGTCGCGCCAGGCGTCCTCGACGTTCCCCTTCAGCGACGCGCCCTGCGGACCGAACGTGTAGAAGCCGCCGACGCCGCCGTAGGCGCCCGAGGACTGGAAGAAGTAGCCTCGACGCTTGGCGAGTTCGACCAGCTTCTCGCTGGTGGGCTGGTCCGTCGCGTCGTTCGCCTCACTCATAGAGCGCCTCCAGGAGGTCGACGTCTCGCACGACGCCGACGAGCTGTTCGCCCGTCACCATCGGGAGCTGTTCGATGTCGTTGCTGATCATCTTCTGTGCGGCGTCCTGGATCGACGTCTGCGCCGAGACCGTCACCACGTCTTCGCTCATGAACTCCCGGACGGAGCCGTTCGGGATCTCGATGTCCCGCGTCGGCAGGTAACGACTCCCGACGCCCTTGATTCCCTCCCAGGACCACTGGGCGTCCTGGTCTGGGAAGTTGTCGCCAGTCTCCTCCTCGCCCTCGACGATGCGGGCGACGTCGATGATATCGACCTCCGTGAGCACGCCGCTCATCTTTCCGTCGTCGTCCAGCGCGACGGTGTAGGGAACGTTCGCGTAGTACAGCTCGCGCTCGGCGACCGGCAGCGGCGCACCCTCGTAGGTCGTGTTGACGTTCCCGCTCGAGTGGCCCTCGACGGTGTCGTCGGTCTCCTGGTCGCCGGTCGCGATCGCGTGGACGACGTCGGTCACCGTGACGATCCCCTCGAACGCCCCATCAACCACCGGGATTCGTCGCTCACCCTCGTCGAACATCAGCCGGGCGACCTCCTCGAGGGAGGTGTCGGCCGTCGTCGAGGGCACGTCGTCCATCAGCATGACGAGCTGGTCCTCGTCGGGCTGTTCGATCAGGACGTCCCGCGAGACCAGCCCGCGGTACTCCACCTCGCCCCCTTCCTCCGCGACGACCGGAACTGACGAGAACGACTGTTCCTGCAGGTACTCGAGGACGTCCTCGCGAGTGCCTGGTAACTCGACGGTCACCACGTCTTCCCGCGGCGTCATCGCGTCGGCTACGTTCATTATGGTACCCGGTACGGCGAAAATGAGTATAAACCCAGTGTTTCACCTGCGGACGGGTGCGCCCGACCTCGTGCAGACGGCGAACGGACCGATCCGACGCGTTTATATGTGGGAGGCATTCACATTCATGTATGATGTCATCTGATGTCACTCTCGTCGGTGACGAGACGGTCGTCGGTGCGGTCGATCCGACCGAGTCCGGTGACCGCTACGTTATCGCGGACGTCTCGACGGACGACGCATGGCTCTCGATGCGGGCCGACGACGCGCCGACGCTGCCGTCGATGCAGTAAGCCACAGTTTCGCGAGTGGCCGCCCGTCTCCCCACAGTATTTGCGCCTCAGGCACCTCCTTCTCCATAGATGGTTGGACCGACCCCACGGAGCGACCGGAGCGAACGATCCGGTGCCGACGCCGACGACTCCCGGTATACGACCGCGAACTTCCTCGCCGCGCTGGTTCCGACGGCGCTGGCGCGACGACTGCTCCGCGTCTCCGTCGAAACCGACCGCCAGGTCTACGACCGCGACGACTCCGTCGAGATCACCGTCGAGTTCAAGAATCCGTTGCCGGTGCCGATCGATATCCCGACCCCCGAGCAGCGCCGGTGGGGGTGGACGGTCGACGGACTCCTCGAGGCCAGCGACGAGAATCGCTACACCCGCAGCCGGCCGAGTTCCTTCTCGTTCGCCGGCGGGGAACGGAAGCGAACGTCGTTCGTCTGGAACGGTCGATTCGAGCGACACCACGAGAACGGGCCCCGCGAGTCGGTCGTTCCCGATCCCGGCGAGTACGAGATCCGTGTCTTCGTGGCGACCCACGAGGGGACGTTCCGACCGACTGCCACCACCACCGTCACGCTCCGTTAAAAGAACCCGTTACGTCGATCGTCCGTCGACTCCTCTCGAGTGCGACCGTCGACTACCCGGTTAGCATCCCGCCGGCCGGAGCCTGCATTTCGGGTCGGCCGTCGTCGCTCGTCTGAACGCCGGTGAACTCCGGCGAGTTGTCGATCGCTCGTCGCGCCTTCGCACCGAACACGGCGGTCGTCGTCAGGATGGACATAATCTTACTCATTCACGAGTTAATACTGGCCCTGGCCGCTTAAGACTTTATACCACCAAAGATAGTGCTGTATACTAGTTCCCACGGGATACGTCTCACCCTATCAAACGGCGGCGAGCAGAGTTATCGGACCTAACGAGCGCACGGCTCACGGATCGGAACGCGCCTCGGAGAAGGTCGCCGGGGATCAGCGGTGGAGGTGACAGGCTGCGAAGTGGGTATCGGTACCGTACTCCGGCTGAACCTCGTAGGCCGGCCGCTCGGTCGCACAGATACTTTCGCGGGCGAACGACTCGAGCAGGAGCTCGCGGGCCTCTCTCCAGTCGTCGTGATCGTCGGCGACGTCCTCGGACGCCGCGTCGGGATCGGTCGCGACGAGATCGATCGCCTCCGCGACGATCTCACCGGCCTCGCCGCGGGGAAGGTTCCCGCCGAAGAACTCCTGGCGGAGCTCGCCCGCGGGCATCGGCTCGAACGTTCGGCGCTTGACCGACCGCATGAACGCCCGCGTGTGGCCCCACTCCTCGTCGGTCCACTCGTACCCCTCGGGAGCGATCAGGCGCGGACACCGGGTTCGGAACCGACAGCCCGAGGGCGGATCGATCGGGCTCGGCACCTCACCCTCGAGAACGCCCCGGGCGTCTCGCTCCCGCGGGTCGGGGACGGGGATCGAGTCGAGCAGCGCCCGCGTGTAGGGATGCTGGGGGTTCTCGAACAGTTCCTCTTTGTCGGCGAGTTCGACGATATTCCCCAGGTACATCACCGCGACGCGATCGGAGATATGGCGGATCACCGAGAGGTCGTGGGCGATAAAGAGGTAAGTCAGGCCGAACTCCTCCTGAAGCTCCTCCATCGTGTTCAGCACCTGGGCCTGAATCGAGACGTCGAGCGCCGAGACGGGCTCGTCACAGACGATGAACTCCGGATCGACCGACAGCGCTCGCGCGAGGTTGACCCGCTGGCGCTGTCCACCGGAGAACGCGTGCGGGTAGCGGTTGTAGTGATGGGGGTCGAGCCCGACCTTCTCGAGCAGCTCCTTCGCCCGCTGCTCGCGGCCCTCGCCGTCCAACATTCCGTGGGCTTGCATCGGCTCCTCGACGATCTTGCCGACCTTCATTCGCGGGTCGAGCGAGGCCTGAGGATCCTGGAAAATCATCTGGATCTCCGACCGTTTCTGCCGGAGTTCTTCGCCGCTCATCTCCGCCAGATCCTGCCCCTTGAAGTCGATCGTTCCCTCCGTCGGCTTGAGTAGCCGCAACAGCGTCCGACCGAGCGTACTCTTCCCGCAGCCCGACTCGCCGACGAGCCCCAGGGTTTCGCCCCGGCGGATCTCGAAGTCCACGTCGTCGACGGCCTTGACTTGTTGCTGGCCGACTTCGATCGGCGGGAACTGGCTCGAGTCGAAGGAGAGCCCGCTCAGGAGTCCCGAGTCCTGGTTGAAGTACTTCTTCAGGTTCCGAACCCGGACCAGCGGCTCGCCATGACTGGTCTCGCTTGCCGTTCCCGAGTCGGCCGGACTACTCACCGTCTTCACCTCCCGGCGTGCTCGCGGTTAGCTGTGGCTCTTTCTCGAGCGGCGGGCTCTCGTCGTAGCCGACGTCGAAGACGTCGTGTTTGACGCAGGCCGCGTTGTGCGGGTAGCCGTCGGCGCGGTCTACCTCCTTGGGTTCCGGATGCACCCGCTGGCAGACCTCTCTGGCGTCGGGACAGCGCGGGTGGAACCGACAGCCCGATGGCGGCGAGATCGCTTCCGGCATCACACCCTCGATCGGTTCGAGTTCCTCGACCGTGCGGTCGGGCCGAGGCATCGACTTCAACAGCGCCTGCGTGTAGGGGTGTTTGGTGTCGTAGAACAGCTCGTCGACCGGCGCCTGCTCGATGATTTCCCCGAGGTACATGACGTTGACCCGGTCGCAGATCTCCGCGACGACGCCCATGTCGTGGGTGACCCAGACGAAGCTCGTGCCGTACTTCTCCTGGAGGTCGTCGACGAGGTCGATGATCTGACCCTCGACCGTGACGTCGAGTGCTGTCGTCGGCTCGTCGGCGATGATGAGACTCGGCTCGCAGGCCAGCGCCATTGCGATCAACACCCGCTGGCGCATCCCGCCGGAGAACTGGTGGGGATACTCTTCGTAGCGCTCCTCGGGATCGGGAATGCCGACCTCTCGGAGCATATCGATCGCCTCCTGCTTGGCTTCCTTGCCGGAGAGGTCGCGGTTGAGCTCGATGAACTCCCGGATCTGTCCCCCAACCGTGAAGACGGGGTTGAGTGACTCCATCGGATCCTGAAAGATGACGGCGATCTCGTTGCCACGGATCCGGTCGCGTACCGCCTTGTTCGAGAGCATGTCCTCGCGCTCGCGGAGTTCGCCGTCGGGACCCTCCTCGAGTCCGAAGAGCGTCTCGCCCTTGTAGGTAATCTCGCCGGCGACGATCTCGCCGGGGTGTTCGACGAGCCGCAGCAGGCTCATCGAGGCGACGCTCTTCCCGGCGCCGCTCTCCCCGACGAGGCCGACGATTTCGCCCTCGTGAACCTCGAAGGAGATTCCGTCGACTGCCCGCACTGTACCAGCGTTCGTAAAGAACTGCGTCTTGAGATTTTCGACGCGAAGTAGTGGTTCGGAACTCATTGTTAGTCCTCAAGTCGTGGGTCGAGAGCGTCCTGGAGACCGTCTCCGAAGAGGTTGAACCCCATAATCGTGATCATGATCGCCAGTCCCGGCCAGATTGACAGCCAGACGTTCGAGTGCATGTAGCCGTGAGAGGTGTTGAGCATCTCGCCCCAGTCCGGCGTCGGGGGTTGGGCCCCGAATCCGAGGAACGAGAGGCCGGCGACGATGAGGATCGTCACGCCGATCTGCAGGGTGGCGTACACCATCACCGGCGCGAAGCTGTTGGGGATAATATGCCGGAGGATGATGTTTCGGTCCTTTACTCCGGCCGCCCGCGCGGCCTCGATGTAGTCCATCTCGCGGACGGACAACACCTCGCTGCGGATAATCCGAGCGAACACCGGCACGAACGCGAGTCCAACGCCGACGATCGCGAACCGGACGTCCGGACTGCCGCCGCTGACGAAGACGGTAAAGACGATGATGAGGATCAGCGGTGGGATCGCGTACACCGTCTCGACGGCACGCATCAGCGCGTCGTCGACCCAGCCGCCGTAGTAGCCGGCGACGGCCCCGACGGCCGTGCCGCCGACCAGTCCGAGAAACGTCGCGGCGATCCCGACGGTAACCGATACCTGGGCTCCGTAGACGATTCGGGTGAAGTAGTCCCGACCGTTCGGATCGGTACCCAGCGGGTGCGAGAGCGAGCCGTCGGCGTGGAACACAGGCGGTTGGTTCGTCTCGGCCTCGCCCGGTGCCGGCAGCCGTTCGGGATGTTCGAAGAACGGGAGCGCCTCGGCGAACGTAAAGTCCGACATCGCGCCGAACGTGAGCCGGGAGAGGTTGCCATCGACGAGCGTGTAGGTCGTGATCGCGAGAACGAACCCGATAACGTACAGTCCCCAGCGGGCAGTCGTGTCCTGTTTTATTTTCCTGACGGTATTTCGCCACCCGGTGTCTGGCTCGACTCCCTTTTCGGCCGGTTCGGATCCGCTTCCGACCTGTGATTCACCTACTGCCATGATTACTCACTCTCCCCGTACGTGACGCGTGGATCGATGTACGCGTACGCGATGTCGGTAATGACGACACCGATAACGAACATCGTCGCGATGATCATCGTAATTCCCATGATAAGCTGATAGTCGAGTTGTATGATCGCCTCGTAGAACAGCCGTCCGAGCCCGTTGATGTCGAAGACGAACTCGATGAGGACGGAGCCCCCCAGCGCTGTCGAGAGGTTGAGTCCGACGATCGTAATGATTGGCAGCTGAGCGACCTGGAACGCGTGCTTCCGCATGATCGTCCGTTCGGGGACGCCGTAGGCTCGCGCGAGCTTGACGTACTCCCCCTGCAGGGACTCGATCATCTGGGTGCGTTCGACCCGCATCAGGGTCGCCATCTGGAGCGTCCCGAGTGCGATCATCGGCAACAGCAGATGGCGTATCACCTGGTAGAAGTGTTCGCCGTATCCGTCGTGGCCGTACGTCTCCGGCGACCACCACGGATAGACGAGGTCGCTGGAGGGCAACCAGCCGAGCTGGACTGCAAAAATCAGGATCAGCATGATCCCGATCCAGAACGATGGCGTGCTCACGCCGAACAGCGCGACGATGCGCGAGACGTGATCGAAGGGGTCGTTGCGTCGCTTGGCGGCGATAATACCGAGAGGGATCGACGTGGCGAGCGCGAACACGTACGCCGAGAGCACGAGCAACAGGGTTGGACCGATCCGGTTAGTGATCAGCTCGGCGACGGACGCGTTCCGGTGGAAGCTATGGCCCATATCACCCTGCACGAGACCGCCCATGTAGGTGAGATACCGCTCGTGTATCGGTTGGTCGAGTCCGTACTGTGCTTCGATCCGCTCGATCGTCTCCTGATCGGCTTCCTGTCCCTGTAGCATGAGCCTGACCGGATCGCCGGGGGTCAGGTTGGCGAGAGCGAAGGTAAGGATAGAAACACCAATCAGAACCGGGATTGCCTGAACGAGTCGATAGGTCGTGTAGCGAAGGAGTCCCATATATCGGACTGTAATCGGATTATTATTTCGGTTATTTAATTCCTTCCGTGTGGAACGGGTTACGCATCGAGGAATCGAATTCGACACCCGGTGACGCTACTCGTCGATCCAGGTGTTCTGGTACTCGGAGACGATACGCGGGTTGTAGCTCACCGAGGGATGTGCGTGGAGGTCCTTGACCTCCTCGCGAGCGGCCATCGTGTTGTGCTCGGAGTAGGCCGGCAGCACCGGCATCTGCTCGATGATCTCCTCGGTAACGTCGATGTACAGCTCACGCCGTTCCTCCTGGTCGGCGCTCTGGCGGGCGTTCATGATGTTGTCGTGGAACTCGCCCTGGCCCTCGTAGAAGTGACCCTGCCCGACGCCTTCCTGGCTCTCGTGGAAGAGGTTGTAGTAGTAGACGTCGGGGTCCGGACCGCCGGTCCAGCCCAGCAGGTACATCTCGTAGTCGTCGGCGTTGCCGGTCGGATAGGTGTCGACGAGCGTCGCGAACGACATCCCCTGAACGTCCGCTCCGTATCCGATCTCGCTGAGCCGCGACCCGATCCGCTCGGCCAGCGCCTCGCGCGGTCCACCCTCGGGCGCGATGATGCGCGGTTCCCAGTCGTCGGGGACGCCGGCTTCCTCGAGCAGCTCCTGAGCCTGGTCAGGATCGTACTCGGGCATCTGTTCCTGCCAGTCGTCGACTGGGAAGTCCCACTCACCTTCCTCGTTAGTGATCTGCGGGACCGGGCTCGAGAGCGCGTCGGCTGCGGGGCCGAGGTGGTCGTCGACGAAATCCTGCATTGAGAACGAGTGACCGACTGCGCGGCGCACGTCGGGATCGGTCGTCTCTCCCTCGTTGCAGTTGAACGCTAGGTACATGTACGACGGGCTGCGCGAGCCGTGGATCCGGACGCCGTCCGCGCCGTCGACCTCGTCCCACTCCGTCGCGGGCACGGTGTCGATGACGTCGGTGTCGCCGGCGAGGATCTGTGCGACGCGGTTCGCGTCGTCGGGGGTCGCCTCGAACCGGATCTGCTCGACGTACGGCTGGGGCTCGTCCCAGTAGTCGTCCCAGCGCTCGAGTTCGACGTACTCCCCTTCCTGGAAGTCGGCGAACTGGAAGGGACCGGAGCCGATCGGATCCGTGTTGAACGCGTCGGTGTCCTCCGTTCGAAGGTCCTCGGGAACGACGTTGATCACGACTGTCGAGAGCGTGAAGGGCCCGTAGGGGTGTTCGAGGTTAACTTCGAGCGAGTAGTCGTCGATCGCCTCGGCCGACTCGATCATCGCGTACGTCGCCGCGTTCTGTGTCTCTTCTTCGACCGGTGCGGTAAAGGAGTGGGCGGCGTCGCTTGCGGTGACCTCGTCGCCGTTGTGGAACTCGATACCCTCTTGGATGTCGATGTAGTACGTCTCGCCGTCGTCGTCTTCCTCGGGCATCCCGTCGGCGATCTTCGGTTCGACTCCGAGGCCGTCGTCCCACTCGTAGAGGCCGTCGAACACCAGGTTGACGACCTGCTGGCTGTAGGAGTCGAACGTGACGACAGGGTCGAAGTCTTCGTCTCTGTCGGCCGGCTGGAGGAACTCGAGGGAGTCGCTCCGGTCCTGGTCGTCGGGCTCTTCCCCGTCGTGTTGGTACTCGCTGATATCTGCGACCTCGTCCTCACCGTTACCGTTGCCGTTTTCGTCGTCGCCGTTCCCACCGATGCACCCTGCAACAGCCGCTGCGGAAACCGCAGCACCCGAGGCGAGCATGTGCCGTCGGGTCCATACCTGCTGGTTGTTTGCCATTCTCACAGTAATGGCCGTAGAGACAAACTATATATGTTTTGGTTTATGGTGAACGAGTACCGCCCGCGGAGACACCTTTGTACACTGTAGGTCTCTTGTGTTCACACACCTTGTTCATCCATATATGATTTTTTATAATTTTATATGTGTGGTGCCGCTGGTAGGCCGATTTCCCCCTTCGAGCGAACGAGGCGCGTTCGACACCGACGAAGTCGGCTGTGACCGGTGCGCTTTTTCTCCCGGCCGACACAGTAGTGTCGTATGAACTATCGAGCCGTCGAGATCAGGGACGAGCACGCCGGTAGCCTCGAGGGCGAGTACGACGAGACGACCGAACCCGGCTCCCGGCTCTGAGATGCGCGAGGAAGACGAACGCTACTTCGAGCGACTCGAGTCCCAGCTCGATACCGCGTTCGACGTCGCCGAGCGGGCCAAAGAACGCGGCGGCGATCCGAAACCCGAAGTCGAGATCCCGGTTGCCAAGGACATGGCCGACCGCGTCGAGAACATCCTCGGGATCGACGGCGTCGCCGAGCGCGTCCGCGACCTCGAGGGCGAGATGAGCCGCGAGGAGGCCGCCCTCGAACTCGCGGAGGACTTCGCGGAGGGGCGAGTCGGCGACTACGAGACGAGAGCCGGCAAGGTCGAGGGGGCGGTCCGCACTGCAGTCGCCCTGCTCACCGAAGGCGTCGTCGCCGCCCCCATCGAGGGGATCGACAGGGTCGAACTGCTCGAGAACGACGACGGCACCGAGTTCGTCAACGTCTACTACGCGGGGCCGATCCGCTCGGCCGGCGGGACCGCACAGGCACTCTCGGTGCTCGTCGCCGACTACACGCGCGCGCTCGTCGGGATCGAACAGTACGACGCGCGCCAGGAGGAGGTCGAGCGCTACGCCGAGGAGATCGGCCTCTACGACAAGGAGACGGGGCTGCAGTACACCCCGAAGGACAAGGAGACGAAGTTCATCGCCAAACACCTTCCGATCATGTTAGACGGGGAGGCTACCGGCGACGAGGAGGTGTCGGGCTTTCGGGACCTGGAGCGCGTCGATACCAACAACGCCCGCGGCGGGATGTGTCTCGTCCTGGCCGAGGGGATCGCGCTGAAGGCCCCGAAGATTCAGCGCTACACCTCCGCGCTCGACGAGATCGACTGGCCCTGGCTGCAGGACCTCATCGACGGCAACTACGCAGACGACGCGGCCGACGCGGAAGAAGACGAGGGCAACGAACCGGACGAGGAGTCCGACGGCGACGACGAGCGCGAGACGGAGCCGGCCGAACCCGAGGGCCCCGTCCGAGCGAAGCCGTCCCAGAAGTTCCTCCGGGATCTGATCGCCGGCCGTCCCGTTTTCTCTCATCCGAGCGCCGAAGGCGGCTTTCGGCTCCGGTACGGCCGTGCGCGTAACCACGGCTTTGCGACCGGCGGGATCCACCCCGCGACGATGCACCTCCTCGACGACTTCCTCGCGACCGGAACCCAGATCAAGACCGAGCGGCCGGGCAAGGCCCACGGAATCGTCCCCGTCGACACGATCGACGGCCCGACGGTCAAACTGGCCAACGGCGACGTCCGCCGGATCGACGACCCCCAGGAGGCCCTCGAGATCAGAAACGGCGTCGAGCGGATCCTCGACGCCGGGGAGTACCTGGTCAACTACGGCGAGTTCGTCGAGAACAACCACCCGCTCTCGCCGGCCTCGTACGTCTTCGAGTGGTGGATCCAGGATCTCGAGGCTGCGGGTGCGGACGTTCAGGCCTTCGAGGACGATCCCCGGATCGATCTCGAGAACCCTGACGCCGACCGGGCCCTCGAGTGGGCCACAGCGTACGACGCACCGCTTCACCCCCAGTACACCTACCTCTGGCACGACATCTCCGTCGCGGAGTTCCGTACGCTCGCCGACGCGGTCGCGAACGGTCGGGTCGAGCGCCCCGACGAAGGCGCCGGAACGCTCGTCCTCGCACACGACGAGACCGTCCGCGAGGCCCTCGAGGCGATCATCGTCGAGCACCGCCAGCGTCCCGACGACGGCCGGATCGAGATCGACGACTGGAAACCGTTCGCTCACACTGTGGGCTGTGAGCCCAGAGAAACGGTCGCCGACGGCGCGGCAGCCGACCCCGACGCCCGGGATCGACGTCCGACCGTCGAACTCGAGCGCACCTGGAGCGACGACGATCTCTCCGAGCGCGCCCGCACGTGGGGCCACGAGGAGGAAGGCGACAACGCCGTCGAGGCGGTCAACGAGGTCGCGCCCTTCGCGGTTCGAGAGCGTGCGCCCACGCGCGTCGGCAATCGGATGGGACGACCCGAAAAGTCGGAGCGCCGGGACCTGAGCCCGCCGGTCCACACCCTGTTCCCGATCGGCGAGGCCGGGGGTCCACAGCGCAACGTCGCCGACGCGGCCAAACACGCCGAGACGATGTCCGATACGCCCGGCGTCGTCGAACTCGAGATCGGTCGCCAGCGCTGCGAGAACTGCGGGACGGAGACGTTCAAGAATCGGTGTCCGGACTGCAACGAACGGACGACGCCCGACTACCGCTGTCCCGACTGCGAGACGCAGATCGAACCCGACGAGGCGGGTCGCGTCGAGTGTGGCCACTGCGAGGTCGAGGCGACCTGCGTCGAGCGCCGCGAGGTCGACCTCAACGAACAGTACCGCGATGCCCTCGAGTCGGTCGGCGAGCGCGAGAACGCCTTCGAGATCCTCAAGGGCGTGAAGGGACTCACGTCGACGACGAAGGTTCCCGAACCGATCGAGAAGGGTGTTCTCCGAGCGAAACACGACGTCTCGTCGTTCAAGGACGGCACCGTCCGCTACGACATGACCGACCTGCCCGTCACCTCCGTACGGGCCACCGAACTCGACGTCGACGTCGGCCAGCTTCAGGCGCTCGGCTACGAGGCGGACATCCACGGCGACCCCCTCGTCCACGAGGACCAGCTGGTCGAGCTGAAGGTGCAGGATATCGTCCTCTCGGACGGCGCCGCCGAGCACATGATGCAGACCGCCGACTTCATCGACGATCTGCTCGAGCAGTACTACGGGCTCGAGCCGTTCTACGAGCTCGAGGATCGACAGGAGCTCGTCGGCGAGCTGGTGTTCGGGATGGCGCCGCACACGAGCGCCGCAACTGTCGGGAGAGTGATCGGTTTCACGAGCGCGGCAGTCGGATACGCGCATCCGTACTTTCACGCCGCGAAACGCCGCAACTGCGACGGAGACGAGGATTGCGTAATGCTCCTCATGGACGGGTTATTGAACTTTAGTGAAAGCTTCTTGCCAAACCAGCGCGGGGGGAAGATGGACGCACCTCTGGTCATGTCCTCGAGGATCGACCCCTCCGAGATCGACGACGAGGCCCACAACATGGACATCGCCTCGCAGTACCCTCGCGAGTTCTACGAGGCGACCTTGGAGCAGGCCGACCCCGGCGAGGTCGACATTCGGATCGGCGAGGACACGCTGGGCACCGACGGCGAGTACACCGGGTTCGAACACACCCACGACGTCACCGACATCGCGATGGGGCCCGACCTGTCGGCGTACAAGACGCTCGGGTCGATGATGGAGAAGATGGACGCCCAGCTCGAGCTCTCCCGGAAGCTCCGGGCCGTCGACGAGACCGACGTCGCCGAGCGAGTGATCGAGTACCACTTCCTGCCGGATCTGATCGGGAACCTGCGGGCCTTCTCTCGCCAGGAGACCCGCTGTCTCGACTGCGGCGAGAAGTTCCGCCGGATGCCCCTGACCGGGGACTGTCGGGAGTGTGGCGGCCGCGTCAACCTTACGGTCCACCAGGGGTCGGTCAACAAGTACATGCAGACCGCGATCCAGGTTGCCGACGAGTACGACTGCCAGGACTACACGAAACAGCGCCTCGAGGTGCTCGAGAAGTCCCTCGAGAGCATCTTCGAGAACGACAAGAACAAGCAGTCGGGAATAGAGGACTTCATGTAACTTTGTGAGTTCGTTCGTCGATCTCCTGTCGGTGCTATATTTACCAGTAGACTGAAGGCAAAAATCCGATACCGTGGTGTGTTGTCTCCCTGCTATGGGCCACGACAACTGTTGTAGTGGTAGTATCGCTCCCGACCCGGAGGCGCTCCCGTCGGTCGCAACCGAGCGGCGATCGTTCATCAAGGGAGTCGGTACACTCACCGGGGGTGCTGCCCTCTCCGGCCGAGCGGCTGCCGACGACAGCGACGAGAAGAGTGATTCGGACCGCACGGAGGAGTGTCGAAACGCGATCACCTTCATTCACGACGGGATGGGCCCGACTCAGGTCACGGGCGCTCGCTACCTCAAGGCCTACCAGGAGGATGCAGAGCAGTTCCCGCTGAACGCCGATCCGTCCGAGACGCCGCTGCACATGGACCGCCACGAGGCCCACGGGACGATGACCGTCTTCCCCGACGATCCCAACGAGATCGTCATCGACTCGGCGGCTGGAGCGACGAGTCCTGGCGCGATCGACTGTGCCGCCTCGGCCACCGGGATCGGTGCCGGGGTCAAGACGTACAACGGCGCGATCGGCGGCATCAGAAACGAGGACGGCGAGTTCGTTCCCGTCGAGACGATCCTCGAGGCGGCCAGCGATGCGGGGCTCGCGACGGGGCTGGTGACGACCACGCGGATCACCCACGCGACGCCGGCGGCGTTCGCCGCCCACGTCCCCCACCGGTCGATGGAGGACGAGATCGCCGAGCAGTACATCGACGAGGCCGACGTCGACGTCCTGTTGGGCGGTGGAAAGGCCCACTTCGATCCCGACCAGCGCGACGACGGGCGGGACCTGCTGGGTGCCGCAGAAGAGAACGGCTATCAGATCGTCGAGACCGCCGACGAACTCGGTGACGTGGATCAGACACCCGTCCTCGGACTCTTCACCGAGGACGACAGCCACCTGAACTACTACCTCGATCGCCAGTCCGACACGACCCAGCCGGGATTGGTCGAAATGACTGAGAAGGCCCTCGATCTGCTCTCGAGGAACGACGAGGGCTTTTTCGTCATGGTCGAGGCGGGACGGGTCGATCACTGCGGACACAAAAACGATCCGGCGATCCTCGACGAACAGCTCGAAGGTGACCGAGCCGTCGGCACCTGCCTCGACTTCGCGCGGGACGATGGGACGGCACCGACGACCGTCGTAACGACAGCGGACCACGAGTGTGGCGGCTTCTCGCTCGGTCGCGACGGGATATACAACGTCGACTACGAGATGATCGACGCGCTCCAGGCCAGCGTCACCGAGGGGATCGTACCCGCGATCGACGAGGACGTCGAGGACGTTGCAGACCTCCAGACCGTCATGTCCGAAGTCGCCGGAATCGAACTCGAGGACGTGGATCGAAACCATTCCGACGCCGATATCTACCGAGCGATCGATCTCGGTCCACTGTACGCCGAGGTTCCTGCGCTTCGAGACATGCTCAACAGACAGATGCTGATCGACTTCACCTCTCACGGTCACACAGGCGTCGACGTGCCGCTGTACGCCGACGGGCCGAACGCCGAGTTCTTCGACCGAGCGCGGGACAACACCGATATCGCCGACGTGATGGCCGACGCGCTAGGCGTCAAGTGACGAGTCACGCCTGGCTCGAGCGTCTCGCCGGGAATTTCGATTTTCGGAGGGCTGATGCCGGAGCCTCCACCGTTGTCGTTCGGTAGTCGCTTCGCTCTCGTCCGACCGTGATCGGGCCCAGCTGGAATTGGTATCGCGTCTAGTGATTTATATCTGTGTTGGCAGTTGTTCTGCAGCGCACAGAACGCTCTCGAGAACGGGACACTCAGTCCGTCCGAAGACCGTACGTCCTTTATGTTCGTCCGGAGCGTCGGGGATGGGTATGACCGAAGAACAGGATACGCCCCGTCTCGGGTTCGGGACGAGGATCTACACCGAGGACGGAACGCAGGTCGGCCGCGTCCGCGGGTTCGACGAGGACGGATTCTACGTCACGGCTCGAGAGGGCCTCGAGGGGATGAGCGTCGAGCACGTCCGATCGGGCAAGGAGTTCGGCGAGGCGGAGCTGATGTGGCGCTGCTGGGAGTGTGGCGAGATGGGACGGCTCAACTCCGAGCTACCCGAGAGCTGTCCGTCCTGTGGCGCCGATCGCGAGGATCTGTACTACTGGACCGAGGACTAACGACAATCGTTTTCACCGCTCCGAAACCACCCTCGAGCGATGCAGATCGTCATCTTCGGCGCCGGCAGCCTCGGGAGCCTCGTCGGCGCCGTCCTCGCGCGCGACCACGAGGTAACGCTCGTCGGTCGCGAGAGCCACGTTACGGCCGTTCGAGAGCGCGGGCTCGTCCTCGAGGGCGAGCTCGAGGCGACGGTCGAGCCGCGGGCGACGACCGACGGGGCTGGACTCGCGGCCGACCTCGCGGTCGTGACGGTGAAATCCTACGACACGAGAGGGGCCGCCGAAACGCTCGCGACGGGGGCGTTCGACGCCGTCCTCTCCCTGCAAAACGGGATGGGAAACGAGACGGTGCTCGCCGATGCGCTGGACGAGCCCGTCCTCGCCGGGACGGCCTCCTACGGCGCCGTCCTGCGGGAGCCGGGGATCGTCGAGTGTACCGGTATCGGTGAGCTCGTCCTCGGCGACCGTCGCGGGGGCGAATCCGCGATCGCCGACCGTACCGCCGACGCCTTCCGTTCGGCCGGGCTCGAAGCGACCGTCTCCGAGGCGATGCCCCGTCGGCTGTGGGAGAAGCTCGCGGTCAACGCTGCGATCAACCCGGTGACGGCGCTGACCGCGACCGAGAACGCGGCGGTGCTCGAGGAGCCGGCTGCCGACCTCGCTCGAGGGGCGACCCGCGAGACGGCCCGCGTCGCCCGTGCCGAGGGCGTCGGGCTCTCGAACCGCGAGGCGCTCGCGGCGACGGAGCGAGTCGTCGAGGAGACGGCGGCGAACACCTCCTCGATGCGCCAGGACGTCCTCGCGGAACGCCGAACCGAGATCGACGCGATCAACGGCTACGTTCTCGAGCGAGCGGTCGAACACGGGCTCGAGGTCCCGACGAATCGCACGCTCGCGGCGCTCGTGCGAGCGTGGGAACGGGGACGTGGTCTGCGGTAGAGTCCGGCAGCTCTCGACTCGAGCGAAAACACGAGAACGGATCGAAACGACGCCTTAGAACGGAGCCTCGGGTCCTTCGTCGGCCTCGCCGTCGTCGACGGTCTCGCCGGGGAACGACGGCTCCATGCCGCCACCCATGTCGTCGCCGCCATCCATACCGGTGTGGGCGTTGACCTTCTCGATCTCGGGAATTTCCTTGACCATTCGGCTCTTGATCGCCTGGATCGTCATCGGCGAAATTCCACAGCCACTGCAGGCGCCACCGAGCGCGATGGTGACCTCGCCGGACTCGCGGTCGAGGTCCTGAATCGCCGCCGAGCCGCCGTGCATCTGGATCTGCGGGAAGTTCCGTCGCAGGAAGTTCGAGACGCGGTCCTCGAGGTCGTCTCCGTCCTGAGTTTCGGTGCTCATGTCTCGCCGTTGGGGGCGAACCTCCCTAAACCTTCCGTCGCTTCCCGTTCAGTCGAACTCGAAGACTCGCTCGAGTTCGCGCTCGATCTCCTCGACGTAAATCTCGAGGATCTCCTCGAAACGGTCCTCCTCGACCAGCACGCCCGTAACCCGGTCGTAGGGGTCGTCGGGAAGTTCGACGCGGAACTCGCCGTTTCCGTCGTAGAAGGGTTCACTTTCGTTCAGGACCTGCTGGTCGATCGCGTGGACCAGTTCGGAGTCGTAGCGGTCGTTCATCCGGTTGAACGCGTTCTTGTACGCCTGCTGGAGTTCGGGGAAGTAGTTGGCGTACTTGTCCTCGAACTTCTCGGGGTCGAACTCTGCCATACCGTCTACGAACGCGAGCGAGGACAAAAGTCGGACGATCGGCCGCTTGACCCCCGTTAACACAGACACTAGTAACGACCCTGACACGGTACGGGGTTCCTACATACGACCCACGCACACGCAGGCGGCACCACCATCCCTCTCACCGGGATAGCGAGCCACGATGTCATCCGATCAACACCCCGTCCCCCCGGAAGCCCTTCCACCGGGATGGGGGCCGGTCGAGTGCTGCCGTGGCTACCTCGCGTACCGTCACGCTCGACCGCCGATCGAACTCATTGCGGACCGGACCACCGCCGACGGTTTCCACCCCGGGCTCGGACTGAGCCACTGCTGGGAACTGCAGTACCAGTACGCACTCGACGACCGGGCGATTACCGAGTGCATCGGTCGCGTGCCGACCCGGCAGGCGGCCGTCGAGGGACTGCTCGAGTGTATGTCCCGACTGCACGACCGCCTCGAGAACCGGACCGACCCGCTCGAGATTCGGACCGTTCTGGACGGCGTCTCGCTCGGCGACGCGATTCCGGACGGTTCCCGCTGAGGGCCCGGACTCGTGTCCGCCGTAATGACCTCTTACTCGGCCGTTCGCATCCAGTTACGGCCACTGCAGTTTCTACGACCGGTCGGGTCAGAAGCGAGTTCGCCGCCATCGGTCTCTCGTGGTGAGGCAGTCGGCTCCGGACGGAGCCAATAAATTGTATATTACGATATAGAATCCGTCGGCGAGGCGTGGCGGAGCGCTTATGCGACCGACCGAACTACCGTGTACAACGGACGCTACTCGAGAGGTCTCATGACAGCTCAGATCCCTTTCGCCATCGACTTTCACGTTCACTCGGACGACTCCTACGACGGTCACGAACCGATCGAGCTCGTTCTCGAGCACGCGGCGGATATCGGGCTCGACGGAGTCGTCATCACCGACCACGACGAGATCGGTGAGTCACTCCGGGCCGCCGAGATCGCGCCGGAGTACGGCCTCGTCGGAATTCCGGGTGTCGAGGTATCGACGCGACACGGCCACCTGCTGGCGATCGGCGTCGAGGAGCGACCCGATCCGGGCCAGCCGTTCATGGAGACGGTCGAGACGGTTCGCGACCTCGGCGGCGTCGCGATCGTTCCACACCCGTTCCAGCGCAGCCGCCACGGCGTTCGCAAGCGCCACATCGAGGACGCGGACGCGATCGAGGTCTACAACTCGATGCTGTTTACCGGCTACCGCAACCGCCGAGCACGAACGTTCGCCAGACGGCGAGAGTACCCCGAGATCGGCGCCAGCGACGCTCACTACCTGCCGAACGTCGGCCGCGCCTACACCGAGATCCTCGTCACACCGGACGCCGCGAACCCCACCAAAGCCGAGATCGACGGCGATGACCTCATCGACGCCATCCTCGAGGGACGGACCCAGATCCGAGGCAAGCGCACGCCGGTGTACAAAAGCTCGATCCAGTACGCCAAGGGAGCGGTCCGGAAGTCGACGTATCTGTTGACCTCGCGTGCGCCGCTGGTGCCGACGGTGCCGGCGTCGATGGACCGCTCCTAACCGAGCTGGTCGCCGACGATCTCGTCGGCCCGTTCGACGAACTCCGCCTCCGCCCCCTTCGGAACCGTCGCACCGGCGGCGACGTCGTGGCCCCCGCCGTCGCCGCCGACCGCCCGCGAGGCCTCGCCCATTACCCGCGAGAGATCCAGTCCCTTCCGGACGAGACTGTGGGTACTACGGGCCGAGACCTTGATCTCCTCGACGTCGGTCTCGGCTCCGTCGTCATCGTCTCCACCCTTTTCGGCGAACGCGAGGATCGGCTTCGATCGGCTGATCCCGTCGTTGCCCATCGCCATCCCGGCGACGATCCCGACGATCGTCTCGCGGATGCGATCCTCGGCGTGGAACCACTGGACGTGTGCCTCGTGGGTGACGCCCTCCTCGGTGACGAGGTCGATCCCCTCCGAGAGGTTTCGGCGGTGGTTGCGCAGGAGCTTGCGAGCGCGCTCGAGTGCGCCCTCCCGATCGCCCAGGCAGACGCCGAGGCCGACGTCGGCTCGCTCGTAGCGGGCGGTCGCGTTCAGCAGCGTCGAAAACTCGCTGGCGTCCCGTAGCTCCGTGCCGACCGGCTCCTCGCTGAGCACGTAGCTGGTGGCGACGAGCCCGTCGATCTTCGACGCGGGGACGCCCCGCTCGACGGCTCGCTTGACGAGGGCGCTGGCGACGGTCTGTTGTTCCTCCCTGGTCAGCTCGGCCCAGCAGCGCCACTCGCCGTCGGACTGTAACTCGAGGCCGAGCCCGTCGAGAAACGAGAGGGCCCCGCGCTGGTCGTTCGAGATCCCGGGGATGCGGACGTCGGTCGCGTACTCGAGGAGCTTCGGCAACGGGCGGGTCTGTTTGCCGTACAGCGCGAGGTCGGTCCCGGTCTCGACGACGCCGGCCTCGACGCCCTCGGCGACGATGCCCTCGTTGGCGCCGTGGAGTTCGCCGCCGGACGCCTGCATGTCACCGACGGCGCCGACCACCGCGAGGGCGGCGAGGTCGCGGTTGTCGGCGCGTGCGGTCGCGGTTCCTCCGTCCGCCGCCGTGATCGGTCCGCCGTCGTCGTCGGTTCCGGCCGTGAGTTCGGCGAGCGCCCGCGCGAGAACGTAGCTCGCTCCCGCACCCGACAGCTCCGAGGCGCCGTCGATCCCGAACAGCAGCGGGTTGAGGTGGTAGTCGGTCTCGTGGTCGGCGGGCTGGTGGTGGTCGGCGATGACCGGCGTGAACGCGCCCGCGTCCTCGTACTCGCCGATGATATCGAGCTGGCCGCTGCCGAAGTCCGTGAACAACACGGTGTCGTAGTCGGTCGCGGCGATGTCGGCGATCGCGGCCTCGTCGAGCTGTTTCTCGAAGACGCTCTCGAAGGGGATCCCCGCGCGCTCGAGTGCCCGTGCGGCGATCGCGGCGCTGGTCAGTCCGTCGGCGTCGATGTGGGAGGCGAGCAGCACTCGATCGCAGTCACGGAGGTGTCGTGCGCACGCGAGCGCTCGGTCGTCGAGTTCGGGAACCGGTCCGGTCATCGGTTCATCGGTCGATTGTGAGTCGGCATACGGGATAAAGCTCCGGTCCCGGCCGAACGGTTAGGCGGCGATCGGGGAGTTCCCCGACAGCAGCAGGATGACGTTGTTCGTCACGAGCACGAGGTAGACGGCGACCATCCCGCCGACGAACCGACGGTCGATCGGATCGGAGAGGAGGTGTCCGATCGCGACGACGATCGCGGCGTAACAGATCGCGGCGACGGCGACGCCCGGCAGGCCGAGCAGTTCGTAGAACAGCACGGTAACGGGATTGAGTTCGGTCGCGTAGGGTACCAGAAAGAACAGCGTGGCGGCGACCATGTCGATCCCCCAGAGGACGAAAAACGCGGCCCGGAGCCCGACCGTTCCCGGGGGGTCGAGTTCGAGCGTGTGAGATCGTTCTACCGTCATTCGACGCCCACTAGCCGTCCGGAGAGATTATGAAGCATCCTTGCGAGAGCCAACTGTGACGCCTTCGCACGGCCCCTGACGGGTTCGGGCCGGCTCCTTCGAGCGCCCGCCACCGCCCTCGTTCGATCCGACAGCCGAGAGGCGATCAGTCGCGGTACGTCGGCGCTGCAGTCTCGACGGTCTCGCAGGCCAGCGCGTCGAAGGTCGCCTCGCTCGCGACCACGTCGACGTCGATTCCGCGCTCGGCGGCCGTCTCCCGGGTTGGTTCCCCGATGACGCCGACGGTCGCGTCCTCGAGCCCATCGACCGCTTCCTCGCGAAGGCCCCGTTCCCCTGCGGCCTCGAGGAAGTGATCGACGGTCAACGAGGAGGTAAAGCAGGCGGCGTCGAGCTCGCCGCCGGCCGCCCGCTCGGCCGATACGCCGCTGCCCTCGGGTCGGACGAGCCGGTAGAGGATCGTCTCGTGGACGTACGCACCGGCGGCCTCGAACCCGTCCAGAAGGACGGGACTGCCGTGGTCGCTGCGGGCGACCTCGATCCGGGCGCCGTCGATTCGATCGGAGAGGGTGACGACCAGGCCGCTCGAGGTGTACTCGTCGGGAACGACGTCGACCTCGTAGCCCGCCTCGCGGACGGCCGCGGCCGTCTTCGGGCCGATCGCACAGACGGTCGCGTTGCCGGGGTTCCAGCCCGAGTCGGCGACGAGTTCGGCGCCGGTTTTGCTCGTCAGGACGACGTAGTCGGCGTCCTCTCGAGGCGTAGCGTCGGCTGCTTCGATCGACAGCATCGGATCCGGAACCGGCGTCGCGCCAAGCGAGTCGATCAGTTCGACCGCGTCGGCGAGCCGTTCGTCGTCGGGTCGGAACACCGCGACGGAAAGGTCTCGCATCCGGTTACACCTCCCCGTCCGTCGCCGTCGTCTCGCTCGCCGTCTCGTTGGCGAGGAACTCGAAGACGGTCGCTCTGGTCGCGGCGACCTCGCCGATGACGGTCACTGCGGGCGGCCTGATTCCGACCTCGTCGCGGGCGCCGACGATCGTCTCGAGGGTTCCCGTCGCGACCTGCTGGTTCGACCAGGTGGCGCGCTCGACGAGCGCGACCGGCGTCTCGGAGGCCATCCCGGCCTCGAGCAGCGCGTCGGTGTAGTCGGGGAGGCGCTTGACGCCCATCAGCACGACGATGGTGCCGCCGACGGCGGCCAGGGCCTCCCAGTCGACAGCCGACTCGGATTTCGTGGGGTCCTCGTGGCCCGTGACCACCGACAGCGAGGAGGCGTGGTCGCGGTGGGTAACCGGAATCCCGGCGACGGCGGGCGCGGCGGTCGCGGAGGTGACGCCGGGGACGATCTCGAAGGGAACGCCGTGCTCCGCGAGGTGTTCGGCCTCCTCGCCGCCGCGGCCGAAGACGAACGAGTCGCCGCCCTTCAGCCGGACGATGGAGTTCCCCTCGCGGGCGAGTTCGACGAGTCGCTCGTTGATCTCCGACTGGGGAGTACGCTCACCGCCCGCCCGCTTGCCGACGTCCTCACAGCGCTCCGGAGAGAGACCGTCGAGGATCTCGGGGCCGGGCAGCCTGTCGTGGAGGACGACGTCGGCGCGCTCGAGCAGTCGCTTCCCCTTCACGGTCAACAGCTCCGGATCGCCCGGCCCGCTGCCGACGAGGTAGACGGTTCCGGGCTCCGGGTCGACGATGTCGGCCATCACTTCCCCTCCGGTTGCTCCTCCGGCGCTGGCTCGGCGTCTTCGCGGGCGGCGTCGATCAGCTTCGCGGCCCCGCGGTCGGCGAGGTCGGCGGCGAACTCGCGGGCGGCCTCGGCGTGGCGCTCGACGGGCAGATCCCGGCTCGCCGCGACGGACTCCTCGCCGTCGCGGTCGAAGACCGTGACCGTGGCGCGGACGTACTCGCCCTGGATGACGCCGTAGACGCCGATCGGGGCGATACAGCCCCCGCCCAGCTCCGCGAGCACGGTACGCTCGACGGTCGTCTCGACGCGACTCCGGGGATGGTCGAGCAGCGTCTGGAGGTCGTCCGCGGTCTCGCCGTCGACCGCGGTAACCGCCAGAGCCCCCTGTCCCGGCGCGGGGACGAACGTCGTCGGCGACAGCTGCTGGTAGTCGACGGAGTGGGTGAGGCCGCTGCGCTCGAGGCCGGCCTCGGCGAGCACGATCGCGTCGTACTCGGTCTCGACCTCCCGGCCCAGCGCCCCCTTCTCGAGCTCGGAGAGGTCGTCGAACCAGTCGTCGACGGTGCGGTCGTACTCGGGTTCGAAGTCGTCGTCCCCGACGTTTCCCTTCCGCTCCTTGTCGGCCTCGCTTCGCTCCTGGTGTTCGGCCTGCAGCGACGGTGCGAGCAGCTTCTCGAGGCGCGTGTCGACGTTCCCCCGTAGCGGCTCGACCTCGAGGTCCGGTCGCTCCGATAGCAGCTGTGCGCGCCGGCGCAGGCTCGAGGTGCCGACGGTCGCCCCGTCGGGCAACTCCCCGAGGGTGGCGCCGTCGGGCGTGACGAGGACGTCGCCCGGCCGCCCTCGCTCGGGGACCGCCGCCGTTACGAGCTCCTCGGGCTGGTCGGTCGGCATGTCCTTCATCGAGTGGATCGCGCCGTCGACCTCCCCCTCGAGGATCCGCTCGTCGAGTTCGCGGACGAACGCCCCCGTCTTCCCCAGTCGGTGGATCAGTTCGTCCCGTATCTGGTCGCCCGTCGTCTCGACGGTGACGAGCTCGACCTCGTACCGTCGCTCCTCGAGGGCCTCCTGTACGAGTGCGGCCTGTCGCCGGGCCAGGTCCGACCCCCGCGTCGCCAGTCGCAGCGTCCCGCGCGTTCTCATAGGCGGTACTCGTCGCCTGAGGTATGAAAAGCGCACGCTTGTCGGTCACACTTTCGAACCGAGCTCCGATCGCTCCGTTTCCCGCTGTGGAGCCGACGACATGTTCGGGACTGGCTTTATTAGCGAGTGCTAACTATCGTTCTCCGTGACAGACACACTCTACGACCGTCTCGGGGGCCGAGACGCGATCGGAGCCGTCGTCGACGAGTTCTACGATCGGGTGCTCGAGGACGAGCGAGTCGCGTACTATTTCGAGGACGTCGACATGCAGAAACAGCGGGCCCACCAGACGCAGTTCATCAGCTCCGTTACCGGTGGCCCCGTCGAGTACTCAGGTGCGGAGATGGAGGCGGCCCACGAGGGGATGGGGATCACGCCGACGGAGTTCGACGCGATCGCGACCCACCTCGACGAGACGCTGGCGTCGTTCGACGTCGACGACGAGGACCGACGGGCCGTCATGGAGGCGGTCGCGAGCTACCGGCCGGCCATCGTCACCGCGTCGGACTGAGCGCGATCACGGCGTTCCGAGGGTTCGGTGGCGCCGCAGCAGGTAGTAGCCGGCGAGGATCGGCTGTAACGGCGCCACGAACAGGGTCAGGAAGGCGAATCCGAGGTAGAGTCCGGGGTTCGGCCGCCAGGTAGTACTTCGGGTACAGACGTAGGCCGCGTCCTGGTGGATCGCGATCGGAAACGTTCCGAACGCGATCGCCCCCGAGAGCCCGATCACGGTAAACAACGGCCCCGGAAACGCGAGGACGACGGCGACGACCGCCGCGACGAGTCCGATCACTGTCGTTCCGAACGAGATCGCGACGACGAGCCACCACTCCGACCAACCCGGCGGGGTCCCGAAGCGACGGTGGCGTCGAAAGAGGTAGACGACGCCCGCGATCGGGGCCCACAACAGCGCGAAGGCGGCGTTGAGCCACGGGTTCGGTCGCCACTCCCCGCTCGCCAGCGGCTGTCGACGGACCCGCCGGGCGTCCAGCAGGAGCGCCCCCGCCAACCCGATCGTCAGAAGCGTGTACCCGAACGTGCCGAACAGGACCAGCCCCCGCTGAAGCAACGGGACCCCGAGATCGGCCTCCCGGAGCACCCCGATGACTCCGACGCCGATCACCGGCGGGAACAGATAGAGCAGCCGCTCCGCGACGCGGGCCCAGTCGAGCTCGGCGGCACTCGAGGGGAACTCGAGGTCCATCAGCCGCCCGCGGTGCTCGAGTCGGCCGACGTTCGTCCGTCCCTTAGCTTCCGACGGTCCGCCATCACCGTTGCGACTACAGCGCCTCCTTGTACGCCTCGAGGGTCTCCTCGACGTCCTCCTCGGTGTGGCCGTAGCTGACGAACTGGCACTCGAACTGGTTCTGCGAGAGGAACACGCCCCGCTCTTTCATCTGACCCCAGAAGATCCGCCGCCAGCGGTCGGTCTCGGCGTTTTTGACGTCGGCCGCGTTCTTCGGACAGCTGTCGTAGCGCGGGCAGGTCGGCCGCTGTCGACACCCGTTCGAGCACTGCTCCTCGAGGGAGTTCGCGCCCGGTCCGTCGCGGGTGAAGATCACCTTGAACATGCTGTCGGTACCGGTGACGGTGTAACTCGGCGCCTGGTCGGCGAGGACCTCAGTCAGCCCGCTTCGCAGCTGCTCGCCGAGCCCGTTGACGTGGCCGTAGACGTCGTTCTCGGCGGCGAACTGCAGGGTCTCGAGGCCCGCGGCCATCGTGACGGGGTGGCCGGAGAACGTACCGGCCTGGAACACCGGACCCGAGGGCGCCAGCTGTTCGACGATCTCGGCGCGGCCGCCGAGCGCGCCGACGGGGAAGCCGCCGCCGACGATCTTGCCGAACGTCGTCAGGTCGGGGGTGACGCCGAGCTCGCTCTGAGCACAGCCCAGCCCGCCGACGCGGAATCCCGTGATCACCTCGTCGAAGATCAGCAAGGAGCCGTGTTCGTCGGTGATCTTGCGGAGGAACTCGTGGTAGCCGTCCTCGGGGTAGACGACGCCGTGGTTCGCCAGGATGGGTTCGGTCATGACGGCCGCGATGTCGTCGCCGTGTTCCTCGAAGACCTCGCGAACGGCGTCCTCGTCGTTGAACGGTACCGGAAGCGTGTGTTCGGCGAAAGACTGCGGAACGCCCGCCGACGACGGAGCCGGATTCTCGGCGTCGCCCTCGACCAGCGTCGACTCCTGTGCGCCGTGGTACCCGCCCTGCATGACGACGATCTTGTTCCGACCCGTGTACCCTCGAGCGAGTCGCACCGCGGAGGTCGTCGCCTCGGTGCCGGAGTTGACGAAGCGGATCTTCTCGACGCTGGGGACGTGGCGAACGACGAACTCCGCCAGATCGACCTCGATCTCGGTCGGGGTGCCGTACATCGGCCCCTCGCTGGCGTTTCGCTGGATGCCCGCGCGAACGGGTTCGGGAAGGTCGTGGCCCAGCAGCAGCGGACCCAGCCCCATCACCCAGTCGATGTATCGGTTGCCGTCAGCGTCGATGACGTGACCGCCGTCGCCCTTCTGGACGAAGAACGGGTAGGGTTCGATCGCCGCGCGAACCGCCGAGTTGACGCCCCCGGGCATCACCGACAGCGCCCGGTCGTACAGGTCGCGTGAGTGGTCGTCGGTCATGGGCGAGCCTTACGAGCGGGACGGCAAAGTAGTACCGAGGTTCGCTCGTCGGCCGCGCTCGAGCGCGGTCGACACGCTCGCGACCTCGAGCCGATGGAAGAAGCCGCGACGCACGTTCCGACCCGATCAGACCGCGTCGGTCCCGGTCTTGCCGGTCCGGATCTGGACGGCGCGTTCGACGGGAGTAACGAAGACCTTTCCATCGCCGGGTTCGCCGGTGTTCGCCCCCTCACAGATCGCGTCGACGACGGTCTCGGCAGGAATGTCGGCGACGACGCACTCGATCTTGACCTTCTGGTGGAGGTCAACGGTGTACTCCTCGCCGCGCCACTGGCCCTTCTTGGCGGGCTGTGAGCCCCGCCCGGAGACGTTCGTCACCGTCAGCGACGGTGCGCCGGCCTCGGCCAGCGACTGCTTGACCGCGCCGAGGCGGTCGGGGCGAACGATAGCGGTAACCATCTTGATCTCGCCGCCGTTCGGGCTTCCCCCGTCGGTCCGAATGCGCTCATCGTCGACGCTTCCGCCGTCCGTCGCGACGTCTGGACCGCCGAACTCGGGGTAGGTGTCGACGCCGTGTTCGGTGACGTCGAGCCCGTCGCGCTCGTGTTCGGGGGTCACGCGGGCCTGTCCGATCGCCTTGAACGCGCCCCAGACGGCGGCAGTCGCGGCGACCGTCCAGACCGTGATCGTGGCGACGCCGATGGCCTGAGGGGCGAACGCGCTCGCCTCGATCGAGAGGATCCCGCCGGCGACGACGCCGCCGCCGATCGCGGTTCCCTCGATCGACCACAGCGGGTAGATGAGCAATCCGAGCATCCCCGCGGTCCCGTGAACCGGGAACACCGCACAGACGTCGTCGATCTTGAGCCGCTCGTCGACGAACTTGAAGACGATCGGAAGCTGCGCGCCGGCGAGGAAGCCGATCGCGATCGCACCCATCGGGGTGATGAGGTTCGTCGGACCGGTGACGCCGACCAGCCCCGCGAGCATCCCGTTCGCGACGTACAGCGTGTCGACCTTGCCGTTTATCGCCAGCGAGACGCTCGAGGCGCCGAGTGCACCAAGCCCCATCCCGAGGGCGGTGACCATCGCGACGCTACCGACGTACTCGAAGTCGGCCAGCCCGACGACCTCGCCGGCCGCCGCGCCGGCGTCGACGTCGACGACCGTTGCGGCCGTCCCGACGTTGAAGCCGAACCAGCCGAAACAGAGGATCAGCGTCCCCAGTACGGCGAACGTCATCGAGTGCCCTGGGATGATGTTGACGCTGCCGTCCTCGTTGTACTTGTCCATCCGCGCGCCGAGGATCCAAGCTGCGGTGAGCCCGGCGACGCCGCCGACGCCGTGGACGACCATCCCACCCGCGAAGTCAGCAAACCCGAGGCTCGCGAGGATCGGCTCCCCGCCCGGGGCGTACCAGACCATCGCGGCGACGACCGGGTAGATGACCGCTGCGAGCAGGAACGTGTACGTAATGTACGCCCGAAGCTTCGCGCGGCCCGCGACGGCCCCGGAGACGATCGTGGCCGCGGTCATCGCGAACACCGCGCTGAACAGCCACATCGCCCAGTCGAACGATCCCTCGCCGAACATCGTCAGCGGCCCGGCGTCGCCGCCGCCCAGCGCCGCGCCGACGTTGTTCGAGAGCCCCATCCCGATTACGAAGAAGACGAAGATGCCGACCGCCCAGGTCAGCATGTTCTTCGTCAGCTGGTTCGCGACGTTCTTCGAGCGGACCTGCCCTGCCTCGAGCATCGCGAAGCCGGCGTGCATGAAGAATATCAGGAACGTCACCGTCAGCGCCCACATCAGGTTCATCCCCGTCGCGAGCTGTTCGATATCGGCCGTCGAGACCTCGAGTGCGATCGGTTCGATCACGAATCGCTCACCTCGTTCGTAGGACTTCTGCTCGAGTTCTGTAAGCGATCGTCCACTCTCTGTGCTATACCTTCCGTGTATGTGTTCTGGTTCACGGGTAACGGTGATGGAAGTGAATAGTATAAGGCTTAGCCTTGACATCCGGTCGTATATTGATGGATATTTGCGTCAGGCGTAGATATCTATAGGCAGTTTAATCCGTATAAGGGGATTCGAATCGGACTCAGACTGGTGTTTCGATCGCCGATACGACGGTTACGAACGATACCATCCTGAGATAATCGGTCTTCGACGTAAATTTCTCCGTCACCGCAGCCGATCGTAGCCCGCGCGGAAAGTGTTGCCGACAGTTTCCCGCCGCGGGCTCGCCGTTGGACGTTCGTCCGAAACTGCTTCGCAGTGCTTCACCGACCGTTTGGCCACTCGATCGGCCGATTCTCCCGCGCTTTTCCCATCAAAAACGGTTCACGTCGGGCACCGCTCAAACCGCGTCGGTCCCGGTCTTGCCGGTCCGAATCTGGACGGCGCGTTCGACGGGAGTAACGAAGACCTTTCCGTCACCGGGCTCGCCGGTGTTCGCGCCCTCACAGATCGCGTCGACGACGGTTTCAGCGGGAATATCGGCGACGACGCACTCGATCTTGACCTTCTGGTGGAGGTCGACGGTGTACTCCTCGCCGCGCCACTGGCCCTTCTTGGCGGGCTGTGAGCCCCGCCCGGAGACGTTCGTCACCGTCAGCGACGGTGCGCCGGCTTCGGCCAGCGACTGCTTGACCGCGCCGAGGCGGTCGGGGCGAACGATGGCGGTAACCATCTTTATCTCTCCGTCGTTCGGCTTTCCTCCGTCCGTCTGCGCGTCCTCGCCGCTCGTGTCTGAGCTCACGTCTTCGGATGGGAAAGAGGAAAATATAACGATTGGTGTTGACAGTCGTGTCGTTCTGGAGAGAGTATATGCCCTATTGTCCAGTATATTAGGGGGCGCAACTCGTACAAGGTCGGTTGTTTCAGAAGCACCTTCAGTTCGAGACGGAAATCCGACGGTCGTCGAGCCGATCCGTCGCTTCCGAACGGTCCGCCGAGCTAGCTCCGATCGGACAAACGCTCGGCGACGTCCTCGGCGAAGTAGGTCAGAATCAGATCCGCACCCGCGCGCTTGATCGAGAGCAGCGATTCGTGTGCGACGGCCTCGAGGTCGAGCCACCCCTTCTCGCTTGCGGCGTGGAGCATCGCGTACTCGCCGGAGACGTTGTAGGCGGCGATCGGGTGGTCGAACTCCCGGCGAAGGTCGCCGACGATGTCGAGGTACGGCAGCGCGGGTTTGACCATCAGGACGTCGGCGCCTTGCTCCGCGTCCAGTCGAACCTCCCGCATCGCCTCGCGCGCGTTCGCGGGATCCATCTGGTAGTGGCGGCGGTCGCCGAAGGCGGGCGCGCCGTCGGCCGCGTCGCGGAACGGCCCGTAGAAGGCGCTCTCGTACTTCGCGGCGTAGCTCATGATCGGGACGTGCTCGAACCCCTCGCGGTCGAGACCCGCGCGGATGGCGGCGACCATCCCGTCCATCATCCCGCTGGGTGCGATCATGTCCGCGCCGGCCTCGGCGTGAGAGACGGCGATCCGGTCCAGCGCCTCCAGCGTCGCGTCGTTGTCGACGGTCCGAATCGGATCGCACTCCGGACCGTGTTCGTGCGAGCCGTCCTCGCCGCGGAGTTCCGCCTCGAGCGGGCCACAGTGGCCGTGATCGGTGTACTCGCAGAGACAGACGTCCGTGATGACGTAGGCGTCGGTCTCGCTCGTGATCCGTCGAGTCGCCTCCTGGACGACGCCGTCGTCGGCCCAGGCGCGAGTTCCTTCGGGATCCTTCGATTCGGGGATCCCAAAGAGCATGACGGCCTCGACGCCGGTCTCGAGCACCTCCTCGACGCGGGCGACGCTCTCGTCGATCGGCACCCGCTCGTGGCCGGGCATCGTCTCGATCGGGCGGCGCTCGTCGGTCGTCGCGTCGACGAACACCGGGGCGATGAAGTCGGCGGGCTCGAGGCTCGTTTCGCTGACTAACCCGCGAACCCGGTCCTGGCGGAGTCGTCGCGGACGGTGGGTGAGATCCATACCTGTTCTACCGAGGGCACGTCCAAAAGGGGTGCGCTCACGCGCCGTCGTCGCGAGCGAAACGTGACGTTCAGTCTGCGGCAGCGTCTATTTGGCTGCCCGGCTCCGAGCACGAATCCGCTCGAGACGAATACGGTTTCCGACCGCGTCCTCCCGTCGTTCTCAGTCGTCGTCCTCTGCCGGACGGACGTCCTTGGTAGTGAGTCGGTCCATGTCCCGACTCGCCAGTTCCCGGACCTCCTGGTTGCTGAAGGTCTCTCCGTCGTACAGCAGACTTACGACGACGATCGTGATAACCGCCGCGGCCGTCGCGGGGACGGCTGGTTCGACCTGTCCCTCGCCGAACAGTTCGGGTGAGCCGAGGCCGAACTCCCAGACGACGAAGACGACCCCGCCGACGATGAAGGCGGGGAGCCCGGATTCCCGGACGGTGCGATCCCACAACATCATCACCAGTCCCGCGAACAGCACCGACATGATTCCCATTCCGAGCGTGTTGATGACGATGATCTCGATACCGCTGAGGGCGATCAGCGCGGCACTGACGCCGAAGCCGATGATCGTCAGCCGCGTGACGAGGACGAGGTGAGCGTCGGTGAGGTTCTCGCGCCCGCCCCGGAGCGGGATGTAGAGATCGTTGATAAAACTCGTCGAGCCGGCCAGCAGGAACGAGTCCGCGCCGGTGATGACCGAGGAGACGGCCGCGGCCAGCAACAGGCCGGCGAAGACGTCCGGAAGCATGTTGGTGATCGTCCAGGCGAACGCCATCTCGGACTCAATGTTGGCGCCCTGCGCGTTGGCGATCATGCCGGCCGCGGCGGTGAGGATACCGTAGCCGGTAATGACCGTCCCGGCCAGGAAGGTCCCGAACATCGCGACCTTCCTGCTGCGGGCGGACCAGGTGCGCTGGAGCATCTGCTGTTGTGCTCCAGCGACCGTGATATACATTAGATACCAGGTGCCGATCTGAACGATCCCGACGCCGATCCAGTTCGTGTGTCCCTCCGGAACGCCGGCGGTGATCGTTCCGACGCCGCCGGCGTTGGTCACCGCAAGCGGGATCGCGACGACCATCCCGAAGATGATGACGATCCCGTGGAGCGTGTCCGTGTACGCGACCGTGTTCATTCCACCGTAAGCGGTGAGACCGACGAAGACCGCGACGCTCACCCAGAACGCCGTTGTCAGATCGAGCCCGGTAGTGACCGCGAGCACTGATGCCATCCCGATCGTCTGTCCCGTCGTCAGTGCGATCTGGCCGACGACGGTAAACAGCCCGGCGAAGTACTTCGTGTATTCGCCGTAAACCCGCCCCAGCAGCTCGGGGACGCTGACGACCTCGAACGAGTAAATGAAGCCGATAAACAGCGTCATCGTCATCCAGGCCAACCCCTGGGTCATCGCGTACCACTGGGCACTGATCCCCTCGATGAACGCTTCCTGGGCGATTCCCATCGTGAGACCGCCGCCTGCGAACGTCGCGAAGTACGTCATCATGTAGACGGGCAGGCTCAGGTTCCGGCCGGCCAGGGTGAACTCGACGTACCCCTCGCCAGCGCCCCGTCCGTACCAGAGTCCGACAGCCAGAGTTACCGCGAAGTACCCGATCATCGTCGCAACGATCGGGTCCGTAACTGTATCAATCATACAAACACCTCGTGAAAATTTCCACCTGCGTCATATGTTACCTCTCTCAATTGAAAATTTCTCGAAACGGCCTGCACATGTAAGCCGATTATTCGATCCTCACCGAACGGTTCGGAGTCACAGCTGGTACTCCCGCTAATAACGGACTCGACGCGCTGCTGCAGCGTTTCCTCCGTCGGACTGTCGCCGGTGCGTTGTCACTGGAGAAGTAACAGTACAGCTGTCTCCCTCGAGATCACACACGAGCTATACGACGTCAACCGAACTATCGGTCGTGACTGGAACGGGTCGTCGAAAGGGAGCAGCACGCTGTGTCGAGTGCGGGCGCGCGCTGGCGGTCTGGCTGTCGTCGTCGGGCGAGATCAACCCGATCGGCAGCACTACAGGCTGTCCGTGCGGCGGAACAGAGTTCGATTCACTGGGGTGAACGATACCGCGAGAACGTCCGACTTTTAGCCGCCGACGCCCGTGTCCACGTATGTCCAAAACCGAGGAGGCGGTCACCGCGCTGTCGGAACTCGGGCTCACCGAGTACGAAGCGCGGTGCTTCGTCGCTCTGACGAAGCTCACGACCGGAACGGCAAAGGAGATCAGCCAGGTTTCGGACGTTCCCCGGTCGCGCGTGTACGATACGATCGAACGACTCGACCGGAAGGGGCTCGTCGACGTCCAACAGTCCGACCCCCGCGAGTACCGCGCGGTCGAAGTGGAGACGGCGTGTCGCCGGATCCGCGAGAACTACGACTCCCGGATCAACACCGCCGAGAACGCACTCGAGCAGATCGAACAGCCCGAGTCGACCGAAGACGCGGGCGTCTGGTCGATCTCGGAGACCGACCACGTTACCGATCGGATCGCCTCCTTCGTCGAAAACGCCGAGGAGTCGGTCCACCACGTCGTCGCGACCGACGAGGTAGTCGACGACGCGATCCTCGCGGAACTACGTGGAGCGACCGACCGTGGCGTCGAGGTCGTCGTCGAGGTTCCGACGGACGACGATAGGAAGGCCTTCGAGGAGGCCGTCCCGGATGCAACCGTCGTCGTCGCCCCGGACCTCGAGACGACTAACGCCGTCTACTCGGAGTGGCCCGGACAGCTCCTGCTCGTCGACCACGAGTCGGTCGTCGCGGCGGCGATCAAGGAGGGCGGACTCCCCGACGTCATCCAGCAGTCGGCGATCTGGACGTACGGCCACGATCACGGCGTGGCCGTCTGGATCCGCGAGCTGCTCGACGACCGTCGCGCGTTCCGGGAACGGGAGGACTGAGCCGTCCCGACGGACGATCGCGTCGCGACGTTCCGCCGCCGTCGGCCGGAATACGGCACATACTTTTAAGTCCTGGCGGCGATTTTTACCTGTTAGCAATGACCATAGATCCGCAGTTCCACGAGAACCGGGAACAGGTCGACGAACACAACGGCCACGCCGTCTGGGGCCCCGTCGACGAACCCGAAGAGCTCGGTATTCACGGCACTCACGTCGCGGTCGACTTCGACCTCTGTATCGCCGACGGTGCCTGCCTGGAGGACTGTCCCGTCGACGTCTTCGAGTGGGTCGACACGCCGGGCCATCCCGAGAGCGAGGAGAAGGCGGATCCGGCGAAGGAGGCCCAGTGTATCGATTGTATGCTCTGTGTCGACGTCTGCCCCGTCGACGCCATCGACGTCGACGCCGGGCGGACGGCCTGATTACTCGGCTCGGTCGACGTCGACCTGCTCCTTGAGCGTCTCGAGGCCGTCGGCTTCGGCGAGTTCCTGCAACCGCTCGCGGAAGTGCTCCTCGCAGAGTCCGACCTTGAGTCCGTCGGATTCGGCTGCGAATGCAGCTTCGCGGTCGCAGTAGTGGCAGTTCATACGCGTTCGTACGAGCCAGGGGACATTGAAGGCTCCGTTCTCGGCGGCGTTCACCAGCTCAGTTCTCGAGCCCGAGCCGTTGGTACTCGGCCTCTGAGAGCCCGGTGACGCCGAGCTCGCGCTCGTGGGCGTCGGTCCCACCCGTCGCGAGCAGTCCGTGCCGTTCGATGGCTCTGTCGACCTGACTCGAGTCGACCGCCCGCCCGTAAGGGTAGTAGCGCTCGACGGCGTCGAGTTCGCTCGTCAACTCGAGGGCGGCCCCGGGATCGGGGTACCTGAACGGATGTGCGAGCGAGACCAGCTGGCCCGCCTCGGACAGTACCTGTCGGCCGTGCTCGAACGACGGAAGTTCCCTGGGAACGAAACAGGGGCCGTCGTTGCCGATGAGGTGATCGAACGCCCCCTCGTAGTCGTACGCCGCGTCAGGATGGGCGTCTATCGCCCGCGCGACGTGGGGCCGCCCAAACCCGTCGTCGACGGTGACGCCGAGATCGACGTCGAGTCGATCCTCGACGCGGTCGACGATCGCCCGCCCGCGTTCGATCCGGTTTCGCTGGATCCGTTCGGTCGTCGCCTCGAGATCCGCGGTCGGCTCGATCCCGTAGCCCAGCAGGTCGACGCGCTGGCCGGCGTCGGTCTCGACCCGGAGTTCGATCCCGTGGACGATCCGGATCCCGTCCCGTTCGATAGCGGGTTCGTCGAACGGCTGCAGGCGATCGTGGTCGGTCAGCGCGACGACGGCCACACCCCCTCGTCGCGCGGCGTCGGGAACCTCGGCCAGCTCGAGGGCGCCGTCCGAACGAGTCGTGTGGACGTGGAGATCGGCGTAGGGCATGCCCTACTCGAGCCGTCCCGCAGTCGTAAGCCCACTGTTGTGGTGGCGAGACCGCCTCGCCGCCTTTAGGTCTTTAAGGAGTACGGTAGGCCTAGAAATCGATTATGGAAAATGTTTATAATCATCGTTCACACAGATAGGGGTGTAATGCTGCTCAACGGCACCGGCGAAGTCATCGACGACTACGAGTACCCCGCGACCACCGAGGAACTGATCGCAGAACACGGCGACCGAACCCTCGAACTCCCCAACGGAACCGAGACGGTCAGCGAGGTACTCGCCCGCCTCGAGTCCGAGACCTTCGAGAATCCGGAGGATGCCCGGTTCGCCGTCTACTCTGCGGTGAGCGACAAGGCGATCGGCCGGGTCGGCTACAGCGACCGCGACCCGACCCCGGTCGGGAGCCCGTACGCCCCGGACGCGGTGTCGTTCTAGAACCGTTCCAGTAACCCTCGATCTCGCTCCGAACGCGTTTTTTGACGTCTCGCCCCCACCAGCGACGGCTCGGCGTCGCCGTCAGTTCCCGCGGAGTCGTGCGAGCGGCTTCGTGACGGCGAGCCGGTAGTCCTCGTGGGGATCGTACTTCGCGAACGCGAGGCTGTTGCTCATCACGCTCACGCTCGAGGCGGCCATCGCCAACCCCGCCAGCGCAGGATTGAGAAGCCCGAGCGAGGCGATCGGGATCAGCGTCGCGTTGTAGACGAATGCCCAGAACAGGTTCTGGCGGACCTTCGAGATCGTCGCCTCGGAGATCCGAACCGCCTTCAGTACGTCGGCGGGATCGTCGCGCATCAGCGTCACGTCGGCGCTCTCGATGGCGACGTCGGTCCCCGAGCCGATGGCGACGCCGACCTGCGCGGTCGTCAGCGCGGGCGCGTCGTTGACGCCGTCGCCGACCATCATCACCCGCGATCCGTCGTTCTGTAACGCCTCGACGTGATCCGCCTTGTCTTCGGGCAACACCTCCGCGCGAACGTTGTCGGGGTCGATCCCGACCTCCCGAGCGACCGCCGCTGCGGTGCGCTCGTTGTCGCCGGTGAGCATCACGACCTCGGTTCCGCGCTCTCGCAGCGCCGCGACGGTCTCCTTCGCGCTCTCGCGGACTTCGTCGGCGACCGCGAGGACACCGAGCAGTCGGCCGTCCACCGCAACCGGCATCGCCGTCTTCCCCTCGCGCTCGAGTCGGGTGAGCGTCTCCTCGGCGGGCTCGGCGTCGATCCCCGCGTCCTCGAGGAGCTTCCGGCGACCGATCAGGACGCTGCCGCGGTCGGTTTCCGCTCGAACGCCGTGACCGGGGACGTTCTCGAACTCGCTGACCTGGCCGACATCGATGCCCCGATCCTCGGCGCCGTCGACGATCGCCCGCGCGATCGGGTGTTCGGAGCCCGACTCTGCGGTCGCGGCCGCGCCGAGGACGAACGACGCGGCGTTCTCCTCGCGCTCGAGTCCCGTCAGCGTGCCACCGTCCGGGACGGCATCCTCGCCGCCGTCCGCCATCGTCTGCTCGCCGACGAGTTCGACGTCCGTCAGGCTCATCTCGCCGTGGGTCAGCGTTCCCGTCTTGTCGAAGACGACCGTATCGATTCCCCGGACCTGCTCGAGGACGTCGCCGCCCTTGAACAGGACGCCGTTCTTGGCCGACAGCGTCGAGCCGACCATCGTCGCCGCGGGCGTCGCCAGTCCCAGCGCGCAGGGGCAGGCGATCAGCAGCGCCGAGGCGAGCACGACCACCGAGAACTCGAGGACGGGCACGCCGCCGACGACGGGACCGCCCCCGACGGGCTCGAGGATCGGAATCCACGACCCCAGCGCCGCGGAGGCGCCGTACAGCGTCTCGGGGAAGAGGAACCAGAGGATCGACCAGACGACGGCGTTGACGATCACCGCGGGGACGAAGTAGGCGCTGACACGGTCGACGAGTCGCTGGATCTCGGGCTGGCGGGACTGGGCCTCCTTGACCCGCTCGACGATCTGCTGAATCGCCGTCTCGGAGCCGACCTTCGTCGCCTCGACCAGCAGGACGCCGTTCTCGTTGATCGTCGAGCCGACGACCTCGTCGCCCTCTCCCTTCTCGACGGGAACGGACTCGCCGGTTAGCATCGATTCGTCGACCGCGCTCTGTCCCTCGCGGACGATCCCGTCGGTGGGGATCCGCTCTCCGGGGCGGACCTTCATCACGTCGCCTGGCTCGACGTCCTCGAGGGGGACCCGCTTCTCCTCACCGTCCGTAACGATGGTCGCCTCGTCGGCCTCCATCTCCAGGAGTTCCCGTAGGGCGCTGCCAGCGCGGGCCTTCGAGCGGACCTCGAGCCAGTTGCCCAGCGTGATGAACCACAGGATGAAGGCGACGGCCTCGAAGTAGAGCCCGCCCGTGACGACCCCCAACAGGACGGCCGTACTGTAGACGTAGCCCGCCGAGGTGCCGACGGCGACGAGCGTGTCCATGTTCGCCCGCCGGTTGTTCGAGAACGCTCGCCAGGCGCCGACGACGAACTCCTTGCCGAGGGTTCCCATCAGGACCGTCGCGAGGACGAACTCGAGCCAGCCGGGCGGGTGCGCGATCGCGGCGGGGATCGGCGAGGCGACGCCCGCGAGCCCGAACAGCATCTCGAACATCATCGGGACGAACGGCAGCGTCAGCAGGCCGCCGCCGATCACCAGTTTGCGCTGGCGGCGAAGCTCCGTCTCGACGGCGCGCTCGCGCCGACTCTCTCCTTGACCCTCCTCGAGTTCGTCGCGGACGGGGTCGTACCCCGATTCCTCGATCGCGCCGACGATCTCGCCGAGCGAGACGTCGTTCGGGTTGTACTCGACGCGCGCCTCGTCCGAGGCGAAGTTCACGTCCGCGCGGACGACACCCGGTAGGTCGGTGACCGCCTCCTCGACGGTTCCCGAACAGGTCGAACACGACATCCCCATCACGGTGATCGTCTCGGTCTCCGAGGCCGCTTCGTAGCCCGCTTCGGCGATCGCGTCGTAGATCTCGGCCAGCGACGTCTCCGCGGGGTCGTACTCGACGGTCCCCTCGTCGGTCGCGTAGTTCGCGCTCGCCGACGCGACGCCCTCGAGATCGCCGACTGCATCCTCGACGCTCCCCGAACACGTCGAACACGACATGCCGGTGATCTCGAGGTGCGCTCGTCTGCTACTCATGGTCGATGATACGTACTCTACGTTGAAGCGGGTTGCGTCTCATATAGCTAAAATAATTCGAATCTAAAGGTTTGAATATAAACCTAAGGTCCGGAAAACCACTCCTAACCAAAGCCGACGGGCGGTGATCGGCTCGATCGTTTCGGCCGTGACGACGGAAACCCGTCGCGACCGGGGTTAGCAGTGACCGCCCGCCTGGTGGTGCTTTCCGTGGTCCTCGGCGTGTTCAGCGTGGTGTTCGCCGTGTTCGTGGTCAGCGTGGTCAGCGTGGTGTTCGCCGTAATCGTGGTCAGCGTGGTCAGCGTGGTGTTCGCCGTGTTCGTGGTCAGCGTGGTCAGCGTGGTGTTCACCGTGAGCGTGTTCGCCGTCGCTGTGCATCCGGTCGAGGACGTCGGTCGGACCCGCGTCCGCGCTTACGACCGCGACACCGCCGAGCAACGCGACGATCACGACCGTGGCGGCCAGGAGTCGGAGTGGGAGTGTCGTCATTGGTCTTCTCCTCGGTCGATCGAACGGGCGGAGAACGGTTGTAGAACTGGGTGTGAACCCGCGACGGAGATCGTCGGAGACCGTTTGTACGCCGATCTAATCGTTTCTTATCGAGGAGACCGTTCGTTCGGCCCCTGCGTGGCGGTTTCGATATCGCCGTCCCGAGCGTCGCACCGAAGCGTCCCGAGTCGCCGGAAAACGGTCACCGTCCGCCGTCGAGATCGTCGGTCAGTTCGTCGCTCGGGTAGACGCGGTACGTCCGCCCCTGTCGCTCGCGGTAGAGTAAGCCCCGTTTCTCGAGGTCGGTGACGGTCTGGCTGACCTTGCTCTTGGAGAACTCTGCGCGATCACGGAGCGCGATCTGGGTGATTCCGGGGGAGTCGACGACGGGTTCGAGGACGCGGCGTTCGTCCTCCGGCAGGACGGCCAGGACGTGAGGGGACGTCCGAGCTGCCGGCTCGTCCGTTCGATCGCCCGGAGTATCCCGCGATTCGGGTGGTGACTCGTCGGCCGCGGTCGATGGCCCGGCCTCGACCTGGGCCTCAGTCCCTCGAGGTGCGCTCTGCTGGTCCGGTTTCGCCGTCCGCTCCTCGCGGACGATCCAGTACGCACCGCCGACGACGCTCGCGGCGAGGATCGAGCCGAGCAGATACCAGCCCGGGTTCGGCCCGTGAACCGCAGCGTGGCCCATCATTTCACCGTGTGCCTGAGCCTGTCGATACGCCTGCCAGGTGGCCCCGACGCCGAGCAGGAGGATCCCGGCAATTAGCGCGGCGACGGCAGCGTCGCGTGTCGTTCGATCCACGGGTATAGATACGGCGTCGCTCACCTACTACGTTTCCGCTCCCGACTGCCACCGACGGATGCCCCGCCGGTGCCGAGATCCGCGTGTGAGGATTATGTTGATCGGACGAGAACTAGCGGACGATGTCCGCCGATGGTCCGCTCGCCGGTCCAGCCGATGGCTACTCGAGTGTGACGCTCGGTGGTCGACGCGAACGAGCTGCTCGAAACCCATGACCGAGCCGACCCACGATCACGGCGACGGCGCCCGCCCGGAGGGGGAGTCCGCTCGCCGCGAGAGACCGACGGACAGCTACTGCTCGTGCTGCCGGGTGTGTGACTGCTACCGGGACGCGCCCGAACCCGACCAGAAGCCGGTCGAACGTCGCGACGACCGCGAGGACGCTGCTCACGAAGACGATCACGAGCACGGTGCTCACGTCGACCACTCGGGCCACGAGAAGATGTTCCGGCGGCGGTTTTTCGTCTGTTTCGTGCTCTCCCTGCCGGTGTTGTACTACAGCCCGATGCTCAAGGAGTGGTTCGGCTACACCGCCGTGACCGTCCCTGGCAGCGATCTCGTCGGCCCCGTCCTCGGCGTGGTCGTCTTCGCCTACGGCGGCGTTCCGTTCCTGCGGATGGGTGCAGTCGAGGCGCGCAACCGCGAACCCGGGATGATGCTGTTGATCTCGCTGGCGATCACGGTCGCGTTCGGCTACAGCGTCGCGGCGGTCGCCTTCGGGATCGGCGAACCGTTCTTCTGGGAGCTCGTGACGCTGATCGTCATCTTCCTGCTGGGCCACTGGATAGAGATGCGCTCGGTCAGACGCGCCTCGGGCGCGCTCGACGAACTGGCCGAGCTAATGCCCGACACCGCCGAGCGAATCACCGAGGACGGCGACACTCGGGAGGTTCCGACCGACGTCCTCGAGGAGGACGATCTCGTGCTCGTCCGACCGGGCGCGAACGTTCCCGCCGACGGCGTCGTCGAGGACGGGACGTCGAACGTCAACGAGGCGATGGTCACCGGGGAGTCGACGCCGGTGAAGAAGGAGCCGGGCGACGAGGTGATCGGCGGGACGACCAACCGCGACGGCAGCCTGCGGGTTCGGGTCTCGGCGACCGGCGAGGAGACGACGCTGTCGGGGATCATGCGCCTCGTCGAGGAAGCCCAGGAGAGTCGCTCTCGAACCCAGGTGCTCGCCGACCGGGCCGCGGGCTGGCTCTTCTACGCGGCGCTTGGCGTCGCCGCGGTCACCGCCGTCGGCTGGACGGCTGCGGTCGGCTTCGGCCTGCCGGTCGTCGAACGCGTGGTGACGGTGCTCGTCATCGCCTGCCCGCACGCGCTCGGGCTCGCGGTTCCGCTGGTCGTC
Source organism: Natronococcus sp. A-GB7 (assembly GCF_029688865.1). GTDB lineage: Archaea > Halobacteriota > Halobacteria > Halobacteriales > Natrialbaceae > Natronococcus. The sequence continues at coordinate 199,544 of NZ_JARUKV010000003.1, forward strand.
GCGATCAACACCTCGATGGCCGCCCGGAACGGGATGCTCGTGCGGGATCGGATCGCCATGGAACAGGCCCGCGAACTCGATACGGTCGTCTTCGACAAGACTGGCACGCTCACCGAGGGCGAGCAGGGGATCGTCGACCTCGAGACGATCGAGGGCTGGACCGAGGAGGATGTGCTGACGCTCGCGGCCGCGGCCGAGGGCGATTCGGAGCACGTAATCGCACAGGCCGTTCGCGAGGAAGCCGAGGCGCGTGATCTTTCCACACCCGACGTTCGCGGCTTCGAGGCCCTCGAGGGACGGGGCGTTCGCGCGACGATCGAACGGGACGCGGTTCCGGCCGCGACAGCGGGCGGTCCCGGTGGAACCACGGACGGGAGCGAAACGGGCGATCGGGACGCCCACACCGTCTCCGTCGGGGGCCCGAACCTGTTGGGTCACCTCGGGATCGAGCCCGGGGCCGCACTCGAGGAGTTCGCCCACGAGGCCGGCGAACGGGGCCACGGGGTCGTCTACATCCTCTGTGATGACTCGATCGTCGGCGCGCTCGCGCTGGCCGACGTGATCCGCGAGGAGAGTTTCGAGGCGATCGACGCACTGCAGGGGATGGGCGTCGAGGTGGCGATGCTGACCGGCGACGACGCCGATGTCGCCCACAGCGTCGCCGGCGAACTGGGTATCGACACCGTCTTCGCCGAAGTCCTGCCCGAGGACAAAGACGAGAAGATCGTCGAACTCCAGAACCAGGACAAACTCGTCGCGATGGTCGGCGACGGGGTCAACGACGCGCCCGCGCTCACCCGCGCCGACGTCGGCATCGCCATCGGGTCGGGAACCGACGTCGCCGTCGAGTCGGCCGACGTGGTCCTCGTCGAGAACGATCCCCGCGACGTCGCCCGGCTCGTGCGCCTGAGTCGGAAGAGCTACCGGAAGATGCAGGAGAACATCGCCTGGGCCGCGGGGTACAACGTGTTCGCGTTGCCGCTTGCGGCCGGCGTGCTGGCGCCGATCGGCATCCTGCTCTCGCCGGCCGTCGGCGCGGTGCTGATGTCCGCAAGTACGGTGATCGTGGCGATCAACGCGCAACTGTTGCGGCGGGCGGAGCTCGCTCTCTGATTCGCAGCCGCCGGAATTGTTCGCTCTATCCGCGCTACTCGCCGTCCCACAGCGCCGAGAGCTCGCCGACGATCTCCGGGTTCCGAAGGGACGAACTGTCGGCGTCCTCGAGGCCGCCCTCGCCGATCACGTCCTCGAGAACGCGGTACATGGTCTTTCCAGTGTGCGTTTCGGGGAGTTCGGGCGTGAACGCCACGGCCGCGGGCCTGGCGAACTCCCCGATCCGGTCGGCGACCGCGTCGGCGATCGCCGCTCGCAACTCGTCGTCTTCGGGCTGGCCGCGCTCGGCCGTCGCGAAGACGTAGAGCTCCGTCCCGCAGTCCCCGCCCGCGATCGCGGCTCCCTCGGTGACGCCGTCGACGGCAGTGATCGCAGCCTCGAGTTCGGCGGTGCCGAGCCGGCGGTTGCCGAGCGTGACGATGTCGTCGGCGCGGCCGGTGACGGTGACGTAGCCGTCCTCGTCGACGACGGCGCGGTCGCCGGTGACGTACCGCCAGGTGTCGGCCCGGCGGTCGGAGAACTGCTCCCAGTACTCCGCGAGCAGCCAGTAGGGGTCGTCGTCGTGGGGTACGAGCATCGACGGCCAGGGTCGCGTGATCGTGAGATAGCCGGGCTCGCCCGGCGGAAGCTCCCGACCGTGCTCGTCGACGACGGCGGCTTCGATGCCGGGTAGCGGGGGCCCGACGGCACCGGGTTTCATCTCGTCGACGGCCGGCAGCGTCGAGAGCAGGACGCTCCCGGTCTCGGTCTGCCACCAGGTGTCGACGATCGGACACTCCTCGCGCCCGACGTGTTCGTAGTACCACTCCCAGGTGTCGGCTCCGATCGGCTCGCCGACGCTGCCGAGCAGGCGCAGCGACGAGAGATCGTGGCTCTCCGGGAACCGTTCGCCCCACTTCCGGAAGGTCCGGATCACCCCCGGCGTGGTGTAGAACACCTCGACGCCGTTGCGTTCGATCACCTCCCAGGGGCGGTGTCGGTCCGGGTAGCGCAGCGTCCCCTCCGTAAGTACGACCGTCGCGCCCCTCGAGAGCGGCCCGTAGACGACGTAGGAGTGGCCGGTGATCCATCCGACGTCGGCCGTACACCAGTGGGTGTCACCCGCAGAGAGGTCGAAGACCGTCCGGCTCGTCCACGCGGCGCCGGCGAGGTAACCACCGGTCGCGTGGGTCATCCGCTCCGGTTTGCCGGTGGTTCCTGAGGTGTGAATGTGAAAGAGCGGTGCGGTTGCCGCCCGCGAGACGGGCGGCACCTCGGCCCCATCGAAGCGCTCGACGAGGCTGTCGTAGGCGTACTGTTCCTCGCCCAGCTGGGTCTCGTGGCTCTTGCCCAGACGGTCGACGACGACCGTCGGGATTCGTTCCGACCTCGAGTCCGATCCGGATAGCGCCGTCAACGCGGCGTCCGCTTTCCGCTTCTGGTCGATCGCCGTTCCCCGACGGACGTAGCCGTCGCAGGTGATCAGCGCGCTCGAGTTGGCTCCGTCCATCCGCTCGCGCAACGCGTCGGGTGCGAACCCTGCGAAGACGACATTGTGCCGGGCACCGATCCGGGCACAGGCCAACATCGCGATCGGAAGCTCCGGCAGCGTCGGCAGGTAGAGGGTGACGACGTCGTCCGCTGCGACACCGAGGTCGCACAATGCGGCCGCGACGGCCTGCACTTCCCGCTGGAGGTCGAGATAAGTGTACGTCCGGCGCTCGCCGCGAGTCCCTTCCCACCGGAGCGCGACCTGGTTCTTCCGCCCGGCCGCGACGTGGCGGTCGACGCAGTTTTTTGCGGCGTTCAGTCGCCCGCCGACGAACCAGTGGTAGAAGGGCGCGTCGTCGTCCTCGAGAACGTCGTCGTACGGTTCGTCCCACTCGAGGAGGGCGGCGGCGTGCTCCCAGCAGCCCGGCCACTCGCGATCGAACTCGTCGCGGAGGTCGCCGTCGGCGACGGTCGCCTTCTCGACGAACCCGGATGGCGGGGGACGGGGTCCGTCGAATGCCGCTCGTGGATCGCTGCCGTCCGCGCGTTTGTCCATAGATCCGAGGCTACGCCGTCGCCACACCTGATCGTTTTGGCTGTTGTTACCGCTAGATACGCGACGGCGCGATCCACTGGCACGGTGCGACGCGGGAAAACGGTCTCGTCGGCGTCACATGGAAAAGCAGTTCCCTCGCCGGCTCGAACCCTCGGCAATGCGAATCGCCGTTCCCAACAAGGGCCGCCTGCACGAGCCGACGATCGACCACTTAGAGCGGGCGGGGCTTCACCTCGAGAACGGTGCCGACCGCAAACTGTACGCCGACACCGTCGACCCCGACGTCTCGGTGCTGTTCGCCCGCGCGGCCGACATCCCCGAGTACGTCGCCGACGGCGCGGCCGAGATGGGGATCACGGGCTACGATCAGGTCCGAGAGGCCCGCGTCGACGACGTCGCCGAACTGCTGGATCTCGAGTTCGGCCGCTGCCGGCTCGTCCTCGCCGCCCCCGAGGACGGCGAGATCGAGAGCGTCGCGGATCTGGCCGGGAAGACCGTCGCCACCGAGTTCCCGAACATCACCCGCGACTTCTTCGCCGACACCGGTGTCGAGCCCGACATCGTCGAGGTCTCGGGTGCGACCGAACTGACGCCCCACGTCGAGATGGCCGACGCAATCGTCGACATCACGAGCACGGGGACGACCCTGAAGATGAACCGGCTGGCGATCGTCGAGGAGGTGCTCTCGAGTTCCGTGCGGCTGTTCGCCCGCGAGGACGTCGTCGACGATCCGAAGGTCGGGGAAGTGCGGACGGCGCTGTCGTCGGTCAAACACGCTGAGGGGAAACGCTACCTGATGATGAACGTCCCCGAGGACCGGCTCGCGGACGTCCGTGAGGTGATCCCGGGCCTCGGCGGGCCGACGATCATGGACATCGCCGACGACAACGGCGACGGGATGCTCGCGGTCCACGCCGTCGTCGACGAGCGGGATGTCTTCGAGACGATCACCGACGTCAAGCAGGCCGGCGCCAGCGACATTCTCGTCACGGAGATCGAACGGCTCGTCGAGTAGCTGGGATCGACAGTCCGATTTCTCGGTGCGGTTGCGGTTCCGAGCTAGCGTGGTTCCCCGGCTCGAACGGAGTCCCGTCCGCAGCTCTTTACCGGTGGAATTAGAGAAAGCAGTATGGTGTTGAGCCTAGCGGCGTACGTGTACGCATCGGTCAGAACGAGAGAGCACGAGTTCGACGAAATATTCGCGCTCTTGCTTTTTTTCGCCGATTCGTTCACCGCGGCTGCGGTCGTCCCGTCCGCACCGTTCGTGGGCTGAGCGCTTACCAGGGACGCTCGAGATCGACGTCCTCGAGCAGCGACTCGAACTCGGAGAGGTTCGCCGCGGGCGAGACCAGGCCGCGCTCGCGGTCGTACTCGACGATCCCGTAGCGCTCGAGCAGCGGGAGGTGGGTGCGACACAGCGCGACGTGGACCCGCTGGCGCAGTTCGTGGATCGTCGTCAGGGCGGTCGTCTCGTCCTCGGTGTCGGCCAGCCAGCCGACGAGGCGCTGGACCGTGATCGGTTCGTCGGAGGCGAGCAGGTACCTGAGCACCTCGCGCCGACGATCGTTCGCCAGCACGCGACCGAACTCTCCCCGGGAGATGGCGCGGAGGCGGACGGTTTCGCCACTGAACCCCTCGGAGACGGCCGTTCGGTCCGGATGGATCGTCATCGTCGATAGAGACTCATGGATCCCGAATAAACGCGGTCGGTCGTTTCGAACGGTCAGTGTCGGTTCAGATCAGTCTCCGCGATCCGAAGCGCGATGAACGGTTTGGAACTCGAGCGAACGGTCGGACCGATCCCGTCGCTGGAGGGTATGTAGGAGTTAAACCGGGATTACCGGCCCGTTCGCGGCGATCGACGGGTGGGTCGCGTCGGTCGCCGGTTCGAACGGACGGTCCTCCGTGACGCCGTCGTGAACGGTCAGTACGAACGGTTCTCTGTCGGGACTGTCGCTCGCGAGAATCGGTTTCGGAACGCGTTACTCGAGCAGGCCGAGGTCCTCGAGGCGCGAGACGATCTTGTCGACGGCGTGTTCGGCGTCCTTGGGTTTTTTGCCGCCAGTGATGACGAGCTTCCCGGAGCCGAACAGCAGGGCGACGACCTCGGGCTCGTCGAGCCGATAGACGAGACCGGGGAACTGCTCGGGCTCGTACTCGATGTTCTCGAGGCCCAGCCCGATTGCGATCGCGTTCAGGTTGAGGTTACGTCCGAGGTCCGCGCTCGTCACGATGTTCTGGACGACGATCTCGGGGTCCTCGTTGACCTGGATCTGGAGCTCCCGGAGCTTGTCGAAGACGATGCGGAGACTCTCGTGGACGTCGTCGGTGCTTTTCGCACCGGTACAGACGATCTTCCCCGAACGGAAGATCAGCGCAGCGGACTTGGGATTCTGCGTGCGGTAGACGAGACCGGGGAACTGCTCTGGGTCGTAGTCGGCCCCCTCGAGGTCCATCGCCACGCTCTGCAGATCGAGCTCCTGTCCGATGCCGGTCGACGCCACCACGTTTTCGATGTTGATGGTGTCCTTCGGATCCGTCATAAGTCGCTTAAAAAGACGTATTTAAGGTTTATAAAGGTTGGTACCGGCACCTGATATGTCCGGTTTATATCGATCGGTTCGAAACCGTGATCGGTATCGCTCGGCCGTCTCCGGCGGGTTCGGCGGGGGATCGTGCGACCTGCTTCTAGAGACCGGTCGACGAAAACGGTACCCTGATACTCGAGCCCCAGCGATGATCGGACGTGTACTTCCTCGAGCTCGGCGGCGAGGACGACGCGTTCGCGGCCCGCGAGGCGACGAGCGCCGCGACCGGCGTTCGACGGGCCGCACCCGGCCTCGCCGTTGCGAACGCCGTCGTTCCCGAACGCGTCCGCGGACTCGCCTACACCCACCGCGCGAGTGAGCTGCTGGGTCGGACCGACGCCGACCTCGCGAGCGCGACGGCGCTACTCGAGGCCGCCCCGATCGACCGATCGGGCACCGTCGCGGTTCGCGCGACCGACGTCCACGGCTCGAGCGGCGTCGCGACCGACCGCGCGGAGCGGGAGCTCGGCCAGGTGCTGGTCGACCGCGGGTTCGAGGTCGACCTCGACGACCCCGATCACGTCCTGCGAGCGGCCTTCTCCGAGGGCCGACTCGAGCGCGACGGGGACGGCCGCGGCGACCTGCTCTCGGCTCTCGACGACGAGGGCGACGAACCGCGAGGCGAACGGACCTCCGTCTGTGCCCTGGGCTGGCTCGCGGCCGAGAGCGTCCGCGACTTCGGCACGCGCGCACCGACCGACAAGCCCTTTTTCCAGCCCGGGAGCATGGACCCGCTGCTGGCCCGCGCGGTCGCGAACGTCGCGGGTGCCCGCCCCGGCGCGACGATCCTCGACCCGATGTGTGGTACGGGCGGTGTGCTCGTCGAGGCGGGGCTGGTTGGAGCCGACGTCATCGGCACCGACGCTCAGGAGAAGATGACGGCGGGCGCGCGGACGAACCTCGAGCACTTCCTCGACCGTGATGACCCGTCACCGACGGGCGCCGAACGCGGTTCGTGGCACGTCGGTCGCGGCGACGCGACCCGACTGCCAATCGCCGACGACGCGGTCGACGGCGTCGTCTTCGACGCCCCCTACGGCCGTCAGTCGAAGATCGAGACTCACCGCCTCGAGGACCTCGTCTCGGGCGCGCTTTCGGAAGCCCGCCGGGTCGCCTCCCGAGCCGTCGTCGTCGCGGATCGGTCGTGGGCCGCCGAGGCTCGCGAGGCGGGCTGGGAGCTCGAGGCGGCGTTCGAACGCCGCGTCCACCGGTCGCTGACGCGGTACGTGCTGGTGCTCGAGTGACGATCGTTCGAAACCGATTCGAACCCGTCTCGGATCCGGACGAGCCAGAATAAGGGACTGTTAAGATCCGGTGGCGCCACGGCTCCGTATGAATATTTTCTTCAGTGGCTCCATCCGCGGCGGACGGGACGACGTCGATCTGTACGCCGACCTCGTTTCGCTCCTCGAGCAGTACGGGACGGTTCTCACCGAACACGTCGGAACCGAGGACGTCGAGGCGAAAGAGCGGGAGGCGGGACTGACCGACGGCGACATCCACGATCAGGACGTCGCCTGGCTCCAGCAAGCCGACGCCGTCGTTGCCGAGGTGACGACGCCGAGTCTCGGTGTCGGCTACGAACTCGGGCGGGCGGTCGCCTGGGAGAAACCCGTCCTCGCCCTGTACCGCCCCCAGGGCGAGCACGAGCTGTCAGCGATGGTACGGGGCAACGACGCCGTCGACGTCGTCGAGTACGAGACGCCCGCGGGCGTCGGGCCCACGCTCGAGGCGTTCCTTCGCACACATCGGTAAGCCACGTAGAGCGCCCCGAGTACGGCGGTTCAGCCGCTCGAAACGAACCGGCTGCCGGAACGCGAGAGTCGCCTACGGCTCGTCGCCGAGCGCCCGCTCGCGCAACTGCTTCCCCTCCTCGCTCTCGACGGTCAGCTCCGGAACCGGCTGCGGTTTCCCGTTCTCGTCGATCGCGACGAAGGTAAAGGAGGACTCGGTCGTCTTCTCGACCTCGCCGGTACGGGGCTCCTCGCGCCAGGCCCGTAGCGCGACGTGGACGCTCGAGCGACCCGCATCGTAGACGTAGGCCTCGACCAGCGCGATGTCGCCGATCCTGATCGGACGCTCGAAGTCGAGTTCGTTTACGCGGGCGGTGACGCAGGTCTCGCCGGCGAAGCGCATCGCCGACATCGCGCCGATTTCGTCGAGCCACTTCATCAGGTTCCCGCCGTGGAGCGTGTTGTTGTTGTTCGCGTGGTTCGGCTGGACGCGGAATCGGTTCTCGATGTAGGTCTCGAGGACGGTCGACATACCCACTCCTCGGTTCGGAACCACGAAAAGTTCGAGCCCGGAACGCGACGTGACTACGCGTCCCGTCCGAGTTCCGCAAGCAGGTGCGAAACGTGGATCCGATCGCTCGTTCCCTCGTGCATCTCGAACTCGATGTCGGCGGCGAGCCGGTGGGTGCGGGCGAGCTTCTCGCCCTGGTACCGTTTGCGAGCGACGCGGAGTGCGAGATCCAGCACCTCCTGGCCGTCCAGTCCCTCGTCGACGAGCAGGTCGTCCAGCGTCTTCCGCGCGTCCGTAAACTCGCCGCGTTCGGCGTCGTCGAGCATTCCTTCGACCTCGTCCTCGAGGCCGACCTCGCCGATCGTCTCGTAGGCCGCGCTCATCGTTAGCTCGCCCGCGTCCTCGACGGTGGTCTGAGCCGCGAGGATCGCCTGCCGGAGGTTCCCGTTCGCGTAGCCGGCGACGAACTCGAGACCCTCGGAGTCGTAGTCGACGCCCTCCGCGGTGACGATTCGCTCGAGGACCGCGACGGTCTCCTCGCTGGTCGGCGCGCGCACCGAGACGGGGAAACACCGCGAGCGGATCGGCGGGATGAGCTTCGTCGGTTGCCGTGTCGCGATGACGAACTGGGTCGTCCGGTGGTGTTGTTCCATGATTCGCCGCAGCGCCTGCTGGAAGTCCTCGCGGACGTCCTCGGCGTTATCGAGCAGGATCGTCTTGTACTCGCCGGTAACGGGCGCGTAGCTGGCCGACTCCTTGAGCACGCGGTTGATCATGTCGCGTTTGGACATCGACGACCGACCGGTCAGAAAGGAGGCGAACCGGGGGTCGTTTTTGATTTCGGTCTTCGTCCGACCGAAGAAGTCGGCGACGTTGATCTCGACCAGATCGTTGTCGGGGTCCTCGTGGGCTTCCCGAGCGAGCGCTCGCGCCGCCGCGGTCTTGCCGCTGCCGGGCGGTCCCTGCAGGACGAGGTTCAGCGGCTCCTCGACGGCTCGCTCGAGGTACTCGCGAGCGTCGTCCTGTGGCAACTCGGCCAGCTCCGGGGCGTGGGTGTCGGTCCACAGCGGCGCGTCCATCGCTCGTCGGTAGGGGAGAGGGCGGTAAGAATCGGTCGGTTGGACGTCGCGCTACTCGTCGTCGTCGGCGTTCTCGTCGTCCGTCTCGTCCTCGTTCCCGTCGTCCTCATCCTCGTCGTCCGCCTCGGCCCGGACGTCCGCGATGGTGAAGGTCTCCTCGACGGGTTCGTCCTCGTGCTCGAGGGGCTCCGCGGTGTCGACGTCCTCGGGATCGCCCTCGTAGACGACGGCCGTGAGCTCGTCGTCCTCGTCGACGCTGACGTCGTCGTCGAACGCGACGGTAACGTTTCCGTGCTCGCCGGGCTCGAGTTCGTCGCTGGTTCCGAGGACCTCGTCGTCGTCGTCCTCGATCGCGACGAACCCGTCCTCGGGCGTGGCGACGTCGACGGTCACTTCTTCGTCGTCGGCGTCGACGACCGTGACGTACGGATCGGTGTGGAACTCGAGGTCGATCTCGCCGACCTCGCCGTCGTCGTCGGTGTAGACGCCGATCGACTGGGTCCCGGGTGGCGTTCCGCCCAGGTCGACTTCGAAGCTGATTTCGCGGTCCTCACCGCCGTCGAGCTCGAGGATCTGACGCTCGAGGACGGTTCCATCCAGCCGGAACTCGACGATCTGTTGCTGGTCGAACTCCGTCGGGTTCCGGACCTCCGCGACGACCCCGATCGTCTCGTTGGTCGTCGCCGACTCGGGTGCGGTCATCGATTCGACGACGAACGAGTCCGAGACCGCTTCGTCGTCGTCCGGGGTCACCGACGCGGTGTCGCTAACCGGGTAGCCGTCCTCGAGATAGGGCTGGTCCTCCTCGCCGTCGGTCTCGTAGTAGGTGAACGCCTCGTCGCCGGTCGTATCCTGGTGGACCGTCGCGGTCAGCTGGCCGACGAGATCGGTCTCGTTCTCGTCGCTCTCGACGCTGACGTTTTCGTGCGTTCCGTCCCCGAGGTACGCAGAGACGGCGAGGGGCTCGTCGTTCCCGTCAGTGACGACGACGAAGCCACCGTCCGAGAGGGTAACCTCCTCGACAGTGACGCTCATGCCGTCGCTCTCCTGGTCCTCGAACGCGATCGACGCCGCTGGATCGTCGTCGACGCCGAAGATAACGGGGGCCTGACCGACGACGATACCCGCCGCGAGGACCACCGCGATCGCGATCAGGATGGCGGTAACACGTTTGATAGTTCCGAACGTCGGTCTCGAACTCATTTGGGGAAGGTGTTGCTCGACACGTTGGAGCTACAGGAACGTAAAACGCACAGTCCGTTCGCCGCGCCGGAACGATCCGCCCCTCGTTTGCGCGAAGCAGTCGGCGTCGGATCCGAAGGCGGTTTAGTCTCAGCGCGTCGAACACGCAGTGATGCCACTGCGCGTGACGTTCCTGGGGACCGGCGGGGCCGTTCCGACGACCGAGCGGAATCCGAGCGGGATCTTCGTCGCCCGCGAGGGTGAGGGACTGCTGTTCGACGCCGGCGAGGGAACCCAGCGCCAGATGATGCGCTTCGGCACGGGGTTTTCGATATCGCACATCTTCGTCACGCACCTCCACGGCGACCACGTCCTCGGGATTCCTGGCCTGCTCCAGACGATGGACTTCAACGACCGCGAGGACGCACTGGCGATCCACGGCCCCCGGGGTACCCGACGCGACCTCGAGTCGCTGGTCCACGCGCTCGGCAATCAACCCTCGTTTCCGGTGCGGATCAACGAGGTCGGCGGCGGCGACGTCGCCTACCGCGCCGACGAGTTCGAGGTTCGCGCCTTCGCGACCGACCACGACACCCGGTCAGTCGGCTACGCGCTCGTCGAGGACGACCGCAAGGGGCGGTTCGACCGCGAACGCGCCGAGGAGCTCGGCGTCCCTGTCGGGCCGAAGTTCTCGAGGCTCCACGAAGGGGAGCCCGTCGAGCTCGAGGACGGCTCCGTCGTCGACCCCGAGCAGGTCGTCGGCGACCCCCGCCCCGGTCGCGCGCTCGTCTACACCGGCGACACCCGACCGACGGCTGCGACGATCGAAGCCGCCGACGAACCCGACCTGTTGATCCACGACGCGACGTTCGCGGACGACCGTGCGGACCGCGCCGCGGACACCGCCCACTCGACGGCCCGCCAGGCCGCTGAAATCGCCAACCGAGCCGGTGCGACACGGCTGGCGCTGATGCATCTTTCCTCCCGGTACGCCGGCGACGTCTCGGCCCACCTCGAGGAGTCTCGCGAAATCTTCGCGGGCGAGGTGTTCGTTCCCGACGACGGAGAGACCCTCGAGCTCGAGTACCCGGACGCCTGAGTGGGGCCACCCCTCGGGGCGGTCCCGTCCTGCGGTCGGCCGACAAAGCTTTGTGGTACTGTCACACAGTGACAGAGGTATCGATATGCAACCGTGCCAGAACTGTCAGGCGATTATCGACGAGTACACCCTGGACAAACAACTCGAGACCCTGCGCGGACTCACCGTCGACGACTTCAACGTCTGTGCGGACTGCGTAACGGTCGCTCCCGACGCCTGCGTGGAGTGCAGCGGCGCGGTCTACGTTCCGCGAAGCGAACCCTCGACGCCCGACTACTGTCCGGCCTGCCGATCCGATCGGATCGAGCGCACGGGACGGGATCCCGGCTGGACCGTCGAGACGACCTCCTAAAGGCACCCGTCCTCGGACCGCTCCGAGCGGGTTTCGATCGATTTGGATGACGACGATTTTGGCCTCTGAAGTGTGACGAAGAACTCCATCCACTGGAGAGAATCGACGGTCTGTAAATATATAAGGTGAATATTTACTGTGTGTACACAACGGTTATTGCGTGGGATCAGCTCTCGATCATGTGAACAGTACGCACAGACGTTCGGGCCGCGGTGCCGGCCCGCCGATTTGCCGCCGGCCGAGAGGCGGAGCGAACGGTGCGATCGTCTCGGATCCGACCGCCTGGATCCCGCAGCAACCGACGCGACGCGGCGATCGAACGACACGCGTCTTCCGGAGTTGAGAGATGGCTTCCCCACTCGATACCGAAACAGCATCCTCCGCGAACGACGGCGAACCGGTTCGACGGAGCGTCGAGGTCGAGTACTGGGTAATCGACGAGCGCGGCCGACTGACCGAACCCGGCGACCTCCTCGAGGCGTCTCCGGGCGTCGAACGGGAGTTCGTCGCCCCGCTGCTCGAGATCAAGACGACGCCGTGTGAGTCTACGGACGAACTCCGCGACGAGCTGTTCGGCCGGTTGGGTCGCGTTCTTCGCCGGGCCGAGGACCGGGGGAAGCGACTCGTCCCGCTTGGCACTCCGATACACTCCGGCTCGATCGAGGACCGTCCGAACGAGCGCACGAGGATTCAAGACCGTGTCCTCGGTGAGAACTTCGAGTACGTTCGACACTGCGCCGGAACGCACGTCCACATCGAACAGCAACCCGGACGCGAGATCGACCAGTTGAACGCGCTCGTTGCACTCGACCCCGCACTGGCACTTGTCAACTCCTCGCCGTACTTCCGCGGGACGAAGCTGGCCGCCGGTTCGAGATCGCAGCTGTACCGCCGGCTGGCCTACGCTGCTCTCCCCCATCAGGGGGAACTCTGGCCGTACGTTCCCGACAGCGAAGCGTGGGCGAGGCGCGTCGACCGCTGTTACGAGGAGTTCCTGACCGAGGCCGTGATTTCCGGTTTCGACCGGCAATACGTTCGGTCGCACTTCGAGCCGGAGGGGACTGTTTGGACGCCGATCAAGCTTCGGGATCGGTTCTCGACCGTCGAGTGGCGCTCACCCGACACCGCTCTTCCGAGCCAGGTCGTTCGACTTGCCGACGAAATCGCCGGTATCGTCGAGCACGCTACCGATGTCGACGTCCGCATCGAAGGAGAGACCGGCCGCGTGACGAACGATTCGATCGTTCTTCCGGAGTTCGAGGCGCTAAAATCGTACGTCGACGCCGCCATTCGGGACGGACTGTCGTCGGGCACGGTACGATCGTATCTGGAACGAATGGGGTTCGACGTGGCGGCGTACGACCCGCTCTCCCACGAACTCCTCGCGACGGCGGAGCCGACGAGTTCCGAGGCGCGGGCGCTTCGCATCCAGTACGCGGAACGCCTCGAGCAGGACCTGTCCCGAGGCGCTCGTTCGGGGTCCGTCGATCCACGAGAACACCGGCCGGGCGCCGACGAGAGGGCGTCGCGATCCGATTCGCGGTGAGAACGAATGGGAGAGATACAACTCGCGCTACTGAACGCGGCTCATGAGGCGACCGACACGCGACGGAACTTCCGCCGGGAACTCGACGCCGAGTTGACGGAGTTTCACTGTCCATCCGGCGAGTTTCCCGACGACTTCCGCTACGACGGGTTCGTCGTCACCGGTTCGAGAGCGTCGGTCTACTGGGATCGGGAGTGGATCGGTCGGCTGAAGAGCTGGACCGGCGATGCGATCCGGGCCGGGCTGCCGGCGCTCGGCGTCTGTTACGGTCACCAGCTCCTCGCAGACGTGATGGGCGGCCGCGTCAAAGCCATGGGCGAGTACGAGATCGGGTATCGGACGGTCGAACAGGACGGAGAGAACCGCCTTCTCGAGGGGATCGACGAAACGATGACCGTCTTTACCACCCACTCCGACCACGTCTGCGAGAAGCCGCCGGGTGCGACGGTGTTCGCGAAGAACAGGTACGGGATCCACGGCTTCCGAAAGGACCGCGTCTTCGCCGTGCAGTTTCATCCGGAGTACGACATGAAGACGGCCGAATCGGTCACCGCAGGGAAGTCGGACCAGCTCTCGGAGCAGCGTATCGACGCGGTCCTCGAGGGGATCCACGCCGGAAACTACGACGCCGCTTGCGAGGCAAAACGACTGTTCGATAACTTCCTCGCGTACGTAGAAGAGGTGCGAGCGAAACGACTCGCTGCGGACTGTGGACCGAACGAGGAATCCCGTTGACCGCAGCCGGCGGGATGCCACCGAGGGTGTCGATTCAGTCGTGGCCGTACACCGGAACCGGTTCGTACGGCTCCTCGAGGTACTCGACGTCGGAGGACGACAGCGAGATCTCGAGCGCCTCGACGGCCTCCTCTAAGTGCTCGACGCTCGAGGTGCCGACGATCGGCGCGGTCGTATTGTCGTTTTCGAACTGCCAGGCCAGTGCGATCTGGGCCATCGTGACGCCGCGGTCGTCGGCGAGCTCTCCCACTCGTTCGTTGATCTCCTCGCTTGCCGGGAACTCGTGGTAGGGGACGCCGGCGTTCTCGATCTCGTGGTCGGCCCGCGTCGTCGTCTGAAACTCCTCGTGGGGCCGAGCGAGATACCCCGCGCCGAGGGGGCTCCAGGGCATCGTGGCGACGTCGTAGGCGTCGCAGACGGGGAACATCTCGCGTTCCTCCTCGCGGTAGGCCAGGTGGTAGAGGTTCTGCATCGTCTCGAACGGCGCGAGCCCCTCGCGTTCGCTCACCCGTCTGGCCTCGAGGAACTGGTGGGCCCACATCGAGGACGCCCCGAGATGACGGACCTTCCCGCGGCCGACGGCGTCGTCGAGAGCGCGCATCGTCGTCTCGATCGGCGTGTCGTAATCCCAGCGGTGGATCTGGTAGAGGTCGAGCGTATCCATCCCCAGGCGGTCGAGGGAGGCCTCGAGCTCCTGCTCGATCGTCTTCCGCGAGAGCCCCTCGGCGTTTCGGTGGTCGGTCGCGCCCGGAAACCGAACCTTCGAGGCGACGACGAACTCGTCGCGGTCGTAGTCGGCCAGCACGTCGCCGAGAATCGCCTCGCTCTCGCCCGCCGAGTAGACGTTCGCCGTGTCGAAGAAGTTGATCCCCAGATCGATCGCCCGCTCGAGGAGTTCGCGCCCTTCCTCCGCGTCCAACATCCAGTCCTGACCGCTGCCGAAGCTCATACAGCCGAGACAGATCTTGCTCACGGTCGTGCCGGTCGAGCCGAGCGTCGTGTACTCCATCGAACCGATCGATGGCCGTCGCGTCCAAATACCTACCGCTGCCGAACTCGCGTTATCTTTCCCCAGTCTAAAATTTACGATACAGGAAGTTACCATCCAGAAAACCTATATATTCGTTTCAAATACAACTCGTCAGTGATCTATCCTGTTGGACGGTCTATCTGATATCACGACCATCCTCTTTCCCACGGTGTACGTGCTGTTCTTTCTGGGCACGCTCGGAGTCCTCGCGTTCGCTCGTCGTCGATACGCTCGAGAGGTCTGGCTCGCGGGATTCTTTACGACGCTGCTGGCCGTCACGCTGGTGGGCATGCCGCTGCTTCCGGTCGTCGACATGCACAAGTTCGCCCAACCGTCCGAGGAGGAAGAGACCTACTACGAAATTCGGATGGTCGACGCGGCGGGTGAGGAACTCCGGTTCGACGACCGCTCGACGCCGCCGACGACGGGCACCCGGACGTCGACGGTCGCCGGACAGATGGCCGACGAGTACACCGACGAACAGCGCCTCGAGATGGGCGAGTTCTACCTCGCAAACGCCAGGGAGCACCGTCAGGCGGTCGAGTCCGGCGATCGATCGGTAACCGACCGACTCCAGCCGCCGCGGTACGTCGACGATCGGGCGTGGACCGCCGCGGAACTCGAGGGCTACGACTCCTTCGAGGCGATTCGGATCTACGAGCGCACGGTGATCTACAGCGACGACAACACGGCCGTCGAATCGAACGAGGAGCGACCTCGAGTGACGATCGATCCGACCGACGGAACCGTCACCGAACACGAGGACGGACGATGAGCGCGTTTATCAACTACGTCGCGGAAGACGGCCGCGGCTCGCCGATCAACCTCGCCGTCGTCCGCGTGCTGCTCGGGACGTACGTCATCTGGCGCGTACTCTCGCTCGAGTGGGCGGCCTACGGGGAGTGGCCCGACGTCCACGTCGACGAGACGATCGGCTTCCTCCACCAGGATCTCTTCTTCGCGCTGTTGCCCTACCAGCAGTGGGTCGTCGCCGCCCTGTTGGTGCTGTTCGTCGTCGGCTACCGGACCCGCTGGACCGGCGGGATCGCGAGTCTCCTGTTGATGCATATGCTGTCGGTCAAGGCGACGATCTACCTCGCCGGTACCGTCGAATCGCTGTTCGTCTGTGCGTATCTGATCCTCATGTTCGCGCTGTTCGCCGAGGACGACCGGCTGTCGGTCGACGCGTTCCGCAGAACCGGCGACCGCTCGCTCGAGGAACTGAACGCCGTCCTGACCGACGAGACCACCCGGGTCTACCGGATGCGCGCGCTCAAGTGGGGACTGCTCGCGGTCGCGATCATCTACGTCGGCTCGGCCTGGGGGAAGGCGCTGAACGGCCCGCTCGAGATCTGGCTCTCGGGCGCCGAACTCCAGCGGGACATCCTCTTCAACCGCGAGATGACCGGCATCGAACGCGCCGCCGGGGTGCCGATCGTCGAAAACGAGCTCCTGGCGTGGGTTGGCTTCGTCGGCACCGCGGCGGTTCAGGTGTCGCTATTCGTCGCCGCGGTCCTCGGGCTCTCGGTGACGCTTCCGATCCTCGGCATAATCGGGTTCCACATCTCGGTGATCCTCACGCTTGGCCTGTACTTCATCGACATGATCCTCGTCCTCTCGCTGTTTGCCGCCTGGGACGGGGCCTACCGACGGCTCGCGGTCGACGCGGACGACGAGGCGACGGTGGTGTACGACGATCGTTGCCGCGCCTGCACCCGCGCGCTCGTCCCGCTCGCCCACCTCGACGTCACCGATTCGATACGGTTCGTCCCGCGATCGGACCCCGCCGAGCCGGTCGATCGCGACGCGGCGCTGTCCCTGTCGTCCGAGGGAGAGATCGCCGAAGGGTACGAGGCGTTCCGTCGGCTGCTCGGGCGGTTTCGGCTGCTGACTCCGATCGCGTGGGGGCTGGGGCTCTCGCCCGTTCGAGCGGTCGGAACCCGCCTCTACGAGCGCGCCGTCCCCGACCGTCGTCGACGTCCCTCGGACGCGCCGGAACCCGGCCGCACCTGAGGACCCGTCCCCGCGTCGGATTTATACCCGACTCGACCCTATGGCCCGCCGTGAGCACGCGAACGAGTGCGCTCGACGCGGTCGTCTTCGGCGTCGACGTACAGAGCGGCGACGTGCGCGGCGACGCGCCGTCGTACGCGCTGGTCGTCTACGACGGCGAGGACGTCAGCCGGGACGTCGTCACGCACCGGAAACTCAGACGGCTGATCGACGACGAGGAGCCGGCCATCGTCGCCACGGACAACATGTACGAGCTCGCGGCGGACAAGGACCAGCTGATCCACTTCCTCGGGTCGCTGCCCGCCGGGACGAGCCTCGTCCAGGTGACGGGCGCCGAACAGCCCGAGCCGCTCTCTCGCGTCGCGAAACGCCACGGAATCCCCTACGGCAAGCAGCCGATGAAGGAGGCCGAGGCCGCGGCCCGGCTGGCGGCCCACAACGTCGGCCACGAGGTCTCGGCGTTTACCGATACGACGACGGTCAAGGTCTCCCGGGGTCGTTCGACGGGTAGCGGGGGCTGGAGCGAGGACCGGTTCACCCGCCGCATCCACGGCTCGGTCAAGAAGCGGGCCCGCGAGGTCGAGTCCGAACTCGAGGACGCGAACCTCGAGTTCGAACGCGACGTGCGGGAGGCCTACGGCGGCTTCGCCAACGCGGTCTTCACCGTCGAGGCCCGCCCGCAGGACATTCCCGTTTCACGGAACCGCGCGGGCGACGTCCGCGTCGAGATCGAACGCGAGCGCCGCGACGGGATCGAGTTCCGCCCGCTGGCCAAGCGCCGGGATCACGTCGTCGTCGGCATCGATCCGGGGACGACGACCGCCGTCGCAATCGTCTCGCTCGAGGGCGAAGTACTGGACGTCTGGAGCTCGCGAACGAGCGACACCGCGGACGTTATCGAGTGGATCGTCGAGCGGGGTCGACCGATCGTCGTGGCTGCGGACGTGACGCCGATGCCCGAGACGGTCGAGAAGTTCCGCCGGAGCTTCGACGCCGCGGGCTGGGTTCCCGACAGCGATCTGCCGATCGACGAGAAACAACATCGGACCCGCGACCACCCCTACGACGACGACCATCAGCGGGACGCGATGGCGGCCGCGCTGTTCGCCGTCGACGCCCACGAGAGTCAGTTCGAGCGCATCGCCGAACGGATCCCGCCGGGGATCGACCGCGGCGAGGTCACGGCGCGGGTCGTCGCCGGCGAGGAGAGCGTCGAGGCCGTCCTGACCGATCTGACCGAGGACGACGGCGGCGAGGAGGAGTCGACCGAGCACGAGCCCCGCGAGCTGACCGAGGAGGAACGGAAGATCAAGGACCTGAAGACACAGGTCGAACGGCTTCAGTCCCACGTCGGCACCCTCGAGGACCGACTCGAGGAGAAAGACGAGCGCATCCACGAACTCGAGAACAGCCTCAGCGGCGCCCGCCGCCAGGAGCGAAAGGAGGTCCGTCGGGACCGGGAGGTCTCGAGGCTCGACCGCAAGGCCGACCGCCTCGAGCGCGAGCGCGACGAGGCCCGCGAGGAGGTCGAGGCGCTCGAGGGGAAAGTCGAGCGGATGAAGGCGCTCTGGAAGCTCGATCACTCGAACTTCAGCGACGTCTCCGCGAAGAAGGAGGGGCTCGTTCCCGTCAAGGTGATCGAGAAGTTCACCAAGGGCGCCATTCGAGAAGCCGACGAGCAGTACGGCATCGCCGCCGGCGACGTCGTCCACCTCCGGGACGCCAGCGGCGCGGGTCGCTCGACCGCGGAGCTGCTCGCCGGGTTCGAACCGCGAGTCGTGTTGAAGGAGGGTGGTCTCTCGGACGTGGCCGACGAGATCCTCTTCGAGGCCGAGATTCCTGTCGGTCCGGCCGACGACGTCGCGATGCAGGAGGTCGACGAGCTCGCGGTCGCCCGCGAGGAGGACGTCGAGGCCGTGATCGACGACTGGCACGGCCGCGCCGAGGAGCGCACTCGCGACCGGAAGGCGGAGATGGTCGATCAGCTCATCAGCGAACATCGCGCGGGCGACAACGAGGTGTAACCCCACTTCGGGCTCGAGGCGGGGTCGACGAACCGGCCGCTCACATCATACCGAACTGCCGGAACACGCTCGAGACGAGCGCTTTCACGGCCAGTCCGATTCCGAGCAGAACGAGTGCCAGCCCCGCGGCGACCAGCAAACTCTCGTAGGCGATAACGGCGAGACCGACCAGCAAGAGCGCGATACCGGCGATTCCGAGCGGACCGAGATGCCTCAGCATACGCTGGACTGGTCAGGGCAGAGAGATAAACGACGTGGTTCGTCACGGGTACAGACCGGCAGTCGGGGCGATTCGGCCGGAAAATCGATAAAGGATTAAACCGATCGAACGCGAAGCCCGCGATATGAGCGACGACGGTGACGGCGGTCGGAACGACCTTCGGATGCCCGACGACGACGAGGTGTTCGCGACCGTTACCAACATGCTCGGAGCGAACCGCGTCAAGGTACGGTGTGCGGACGGAACCGAACGAACCGCACGCATCCCCGGAAAGATGCAAAAGCGCATCTGGATCCGCGAGGACGACGTCGTCCTCGTCGAGCCCTGGGACTGGCAGGACGAGAAGGCCGACATCACCTGGCGTTACGAGAAGAGCGAGGCCGATCAGCTCCGGCGTGAAGGTCACATCCAGTAGCTTCGGTTTTTGCGCTCCGTTCGCGTTTCACTCGACCGTCGTAGCGACGGCGTCGCCTCACCGCAGTGTTTTCGGGACCCTCAGTCGGCAAAACAGAGACGTTATCGGCCGTCGACGCGGATTCGGACGGTCCCGATACCGGGTACCTCGAGTTCGGTCATCCGGCCGTGAAGCTCGCGGGCCAGCGCAGGCGCTCCGAGTCGGAAGACCAGTGCCGCGACCGCGACGGCGCCGACGGCGGCGGCGACGGTCAGCGGGTAGCTGATCGCGACGAGCAGCCCCATCGCCGCGAGGACGAAGAGGAGCCCGCCGCCGATCGAACTGGAGTCTGCGGATCGTTTTCGTGTCGATTCGGCCGACTGGGGGTGGAAGTATCGCGTCATGGGCTGTTTCGGATCGAAGTACGCGCTCGACGCTTATAACCCTTCATCTTTCTGGCACTTTTAGACACGTGCTACCACGGAACGCTCAACAATTCCGTATCGTGATGGGCTACAGAGCCACGTAACGACTACCATGACACAGCTTCTCTGTATCTCGAAATAGTTACACATCCTGCCGGAACGATCATGTGGAACCGCCGATTCGGTCGATCGACGTCGGACGAACGGAGCGATCGCTCGAGAGAGTCGAGTCTCCCGTCTCGAGTCGAAACGAGGGCGGAAAACGAGGTCGTAGATCCGAACGGTCGGTCGTGGCGTGGCCGGTCAGCGACCGGCCGTTCGGGCGGACTGCTGTAACCGCATACCGGAGCGACCGCGGGACGGCTCGCGATCTTCGAAGCCGACGTACGGGGGTCCGTCTCAGAGGTCGGCGACGTCCTCGATGGCGTCGGTCAGCGCCTCGATGCTCTCGATGTCGTGTTCGCCCATGTGGCCGATTCGGAACGTCTTCTCGCCGAGCTGCGAGCCGTAGCCGTTCGAGAAGGCCATGTCGTACTCCTCGCTGACGGCGTCGATAGTCTCGGCGACGTCGATCCCCTGCGTGTTCTCGATACAGCTCACCGTCTGTGACTCGTACCCCTCCTCGGGGAACATCCCGAAGTGGTCGCGGGCCCACTCGCGGGTGTACTCGGCCATCTCGCGGTGGCGCTCGTCGCGGGCCTCGTGGCCCTCCTCGAGCATGTGTTTCATCTGTTTTCGGTAGGCGAGCATGATCGGAATCGCCGGCGTGGAGTGGGTCTGGCCCTTCCGGTCGTAGTAGTCGATGGTTCGCTGGAAGCCGCCGTACCACGAGGCCGACCCCTTCTCGAGTTCGCGGTCGTACGCCTCGTCGCTGACGGCACAGATCGCCAGCCCGGGTGGCATCGCGAACGCCTTCTGGGAGGACGCGAAGATGACGTCGATGTTGTGCTCGTCGATGTCGACGTAATCTCCGCCCAGCGACGAGACGGCGTCGACGACGAAGTACGTATCAGGGTACTCGGCGACGACGTCGCCGATCTCCTCGATCGGGTTTCGGACGCCGGTCGAGGACTCGTTCATCACGCAGGCGACGACGTCGTAGTCGGCGTCGTTCGCTTCGAGCGCCTCGCGGATGTCTTCGGGTTTGACCGCTCGTCCCCAGTCGTACTCGAGCCGATCGACGTTCTTCCCCAGACGCTCGGCCACGTTGGCGTGGCGTTCGCTGAAGCTCCCGCAGGTCGGCACGAGGATGTTCTCGTCGACGAGGTTCAGCGTCGACGCCTCCCAGAACTCGGTGCCGGAGGCCGTGAGGACGACGACGTCGTTGTCGGTACCGAGAAACTCCTTCGTGTCCTCGACGATCGTCGTGTAGAGATCGGTCATTCGGTCCATGCGGTGACCGAACATCGGCTCGCACATCGCCTCGATGACGTCCTCGCGCACCTCGGTCGGGCCCGGGATGTACAGCGTCTTGTCCGGATAGTCGTCTTCGTATTCGCGTTTTTCGGTCACGTAACCACCTGAGTACGGTCCACTGCGTCGCGAGACGGTATGGTAGTTGTGAATGGCACAGGACCGGAAGCGTCGTCGGTCCGGACCGAACGGGCGGCCGTCGCGTCGACGACGCTACCGACGCGTCGTCTCATACTGTCTACCGTAGGTCGGGACCGCACGACGGTCGCGGTCTCACCGGTACACCGTTACAGCAAACCGTATCACTCGTCGATCCAGCCGTAGTTCGGCGTCTCATCGCTCGCTGGACCGTCGACCCGGTCCCGGTCGACGTCGGCGGAGGCAGCGCTACCGTCGACGAACGGGCGCAGTGCTCACAGCGGTCGGCGTCGACCGCGACCCGGGCGCCACAGCTCGAGCAGTTCGGCTTCGACTCTACCGCGGTTTCATCGTTTCCGATCGTCTCGAGCCGTGGTCGAGTTTCGCGTGGCAGCGGACCAGCGCGACCAGTCCGAACGCCGCGAGGAAGACTGCGGTTCCGACGTCCGAACCGACGAGCGCCCCGTTCGGCCCGCAGCAGACGACTTGTCGTGTGTCGGACGGTCGATCACCGCCGATCAGTCCGCCGACTGCGCCCGGCCGGCGTAGCTGTCGGTGCCGGCGACGTAGACGTTACCGTCGACGACGATGTCGCCGGCTCTGGCCGCCGCGGCCGCGGGCCGGGTCGGGCCGTAGCCGACGACGGGGGCGCCGAGCTTCCAGAGCGCGCCGATCTTACACAGCGCGAAGCCGGCGATGATCAGCGCGAACCCGCCGATCGTCGCGAGTGTGATCGTCTCGCCGAGCAGCGCCCAGCCGACCAGCGCCGCGATGACGGGCGAGGCGTAGTTGACGAGGCTGAGCTCGCTCGCGCCGACGCGCTCGAGCAGGACGAAGTACGCCAGGAAGCCGCCCGCGGTGGAGACGATCGCGAGGTACGCGAGCGCCGCGGTCGTCTCGGCCGTCAGCGCGGCCCGGAGTCCGGCCATGCTCTCACCGGGGTGGGCGACGCTCAGCGCGTGAAGCATGGCGGCGCCGACGGCCATCGCCCACGTCTGGAGCGGGAGCAGCGGCAGCGTCCCTCGAGTCCGTTCGGTCAGCACCGAGCCGATCGCGAACACGAGCGACGAGCCGAACAGGAGGGCGACGCCGACGACCTGTCCATCGAGCGAGCCACCCGAAAGGGCGATCATGACGACGCCGGCCAGTCCGAGTCCGAGCCCGACGACTGCCGGCGCACGGATCCGTTCGCGGGGCAACAACGCCAGCGCGAGCGGGGGCGTCACGATCGGCGTCAGGCTGAGCACGATCGCCGCGACCGCACTCGAGACGTACGACTGGCCGAGGAACATGAGCCCGTAGTGGCCGCCGACGATCAGCCCGCCCGAAACGATAATCGTAACCCAGTCCGCCCTGGTTCGCGGTCGCCACTCGTAGCCGAGCGCGGCGACGGCCGCGACGAACAGGAGGACCGCGCCGTCGAGTCGGAGCGCGGCGAAGAGGATCGGCGGGAGCGTCTCCAGGCCGACCTCGACCGCGCCGAAGGCCGTCCCCCAGGCGACTGCGAGCGCAACGAAGAGGAAGATATCTCGCTGTGAAGTCATTTTATCACGAAATGGCCCGGGGGGATTTGTATTTTGATATTCGGGTGTAGAGTGGTGCTACGTACCGAATTCGGAGAGATTTGCTAGCTATGAACACGGGAAGAACGGTGTATGTTAGTAACTGAGACGGAACGAATTTTCGGCACGAACGCCAGCGGTCTCGAGTCGAGGGACGTGACCGATCCGTCGCGTGTGCCGGCGGGCGTCATCGACATCAGTCAGAGACGTCCGGAACTGAAACGAACGATCGCGATTCGGCTGCTGCTCGAGGGCCGAGTACGACCGGCGACTCCGACGTCCGGACCGTAGCGCGGTCGCTCGAGGGAGCTACCGCTCTGTCATCGTGGGCGCCACAAAAATGGGTGAATCGTTGCGCGAGGCGAGTGGGTTACTCGTCGTCTTCGTCGTCGCCGACGAGTTCGTCGTCGCCGTTCTCCTCGTCGTCGGCACCGTTCTCGTCGTCAGCGCCGTTCTCCTCGTCGTCGGCACCGTTCTCGTCGTCAGCGCCGTTCTCCTCGTCGTCCTCCTCTTCGTCGTCGGCGCCGTTCTCGCCTTCCTCGATCTCGAGGGCGCCGCGCATCGCGTTCTCGTGGGGACGGCAGACGTACTCGGCCATATCGTCGCTGGCCTCGAACTCGAGGAACTGGTCGTCGCCACCTTCCTCGCTGTTGTCGGTCGAGAGGTCGTCGACGACGTCGTCGTCCTCGTCGACGATCTCGATGTTGTGCTGGGTGCCGTCGCCCTCTTCCCAGCCGATCTCGTACTCCTCGCCTTCCTCGAGGATCAGCGTGGGGTTCTCCTCGCCTTCGATGTCTTCGGGCTCCTCGCCCTCCCAGCCGGCCGAATCGCCGAAGAGAACGATGCGCTCGCCGGGCTCGATCTCGACGCCGTCGCCGTCGGCGCCGTTCTCGCCGTTCTCGCCGTTCTCGTCGTCGCCGTTCTCGTCGTCGTCGCCGTTGTCACCACAGCCTGCAACGAGCGTCGTCGCAGCCGCAGCACCCGTGACCTTCATCGCGGTCCGTCGCGAAATGCCGTTATCTCGTGTCATCACCGATGGGTTGGAACCGAGTACATAAAAATTGCAACCCTCCATCCGAGCGTCGCCATGAGGTCTCATACCATGGTTTTCGGTAATATTGACTGGCCCGATTCATCCCCGAAATCGGAGATATCCGTCAGCCGTCACCACCCTCGCTCGCACGGAACGCCTCGCTGCGATCGACCGACAGCCGCAGGAAGACGGGGACGGCGACGAGCGCGATCAGGATCTCGAGGCCGCCGACGGCGAGAAACGCCGAGCCGTAGCCGTAGCTGCCGGCGACGCTCCCGCCGATCAGGAATCCGCCGAGGAAGCCGAGGCTCCCGGCGAGGTTGAAGCCGGCCATCGCGATTCCGCGCTCGCGCTCGTGCGCGATGTCGGTGACGAGCGCCATCGTCGCCGGCGAAACCAGTGCGCCGAGGACGCCGACGGCGACCATCGCGGCGGCGGCGGTCGAGACCGTCGGCGCGGCGCCGACCGCGAGGATCCCGACGCCGTAACACAGCGAGCCGACGACGATCGGGATCGTTCGCCCGATCCGATCCGAGAGCACACCCATCGGGTACTGCAGCAGGGCGAAGGGGGCGAAAAAGCACGCCAGCATGAGTCCGGTTGCGCCGGGGCCGAGTCCGAACGCCTCCTGGAAGTACAGGGTCCCGACCAGCGCGAAGAAGCCGGCTGTCAGCCGATCGACGAACCCGAACGCGTAGGGGATCGTCAGGGTCGGTCGCCGTCGGACCCCCTCCACGAGGGCTCGAGCGGATCGTCGATTCCCACCGGTCCTGTCGGGGGCGAACGAGACCAGCGCGCCGACACAGACCAGCAGGACGGACGCGACGACCAGCGGCGCCAGCGGGTGGAGCTCCGTCAGCTGTCCGCCGACGGGAGCGCCGAGGGCGGCTCCGAGTCCGATCGCGATCCCGGCCGCGCCCATGTTTCGTCCGTGACCGCCCTCGAGGTCCATCAGCATCGTCATCGTCAGCGAGAACGCGCCGATCGTCATCGCTCCCTGGAAGAGCCGCAGGACGAGCACGCCCTCGAACGGGACGCTGCCGAGGAGGGGTGCGGCGGCGAGGGCGGCGTAGCCGACCGCGCCGGCCAGCGCGCCGGCGACGATGAACGGGCGACGACGGCCTACCGCGTCGCTCGCGAGCCCCCAGACCCCGACGAAGGCGACGTAGGCCGCGAACTCGCTCACCAGGAACCACATGCTCGCGTCCAGCGCAGTTTCGGCGAACGGCGAGGCCGTCGCCTCGGCGCCCAGCGTCTCGACGAGCGTCGCGACGCCGGGGTAGAGCAACAGCTGCGAGAACAGCACCGCGAAAACGACCGCCGCGAGGAGGATTCGGTCGCGGTCACTCGAGTGCACGGCCCCTGGTTCGCGCTCGTCGCCTAAGAAGCCGTTCGTCCGGAACCGTTCGGCCCTGCGGTTTTTGCCGTTACTGGGACGCATATGAACGTGGAGAAGTATGCGTACTAAACATGAGTGACGACGCGAGCGACGGGCGCAGCGATCGGTCCGAGCCGCGATTCGGAACACGCAGCGTCCACGCCGGACAGTCGCCGGATCCCGCGACGGGCGCGATGGCACCGCCGCTCTACCAGACGACCTCCTACGTCTTCGACGACGCCGACGCCGCCGCGGAGCTGTACGCCCTCGAGGGGGAGGGGTTCATCTACTCGCGGATCGCCAACCCCACGGTACGAGTGCTCGAGGACCGCCTGACATCGCTCGAGGGCGGTGCGGGCGCGGTCGCGACCGGCAGCGGGATGGCTGCCCTCGACTCGGCGGTGTTGATCCTCGCCGAGGCAGGCGACAACGTCGTCTGCTCGACGGACACCTACGGCGGGACGACGGCGTACTTCTCGAAGACCGCCACTCGACGGGACATCGAGACCAGGTTCGTCTCGACGCTCGAGTACGAGGCCTACGAGGAGGCGATCGACGAGGACACCGCGTTCGTCCACGTCGAGACCGTCGGTAACCCCTCGCTGGTGACGCCCGACTTCGAGCGCGTCGCCGAGATCGCCCACGACAACGGCGTCCCGCTCGTGGTGGACAACACGTTCGCGACGCCCGCGCTGTGTCGACCGTTCGAACACGGCGCCGACGTCGTCTGGGAGTCGACGACGAAGTGGCTCCACGGCTCCGGAACGACGGTGGGCGGGATCCTCGTCGACGGCGGTTCCTTCCCGTGGGGCGAGCACGGCTACGACGAGATCGCCGGCCAGAACCACGCCTACCACGACGTCGACTTCTCGCGGGACTTTCCCGAGGCGCCCTTCGCCGCAGCCGCACGATACCGCTCGCTGCGCAGCCTGGGCAACCAGCAGTCGCCGTTCGACGCCTGGCAGACCCTGCAGGGCCTCGAGAGTCTCTCCCTGCGCGTCGAGAAACACTGCGAGAACGCCGCGATCGTCGCCGACTATCTGAACGAACACGAGGACGTCGCCTGGGTCACCTACCCGGGACTCGACTCGCATCCAACCCACGACAACGCCTCCCGGTACCTCTCGGATTACGGCGGGATGATCGCGTTCGGGCTCGAGGGCGCGGGCGAGCGCGGCGGGTACGAGGCCGGGAAGACGTTCTGCGAGAACGTCGAGGTCGCCCAGTTCCTCGCGAACATCGGCGACGCGAAGACGCTGGTCATCCATCCGGCGAGCACGACCCACGGTCAGCTCACCCCCGAGGAACAGCAAGAGGCCGGCGTCACGCCGGATCTCGTCCGGATGTCCGTCGGGATCGAGGACCCCGAGGACATCCTCGCGGACCTCGAGGGAGCGATCGACGAAGCTACACGCGCGGCTCGCGAGGGGTAACCCGTGACGACGAAGGAGACGGTCGACCTCGGCGAGTTCCAGTTCCAGTCGGGGGAGACGATCCCGAGCCTTGAGGTCGCCTACGAGACGTACGGCGATTTCACGGGAGATAACGCGGTGCTGATCTGTCACGCCCTGACGGGTAGCGCCCACGTCGCCCGTCGACCCGACGCCGGCGACGGGACCGCGGGCCAGGCTCGAGCCTGGTGGGGCGACGTCGTCGGCCCGGGGAAGGCGATCGACACCACCGAGTACTACGTCGTCTGTGCGAACGCGCCGGGCTCGTGTTACGGGACGACGGGGCCCTCGAGTACGAACCCCGAAACCGGGGAGCCGTACGGGACCGACTTTCCGCCGGTGACCATCGGCGACTGGACCCGCGCCCAGCGACGGCTGCTCGACGAACTCGGCGTCGGCCGACTCCGTGCCGTTGTCGGCGGCAGCGTCGGCGGGATGAACGTTCTGGACTGGCTCCGACGCTATCCCGACGACGTCGACCGGGCCGCGGGGGTCGCGACGGCCGCCAGACTCGACGCGCAGTGTCTCGCGCTCGACACCGTCGCGCGCCGGGCGATCACGAGCGATCCGAACTGGAACGGCGGCCACTACTACGGGGGGGCAGAGCCCGAGGAAGGACTGGCTCGCGCCCGCCAGATCGGCCACATCATGTACCTCTCGAAGGCCTCGATGGCCCGGAAGTTCGGGCGCCGGTCGGCCGGCCGCGAGACGGTCCACGAGACCCCGCCCGACCCCGCGGCCGCCTTCTTCCCCTATCGCGAGGTCGAGTCCTACCTCGACTACCAGGCCGAGAAGTTCACCGACCGCTTCGACGCCAACAGCTACCTCTACCTGACACGGGCGATGGACGACTTCGACCTCTCGGCGGGCTACGAGTCGGACGCCGACGCGCTGGCGGCGTTCGAGGGCGAGTTGCTGCTCCTCTCGTTTACCGGCGACTGGCACTTCACCGTCGAGCAGGCCGAGGTCGTCGCCGAGGCCGCCCGCGAGGCCGACGTCGACGTCGCCCACCACGTCGTCGACTCCGACCACGGCCACGACGCCTTTCTCGTCGAACCCGAGAAAGTTGGGCCGCCGCTGTCAGAACTGCTCGAGAGCGGACTCTCCGGACGAACGATCACGGACACGAACCCCGAAACCGAAAGCGTCGACGACTCGTTCGCGCCGGTGCACACGAGTCTCTTCTCGAAGTAATAGCGTCTCGCCGTAATCGGTCGTTTCGGGCGTGGGTCGGAACGCTCGGCCTCGTCAGTCGCCACGAGCGGCCGACGGCTGCTCGACCGGAACGTACTGCTCGCCGAGTCGTCGGTCGTCGCGCCGTCGATCCACCCACCGTTGCACGTCCCGCGCGAAAAGCGAGAGGCCGGTCAACCGCAACAGCTGTTGGACCGGTCGCTGGGGCGAGCGAAACGCCGCGATCAGCGACCACATCGACCCCGCCGCGTAGGCGCCGAGCGCCGAGAAGGTCATTCCGAGGGTCAGAAACGTCGTGCCGTACACCATCCCGATCCCCATCGACGGGATGCTCGTCCCGAGGGGAACGCGGGCGCTCGCGTCCCGCAGCGTCGGGGCGAGAAAGAGGATCGAGAGCGTGCTGCCTACCATGAACACCAGGTCTTGCCACATCATCGAGACAACTTACTCGACCCTGAGTAAATAACTCTCTTGGTATCGAAATGGGCCGTTACCGTAGAAATTCAGCGCTGGCCGACGGGTTTCGTGTTACTCGCGGTCCAGCACGCCCTCGGCGAGTAACGTGTCACGAACCTCGGCCATCGAGTCGACGACGACCTCGCAGTGGGGTTCGACGGCGGGCTTCGGATCGAACCCGATCGAGAGGCCGGCGACCCGGAGCATCGGAAGATCGTTCGCCCCGTCGCCCACCGCGACGGTCTCCTCGAGTTCGGCGTCGACGTGGGTCGCGAGGTCCTCGAGCGCGGTGTCTTTGGTCCCCTCGATCAGCGACCCCTCGACGTCGCCGGTGAGCTTACCGTCGGCCATCGGCAGCCGGTTCGAGACGATGTGATCGACCGTCACGCCCTCGCGCTCGAGGGCGGCCTCGACGCCGCGCTCGAACCCGCCCGTGAGGATCGCGGTCGTGACGCCCGCGTCGTTCAGCGACTCGATCAGCGCCCCCGCCCCCTCGCGGAGTTCGACCTCGGCGAAGGCGGCTGCGACCGCTTCCTCGTCGAGCCCCTCGAGCAGCGCCGCCCGCTTGCGGAGGCTCTCGGCGTACTCGATCTCGTCGTTCATCGACCGTTCGGTGATCTCGGCCATCTCGTCGGCGACACCACACTGCTTCCCTAGAAGGACGGTCATCTCGGAGTCCGAGAGCGTCCCGTCGAAATCGAACGCAACGACTGTCATCGCTCGCCCGTTGTGGGGCCCGGGATAAACCAGTTCAGGTTCCGTCCCGAGAGCAACCGGCATCCACGTCGGCGCTCACTCGAGGTGAAACGCACCCGAAAGCTGTTAGCGACGCGCTTCAACTACCGCGCTATGTCAACCGAGAGACGACTCGAGTACGACAAGGGGCCGTCGCTCGAGGACGAGTCACAGGAGTCCGATCGTCGGGAGGATCCCGACGACGGGGACGACGATCCGGACCGGTCGGTCGAGCGCGGCCGTCGCCCGACCGTCGAGGCCCCGCCCTGGGCGGTCGGTGCGGCGTCGGGACTGGGCGCGTTCGCGGCGGTCTTCCTGGTGAGCTACCAGCTCGCCGGATCGCTGTTCGGAACGGGACTGTTCGCGCAGGTCGAGAACGAACCGAGCCGGTGGGTGATCTCGAGCTTTACGATGCTCGGCAGCCACGGTGCGGTGATCGTGGAGGGTGGGGAAGCGGCTCGCGGGCTGTATGCTCCGATGGGGATGTTCGCCTCCCACGTCTCGGCGCTGGTGCCGCTCCTCGTTCTCGGCCTCGTCGGTTACCTGCTCGCTCGGTACGTTCGCCTCGAGACCGCCCGGAGCGCCGGGGTTCTCGTCGGGACGCTGACCGCGACCTACGTCGTTCCGCTGGTCGCGCTCGGAACGGTCACGCGGTGGGTACCCGAGGAGAGCGACCCTGCCGCCGGCGAGGTCGGCTCCGAGCAGGAGGCGCTCTCGATCGCCGTCGACGTCTCGATGGTGGTCTCGACGACGCTCTCGGTCGCCCTGTTCGTCTCCCTCGGCGCCGCCGTCGCCGTCCTGCCGCGGCTGCTCGAGCGCGCGCCGATCGAAACGACGACCGCGGACGAGTCCGCATAATCCGACGCGGGAACGTGTACCGTGGTGTCCCGCCCGACAGCTCGAACGGGATCCTTACTCGTCGGGGCTCGGACCGCTCGGCGGCGACTCCGCGGGCTGGTCGGCTTCGTCCGCCCGTTCGCCGCGCCCGCCCGTCGGTTCGTCCGGCTCGCGGAAGTCGAGGCGCTGGTCCGCCCCGGCCGACTCCTCGAGGAACGAAAGCTCGCGCTGGGGGAACGGGATCGTGATCCCCGCGTCGGCGAAGCGATCGTAGATGCGGCGGTTGAGCTGGTCGATAGCTCGCTTCTCGGTCAACGGATGCGTGATGTACGCCTGCAGTTCGAAAACGAGCGCGGAGTCGCCGAACTCGTCGAACAGCACGCGCGGCCGCGGCGAGTCGCGAATCATCGGGGCGTCCTCGGCGACCTCCATGGCGATCCGCTCGACGGTTTCGTAGTCGGTTCCGTACGCAGCCGTGATCGGGACGTCGATCCTGATGTGGCGCCGCGGCGCCGTCTGGTTGACGACCTGCGTCGAGTTCAACACGGCGTTGGGGACGGTGACCATCGTGTTCTCCGGGGTGAGGACCGTCGTCGAGCGAATGCCGATGTCGATGACCGTCCCGCGCATCCCCTCCTCGAGCAGGATGACGTCGCCCGGCTTGTACGTGTTGTCGAAGTACAGCGCGATGCCGCCGATCAGGTTGCTGATCGCGTCCTGGGCGGCGAAGCCGATGACGATTCCCAGCACACCCGCCGACGCCAGAAACGGCGTCACCTGGAGGTTCCAGATCGAGACGATCACCAGTGCGGCGACCGCGACCATCCCGATTGTCCAGAAGTTCTGGAAGATCGGCGCGAACTCGTAGCTGTTCTCGGAGCCGTTCGCGACCTCGAGCCAGCGGCTTCCGATCCGGATCGCCGCGCGGGCCCACAGCACCGTCAGCGCCGTCGCGACGGCGTTGCTGAGCAGCGACTCGGCCTCGACGACGCCGAACGCCTGGAGTGAAACGGAGATCCCGATCAGGAGGATCGAGATCGCAAGCGGCGTGTAGATCTCCTCGACGGCCGCCCGGCCGAACGTCGTTGGCGCGTCCTCGTCCAGCGGTCGAAGGTACCGTCGGCCGGCCCAGTGGACGAGGCGAGCCAGCAGGTACGAACCGACGATGATCAACGAGAGCAATAGCCACTCCCACTCGAGCAGCGACGCCGACAGCGCCGGCTGTCCAGCGCCGTCGAGCTGTAGCCACCGCCACTGGTGCGTCGGGAGGGACATCGAAGACGTGTAAGCCGTGGTTAGGGCGGGTAATATACTGTTGGATGTTGCACTCGACGCTTTTTATACGGGCGTCGAACGCCGCCGGTACCACAACGATAATCACGATACCGTGTCGACTGTTGTCGATGTGCAGTGACGGACGGACGGGTGGCAACGACGAATGACCGAAACGGGGCTCGAGGTCGTAGCACTCGCGCTGGTGCCGGCGATCCTGTGGGGGCTCGCGCCGATCTTCGACAAGCGCGGGATGGCCAGCGGCGGGGGCTCGATCCAGGCCGCGCTGGTCGTCGTGGTCGTCCAGCTGCTGTGGTACTGGCTCGCGATCGCCACGCTTTACGGGAGGTCTGCCTTCTCCGGACTGACCCTCGAGATCCTGGCAGTCTTCGCCTTCGCGGGGGTGATCGGCACGGCGCTCGGCCGGATCGCGATCTTCGTCGGCGTCGACAGGGTCGGCGCGAGCCTCAACAGTACGATCCTCAGCACGCGGCCGCTGTTCGCGACGCTGATCGCCCTCGCCGTTCTGGGCGAACCGCTGGGTCCGGTGACGGGGGCCGGGATCGTGATCCTCGTCGCCGGACTCTCGACCCTGACGGTCTCGAGAGGCGGCGACCTCGGCGGCTGGACGCCGCGGGATCTGCTGTGGCCGATCCTGGCCGCCGCGACGTTCGCCGTCGCCAACGTCGCCCGCCGGTACGGAATGCTCGAGACGCCGATCTCGGCGCTCGAGGCCGTCGCGATCAACGAGACGGCCGGACTCGTCGCCCTGATCGCCTACGCGCTCGCCGTCGGCGGGCGCGACGTCCTCGAGCGCCCTCGCGCCTCCTACCGCTACTTCGCCGTCAGCGGCCTGCTGACGACGGTCGCGATGCTCTCACTGATGGCCGCGCTCGGTCTCGAGGCGGGACGGATCGCCGTCGTCGACCCGCTGGTCGCGACCGCACCGTTCTTTACGCTCGTGTTCGCCGCCGTCCTCCTGCGGGACCTCGAGCGGGTGACGAGGGGAGTGGTCGCGGGAGCGGTGCTGGTGGTCGTCGGCGCCGTCCTGATCACGATCTGAGGCAGTTTTTGCGCCCGGTGACGGTTTTTGCCACCCGTGCCGACAACGGAAGGGTTTACCCGTTCCAAGGCGGTGTCTCGCGCATGAAGGTGCTCGTTACGGACCCGATTGCGGACGCGGGTCTGGACGTTCTCAGAGATGCCGGCCACGAGGTCGAAACGGGGTACGAACTCGAGGGCGACGATCTGCTCGAAGCAGTATCGGACGCCCACGGACTGATCGTTCGCTCCGGAACCGAGGTCGACGAGACGCTGTTCGAGGCCGCCGAGGAGCTCGTCATCGTCGGCCGGGCCGGAATCGGCGTCGACAACATTGACATCGAGGCCGCGACCGATCACGGCGTTATCGTCGCCAACGCCCCCGAGGGCAACGTCCGCGCGGCGGCCGAGCACACCGTCGCGATGACGTTCGCGACCGCCCGCTCGATCCCGCAGGCCCACATCCGCCTGAAGAACGGCGAGTGGGCCAAAAGCGACTACCTCGGCGCCGAACTCGACGGCAAGACCCTGGGCGTCGTCGGCCTGGGCCGGGTCGGCCAGGAGGTCGCGAAGAAGCTCGACTCGCTCGGGATGGACATCGTCGCCTTCGACCCCTACATCTCCGAGGAGCGCGCCGACCGACTGGGCGCCGAACTCGTCGACTTCGAGCCGTGTCTCGAGCGCGCGGACTTCCTGACGATCCACACGCCGCTGACCCCGGAGACCGAGGGGATGATCGGCGCCGAGGAGCTCGACCTGCTCGAGGGCGGCTACCTCGTCAACGTCGGCCGCGGCGGAATCGTCCAGGAGGACGCCCTCGCCGCGAAGGTCGAGGACGGAACCCTCGCTGGGGCGGCGCTGGACGTCTTCTCCGAGGAGCCCCTGGCCGAGGACTCGCCGCTACTGGAACACGACGACGTCATCGTCACGCCCCACCTCGGCGCCTCGACGGAGGCGGCCCAGGAGAACGTCGCCGTCTCGACGGCCGAGCAGGTCGCCGCTGCGTTCCTCGACGAACCGGTGGCGAACGCCCTGAACGCTCCCTCGATCGACGAGAGTGCGTTCCCCCGCGTCAAACCGTACATCGACATCGCCGAGACCGCGGGTAAGGTCGCCGCACAGCTACTCGAGGGCCGCACCGAGCGCGTCGAGGTCTCTTACGAGGGTGAGATCGCCGACGAGGACCTGGAGTTCGTCACCGCCTCGGCGCTCAAGGGCGTCTTCGAACCGCTCGAGTGGCAGGTCAACGCGGTCAACGCCCCCCAGATCGCCGAGGATCGCGGCGTCGAGGTCACCGAGTCCAAGACCCGCCAGGCCGCCGACTTCCAGAGCCTGATCTCGGTGACCGTCGGCAACGGCGACGACGAGATCTCGGTCGACGGGACGCTGTTCGCCGGCGAGGACCCCCGGATCGTCCGGATCGACGGCTATCGCGTCGACGCGATCCCCCACGGGAAGATGGTCGTCACCCGAAACACCGACGAGCCGGGCGTCATCGGTCTCATCGGCAGCGTGATGGGTAAGTACGACGTCAACATCGCGGGGATGTTCAACGCTCGCGAGACGATCGGCGGGGAGGCCCTGACGGTGTACAACGTCGACGGGCTGGTTCCCGAGGAAGCAAAGCAAGAACTCAACGAGGACCAGCGGATCCTCGGCGTCGACTACATCGTGCTGAACGGCCAGAGCTGAGTTCGGCACCTCGAACTCGTTTTCCGACCCGCGTCACTCGCCTCGATAGGTGGCCATCACGAACGGCACCGAGCTTCCGAGCGGGTCGTCGACGGTTCGCTCCCAGTCGAGCTCGAATCCGGCCCGCTCGAGGGCCCCTCGAGTCCGGCGTGGACCGGGCGTGCTGAAGAACATCGCCCGGCCGCTTCCGAGCCAGTCGTCTCGAACGGTCTCGTACCGCCCCGAACTGCCGGTCATCAGGAGCCGTCCGCCCGGTCGGAGCACGCGGGCGAACTCCGCGTAGACGGCGGGGTGTTCCGCCCGGGGAACGTGAAAGACCGTGTGGTAGGCCGTGATCGCGTCGACGGCGTTCGCGGCGAGTGGAAGCGCCGTCAACTCGCCCTGCAGGAGTCGGGCCTCGGGGACGGCGTCGGCCGCCAGCTCGAGCTGCCGGCGTGAGAGGTCGAGCCCGATCCGATCGACGCCCGCGAGATTCGCCAGCGTCCGTCGACCGTCGCCACAGCCGACGTCGAGCACCGTCGCGCCCGACGGGATCGACTCGAGCAGGTCGTCGATCAGCGCGGCGTCGTCGCTGTCGGCGCGACGACTCGACGCGTACGGTTCGGCGAGTTCGTCCCACGCCCGCCGGAGTTCGCGCCTGTCCATGCCCTGAAGAGACGGCTCGCGAGCAAGGCGAGACTGCCAAACAGGTGGGGGTTCGACCGCCGAACGCGGCGGCTCGCAACCGTCACGGTGCGCCCACGAGCACGAACCGACTCTCAGCGTCGCCGTTGTGAATCTGGTGGGTCGCGTCCGGCGGAATCCGGATCGCGTCGCCTTCGCTCAGCTCGACTGATTCGCCCTCGACGGTGACCGTCGCCTCTCCCTCCAGAAGCAGGTACACCTCCTCCTGTCCCTCGTCGGCGTGGTCGTGTTCCATCCCCTCCCAGCCGGGCTCGCACTCGAGGACGGTAACACCGACGTTCTCGCAGTTCAGTTCGTCCCGGAGGAAGTGCAGTCCGCTCTGATCGTCGACGTCGTGGTAGTTCGCGGTCGTGTACTCGGCCATCGCGAACTCACGACCACGGGATGAGAGATAAACGTTGGTGGTACCCGAACTCGTACGGTCGGGTTTCGCCTACGACGACCACCGTCCCGTCGGTCGTTCCACTGCAAAAGATCTATCGCCGGCACGGCCCTGGAGTCGCCTATGGACGAGATCGCGGTCGACTTCGGCGAGGACGGACTCGTTCCGGCCGTCGCACAGGACGCCGAGACCGGCGAGGTGCTGATGCTCGCCTACGTCTCCCCGGAGGCCCTCGAGCGCACCCGCGAGACGGGGCGGGCTCACTACTACTCGCGCAGTCGGGACGAACTCTGGGAGAAGGGCGCCACGAGCGGCCACACGCAGGACGTCGCGGAGATCCGCGTCGACTGCGACGCCGACACTCTGCTGTACGTCGTCGACCAGGAGGGCGGGGCCTGTCACACGGGGCATCGCTCCTGTTTCTACCGGACTGTCGATGGGGAGAACGTCGGCGAGCGGGTGTTCGATCCCGACGCAGTGTACGAGTAAGATGAGCGAGCGCGTCTCCCGCTCGAGCGACGCCGAGACCGACCGGACGCCCCTCGAGCGACTCGAAGCCGCCCGCGAGCGCTACGCGCAGGCGCGAACGGCGATCGACGACGGCGGCGGCGAGGCGGTCGTCGAGGCCGCCGAGGCCTACCGGGACGCGACGGAGCTGCTCGAGCGCTACGTCGACCGAGCGACGGGAACGGGCCGGGAGAACTTCAAGGCCTACGTCGAACTCGAAGGGAAGTTCGACTCGCTGGTCGAGGAACTCCCCGACGATCTGAAGGGGCGCGAGGCGTTCGAGAGCGCCCTCGACGCGATCGACAAGCGCCGACTGAGCGAGTCCGACTTCGAGCGGGCCCACGACGCACTCGGGCCCGCCGAACGGTACGCCGAGCTACTCGAGGAGCGCGACGCGGCCCGCGAGGCCCTCGAGGAGGCGCGCAAGGCCGCGAGCAGGCGGCTCCGAGAGATCGACGACGAGACCGACGAGCGCGAGCGCCTGCTCGAGCTGGCCAACGCCGATCTGAGCGCGCCCGTCGAGCGCCTGCGAGAGCCGATCGAGCGCTATGACGAGCTGATCCGGGAACGGTTCCGGGAGTACCGCCTCGAGGCCTCGGCCCGCGAGATCTTCGCGCTGCTCGAGCGTAGCCGGTGGTACCCCTTCGTCCCGTTCGAGCTACCGCCCGACGATCTGGAGCGGTTCGTCTTCGAACGACCCGCGGGCGAGTACACGGTCCCCGAACTGCTCGAGTACGCCGACTACTCCCGCTCGAAGCTCTCCCACTACGTCGAGGACGCCGACGAGCTCAAGCGGGCGGTCGCGACCCAGCAAACCTACCTCGAGGGGATCGACGGCGAACCGCTGACCGTCGGCTGGCCGCCCGGTCCGGCCGGCCTCCTCGAGCGCCGAACCCGGGAGTTCCGGCCGTTCGTCGCCCGCGTCGCCGACGAAGAAACCGTCACCGCACTTCGGGAGGTACGGGCGCTCGCTCGCGACGGGGAGTACGATCGGCTCCAGACGGCGGCCCAGGCCGTCGAGCAGCTGACCGCCGACGAGCGCGAGCGACTGCGCGAGGGCCGGGTCGCGGACGAACTCGAAGCCTTGCGAACCGAGCGGGAGCGACTCGAGGCTGCACTCGAGGTCGACGACCCGGTGTAGCACTCGCCCGTTTTCCACTCTGGGCCACGACTGAAGGTGCCGGTGGTCGTATCTCCCGTCATGACCAGACAGCTGCTCGTCCCGATCGACGACTCGGCGCCCGCGCGGGCGGCCCTCGAGTACGCCCTCGAACGGTTCCCCGACGACGAGGTCGTCGTCGTCCACGCGGTCGACGACCTCGAGGCGGGGTACCGTTCGAGGGCGTA
>NZ_JARUKV010000030.1 GCF_029688865.1 Natronococcus sp. A-GB7
CGGTGGTATACTGAATAAAGTCCGTCGGTCGGGACACTCGGCCGTTCGCCGCCCGAGACCCCCTACACCGGACCCGGTAGAGGAGGGAATCTCGCGGAGAAGCGGCGGGCGGTAGCCGTGGTTCGGCGTTTTCCAGGGCTGGACCACGGCTCGCCTCGGTGTTCAGTGGTTACTGCGGTGCAAAAGGCGTGAGCGAGGGCTATTCTGGGATGGGTTGTCAGTCCTGCTGTTCTTCAGGGCCCGCACGTCGGCGCAGCCACTCGAGGCCGAGCACGCCGCCGGCGATCCCGGCGCCCGTCGTGAATCCGGGCGTTGCCTCGGCGTCGTCCTCCTCGGGCTCGGGATCGGCGTCGTCGGTCACGTCCTCATCGTCGTCGGCTTCGTCCGCGGAAGAGTCGTCGTCGCTCGGGTCGTCCGCCGTTCCCTTCCCTTCGGCTTCCTCCTCGTCGCCGTCCTCGCCTTCTTCCTCTGTTTCTTCCGTCCCGTCGTCACCCTGCGAGTCGTCCGCTTCGCCGCTTTCCGACTCCCCGTCTTCGTCCGCTTCCTCGTCGGCGTCCTCGCGCTCCTCGAGTTCGGCCTCCGAGCGAATCGCGAGCAGTCGATCGCTGCCTCGTCCGTAGACGGTTCCCTTGACGAGGGTCGCGTCTAGTCGGGGTACCCCGTCCTCATCGTCCGGAACGACGGACCACTTCACGGCACCGTCCTCGTCGAACACGAACAGGCCGTGCTCGTCCTCCTCGACGTCCTCCTGACTGCCGTCGATTCCGACGTAGATCCCGTCGGCGGCGACGACCGGCTGCTGGGCTTGTTTGATCGGCTGGTCGGGATCCCACACCTGTTCGCCAGTTTCGCGGTCGAAGCCGGCCGCGTCGTACGTCGGGTTCGTGTAGACGCGATCTTCGGTGATCGTCGCGGGAACGTTGCCGTCGTACCGCTCCCCCTCCTCGCCGGTTTCGGTGTCGTACAGGACGACGTTACTGGGGTACGGCCCCTCACCGTCGTCCATAGCGACGGCGACGGAGCCCTGGGCTGCGATGATCGGATCGTGACTGACGGTCCGTTCCATCTCGTCGGGAATCTCGGACGTCCAGCGCTCGGAGCCGTCCTCGAGTTCGCGTGCGAAGACGTACGACTCGCTGCACGCGAACACCGCCCCGTCGGCGACGGGCGGAGCACCGTTCGTGTAAAACTCCTCTTCGGCCTCGAAGCTCCAGCGCTCGGAGCCGTCCGAATCGAACGCGTACAGCGCCGTCTCGGAGAGGGTGTACACGCCACCGTCGTAGACGTTCGGGGGCGTGAGCTCCCCCTCGTCCTCGAGGTCGGCTTGCCAGCGAACGCTTCCGTCGTCGGCGTCCAGCGCGGTCAGCGAATCGCCGCCGACGTAGAGGGTTCCGGAGTCG
The DNA here is from genome assembly GCF_029688865.1 of Natronococcus sp. A-GB7. GTDB lineage: Archaea > Halobacteriota > Halobacteria > Halobacteriales > Natrialbaceae > Natronococcus. The sequence goes on from NZ_JARUKV010000030.1 coordinate 1,401, forward strand.
ATCGCCGGCGTTCCGGACGCGCCGACGGCGTCGCTCTCCCAGCGTACCGACCCGTCCTCGGCATCTAGCGCGTGAACTTCCTCGTCGGTCGTCTGGTACACTGTTCCGTTCCGAACCGCGATCGGACCGCCGCGGTCGCGTTCCCAGTCGATCGCGACGGGCGCCTCCGGGCCGGACCGATCGGGGAAGTAGGCGTTGTTGCCGGGGGTTCCTCTGGTCGACGTCCAGCCGTCTTCGGACTCGACGTTCGATTCGTGGCTCTCGCCCGTGGCGGCCGTTCCGACCGACCCGAGAATCCCGCTGACTGCGAGCGCTCCGCCGCTCGCTGCGAGGAGCTTCCGGCGCGTTGACAACAACATACGTTAGGAGTCTGGCAGGCCCCATCATAATTACCGACGACGTAGAAACTTTCGACCCGAAAACAGTCGGGCCGAACGGTTGTGCCGGAGTTCGAACGAGGTACGAGCGCCCGCTACGGCGAATCGATCCCTCAAGGCCAAACGAATCGGGCGACGGAGATCACGCTTTCGCCGCTAGCAGCGCGCTCGAGGGAGGAGACTCTGCAACGGTACTGTCTTTGCGGGGTGGCGTGACGACGGTCACTCTGCCGGCGGAACGGACGTGAAACAGTTGCCACGAGCCGAACCGTCCGTTCACCGGACGATCGTCACCGGTACCGGCGATCGTCGGGCGACTGTCTCGGCGATACTGCCCAGCAGGATTCGACTCGCACCGGTTCGGCCGTGGCTGCCGAGCACGACGTGATCCACGCCGCGGTCCTCGGCGTAGTCGACGATCGTCTCCGAGACGTCGCCGATCACGTACTCGGTCTCGAGTTCGACGTCGGCGTCTGCGGCCCGTCTGCGTGCGGTTTCGAGCAGGTTTTCGGCCTCCGTTTCGTGCTCGTCGCGGATCCGTTCGTAGTTCGACAGCGATCCGGTCTCGAGCCCGGTCGCCGCGTAGATCTCGCTGGGATCGATCACGTGAAGGGCGGTGAGCCGAGCCGACGGGTACTCCTCGAGCGCGAACTCGAGGGCGTCCATCGATCGATCGGAGTCGTCGAAGGGAACCAGAACGCGGGAAACCATAGCTCCGGGTTCGGTCGGTTCGATTATAAAGCTCCGCCGTCGGCCGGATCCGAAACGTCGATCTCGACTACGAAACGCTCACGGGGACAGTCACGCTCGGCTCAAAATGTGCTAAGTACTCTCGAGCGGTACGTCCAGACATACCATGGACACCATCATCATCGCAGTGGTGGTCATCCTGCTCGGGGCGTGGTGGGCCAGACTGCTGGTCCGCCAGCGCGACGCCGACAACGACGACACCGCTCCGGAATCCGGTGACGGCGAGGACTCTCTCGACGGGTTCGCATCTGGCGGATACCAGCCCGCAGGCGTGGAGTACTGGAGCCAGACTCACGAGCGGACGGTCGACCCCCACCCGCCCGCTCCGGGGGTCTGCCCGACCTGCGAGACCGAGAACGACCCCACCTACACGTACTGTCGGAACTGCGTCGGGCGTCTTCGACCCGCGTAGCCGACGTCCTTTTCCCAGGGTTGTCCTTGGTTAGATCATCTCTTGGGTTGGTATAGAGAGATTGTTCAGGGTTGTTTTTATTTCCCTACCCTGTCATCCAATTAGTGTGTTGAGCAGGCGATATTTATGTGACGAGTCGGGCTCACCGTTCCGCTGTCGACCTCGTCAGTCCCGAAGTACGGTTTCGCCCGTGTCCCGTCCCGCGAGCGGTCGGGTATAGTATTCTTTCTTGGTTGTGCGTTATCACACACGACCGCGCAGGATCTTCACTATTCTTCTCCTTACTGTGGATCGCAGACCTATCATGAACGACGACACCCCAGAACGCGACACCGAATCGCCTCGCTTCTCACCCGTCACACGCCGGACGGCTCTCGGCGTCCTCGGTACCAGTGCGGTCGGCATCGGCGCGGCCGGCTCCGCCAGCGCGGACGGCCACGAGGACGAGTTCCACATCGAGGCTGCCGGGCCGAACGTGGACGCGATGGTCACCGCGGACGGCGAGGGCCTGCCAGATGAGCCGGACCCGGAGACCGAACTCTTCGACGCGGAGCCGGAGTTTCCGCCGTTCGTGAACTTCGAGCAGATGCGGGAGGAACACAACTCGGGTGCCGTCAACCGCTATCTGCAGGAACACGGCGTTCCGAACCTCCTGTCGTCCCGGCGACTGGTCGTTCAGCCGGACGCCGAGGCCGACGGCGCGGCGACCTGGGAGGAGTTCAGCGGCGCGAGCGCGACCGCCACCGTCGAACCCGCCAGCGCGAGTCAGGGTGGACGAAACTGCTCGCACGTTACCGTCGAGTTCGACGGGCTCTATCCCGATGGCATCTACACCGTCTGGGTCGTCCACGAACCCGGGAACCACCGACCGCTCGGCGGTAACGACGGCGGCGAGAACGCCTTCACCGCGGACGGCGATGGCCACTACACCCTCGAGGCCGTCGACCACCCCGACGAGCTGACCCTGCCGCCGGCCGAGAGCGGCGACGACTTCCCGATCACACAGCAGCCGCTCCACGAGATTCCGGGCGAGTTCTTCTTCGTCGTCGCCTACCACTACGACAACCGGACCTGGGGGCCCCAGCCGGGGCCGTTCTGGGTTCCGCAGCTGGTCATCAACCAGTTCGACCACTGATCGCTTCGTTCGCTCAACGAGCCGTCGTGGGTCCCGTGGCGATCGAGCTCGATCGTTCGAACGGCGGGAACGACCGCGAAACCGCGTTGTACACACAGCGCGAAGGAAACGACGATGAACACCGGGTCAACGACGCGGCGAGCGGTTCTCCGTACCGCAAGCGTAGCCGCTACCGCGGCGATAGCCGGCTGTCTCGGCACGCTCCGCGAGGACGATCCGGAGAACTACACGACGCCGGCAGCCGCCGAGTTCGACGATGTCGTCGACAGCAGCTGGCTCGAGGACAATCTCGAGTCGGTGAAGCTGCTCGACGTGCGAGACGAGTCCGAGTTTACCGAGGGTCACGTCGCGGGCGCCCACCGGCTCCCCGACACCGAGCTGATGCGGAATCACTACGAGGAGACCGACGACGGCTACGAGGCCTCACCGGAGGTGATCGCAGAGATCGCGGCCGACGCCGGAATCGAGCCCGACGACGACGTCGTCGTCTACGGCGAGGGGTCGAATCTCTGGGAGACGTACGCGATCTACACGCTCCGGGCGATCGGCCACGACGGCACCGTCGCCCTGCTTGACGGCGGGTACACCGTCTGGGAGGCCGCCGACGGGGCGATCGAGACCGGAACCCCAGACGCCGAGAGCGCGCGGTACGAGCCCGAACTCGACACGAACGTCGTCGCGACGCGTGCTCGCGTCGCCGAGCGCGTCCACGAGGACGGCGCCGACGTCCAGCTCGTCGATAACAGAACTCCCGAGGAGTACCGCGGGGAGGACGACGACGACCGCGTGACCCGCCACGGTCATATCACCGGTGCGATCAACGTCGACTTCCCGCAGAACCTCGTCGACGACGGCGCGAGGCTGCGTTCGCCCGAGGAACTCGAGCGGTTGTGGCTCGAGGACGCCGGTCTCGACCCCGGTGAAGAGACGATCTCCTACTGTACGACCGCCGTCCGCGGGTCGGTCGGCTGGTTCGTAATGGAACAGCTCGGCTGGGAGGAGTGTCGGAACTACGAGGGCAGCTGGCTCGACTGGGGGCTACTCACCGAGGACGACGGCTACTACTACAGCTCCTGTGCGGATTCCGGCACCGTGGTCGACACGTTCGCCGACTGAGCCGGCCTCGGTTCGAAACGAACGGGTAGCCACGCGGCCCGCGAACGACGAACGCGGGTCCGCTGCACTCGTGAGGGCCGAACCGGCGGAGCCCGTTTAGACCAACTGAATGATGTTCCCGTTGTGGGTCACGTGGAGATCCCGCCCCATCTTGTATCCCTGGTTGGATGCGAGGTCGACGTACCCCGAGAAGCCGCTCATGTTCTGGTGAGCGGGGATGAGATGCTGGGGCTGGAGCGCGTCGAGCATCTCGTAGTGGCCCTCTCGACAGAGGTGGCCCGAGACGTGGACGTCGTCGTAGACGCGGGCGCCCTGCATGCCGAGGAGCTTCTCGGCCTGGTAGCGCTGACCCTCGTTCGTGGGCTCGGGGATGACACGGGCCGAGAAGACAACCTTGTCGCCCTCCTCGAGATCGTACGGGGTCTCGCCGCGGGCCATCCGGGTGAGCAGCGCTCGCGGCTCGCCCTGGTGGCCCGTCACGACGGGCAGGAAGTTGCCCTTGCCGTCGTTCATGATTCGCTCTAAGGTCTGGTCGATGGATCGGCGGTAGCCGACCATTTCGACGTCCGACGGGAAGTCGATACCGACCTGCTTTGCGGTACCGGAGTACTGCTCCATCGATCGGCCGAGCAGGATCGGCTGGCGGCCGATCTCCCGCGCGAACTCGATGATCGACTTGACTCGAGCGATGTGACTCGAGAACGTCGAGGCGACGATCCCGCCGTTGTAGTCCTCCATGCTGTAGAGGACGTCCCGCAGGTGTTCGCGAGCGACGTTCTCGCTGGGGGTCCGTCCCTTCTTGTTCGCGTTCGTACAGTCCTCGATGTAACACAGCACGCCGTCGCCCTCGCGGCCGATCTCGCGGAACCGCTCCATGTCGATCGGGTCGCCGATGACCGGCGTGTGGTCCATGCGCTTGTCCAGCCCGTAGACGACCGCACCCTCGGGGGTGTGAAGCACGGGGTTGATCGCCTGGACGATCGAGTGGGTGACGTTGACGAACTCGAGGTCGACCGCTCCGGAGTCGCCGATCGACATCGTCTCGCCGGCCTCCATCTCGACGATATCGTTGTCGAAGCCGAACTTCTGCTCGTCGTCGACCTCCTCGCGGACCAGTTCACAGGTAAACGGCGTCGCCACGACCGGCGCGTCGTACCGGTGGGCCAGTTTGGAGATGGCACCGATGTGATCTAAGTGGCCGTGGCTCGGGACGATCGCCTGAACGTCGCCCTCGAGGTCGCTCATGATCCGGTCGTCCGGGATCGCGCCCATGTCGATCAGATCCAGACTGTGCATCCCTTCCGTCCGGAGGTTGTCGTGTATGAGGACCTTCGACAGGTTCAGCCCCATGTCGAAGATCACGATGTCGTCGCCGGCGCGAACCGCGGTCATCTGTCGGCCGACTTCCTCGTAACCGCCAATCGTTGCAATTTCGATTTCCATTGGTAGACCCGATCATAGCAGTCCTAGCGAACAGTCCCGGAGCCCGAACGGCTGCGGTCGAAGGAACGAAACGGCCGGTGACGTGAGAATTCACGTCCTTGGCGTTACACTGTTCCCGACTGTGCCAAGGACAGCGCCTCTTTCGGTTACTCGGACGGTGACGCCCCAGACGTAAGTACTCCCGGGGTCTCGCCGCGGAACCGCGCGACGGCCGGATCACTCGAGCCAGTCGACGAACGCCTCGCCGGCCGTCGCCCGCCGGATGTACGTCCGCTGCATCCCCGCTACTGCGCTCTCGAACGTCGCTCCGTCATCGAGTCGGCGTCGAACCTCGCGGCGTTTCCACGTGCTCGGGGACGTCCGGGCGTCCCACCGCGCCTCGATCGGCTCGAGCAGGGCGTCGATGCGGGCGGACTCGAGGCCCCGGTCGTCGAGTCCGAGCCGAGCCAGTTCGAACAGTTCCTCGTAGATCTCCGCCGGTTCGCCGGTTCGGGTTCCGTCGCGGGTAACCCACTCGAGATCGGCCTCGAGACCGTTCTCGACGGCCGCGTAGAACGACTCGCGGGCGGCCGTCCAGGGGAGCGCCGCCAGGGGGTGGTCGGTCGCGACGATACCGTGGACGAGGCCGACGACCAGCGCCTGGAAGCCGATCACGTCCGCGACGGCGGGCTGAGCCGCGAGCGGGCGGTACTCGAGGCGCGGCCCCTCGGGACCGAGGATCGGCCGGATCCACCGCCAGCAGGTGCCTTGCTTGTGCAACAGCTCCCAGTAGTCGTCGGCAAAGCCCTCGCGAGAGTCCGCTCGGAGCCACTCGCGCAGCGCGGGGACACACGGGCGGTCCGCGACGATTCGATCGATCGCGTCGACCGGCGCCTCGAGGTCCCGGGGGAACCTGACCTTCCCCGGGTCGCAGACGTTCATGGACTCGAACACCGGGACGCGGAGCTCGACCGGTCCCTCGAGGGCGGCTTCGGGATCGTCGTACAGCTCCGGCGGCAGGAACGGCGCGTTCGCCGCCAGGGCGAGTACGGGACCTGCCGTGCGCAACGCGACGTTGAAGGCGTCGGGAAAGCTCGGAGTCGGCACCTGGAGGTGGACCTGCATCGAGGCGGCGAGTGACTCGATGAGGATCGTCGGGAACGACCGCCGACAGCCCGTGACGTCGAGTTCGACCGGGCCGTGAGCGGTGATATCCGCGTCGAGCGCGTAGTAGCGCGGCCTGGGTGCGACGTTCGTCGGAACGCGGGTCCCGTCCTGGTCGCTGTCGACCGCATCCAGGTAGGCTCGAGCCCCCTCCGGCGGCGGAGTCGTCCACAGTCCGTCGGTGACGAACCGCACGTCCTCGCGTTTGCAGACTTGGCTCACTGCGTCGACGCGGTCGGCGAGTTCGTCCGCTTGAGCGTCGATTCCCGCCGGATCGAACCGCGAGACGGGCGTGTTTACCTCCGCGTTGTGTCGGCCGAGTTCCCGCTCGCAAACGCCGTCGAACGCCGGCTCGGGAACGGCCGCGAGCCGCCCCTCGGAATCGGCGGCGTACCCCTCGAGCTCGAGGCCGAGGCGGAATCCGCCCTCGAACGCGCCCGCGGCGAACGCCTCGCGAAGCGCGTCGGCCTGCTCGTCCACTCGTCGAGCGAACTCGGCACGGGTGCGGTCCCGCCGCGTCTCGCGGACGAACTCCACAGGATCCATTTGCCATATATGGGGTGTGTTAGCACATTAATCTACTCCGTCGGCAGAGCCGACGGCCATTTCGAGCTCGCCGGCGGGGAGTAACCGTTCGAGACCGACTTCCGGCGCGACGCTCGAGGATCGAGGCGTCGCTACGGGAGTCGAGAACGAGAGGCGACGTTCGACCGAAGATCGGGTCCGAACTCGCCGAAAACGGCAGGAAAGAGCAGAGAGACGCGACCGTCGCCGTTCTCAGCCGTGAACGGCCGGCGCGTCTCAGTAGCCGAAGTAGACGTCGAGCGCGAGACCGGTCGAGACGAGGAGGGCAAACGCGATGACGAAGGCGAGCAGCGCGGTCTGACGCTGGAGAAGCGGTTCGTACGATTCTACATCAGGAGTGCCTGGAAGATAGGGCTTTGTCCTCATGGATGTATAAAGGAACTGCAGGCATAAAGTGTTGTTTCGAGCTGCGTCACCACTACTCACTTGCGAAACCGTGTTTCGAGAACCGTCAACACATCTCGAATGGGGCCGGCGATCAGTACTCGATCGAGACGAACACGATCAGAAAGATCACACCGGCGAGGGCGCCGATACCGAGAAACGCCTCGTCGAAGTAGCCGCGGTCGGCGATCGCACCGAAGACGACCGGGCTCGCCGCACCGATCGCGAGGTAGACGGTTCGGAGCGCCCCCAGATTCGTCCCCTGGGTCCCGTCCGGCAGTCGCTGCGTGAGATCAGAGATCACGACCGTCTCGAATCCGAGGAGGCTGCTCGCGAGCACGGTCACGAGGGCGAACGCCCAGACGGTCTCGACGAAGGGGAGCACCACGAGGGCCAGCCCGGCCGAACTCACGACCGTCAGCAGCGGGACTCGGACGCCTAGACCGTCGTAGGCACGGCCGGCGATCGGCTTCAACACGATTCCGAGCGCGAAGAAGAACCCGAACAGGACGGCCGCCGTCTGCGCCGAGAACCCCCGCTCGTCGATCAGGAACGTCGGGTAGAACCCCATGAACGCCTGGATGATCACCCCCCACAGCACGAGCAACAGGGTACCCCGGAGCACGACCGGCTGCGAGAGCGTCGGGACGACGTCCTCGAGTGCGAACTGCTCGCGCAGCGGTGCCGCCGCGGTCGACTGACTCGGAAGCGTCCACCAGAGCCCGACCGCGGCGACGAGAAAGAGGGGAACGGCGAACCCGAACCCGTACTGCCAGCCGACCGTAACGGCGAGGACCCCGGCGAGCGGTGGCATCACCGCGTTGCCGACGTCTCCGGCGGCCATCGTCGCACCCGTCGCCGTGCCGAGCTGGTCGGGGTAGATCTTGTCGAGGATCGTAAACCGGGAGACGCCGTACAGGGCGGTCCCGGCGCCGAACAGGGCCGTGGCAGCGAAGAGGACGACCGCCGAGTTCGCGAGGACGACGAGCGCGAGCATCGTCGCCGCGAGCAGGGAACTGACGATCAGGAGGATACGTTCGCCGGCCCAGTCGGCGAGGATACCGCCGGGAAGCTGCCCGAACGCGTACGCGATCCACAGTACCGTTAGGAGGAAGCCGGCGGTCGTGAGCGTGAGTCCGTACGAATCGCGGATGTGGGGCAACAGCGTGGGGTAGATCATCCGGACGCTGATCGACAGGAACCAGCCGAAGGCGACGGCGAGCAGGATCCTCCCGCGCCCATCGCTCCGGAGGTCGGTGATCGCGTCTCTCACCGTCGCGCGATAGTTCACGAGGGGTGAACGCTCGGTTGCGGTCTTGAGTCTTGCGACCTCCGTCGGACGCCGGCGGACGAGCCGACGCCGCGCTCGCTCAGTGTCCGCTCCGGCGCATCGCCCAGAGGTCGTCGAAGTCGATGACCTCGACGTCGTCGCCCTTCCCGTCGATGTACTCGAGCAGTTCCTCGTACTCCGATTCGGACACCGTATTGTGCTGATCGAAGGCGTGGAAGTTCAGGATCGTACACTGTCGGTGGGCCGCGGCGCGGTCGACACACCGCTTGGCGATCCCCAGGTCGTGGCCGATCGTCCGGGGCATCGCCAGCGGGTCGAAGCCGGCGACGCCGGTGAGGTTGACGTCGCCGGCCTGGTTGAACCCGCCCGCATAGTAGTAGTTCGAGACGATATCGAGCACCCGGTCGTCGAAGTCGTTGTGCGGGAAGACGAGGTAGTGGCCTCCCTCGAGTTCGGCGTTGACGGCCCAGTTCTTGTCCGTTCGCAGTGCGTCGTCGAGGTCCCCGTCGCTGAGATCCGAGAACTCGGTGTGCGTGCCGTGGGCGACGATCTGGTCGCCGGCCTCCTGGCGCTCCTTGAGTTGGCCGATCGTCATAATTCCGTCGCGCTGGCCTCTCGTCCACTGACGAACGGCGGCCTGAACCGCGTTGACGCCGTACTCGTCGTGCATCGGACTCGCCGTCTCGTAGAAGTCCTCGAACCCGTCGTCCCAGCACAGTACCACGTACCCCTTCTCGGGTTTCGGGTGGGTGCGCAGGTCGTCGACCCAGACCTCCGCGTCGCCGGTGTTGTGAACGGTGATCCGGACCGTATCGATGGCGTCACGCTCGAGCGGGGTCGAACTCTGTTCGAAAAGGCCGGGACAGGTCCGGAACCAGCCGACGTCCGACGTGCGGTACGTGACCGACCGGAGCTGGTGACTCGCGTACCCGCCGTAGAGATCCAGAAGCTGGATGTCGATCGCGATGTTGCCCGGCGTCGACGTTCGAACGGCCATCGAAACGTCGAGATCGGTCATATCTGTCGTCTCGATCTCGGTTTCGACGACGGCGTTACCACCGTCTTCGGCCGTCAGCCGGAGACTCTGGGAGCCGTCGAAGTAGGTCCCCTCGTCCGGCTCGGCCGTCCCGTCGACGACGTCCCAGTCGTCGGAATCCTCGAAATTCTCGAGCTGTTCGCCCGGTTGGCGGAACTCCTCGCGACTGTCGTACTCCGTTTCGACCGCGAGTTCGGGCGATTCGACGCCATCGTCGGTTGTCGGCTCCGCACTGCTCGTCTCCTCACCGGTACCGTCGTCGTTGTCGCCGTTGCCGTCCCCGCCGTTCGGAAGCGCGGAGTTCATCTGATCCATGCACCCAGCCACGGCCGCGAACGCCGTTGCACTGGAGGCAGCGAGGAACCGTCGTCGGCCGTTGGATTTCTCGGTCATCGATACTAGTTAGATATCAGAACAGTTTCTTTGTTATACAGTGATTAGTCACCGATAACACGTACATTAGATATCATCATTTAAAATCTGGAAAGATAGGTTCGTGAAACATCTCGCGGCATATATCAGTAATAGTGAGCTCGGCCCCAATTGGTAATAATGGAGTTAATTCTTCTCTAGGTATGTGTATCGCCGGCTCATCGAGGCCGTGGAAGTGGGTACGTCCTCGCCCCGAACATCACTCGACCAGTGACCACGAGCGTATGCCGTATCGTGGCAAACCCGCCGAAACGCCTCTCCGAGGGGACGTTGCCACACCGGTCGTCGTCTCGGACGTCGACGAGCAGGAACGCTCGAGACACGTCCCCCGTTTCCGGCTCGAGTTCGGTGTAGACGCCGCGCTGGTCGAGGGCGCCGACGGCGTCGGTTCCCGCCTCGAGTGCGGCGATCCGTGCGGGGCCGTCGTACTGCCAGCGTTCGGATCCGTCGGCGTCGTACGCGGTCACGCGGCCGTCCAGGTCGCCGACGTACAACGCCTCATCGGAACCCCGCATCGCCCGGACGAAGCCGTCGGTCTCGGTCTCGCGTTCGTCGTCACCCCGGTCGCTGGCGAGGCGATCGCGGATCGTTCCCGACGCCGGATCGAACCCGACTACCGTTCCGTCCTCCCGGGGGATCCACCCGCTCCCGGCGAACGAGACCGGGCTGCCGGTCCAGTCGACGCTTCCCTCGAGGTCTCCCTCCCACCGTCGATCACCCGTCTCGGGGTCGACACCCACCAGCGTTCCCGCTCGCGTGGCGACGACGACCGTCTCCTCGAGCAGCCCGAGCCCGTTCGAGACCGGCGCGTCGAGTTCGGTCGCCCACCGGAGCTCCCCCTCGCTCGCCGAGACGCCGACGACGACGTTCGACCCCTCGAGCTCGTCGTGATCCGGATCGTTGACCGAGGCGACGACGGTGTCGTCGTGGACGAGCGTCGCGACGCCCATGTGTCCCTCGACGTTACCGCCCGCGTCGAACTCCCACTCGAGCCCGCCGGTCTCGCGGTCGAACGCGAGCAGTGTGTTCTCGCCGGTCGAGGCGAACACGCGGTCGTCGGTCGGTCGGGGGCGTCCGATCCCGCCCGCGAGTTCACGCCTGGCGACCCACTTCGGCTCTCCGCTCGGCTCGAGCGCGAGCAGCCGGAACATCCGGGATCCGGAGCTCATCTGTACGATTCCCGCTCCGCCACCGACGAAGACCGTCGTGCTGTCGACGACCGGTTCCGACCAGGCGTCGAACGTCGACTCCCAGAACTCCCGGTCCGGCTCGAGGAACTCCGGACAGTCCACTGTGTCGGAGCCGCGGACGTACCAGTAGCCACCCCCGGCGAGCCCCGCAGCGCTGGCGCCCAGCACGCCGAGCAGTTGTCGTCTGCTGAGCGACTCCATACTCTCAGAGCCCTCCACCACCACGAAAGTCTTTTGAAGGAATGTATGTGGGGAACCGTTCCACAACGGAACGCCGGCGAACGCTTAAGCCTCTCATTCGTGATTGATCGTTCATGCTCCGCGCGAAAGGGCCACTGCTGACCGTCGACGTCGGCGAGCGAACCGCGACCGAGACGACCATCGACGACCATCTCGAGGCGTGCGTCGGCGGTCGGGCCGTCGCGACGGCGCTGGCCCACGACCGCATCCCGTTCGAGGCGGACCCGTTCGGACCGGAGAACCGGCTCTACCTCTCGACCGGACCCTTACAGCAGTCGAAGATGTCGTTTACCGGTCGGATGAACATGACAGGGCTGTCGCCGCTGACCGACGGCCTCGTCTCGACGAACGCCGGCGGCTACCTCTCGCGGAACTTCGTCGACACGGGGATCAGCGCCCTCGAGGTCGTCGGCGAGAGCGACGAACTGCTGGCCGTCCACGTGACCGACGGCGCCGACGAGTCGCACTCGTCGGGCGGCGAGACGGCGTCTCGCCCGCGCGTCGAGTTCGAGGCGGTTCCCGAACTCGAGGGGGCGACGGTTCCCGAAACTTCCGATTACATCGAAGAGCACCACGACCTCGGCCCCGAGCACTGCGTCGTCGTCGGGCCCGCCGGCGAGAATCAGGTTCGGTTCGCCTCCGTGATGACGTACGACCACCGGGCGTTCGGCCGCGGCGGACTGGGCGCGGTGCTGGGCTCGAAGAACGTCAAGTGCGTCACGTTCGAGGGTGAGTCAGCACCGTCGGTCGAGATTCCGGACCCGCCGGAGATGGACATCCACGGCGAGGCGGCCCAGTCCGAGGACCTGATGCGCCGACAGGGGACGACCGGCAACACCGAGATGATCAACGAGGCGTTCTCGTTGCCGACCCGGTACTTTGCGGAGTATGAGTTCGAACACGCCGACGCGATCGGCGGCGACGCCGTCGAGGAGAAAAAGTACAAGAAAGGCGCCTGTTCGGCCTGCGCGTACGCCTGCAAGCTGCCGACTCGAGACGAGGAGAGCGGGCTCGAGACGGAGGGGCCGGAGTTCGAGACGGTCTACGCCTTTGGCTCCCTACAGGGCGTCGGCGACATCGTCGACGTCATGAAGAGCAACGACCTCTGTGACACCCTCGGGATGGACACCATCTCCGCGGGCGTCACCGTCGCGGCCTACCTCGCGAGCGAGGACGAGTTCGGCAACGCCGAACTCGCCCACGACGTGACCGAGCGGATCGCCCACCGGGAGGGGATCGGCGACCTGCTCGCCGAGGGCGTCGAGCGCTGTCACGACGAGCTGGGCGTCGACAGCTACGCCGTCAAGGGCCTCGAGCTGGCCGCACACGACGGGCGCGTCCTCAACGGACAGGGGCTCTCCTACGCCGTCGCGAACCGCGGCGGCGATCACATGTACGAGTCGCGGGTGATGTCCGCCGAGTACGGCGGTCGCATCGACCCCGAGGGAACGCTCGGCAAGGCCGAGGCCCTCGTCGAGGGGGAGAACGAGGCCGCGTTCCGCGACACGGGGATCGTCTGTGCGTTCGGCAGCGGCTACGTCACCGACGAGCGCCTCGAGGCGCTGTTCGACGCCGACCACGAGGACCTCCTCGAGATCGGCGCGCGGACGGTCGAACTCGAGCGTCACTTCAACAATCAGCGCGGCTTCGACCGGGAGGACGACCGACTGCCGTACGAGCTTCCCGACCTCGAGGCGGCCATCTCGGAGTACTACGAGGCCCGCGGGTGGAACGACGACGGGACGGTACCGTCTTCGGCGATCGAATCGGTGGCGTCAGCCGACGACTGACGAACGAGTCTCGATTCTCCGCCGAAATACCAACGAAGCTATACTACTTGTTGCTATAGTATTGTGGGAGGCTCGAAAGCTCCCGTGAGTTCGAAAGCGAATCGACCGGTCGACCGGTCACAGGAAATTCGGTTCTTCTGGTGTTCTATCCCCTCGAGCCGCGGGTCATGGCATCGGTCGACCCGAACGGGGATCGATCCCTCTTCTCGGCGGAGATACGGTACAGACAGCCGATTGTCGCGGATTAGAGGCGATGAACGGCCGATCAGACGCGACTCACTTCGATTCAACTATCGTGCTTTGTGTTCAGCTATTTATGAACAACCATTTTGGAAAGGAATGTAGATCGATGGTTCAGCTACCGAACCACTGAACGTCCGTAGGCCGAGAGGTGAACCGTTTTGTACGCGGGGTCGAGAGACGTCGCCATGAGCAGCGTACTCGTCCTCGCCGACGACTTCACGGGCGCGATGGATACCGGACACGGGTTCGCCGCCCGGGGCTGTGCCGTTCGGGTCGTCGTCACGGAGCCGAACGCCGACGACACAGACCGACCGTCCTCGGGTGAGTCGGACGTCCTCGCGGTCGATCTCGACACCCGCGACCTCGAGCCCACCGCCGCCTCCACGGCCGTCGCTTCGTTCCTCGAGCGTGGCCCCGTTCCAGAGGTCGTCTACAAGAAGATCGACTCGACGCTACGTGGAAACGTCGTCAGGGAGGTCGACGCCGCCCTCGAGGCGACCGGGGCGGAGCTGGCGGTCGTCGCGCCTGCCTTCCCCGGAACCGGCCGCGTGACGGTAAACGGGCGCCACCTCGTCGACGGACGGCCGCTCGAGGACGCCGGCTACGGGACCGACTCCGATCTTCCAGCGCTGTTCGAGAGTTCCGAGTACGACGTCGCGACCCTCTCCCTGGAGAGGGTTCTCGAGGGGGCCGACGCCGTCGCGGCCGCGCTCGCCAATCGCGGACGTGACGGCCCGGAGATCGTCGTCTGCGACGCGGTCCACGATCGCCACCTCGAGGCGATCGCGGCGGGCGCCCGGCGCTGTGATCGCGAGGTCCTCTACGTCGGCAGCGGTGGGCTGGCGAGTGCAGTGTCGGTACCGGATGCGTCGCGGTCGCCCCCGGAAGCGACCCCCGAGGGCGAGAGCGCCCTCGGGATCGTCGGCAGCGTCAACGAGCGCACGCTCGAGCAGCTCGAGGCCGTCCCCGACGACTGGCTCGTCGAACTCGATCCCGCTACGGCCGTCGCGAATCCCAGCGAAGCGGGCCGGGACGCCGCAGCGGAACTCGAGTCGGTCCGCCGAGCGCACGGACGGGCTGTTCTCGCGGGGGCGACTACGCGAGGCGACGTGGACCGCGCGAGCGAGGTCGCAGCCGAGCGCGGCGTCGACGCGGGCCCGAGGATCGCGCGGGCGCTTGGCGTCGCGACCGCGGAGGCGACCGAGACCGATCCGCCGGCGGGACTGCTGCTGACGGGCGGGGCGATCGCCCGAGCCGCACTCGAGGAGCTCTCTGCGAGCGCGATCGATCTCACCGGCGAGGCGGTCGTCGACGGCATTCCGGAGGGCGTGATCGGAGACGGCCCGGCGGCGGGAACCCCGATCGTGACGAAAGCGGGCGGGTTCGGCGACCGGAGGAGTATCGTTAACTGTCTGAGTTTCCTTGCTTCGAGCGATGAGCCAGAG
Source organism: Natronococcus sp. A-GB7 (assembly GCF_029688865.1). Taxonomy (GTDB): domain Archaea; phylum Halobacteriota; class Halobacteria; order Halobacteriales; family Natrialbaceae; genus Natronococcus. Next base: position 16,413 of record NZ_JARUKV010000030.1, read on the forward strand.
TGAGCGACCAGTCGTCGCTGTAACGATGGGCGACCCCGCCGGCATCGGGAGCGAGATCGTTGCCGCCGCCTACCCGGCGTTGCTCGAGTACGCGAACCCGATCGTCGTCGGCGACGCGAGCGTGGTCCGTGCCGGCGTCGACGTCTCGGGTGCCGACCTCGAGATCGAGGCCGTCGACGCGGTCGCGGACGCGACGTTCGCCGAGGACGCGATCCCCGTCCTCGACCTCGACGCCGTCGCCGACCTCGAGTACGGCGTCGTCCGCGAGGAGTACGGCGAGGCGAGTCTCGCGTACATCGAACGCGCGATCGAACTCGCGGTCGACGGCGAGATCGACGCGATCGCGACGGCACCGATCAACAAGCAGTCGACGCGCCTGGCCGGCAGCGAGTACGCCGGCCACACCGGGATGTTGGCCGACTACACCGACACCGAGAACTACTCGATGATGCTCGTCGAGGACGACCTCGTCGTCACCCACGTCAGCACCCACGTCCCGCTGCGGGAGGCCTGCGAGCTGGTGACGACCGAGAACGTCCTCGAGACGATCCGGGTCACCGACGAGGGGCTGCGCGACCTCGGTATCGAGGAGCCGACGATCGCCGTTGCGGGTCTCAATCCCCACGCCAGCGACGGCGGCCTGCTGGGCGAGGAGGACGACGCCGAGATCCGCCCCGCCGTCGAGCGCGCCGCCGAGGAGGGGATCGACGTCCACGGTCCCGAGTCGCCCGACACCGTCTACGTCCAGGCCGCCCGCGGGGAGTACGACTGTGTCGTCTCGATGTATCACGACCAGGGCCACATCCCCATCAAGACGCTGGGCTTCTCGAGCGACGACGCCGTCTCCGGGGTCAACGTCACGATCGGCCTTCCGATCGTCCGTACGAGCGTCGACCACGGTACGGCCTTCGACATCGCCGGCGAGGGGATCGCCAGCGAGGCGAGCCTGATCGACGCGGTCGAGGTCGCCGCGGAGATGGCCGAGCGTCGACGCGAACGGGACAAAGTGCCGCCGAGGGGTGAGGGATGAACCTCGAGTTCCCCGACGCCGACGTCCTGCGGGCGACCAACGACCACACCGTCGCGGACCTCCCGCGGTTCGCCGTCGCCCGCCGCAAGCGGGAGCTCGAGTCGGTCGACGACGTCGAGGCCGCGGCCAGGGCCGCAGTGGACGAGATCGACGCCTTCGACTCGCTCCCGGCGGGTGCGGAGGTCGCCGTCACGGCCGGTAGCCGCGGGATCCACGACATGCCCGCGACGCTTGCGGCCGCCGTCGACGAACTCCAAGAGCGGGGATTCGAACCGTACATCATCCCCGCGATGGGGAGTCACGGCGGGGCGACCGCCGAGGGCCAGCGCGAGACTCTCGAGGCGCTGGGCGTCACGCCCGAGCGGATGGGCTGTGAGATCCGTTCGTCGATGGCCGTCGAGGCCGTCGGCGAGGACGCGCTCGGCCGTCCCGTCTACGCCGCGAAGGACGCCCTCGAGGCGGACGCCGTCCTCCTCGCGAACCGTGTGAAGGTCCACACAGACTTCAACGGCGCCGTCGAGAGCGGACTCTCGAAGATCGCGGTTATCGGCCTCGGAAAACATCGCGGCGCCGAATCGCTGCACAACGCCGCTATCGCCACCGAGTTCGCCGACGTGATTCAGGACCGGGCGGGGATCCTCCTCGAGGAGACGCCGATCGTCGGCGGCATCGCCCTGCTCGAGAACGCCGCCGACCGCGCGGCCCACATCGAGGGCGTACCCGCCGCCGAAATCCCCGAGCGCGAGCCCGAACTGCTCGAGAAGGCGCGGGGCTACTTCGCGCAGCTCCCCGTCGACGACCTCGATCTGCTCGTCGTCGACGAGGCCGGGAAGGAGAAATCGGGGACCGGGATGGACACGAACGTCCTCGGGCGGTACTCCTTCCACGGCGAGGACGAACCCGAGTCGCCGTCGATCACGCGGGTGTACGTCCGCTCGCTGACCGAGCCCTCCCACGGCAACGCCCTCGGGGTGGGCCTCGCGGACTTCGTCCACCGCGACTACGTCGCCGACATCGACTTCGAGGACACGTACGTCAACATCGTCACGAGCGGCGAGACCGATCGGGCGAAGATACCCTTCGTCGTCCCCGACGACGCGACCGCGTTCGTCGTCGCCTGTTCGACGACCGGGATCGCGGGACCGGAGGAGCTTCGGGCCGCCAGAATCCCGAGCACGATGGAGCCCGACTCGCTGGTCGTCTCCGAACCCGTTGCCGAGGAGTTGGCCGAGCGCGAGGACGTTGAGGTCGGCCCGCTCGAGCCGCTGTCGTTCGCGGACGAACGGCTGCCGCCGGATCCGTACGGACTCGAGTAGCTCCGGTAGCGGGTCAGCGCTCTTTTGGCTCTTCGGGGACGACGACCACCGGGCGGTCGGCCTCGAGGAGCACCGACTGCGTGACGCTGCCGAACAGCGCCTTCCCGACCCGGGAGCGCTGTCGGCCGCCGATAACGACGTACTCGGCGTCGACGTCGCTCGCGTACTCGAGAATCTCCGCTGCGGGATTGCCGCGGCGGCCGACGGTCTCGAACTCTCGGGTGAGGTCGGCCGCGGCGTTTTCGGCGGCCGTGGTGGCGACCCTCGATCGCTCCTCCTCCGAGAGCGACTCTCCCGCATCGAGGGCCTGATTGAGGAGGTGTTCGTGTTCCGAGTGCTCGTAGACCGAGAGTAGGTGCAGGGCTGTGTCGGACTGATCGGCCAGCGTTGCAGCCGCCTCTGCGACCGTCTTCGCTCCCGTCCCGCTGTCGACTGCGGCGACAACTGTCATGAGTCAACGGACAACACATTACTGCAAGTAAATTACGATTCGAACGCAAGACGTTGCGTTCTCCGATCACGTGTACCGTCTATTATGTTAATCAATAAGTACCCGTGATATGATGTTCCTCGTGCATGGTACTCTCAAACCCGCTTATACCGTTCGTTATCGGGTTGGTCATCGCGGTGGTACTGTTAGTATGGGTGAAGCTCCCGGCGTTCGTCGGGTTGATCATCGCGGCGATGGCGATCGGGGTGGTGACGCCACAGATCGCGTTCGACGCGGTTCCCGCGCAGGTCGCCGAGTCGTTCGGCGATGTGATGGTCTCGATCGGGATTCCGATCCTGATGGCCGCGATCATCGGCAAGACCCTAATGGACAGCGGGGCGGCCGAACGGATCGTCCGCGCGTTCCGGTCGCTCACGGGCGAGGACCAGTCCGAGTGGGCGCTGATGGGCAGTAGCTACGTGCTGTCGATTCCGGTCTTCTTCGACAACGTGTTCTTCCTCCTCGCACCGCTCGGACGGTCGATGAAGGCGCGGACGGGCGTGAAGTTCTCGCTGTACATCTCCGTGTTGTGTGCCGGGGCGCTGGCGACGCACATGCTCGTCCCGCCGACGCCAGGTCCGCTCGCGATGTCTGCCGAACTCGACGTCGACGTCGGGCTCGCGCTCCTGGTGGGGGTCGGGCTCGCGCTTCCGACGTCGCTGCTGGGCGGGATCGTCTACGGCCGATTCCTCCACAGCCGCGAGGACTTCCCGCTCCGTGAGGCGATGGGGTCGTCCCCGGAGAGCCTCAAGGAGAAAGCGGAGACGCCGGTCGACCAGCTTCCGGGGCTGTTCGAATCCTCGCTCCCGATCGCCGTCCCGGTCGTCTTCATCGCGTCCGCGACGATCACCGACGCTCTCTTGGGAGACGGATCGTTCGTCGCCGACCTCGCGGCGTTCCTCGGCGATCCGAACTTCGCGCTGACTGCGGCGGCGATGCTCTCCGCGTTCACGTTCTTCCGGATGGAGATGGACGGGGACCGCTCGCTGTTCAGCGACGAACTGACCGAGTCGATCAAGTCCGGGGGGAACATCATCGCGATCACCGCGGCCGGCGGGACCTTCGGCGCGATGCTCGAGATCGCCGGCGTCGGCCAGTACATTGCCGACGGACTCGTCGACTTCGGCCTGCCGCTACTGTTCGCCGGCTGGCTCGTAGCCGCCGTGATCCGCGTCGCCCAGGGGTCGGGCACCGTGGCAATCCTCACCGGCGCCGCCATGATGGCACCGCTGACCGGCGATCTCACGGCACACCCCGTCTACATGATGATGGCCGTCGGCTTCGGCGGGATGATCGCGCCGTGGTACAACGACAGCGGGTTCTGGACCGTCAGCAAGATCGCGGGCATCACGCAGGCCGAGACGTTCAAGACGTACTCCGTCGTCGCGACGATTATGTCCGTCTCCGGGCTGATTCTCGTGCTTGCGGCTTCGGTCGTCATGCCGCTCACCTAGGGAACGTCGTTTCGCTCACCCGGAGAACTTCGTTCCAACTTCGCTTCGAAGCCGTAGTTGGACCTCGTTTGCGGTCCCCGCTGCCAGATCTGGTAGCGTCTCCGTAAAGTACTCGCCGCTCAGTCGGTTCTCCGGGCCGGCGACCGCGATCGCACCGTACAGATCCTCCTCCTCGAGGACGACCGGGCTGGCAACGGCGCGCCAGCCGTCGATGTTCTCGCCGTCGTTGAGCGCGTACCCCCGTTCTGCGATTCGTTCCCGAGCGTCCTCGAGCTCGCCGCGGGTCGTGATCGTTCGCTCGGTGTGACGCTCGAGGCCGTGCTCGGCGACGATCTCGTCGACCCGATCGTCCGGTAGCGCCGCGAGGATCGCCTTTCCGCCCGCGATGGTGTGGAGGGCGCTTCGCGTGCCGATCGAGGCGTAGGGCTGGAGCGCGTCGCGTCCGAGCCCTCTCCCGGCGTAGACGCCCCGGCCGCGCTCCTCCACGATGTACCAGACGATCTCGCCCGTCTCGTCGGCGAGTCGCTCGAGGGCGGGCTCGACGCGATCCGCGTAGGCGACGCCGTCTCTCGCGTAGGTGCCGTGCGTGAGAAACGCGAGGCTGAGATCGTACTCCCCGCCGTCGTTCGTCAGGTACCCCAGCCGGGTGAGCGTCGTCACGTAGTCGTGGACCGTACTTTTGGGGAGTTCGAGCGCGTCGGTCAGCTCGCTCACGCTGGCCCCGCCCTCCTCGCGAATGTGCTCGAGTATTTCGAACGCCCTGGCGACGGTGGTCAGCGGCACGTCGGCTGTCATTGGGCAGTTCTGGCCCGCTCGAGTCAATAAGCGTTCCGTCTTTGTAGAGCGGTGTCGTCCGCACATTTCGGACGTCTCTTTGCTACGTCTGGCTCACCGGAGAGTGCGACTGGAGTATCGGTCTCGAACGGGCGGTAGGGCGACGGTCCGAAACGCGCGTACTCCAAGCGGCCGGAACGCTTCGGGCGCACTACGGAGGGTCCGAAATAACCGGATAAGACGGCACAAAACCGTTTGAACGGGGAGGCTCCCTGTCCACCGTAGTGCCCGTTTCCGCGAGGGAAGAACGCATGGAGGAGTCGGTCAGCGAAACAGGAGCCATCGCTTACATCCATATGGCCGTAAATCTACGTTACGGTCCGGAACTGACGGACGTGTTCACTCTCAGAGATTCCGTCCTGCGACGGATTTTTGATCCGCAGATTCGGTCGGAAACCGCAGATGGCACCATCTGGACGGACACGTTGTCGGAGTTCTGCGAATCGGTCGAGGTATCGTCCGGCCATTCCGGACGGGCTTCGCGAGGGAGATTTGCCACAAGACGCACACGACCGTTCACGCTGCGGCGGGGGGAGAAAACACGTCGTTTCTCTTCCGGCGACCGATCGCCCGGTCGGAGCCGTCGCATCGCCCGAATCGGTCGAATCGAACGTCACGGATCCGTTGTGACTCCTACGTCTCTTCTTGCGCGTCGACCGTCGCGACTGCCGCCAGGTTCACGATGTCCCTGACGTCGTCCTCGCGCTGGAGGACGTGGACCGGTCGATCCATCCCGGCGAGCATCGGCCCGACCGCCTCCGCGCCGCCCAGCCGCTGGAGCAGCTTGTAGGCGATGTTGCCCGCCTCGAGGTTCGGCAGAACCAGCACGTTCGCCGGCTTCTCGAGCTCGGAGAACTCGAAGGTGCCCTCGAGGAGGTCCTCGACGACGGCGGTGTCGGCCTGCATCTCGCCGTCGACGGGGAAGTCGATCACCGGATCCTCCCGGAGCTTCCTGGCCGCCTGCCGGGGTTTTCGGGTTCCCTCGTTGTCGACGCTGCCGAAGTCGGAGTACGACAGCAGGGCGGCGCGGGGCTCGACGTCGAACCGTCGGGCGATGTCGGCGGCGTGGCGGGTGACCTCCGCGAGCGTCTCCTCGTCTGGATCCTGGTTGACCGTCGCGTCCGCCAGGAAGACGACGCGGTTCTTGAAGGTGAGCATGTAGACGCCCGCGGCGTACTCGACGTCCTCGGCGGTACCGATCACCTGCAGCGGCGGGCGCAGCGCCGAGGGGTAGTGGTTGGTCAGTCCGGTCAGCATTCCGTCGACGTCGCCCCGCTGGACCATCACCGAGGCGAAGTAGTTGCTATCCCGTACGAGTTCGGTCGCCTCACGCCGGGTGACGCCCTTGCGCTGTCGCTGCTCGTAGAGCGCCTCGGCGTACTCGCCGTTCGTCCCGTCGTCGGGGTCGACGACCTCGGGGTCGAACGCGAGCCCGAGGTTCGCCGCGGTGCGGTCGATCTCGGCCTCGTCGCCGATCAACACCGGCTCGGCGAGCCCCCGCTCCTCGAGCTGGTAGGCCGCGCGGATGATCTTCTCGTTGTGGCCCTCCGCGAGCGCGATCCGCTTGGGGTCGCTTTTCGCCTTGTTTCGGACGATCCGCGTCATCTCACGGGACTTTCCGAGGCGGGCCTCGAGCTCCTCGACGTAGGGCTCGCGCTCGAGGTCGACGCGGGCGGCCCCCGACTCCATCGCGGCCTCGGCGACCGCGGGCGCGAGCTCGAACAGTACGCGGGGGTCCATCGGCTTCGGCAGGATGTACTCGGGGCCGAACTGCAGCGGCTGGTCACCGTAGGCCTCCCGCACGCTGTCGGGGACGTCCTCGCGGGCCAGCGCCGCCAGCGCCTCCGCGGCGGCGACCTTCATCGGCTCGTTGATCTCGGTGGCGCGGACGTCCAGCGCGCCCCGGAAGATGAAGGGGAAGCCGAGCACGTTGTTGACCTGGTTCGGGTAGTCGGAGCGTCCGGTGGCCATGATGACCGTGTCGTCGCGGGCCGACTTCGCCGTCTCGTAGTCGATCTCGGGATCGGGGTTGGCCATCGCGAAGATGATCGGATCGGCGGCCATGGACCGCACCATCTCCGCGTCGACGATCCCGCCCGCCGAGAGGCCGACGAAGACGTCGGCGCCTTGCATCGCCTCGGCGACCCCGCCCGCAGGGACGTCGCGGGCGAACTCCCGGCTGTGGGGGTCGAGGTCGCCCGACTCCGCGCGCTCGGTCGTGAGGATCCCGTCGATGTCGGCCATCGTGATGTTGTCGCGCCGAACGCCGAGCGAGACGTAGAATCGGGCGGTCGCGATCGCCGCCGCGCCGGCGCCCGCGAAGGCCACCTCGAGCTCCTCGAGTTCTTTCCCCGCGATCTCGGCGGCGTTCAACAGCGCCGCGCCGCTGATAATCGCGGTGCCGTGCTGGTCGTCGTGGAAGACCGGGATATCCATCCGCTCGCGGAGGCGCTGCTCGATCGTGAAACACTCCGGGGCCTTGATGTCCTCCAAGTTGATCCCGCCGAACGTCGGCCCCATGCCGGCGACCGACTCGATGAAGGCGTCGGGGTCGTCGTGCTCGAGCTCGAGGTCGAAGACGTCGATATCGGCGAAGCGCTTGAAGAGGACGCCCTTCCCCTCCATGACGGGTTTCGAGGCCTCGGGACCGATATCGCCCAGCCCCAGCACGGCAGAGCCGTTCGAGACGACGCCGACCAGGTTCCCGCGGGCGGTGTAGCGGTAGGTGTCGTCCGGGTCGTCGGCGATCGCGCGACACGGACCGGCGACGCCGGGCGAGTACGCGAGACTCAGCTCCCGCTGGGTGTTGGTCGGTTTGGTCGTCTCCACCGCGATCTTTCCGGGCGGGTCAGCCTCGTGGTAGTCCAGGGAGTCGTCTTCTAGTGACATGGGCAGTCATTTCCCGTAGGCCTACAAAAACGTACGGTTGACCGCATCGCTGTCCGACAGGCGTCACCCAATACTGTTCGCAGGTGTGCATTTCGCACGCTTTTGTAGTAGCAGCGAAAGGGGGTGATCGGTCCGATCCACCCTCGCCCTGTTCCGTATTGACGGCCGTCCTAAATGGGTATAGAACACAGTATTGTACATTTCCGAATGCGAATATCGGGGGAGGGACGCTCGTTCGAAGTTCCGGTTCCGTACGAGTTCGACGCTCACTCACCGCTCACCGGTATAAAAGGGATCGAATCGATTCCACAGAAGGATCGAGATATCGGCGGTTTTCAGCTCGACAGGATACCGATCCCGAAGGAGGCCCAATATTGTGTGATAGACACATACCTCTGGCTCAGAGTGCGAGGTTCCAGTTCGGTACGCTACTGATTTTGAATGCCCCGCCGCCGACACCTCCGAGCGAGACGCATCGAACGGATTCTGACTCGAGCGCACCGCGCCCGAGCGCCCGTCCTCGGGACCCACCGAGCTACTCCTCGCTCTCGTAGGGCTCGCCGACCGACGACGGCATCCGCGTCTTCCCCCAGACGGTCAGGACGACGATCACGCCGACGTACGGCAACAGACCCATCAGCCGGCCAGAGACCGCGATGTCGACGGTCTGGAACTGGACCTGCAGTCCCTCGAGCCCGCCGAACAGCAGGGCGGCCAGGGCGGCCCCGATCGGGTTGTAGTTTCCGAACAGGTAGGCGACGATCGCGATCCAGCCGCGGCCGTCGACCATCGTGTCGCCGGTGCCGATGAACGTCCCGGCGTGGGCGAGCAACACCGCGCCGCCGAGGCCGGCCATCGCTCCCGAGAACAGTACGGTGGCGTACCGAACCCGGTTGACGTCGATCCCGGCGGTGTCGAGCGCGGTCGGGTTCTCGCCGGCGGCCTGGATCCAGTACCCGTACCGGGTGCGGTAGAGCACGACCCAGGCGGCGACGACGACGACGAGCGTCAGGACTACGAGCGGCGACTGGTTGAACAGGATCGACCCGACGACGGGGACCTCTGCGAGGTAGGGAACCGAGTAGCGGTTCATACTCGCCAGTCCCGGACTCCGGACGGTCCCCCACAGCAGCGAGGCGAGGAAGGGCGCGAACCCGAGACCGATGAACCACACCGCCAGGCCGGCGACGATCTGGTCGGCCTTGTACCGGATCAACAGCACGGCGTAGCCCGCCGTCAGCGCCAGCGAGACGCCGACCGCGGCGACGATGGCGAGCCAGACGTGGAGCTGGCTCGAGGCGCCGACCAGCGACAGCGTCGCCGCGGCGGTGATCGCCCCGAAGATCATGAACCCCTCGAGACCGATGTTGAAGACGCCGCTCTTCTCGGCGTACAGTCCGCCGACAGCCGCTAGCGCGATCGGCGACGCCAGCATCAGCGTCCGGTTGAGAAAGCCGACCGTAAAAATGCGCTCGAGGGGGACGTCGAACCGGACGACGAGCACCGCGGCGAGCGCGACGGCCGCGAGCAACGCGAGCCCGCCGAGTCGCAGCCGTCGCCGACTCGTACCTGTAGCCAGGCTCATCCCTTCTCACCTCCAAGACCCGTCCGCTTGGCGAGCATCCGGAACAGCTCCGGGGCGGCGACGAACAGGACGACGATCCCAACGATGCCGTCGATCAGCTGGACGGGAACGTCGCTGTGGATCTGGACGTGCGAGCCCGAGGACTCGAGCGCGCCGAACAGCAGCGACGCGGGAACGACGCCCACGGGATTGTTCGCCGCCAGCAGGCTGACGGCGATCGCGTCGAACCCGTAGGTGCCGATCCCGGAGGGATCGATGAAGTAGCCCTGAACCATGATCGCGAAGACGGCGCCGACGAGGCCGGCGACCATCCCCGACAGCGTCATCGTCGCGACGATCGTCCGCTGGGGATCGACCCCGGAGAACGTCGCCGCGCTGGCCTGGTAGCCGCTGGTGACCATGTCGTAACCGAAGCTCGTCCGGGTCATCCCGACGGCGACGACGCCGACGACGCCCAGCGCCAGCCCCAGCCCGAGAATCGAGAAGTTCGGGTCCGAGAACACGACCGATGGGAGGCCGACGCCCTCCGGGAGGTACTCGGTGCGAACCGAGCGGGCGTCCTCGGGGCGGAGGGGGCCGTCGACGGCCCAGCCGACGATCCCGATCGCGATGAAGTTGAGCATGATCGTCGTGATGATCTCGTTGGCGCCGTAGTAGGCCTTCAACACGCCCGGCAGCGCCGCGTACAGCCCGCCGGCGACGACCGCCGCGAGCAGCCCGACGAGCGTCAGCCCGACGCCGCCGAGCGTTCCGTTCGGGACGAACGGCGCCAGCCAGAGGATCGAGAGCACGCAGGCGATCCCCCCGACGATCAGCTGACCCTGGACGCCGATGTTGAAGACGCCCGCCCGAAAGGCGATGGCGACGGCGACGCCCGCCAGGATGAACAGCGTCGTAAAGCGCAGCGTCCGGGTGAACGCACCCGTGCTCCCGACCGAGCCGACGACCAGCTGCTGGGCAAACAGTAGCGGGTTGTGCCCGGCCGCCGCCACGACCACGAGGCCGATCAGCAGCGCCAGTCCGGTCGATCCGACCGCGATCCCGACCCGCTCGTACACCGATGCGTCGAGCAGTCGGGCCGCAACGCGGTCCAGCGCTCCCCGAACTCGACCCGGATCGTCGCTCATCGCTCGCCGTCACCTCCGGTCCGTCGGTCGACCGTCGCCTCCGCGTCGGACTCCGACTGCGTCCCCTCGAGGTTCGACCGACCGTTCGTCTCGCGTTCGGCCCCCTCGTCGAGGCGCTGTCCGGCCATCAGGAGCCCGAGTTCGGCGTCGCTCGTCCCGGTGGGGTCGACCTCGTCGATGAACGTCCCCTCGTACATGACGACGATTCGATCCGCGAGCGCGCGGAGCTCGTCGAGCTTCGAGGAGATCAGGACGATCGCCAGCCCCTCCTCGCGGAGCTCGAGCAGGCGGTCGTGGATGAACTCGAGCGAGCCGACGTCGACCCCGCGAGTGGGATGGGCGGCGATCAGGGCGTCCGGGTCGTGACCGATCTCCCGGCCGACGACGAACTTCTGCTGGTTCCCGCCCGACAGCGAGCCCGCCGTCGCCGACGGATCCGGCGGGTGGACGTCGAACTCCTCGATGATCTCCTCGGCGTGAGCCTCGACCGCCGACCAGTCGAGCCAGCCGTCGTTCGCGTACGGTGGGACCGTCTGGTTCCCGAGCAGGGCGTTCTTCACGAGGTCGTACTCCTGGACCAGCCCCTCGGCGTTGCGATCCTCGGGGATGGCGGCGATGCCGGCCTCGAGTCGTCGGCGCCGACCGACGTCCGTAACGTCGTCGCCGCGGAGACGAACCCGACCCGCGTCCGGGACGCGGTGGCCGGTCAGCGCCTCGATCAGCTCCGTCTGGCCGTTACCCTGGACGCCGGCGATCCCCAGGATCTCGTGTTCCCGAACCGTGAGATCGATCTCGCTGACCCGCTCGAGGCCGCGATCGCCCGCGACCGACAGCTCCTCGGCCTCGAGGACCGGCTCGCCGGGTATCGCCTCGCGAGCCGGGCGGTCGAACGACACCTCGCGACCGACCATCATGCGGGCCAGTTCCTGACGGGAGGTGTCGGCCGCGGCGACGGTGTCGACGGCGCGGCCGTCCCGGAGGACGGTGATCCGGTCTGCCGCCGCGAGTACCTCTTCGAGCTTGTGGGAGATGAAGATCAGCGAGCGCCCGCTCGCCCGCAGCTCCTCGAGGAGGTCGAGCAGCCCGTCGACTTCCTGCGGGGTCAACACCGCGGTCGGCTCGTCGAGGATCAGGGTGTCGGCGCCCCGGTAGAGGCTCTTGACGATCTCGACGCGCTGGCGGGTGCCCAGGTCGAGCTCCTCGACGGGCGTCTCGAGGTGGTCGTCGACGTCGAACCCGTAGCGGTCACACAGCGCCTCGATCTCCTCGCGGGCGGCGTCCTCGTCGACGAGCCCGCCGTCGACCGGTTCGTGACCGAGCACGACGTTCTGCAGGACCGTCATCGGCTCGACGAGCTGGAAGTGCTGGTGGATCATGCCGATCCCGGCGGCCATCGCGTCCTGGGGCGAGTCGAACGATCGCGGTTCGCCGTCGACGCGGATCGTCCCCGCGTCCTGGTCGTACAGCCCGTAGAGGACGTTCATCAGCGTCGTCTTCCCCGAGCCGTTCTCGCCGAGCAGCGCGTGGATCGACTCCCGCTCGAGCCTGAAATCGACGCCGTCGTTCGCGACGACGTCGCCGAACGTCTTGGTGATCCCCTCGAGTCGAACCGCGGGCGGTGCATCAGCCGTCATGCTGTCGCTGTGGATCTGTAATCATGGAGTGGCTCCCGAGCGGGGCCTCAGCAACCCGTCGGCCCGCAGGTGAGGTCGACCTCGCCGGCGACGTACGCCTCTTTGGCCGCCTCGATGTTTTCCTCGAGCGAGTCGGGCAACTCGCCCTCGAACTCCTGGCCAACGACGAAGTCGATCCCCTCCTCCTCGATGCTGAGGTTCTGCTCGCCCGAGACGCTGTCCCAGTCGTCCTCGACGACGGCCTCGGTGACCTGGTAGGTCGCCTCGTCGAGCGCCTTGATCGCCGAGCCGAGGATAACGTCGGCGTACTGGTCGTCGGCGACCGACTGGTCGCTGTCGACGCCCATCGCGAACCGGTCGTTGTCCTGGGCGGCGGCGAACGCACCCGCGCCCGCGGCTGCGGCGGCGTGCCAGACGATGTCGGCACCGTCGTCGAACTGAGAGGTGGCGACGTCGTTCAGCGCCTCACTGTCGGAGAAGCTCCCGCCGTACCCCGTGAGCACGTCGACGCCGTCGTCGACCCACTCGACGCCCTCGATGTACGACTGCTCGAAGGCGTTGATCAGATCGATGTCCTCGCCGCCGACGAAGCCGACGACGGCCTCGTCGGGGTCGGTCGCGCTGTCGCCGTGTTCGATCTCCTCCTGGGTCAGCGTGGCGGCGGCGACGCCCGCGAGAAACGACATCTCGTTGTTCATCTCGATCCAGCCCGAGACGTTGTCGGCGCCCTCGACGTGGTCGTTGATCAGCATCCAGTACTGGTCGGGGTAGGCCTCGGAGTGTTCGACCAGCCCCTCGTAGTGCTGGTAGCCGACCATCACGATGAGGTCGTAGCTCCCGTCAGCCGCCAGATCCTCCTGTCGGGCCGCGAACTCCGCGGTCTCGGTCTCCTCGACCTGCGTCACCTCGAGGTCGAACTCGTCGGCCGCCTCCTCGAGCCCCTCGAGGGCGTTGTCGTTGAACGCGTTGTCGCCGAAGCCGGCGTCGCTCGAGATGATCGCGACCTGGTCGCCACCGCCGCCGTCCCCGTTCTCGTCGCCGAGACACCCCGCGACTATCGTGCCGCCGAGGACGACGCTCGAGGCCAGCACCGACCGACGGCTCGTCCCGAGCGTCGACGACGTTCGCCCCCCGCTTCCACCCGTATCAGTCTCGTTACCAACCATCACGACCTGTAGTGTTACAAGACGTACATTAAATCTTTCTTACAGAATGGGAGAACCTGCTAGTTTCTGACTGTCTTTCGTGTGATACTTTCTCGGCAGTGGACCGAAACTCGATCCGAACAGGAACACGTGCGGACCGCTCGGCCGGACGAAAGCGAGCGACCGTCGGTGAACGCGGGAATCGTTTAAGTCGAATGGTGTGTTCTGCCCTGTCATGAAGGTAGGGATCGCGGGTGCGGGGTTCATGGCCCGCACTCACGCGAGCGCGTACGACGGGATGGACGTGGAGGTAGTCGCCGTCGCCTCCCCGAGCGGGCCCGAGCCGTTCCTCGAGGAGGCCGGGCTCGAAGCCGACGCCTACACGGACCCGAAAGAACTCTGTGAACGCGCCGATATCGACTTCCTCGACGTCTGTACGCCGACGGACACCCACCGCGCTCTCGTCGAAATCGCCGCCGAGACCGGAACCGACGTCTTCCTCGAGAAGCCGATCGCGCCGACCCTCGAGGCGGCCCGCGAGATCGAGTCACTGGTCGACGAGGCCGACCTGACCTGCGGGGTCGGCCACGTCGTTCGGTTCGATCCCGCCTACCAGCGAGCCCGCGACTGCGAGATCGGGACTCCGGGCGTCGCCCGCGCTCGACGACTGTCGCCGTTTCCCGACTGGGGGACCGAGGACTGGTTCGCCGACCCCGACCGCAGCGGTGGCCTGTTCGTCGATCTGGCGATCCACGACCTCGACTACCTGCGGTGGTGTTGGGGCCCAGTCGATCGGGTGTTCGCCAGACGGACTCGCGACGAACGGGCCGCCCACGGCACCGCCACGCTCCGGTTCGCCAGCGGCGCGATCGGCTACGTCGAGGCGTCGTGGGCCCAGCCCGCGTCGCGCCCGTTCGCGACGGAACTCGAGCTGGCGGGCGACGACGGGCTGGTCGAACACGAGAGCGCGGACCCCCGGGCCTACCGCGCCTGGACTGCCGAGGACGCCATCCGCGATCCGGCTCCGGCGAAGACGCCCTACCAGCGCGAACTCGAGCAGTTCGTCGCCGCGCTCGAGACGGGCGGCGAGCCCGCCGTGGGGCCCGCCGAAGCGATAGCGTCGCTTCGGCTCGCGCTGGCGGCCGAGCGGTCGGCCGAGCGGGGGACGCCCGTCTCCCCCGCGGAGGTGGAGGGATGACGGTCCGTGTCGGCCTGCTGTCGGCCGCCCACGTCCACGCCGACGCCTACGTCGCCGCACTGGCCGAGCGCGAGGACGCCACCCTCGTCGGCGTCGCCGACCCCGACGCCGACCGGGGCCGGGAGACGGCCACCCGCCACGACCTCGAGTACGTCTCGGACCCCGAGGATCTGCTCGAGCGGATCGACGCGGGCGTGGTCTGTGCGCCCAACGTCGCCCACCGCGAGTGGATCGAGCGGGCGGCCGAGGCGGGCGTCGACGTCCTCTGTGAGAAACCGCTCGCGGCGACCCTCGAGGACGCTCGCGCGATCGTCGAGACCTGGCGGGACGCCGACGTCGCGGTCGGCGTGGCGATGCCCTTGCGGTTCGCCGAATCCGCGCGTCGAGCCCGACGGACGCTCGAGGCCGGCGACCTCGGCTCGTTGCGGGCGATCTCCGGGACGAACCGCGGGCACATCCCCGGCGGCTGGTTCGTGGACCCCGAACTGGCCGGCGGCGGCGCCGTGATGGACCACACCGTTCACCTCGTGGATCTCGTCGCGGCGCTCACCGGGGAGCGCGTCGCCGAGGTGTACGCCGAGGTCGACACGCGCTTTCACGACGGTGAGGTCGACGACGTGAACGTCCTCCCGATGGAGCTGACCGACGGGACGGGGTTCCTGCTGGACGGCTCCTGGAGCAAGCCCGACGCGTGGCACACCTGGGGCGACGCGACACTCGAGTTCGTCGGCACCGACGGGACGCTCGCGATCGACTGTACGGGCGAGTCGCTCACCCACACCGTCGCTTCGGGCGAGGAGGCGGGCGTTCACACGGTTCCATACGGTGCCGACCCGACGGCGAACCTGGTCGCGGACTTCGTCGCGGCCGTTCGGGAGGGGCGGGAGCCGCTGGTGACGCCCGACGACGGACTCGAGGCCGTCGCCGTCGTCGAGGCCGCCTACGAGTCGGCGGCGAGCGCCGAATCGGTCGCGGTCGAGACCCGACGCGGAGCGAGTGAGCCCTCGGACGGGTGAGTCCGGGGTCGGCGTCCGCGATAGCGTCGAGTCGGTCCGTCTGCACACGCCTCGAGATCGGCCAGCGCCTCGCCGTCGCGGGCCGTTGCGTCGACCGTCCAGCCGTCGGCGAGAAGCGCGCGGACGGCCGAACGGCCGATACCGGAGCAACCGGTGGCGAGGACCGCGTTCGTCGTGTCGAACGGACGGCGGGACGGGAGAGATCTCGGGTCGACTGCCGCGACCGCCCGCGGTCTACCCGAACTCGAGGGTGTCGCGGATCCCGGCCTCGATGCGGTCGGCGTCGGGCAGGTAGTCGTCCTCGCGGGCGAACATGGGCATCGGGACGTCGTACCCCGTCACCCGCTCGATCGGCGCCTCGAGGTAGAGAAACGCCTCCTCGTTGAGCCGGGCGATGATCTCGCCGGCCATCCCCGCGGTCTTGGGGGCCTCGTGGACGATCGCACAGCGTCCGGTTTTCTTCACGGAGTCGACGATCGTCTCGGTGTCGAGCGGGTACAGCGTCCGCGGGTCGATCACCCCGACGCTCGCGTCGATATCGTCGACGGCGTCGAGGGTCTCCCGTAGCATCGACCCCCAGGCGACGACGGTGATGTCCTCGCCGGGCTCGACCACCCGGGCCTCGCCGAGCGGGATCTCGTGGTCGTCGGGGACTTCCTCGCGGAACGAGCGGTAGAGCCGCGTCGGCTCCATGAAGACGACGGGATCGGAACTCCGGATCGACGCGGTGAGCAGCCCCTTCGTCTCGGCGGGCGAGGAGGGGAAGACGACCTTCAGGCCGGGGATGTGGGCGAACCCCGCCTCGAAGCTCTCGGAGTGAAGCTCCAGGGCGTGGATCCCGCCCCCGTACGGCGTCCGGATCGTCATCGGGCAGGTGATCGTCCCGCGGGTTCGACTCCGCATGCGCGCGACGTGCTGGGCCAGCTGGTGGAACCCCTGGTAGAGGAAGCTCTGGAACTGGATCTCCGCGACGGGACGCATCCCGGTCGCCGCCAGACCGACGCCCGCTCCGACGATGCCCGCTTCCGCGACGGGCGTGTCGAACACCCGGTCGGGATAGTCGTCGATCAGTCCCTGGGTCGCTCGGAACACGCCGCCGGCCTCGCCGACGTCCTCGCCGTAGACGACGACGTCGTCGTCGCGTGCCAGTTCCGCACCCAGCGTGTCGCGGACGGCCTCGACCATCCGGAGTCGCTCGCTCATTGGCTCTCACCCCCCTTTTCGGCCTCGAACGCCGCGAGCTGTTCCTCGAGTTCGGGCGGCAGGTCCTCGTAGACGTGCCGGAACATGTCCGCGGGATCGAGCTCCTCGCGCCGTTCGTTGGCCTCCTCGATCGCCGCCGCGAGCTCCTCCTCGATCCGCTCGGTGATCGCCTCCTTCGTTTCCTCGTCGAGAACGCCTCGGTTCTCGAGGTACCGCTGGAACCGGAGGATGGGATCGCGGGCCTCCCACTCGGACTCCTCCTCGCTCTCGCGGTAGGCGGAGGGATCGTCCGAGGTCGTGTGCATCGATCGGCGGTAAGTCAGGGCCTCGATGAGGACCGGCTCGCCGTTGCGAGCCTTCTCGACGGCCTCCCGCGCGACGCGGTAGACCCCGAGGACGTCGTTGCCGTCGACCTGCACGCAGTCGATCCCGGCCGCGATCGCCTTCTGGGCGAACGTCTCCGTGTTAGTTTGCTTCTCGGTCCCCGTCGAGATGGCGTACCGGTTGTTCTGGCAGACGAAGACGGTCTGGGCGTCGTAGACGCCGGCGAAGTTCATCGCCTCGTAGACGTCGCCCTCGCTTGTCGCGCCGTCGCCGAAGTAGGTGATCGCGACGTTCTCCCGGTCCTGGAGCGCCTCGCCCCAGCCGATCCCGGTGGCGTGCAGCGGCTGCGAGCCGACGGGGATCGCCGGCGGAAGCGCGCCGTCGCCGTCCGGAATCTCCGCCCCCTCCTCCATCCCCTTCGCGTACTGGAGGATCGCGTCCGGTTCCGTGCCGTGGACCAGGAGCGCGGGCTGTTCGCGAAACGACGGGACGAGCCAGTCGTCATCGGCGAGGGCGAACGCGGTGCCGACCTGTGCCGCCTCCTGCCCGATCGCGGGGGCGTATGTGCCGAGCTCTCCCCGCCGCTGGAGCGCGATGGCGCGCTCGTCGAGGCGACGGGACCGCTTCATCTGTTCGTACACCGTCAACAGCTCGTCGTCGCTCAGGTCCGGAACCAGTTCGTCGTCGACCGTTTCGTCCTCCGCCAGCACTTGGACCGATCGGATGTGAAACTGAGCGACGGTCTCTTCGGGCATAGGGATAGTACGGGTTCGATAGTGTTAATCTACTGGTCGGTCCGGAATGGGAACGGGACGAAGCGTGACGCGGCGACCGCGGGTCGTAGGCCGACCGACGCGTCGGCGGCCGGTGGCGATCCTATCGCCGCCGATCGGTGGTCCCGAAACCGCCCGATCGGGCCGTCCGAACGCTCGCTCGCTCCGCGTTCGCGACCTTATATTGTCCATATCCGTAGGTATACGTCCGACCTTCTCGACCGACATGGGAAAAGTAACGAATCGTAAACGACTACTGTTTAGTACCCTCATACGTATCCTACCCGTATGGATTTGTTCGTGGTACGAGCAGGTCAGCTCTATTTGAAGTCCGTTTGTAAACTCGCAGCTGCGAGTTCGAGCGGCGGAGGGAAGCGGCCGTGACCGACCTCGTTCCGACGACCTGTATGCGGTGTGCAGTCGGCTGTGGCCACGTCCAACAGGCCGTCGACCAGGGGTACGGTATCGAGAGCGTTCGCGGCGACGCCGCCCACCCGGTCTCGAACGGGCTCGCCTGCCAGCGCGGGATCAGCGAGAGCGCCGATCCCGACGGCGAGTGGCTGACCCGCCCGCTCGTTCGCCGCGACGGCGAGCTGGTGGCGACGACCTGGGAGACCGCCCTCGAGCGGGCCGCGGAGGGACTCGACACGGCCCTCGAGGGCGGTCGCAACCGCGTCGCGGTACTCGGAAGCGGCCAGCAGACCAACGAGGCCGCGTACGCGCTGGGCAAGCTCGCTCGCGGCGGGATCGGTACCCGGTATTACGACGCCAACACGACGCTGTGTATGGCCTCGGCGGTGGCCGCCTACTACGATGCCTTCGGCAGCGACGCCCCGCCGCCGACCTACGACGACGTCCCCGAGGCCGAGACCCACCTCGTCTGGGGGGCGAACCCGGCCGCGGCCCACCCCGTGCTGTTCCGGTGGATCAACCAGTCCGCCGACGAGGACGATTCGGAGCTGCTCGTTGTCGACCCGGTCGAGAGCGAGACCGCCGAGGTCGCGGACCACCGCGTTCCGCTCGAGCCCGGCGGCGACCTCGCGCTAGCGCGTGCGGTCCTGGCTCGGCTCGTCGAAACCGACCGAGTCGACGAGGGGTTCGTCGCCGACGCGACGACGGGATTCGAGGAGCTCCGCGAGGAGCTGCCGGCCCCCGCTCGAGCGGCCGAGCGCGCGGGCGTCTCGATGGCCGACGTCGACCGACTCGCCGGAGCGCTCGAGAACCGAACCCTCGTCTACTGGGGGATGGGAATCAACCAGAGCGTCAACGGAACCGACGCTGCGGGCGCACTGATCGACCTCTGTCTGGCGACGGGCAACCTCCGTCCGGGCTCGGGTCCGTTCTCGCTGACCGGGCAGGCGAACTCGATGGGGACCAGGGTCTGTTCCTCGAAGGGGACCTGGCCCGGACAGCGATCGTTCGACGATCCCGCGGCCCGCGAGGACGTCGCGGCGACCTGGGGCGTGCCGGAATCGCGGCTGCCGGCCGATCCCGGGCCCGGACCGGTCGGGATCGTCGACGCCGTCGAGGACGAGGTCGAGGCCGTCTACGCCGTCGCGACGAACCCCGTCGCGGGGATGCCCGACGCGACGAACGTCCGCGAGCGCCTCGAGGACGCCTTCCTCGTGGTCCAGGACGCCTTCCGCAGCGAGACGGTCGAGTTCGCCGACGTCGTCCTGCCCGCCGCGACCTGGGGGGAGTCCGAGGGAACGGCGACCAACATGGAACGGACCGTCTCGCGGGTCCGGGCCGCGACCGAGACGCCCTCGGGCGTGCGGACCGACCTCGAGCTGATCGGTGCGCTGGCCGATCGGCTCGCGCCGGGGTTGTTCGACGAGTCGCCCGAACCGGAGCCCGTCTTCGAGGAGTTGGCGGCGATGACCGAGGGGACCCCCGCTGATCTCTCGGGCATCTCCTACGAGCGCCTCGAGGCCGAGCTGGCGGTTCGGTGGCCGGCGCCGGAACCCGACGCTGCGGGCGGATACCGCTACTACGAGGACCGGACGGACGCCGACGGCGACGAAACCGAGACGTGGTCGTTCCCGACGCCGTCGGGCCGTGCTCGCTTCTCGGACGCGCGGGCCGAACCGCTGCCCGAACCGACCGACGACGACTACCCGTTCACGCTGACGACCGCGCGCCGACCCGACGCGTACAACACCGGCGTTCGCACCCGCGAGGACGGCCCGCCGACCGCGCGGGTCAGCCCCGCGACGGCCGTCGCTATCGCGGACGACCTCGAGCAGGGTACGGACAGGCGGTACGGGCGCGTCGTCTCGAGGCGGGCGTCGGTCACCGTCCGCGTCGAGGCCGACGAGTCGATCCCCGACGGCGTCGTCTGGCTGCCGATCCACCACCCCGACGTCAACGACCTCACCCTCCCCGCGGTCGACCCGCGCTCGAGGGAGCCGAACTTCAAACAGTGTGCGGTTCGGCTCGCTCCGCCCCGCGACCGGGAGCTCGAGGCCGTCGCCGAGGCGAACGCCTAACACGGATTGCTGTACCGACGTACCGGCGCAACGGCGATCTCGGATGGCAGTTGCGCCGGAACTGACGTACGGCAAACCGTACGACCGCCGACGAGCTGAGGGACGTCCTCGCTCGGGTCGGTGAGTCCGGCGATCGATCAGTCCTCGGCCGCTTCGTACCGGGCCTCGGTCCAGATCTCCTCGCCGGTGCCGTCCTCGAAGTGGATTCGGATCGCGTCGACGAACGAGTTCCGCAGCTCCTGTTGCCACTCCTCGAGGGCCGCCTCGTGATACTCGTCGACGACGGCCTCGGTCACGTCGCCCTCGTAGTCCTCGCGGGCGGTCGCTCGAGCCTCCTCCCGCGACGGGGCGGTCAGGTGCGTCTCGTTCGGGTGCACTCCCGCCTCGTTGCGAACGAACGTCGCGGGGACGAGGTGGAGCGGTTCCGGATCGCGATCGGGCGGATAGCGCTTGGGACCGTCCTGGGCGTACGGTTCCGCGCGGTGTTCCTCCTCGAAGGGCGGGACGAGCCGGAGTACGTGCGTTCGTCGGAAGTCCTCTTCCACACGGTTTCGCTCGAACGCCTCGACGACGTCGTCGGGGTCGACGACGACGACCTGAATCTCCGTCGCCGGGTGGTCGGCGAGCGGCCCGTCCGGGTTGGAATTTTGCATGCGACGTCCACTGACGGTCCGCGCGGTTACGTCGGTTACGGTCGCCGGGTATCGAAACGGGTCCCCGCACGGTCTCGAGAACGCATTTCCGCACCGTCGTCACTGGGGAGCACCTCGAGTTCTCGAGAAGAACGCCAGGGTTCGTCGAACTGCTCGTCACCGCGCTGATCGTCCTCCAGGTTCCGGCCGCGGTTCTCGTCTCTCTCGACGCGAAGCGCCTGAACGCCACGAATCCGATCACCTACTTCTACGGGGTCCTCGTCCCGGCTGCCGGATTCGTGGTCGTTCCGGCCTCCCTCTCGAAACGGGACGAGCTTCCGCGCGACTCCGACGACCCGGAACCCGCGGATCCCTAATCGTCGCTCGAGGCGACCGCTCCGTCCGCGGGCGGCTCGGCGGCGACGAGCCAGCCGTCCTCGGTCGCGCGCTCGGCGACGGCCGGCTGGAACACCCACGCGGCGAGCGCGACGATCGGAAGCATCGTGACGGCGACGACGAGGTACCCGAGGTGGAGGTTCGGGAGGAACGGCGCGGCGAACACGAGCGGGTAGACGGTGCCGCCGATCGTGCCGATTCCGCCGACGACGCCGGCGACGCTGCCGGAGCTATCGGGGAACATCGCCGGCACCTGCGCGAAGATCGCTCCCTCGGAGAACGCACAGCCGACGCCGACGAGGAAGCCGGCGGCGACTGCGAGGTAGATGTTCCCAGAGAGGCCGGCGACGGTCATCCCGACCATCGAGACGACGACGAACACGAGCGTCGCGAACGTCCACTGCTCGCGGTAGCGGCCCTCGAACCACGGCAGAATGTCGCGTTCCCGGCGCGCGACGACGTCGCTGGTGTAGCCGCCGAGCGGCCGGAGCAGGCCGGCCGCGATCGAGAACGTCGCCGCGAACGTGGCCGCGATGACGATATCACCCTGGCCGAACCCCTCGCGGTAGTACGTTCCCAGCCAGCCGTTCATCGCGACCTCGAGACCGAAGGTCATCACGTACGCCGCTGCGAGCACGACCGCGCCGTGGCGCGTCCCGACGTAGAGGAACTGTTTGAAGCTCGCCTTATCTCTGGTCGCCTGTCGCTTGGCCTCGCTCTTTGCGGCGTCGCCGAAGACGTAGTAGACGACCCCGAGAACGACTGCGAGCACGCCGGTGTAGAAGAAGGCGGCGCGCCAGTTCGTCGCGAAGATCGGGCCCGCGTACCCTTCGCCGAAGATCCGCGGGAGGGTGAAGTACGCGCCCAGTCCCGCGCCGGCGTTACCGATCCCGGCGAAGATGCCCTCCGCCAGCCCGAGGTTCTCCTCCTCGAACCACTCGGCGACGTGCTGGATGCCGATGACGAACGTGATGCCGGCCAGCGAGGCGATCACGCGCGAGGCGGTAAACACCTCGTAGGTCGTCGCGAACGCGCTGACGACCGAGAACACGCCGACGATCACGAGCGTCACGCTGGCGGTCACGGGCGCGCCGTACTTGTCGGTCAGCGGGCCGATCAGGATCCGGCCGACCGGAACGGCGATCACGGCTGCACTCGAGACGAGCCCGAGCTGGGCGATCGAGAGGCCGAACTCGTCGGCGATCCCGCCCGTAAACGGCGCGAAGGAGAACCAGATGACGAATCCCAGGTTGAACATCGCCGTCGCCAGCAGGAGGTTCTTCCACTTGCCGTGGATCACGGACGATCACTTCCGTTCGTACCTACGGACGCGCGTCCACTTTCGCTACAGTAAAGTTCACGGTTCGGTCCCGAATCGGGCTCGAGGAAGACGTTCAGGCTCACGTGTCTACGCTACCTGGACGCGCGACACCGTATAAGCCTAATTATTACTCAGACCAAACAATCAAATCGCCACCGGTGACCAGCAATCAGTATATATTCCTCCATGGATTCGACGTTCGATGAAAATACGGTGGGGGTATTTTAATAACGGAATCGAGACGGCCGCGATCGGAGCCGATCGGCAGTCCGCGTCGGTCGTCCGGCTCAATCGCCGTCCGTCCCCTCGTCGTCGGTTCCCCACCTGTCGTCGGGGTCAACGGGCTCGACCGCTCGAGCCAGCTCCGCCTCGGTGTACTCCCGATCCTCGAGGCGCATGCTCTGGAGGCGCCACTGCCGACTCAGTTCGGGCTCGCCCTCGGGGCCGACGCGGGCGCCGTGGGTCCGGAAGAACCGTCCGTCCCGACCGAGGGCCTTCCCCTCGTAGGTGTGCTGGTCGAACGCGACGTCGTAGCGTCCGCCGGGCTCGAGCTCGTCGACGGGGTGGTCGTACCGCGGCTCGCGCCCCTCCTCGCGGGCGGCCGCACGCTCGGCCGAGAGCTCGCCGAAGTAGTCGTCGGCGTGGGAGGCCTCGCGGCTCGAGGGCGCCCGGGCGGCCGCCAGCGCGGCGTGGACCGCACAGAGCCGCCCCTCCCAGGAGCTTTCCGACCAGCGCTCGCGGGCCAGCTCCTCGTAGCGGGCGATCAGCAGGGCGACCTCGTGGCCGGCCCGGAGGTCCTCGACGACGTAGAGGTTGATCCGATCCCAGAAGTTCCAGGCAAACCCCGATCGGGCCAGCTCCCAGGCGGCCCACGCCGCGACCTCCTCGTCGGATCGCCTGACCGCCTTCTGGAGCAGGCTCGAGACGTCGTAGCGGTTCGCGCCCGATCTCGTCTCGTTGTCGCCGCGCTCCTCGCCGAAGTCGTTGTGTTCGGGACCCGTCTCCTCGTCCTCGGTCCGATCCGCGTCGCTGTCGGTTCGAAGCTCCCCTTCGGAGCCGAACGTGGCCTGTTTCCCGTCGTCGTCCATACACCACTCTCGTGACGGTCGAGGGAAATAGCTGACTGCTCGAGCGGGCCGACGGCCACGCGACGCCGGCTCGGGACCAAGCACGTGAGGCGCTAAACGACGAACATGACGCCTTCGAACTCCGTTCCATCGGGCGTCGTACAGCCGATCTCGTACTTGCCGACGAACGGGAACTCCCACGAGTGGCTCGTTCCGTGGTCGTCTCCCGACCACCCGCAGGGATCGGGCGTGTCGATCGGGTATATCTCGTAGCCGATTTCACCCCACGTCCACGTGACCTCCGCCATCTCGTCGACTTCGACGGAATCCGGTTCGAACCGCGCCTCGCCGTCCGGAGCGACGGCGATTTCGACCGTTTCCTCCCCCGTTCGATCGACGAGCTCGTACTCCTCGCGCTCGTCGAGACGGGTGTCGTACCCCGCCTCGTCGTCGTCCGCCTCGTCGTCGGACGTGTCCGCTTCGTTCTCGTCGTCTCCGAGACATCCGGCGAGACACGCGGTCGTGCAGACGGTCGCGACGAACGCTCTGCGAGAATTCATCGGTTTTCGTACGTCCGGCGGAATAATAACGGTTCGTTCCGATTCCCAGATAGTCGGGAATCCCTCGGCTGTCGGTCGACGACACCCGTAACTCTGGGCGGTTCGCCGAGCGGGTCGACTGCTCGAGGAACCTGCCCAACCGGCACTCAAGTAGACAGTTTCATTGTAATCGTCTCCGTTCTGTAGAATAGTATGCGAACGACGACGCGGTTCGGCGTTATCGGTCTCGTGGCGGTGCTCGCGATCGGGTTGCTCTCGGCGGGTGCAGTCGCTGGCGGCAATAGCGCCACCGACGACGTGACTCAGGTCGGTAGTATCGACGCCTCGCTCGAGGACGAACACGTCGAGCTCGACGGTCTCGAGCTCTCTTCCGACGGACTCCCGTCCTACGAGATCGACGAACGGGCGTACGACCTCGAGTCGGCTGGCATCCAGAGCGACGGGGTCACCGTCGACGTCAACGACCGAACCTACGAGATCTGCTCGGTCGACATCTCGCTCGAGAACGTTTCGATAACGGTATCGGACATCTCCATCAACGGCGACGAGTAGGCGGCGACCGGCAGCACCGCATCGGTTTTCTGCAGGACTGTACCGCGAGGAGTCCCTCGTCCCGTCGTTCCATCGTCGAGGAAACAGTTATCCAGACCGGTGTGGTGACACACGACATGGTCGAGGAGTTCACGGTCAAATCGTTCGGCGCTCCCGACGAGACGGTCTCGTTCGACAACGGTCGGGCCGAACGCGTCGAGCTGGGAGGGCGAACGTTCTGGCGTTCGACGGTCGAACCCGGGTGGCTGTTCTCCAGGGACAACGCCTCCGAACTGGGAACGGATCGCTGCCCGAACCCACATCGTCTCTACATGCTCGCCGGGCGCATGACCGTCGAAACCGACGACGGAACCCGGAAAACCCTCGAGCAGGGAGACGTCGCGCTGATCCCGCCGGGACACGACGCGTGGGTCGACGGGGACGAACGGGCCGTCTTCTTCGAAGAAACGCTCGGAACGTAACCACCCTTCGAGGCGGTGCCTGGTCGTCCGTCCGCGACAATCGGAGACCCGTCTGTCGAACGGGTGGCGATACTGACGGGCGCCGATACTGTTAAGTCCCACCTTGTGTATTGATAGCACATAACGTGATCTGAGATGCCAACCTGCCACAACTGCGACACCCCGATCTCGGCGAACTTCGTCCGCGTCTTCGGCGACAACGACGGCTACCTCGAGGGCTGTATCCACTGCCTGAGCTCGGCGGAACTCACCGGGGCCGACGAGGAGCGCGATTCGACGGCGCTGTTCGCCTGACCCTCGGACGGATCGGCCGAGTCGGTTCGGTCGTCGGTCGACATCGAGAGCCGGCGGACCGTGTCTGATAGCAATTTCTATGAAGGTGTCCCGAGACGGCCCCATATGGGCACCGTCTACGAGTGGCCGTCGCCGGCCCGCGACCGGCTCGGAATCCTCCTGGTCGTCGTCTCCGCGGTGGGGTTTGGAACCCTCGGAATTTTCGGGCTCTACGCCCAGGAGGCCGCGCTGTCGATCCCGACCGTGCTCGCGTTCCGGTTCCTGCTCGCGGCGGTCCTCGTCTGGGCGCTGCTCGCGGTACAGGGACGGTTGACGCTGCTTCGCGGACGGACGTTAGCGATCGCGCTCGGACTCGGCGCCTTCGGCTACGCGACCCAGAGCGGGCTCTACTTTCTGGGGCTCGAGTACATGACGGCGGGGCTCGTCGCGATCGTGCTGTACACGTACCCGGCGTTCGTCGTCGTCCTCGCGATCGCGGCCATCGGCGAGCGCGCGACCCCCGTGATGCTCGTCGCGCTCTGTCTGGCCCTCGGCGGCGTCGTCCTCGTCACGGGGGCCGACCCCGACGGCGCCTCGCTGATCGGCGTCGCCATCGTTCTGGGCGCCGCGATGGCCTACGCGGTCTACATCACGGTCTCCCGGGCGCTGCTCGACAGGGTCGATCCGCTAGTGCTGACCGCCTACGTGCTTCCCGCGGCGGGCGGAACGTTCCTCGCGATCGGCACCGCTACCGGCGAGTTCGCGGTTCCGACCGCGCCGTCGGCGTGGCTGATTCTGCTGTGTATCGCCGTGGTCGCGACGGCGCTGCCGGTCGTCACCTTCTTCGCCGGGATCAAGTACGTCGGCGCGAGCCGCGCGGGGATCATCAGTACTGTCGAGCCGCCAGTCACGGTCGCGCTCGGCGCCGCGCTCTTCGCCGAACCCGTCACGGCGGCGACGCTCGCCGGTGGCGCCCTGATACTGATCGGGGTCGTCCTCCTCGAGCGCGAGTAACGCAAGATGCGCATCGGTCACAACACCAATACGGGATCGTTTCGTAACGGGTGTATGGACACTGAGAGCAGGACACAGGTTCGGGACGTAATGTCGACGCCGCTCGAGACCGTCTCGAAGGACGCGACGCTGACCGAGGCGGCGTCAGCGATGCGCGAAAACGAGATCAGCGCGCTGGTCGTCCGGACCGACCCGCCCTCGATCGTGACGAGCACCGATCTGGTCGCGGCCGCCGCGGACGGTCACGATCCGACGACGATCGACGTCGACGCGGTGATGACCGAATCCGTCGAGACCGTGCCGCCGGACCTCTACCTCGAGGAGATCGCCGCGATGATGACCGGGCTGGGAATCACCCACCTTCCGGTCGTCGACGGCAACGACTACGTCGGCATGATCTCTTCGACCGACGTGACCGCGCAGCTCTCCTGATCGACCGAACGATAGCTATTGAGTGCTCGGTATCGAACGGGAACCCATGACCGATCAGTACTCCCTCCTCGGCGTGTACGTCAGTCGGCCCGTCGCCGACGCGCTCTCCGAGGCCGCCTACGAGTCGGCCGGGGTCGTCGACCTCGAGGACTACTTCGCGGAGACGACGGCACCCATCCCGACGGGCGATCCCGGCGCCGAAGCGACCGACGAGATCGTCGCCGACGTCCTCGCCCGCTTCCCCGGGCTGTACGACGCCGCCGAGTTCGACGCGGTCGAGCGGCTCGAGCCCGACGCCTTCGACCTCGTCCAGCTCGCGGCCGCACCGGACCGAGTCGCGAACGCTCGAGAGCGGTTCCGCGCGGCGGCGACGGTTCGGGACGCGGATCTCCGCACCGTCCAGACGGCGATCCTCGCGGCCGCGCTCGAGGTCGATCCCGCTCCCTCGTGACGCGGCGGAAGCGACGGTCGTGGCTACCGGGCTCGATCTGTCACGTTCGAAATCGGAGAGCGGTGCTGTCGTACCGTCTCGGCGGACATACGGGTAACCGGGTCGTGTAATCAAAAGGGTGGGGAACGGAGCGGGAATCGCACTGGGAAACGCGATTCCAGCAGACGACAGGGGATTACGCGGCGTGGGGTGGGAGTGGGGGTGCCGCGTCGGGGGGTGGGTGCGAGTGAACGACGGTACTGAGGTCGTTCGGCTGGCAGGGTGGCCATCGGTGGGTGATGGGTGGTGGGTGGGTAGGTGGTGGGTGGTGGGGTGGCGTCCTGCCGATTATGCGTAAGAGTGGGATCGTAAAAACGCTCATTCCAAACTGTGTTGGAACTACGCCGTGACGGGACCACAGGTATCCGATTCCGTTCCCGGGAGCGGCAGGTCGCGCGTGCTGAGCGCTCCGACGGGTTCTCGCGTCGGGATCCGCTCACGAACAGTCATCCTTGCCGTGGAGTTAGTGTATACGGAAAACAGTAAACTATCTGGTTTTTGCGATTTATTTATAAAAATGATTATAATTAATTCTGTTGTACGGGTAACGGCATGCAAGAGAATCCGAGTATGTTGAACAGGCGGCGGTTTCTGGCCGGAACGGGCGCGGCCGCGGTCGGCGTCGCCGCCGCATCGGGAAGCGCCAGCGCACGAGCGGGAGACGAGGCCGAACACGACGATGGCCGGAAGGATCGGGCGACGGTGATCGCTCATCGCGGGTTCGCCGACACGTACCCGGAGAACACCGTCGCCGCGTTCGAGCAGTCGGTACAAGGCGGTTCCGACGACGCGGCCGACCGCCGCGGCGCCGACTGGATCGAACTCGACGTCTTCCCGACCTGTGACGGCGAGATCGCCGTCTTCCACGACACGGAACTCGGCGAGCTGACCGACACCGACGGCGTGTTGTACGAGACGCCCGCCAGCGAGGTGTTCGCGGCCGAAGTGCTCGAGAGCGGCCAGACCGTCCCCTCGTTGACCGAGGCGATGGAGGTGATTCCGCCCAACGTCGGCGTGAACATCGACATCAAGGAGGGGTCGCCCGACGTCGAGTTCGGTCGGGTCGACGATCCCGAGGCCGAACGCGAGGAGTGGGAGTGGCTCGAGACGGTGATCGACGTCGCGACCGACTACGACAACGAACTTCTCCTGTCGACGTTCTGGGAGGGCGCGCTCGCTGCCGTTCGCGACATCGACCCCGACGTTCCGGCGGCGTACCTGCTCTACGACTCCATTCAGGAGGGTCTCGACGTCACCGACAAGTACGATACCGAGGGGGTCAACCCGCCGCTGGAGATGATCTACGGGACGCCGTTTTTCGACGACGAGACCTACGAGGAGATCGACGTCGTCGCCGAGGCACACGCCCGCGACCTACCGGTCAACGTCTGGACGATCAACACCTGGTACGAGGTCGAACAGCTGATCGAGGCCGGGGTCGACGGACTGTTCCTCGACTACTCCGAGATCGTCCGATGGGGTGGACTGCAGAGCTAGCTCGGTAGCCGTTCGGTCGACTCGAGTCGGCTTCAGTTCGGAAGGGCCGATCGGAACACGTTTCGAGTATCGAAACTGACGACGCTTCTATCCGACCAGCTAGACGTTCGGCCGACGTTGACCCTGACGCTCTCGAGCGATCCATCCATCGGTGTTGGAAGCGCTCTCTCGAGGTTATAGCGTCTCCGTCTTCCGCTCGTTCCGCGATCGTTTCGAACGCGTTCCACGGACGCCCGTGATACCACGAAACGGCGCTCTCGGGACTCGTTCACCCGAGTACTCCTGTCGTGGGAATACGGGACTGCTCGAGCGATCGCTACCGAGGGCCTCGATCGCGCGGAGTGGTGTCAGAAATAGTGTGTTTATCGTACTCTGTCAAGACGGCAGTGTCTCGAGGCCGACTTCCGTTCACACGACCGAACGCTCGAGTGTGACTCGAGTCGAGAGAAGCGATGAATTCGGGGTTAGCTGACCTTCTTTCGCAGGTACGCCGAGACGACCTCGCTGATGATCACGATTCCGAGGATCGCGATCAGGATCGTGAGGACGTTCGACCACTGGAAGAAGTTGATCGCCGTGTCGAGGTAGACGCCGATTCCGCCGGCGCCGACGAAGCCGATCACCGTCGCCTCGCGGACGTTGATGTCCCAGCGGTAGGTCGCGACGCCGACGAACGCCGGTTTGATCTGCGGGACGATCCCGTAGACGACGACGTCGAGCGGCGAGCCGCCCATCGCGCGGATGGCTTCGACCTGTCCGGCGTCGATCTCCTCGATCCCCTCCGCGATCAGCTTCGAGACGAAGCCGATCGAGCGGAACGCGACGGCCAGCACGCCCGACAGCGCGCCAGTGCCGAAGATCACGACGAAAAACAGCGCCCAGATGATCACGTTCACCGAGCGAGTCCCCACGATGAGGAACTTGCCGAGCGCGTAGGTGACGGCGTTCGGCGTCGTGTTCTCGGCGCCGATGTAGGCGATCGGTAGGGAGATCAGGATCGCCAGCCCGGTCCCCAGGATCGCGATATTGATGGTCTCGACCAGCGGCGGGAGGATCTCCGCGCCGTAGGCGAGGTTCGGCGGGTACATCCGGAGCAGCAGGTCGCCGAGGTTCCGCGGCGCGTCGACGACGAACGTGTACTGGATGTCGAGCGCGCGCCAGGACAGCGCCGTGATCGCGATCGCGACGACGATCGCGAGATACCGAAGCGCGCGTGCCCGTCCGTCGTGTTTCCGCCACGTGGTGGATCCTTCGTACGACATTACTGGACCCTCCGTCGAGCGACCGCGCTCAGGATCTCGCCGAACATGACGACGGCGATGATCGCGAGGATGATCGCGAGACTGAAGTCGTACTCGTACCGGTCGAAGGAGTTGAGCAGGGTGACGCCGATCCCGCCGGCGCCGACGATGCCGACGATCGTACTCGCCCGGATATTGATGTCCCAGCGGTAGATGATCAGCCCGATCATCCGCGGAATCACCTGCGGGGCGACGCCGTAGAGCAGGACCTGCACGGGGCTCCCGCCGAGCGCGCGGATCGCGTCGGCCTGTCCCTCGTCGATGTCCTCGAGTTCCTCGGCCATGAGCTTCGCGAAGAAGCCTGGTGTCGCGATCACGAGGGCGATAACGCCCGCGAGCGGGCCGAGGCCGACGGCGACGACGGCCACGATCGCGAGCACCAGCTCGTGAAGCGACCGCGAGATCGAGACCAGCGACCGGCCGACGTAGTACACCGGCCGCGGGACGAGGTTCTCGGCGGCCATGACGGCGATCGGGATGCTAATCAGGACGCCGATCGCCGTCGCGACGATCGACATCGCGATGCTCTCGATCATCCCGTCCCAGATCCGCCCCCGCGCTTCGGGAGTGAAGTCCGGCGGAAACATCGTCGTCAGCAGGCTCGCCGCGGCGTCCGCACCGCCGATCAAGCGGGCGGGACTGGGGCGTAGCTCCCAGGCGCTCCAGAGCACGAACAGCCCGATCGCGCCGTAGACGAGGTACTTGACGTTCTTGCTGTAGAACACCGTCGGCCGCTCCCAGCTCGAGGGGTAGCCGCCGGTGCGCTCGGGGTCCGCACTACCCATCGATCTCACCGCGGTCGTGCGATCCGTTCATGTTAGAACGACTTCTCCTTGCTCGCGTCGGTGATCTCGCTCGAGGACGACTGGCTCTGTGACTGGGACTGGTCCTCGGTGCCCGTCTCCGCTCGAGATTTGCCCGATCGATAGATCGTGTCCCGTGCGCTCTCGTCGAGTTCCGCGGGAGTGCCATTGAAGACGACCTGTCCGTCGGTCAGTCCGACGATCCTGTCAGTGTAGTCGAGCGCCAGCTCGACCTCGTGGATGTTGATCAACACCGGGATATCCTCCTCCCTGGCGATCTCGGTGAGCATCTCCATGACCTCGAACGACGTTTCGGGATCCAGGGCGCTGGTCGGCTCGTCGACGAGCAGGATCTTCGGACGCTGCAGGATCGCTCGAGCGATCCCGACGCGCTGGCGCTGGCCGCCGGAGAGCTCGTCGACCCGTTTGTTCTCCATCCCGCCGACGCCGACGCGATCGAGGATCTCGTAGGCGTTCTGGACGTCTTCGTCGTCGAAGTTCCGCCGGAACGCGTTCCAGCTGCTCATATATCCCAACCGGCCGGAGAGCACGTTTTCCATGACGGTGAGGCGTTCGATGAGGTTGAACTCCTGGAAGATCATTCCCATATCGCGTCGGGTCTTTCGGAGCTCCTTCTTCGAGAGCGTCGTAAGCTCCTCGCCGTCGAGAACGATCGAGCCGGACGTCGGCTCCGTGAGGCGGTTGACGCACTTGATGAGCGTACTCTTGCCGGCGCCGCTGGGACCGATGATCGAGACGACTTCGTTTCCGTCGACCTCCATCGAGACCCCCTGTAACGCCTTGTCGCCGGTCGGATACACCTTTTCGAGGTCAGTTATCGTAAGCATGAATTGAAGTAAATTTCGAGAGTAGTCGCCGCGCTGTTAGTCGATGTCGCCCGGATCGGTCAGGTCCACGTCGTTTGCCTCGTGGGTGACCAGGATGTCGTGCCAGTGAGTCGCGTAATCGATCTCGGTGAACTGGCCGCGTCCGTCGAACTCCTCGGCGAGCTCCGTATCGGAGTAGTCGTACTCGAGGAACGCTCGCTCGATTCCCTCCTGGACGTCCGGGGGAAGGTTGTACCGGTAGGAGAACCCGGTGGTGACGATCGGGTCGCTCTGCCAGACGACCTTGATGTCGTCCGGGTCGACGTCGCCGCGGTCGGCGACGCGGGTCACGCAGTAGCTACAGACGGGTGCGACTTCGTGGTCCTGG
Source organism: Natronococcus sp. A-GB7 (assembly GCF_029688865.1). Taxonomy (GTDB): domain Archaea; phylum Halobacteriota; class Halobacteria; order Halobacteriales; family Natrialbaceae; genus Natronococcus. The sequence goes on from NZ_JARUKV010000030.1 coordinate 48,934, forward strand.
TGGTACACCGACAGGATGAGATTCTCGTGACTGCCGATGTGTTCGACGTCGTAATCCTCGTCGGGCTCGACGCCGAACTGGTCCTCGAAGATCGCCCGCGGCATCAGGTTCCCGGAGTTCGAGGACGGGTCGCCGTGTGCGCCGTTCCGACCCGCGAAGTCCTCGACGGAGTTGATGTCGGTGTTGCTCATGTGAGTGATCGCCCAGAGGAAGTAGCCGGCGTCCTCCTCGGAGACCTGGATTGCGAACGGAACTGCTCCCGCGAGGTTGACCGCGAACGGGAGCGGCCCCGTCGAGAATCCGGCGATGTGAAGCTGTTCGCTGCGCATCGCCTCGACCTGCGCCGCGTAGTTCTCGACCAGGTTGTTCTCGACGTCCCGGCCGGTCTCCTCCTCGATGTTCTCGATGAGAGGATCGAACATTCCCTCGTAGGCTGCCGGGTCCTCCGTCGGCGTCATCGCGAACAGCAGCGTGTCCGGATCGATCAGTTCGTCCTCGTCCTCGGGCGTCTCCTGGACCGGGTTACCGTACACCGGTTCGTCGCGCTCCTCGAACCCCTGGATGTCCTCGACGGTCCCGTTGTCGTAGTCCATCAGCGTCGACATCCGCTGTGGGAACTCGGGACTTTCGGGGTCCCACTCCGGGAAGTCCTCGTCGGCGTCGTCCGGAATCCCGCCATCGTCGTCCTCGCTTACACAACCAGCCAGTGCACCCGTCGCCGCAACCCCGGCCCCCGCCAGCAGGTCCCGCCGGCAGATACTACAACACGGTATGTTCTCTCGAGCCATTGCGAAATGGTATTGTAAAACCTGATATTTATAGCTGCCGGTTTAAAAAGAAAAGCGGGTAGAGCCGTACCCTCGAACGGTATCGGCCAGCCCGGTCGGCGGCTCCGCTGCTACGATAGCCGGGACTTGAGCCGGGCACTCAGGGGCTTCATCTGCCGGTACGACCGACCCTCCCAGACGAGATCGCCGTCCGGATCGATCGCGTACAGGGGTTTCTTCTCGAGGGACTGGCTCAGGTAGACGAGCCACCCCTCGTCGCTCGAGTAGAGTCGAGCGTGGCTGGGGCTGGCCCACGTGCTCGTATGGGTCAGTCGAACCGACCCGTCCGGGACGTCGATCAGGTACGTCGTCTCGTCGGGCGATTTCGTCCGAACGACCGCGATCCGACCGTCTGCGGAGAGGTCGACGTCCGAGACGTTCGCGTCGAACTGCCGGACGAAACGCGAGTTGCCGTCGGCACCGAACACGCGAACGGTGCCGTCCAGTTGGTCGGCAGCTCCGCCTTCGAGGATCAGTACCGTCCCGTCGTCGGCAACGAGCCCGAGCGTCGGGTGCTCGAGGGGATTCGTCCACTCGAGGGACCCCTCCCGGAACAGAAAGCCCCGGGACTGACCGTCCCGTCCCGGAGTCCCGTACGCGATCGACCAGTCGCCGTCGGCCGACGTCGTGCGGCGACAGACGTACGTTTCGCCCTCGTAATCGACCGTCGTCCGGTCGGACCGCCCGGTGTGGTCCAGCCAGGGACCGTCCCGGTCCCACTCGAGCCCGGGTGTCGGGTCGTCCTCGTTGCGTCCGAAGAGCATCGATTGCCGATAGGTATCGGGTCTGCCGGCAAAACGCTGCCGATGATCCGGAACCGGGCTCCGGACGGGATCGTCTCCGCACCTACAGCAGCAACACGGGTGCGCCGAAGACGACGCCGACGCCGATCAGGACGAGGTTCCAGAACAGTACCGGTCGAACGAGCTCCCGGGAGATACTCGCGGCGAAGAACGTCTTGACAAGGATGCTGGCCGCGGTTCCGGCGATTACGCCGGCGACGGCCGCGTTCTGCGAGATCTGACCCGTGCTGACGAGCGTGACGGCCGTCGTCGTCGCGGTTCCGCTCGAGACCAGCCCGGCCAGGAACGTCGTCGCGAGGAAGCCGGTCGTCCCGAACAGCTCCTCGGCGGCGACCGAGAGCAACAAGACCGCGAGAAACAGCCCACCGAAGGTGAGCGCGTTCCGGAGGCTGAACGGCGAGTTGAGGTCGGCCTCGAACTCCGTCCGCCAGTCACTCTGCCAGATCGCGATCCCGACGCCCGCGATCGCGATCGCACCCAGGGGAGCACCGACGATGATGGCGGCCTCGGGGACGAACGCGATCACGATCACGGCGTTTCGGACCGCCATCGCGGCGTTGGCGAGCAGGATCGCGCCGACGGCCAGTCCGAGCAGTTCCGACTGGTTGGTCGCACGCTTGCCCATCTCGGCGACGACCGCCGTCGAGTTGACGAGGCCGCCGAAGAAGCCGGTGACGGCGATTCCGCGCCCCTGGTACTTCTTGACCAGCACGTAGTTGACGAACCCGATCGCGCTGATCGCGATCACGAGCGACCAGATCAGCCGCGGCTGGACGGCGCCCCAGGGGTCGATCGTCTCGTCGGGCAACAGCGGGTAGATGACGAACGCCAGGATGACGAACTCGACGGCACTTCGCATCTCCTCCCGGGAGAGCCCCCACGCGAACTCGTGGAGCTCCCGTTTCAGGACGAGCAACAGCGACGACAGCACCGCTACCGTCACCGATTCGATCAGGAACCCGTTAGCAACGAGCGCACCGATACTGTAGGCGACCAGCATCGAGACAGACGTCGTCAGCGAGAGCCCGTCGATCTCTTCCTCGATGAAACTCTGTACGGCCAGTAGTACGGCGTGTGCGATGATCAGGAGGCCGCCGACGAGCAACAGCCCCTCGTGATCGATGATCGTAAAGACCGCGGCAAGCAGACTGATCAGCGCGAACGTTCGGATCCCTGCGGACTTCTGGGACCACTCGCGCTCGAGGCCCAGGAACATTCCGAGCAGCGTCGCGATGACGATCTTGGCTACGTCCTCCTCGAGGTGGACGAGCAGGTCGAAGTCGATCATGGTCGAAGAACCGATTCGATCTCGCCGAGCGATTCGAGGACGTAGTCCGGTTCTATCGTTGATGCCGAAACCGCATCCCGGTCGGTAACGCCCGAGAGGACGAGCACCGTCGTCATGCCGGCGGACAGGCCCATCTCCACGTCGGTCTCGAGTCGGTCCCCGACGACGAGACATCGCTCGGGGGTTACCCCGAGTCGTCGGACGGCGGCCTCGACGGCGAACCGCGAGGGCTTTCCGAGGACACCGTCGAGTTCGCGACCCGTCGTTCCCTCGATCGCGCCGACCGTCGCCGCCGTATCCGGGATTTCGCCGGTCGCGGTCGGACACGTTCGGTCCGGATTGGTCGCGTAGAACCGCGGGGCGGACTCGCCCTCGAACGCCTCGAGAGCCGCACGGATGTCGGCGTACTCGAGCGATCGATCCATCGACGCTAGAACGACGGTCGCTCGGTCGGGATCGTTCGTCACGTCGACTCCTGCACGTCGGAGCTCCTCGACGAGTGCCGGCTCGCCGACGACGAGCGCGGAATCCTCGGGATGGGCCGTCGCGAGGTAGTCGGCCGCGATCCACGCGGCGGTGACGATTTCCTCGGTCGTCGCGTCGATACCGAGCGTCCGAAGCCGGTCGCGGTAGACCGAGCGATCTTCGATCGGGTTGTTGGTCAGAAAGACTAGATCGAGACCCGCCTCGCGGAGCTGCTCGACCCCCTCCCGGGCACCAGCGACGGGCCGATCCCCGAGGTAGACGGTTCCGTCGAGGTCGATTACCGCTCCCTCGAGTGCGCTACAGCTCATCACGTCCCGTCCGTCGATCGTTCCTTCCGAGATGATTCGTCGTGTGCATACGAACGCGAGTTCACGAACTGGTGTATGGCCGACCGTCGTACCTATATCTTACTATATAGCACTACATAGTTGTCGTCCAGGCGTACGGAAATCTCGGATCCGCTCGTTCGTTCGATCTCCGCGGGCTGGCGGAGTGCAAACGGGTTCGTCGGCGAATCGGCGCGGTCAACAGTCGGAGTAGCGGACGGGTCCGACGCTCGGTCTCGAATCTCGCCGCCCAGTTCCCCGTCCCGACTCTGCGAATGCTTCTGTGTGTAGTTTGAATATTCTACCCCGACGGTGTTTGATTGGCCGGATTTCGGACGGGTCGTTACTGCTTCGCAACAGTATCCGGATTTGTGTTCTAACACCGCTTCGGGCGGCCGCTCTCCGTCGGTCGTGATAATTTAATATGTAGAGAATTACTGAAATAGAACATACTCGCCGAAGCAGAAGCTCCGCTACCAGAAGAACCGACTTATATCGGGGTTCTCGAGCGCTGTACAGCCGATATTACTGCTAAATATCTACAGAAAATAGTACTATATTCGTATATATAGTGGTATATAGCAGCCTGTTTACAAAAGTATGTATGTAAGATCATACCCCGCCGTCGGTTTCCGTCGCAACCGCGACCGAACGGCGGCAGTATTCCGAAGCGGAGTTCGAAATGTAACGTGTATTTTACTACTCAGTGAAACCGTCCGAGTTAAAGTACCGCTTCAATTACTTCTTTGAACGGTGATATCTATATCGGTATATTGTATTTCTTACAAACTACTAATCCGACGACGAAATCGTCCGAGAGCTACTTCCACCGTTCGCCCGTTCGATTTTTCTCTCGAAAGGATCACCGTATACTGGACGCCATCACTCCGTTAGATGTGTATCATTCGATAATATCTGCATCGAGACGTAATCGAAACCATCGAATATCCAATGCTTTTGAAGGTCGTCGCCCCGCGTCTAAATGGCAACCCTCGAATACGTCTACCGGCTCGAGTTCCGTGGAGTGACACACGAACCGTCCGGCGCTCGACGGACCGGAACTCAACACGAACTCGCGGTCGTCGTCTCGAGTCCGTGCTCGGAGACGATGATCTCGGTTCGAGCGTCCGCACAGTCCGTCGGCTGCGTGACCGAGGTCTCGCTCCGTCCGGTCTCGGTCTCGACGATCAGGTCGTAGGTCCCGGTCTCGAGCAGCGTGACCTCGAAGGCGTCCTCGGACGGGAGCGTCTCGGTCCGCTCGAGGGCCGTCTCGCCGTCGCGGCGGAGTTCGATCTCGACCGTTCGCTCCTCCGGGCCGGCGTTGCGGACGATCACCTCGGTTCCGTCTTCAGCGTCGCCGTCGCCGACAGTTACGTGCTCGCCCTCGGAGTCCATTACCTCCGAGAGCGCCCCGAGACAGCCGACCAGCGTCGTGATTCCGGTTCCCGCCGTTAGTCCGATGAGGGTGCGCCGATCCATACCGGAAACACGCCGTCTTGGGTAATGTTCTCTTTTCACGGAATCCGATCTGTCAACCCGCCGAATACGGGTGTTCGGTCCGTGGGCAGGACGAGCGACCGGAATCAGTCAGCAACGCGGAACCTCGAGAAGGGGAGCGTTCCGTCGGAACCCGCTCGAGACGACCGTGGGCGCCACTACCGACGATTCGCCGAGGCTGTATCGACCCTCATCGCGACGGCGACCGGGACCGACGCGCGGAGACGCACGAACCGAACACGCAGTTTCCGACCGAGGATCTTTGCTGATCTGTCTCCAGTTCGATACAGTGCGACACATTCAGGTCACGGTGCCGGTAGGCAAACGTGGGGCGGTGCTCGACGTGCTGGACGAGGAGGGGATCGAGTACGTCGTCACGGAGGAACACAGCACCCGGGAGTACGACTCCGTCGTCTCGTTTCCGCTGCCGACGAACGCGGTCGAACCGATCCTCGACTCCCTCCAGGAGGTCGGTATCGAGAACGACTCCTATACGGTCGTCACGGATGCCGAGACCGTTATCTCGAGGGACTTCGACGAACTCCAGCAGGAACACACCACGGAGTCGGTCAAGGACGAGGAGATCTCCAGACAGGAGCTACTGACTCGGGCGGAGGAGCTGACGCCGACCTACAGCGTCTTTTTCGCGATGACGCTGATCAGTTCGATCGTCGCGACGGTCGGACTGCTGCTCGACTCGCCGGCGGTCGTCGTCGGCTCGATGGTGATCGCGCCGCTGATCGGGCCCGCCCTGAGCGCGTCCATCGGGACCGTCGTCAACGATCGCGACCTGTTCTTCAAAGGACTTCGCTACCAGTTCTCGGGCGTTCTCGGCGGGATCGTTATCGCGGCGATCGTCGCGTGGCTCTTTCAGTCGATGTTTCTCGTTCCGCCCGGGGCCGAACTCACCGAGATCGACGAGGTGGCAGAGCGGATCGCCCCGGAACTGTTACTGCTGCCGGTCGCTCTGGGAGCTGGCATCGCGGGCATTCTCAGCCTCGCGACCGGCTTCTCGGTCGCGATCGTCGGCGTGATGATCGCCGCCGCGCTGGTGCCGCCGATGGCCGCCGCCGGCATCGCGCTGGCCTGGGGGATGCCCGCCGCCGCGCTGGGTTCGACGGTGCTCGTGCTGGTCAACCTCCTCGGGGTCAACCTCGCCGGCCTCGCGACGCTGTGGTACATCGGCTACCGACCCGATAGCGGGTTCGGGATCTCGATCGCACAGCGCCGCGTCGTCAAACAGGCCGCCGTCTTCCTCGCCGTTATCGTCGTCCTCTCGCTGTTTCTGACCGGCGTGACCTACTCCTCCTACCAGATGTCAGCCTTCGAGGAGACGGCGACCCAGGAGTCCGAGGCGGTGCTGTCGGAGTACGACGACGCCTACCTGCTCGAAGTCGACGTCCAGGTCCGCGAGGAGGGACTCCCGGTCGATAGCTCGCTCGACGCGACCCAGCAGATCGACGCCGTCGTCGTCGAAGTCGGCGGTCCGCCGGGAACGTACGACGCGGAGCTGATCGACAGGCTCGACGAACGGATCAACAAGCAGACGACGGGCGACACCGCCGTGCAGGTTCGCTTCGTCGCGACCGGCGGCAACGACGCCTACCTCGAGGGCGACGAGCCCGGAATGGACGACGCGGACGCCGACACCTGACTCGTCTCAGACGGGTTCGGCGTCGTCGGACCCACATCGCGGACACCGCTGGACGGCCGAGTCTTCGAAGCTCGTGCCACAGCTGCGACACGAATCGCGACTCGTCTCGACCCCGCTCGTGCCACAGACGCCACACTGTCGACGGGTCGCTTTGAATTGAGCGCTGCAGGACCCGCACCTGTACGTGCCTCACATGGAGTACGGACCGTCCCGAACGGCGAAAGGAGTTTTGCCGTCGCGAGCAGCGCTCGAGCCGGCGATCGTTCGCCTCGAGCGCGAGTCCCGTCCGCTGCTCACACGTCGGGCCGCGGGCGGACCGAAACGGGTCCTACACCGGTTCGAACCGGTAGCCGTCCCAGTCCTGACTCTCGGGTTCCCTGATACCCGCACCGGGTTCGCGCAGCTCCTCGGTGTAGATCGGTTCGACCTCGTCGCCGGTCTCGACGTCGCCGTTTTCGAGTTGGACGAGCGCTCGGACCGACGTCTCACCGTCCTCGACGACGTCGCCGAGGTCGAACTCGACGATCGCGAGGTGGTTGGGCTCCCGAACGCCCGGCGGCGTCGCGGTGCTGGTCGTCCACGTCACGACCTCGGCGGTGTGTTCGCTCAGGTCGATCGTGCCGGCCGGCTCCGCGCCGTTCCGGCTTCGCGGGTGGCCGGGGTAGCTGATCGTGCCGTCGTCGTAGCGGGTCGCTTCCATCGTCATCGTGCTGCCTCCATGATGGTCGTGATAACGCAGTTGCCGAAGCCGCCGACGTTACAGCAGAGCCCGACGTCGGCCTCGACCTGTCGATCGCCGGCCTCGCCGACGAGCTGTTCGTAGATCTCGACGCCCTGGGCGACGCCGCTGGCGCCCAGCGGATGGCCCTTCGACTTGAGCCCGCCGGAGGTGTTGACCGGCAGCTCGCCCGTATCCCGTTCGGTGTACCCCTCTTCGACTAACTCCCAGGCCTCCCCCTGCTCGGCGAAGCCCAGGCCCTCCATCTGCAGGAACTCGAGGATGGTGAACATGTCGTGGAGTTCCGCGACGTCGATATCTTCAGGCCCGTAGCCGCTCATCTCGTAGGCGCCCTGCCCGCTCTCGACGACCCCGCCCATCACGGTCGGGTCCTCGCGCTCGTGGACGACGTGGGTGTCGGTCGCGCCGTCGACGCCCGCGGCGATCGCGTACTCGTCGGTGTACTCCTTGGCAACGGACTCCGGACAGAACAGCATCGCCGCGGAGCCGTCGGTGATCGGACAGAAGTCGTACAGCCGCAGCGGATCCGCGACGATCGGCGACTCGAGGATCGTCTCGACGTCGACCTCCTTCTGGAACTGCGCGTGGGGGTTGTCCACGCCGTTCCTGTGATTCTTCGCCGCGACCTTTGCCAGACTCTCTCGGGGCGCGTCGAAGCGCTCGAGGTAGTGACGCGCGGTCATCCCGGCAAAGGAGGGGAGCGTCACGCCCGCCTTGTACTCGACGGGGTGGGCGATCGAGGCGATGATATCGGTTGCCTCGCCGGTCGTCCGGTGGGTCATCTTCTCACCGCCGACGAGTAGCGTCATCTCGCTCGCTCCGCTCTGGATCGACTGCCAGGCGGCGTAGATCCCCGCCCCGCCGCTCGAGCTGGTCTGGTCGACGCGCTGGGTGTACGCCGGGATCGCGCCGATGTCGTGGGCCAGCGCGTTCATCACGCCCGTCATCCCCTCGAACTCCCCGCTGGTCATGTTCGAGACGTACAGGTGCTCGACCTCGTCGGCCTCGACACCCGCGTTCGAGAGACAGTCGAGGCCGGCCTCGGAGAGCAGCTCGAGGATCCACTCCTCGCGTTGCCCGAACTGGGTCATCGAGGCGCCGATCACCGCGACGCGGTCGGTCTCAGTCATCGTTCTCCCTCCAGGAGCGTCACCTGATCGCGTCCAGCCGTTTCCTTCGTCGACCTCTCGAGGAGGGGACCGGAACTGCGTTCGGCAGCCGAGAGCCACTCCTCGACGGTGTACGTTCGCTCCGTCCCCGCGGCCGTCCGATCCGTGTGCGGGACGACGCCGCGAACCGTCGCCGATTCGTTACCGTTCGATTCGTCGTCCTCCTCGTACTCGTAAAGCGCGAGCGCGACGATCGGAACTCGAACCCGCTCGCGCGGGCCGGAACTCGGACAGAGCGGCGACGACGGGAGTTCACGTCGTCGGAACGCCGGCTCGAGCGAGCACCCCCGCCGTTCGGCCCAGTGCTCGAACTCGGCGACGATCTCGCTGCGCGTCGACTCGCGGCCGTCGCCGTCTACGCGACGCTGTGCCGGCCACCGAACGATCCGGTAGTCGTCGATAGCGCCGTCGTCTCGCAGTTCCTCGAGTCGGTCGACGACGCGACCGACCGCGCCGTCGGCGGCAGCCGGAACGGTCGATCGCACGTAACAGTCGATCCGAAGACTGCCCTCGGGATCTGCGGTCGCGGTCGGAACCGCCGTTCGCTCACCGGCTGACATACGTCCCCTTCCTCCGCTTGGCGTACCCCTCCGCAACCAGCGACGAGAGGATCGGTAACAGTGTCAGTTTCGATAGCCCCAGCAGCTGCTGAAGATCGTTCGCCGTCGCCTCCCCCGTCTCCAACAGCGCCAGATAGACGAGTTTGGCCTGTGGTGATCCAAGCTCATCTGGAACCGCTAGCTTCTGTTCGCTCGTGGACATCACAGAGGAGGGCAACGGCCTGTGATATAAATATTGGCTGAACTGTGTCCACGAACACCACGGCTGTCGGTATCGAACGACGGAGAGAGGATCGGCAAAGAGGTGATGTCCACGAGTGGCCGTCAAACGACGGCCAGCCGTGTGCGGCGGTTCCAGAGAGCGTCTGGATGGTCCGCATCCTACCGAACGTGAACGAAGGATAAATTCCCCACTCCAACACAGTTTGGAGATCCGATCGGCGGGCGCGTCCTCGGGCGGACGGCCGTCGGCGTTTCGGGCGGCCTTCGCCTACTCCTCGAGCAGCCGTCCGTCGCGAAGCGTCACGGTTCGATCGAACAGCCCCTCGAGCGACGGGTCGTGGCTGATCGTCACGAGCGCAGTACCCACCGACTCCTGGACGTCGACGAGCAGTCCCGCCACGCGCTCGGTCGTCTCGGGATCGAGCTGCCCGGTCGGCTCGTCGGCCAGGACGACGTCGGGCCGGTTCGCGAGCGCGCGGGCGATCGCGACCCGCTGTTTCTCGCCGCCGCTGAGCGTCGCCGGATACCGATCCGCCCGATCGGCAACGTCGAGGATCTCGAGCAGTTCGTCGACCCACGCCTCGTCGCGGTCGCCGCCGTGGTGCTGGGGCAGTACGGCGTTCTCGCGGACGGTCAGGTCCGGCACCAGCTGGAAGTCCTGGAAGACGAATCCGATCGCGTCCCGGCGCAGCCGGGCGCGCCGACGCTCCGAGAGCCCGCTGGCGTCCGTTCCGTCCACCAGCACTCGCCCGCTGTCGGGCGGCTCGAGCAGCCCGAGTACCGAGAACAGCGTCGACTTCCCGGCGCCGCTCGGCCCTCGGACGAGCGTCCGCGAGCCGGCCGGGATCGACAGGGACAGCGCCTCGAGGATCGGCTGGCCCCCGCGACGCATCGAGACGTCGGTCGCGGCCAGTACGGGCTCGTCGGAAGTCACGGGGGTCGATTGGAACCCGTCGCTCAAATAGCTGTACCTCTTCGGCGAACGGCGGCGTCCCGAGGCGGACTCGAGGCCGAACTCGACGCTACGACGATCCGTCGTACGGAC
>NZ_JARUKV010000031.1 GCF_029688865.1 Natronococcus sp. A-GB7
ATACGTGCTACCGTGTGATTACTATGACAGTGCACTTCGGTCTAAGTATCGTCTTCCTGCGTTCATCCGGACGGAATAGAACTCAATAATAGGGGTCAGTCATCACCAGTATCGGTAGTAATTCACATCAAGCTATTTGACCGAAACTCTTTCAATATTATTGATCTCCCATAGGTAGGACCGGTAGACTTCCCAGCAATCATTCGTATCGATACTATTATTCAGTTCTATGTATTTTCTCTTCGCAATGACAATACCTCCTGATTCGATTACTATTGAATTTGTGGGGAATCCGGCGTCGGGCAAATCAACAATTGCCTGTGAACTTGAGTCAAAACTCGCCTCACAATCCCTCTCAGTTAGAAACCGAACTTACGCTGTAACTCATCGGACTGGGTCAGATATCAAACGGTATCTAATCATGGTTGTGTTCGCAGCGATGGCGCTCGTTCGTCACCCAATTCAGTCGGTACGAATCGTACGACTGCTCCTTCAAACCGGTCAGCAATCGTGGTTCGACTTTTGCAAGCTAACCCTTTACTGCCTGTATATCCACACAATATCCGAGAAATCTGCGTCGGCGTCCGGTATTGACATTCTTGACCAAGGACAGTTTCAAGCACTGTGGTCAGTACTACTCACTGGAACCAGTGATCAAGATCGTAACCATATCAGACAGATTCTGGCGCAATTTCCAACGTTTTCACACCGAATCATCGTGTTTGTTGACGCAAGCGGCGAGGAGTCGCTTTCACGCCTTCAACAGAGAGACTCAAACCGAAGCCGTATCGAGCGGATTGCGGAGAAACAAAACCAAGACGCCGCAGAGCTGTGTGACAGACTTTACAGTCAAGTGGTTGACCTTGCGAACGAACACTCCCAAAAACACCGCTCGGTGACCCAAGTAACCGTCAACAGCCACGAACTTGATGTTGATGCGTCTGTTGAGGCCATCCTCAAGGAGCTACCACCCATAAATATCAAAAATAATTAACGATACATTTTTGGATGTATGTTTGAAACTAACCAATATGAAATGATTGCTGCAACCGCATTGTTAATTGCAATCCCTGTGGAGATTGTTGCCCTATCCAGATTTAAGAAAAATTGTTAAAATGATGATCGAAACTCGTGACAAAGCTGTTGTTATAATCCTGTCATTACTTTTTTCAGGGATGGTCCTTGGTACACACTTTGTTGAAAGACTTTTTCCTGTACTCCCCATCTCACTCATCGCCTCGATGGGTGTCATTGTTCTATTCTATTTGAAAGGCGGGAAATTAATTGTACCAATTCTACTTGTTGGGTTTGTTACAGCACTTCACCTTTCTTGGACAACGCAGTTTGGAGCTTCTGTAATGCGCACCGATCCTGACCGAATTGCTCTGTGGACGCAGTCAGTTATAGAAAGTGGAAGCTCAGATACAATTAATAATTACTCGTCTTTCTATGGTTCAGCTCCTATTATGTTTCTTTTAGGAGCTATAGTGGCTATCGTGCTCGATATCTCTGCTCCTGTAGCGAACATACTCTGGCCAATAGCTACGGCCTTTGCACTTCCGACTACTACTTCAGCAATTGTTTGGCGGCTATGGGATGATACTGATGCCTCTCTCGTAGCTGGTGTCTTTGCTGCGACTTTTACACATACTCATATGTATTCGTTTGGCGCGTTGCCACAGACGATCTCGGTCTATTTTTGGGCCGGGTTCCTATTGGTTGGTCTCTTACTCACCACGATGGCAATCGGTCGTCATACGGGTCTTCTTCTCCTCGGCCTGTTTTTCATCAGTAGTGTTTTTTCACACAAGATATCGGTGTTTATAATGATGTCTGCATTCGCTGCTGTGGTTCTTGCTATTACTATCCTACGACTAATCGGCAAGAGAAATAGAGATGCTTTGCCACTAACCCGGAGTTTTACCATGATCTCGGCTATATCGGCTCTATTACTCGCAGTTCAGTGGGAACATATCACTGGCTATACCGAGCGAGCTATCGCCAGAATTCTGGCAATAGGAGGGTCTCCATCGGGACTAGACACGGCGGAACCAACGGCTGCTGTCGCTCTCAATGGTGATCCGTACTCACTAATAGCATATTCAATGCAGATTGTCGTCGGATTGGCTATTGCAGGGATTTGTTGGCTGTATCTCTCCCTTACCGAATATGATAGGAACGGGGTCGTATACATCCTTGTGATCTGTGCAGTAGTTGTAGCTATGGCTATCGGTGCGATATTCGCGCCGGTTGCAAACGGACGGATTCACTTTTTCGCTGAACCACTTCTTGCGGTTATAATTGCTGGCACACTCATTGTTAAAATTGGTCCTCGGAAGTCGTTCGTCGCTATCGCTATTCTTGCTTTTATTTCGGTTCAACTGTTTGCTGCTCCAGCAACTCCAGATTACCCTAATACGTCACAGAGCTACCTTGAGCAAACGGATGTTGAGGCAAAGAGCTGGGGAGAAACCCACGCAGACACAGTTCATACCGATCACCGGTACAAACAGAAGATCTTGATAGAAAATATCGAAGCTCTCGACAATCCAGATGTGTATCAATCATATAATGAGAGTATATTCGACGGTGAGATTCACGATGATCATAGCTGCGCAGCGTACCGTGATAACGCAGACGATATCCATGCCGGACCGGCCGGAACATACCAGCTGACGTGGGATCTTGAGACCGAACTGCAATCCGAGTTCAGCCAGATTTATTCAAACACTGATGTTCGGCAGTACTGTCGCTAGTAGTCAACTGAGCTGACTAAAGTGAGTGCCCACCTGTCAGGATTTGACAACTGTTCGCCGGTTATTGCCTGCCCATCACGTAGCTATTCGACGACTATACGTCGTCTCGAATAACACGAGACTGAACCCCTTTCGCGAAGAGATAATCAGGTCGGGCTGCGACACGCTCCCATTGTGGAGCGATTTTGACTTGCCATTATTGATTTGAGTGTTGAGAGAACGACAGTGACGAGTTGAGACAGTTCGAGACGTGAGCGGATTATGGTATCTGTTGGACCACCTGCTCACAGCCCTAGTCAGCGGGAGCTACGACGGGGGCTCAGAAGCATTGTGGAAGAACGAACGGACGGCGAACGCCTATCGGGGCGTTACTCTCCGTCTCCGCTAGACCGGTTGTTCATTCATTTGGAAAACCATAGCAAAGCGTGAAATCAACAGAACTATTTTCGTCTTTGCTGATACCGTAGCCAATGGCACTCGTAGAGGATATCAAGTCCGGGTTCAAAGCAGACCTAGTATCACAGGTCGCTAAGAGCCTCTCTGGCGGGATATTGGTTATTGTGCTTGCCCGACTTTTATCTCCTGAAGAGTATGGCTTGGTATATCTCTCCCTCTCTATATTCACATTTGTTACATTATTGGGTAAACTTGGACTAGGAAAATCTGCTGCGCGATATATTACAGAGTATGAAGAGAACGGTCCAGGTCAGATTCCACATATCATTGAAACTGCGGCGGTTTCTCTTTTTATTACACTTAGTATAGCTACAGTTGGACTGGTACTACTTAGTGGGCAAATAGCGGCGATTATGGGGGATCCAGAACTCCAAGCTTTGTTATTGGTCGGTGCGGTATTCGTCGCTACCAGTGGGTTTCTCGATTCTAGCCGGAAGATATGTCAAGGGTTTAAAAAGATTGAGTGGGCAGCCTACATCAAACTCGTTGATTCCATACTTCGTCCGATTCTCGCGATCGGACTCGTTCTTGCGGGGTTCGGTGCAGTTGGTGCCATAACTGGCTACGTAGTCGGTTCACTCAGTGCAGCGTTGTTCGGAATGGGCTTTAGTTATTATCTGTATTCGGGCAGCATCAGAGAAGAGATAGAACCCGACCTTCGGCGTCGCGTCGCTGAGTATGCCGCCCCGATCGCTCTGACCCACAACAGTGATACATTGTTGAAGCGTGTAGACATTATTCTTGTAGGGGCCTTTCTGACACCACTTGCGGTAAGCCATTACGTTGTCGCCAAGCAGCTCATGACCTTCTTGAAAACTCCTGCAAACTCACTCGGATTCGCTGTCACTCCTCGATATAGCGAGCAGATCCATCGCGGAAATCTCGATGTTGCATCACGTCTCTACAATAAGGCACTGACGAGTATACTCACGTTTTATTTGCCTGCTGCGGTTGGACTAATTCTTGTCGCCGAGCCGACGCTTGAACTGGTGTTTGGCCCTGAATATGCAGGTGGCGCAATCGTGTTACAAATTCTAACCCTCTACTTAGTTGTACAGACAATCTCATACGTTACAGGTGGTGGTCTTGATTACCTCGGCAAGGCGAAGTACCGTGCATATGCGAAAGGTAGCGCAGCAATTATAAATTTGATATTGAATATCATTCTAATTCCCTCGATCGGGATTGTTGGTGCGGCGGTCTCTACAGCGGGTAGCTATACAATATATGTAGCGCTGAACGTGTACCTTCTTCATCTCGAACTTGATTTAGATTGGTTAGAAATTGGATTTAATTTTGCCAAGATTAGTATTGTCACAGCCGTCATGGCAATCTCAATCTTTCCCTTCGTGGCTTCAATCAATAGCCTTGTTTCACTTTTGACAGTAGTTGGGTTCGGAGGGCTAGTTTGGTTAGTAGCCACGGTTTCTGTTGGGCTAATTGAAAGGCAGCAGTTGCGAGCAGCAATCCCCGTATAGTCGTCTGTACCTCAAAGCGAGAAGACTATCTCTCATCTCTCGAATTAAATCCTAGCTGGCCCAACAGATAGTTCACAGACTGCTAGTAGTACTTGCCGTGAGTGAATCAAAAACAGATCGCGACGTCACCAGATATCGATACAAAATAGACTTTCGCGGGTTGTAAATTTAGTTGACCTCGTCGGCCCACTTCGAATGCCGGACCAAAATCACGACAGGAATCTCCTCGAGATCGAGAATCTTTGCGAGCGAGAGGCGGTGCTTGCCGTCGACAAATAATGGTTCTCCACTGCGACCGATATCGATACAGATTTCATCCCTTACTCGCGATTTGAACTTAGCATACGGCCGACCTTCGGCGGTTTTTTGGAGGTGCTTTTGTGTCTGATACCCGTTTAGTATGATTGATTGATGAACCTCGTCAACGCTCTCGAAAAATTGGTCGACCTCTGCAACCGTCGTACATGAGTGATACGGGTCATCTTCGCTAACGTTCTGTTTGATCGTTTGCACTAGCTCGGTTTCAGACCACGGCGATCCGTTCTGATAATGCTCCTCAAAAGATTGGTGAAAGACAGAATCTTCGAACCGGTCGGCAAAGAGCAGATCATTAAGCCACTCACTCCGGTCAGATGGCGTCTTTTGATCCCAGTCGCCGGATCTAACAGATCCAACGGACTCCCACCGTGTGTTGTGCATGCCCTTGCGTCCACTCCAGTGTACGATGTTGTCAGGATCGATCCAATGTACTTGATACGGATCCGCCACAGCTCTAGAAGTGTACCTATCATACAAGACTGGTGCAATCGACCAGTAAAGTTTTGAGAGCATCAAGCCGGTTGGGTGCCATCGTCTTAGTGGATATGTTGATATCTGATATCCTCGTGAAACGATATTACTCCTCCAGAACGGTCCGATCATAATCGATATTAGTCATTCTAAAGGTAATTGTTTCGGAGTGTTGATTAAGGGAACCGACTGAGAATCGCCTTTGCCGCTCGCTTTGGGAGTGTACGCAGCGGTTTTCGGGACAACTGAAACGTCCATTCGATGTCTTTGGATGGAAAGCCAAACGCCTGTGTTGTTGTTTCTCCTCCAGTGCCAGATTTTGCGACTGCGCGTGCGTAGTTGTAGATCTCCATCTTTCCGTAAGGTAGCGATCTTCCATGGTGAATAACGTCACCATTGCTGATCCACTCGATCGTCTCGTAGTCGTCGGCGTTGACAGTGATGACCTGCTCATCGCGATCAACGTCCACGAAGTTGATTGTCGGCGCTATTGCGCCAACTGGATCGTGACGGGCCGCGTGGAACCAGCCGTTTTGGAGTGACCTATGGACCGCTTCGGCACTACAATCACTTAGCAAGAGTTGGACATGCGCCATGTCAAAGTCGTTGCCCTCTTCCCAGCAGTGTCCGTCATCAACGCCGAGAGCATAGATCGGACGATCGGGCATCAAATTTGATAGGAGAACGTCCCAGAGTTTCTCATCATTTCGATCGTATCTCGAGAGCCCTTGGTTCCAAATTTCGAGTCCGATAACGTGTGACCCAGCGTTGAAGTGATCGAGGTATGACTCCCACTCATTTGCGTTGTGGTAGCGCCCTGGATGGGCTAGCCACGCAATCGGATCGTACTCCTTCCACGTATCCACGAATCTGCCGTCCTCCCATTCCTGTAACTCCTCGAAAACCTCGAGTTCGGATGTTGCATTGCTTGCGTCGAGCGACGAGCCATAATCTGTGAATAGTGTGATTACGTGATGGATCCCGTTTCCTTCTGAGTCGTTCTGATTTTCGCGGCCGAGTACAGGAATGAGTCCCACTTCTTCAGGACTGACGTTTTCGTAGCTCTCCGAGTTCGGTCCATCCATCGACTCAAAATCGCCCCAGGGGTAGGTCGGTTCTGGGGGATCCTGGATGTCGGAGAAGGCACGATCAGTGATCGCGAGAACGGTAGTATCTGTCTGGCGCTTGTATTCCTCGATATGCTCTTGAGGAGGGATTGCACTCTCGAAACGCTCTCCGTGCTGGCGGTCAGAGTGTCCATGCAAGTTCGCCCGGTGAACACTGATGGAACTCCAATCAACCCCTTCGTAGGGGTTAGACAACAACTCGACCATTGTGGAATATCTTCAGAGTGAAGATCTATATACGTTAGGCTACTAGACGACAATTCAGCGTCCGAGAGATCGCGCTTCTCACGAACCCATGCAGAACCACAGCCACCGGATCAGTGCCGTGCCGACCGCACAACGCGACGGCGACGCCCGTCAGAGCGCTCACCGTCCGCTCGTTCCCTTGTCGCTCTCGCCGGGCAGGTCTCCGAGCGGTTGAGCCATCTTGTTCAACGCCCCATCACTTCTCAAACAGGTACAGAGAGACAGTTCGTAATAGACACTATTTTCTAATTAGGACAGTTACAAACATTATGAACCAGATCGAAATCATTGGTCCTCCGGGGTCTGGCAAATCTACTATCAAAAGGGGACTTGGTAACAAACCTGTTATCCACTCATCTGATCAAGTAATTAGAGAGAATATCGAGCGAGATCTGCTGGGAAATTATAAATTAGCCATAGATCATATTTCCACTCCACTATACGATTATGTACTCGACAAAATATGGAAATACAAATACAGAGACCATTATGTTAGGGAATTCAAAAGAGAGTACAGTGATCTATACAGACTGATAATAAAGGAAGGGAACGAGGACAAACGGGAGAATTATCCACGGATGTACCTCAACTCGGCATCTAAATATATGTTTGTGGGAGAAAAGTCGGGAGGGGACGACATTCACATATTTGATGAGGGATTGTATCAAATGGCTTCTGAAATGCTAAGACAGAGTGAGGAGAATGGTTACAGGTATCTCCAAGAGCTGCCCGTTCCCAATTATCTACTATTCGTTGATGCGACACCTGAGACGTGTTTACAAAGGCAAAAAGATAGAGAAAAAAAGGTCGCATCTAGTTTGAGAAACTGTGACTATGAGACTGCAATAAATAGGTTGGAACGGTACAGATCATACTATAGAACTATTTGTGAAAAGTCAAAACTGAATAGTGAAAATATAATCAAAATTGACTCTGAGTCCCTGACGCCGGAGCAATGCATCAGAGAATCCGTGGAAAACATTTCATTTCCCACATAGGAAAAATCAGTTATATCTCTTTACGTAGTAGGCGAAAATTCTCTTTCGATCGATCGATTATTTCTCCTCGCCCGCTAGGCTGTTTGAAATCCAATGTCCCCGAATCTTGCGATGGGTAGCAGTACTCGATCTCTGCTCTTTCAGCCAGTTCTTCGACCTTCGGTGCGTACGCGATAGCTACTGAGGGAATGTTGCAGATGATAGAAAACACCAAGGAGTGATAGCGTGTGCAAATCATCTTTTTTACCTCTGCCACGTCTTTCAGTGCTTTCGATGCAGAATACTCATATCTTTTCACATCAATGTCCAGGTGTTCTCTTGCAAATCTCTCGTCTTCTATAGTAAAAGGTATGAAAACCGGATCTGCAACTTGATCAATTGTCTCTTGACAAATTTTTATATATTCTTCATCTAATTCGCCTAGTGTTATACTCGAACTCTCATTTAGATTCAGTCTATCTTTATGATACTCAGCATACTTTTCTCTAAAAAATCCCGGCCTGAAATTGATGCCGGTTTTGTATTTGATTTCCGCATCTGGGCGTTGGAGAGTGAGTGCAGGACAGGCAGTTGTTATGACCTCTGAGTCCGTATACCGCTGAAGTACATCTGTAGACCGTTGGTCTCTTGTCGTTATTAAATTTGCTTTATCTAATGCTTCAGAGAGCAGCTGCTGAGATTTCTCATTCGAGATTGGATTCGCACCGACACCAAGAAAAACACTATTCTCATTTAAAAAGGACAGTCTCCTTTCAAGATCGGAGGGGGGACTGTCATGGATAACTCCGCCTCCGCCCAGAATGGTAGTCGACGCACTAGTTGAACACATCCTCTTCGTATACAGTCTACTTGTTATATCTTCATCATTTAACCAGGCCCTTATTGCCGTTCCGATCGCAAGATCGCCGATATTTCCGGTACTGTATGAACCTTGTACGCCTACTTCATGCGGAAGTTTGGCTGCCAGATAATACTTGGATTGCTTCGCAAACCTATTTGATAGATGAAGTGCTCGTCTCAGATTTTGACTTTTCATTCTAGGATATCGTAACAGAACGAGTTTATAATATTTTCGTTTGTATTTTCTACTAATATCTATATATTTATTCTACACTGATAACGTTCGTAACTCTTCTGGTCTATTCAGCTACACTATTACAGCTGCCCTCTAGCATCCAATTCTTCATATATTACTTGACTCAATCCGGTAGACGGAAACTTGGTTTATTTTAATAATCTCTGAAATAGCTTGTCGTATTGGTTAGCCGAATTATCTACGCTGAAGTCACTAGCTCTTTTACTGAGTGTATCTGATTTAGAGGGGGATTTCAGTACCTGCTCAATTGCTTTGGCCATTTTTTGTTCATCATCTACGGGTACCAACTGTCCATATTTTCCATCAGCTAGGATCTCTGACGGACCGCTCTCACAATTTGTTGAAACAATAGGGCAGCCACATGCCAAAGCTTCAACTAATACAATGCCAAATCCTTCATGTCTTGAAGAAAGAACAAACACGTCTGATTCATTTATATATGCATACGGGTTATCAACATATCCCAAAAAATCCACTGAATCAGACACATCTAGCTCGGAGACTAGCTTTTTCAAGTTATCAGTCTCTGGTCCCTCTCCAAACAGGAGTAGTTTGTTTTTCTTTAGATTCGTCTGACTAAACGATCTAATCAGGGTATCAAAGCCTTTTTGCGTCTCATGTCGACCACCTGATATTATTATTCTGGTACTCGGATTATCTATCCACGGATGACCACTTCGCTCCTCACTGAGCCTCCTAATCCCATCCACATCAATAGGATTATATATTTTTGATATACTTTCTTGTCTAGCTAATGTGTTATTTCTAACACTCTCTGAGACCCCATCTGAGACTGTAACAATATGATCTGCTAATGGATACAATATTTTTGATAACTGAAAACATGCATTGGTTTTGTAATTTGTGACTTTGCTTTTCATCATATTATGCTCACTCACTACATTTTTAGTATCGCCCACTGAAAGAATGTTTGTCATGATAGCTATGATATTTAGCGGTGTGAGCATTGAGTACAGAAGATCAGGTTCCTTAGAGACTAGATACTCTCTCAATTCTATGGGTATTTTATAATCAGAGTCCACATTCAAATTCACTATATTAACACCTCTTTTGATGTCTTCTAATAATTCACCAGATTTATTAATTAAGACTATATCGACTTTATACCCATATTCTAATAGCTTGTTAGATAGATTTACCGCCACCTGTTCTATTCCACCAACCCCTAGCCTCGGCAAAAATATCCCCACATGCACTTGAGAGCCCATATTCAGGCTATATCAATTGCTTATTAATTATCTCTTCGGTGCAACTTTCTGAGAGTGTTTATTAGAGTTGCTTATTTACCTGTGGAAGCAGTCCCGTCTGATACAATCTCAGGGTATTTTGGCAACTCGATAGCATTGGCTTTTGATAAAATCACTTCTACCTCTCTACGAAAACACATACGCTACTGAAACGCTCTTGCAGATTCACGTGAACAATCAACCCACTGCATATCTCTGTCATCGCCAGCGGATCCGTTGGAAGAACGATGCTGAGAGGAACACCGCCGAGGACGGAACAGTCCTCGGGGTTGACCCCGGCATCGAAAACCTTGCTGTCACCAGTACCGCCTACTTCTTCAGCGGCCGGGAGTTAACCCACAACCTCCGCGAGTTCGAAAAAGTACGCACCGGACTCCAGCAGACCGGGACGCAAAGCGGCCACCGAACGCTCGAACAGTCGAGTGGGCGCGAACTCTGTTGTGTTCGCGACGTACTGCATAGAGTCTCGAACGCGATTGTAGATGTAGCACTCCGACATGAGTGCGACATAATCGCGTTCGAGGACCTGACCGATATCCGCGATCGCACAGGCGCGTCGTGGGGTCACAAGTGGGCGTTCCGAACGCTGTACGAACAAGTGGAGTACGAGGCCGAAGCGGAGAGCATTTTGGTGAAGCAAGTCGGTTTAGCGTACACGTCGAAACGGTGCTCCGAATGTGGATTCACGGCAGACGAGAATCGCCCGGCACGTAACGACTTCCACTGTGTGAACTGCGAGTCGGAGGCGAACGCGGATTACAACACGGCGAAAAACATCGGGATTCGGTATGTCCGTCGGGGCCAACAGTCGTCTCGTCTGACGGGCAACAGTCAGCTTGCCCTACAGTCTGGAACAGTGACGCCAAGTGGCGGATTTACCGCCTACCCGGAAGGATTTGAAGCCGAGTTCATGGACAAGCCCCACTCTCCACGAGCGAACCCGTCAGGGTGAGCGAAGTAGGGTGGGATAGTTGACACGCAGACGACAACATTGGTCTCACCGCACTCGCGGCCGCTGTCGAAGCAATAGGGAAGCGCTCGCTGAGAAATCCGAACGGTAGCTCGTCGTCATCAAGAGTACGGCGATGGCAATGAATATCGCGGACGTCCTCGAGTCAGCCGTCCACCACGGCGCGAACGACAACGAGAACGTCGGGGTCGGGATGAACTCCGAGTTCCTCCGCGAGGGGAGTACCGTCTCTGGCTTCATGCACCCCGACACGGTTATCTACGGACCGCACTCGGAGTGAGCGGCTTGAGCAGTGTGTAGTCCTCGGGCGTCGGTCACGGGACCTCACCGTAGACCATCGACGTGTAGCGAGTTCGTGAACACCGACTTCCTCCACCGTCTCGAGGAAGGTGTAGGTCGTCTGCCTGTTCGCCTCGGATTGCTCGCGCGGTCGCTTGCTGTTGATCGCCTTCGAGACTGCCAGCCGGCAGACGAGGTCGAACTCGTCAGTGAGCCAGTGCTCGGTTCTGACCAAGAAATCATCAACGACGGTGACGTCAGCACCCGCTGCAGTCAGATAGTCCGTAAGGTGTGTTCCAATAAATTTCGTTCCACAAGTCACCAGTATGTGGGGTTTGAATGGGTGAAAACGAGTATCTGCTATGTCGAAATATTCGACTTTTGTAGGAACTTGAAAACGGGGAGTAACGGTATCGGCGGTACGATCGATGCTCTCTCTGGATTGGGTATTCAAATATCAAACGAATACGTGTGATCAATAGCTATTTGTGATTGGTTTAGAGAGTACTGCCTGTTGTGAGTGAGGTCGTGTCGCATTGAACGCGACTCCAGAGACACGGGAAGATCCCAGCGCCAGCAGGCGCACAAATGATTACAGAGATGGAAACTAGCATTGACAGTTCAATCGGTGATCGGAACGAATGAAGGCCGTCGTACTTGCGGGTGGGTACGCCACTCGACTGTGGCCGATCACCAAGCATCGGCCGAAGATGTTTCTCCCGATCGGCGAGTCGACCGTAATCGATCGGATCTTCGAGGAACTCGAAGCCGACGAACGGGTCGACGAGGTGTACGTCAGTACGAACGAGCGGTTCGCGTCCGACTTCGAGACACACCTCGAGAACGCCTCGTTCGAAAAACCACGGGTCTCGGTCGAAGAGACAACGGCCGAGGACGAAAAGTTCGGCGTCGTCGGCGCACTTGCGCAACTGATCGAGCGCGAGGGAATCGACGACGACCTCCTCGTCATCGCGGGCGACAACCTGATCAGCTTCGATCTCTCGGATTTCATAGATGCGTTTGAAACGAACGAGGCACCGACGCTCGCCGCGTACGACGTCGGTTCCCATGAGCGGGCAACGTCGTACGGCATCGTCGAACTCGAGGACGATCGCGTCGTCGACTTCCAGGAGAAACCCGACGAGCCCAAGAGCACGCTCGTCTCGATCGCCTGCTATGCGCTTCCGAGAGAGTCCGTCTCGCTGTTTCCGACGTACCTGGAGGACGGGAACAACCCGGACGAGCCGGGCTGGTTCATCCAGTGGCTCCAGAATCGGACCCCGACGCACGCCTACACGTTCGACGAAGCCTGGTTCGATATCGGCACGCCCGAGAGCTATCTTGATGCCGTTGCCTGGCATCTTGACGGTGATTCACGTATCGCTGACGACGCCACAGTCGAAGAGACGTCTATTGGCGAAAACGTTCACGTCATGCCTGGAGCGACACTTGTGGAATCCAATCTCGAGCGATCGGTCGTCTTTCCTGGGGTGACGCTCGAGCAAACCTCCCTTCGACGGTCCGTAGTCGACCGCGATGTTGACATTTCTCAACTTGATCTAACTGGTGCTTTGATTGGAGCATACACCACAATCTAAGAGTTGCACTCTTGTTTCCTGCCATGTTCTACAGAGCTATCTCGTACCGGAGAAAGAAGCGCTGTTGGTAGTCTTCATCTTTCGATCAATTCATATCCCGAATGATCTATCAATCAATAATATGTAATTGTGGTCCGCGTTTTTAGGCCAATAGCTGTTTGTGACTTCCGTGAAAAGTACCTTTCATAGAACTGTCAGCAATGGTGGTTATAGGGCTTCGGACCACGTCTACCGACTGGCGCTCGCCACCGAGACGGACGCCGTCCTTGTGATCGACGTTGACGTCCCTCGGGTCCGTGACGAGGGTATCTAAAATACGTTTGGGGTCGACACCGACTGCTGTATTGCGTCCCGGACACCGGATTCGGGCGGCGACGCTGCCATCCGTAGCATTCGTCCGAGGAACTCAGGGCGGGATTCAATCTGTTGGAGTCGGTATCGGATGTGTTCGACGCGCAGTCGTCGCGGCATCCACAGTGGTCATGGGACTCAGTTGTCTCACCAAGGAACCTCGACCCAGAGCCGCCCAATCGCGTATTTGTTACGACTGGCGCAGCACAGGCTCGTACCAGTCTATGAACTTTTAAAACCAAATAGCTCCCACTCATTATATTGGAACGCTTGTGTTCTCAAAGGAGGCACTTCAGCAGATCGTTGTCTTCTACCTCGGTCTGAGTGGGACTCCCAAATCAGATGGCGAGCGACTTTTACACTACTTTCGATCTACTGGCTTGATGGCCCTTCCCGATATTGCTCTCTTGAACCGTTTCGGTAGTATTCAGGAAGAGCATACTTCTTAAAATTTTCTCACTCAATTAGATATATGGACCTATCTCAAGGTAGAAAAAATAATATATTAAGGAATGGAAAACAGAACCATGGCTCCACCTGTGCTTGCAGTCGACGATGTCTCGGTTCGTCGCGGGGACCAACCGATCCTCGAGGAACTGTCTCTGTCGATCCCGGCCGGCTCGCGGACGCTCGTCCAGGGACCGAGCGGCACCGGGAAGTCGACGCTGTTCTCGGTACTCGGGCTGCTCGAGTCGCCCGACAGCGGGCGAGTGCTGGTCGACGGAACGGACGCCAGTGGGCTCTCGGAACGGCAGCGTGCCCGGCTCCGCCGGGAGACGATCGGAGTCGTCTTTCAGGACTTCCAGCTGGTGCCGGATCTGACCGCTCGTGAGAACGCCCTGTTGCCCCAGCACCACGGCGGCGACCGCGACGAGGCGTGGGTCGACGAACTGCTCGAGGCGCTCGCTATTGGCGACCGGGCGGACCGGTATCCGGTGACGCTCAGCAACGGCGAGAAACAGCGGGTCGCGATCGCCCGCGCGCTCGCGAACCGACCCGACGTCGTCTTAGCCGACGAGCCGACCGGACAGCTCGATCCCGAGACGACCGATCGTCTCACTAACGTACTGTTTGACGTTCAACACCGTACGGAGACAGCGCTCGTGACCATTAGTCACGATCGGTCGCTTGAGGGCCTGTTCGACCGGACGCTTACGCTTCGAGCCGGGAACATGGTCACTCCTCGGTAGCCACCTCCGTTTCTTGCGTATCACGTAGGTCCTTGACTGGCTTGGCTGACAGCTGGAGAAGGCCCGCATCGTTAGGCGTGCGAGACATCACTCGGTTTCTCAGTATCGTCGTAAGTAGGTGGATGGCTCTTGGGTGGCCTCAGTATCCACTTTCACTACGGTCGGCTCAGACTTTTGGGGTACCAGCCCGGAGCTATCAATCGAGTTCGGCCCTGTCACACGCTCCGAACTCGGTTTCTCCCACGAGTCGACACACTCTGTGCAGAGTACGAGTTGTCTTTATAGCCAGAATCGACCCCACACTGTGGGTTATATGTTTTCTTGATCTCGGGCCGCTCGAGTCGCTGCTACCGTGAGCTGTCCGTAGGCAATGCCGCCGTCACCGGCTGGAACACGCTTGTTGACAATCAGTTCGAGGTCTGCACTGGTAACGCGTTCGCGAATCCGCGTCGCGATGTGATCGTTGTACGCCACCCCTCCAGTTAGCGCGACCGTCTTTCGGTTCCGAGCAGTCGCGACGCTGATCGCGAGGTCGGCGAGCCCGCGAGCGAGTACGTCCTGAGCCGTCGCCGCGACGGTGGATCGAGAGTGTCCCGCCTCACGCAGTTCAACGAGGGTGGCGAAGAGTGCCGGGGTGTCGACCACGGGCCGGCCATCAGCCCGCGCCGTCGGAACGTCGATTGCGATCGGCTTCCCGTCGGCTGCGAGTGCCTCGAGTTTCATCGCCGGCTCACCCTCATACCGGCGTTCGTCACAGACGTCGAGCAGGGCAGCGACCGCGTCGAGGACTCGGCCAGTGCTGCTCGTCAGCGGGATGTTCTCACCGCTCTCGAGCTGTCGGACGACGTCGTCGGGCTTTGTCTCATCACCAGGAAACGAGACGTCATGGCGCTCGAGGCGGTCGACGACACGATCCGACTCTCGGGCATAAAGCAGCGCTGCGGCCATCCGCCCCGGGTATCGTGTTGCCCGGTCGCCACCCAGCATCGGGACCGGCGCGAGGCCGCCGACGCGCTCGAAGTCGGCCAGGGAGGCGTCGAGCACCTCCCCGCCCCAGAGCGTGCCGTCGGGGCCGTACCCTAATCCGTCGAGTGTCAACGCAACGGCGCGCTCGAGGCCGTGTTCGGCGAGGACGCTTGCGGCGTGGGCGTGGTGGTGTTGGACGGCAACACTGCGCTCTGCCGGACCAGCCGCGACCAGTCGGCGGGCGTAGTCTGCGGTCTCGAACGCCGGGTGGGCGTCGTGGGCGACGATCGGCGGATGCTCGAGGCCGGTAACGTCGAGCAGGTGGTCGACAGCGCTCTCAAACGACGCGAGACTCTCGGGACCGTCGATATCGCCGAGATACTGAGTGAGATAGCAGTCCCCCTCATGCAGTACGCCGGCAGCCGCGTCGCGGTCAGCGCCCGTCCCGAGTATCGGCGTCGAGGGTGTGGAGTCGATCGACACCGGTGTCGGGGTGAACCCTCGTGACCGACGGAGCAGCCGTCGGTTCCCGTCAACGACGCGCACGAGAGAGTCGTCGCAGCGGGCAGCGATACGGCGGTCATGGAGTACAAAGCCGTCAGCGACGGCGCCCAGACTGGCAACGAGGGGTCCGTTGGCGGTCCGCATCGGGTTCCCGGGGCGGTTCGCCGACGTCAGTACCAGCGGTGTATCGACCGCCTCGAAGAGGAGATAGTGAACCCCCGAGTAGGGAAGCATCGTCCCAACGGTGTGGAGTCCGGGTGCGACACCGGTTGCGAGTCTCAAGCCATCGTCTTCCGCTTGGGATGGCTCGTGCTCGAGGAGGACGATCGGCCGTCGTGGCGACTCGAGTGCCTCCTGTTCTCGAGCGGCAAGGGAGGCAAACGCTCCGACGGCAGCGACGTCCGGCGCCATCACGGCGAACGGTTTTTCCGGCCGGCCGATCCGTTCGCGGAGGCGGGCAACCGCTGCGGCGTTGGTGGCATCGCAGGCGAGGTGTGCGCCGCCGATCCCCTTTAAGACGACTGTCTCGCCGCGATTGAGTGTGGTAGCAGCGCGTTCGATCGCCGCCGTGCCGTCGGCGGTGTTCTCGAGTGTCTCCGGAAACGGATCGCGTCCGTTCTCGGCGTCGCTCGTCGGGTGGGTGTCGTCGCTCGTCTCGCCGTAGCGCAAACGCGGTCCACAGTCCGGGCAGGCGATCGACTGGGCGTGATATCGACGGTCGGTCGGCTCCTCGTACTCCTCTCGGCAGGCCTCACACATGGGGAATGCGGCCATCGACGTCGCCGATCGGTCGTATGGCAGCGAGTCGATGACGGTAAAACGCGGCCCGCAGTTGAGACAGGCCGTTGCCCAGTACCCCTGGTATCGGGAGTCGGGATCACGAACGTCCTCGAGACAGGCCGCACAGATCGCCGTGTCCGGTGGAATCGTTCCGCTTCCGTCCCCGCTGGTACTGGAGTCGACGATTTCGAACCTGTCGTATACGGCCTCGGAGACCCGTTCGCGATCGGCACTGACGGAGTCCACGCTCGCGAGCGGTGGCGGCTCTTCTCGGAGGTCGTCGAGCATCGCGTCGATGCTATCGTTCGCCCCCTCGAGTTCGATCCGGACGCCGGCACCACCACGGTTGTGAACCGTTCCACGGAGTTCGTGTGCGAGTGCCCGCCGGTAGACGAACGGTCGAAATCCCACACTCTGGACGACGCCGGTCACACGAACGGTCGCGCGTTCCATACCCCGACGGATTCTCACCCCGGTCACATTAACCGTGGTACCGAACGTACGGGCGGGACCGAGTGCCGAGCTGTGAAGTATCTGCTACCCGCGGTGGCTTTCGCTGGTAGGGAGTTCGTTGTTGATCGTGTCGCCGTCCCTCGGATCCGGTGAAATCGCCGTCCGAAGCCCCTCCGGGCACTCTACTTGGATCCAGCTATAAAACTGGGTACCCCCTGTCCGTTTGCGATTGGAGTCACCCTCTGCCAGTTAAACTCTCGATAGTCCTTTTTGCTGAAGAGTGGTCTGTGACCGCGGCTTTCTATGGTCAGATACCGGTCAGAACCAATATATTATTATACTCAGTATACACACACAAACACGATGATACCAAACCAAGATCAACTCATGCGGATCGCCGGAGTGGCTGGAATTGGTCTGTCGCTACTCGTTATTCTCCAAGAGAACGGGATCATCTGAACCGGTTTGGTTTCGACGTTACCTCCCGGTATTGACTGAGCCGACTGCCTTCCGGCGTTCCTGGTCGGTGCAGCGTTTCGAGATGGTATCCACGGTTTAGTCGGTGTTAGTGACAGCCTCTCACAGCAGCCTCTGATTTACGTGTGAGTCCAGTATGTACCCCCCAAAGGTATGCTCCCACCAGGAGTGGACTGAGCTGTCGGTGGCAGGGCCCGGAAACCCGTACCATTGGTAGTGAGGTGCACCTCGTTGCGCTTCACCGGCCCACCGACCAACAGCCTTCGAAATACTCGAGCACTCATCGAGATTGCTTCCTGGACCATCCAGCCCGACCGAGAGTCGGCTGTCCTTCTCTCTACGGCCAGTCCGTCGAGTACGCGAGTCGTGAACCGAATGAGAGGGGGAGCGAGTCACCGTGAGAGCTCCAGGCACCGGTTTCACCTCTCTCAGGGAGGACGATCGGCAGGCTAGCGACGACTTGACTCTCTGTCGGGATGTTGTTGGCCAAAATAGTTTTCAGTTGAGGTGAACCACTGCTGTTCGAGGAGTGGGGTTGGTGTGTCCCCCACGGCCTCACCGCGTTGAGTGATCGTTACTACCCTTGGACGGCCGCATGGCCGCTGCTGAGTAGGTTTTCAGTTTCCGTATGAGTGTCGTCGCGCGTGAGAGGGTGGAAGAGCCACCAACTCCTCCCGGTCAGCGGGAGACCGTCCACCACCACCACTCGAGGCGAACCAGTCCTCGAGTGTGAGCACCGCCACTCCACGGGTGCTCTTTTGTTCCAAACCCGACGAAGTTATTAAATCTTCCTAAGGAGGTTAGTTTTGTTCACCGGTGACACGATCGTGTTTCGATGATCGGTTGGAGTCGCCGGTCGAGCCGACAGTGTCTCATCGCTCGGTCAACGCCTCAAAAGTAGCGGACAGAGTGTACGAAACTGCTGGCTACGCAGGATCACTTGGCGTGTCACAGACCTCTCGTGGCTGCGGTCGGCTGTCGGCGCCCGGCTCGAGTTCCGACCGTGGGGTGACCGAAACGGTGCCCGTCTGATCGACGGTGACCGTGTACTCACCGTAGGTAAAGGAAACGACACCGGTGAACTCCGTTCGGGAGTGTGGGCCGGTGTGAACCAGCCTCTCGAGTGCCGTCACGTCGATTACGGCCTGTACCGGCGGCTCGAGGGTCGCCGGCTCGACCCCTTTCTCGGCGGCAATCTTGCGGGCGATTTCGACACCCAGCTCCGGTGGTTGCATAGTTCCGGCCACCACAGCCGACTACTTGAAACTCAGTCAGACATGCCCTCGCTGAGAACGCCGGTTGGCTCACTAGGGTTTTCCCCTCCCTTTCATGCCTGATCGCCAGCCTTATGCCGATCTGCATCACCAGTCCAGCGTGCAACAGCCTGCCAATGGAACACGCTGACACGGACCCCCAGCTCACAGCTCTTGCCCATCGGCGCCGGCGAGCTGTCTTAGCTTGTGTCCGCGAACACAACGTCGTGGCACTTGCCGATCTCGCGGACGAACTCGTCGTCGAGGAGCACGGCACGACGATCGACGGCATCTCCGCTGAGGTCGTTACGGAGCTGTATCTCAGTCTGTATCATCAACACGTCCCAACACTCGAGGACGCGGGTCTCATCACGTACGACCAGGAACGGGACCTCGTAACGATCACCGAGGCAGGGACCGTTGCACACACCTACCTCGAGGAACGGCTGTATCAGTTCAATGCACACGAGCCTCGGCCGTCACCCGACTGTCCGGACGAAGGGTCGTGTTGAATCCGCCGCGCTCGAGCCATCACGCGTGGTCTCACGGTGAGCGCCTCGACTCGCGGTCGCTTCCGGACTAGGAAGGTGGCCACCGCTTCGTCCTTTCATCACGAGTCGGCACTCGCTGCTCGAACCGATCGGGGATCGCGGCGAGTTGGGCCTCGACCACACGTCGAAGACGGATAGACTGTTCCCGCGAGCGGATCAGGAGTGACTGTACTCGAGCAGCAGACTCACCAGTCCGAAGTAGCCGAGTAGCGCGAGAGAGACGGTCAGAACTGCCAGAAACAGGAGCGGAACCGATCGCCGGACCATCATCGAACTCCCGTAACTCACTGTGGCCCCCCGTGTCGGTGGGCGAACACGCGTCGTGGCGTGGTGTCGGTTATCGCTCCCAGTAGCGGTCCAGCAGGCGTACCCCTGAGGCTTGTTATGTCCATATTCCATAGTATGTGCTGGCACTCAAAAACACCAGTCAGACGGATGTCAGACAGGTGGGTTCGTGTCGTGTGACTCGGCCACATCAATTGTAGTTCGGTAGGAATATTAACGCGGTGTGCTCGCGGCCGTCAGGCAGGAACCGGGTATGCACCCACTTGCAACTCCCGGACCGAGTGTACATGGTCTAATCAGCAGCGTTGGCAGCCGGTGTCTCTCCTCACTTCTGGTCCGAGCTCGCCCTACGGCGTCGGGGCAGTCCTCGAGCGCTCCGACCGACCGCTCTCCACACCGTCTGACTCGTCGACCCACAGCTGTCGATCTCGCGATCAGTAACTCTCCGAGTGTATCACAATTGTTGTCTGCTTGGGAATTAAATCTATGATACCAAGGCTATTATTTACCCCCAGATTTCTTCACTAGTATGGCTAATTCACACGGGCAGACGAGTACTCCGTCCGCTGTCGTTTCCGCGTCGGACGTGAGGAAAGTCTACACGCAGGGGTCCAATCCAGGGCGGATCGCCCGGGCCCTTGGGCGATCACCCCCACCTACTATTAGCGCGGTCGATACGGTGTCGCTTGCGGTCTCGCAGGAAGAAATCGTCGGCCTCGCGGGTCCGAGCGGGAGCGGCAAATCGACACTGCTGCATATCCTTGCGGGATTAGAACACCCAACCGAAGGGACGGTGACGTTCCAAGGGACGGAGCTTGCGGCGCTGTCACGACGCGGCCGAACGCGACACCGACTCGAGCACATCGGAATCGTGTTCCAACATTTTCATCTCCTCAACTCGCTCTCGGCTCGCGCAAACGTCGCGCTTCCGCTGGTCGAACTCGGTGTTGGCAAGCGACAGCGTCGACAGCGGGCAACCGACCTGCTCGAGCGTGTCGGGCTCGGAGATCGAATCACGCACCGACCGGGAGAACTCAGCGGGGGCGAGCGACAACGCGTTGCGATCGCCCGTGCACTCGTTACAGATCCGGCACTCGTCGTCGCTGATGAACCGACCGGGGAACTCGATACGGACACTGGCCGAACGATACTCCAAGAGTTCCAGCGCGTCGCAGAAAACCGGGCGGTCGTCCTCGCCTCACACGATCGCGAAACGCTCGATATCTGCGATCGACTACTCCGACTCCGCGATGGGTCTATCGCTGATCGTACGAGCCGCGGTGAGATCACCGGATGAGGCTTCGGCGACTCCTTGCACGGTGGGTCGGCCTGATCGCCGTCGGTACCCGGCAAACAGCCTCGCGTGCGACCGCGACCGCAAAACAGCGGGTCTGGTTCAGCGTTCTCGGTGTCGCTGTTGTCATCGCGTTGCTGATTACGGTCACCGGACTTGGTATCGGCCTCGCGACAGGCGCGACAGTCGCCGATGACGATCTCGATTACTGGATCGTACCCGAAACGGAGAGTCCGGACTCGCCGTTAGTGGCGACTGACGATCCACAGTTTGGTTCGGTCCACGAGACGAACACCCAAATCCGTCAGAAAGAGGGGGTCGAGGGTTCGACACCGGTGCTGTCTCAGGTCCACCAGATCGAGGCAAACGGAACGACTGAGTTCGTTCTCATCAACGGGGTGATCAACTCCCCCGAGCTTGATCGTGTTAGCGGTCTCGACACCGACCTGCTCGCCTCGAACGACCCCTACTACACGGCCGACGACTGGACCGGTGAACTCGTCCTCTCCCAGAGTGCCGCCGAGACGCTGTCGGTTTCGGCCGGTGATTCGGTGACGGTCGCCGGCAACAGCTCGTTTACGGTGACGGCTATCGACGATCACTCACGTGCGAGTGGCGGTGTCCCCTCAGCACTCCTACAGCTGAGCGAGTTTCAGGCCGTCACTGGTGCCGGGGCAGACGATCAGGCGGATCAGTTCGTCGTTCGGGCTGACTCACCAGGCGTCGACGAGGAGCTGGCAGAGATCTATCCACAGTCCTCGGTGAACACCCGTGGCGAGATGATGGCGAGTGACACGGAGGACTCGGAGCTCTCCCTTTCACTCGCCCTTACCGCGTTCGTCGTTTCGCTCTCGATCGGCACGCTCTTCGTCGTTACGACGTCCGGGCTCAAGATCGTCACGGATCGCCAGCAGCTGACGGTTCTCTCGGCGATGGGCGTGTCAGTCCGCAGCCAGCTCCAGCTCGTGGGCACACAGACACTCGTTATGACGGCAATTGGGGGCGTTATCGGGTCCATCGGTGGCTTGCTCGGCATTCGAGCAGTGAACGCCGTTGCCGTCCGAACACTCACCGCCGAGCCGATCGCGGTCTCGCATCCGCTGTTCGTTGGCTATGGCGTCGGTGTTGCACTTCTCATGGGACTGCTTTCGCTCCCGATCCTCTTGGCAGTCGCCCGGCGGGTTTCAGGAGGTGTGCCGCAGTGATCGACCGAAGTCGCCGCTGGGCGAACAGGAGCCTTGCACGACTTCAGACCGCCGGACGACTCACCATCGCCCAGTTCCGACAACAGAAGCTCCAGTTGCTCCTGGCCGTTATCGGCGTTGCGCTTGCCGTGCTCGCGATCACGCTGCTCGTCAGTACCGGACTCGGTGTCCTCGAGACGGGCCAGGAACAGTTCGACACGGCAGACCGTGACCTGTGGGTGACCTCGAGTGAAACCCGGATGACGGCCGATGGCGGCGGTGGGTTCGAGAACACGCTCTACGATTCACGAACCCTCTCGACCGAGATGGAATCGCACGACGGCATTTCAGACGCGGTTCCATTGGCGTTCGATATGGCATATCTAGACAACGGGGAGACGGACGAGCCACAGTCGGTTGTTGCAACGGGCGTGTCAGGCGGTGGCCCAGCCGTCGAGGTGACGGAGGGCGGGGAGCTACCGACCGATCCTCATTTTGTGGACGACCCAGAGGAGGTGGAGACGACTCGTGAGGTGCTCATCGATCAAGAAACAGCACGAACACACAATATCTCGGTCGGAGACACAGTTAGCGTCGGTGGCTCGCTTACCGCTGCACAGGACACCCAGTTCACCGTCGTTGGAATCTCCTCGACGTTTGAGGAGATGAGCGGGGCACCAACGGTGACGCTGCCACTCAACGAATTCCATCGGATTACGGGAACGACCGAGACCGAGCCGGCGACGTTCATTACGATCACTGTTGAGGACGATGCCGACGTCGAGGCCGTCCAGCAGGACCTCGAGTCGGCGTACCCCGAGTACGAGATCCGCTCGAACCAGGAGCAGCTGTCAGCCGTGCTCCAGGAGCAGGTGATCCACCTCGCTGCCGCAGGCGCACTCATCGTGCTTGCGCTCAGCGCCGGCGTTGCACTCACGGTGTCGCTGCTGTCACTCGTGGTCTACCAGCAGCGCCAAACGTTTGCAGCGCTCACCGCCCAGGGTGTGTCGTCGTCACTGCTCATTTGTACGGTGATCGGACAGGGGCTCGTCATCGGCGTCCTCGGCGGAACGATCGGGGTCGCGCTTACGCCTCCCGCTGTGATCGGTCTCAACCGTCTCTCGGAACTCGTCGTCGGCTTCGAGGGTCTCGTCCAAACGGCACCCTGGGTGTACGGTGTCGCAGTCGGAATTGCGGTGGGTATTGGGACGAGCGCCGCGATGATCGCCGGTTGGCGAGTGAGCCGGTCGGCTCCACTTGATCATCTCTGACTGTTCCTCCCTTACTCGAGAACGCCGAGGTCCGTGAACGGGGAGGACTGCCGCTAAATACATGTCGCGAGCAAAGGGGCGGCGTCCACTGATCGGCGTTAAAAACGTAGTGTGAAACGATCGCCAAGTGACTCAAGGCGTGACCTACGCCTGTTCGATCTCGCTGCGGGCCATGTCGGCCAGCTCCTCGTTCGACAGATCGCCGTCGATGAACTCGCGGAGCCGGGCGGCGTTGAGATGGACGGAAACCAGGGTCTCTCTGGATTTGTTCTCGAGCGTGAATTCGATCTCCTCGATTTCGGAAAAGAACCCCTCAGCGTCGGTGATTCCACGCTCGAGACCGGGTGCGAGTTCGTCGAACTCCCTCCGGAGTTCGGCAAGATCGTCGGTCATCACGACGAGACACACGGTGAGCTTCCGACCGCGACGCTCGAACTTCTCAATACGGAGAAGATCGCTGTCGAATTCAGACTCATCAGGCATGAACCCAGGGATCTCCTCCGGTCGTCCGCGGTCTTCTCCGTTCCCTCGGTCCTCACCGTTCCCTTGATCGTCTCCGTTTCCAGGGTGGTCGTCTCCGTTTCCGTTGCCGTTCCCTCGGTCGCCGCCGTTCCCTTGACCGTCTCCGTTTCCGGGGTGGTCGTCGTCGGCGCCGTTCCCCGCACTGCTCTCTGATTCGCTATTGCCAGCACAGCCAGCAACGAGTGTTGTGAACGCACCAGCACTACCGAGGAGGATTTTTCGTCTATCCATTTACAGGTACTTATCACACAGACCAGCTAATAAGTTTTTATACTTATATAACTAGCAGTATATTCTCTACTACCATTTATAAACACCCATTCAGTTCGATCGCTTAACATATAGTCCTTCATCCGGCATACTAATGTGGCCCAGATTCGTTCGCTGGAGCACATCCTCACACATCGTAGGTAGATGGTGCGGACTACTTTCGGAGAAAGCTACTCCGGTACTCTCTGCCGCTCCCACATCGGAAACGCTACCGACGATGTTACAGGGGAAGCCGGGTTCAGGCCAATCGACGACGAACCGTGGCTTCGGGCGATACCGTCTCGAGCGTCGCAGCGATCGGTGCCGTTCGAACGACTCACGCTCGCGCTACGTATCCGACTACGAGCGGATAGACCGTGCTTGAGCGGGTGATCGTCTGTTGACGGACTTCGACTCATGAGGACGACCGTAACCAGCGCTCCAGTGTGTAAAATACCGGTCAGTTTGATGCAGGATCATCGCAACTTACATGTGAGTGTCTACTTGCGTTATTATAATGGATGGATGGATACGGAAGCAAGCTACTGCACTCTACGAAGAGCTTCTTTCTGAGGAAGTGTCGGGTGCCCCGTCTCATGTCGCTGTTATTCAGGATGGAAACCGGCGGTACGCTCGAGAGCAGGGGGACGATACCCACGAGGGGCACCGTTCGGGCGCGAAAACGACGGAACAGGTCCTCGAGTGGTGTCAGGAGATCGGCGTCGAGGAACTGACACTCTATGCGTTTTCGACGGAGAACTTCGAGCGATCGGACGAGGAGAACGAACCGTTGTTCGACCTGCTCTGTGAGAAGCTCTATGAGTTCGCTGATGCCGAGCGCGTCCACGACAACGAGGTGCGGATCAACGTGATCGGGACCGTCGACCGTCTCCCGACACGCGTCCAGGAGGCGGTTACGTACGCGACGGCCCAGACAGAGCAATACGACGACTTCGTGCTCAACATCGCCCTCGCATACGGTGGCCGGTCCCAGCTCCTCGAGGCTGCGCGAAGCGTTGCCGACGACGTCGACGCCGGCACCCTTGAGCCCGACGAGGTCGATATTCACGCCGTCGAGGAGCGACTTTATGCGACCCCGCTGCGCGACGTCGATCTCATCATCAGAACCGGCGGCGGTGAACGGACCTCGAACTTCCTGCCGTGGCATGCAAACGGGACTGAGGCCGCGGTCTTCTTCTGTACACCGTACTGGCCGGAGTTCTCGAAAACCGACTTCCTGCGCGGGATCCGGACGTACGAACACCGCCAGCAGTCCTGGCAGCGGACGCGTGCTCGCCGCGCGCTTACACTCCTGCGGTCGATGAGCGACCAGGACCTTCCCGAAGCACGCTCGACTGTCGCTCGCTTTCGGGATTCGCTCCCGGTTTCAGAACAGCCATCTGAAGACACCATGGAGCTGACTGATTCGAACGAAGGGGTCCCCGATTGATTCTCCTCTTTTCGCAGGTAGTGTCTTGTGAATACTCGATGGCTGTTCGGGCGACGGTTTCAGGATAGCGCCCACCACGACGGCACGGAGACAAGCGAAGCGTGCCGCTGAGCGGGTCGTACTTCTGGAGCGGTGTACTCAACTTTCGCTCGAGCGAACTCCTTGCTGACGGGACGAACTGGAAGCCCGTTAAGCGTTCCTGTCTTTCACAGTGACTATATTCAGCTAGTGTTTTTACAAAGCAGACAGGTGAGAAACACATCATATGCCACACACTGTCGTGGTCAACGGGGCGGAAATAACGGTCGGAGAGCAGACGACCGTCGCAACTCTCCAGGAGATTGCCGATGTTCCACAGGAGGCGACTGCGTTCTTCCGAGCGAACGACGTCATTTACCTCCTCCACGACACTGAGACCATTGCTGAACGCGTCCCAGACGAGGCCACAATCGGGTTCTACCGCGGGCAGATCGGCCCTGAAACGGACCTCGAGGCCGACAACGGAGGGCGCTCCGGTACCGACGACAGCGGGGAGTGATCGCTTACGCGAGGGGGTATCTGGTCGGTTGGGCCCGTGACGGGTACGCGACCGGCTGCCGGTAGGCGGTTGGTGTCTGGCGACCGCCAGGATGGATATAACTCAGTCCGATATTGAGATAACGGAGGAAAGTACAATCGACAATAATATTGGGCTTGGAAATTGATTCCTTTTCGACGCAGCAGCGTTCAGACGTTCGGGCCCGGTCCTGTGTCACAGCAGGGGCCCCACTCCCCCTTTGAGGGGACTCCAGAGATTATCATGGTAGAGACGACACGACGGAAGGCGGTTGCTAGTATCGGCGGACTGATGTTGATCAGCGGCTGTTCGGACATCCTCGGTTCTGATGACGACGGCGATGAGAACGGAGCGAACGGTGCAAACGGGCTCGACGAGAGTGATGCCGACGATGAGAACGGGGTATCGGACGACGAACCGGACCCCGACGAAGTGGCTGCAGACGATGCGGAGAACGAGACGGCCGAAGACGACACCGAGAACGAGACGGCTGCAAACGACACTGAGGACGAAACCGACGCCGAGCTGTCGACCGAGGAGTTCGTCACGCAGCTCGAGACGGTTTACAGTGGCGAGGTGGGTGACTACGACGAGGACGATACGCACGGCTTCCTAACGTTGATCGCCGAGGAGGACACCTCGACCCTCGAACTCGCGAGTGATATGGACGGCATTCTGGCCGTCTATAGCTCGTATGTGGAGAGCAACAATGCCCCATCCCAGCAGCTCGAGGGCGAGGTCGAAACCACCGACGGCAGCCAGGAGGTCAGTGAGTTTGCGGTCGAGACCGAGTGGGTCGAAGCGTACAACCGCGGCGAGCTGTCAGAGGAGGAACTCCAGGACCGCGTCCTCGAGACGGTCGAGGCCTGAGACCGTTAGTTCCGTCATTTTGATTGGCGTATGCCCTGTCCGCGCCAGCCCCAGCATTCCCTCCGAGCTTGAGGGTGCTCTCGAGCGAGACGGTGACTCTGAAAGGTGAAACGGCAGAGTTCCGAGCGCGGCGTTCGGTTAGCGGAGGCGTTTCTCTCCTCGGAGTTGCTCTGTGCGGGAGTCAGCCGTGTCGTCGGCGGCGCTACCGTTGTTGAGTTCCCGGTAGGTCGTACAGTCAGGACAGCCCGTGACCCTTCCGTCGACACCGAACACTCGAATGAAATCCCGGGTGACGTACGTTCCACAGTCGCTACAGTGTGGCATACTCGGGTCGTTCGCGGCCAGTTACTAATAACTATGGTGATATAAGGAAGATTAATATTTCGGATCTTGCATCGTGGTAAATTCGAGTCCCGCTTGGAGGGTGAAGGCTGCGTTGCCGAGTCGTTCTCGACTCGACCGCTGTTCGGCCGGCTACCGTCTCCCTCCGATTGCCTCGAGCAACTGTGGTCGGATCTGGAACCTCGCTTTCGGTCTCATAGCTGGCACTGACACCGAGAGCGCCGAACCCACGACGCTCGAGCCTCGTGGCGCCATGCAGTTTCGATCGGGTTAGTGTCGCCTGGTCAACTCCCCCACCCTACTTCGCTCACCCTGACGGGTTCGCTCGTGGAGGGTGGGGCTTGTCCATGAACTCGGCCTCGAACCCTTCCGGGTGGGCGGTAAATCCGCCACTTGGTGTTCACGAGAGCAAGCTCTCGTGCAGCCCATCAGGTTTCTCCGAAACCTGAGGACATCACTGTTCCAGACTGTAGGGCAAGTTGACTGTTGCCCGTCCGCCGAGACGACTGTTGGCCCCGACGGACATACCGCATCCCGATGTTCTTCGCTGCGTTGTAATCCGCGTTCGCTTCCGACTCGCACTTCACGCACCGGAAGTCGTTTCGGATCGGGCGATTCTCGTCTGCTGTGAAACCACACTCGGCGCACCGCTTCGAGGTGTACGCCGAACCCACCTGCTTCACCGAGATTCCTTCGGCTTCGGCCTTGTACTCCACTTGCTCGGAGAGTGATCGGAACGCCCACTTGTGACCCCACGACGCTCCGGTTCGGTCGCGGATGTGAGTCAAGTCCTCGAACACAATTACGTCACAGTCGTACCGGAGTGCTTCGTCTACGATGGCGTTCGACGCCCGGTGTAGTACGTCACGGACGTAGCGAAGTTCGCGGTCACTCGACTGTTCGAGCGTTCGGTGGGCGCTTCGCGTCCCGGTCTGTTGGAGTCCGGCACGTACCTTCTCGAACTCGCGGAGGTTGTGGGTCAACTTCCGCCCGCTGAAGAAGTAGGCGGTGCTTGTGACGGCGAGGTTTTCGATACCGAGGTCAACCCCGAGAACCGTTCCGTCCTCGGCGGTGTTCCGCTCGGTGTCATTCTTGTGTCGGCGGAAGCCGATATGTAAGTGGTAGTCGCCATCACGGGCGGTAAGCGTACTTTCCGTGACGCTCCACTCGTCTGAATCGAGGTACTGCCGTTGGTAGCCATCGTCGGCGTCGGGTAGAGCAAGGTCACACCGGACGCGACTCTCCGTGGTGGAAAGCGACACCGTATCGTCATCAAACAGCGTCATAGTCCGAGTATCGTACCTCACCGTGGGTGCGGTGAAGGTCGGTTTGCTCACCTTCTTGCCTTTCGACCGACGTTCGATACAGCCGGTGATGGCTTGTGCAGCTTGGTGGGTGGCGAGAATCGCGTGCTGACTACCGAGGTCGGTGTGTTCGCGTACGTCGTCGTAGGCGAGGGGCTGTACGTCGCTTTTCGCGCTACACTTTCCCCACGCCATATCCGTGGCGATTTGGCAACCACGCTTCCACCCGGAGATAGTATCTTCGAGGAGGTCGCGTTGCTCGTCCGTAACCTCAAGACGAGTGATTGCCGTCCGACGCACGTAGTCGTCTGCCACAATTTCAATGTGAGTAGATGGCTACTTACAGATTGGTGCTTGTGACCGATGCGAACGCGCTCCTCCTCTCCCTACTCGCTCCCTCCGGTCGCTCCTTGAGGATAGCGCGGAACCGAAGGTTCCGCTGACCATGCGAACGGCGAAGCCGTGAGCAGAAGGGGACTCCGCGCGACCTCGAAGTTGACAATCTCCTCGGCCGTCAGTGCTGGAGCCACGCCGCCCGCACCTCGTCGTCTGGGCTCACTCGGGAGTCGGTGTCCGCCAGCGGACCTGATCGACGTCGCTCGCGAGGTGGTAGTACTTCGTTGTCTCCGGCAGGTCCTCGCGAGAGCTCGGCTCCGCGCGGACACACCGGAGCCACCTCCCGTTCTCTCGATCTAGGACGACGACCTCGTCGAACGTGAGGCGGCGGCCGTTCTGTAACTCGACGATGATGGTTCCCACTATAGTCCTCCGTCTGAGTCTAATTCTTTTATTTTGTTGTATGTATTTATAATTACTGTATGGTGGGTTGTAGTAGGAGGCTGAGTCGGGGAGAAATTGCCCGGCGGGAGCAGTCCGGCAGGGAAGGGGCGCCTGCTCATGGCCTCAGAGAAGCGGCTATGACACGCGTCGAGCGAACCGCAGTGATGGTGCTTTCCGATGGCGGTGTGGACCAGTACAAGGTCGTCGAGGTGCTGCCGTACGACCGGCCGATGACATCGATTTGCCCATGTGTCCGACCGGTCGGGAGGCGTACGGGGAGC
This sequence comes from Natronococcus sp. A-GB7, assembly GCF_029688865.1. Classification (GTDB taxonomy): domain Archaea; phylum Halobacteriota; class Halobacteria; order Halobacteriales; family Natrialbaceae; genus Natronococcus. Next base: position 29,975 of record NZ_JARUKV010000031.1, read on the forward strand.
CGACCGACTGCCGGGACTTCGCCCAAGCGATCGCCTGTCTGTTCCCGCGGCCCAACGTACTTTATCCGGTGTTGTTCGGCGGCCGTCTCGAGGCCCTCATCGAGCGTGTCGGCGGGCTTTCTCGGGTGGCTCCGAGCGGACGAGCCGGCCGACATCCCTGACTATGGGCGGCGCTGTGTGTGGTCCGTCGTTCCGACCGGTATCTCACGGGCGAGTGGTTCGGGTGGACGGTTCTGAGCTACCCACCACGGGCCGACGGCGGAGTCATCGCCTCGGTGGGCATCCAGCTCGATGGCTGCTCACAGATCGGTCGGTCACGCCCCAGCGGGACACGAGTCCCGTTCAGTCGGCCGTCGCCGGCAGCTCGGCCTCCTGCAGCCGTTCTTCGGCTTCGTCACGATCTTCGGGATACCCAACGTCGATGCGCCAGCCCTCGAGGCCGATCGCGTCGATCGTCCGACCGCTCTGGATCAGCAGGTCGACGGCGTCGCTGATCTCGTACTCGTCCCGATTGGAAGGCTGGACGAGATGGCAGGCATGGAAGATCGCGGGCGTAAAGGTGTAAAAGCCAGTCATCACGAGGTTCGAGGGTGGGTCGTCGGGTTTCTCGACGACGTCGGTGATCTCGCCGTACGCATTGGTGTCACAGACGCCGTAGCGGGAGGCTTCCTCCCACGGCACCTCCTCGACGAGAAAGGCCGCGTCCGCGCGGTCCTCGCGCTGGCGGCGGACGACGTCCTCGAGGTTCGCCTCGAAGACGTTGTCGCCCAGAATCAGCATGAAGTCGTCGTCGATATGCTCTTCGACACAGAGCAGGGCGTGGGCGAGGCCCTTCTGCTCGCGCTGGTGGGTGTAGGTGATCGGGACGCCACGGTACTCGTCGCCGTAGTGCTCGACGATCTTCTCTTTGAGGTAGCCGACGACGACGATCAGTTCATCCGCACCCAGATCGACGAGCTGGTCGAAGCAGTGGGTCAGAATCGGCTCCTCGTCGATCTCGACCATCCCCTTCGGTTTGTCCTCCGTGAGTGGTCGGAGCCGCGTGCCTTCGCCGGCGGCGAGTACGACAGCTTGCATAGTACTGACAGATGGGGTCATCGTATAATAGATTTTTCCATGTATAAAAAATCTTTAAACAGGAAACGTTACCTCCGTTTCTCGTCTCGAGGCTCATAGCTGACTCGAGCGGATAGCCGTTCGGGTGAACGCACGTTCTCGGGTCGCCGGTCGAATGGAGGACGGAAGTCCCGGAGACCGGTCGTCGAGTACTAGGACTGGCGCACCAGCGGCTCGTACCACTCCCGATTCGTCTGAGTAGATGAGCTCCCGGACACCCTCGCGGATATCCCGCGTGGGCTCGTCGCCAAGCAGGGCGGTGGCCGTCGCGATGTCGGCGTGGGTGTGGGCGGCGTCCGCTTCGCCGGCTGCGGTGAACTTGAGGGCGAGGCGGGCGCGAGTTCGTCGCGGATGACCCCCGCGAGGGTCTGGGTGTCGATGGTGTCGGTGCGACCGGCGTACTGATCGGACGGGCGCAGTAGACGACCGCGGGGCGGACCAATCCACTGGTGTTGTGTCGAGGACGGTCACTGCTCGAGGAGATCCTCGAGCGGTACAGGTGAGCTGTCCACTGTCGTGCGTCCGAGCGCCCGGCACTCGCTGTGCCAAGCCAGGGGGGAGCAGGCCGAGTATCCTCAGGCTTAGCTTCGAGACGGTTCACGATGACCACAGTTCTTCGATTCGCTTTTCGACTGCAGCAAGGACCGTCGAGTAGACTTCAAGTGGGTGCAGAGAAGGCACGGAGAGATCGGTTACCGCTTCAGCAGTTGGTGGTTGGTGAAAGTGCAAGCGAGTGTTGTGCGAATTTGGATGGCGATCCCATCGACACTCCCACCGAGTCCCTTCGAGCGGTTCTTCGACATAGTGCACCGAGAAATCACCGGTTGTGAACCACCAGATATCGAGTCGGACGGTGGTAATCGACTCCGGATACTGGCTTTCGTCGAGTACTGCACGGAGGAGTCGCGGTTCGTGGCTGTTTGGATCGAACGTTGTCTCTGTCACTAACGAATCTGACCCGAGCTGTCGCTCGAGCAGTTGGAGGGTCTGTCGGTCGGGTGGTCCAACAGAGTCCCGTGGCTCGTCATCCGGTGGGGAACTCATTACGCTGGAATGAGGTGACCGTCGTTCTGCGAGAGCTGGCGAGCAAGCTCGTAGAGCCGGATATCCCGACGCACACCCTGCCAGTTGCCCACTGCGGCCATCCGTTCATGGTAGGTCTCGTGATCGCCTCGATCGAACACGGCCACGTCCGTCGGATGTGTGACTCCGAACTGCTCTTGGAACGTCGCGTGCCGTTCCTCGAGCGCTTGGACCCGACTGATGATCTCATCGGTGGTTAGGTCCTCTGCGATTCGGCTTGCATCCTGCCATTCGAGGTATGCGTCGTTCCGTTCGTACTGTGGGGGACGACTGTCGGTGTTCGCTCGAACGATCCCCATCTTGGACAACCGATCCAGGTGCTTTTTCGCGGCGTTTGGAGAACAGTCCGCCAACTCTGCAATCTCCGTGTGTGGGGTGGGTGAGGTAACGCCAAGCGCGACCTCGTAGACTCGGCCGAACGTATCAGTTCCCGCTTGCCACCGCTGCTGATCGGGTTCTGGTGCCGGGTCGAACTCGGTCATGGGTGTCTATACGCGGCTGCGTTCAATATATTTTCGCATATTTCAAATATTTGGTGGCGGTTGTGAGTTCGGAGCGCTCCCGTGCGAGGCTCACGCTGGTGTCGTCCTCCTCTCCGATGCCGGCGTACCGCGTTGCGTCCGCGCTCATCAGGACGGTGAGACGTATCCAAGCCGAACTGTGTTCGCAGGCTGCGAAGTACTCGACGCGTGGGCGTCAACTACCCCACCCTACTTTGCTTACCCTCGAGCGGGACAGCTGCGCCGTCCACTGCCGTGCGTCCGAGCGACCGGTACTTGCGCGAGGAGCCGACCGATAGCTAGCGACGTCGACTCCCCACGGTCCGCATAGCTGGCTCCGTTATGGGTTTGGTGCTACACAGCTACGATTGGCGCACCAGCGGCTCGTACCACTCGCGGTTGGTCCGGTACCAGTCGATGAACTCCCGGACGCCCTCGCGGATATCCCGCGTGGGTTCGTAGCCCAGCAGCTCGTTGGCTTTCGAGATGTCGGCGTGGGTGTGGGTGGCGTCGGCCTCCCGGGCCTCGGTGTACTCGAGTTCGAGTTCGGGCGCGAGTTCGTCGCGGATCACCTCGGCGAGCGTCTCGATGTCGATGTTATCGGTGCTGCCGACGTTCAGAATCTCGCCGTCGGCCGAGTCGTCGCGGAGGAGCTGTTGGTTCACGTCGACGACGTCGTCGATATACGTGAAGTCCCGGGTCTGTTGGCCGTCGCCGTAGATGACCGGTGGTTCGCCGTTGAGACAGCGCGAGACGAAGTTGCTGATCGCCATATTGGGGCGCATCCGCGGGCCGTAGACGGTGAAGTAGCGCAGTGAGACCGTCGGCAGGCCGTACACCTCACTGTAGACGCGGGCGTACTGCTCGCCGGCGAGTTTGGAGACGCCGTAGGGACTAACCGGCGTCGTCGGGTGGGCCTCGTCGTAGGGGAGGTACTCGGGTTTGCCGTACACCGAGGAGGAACTCGCGAGGACGACGCGGTCGGTCTCGGAGTCGCGGGCGGCGTCGAGGACGTTCAGCGTCCCGTCGATGTTGATCGAGTTGGGCTTGCGCGGGTTGTCGACGCTGGTTCGGACGCCCGCCTGGGCGGCCTGGTGGTAGATCACGTCCGCGTCGCCGACGAGATCGGCGGTGAGGTCGTCGTCGCGGACGTCGCCGTTGACGAACTCGTACGTGCCGTCGGCGTCGGCCGCAGCCTCTTCGCAGATCTCGATGGTGTGTTGCTTGATCCCCGTATCGTAGTACGGATCGAGGTTATCTAAGACCGTGACGTCGTGGCCATCGTGTGCGAAGGCCTCCGCGAGGTTGCCGCCGATGAATCCGGCGCCACCAGTCACTAATACATTCATTATCCGAGTGATGATATCCCACTCACAAAAGCATACCGTTCTGTCTGATTTCGACTCGTGGCAGTGCTGTTGTTCTCGTTTCGCCTGTGCTGAAGCGGGTGAGCGTGACTGCTCACCAGTGGTGGTGGCACGATTTACAGCGTCGCCTCGATACACCCGTGGTCGGAATAGCTGCGGTCCATGCAACCGAGCCAGCGGGTGGGCACCTGGTTGACGTTGCAGGGTAGTACGACTCCAGATCAATAAGCCGCCCTCGAGGTCTCCAGTGGTCCATCAGTTCGCAGGGGCCCACGCGCAGACGGTCAGTTTGGGTTCGTCTGCTGGTGTGCGACGGGCTGTTCTGTCGCCTGACCCTCTCTGTCGACGACCTCTCGGTAGACGTTCGTCGTCTGGCAGACGGTGTCCCGCCAGGAGTACGTCTCGAGGATCGTCTCGCAGCCGGCGTGTCCATCTGGGCCGGCTGTTCGGCGTTCATCACGAAGAGGTCGTCGAGTGCATCGGCGAGTTTCCCCGAATTCCAAGGGGACGAGTCACGCCTCTTTCCACCTCTCTACGAAGCAGGCATCGCTGGACCGTCGATATGTACGTTCCCAAGAATGGCAACAGATTGCGTCTAGGAGTACTCGTCACCACTACCCGTGTTCAGCTGATTGTGGCAGTCCCTCATATTCAATTAAACTAGTCTACAAACAGAGGGGTACTACTATATATTAGAACGAAGAACACCAGAGACAACTAATGAATTGTCAGCTGAGAGTCTCTAGTCTGACGGGTAGGTGGCGAGACGCCACATGGGATCACGGAGGCGATCGTTCGTGAGCGGCGATCGCACGGCGTGTCTCACGCTCGATCTCGAGAACGACTGGTACTTCGACGACCCCGAGTACGACCATCTCACGTTCGAGTACATCGACGACTACATCGCCCAAATGAACCGGCTCGACGTCCCCGTGACGTTTTTCGTCGTCGGGAAGACGATCGAGCGCTACCCCGAGGTCATCGACAAGCTCGATACCGAACTGGACAGCGAGTTCCACCTCCACTCCTACCAACACGACACGTCGAAATCCTACGATTTCCGGACCGAGATCCGGAAGGGGAAGGAAGCCTTTGAATCTCACTTCGGCTACGAGCCCGAGGGGTATCGGGCTCCGCAGGGCAACATCGATCCCGCAGAGTTCGCGATTCTCGAAGCGGAGGGCTTCGACTTCGACTCGAGTATCTTTCCGTCGTTCCGACCCGGCATCTACAGCAACCTCGACAAACCGCTGGCACCGTACTGTCCGGAGGGAACCGACGACCTCGTCGAAGTCCCGATCGCGGCGACGCCCGGCACGCGGATCCCGGTCTGCCAGAGCTACCTCAAGCTGCTGGGTCGCCCCTATCTCTCCTATCTCAAGTACGGACCGTTGCCGGACCCGCTGGTGTTCAACACGCATCTGCAGGACTTCTACCAGACTGACTCCCATGATCAGCTTGGACAGCCCAAGCAGTCGATCATGAAACGGAATCTGGACGGGTCGCTCGAGCTGTTCGCCGAGGCGGTCGAGCGGATTCGGGCTCGTGGGTATGAGTTTGGGACGATGACGGACGTCATCGAGGCGCACGCGCCGTCTTGTACCGAACTGACGTACGATTCCACCGAGGTCGCGTCTCGACGGAGTCCCAAACCGGCTTGCCAACAGCACGAGCAGCCGGAGACAACGAACGGTGACTGACGGTCACCTATACAGTACTGCGTCTGAGCGTTCTGCTGCGAGACTCAAATACAACGACAGTCCGAACTAGGACTGTCGAACCAACGGTTCGTACCACTCGCGGTTGGCCTGGTACCAGTCGATAAACTCCCGGACGCCCTCGCGGATGTCCCGTGTGGGTTCGTAGCCCAGCAGCTCGTTCGCTTTTTCGATGTCGGCGTGGGTGTGTGCAGCGTCGGCCTCCCGTACCTCGGTGTACTCGAGTTCGAGCTCTGGGGCGAGTTCGTCGCGGATCACTTCGGCGAGCGTCTCGATATCGATGGTGTCGGTGCTGCCGACGTTCATGATCTCACCATCCGCCGCGTCGTCGGTGAGGAGCGTGCGGTTCACGTCGACGACGTCGTCGATGTAGGTGAACTCACGCGTCTGCTGGCCGTCGCCGTAGATCACTGGTGGCTCGCCGTTCAGGCACCGCGAGACGAAGTTCGAGATTGCCATGTTCGGGCGCATCCGCGGACCATAGACGGTAAAGTAGCGTAATGAGACCGTCGGGAGGCCGTACATCTCGCTGTAGACGCGCGCGTACTGTTCGCGGAGACAATCGAACTGATCCAGGGTCATGGCAACTCGTTCGAGACAATGACGGCTACCCTGGAGGCGAACGTGTTACTCGGTCTAGACGCGAAACAACTGAGCCGCCATCCGTACAAAAGACCGAACGTATTTCGTCAAAAGTATATCCTACTGACTCAACTGATGATTGGTAATGCGCGGACAGTTTCGAACTGGGAAGATCGACCAATCTCAGGTACTTTCCCTTTTGAACGAATCGTTCGGAGATTGGGGCGACGAGGAACTCTTCCAGTGGAAGTACGACGACTACCCCGGATACGACCCTGACGAGCACGCGTTCTCGATTACTGTCGGCGACGAATTGGCTGCATTTCGTCGCCTCTTTCGGCGAGAGTTCGTCGTTGATGGGGAAACGATCCCGATCCACATCTACGGCGACACAGCAGTCGCGCCGAAGTACCGGAGTCAAGGACTGTACTCCGAGCTCTATGAACGCACGAGAGCGTACAGCGAACAAAGCGACGCACAATACATTGGTGCGTTCAATCGCAAGGGAAATCTCACGTTCGACGCGAACCTCGAGCGAGGCTGGTCATATCGGACGCTTCCGCTGCAGCTACGGATTCTCTCTCCGAAAGCCGTCCTCGAGACCTATGCTTCGCTCATTACTGACGGTCTCCCCCTGATCGATTCGGTTGCAGAGGCAGTCGGTCACCGATTTCACGTTGGGACCAGCGACGGTCCGCTAACGCTTGACCAGATCGTCGCAACCGGGAACGATTTCAACGGGCGGTCTGTAGGACCTGCTCTTTCCAATACAGCAGTAACTGACTACGTCGAAGCTGTGAGTACAGACGGAAGTACAATCCGAGACCTTCTTACTACGTCTGCTCGGCTTGCTGCTAACGGCGATATTTCGATAGGCCGATCATCCAGTTCAACCACACTCACCTACGAGGATACTCCTGGCGAGGTCGACGTTACGGTGAGAGAGGCAGTCTCCAAAGCCGACCTCGAGCCGTTAACAACACTTTCTGGGGATGCTCCTTCGTTTCGACGAACGCGTGAAGACATCGAGCATCTCACTCGGTATCCGAACTCGGATCTTGTTCTTGCCCGTCGGAATGGGGCACTCGTTGGCTACGCCATCGTGGTTCCGTACGAGAACGATGGCGTCATAGAAGGTCGTGTTCTCGAAATGCAGACAAGAGACGAGGATCGAGCGGTATTCAACGCACTGATTAGACAGATCGAGAGTCGTGCACTCGAGCGCGAATTCGATTTACTTTTAATTCTCTCCGAAAAGGAAATTGACAATCAATGGGCAGCAGTCGATCAACAGGTCCTCGTCTGGGACGAATTAGAGCAAGCGGACAAAAAACCATTACAGCGCGGAAATATCCACGTCAGTTTCTATGACATTGTTTAATCGGACAACGGGTACCCCTCCGGAAGATCGTCCGTTGAAAGTGATCTTCAGTATTCAGCATCCGGCTCACGTTCACCTCTTTCGAAACGCGATCACCGATCTCAGGGAGCAAGGTGAGAAGGTGGAAGTGTACGCTCGGGAGAAAGAGATCGTCAGCGACCTTCTGGAACAGTACGATATCGATCACGAGATTCTTGCTCCAAAGACCGAGTCCGTCCTCGATCTGGCGAAGGTCGAACTGTTATACGAGTATCGACTGACGAAACGAGCTCGAGCGTTCGATCCCGACGTCATGGTCGCAATGGGTGGCGTCGCGATATCTCGACCGGGACTGCTGACGAGAGCCAAACGACTCGTCTTCACGGATACTGAGCACGCTACCTTGCAGAATGCACTTGCGTTTCCGTTCGCGACGAAGATCTGTACCCCGGAGTGCTATCAGGATACGATCGGAAAGAAGCAGGTGTACTACCGCGGCTACCACGAACTGGCATACCTTCACCCTAACCGATTCGAGCCGGACCCATCGGTTCTAGCAGAGGCTGATCTCGACCATGACGAACCGTTCGTCATTTTGCGGTTAGTCTCGTGGGATGCCTTGCACGACGTTGGTGACAGTGGTTTCGAGGATATCGTCGACGTCGTCCACGCGCTCGAGGAGACCGGCACAACGGTACGAATCACATCCGAAGCGGATCTCCCAACCGAGATCGAGGATCGGCAGGTCTCGATCCCTCCGAATCGAATTCACGACCTGATGGCGTTTGCGGATCTCTACGTGGGTGAGAGTGCGACGATGGCAACCGAAAGTGCAGTGCTTGGAACTCCGGCAGTGTTCGTCTCTTCGAGTCGACGGGGGTACACTGACGAACTTGAGGAAAAGTACGGTCTGGTCTTCAACTACTCGGGGCAGGACCGACACGAACGCGGGCTGCAACGCGCTCTGAGTATCCTCGAATCAACCGATCCGGAGCGTTGGAAGCACCGTCGGGAAGAGATGCTCAGCGAGAAGGTCGATACGACGGACGTGATTACGGGGATGGTTCGAAAGATGGCTCAGTAACGTCGAACGAGAGCTCCAGATTCGGAAGTCGTGTTGCTTCATACAAGCGTGCAGTCAACGTTTCTGGGTCCGGATTGTTTCGGCTAAGCCGGTTGGTTGCTGGGTCGTAGGTACGCTCGAGCTGTCTCTTGAGCCAGATCTTCTGTTGCTCTCGACTTTGATCTCCATAGAACGTCTCGAGTGCAAATGGGACCTCGAATCCAGGAGGATTGTACGCGTACCCGAATTTGTTGTTCTGGAGTCGCTGGACGTATGCTCGTGTTTCGGCATACTTGAGAATACGCTCGAAGGTATCAGTAGACCAAAACCCATGGTCAGGGTAGCTTTCGTAGAGTAGTGCTAATGCATACAAATTAAATGAATGATACCCGGCCGACTTGTGGATGTGCTCTTCTCCAGAGAGTGGAGCTCTTCGAACCGGTGCGAACTGGCTGTTGAAGAACGCATCAAGAACGCGGTTCCCAGTGAGATTAGTCCACTCGAGAGTTGATAGTACAAATAGCTTTTTGTCCTCTCTTGCTAAATTGTTCGTGGTCTTAATGCCGAACTCTGGAACGGATCGATGATAAATGAGACCGGGCGGAGCTGTGCTAATGAGGCTGCTAAGGTTATCAAGGAAAGTCAAGACCTGCTCTTCAACCTCTTTAGAGACGTTTTCATTACGCGCGAGGAGACCACCAGCGGCTGCAAACCAGAGCTGATGATTAAAAGTCGTGTCGAACCCGAGAACAGTCCCATCGATCTCGACCTGTTTCCAGAGGCCAACTGTTTCATTGAACGGATGTAGAAGAAATACCTCCTCAGCAACTTCGATCAAATCGTTTCGATCAAGTGCCTTTGCAGCAATAGTAAGTGCTTCAATTGTCCAGGCCTGCCCCATTACACCGTTACAGCTATCTTTTTCATCGCTATCACGATGGTGAAAAGTTGTGTCTCCTGGACGAGCATCTTCGCTCAAAAGGTAGGTGGCTGCGTCTTGTACGGCGTTAATGAATCTCTCATCACCAGTTGATTCATACACATTTGCAAAGGTGATAAGCCAGTGTCCCGTGTTTCGAACAGGGGTTTCTTGATCAGCGTACGGACCATTGTGGCCCGCTGGCATTGATCCATCGTTATTCTGGTTATTTATAAATTCTTCCGAAACAGAACACAAAAGCTGTTGTATATTATCCATGGTCGATCAACCAATAACGAACCCAGTTGTACACGTCCACTATTACAAGAAAGATTCAAAAGTCTTTACTTCTGGGAACGGCATTTCTATTTCAAATGTATAATGCTGTTGTGTCGGCACGCTCTCACCCTGATTCAGTTCGTCCAGTTCGAGCTCTTTACAACAAACGGTCCTTACAGAACCTCAGTTCGGTATGCAATGTAGACCTTGACGTAGTGTCTCCTCGCCCCCACGCTCCCCCGGTCGGGCCGTATTCGGAATATCGGAAGATACCCCAACAGTATGAATGGAGCGAGTACACTACTCACCACCCTAAATTCGTTTACTTCTTTCCCAGAAATATTGCTCTCTCTACACTAACACCAATCTCATTTCGACGAACTGTTGGCAAATATGCGGAGGAAAATTTTGAAGTTCCAGATGTTGTCCACGCAGGTCATATATTTCTTGACGGATACGGTATGATACCCTACTGCAAAGACCACGATCTGCCACTTTTTGTAATGGGTAGAGGTGCCACTCTGAATGATTACCCAGATATGTCCAATAAAAGGCAAGAAATGGTTGCTGAAACCCTTCAATTCTCTTCTGGAATCATTTGTGTAAGTGAGGCACTTGCAAAACGAGCACAACGGATTGTGTCTGACCCGACAAAGGTACATGTTGTTGCAAACGGCGAAAACCCAGACTTTTACCCGGAATCCCAGAGGGAAGAGATACGCAAAGAACTCAATATCCCCAGGGAAGATAACCTTGTTCTATTCGTTGGAGAGTTTGTAGAAAGGAAGGGGTTGAAGGAAATGATGAAGGTTTTGAATATGGTTGATCTACCAAACACTCACTTCATCTTCGTCGGTCAAACCGGTGGACTGCGGAGTGAGCTTCGAGATACTATTCTTTCTGCAAACATTGGGCATGAGTCTAAAATCCTCTGGCGCATGTCTCCATTAGCACTTCGCCGCCTATATACTGCCGCTGATCTTGTATGGCTTCCCAGTCGTGCAGAAGGTCGACCTAATGTAATTTACGAAGCAATGGCGAGTAAAACACCTGTCTTAGCTACCAGTATTGGAGGGGTGACTGAGCAGGTTGAACACGAGAGAACAGGGGTTCTCGTTCCTCCTAAAAGTCCAGATAGTCTCAAAAAACAACTTGAGTATTTGTTAAGTGATGATATGGACTTGGAATCTATGGGGGAGAAGGGATATGAGAGGCTACTCGATAAGGGTTGGACTTGGGAAAACCATGCTAAAAAGATAGCAAGTATTCATAGGGAGTCACTGCAGTGAAAAGATATAAGTGAAAGCACTAAATCTATGAATATATATTCATGAGTTCCGTCCGATCACTTTGGGGGAATGCCCGGACTATTCCTCTAACCATTCTAAATGATCTAGAATTACTAGAGAACATCTCACGATATGCAGATCCATTTCAAGTTGGATGGGTTAATACTAGTGAAATAGAATATATTACGGGTAGAGAAGGACCTAATAAATTCGCATGGGCAGATGCTGGTTTAGTTTTAGAAGGAGACTGGGATCAGACAACTGTGAGATTTGAAGAGAATTCAGAGTGGTATGAGGCCTTAGTCGATCGGTTTGTCCATGGTAAAGAGTGGGAAAATATAAGCGCTATACAGAAGCGTATCGAGATGGTGGAAAAGGGAGAGACAGTTATGGATGGTAGAGAATCTATTCAGGGTGTTTATGACCGGTGTCGTTTATTAGATAAGATATTTAAATATATGTCTAACAAGGGGTATAAAGAACAACCGATACTGGAAAAAGAAGGCCGTGGAAACCCGTATAATAAGATATTGCCATATAAAAATAGATATCATGAGATAGCTGTAGATGTCGGTCGGAATGGCGAACTACTTTTTGTAGACGGTAAACACCGTCTCTCTATGGCTAAAATATTAGATATTGATCGTGTGCCTGTAAGGATAGTTGTGAGGCATAAGGAATTTATGAAAAAGGATATAGATCTCAATATGGATCCTCCTGTGACTAATTATGGCCATCCCTTATTCCCAACACGGTGAATAGTACAAATATTCGAAGTTATGAACCCGCTCTCCAATATGATTGTAGTTCTATATTTCATTAACTAATTAGTCTAAATAGGGCAAGGCTAGACTGATACCCGGATTGAGCAAGCAGGAACTCAGTGGCTGAGAATCGTGTTTCTCATAGATCTTACGCAGAAATGCAGATCAGTAAAAAATTGATTTCAGCTCAGAATTATTATATTCACTAAGACAATACACTGTTAATTTTGACAGCGACTTCGTCGATAGTGATTCGCGACAACGTTCGCTCGTTCTCTAAGGTTCTGCTAAATTTACGTCGTAACTCTCGCTGAGCAGGTTGGTGTGTATCAGTCCAAATCAACTCAACAACCTGCTTACTTCTCAAACTGGCTGTATTAGACAGGTCTCTCTTTGGAACAAATTAAATACCGAACTTATAAATAAACTCAGTCAAGATTAATTTCTGATGGAGATAACACATAAAGCACAAAAGGCTTATAGAAAAGGTGGGGTACGACATTTATTCAACGAGATCTGGGAAAGGACAGTATTTCGAAGTAAAATCTCATATATCTTGAAACAAGCCATAGGAAAAGAACAACATGAGAGACTGGGGATGGCACCCCTAGTTGGCTATTGGCCTGATTTTGAAAATCCTAGATCTTTTAATGAAAAAATAGCTTATAGGAAGTTAAAAACGAATAAGTCTTGCTTTTCTACCCTTTCCGATAAATACCTTGTTCGAGAATATGTAAAAGAAAGAGTAGGCGAAGAATATCTCACTGATTTATATCATGTAACAGACAATCCAGAAACAATACCTTTTGAGGAATTGCCTGACAAGTTTGTAATAAAAGCAAATCACAGCTCGGGTAGGAACAGGATCGTAACTAATAAATCCGACATAGATACTACTGAGATAAAATATGAATGTCGGCAATGGTTATCTGAAGATTTTGATGGATTAAGAGAATATTGGTATACTGAGATAAAACCGAGAATCACCATCGAAGAATTTCTTGATGATGATCTTTATGAAGTACCACTAGATTACAAATTTTTTGTATTCGACGGAGAAGTGGAGTATGTCCAGGTTGATTATGGTCGGTTTGGTGCACATACAAGAAGTATATATGATAATAATTGGGAAGAGCAACCATTCGAGTATATCTATCCGAAAGCACCTCCGATTGATAAGCCAGATTCATTAGAGGAAATGATTGAGGTTGCTGAGTCTTTAGCAGACAATCTTAATTTTGTGCGTGTTGATCTATTTGATGTCGAAGGTGGTGGAATTTATTTTGGCGAGATGACGTTTGCTCCCGAAGGCGGAACCGGTCGGTTCCAGACCAAAGAGTATGATTTCGCAGTAGGATCTCACTGGAGTATTTAAATTCATTGGCTATTGGTTTAAAACACCCCCCGACGAACCGCGAGGGTGAAGTCCTCGAGATCGTCGAGTTTGACATGGGGACACACTAGGTGAACTTTGAAACCGAACTGCTGGGCGACGAGGCATACGAGTTTGTCGCCGACCGACCCAGCCAGCGATTCGACCGCGGTCGGTTAACCGACTCTGACTACCCGATCAACGGCAGGTCGGTGGGGGACCGGCGGCACTGCGGTGCCTACAACGACGGTTATCGGTCTGCTTTGAGCAGATCATCGTCGTCCAGAGCCTTGTTTACGGAACGTCCTGCGGGCGGACTATTTGGACCTGCCGAATCACGGGACTCGAGGGGTTGATCTCCGACTGCGATCCCGCAGAGACGATCGACGTTGCCAACTCCGCCGCGATCGATCACGAGGATAACGCCAGTGCCGAGATTAAGACTACCTCGATTGCTGTGTGAAGCGCTGTGTTGAATAGCGCCTCGCAACCCACAGTGAAACCAAGTCGGTTTTGAGATCACTTCCGTTAGCGTCGAGTACGTCGGCCCAGATTATGACGATCCGCGACGACACCGCTATTCAACAGAGCAATGTGAAGATTGACCATAAGATCATTCTACCCGACGAGCGGATCACTTGGAACACGATGCCCAAGTTCCACGAAGCCGAATACATTGTGATCCGCGGGGCGACAGCACTATCCCTGATACGGCCGACCAGTTGCTTTGCTGTAGCGTCTTCTTCAGGATTGTGATAGCAGCCGGCACATCAAGCATGTTAAGCGTGAGGGACTAACACTCGTTCTTTTAAATTCCCCTCGTAGTTCTCGCTGAGAAGGTCTGTGAGCATTAGTCCAATTCAATCCCACGACCCACTCATTTCTTAAACCATTTGAGTAGACACAAACCATTAATTATCAATACCATTTAGATCTGGGTGCTCAATTGAAAGATTTCCTTCTAGAGCTTCTTCACGCTTTTTTTGCCATCCACTATGGCGGATTATAACATGAACTGGGATCTTATCAATATTAAGAACATTAGCTATTGCAAGACGGTGCCACCCTCCTCCGCCAAAAACAAACTGGCCATTACGGCCAACATTTAAACAAACTTCGTCTAATGCGGCTCGCCGTGGATCGTTATTTGTGAGTTCCCGTTGGGAGTAGTAGCCATTTTGCTTTATTGACTTGTATAATTCATCGATGTGTCTATATCGTTCTTTGAGGTCCCTTTCAGTATAACACCCATCAATACTTCCATATTCTTCAATATAATCCGCGAGTTCGTCATATATCCCTGTTTCTTCCCATGACTTATCTTCCTTATATCGCTCAAGAACAGCACGATACTTTGGGGACGTTTTGATGTGTGGACAATTTTTTTCTAAGTCCCAATCTCCACCCACTATCTTTCCAGTATCTGTATATTTACTAACGGATAGGATCCCGTTTGAATGGTATGATAGACCACACAATCTAACGTTGGCTGGATCAACCATTATTGGTGTATAAGGGTCTGGAATTTCGTCAAATCCTTTGACAAATTTATTGTATAATAAATTGTATCTAATATGGTGTCTATATAAATAGTGCCTTTGAAGTGATTTATTCACGGCCTTAATTATATAAGAAGGGTCATGTGTAGCTAACAGGTTTTTGATTAATTTTTTTCTAGCCATAAAATCTAAATCACGCTTTGCTGTTCTGAGGATTGTACGAAATATAGGTCGTGGCCAGCATTTGAATGGATTCTTTGAATATAAGGTGTATTGTCTAGATAGTTAAAGTCGTTGTGATCGAATCTTAAACCATTATACACAACAGGATCTCGTATTCGGTCTGCTTCAGTAATTGCTAAATATGTACTTTCATTATAGTGGTTCTCTAGATCGTGGTGGGCAAAATGATTCGGAACGCCACCTGGGTCAACATCAGAATGATAATAATCGCTGCTATCTCTACCGCTTGATCCAAGGATCGCATCACCATACCGATCAACACTTGAACGAACATGATCGAAATTAGCATCATCAGTATACTCAAATGATATTTCAAAACCAGCTAATTGGGATTCCGTCACATGCTCCGAATCTTGGAAAACATAAGGGGAAGGATGAATGACTAGAACACTCATTAACATAAATATCACAATGAGAATAGATAGAGTGCTTTTAAGAGATTTGCTTGACGTGTAGTGGAGAACATCTCCTATCGCAACAGAACCGATAATCGAGACTATAACAAGAAGGAAACCGACATACCGAACCGCTTGATTTGCATCATTGATGATTAGATATGCAACAGTCACCAAAAAGACTGGCACACCGCCAATAAGGAGCCCTGTTCCAATAGAAATTCCAAGCGGGTTGTGGCTTTTCTTCTTATTGGAGTGATTTGTATAGGTACCCCAAAGAAGGTATAGCACAGAAGAGACCCCAAATACAGCCCCGGCCAAAAACAGTTTTATGAATATCTCTTCTACACTTCCCCCCACTGCTGCTAACGAGGCGCCCCGCTCGGCAGCTCCACCGGATCCGGCGGAGGCAGTTCCCGAGAATATATAATATGCAATCCTTCCTAATGAGCTTTCAAACTGGTCACTATATCCAATCCAAACCCAGGCAACTGTCGCTAAAAAGAAGGAGAAAATAAGAGGACTAGGCTTATTTTCAATCATTGGGTTTCGCACATAGCTATTGTCTAGTATATACAGCGATATAGCCAATAACAGACTAGTCATAGCCAGCATAGCAGCCATTTGTGGATGAAATAACAAGAGGGACAGACAAACGAGGGAAAACAACAAGAAGTTCTTCTTATTTCCGCCTTTTATTGCTTTTAAGAGAAAAAAGAGAGCAGCAGGAGATAAAAACAACGCAATGTTTCGAGGTGCTGGTTGTAGATGGGTAGATATGTGGTCAATCGGGATATATAAAAGCCCGGATAGAAATCCAACCGCTAACACGCTATAATTATCGCTAATAGTTCTAGCACAAAGGCCAATAAACAATGGAAATAGTGTCGCTATGACTAATGAGAGGATAGAGTAAGAATGGAAAAGATCCAACGAACCAATTACACTGATGGTGATAGACAGAACATGAGACAAAGGATAGAACAGATCGAGAGGCGCGGTTAGACCGTCTTTTATGTCCATTGCGATTCCTACATGGCTCAACATATCGCCCTCTCCAACATGCCTATATCCGCGAATTAATGGCAAGGCAACAACAGTGACCACTGTGAAAAAACTAGTGAATAATAGCAAGGATTCGTGGTTGCGACCTATGGAAAAAACACTGCTAAGTGAAGCGAGTAACATTGATAAAGAGGTTAGTAGTGGAAGTAAAATTAAAGCCCAGACGACGGTTGGGGTTTTCGAATAAATTGACACTTCATATCCTTGTGCAGGTGCATTGTATGCAACTAGAACTCCGACAAAAATAGACAAATAACAAAATGAGAGAATGAGATGAAGATACCGTTTGGTGACTATAGAAGTTGAACTCATTCTTTTCAAGGTTGTATCTCCATCACATATATGGTTTTTCATCCAAGTTATCCAGATCACTCCGGTCCTGACGCTGTCCACTCGTTTTCCTAAGATATTTCTGAATCTCCATGTTTTACTAGAATCTTCTATTAACTTATCTAAAACCGACTGCTCTTCAGAATTAGTTCAATCATTAGTGTGAAATCTCTGATATGGGGACGATTCGAAGAATATATAGATTTAAAGCATAGTTATGATGTATGAGTGAAATCAAGACACAATATAAAAAGGGAGGACTACCCTTGGTAGCTGTAAAAGCGGCAGAGGGGTTCTTTTCTCAGGTGGGAAGCATAAGCTCCGTAATGAAACTGATAGGGAAAGAAATAAAATATCGAGATCGATATCCGCTTTCGATGACGGATCGCGTGGCAGCCTGGAGAAATGGATTTTCGTCTAAAACATATGCTTCCCTCTCACTAATGGACAGAGACCCTAATGATTATTTGTCGGATATTGAACAGAGAAATCTTGTCCGCCCAGGTGTAAATGAAGAATATGTTGACATAATAGAAAACAAAGCTGCCTTTCATAAATCAACATCTCCTTACTCAAATAATTTACCTGTCGTATATGGATCTATTAATAATGGTGATTACTTATCGGTTGAGGATAAGTCTCAGAATATGTTTTCCACTCTTCACAAAGAAGGCAATTTAATAATAAAACCTGCAGCTGGGAAGGCGGGTAGGCGTGTGCACCGTTTGTCATATGATGGCTCAAGCTACTATGTGAACGGTGATAAAAAAAGAAAAGAAGCAATCGAGAAGTGGATAAGTAGCATTGACAACTATGTTGTAGTCGAATTCATTGACCAGGACCAATACTCTGATAATATATTCCCCGACTCTGTTAATACGATTAGAATATTAACTATTAGAGACCCCGATACAAAAAACTTCTTTATAGGCCGGGCAATACACCGTTTTGGCAGTCAGTCATCTATCCCAACGGATAACTGGTCAAGGGGAGGGTATGCTGCAGCAGTTGAAATCGAAACTGGTGAAATAGGGCGTCTTTGGAAGTATTCTAGAGAGAAAGGATTAGAATCATATAAAAAGCATCCAGAAACAGACCAGCCAGTTACGGGTACGAAAGTGCCTGATTGGGAGAAAATCAAGGAATCTGTATTAGAAATGGCGGAAATACATAGAGAAAACCCATATGTTGGATGGGACGTGGTTTTGTCACGAAATGGTCCTAAGATCATTGAGGGTAATTGTGCACCAGGAACAATCACCCTTCAGATTGAGAATGGACTTTTGTCTGAAAATAGAATACACCGGTTCTTTAATAGTGTTAGTGGACAGGAATGACCGCTGTCGGTACAGATAGTTCCCGCAGCGCTCTTCGGAAGCAAACCGTTGGTCGGACAGAACTGGCGCTGTGAAAACGTAGCGGGCAAGAGTGATGCGTCAGCATCACCCGACTACGTTCCCAGTTGAAGTAATTCGCTCAGAGGCAAGCGCTGCGATGGCCTCTATTGCCCGCGCTGCCAGTCTGAATCGGTGATCAAGTATGGTAGCTATCGGGAGTATCAGCGGTATCGCTGTAAGGATTATCGACGCACCTTCAATGACAAGACTGGCACGATCTTCGCGCACGCGAAGATCGGCCTCAATAAGTTGTTGTTCGTGTTCTACTCGTTGCTTTGGTCCAACACGAGCGTCCGCCAGTTAGACGCTGAACTTGATGTCTTTTACCGGTCGGTTCACTGGTGCGTCAAGCGTTCTGGCGAACTGCTTGACGCGCCTACCATCGATCTCGTTGGCCCAGTCGAAATGCATGAGTGTTACGTCTCTGCCGAGAAGAAAAGCCGCGAGCGCGACCAAGAGTCACGCTCGTGTGGCCTTTCGAAACGTGGGCGAGGAAGCTACGACGATGACAAGCCACCATTGTTTTTCCTTGTTGATCATGGCTGCGATATATTGTGCCTTCGAAATCCGCCGACGCATCCACATGAACATCTGCGAGAGCCACCGTCGCGCCAGCGACGCGTGACTCTCGCCGCACCGAGGCGTCTAAGGACAAACTGACCGCGTATCTCAGAGCGTTCCAGTCCGGTAAAGGATCCTCCGCAAATTCAGTCAAGAAGCCCTCAAAGAAATCGTTCGAACCGTTCTTTGACTCACTAACAACGTACTTCACAAGAGCGTCCCGCAGTATAGGTCAGTCACTATATTAACTTTGAAGCTATGTACTTTATATCTAATACACCTATGATAGATGAAAGGGCTGCCCAAACCAAGGTCCCAGTTGCAACAACTAGTAAGAGCGTAACCCAGCCGTGAATAAACTCGAGTAGCAGAAAGACTACCACAGACATGACTGCAGTAGTAAAAGCTATCGACAGTACATTTTTTAGCAAGTATCTGTACCTTATATTGAATTCACTAGTTATTATATAGAAATTGAAAGCGACATAAATAGAATGGGTAATAACCGTAGCGATTGCAGCACCAACAACACCAATAGTGGGAATAAGGACGATATTGAGGAGAACATTGCTTCCTGAAGAGATTCCCTTAGCAACTGCACGTGATCTTGCCCTTCCCAGAAAGTCCAATCCGTTACCTGTGATTTTCGAAATTGCCTCTAATACGATATAGATACTTAATACTTGAATGACCGGTACTGCACCGGTATAGTCTGCCCCAAAAATGAGTCCAATAAGTGGTTCCGCAACAAGTGCTAATCCTGCCGCTGCAGGTATATAGAGTAGTAACGTGTGAGTCAAGGCGGTTTCATAGATCTTAGATGCACGGGAAATATTCCCCGACGATTTCTCCGCTCCAAATGTAGGAGAAAGGGTAAAACCAAGAGCAGAGACAGGAGTTTCAACGAATTCAACAGCTTGCTTTCCGATGACATAGTATCCTACGTGTACTGGACTAAGGAAAAATCCAACAAGAAGTGTATCAACTCTCTTATCTAATACTGTCGCTGTATGAGTTGCGGTTATAGGAATAGAATATTCCATAATTCGCCGTCGAAGACCTGGTTCAGTTTCTCCAGAATCATCTGATCTATAATAATTCACATAAATCACATAAAGACCAAACAAAAACGCTAGTATGGCTGAAAGAATATAGCCAACGAGAGCACCTATTACACCATATCCAAGAACCAGAATAGCGATTACTATGAACAACCTGGATACTTTATGTAGAGCATGTATAGATGATGCGTTCTTTATGTCTTCAAGTCCTTGGAAAAACTTCCGGAAATCATAAACAAGAACAGAAAAAATAACATAAGGAGTTCCAAGTAAGAGTAATAGAGCTATTTCTGGTTCTCCAAGTAAGTCTGCAATTATCTCACGGGCGAATATCAGAGCCCCAATTATAATAAATAATGTTGCCAGATTTAGTGTAATTGCTATTCTGATAATAGCGGGGATTTGATCTGGCTGGCTTTCCTTATATTCAGAAAGGTATCGGGCTGCGGACTTCGCAATCCCTAATTTCGCACCAATTTTCAATACTGCAAAAACTGAGAGAGTAAGGAAAAATAAACCATAGCTATTTGGATCAAGAAAACGAGCGAGAAGAACTGATATGAGCCCACCAGAAATCGTTGTGAGTATTTGACCTAAAAATTCAACTTTGAATCGTGAACTTATACGTGAAGATATACCCATTATGTGTTAATGAATTCTGAGACAGTCATATATTTTATACTATTTTAAGAATTTTATATTACTTGTGCTGCGAAAGGATATCCTTATTTCCACTCTCAGATTGGGTAGTCTCTCGTTAAAAACGTATCGACTCAATTGTATATCTCCATTATCAGCAGCGGTTATGTTGGAACGGCGGTTGCAGCCTGTTTCGCAGAGTTCAGTCACGGCGATCGATGTCGTCGAAAACGTCTTCAACACGCTCAATGAAGGGAAAGCGCCGATCGACTCGAGGTAACCACTTCCTATGACGCGGTGCCCCAGTGGACGTCACGTTCCTCGCGACCGGCATACCCCCGAACGAAGTCGGCAGCATCAACCTCACCGCACCCGAGGCAGCCGTCGAGGCGACAGGCGATCCCCTCGCTGACAAGTCTGAACGACACCTCGTCGCCACCAAGAGTACCGTGACGCCAATGAGTCTCGGGGGCGTCCTCGAGCCGGCAGTCAAACGAGGCGTACCGGTAACGAGAACGTCGAAGTCGGCATGAATCCCGAGTTCTTCTGCGAGGGGAGTGCGGTCTCGGACTTCGTGCACCCGAGTAAGGTCGTCTACGGGACTCGCTCCTAGTGGGCAACCGAACGGCTACACGAGGTGTTCGAACCGCTGCTCGAGCAACACGACGCCGACGTCGTCGAGACCGATCCGCGGCGGCATCGATGACCGAGTACGCCAACAACGCCTTCCTTGCCTCAAAGATTAATCTCGTCAACGACCTCGGGAACATCTTTCGAGCCGGAACGGCTCGAACAAGTCGTCAACACGCTCGTTCACCGGGGTATTGCCGAGCTGCTTTCTGAGCAGGTGGAAATTTACGCAGACCTTTACCTGCGGCTCTACTATGGTAACGAAGACGACACAGAGCCTCTACCATTCGGAAGCGAAGCATGGAAACTATACACTGGCGGTGTCGCCGTCTTCGAAACGGCACACCGCCAGCAGTGTCTTCGCTGAGTTTTTGATGTTCTCGACGGTCTCGATACCGAGGCCAGGCCGTCTCCCTTGACTGCGAATTCTACGATAGCAAGTACTCACGCTGCTTCTGGCGTACAACTACGCTTATATCAGCCTGATTACCCGTTGGTGCAAGGCGATTGAGCAGGACTCTCTGAAGACTGGAGTCGCGTCAGTTAGGAAAACTCAGCGGTCACAGCTGAACCATCAAGTTTCCCGTCTACATCGACTGCCCGTACCTGAATGGTCAATACGACCACACGAGGTGACGCGTCACGGCTACGCCGCTGACGCGCCGTTCATCGAGACTCTACACGATGCGCGATACCACTACAGCAAATATTTCAGTATCGAGTCGAGCTCTCGCTTGTCCGAACAAGCGATAGCGACGATAACGACACGAGACTTGACGGTAAGA
>NZ_JARUKV010000032.1 GCF_029688865.1 Natronococcus sp. A-GB7
AAATCAAGAATTCGATCGTTTGCCGTCTTAGTGGCAGCGGGCACTCTTGGCATTCTAGCATTGCTCGGTGAGGGTTTTCTCAACCCAGCACAGTATGAGGAGCTGGCGGCGGAAGTTGGAACAACCCCCGAACTCGTTCTGTTTGCTGCTGCTGTACAAACGTTTATCCTAATGACGGTCGCGATCGTGGCGGGCCTTTGGGCGGCCCCCAAGCTGGGATTCGATTCGCATCTAGTGAACCGCGTTACGGACGGTTCTTCCCTTCTTGAGTCAATACAATCGGAGTTCAAACCAGCACTCGGTGTCGGTGGTGCGATCGGAGTCATGTTAATTGTGGCAGAACGAATTGCACCTGAGATATCAAATGGTGAAGAGTACGAAATGAGCGTTGAACTCCTCGTACAATCGGTTCCACTTCGGCTCTTCTACGGAGGTATCACCGAAGAACTCCTGCTACGCTGGGGAGTGATGTCCCTTATCGTGTTGTTGGTTTGGAGACTACACGGGAGACGGGGAGATTCACCGTCAGCCGGCATCGTGTGGATTGGGATCGTTATTGCGGCAATCCTCTTCGGTGTTGGACACTTACCGATGGCAGCAAGTATCTACGGAGCACTCACAGTCGAAGTTCTCGCGTTCGTTGTGGGTGCAAATGCAATCGGTGGTATCGGATTCGGATGGCTATTCTGGCGGTACAGTCTCGAAGCCGCGATTATCGCTCATGCCTTCGCTCATGTCGTCGCAGTCACCATCTGGGTAGCTCTACTACTTGTTTGAACTGTTCGTCGAGTTGTGCCGATACATCCTCCGGATGTTGCACGTTTCTTGTATCAACTTCTGATGAGCTCAGTCCCGTTCGTGAAAGATACAGGGCGCGCATATTTCACGGGAGGGTTACAAAAAGCCAACTGGTCAGATCGATCAGTACGGTTCGAACACGTACATGTTATCCATATTGATATCATAGAAGACCGTCCCGTGGGGCATTTGATAGAACCGCCAGAGTGCGTAGGCATCTCCCATTGCTCCGCCCGTATTCGATACGGGACGAAAAACGCCGTGGTGGCGATAATCGGCTGGGGGACCGCGAGCAACGGCAGACAGATAGCCGTAATAATCGCTAACGGTGCGATGCCGACCTAAAGCATTGTTTATCATTCAACGACTTGTAAGGAGAATGACGGTTGGTTGGAAATACTGCCTACTCGTCGTGACTTCTGGGCTGAAAGATGCGGGTTATGATTAATCGAGAGGGGCCTGTTGAAACCCTCTAACCCTAACAAGAACTGTGTGCTGAATAGAGGGCGCAAATGTAGCATGGGACAGAGGCTCTAGCGCGAAGCGAATACATCGTGCTCAACCCATGCTCTATATTTACCAGGCTTCTCTTGACAGCTATCGGAGAAGTAGATTGCTGTGCCGTTACCTATCTTGACCTGCACCTACCGCGAGTTTCACAGCTAATTCTGCATAGATGGATTGTACCGCTCTCTGTGTAGTGCGCGGTACTCCAATCATCCACAGTGCTATTCCGTTCGTGCCGAAGCCCGTTGAACGACCCACTCGAGCTGTCCACCGACCGTTCGGCATCCGTACTACTTCCCGACCTCGGTATGAGTTCCCATCCCTCGCAGGGAACCGCTTTATCCCTGCAGCTATGGGAGGGAGTCCCGAACGGACCCAATGTCAGAAAATAGTAACTTCCCGACGGCGAGACGAGGTGAGCGACCGCGATGAGCTCCGACGAGGACGGAGGGCTCGGGGACGACCCGTTCCATCCCCTCGGGGACGCCGCCGAGGAGGACTTCCGGGCCATGCTCGAGGAGACCGAGTACGACGCCGATCTCGGGATGGCGATGGCCGAGGACGCCATGCGGGTCACGAAGGGCGAGCTCTCGGAGGCCGCGTTCCACGAGCGCTACCACGAGGACGTCCTCGAGGAGTTCGGCGAGGACCAGCGGCCGACGAAGGAGGCCTACGAGAACGCTAAAGCGGAGGCGAAGGGAACGCTCTCGGGAATGCTCTCTCGGTTCGGAGGCGACGGCGAGGACTCGCGCCGAGGGACGATGAAGAAAATGGGCGCCGGCGCGGCCGCCATCGGCCTGGGCGCCTGGGGAACGGCCGAGAACGGGGACGAGTCGGAACCCGATATCGTTGCGGCTCAGGAGGAAGGCGAGGACGAGGGCGACGGTGACGGCGTCCAGTGGGGGATGACGCTCGACCTCGAGACCTGCGACGGCTGTCTCTCGTGTGTCGTCGCGTGCAACCAGGAGCACAACTGGGACGAGGGCGCCAACTGGATGTACATCATCGCCTACGGCGACGGCACCGTCGAGTCCCCCGACGCCGACGACTTCGAGGGGACGCGAGACTTCAACTACCTGATCCGTCCCTGTCAGCACTGCACGGACGCCCCCTGCGAGAAGGTGTGTCCGACGACGGCCCGTCACACCCGCGACGAGGGCGGGCTCGTGCTCACCGACTACGACGTCTGTATCGGCTGTCGGTACTGCCAGGTCGCCTGTCCCTACGGCGTCAACTACTTCCAGTGGGGCGAACCCGAGGTCGACGCTCCCTCCGAGGAGCTCGAGGAGGACATGATGTACGACCAGCGCGGCCGCTGGGTCAGCGGCCGGGGTCCCCGCGGGGTCATGGAGAAGTGCATCTTCGACCCGGCCCGCCAGGACGGCCAGATGGGCGACGAGATGGTCGGCACGACGGCCTGCGAGGATGCCTGCCCGCCAGGAGCGATTCAGTTCGGCGATATGAACGATCCCGACAGCGACCCCCAGCGGTACGTCGCGAACGTTCCGCTCGCCCGCGCCGTCGAACACGACCCGGACGACGAGGAGCTACAGGACGCCATCGCCGTCCTCGAGGGCGAGGAGGAACCCGCCGACGAGGACGACGAGGACGGGCTGACAGAGGAGGAGGCCGAGCGGCTCCTGCGGGGCGAGTACGGCGAGCCCGACTCGACGTTCCGGCTCCTCCAGGAGTACAACACCGACCCGAACGTCCTCTACCTCGGTAACGAGCCGGGGCCGGACGCCGAGCAGGTTCCGGGACCGGTCGCCTACGACGACGTCGGCCAGGTCGACAACCGCAAGGACGTCCTCGACGAGGGGACGGTCGGCGACACCGACCTCTCGCTTTGAGGGCGGCCTTCGAGGGCTTCATACTGCTCGAGCGTGACCCCCCGGTATGGAACTCCGCCAGCGCGTCGCCGTCGGGGCGATCTGGGTCGGCGTCGCGGCGCTGATCGCGTCCACGCTGTACCCGGTGTCGTCGTTCGGGACCGACGTGGCGCTCCGGCTGTTCGTCGTCGCCCTCGCGCTGTTTCTCGCGAGCGTCTACTTCTTCGATCCCTGGGGCATACTCAGCCGGCAGCCGTTTCACTAACGCAGTCGGGAGGCGATCCGACCCTCGAGCGCCCCGCTCGGTGGTACAGAGAGCCCGCTACGGTGTAGTCGAACGGATCGAAACGCTCCGCAGTCGAGCCAAAAATCGGACGTCGGGAGTCAGTCGTCGGCCGGCGCGAGCGGCTGCGTGTCGTGTCCAAGGAGTCGATCCAGGGCGTCGACCATCGCCTCGACGCTCGCTCGCGTGATGTCGGCCTCGCTGCGGGCGACGGTCACGGAGCGGTCGTTTCGGACCATCGTCACCTCGACGGTGACGACGGCATCGGTCCCGCCGGTGACGGCGTCGACGTGGTAGGACTCGAGCTCTGCGTCGGCCATCGAGCCGAGCGCCTCGCGTACCGCGGAGACGGCAGCGTCGACCGGACCCGAGCCGGTGCCGCTCGCGACCCGTTCCTCGCCCTCGACCTCGAGGCGGATGCTCGCGGTGGGGACCGCGCCGCCGCTGGTTGCCGTGAGGTCGAGCAGTTCGACGACGCGCTCGCGGTCGTCGCCCGTGACGTCCTCGGCGATCGCGAGCAGGTCGGCGTCGGTGACGCGACGACCGCGGTCGCCGAGTTCGGTGACCCGAGTGGCGATCTCGGCGACCTCGTCGCCGCTGGCCTCGACGCCGTGTTCCTCGAGGGTCGCCGCGACGCCGGCTCGGCCGGTGTGTTTACCCAGTGCGAGCCGTCGCTCGCGCCCGACGGTCTCGGGCGCGTAGGGCTCGTACATCTTGTCGTCCTTGAGGGTGCCATCGGTGTGGATCCCGCTCTCGTGGGTGAAGGCGTTCTCGCCGACGACGGCCTTGTTCGGCGGCAGCGGGACGCCCGTCGCTCGCGAGACGCGCTGTGCGAGGTCGTACAGCTCCTCGAGTTCCACGGTTTCGACGCCGTAGACGTGCTCGAGCGCGATCGCGACCTCCTCCAGGGCGACGTTGCCGGCGCGCTCGCCGAGCCCGTTGACGGTACAGTGGACCAGGTCCGCACCGGCCGAGACCGCCGAGATCGCGTTCGCGACGCCCAGTCCCAGATCGTCGTGGGTGTGGGCGCTGACGGGGCCGAGTTCGGCCAGCCGGGAGACGGCCTCGGCGGTGCGCTCGGGACCCGTGTGACCGACGG
Organism: Natronococcus sp. A-GB7; assembly: GCF_029688865.1. Classification (GTDB taxonomy): domain Archaea; phylum Halobacteriota; class Halobacteria; order Halobacteriales; family Natrialbaceae; genus Natronococcus. Next base: position 4,517 of record NZ_JARUKV010000032.1, read on the forward strand.
TGTCGGCGAAACAGGTCCGGTCGGCGCCCGCATCGAGGGCCGTCCCCATCAGCTCCTCGAGGTAGTCCAGATCGGCCCGGGAGCCGTCCTCGCCGATGACCTCGACCCAGAGGCCGTGGTCGGTGGCGTACTCGACGAGGTCGGCCGTCTTCGCGAGGTTGTCCTCGCGGGAGGTGCCGACCTTCCCCTCGACGTGGCGGTCGCTGGCGGGGACGACGACGTGGACGCCGTCGACGTCGCAGTCGAGCGCGAGGTCGACGTCGCCGGTCATCCCGCGACAGAAGCTCGTCACGCGGGCGTCGAGGTCGAGGTCGGTCACCCGCGAGATCGCCTGTCGCTCGCCCGCGCCGGTACAGGCGCTACCGGCCTCGACGACCGAGACGCCGGCTCGCTCGAGCCCGCGGGCGATCTCGACTTTCTCGTCGGGAGAGAGGGAGACACCCGGGGCTTGTTCGCCGTCGCGAAGCGTCGTATCGAGAAGGCGCACTGTACGGTCGGCTGCAATCGTCTGCTCCGGAGTCGTAGTCACGAAGGAAGGGTTATTTCCGTCCTGGAATTTCGCGCCCAGCCGGGTTGCCCCGACTTCCTCTATCCTCGGACTCCGGCGTTGAGAACGAATCTCGTGCCATCGTATCACGACCTATTCGGACGGGGCGACTTAACCTCGCCGGTCTCGGCACCATCTGCGTCCGTCGGCGCCACCGTCGAGCCGTCGTCTCCGTTCGACGCGAGAACCCCAACGACAATCGGCCCTCTCGACGTAGGTGAGGACATGGACCCCACGCTGGAACCGCTCGCGCGGTCGCTCCGTGCGGCGCCGATCGTCGACCGCGACGGCTACGACTACTTCGTCCACGGCGTCACCGACGGCGTTCCGGTCGTCGAACCCGACGTTCTCGAGGCCGTCGTCGCCGGCTTCCGCGAGCGAATCGACTTCGAGAGCGTCGACGTCCTCGTCGCGCCGGAGGCGATGGGAATTCACCACGCGACGGCGCTCTCGATGGCAACCGCCGTTCCGTTCGTCGTCGTCCGCAAGCGCACCTACGGCTTCCCGGACGAGATCGCGATCCACCAGGAGACCGGTTACGGCGAGAGCGAACTGTTCCTGAACGGAATCGAGGCCGGTGATCGGGTCGTCCTCGTCGACGACGTTCTCTCGACGGGACACACGATCGAGGCCGTCTGTGCGGCCCTCGAGGACGTCGGCGCGGAGCTCGTCGACGTCGCGGTCGTCCTTCGGCGCGTCGACCGCGCTCGCGAGGAGTTCGACAGGTCGGTGACGGCGCTGTTCGACGTCCAGGTCGTCGATGGCGCACTCGAGATCGTCGAGTAGTTACGTCGGCTCGAGAGCCAGTTCGTCGCCGGGCTCGACGCCGTCGGCCGCCCCGGCGGGTAGCTCGAGCAGCAGGTCGGCCTCGCTTCGGGCGAACCCACGCCAGGGCAACAGCCGTTCGACGCGCTCGACGACGCCGTCGACGACCCAGATCACGTCGAGCGGGACGAAGACGAACAGCATGTGCACGTCCCGGGGCCGTGCCGAGTCGAACCGAAACGCCAGCGCGTACCCCTCCGGTAGCGAACGGCGAAACATGAGCCCGCGGAGCTGAGCCGGCATGGAGTCGGCCGTCTCCACGGTCGCGGCCAGCTGGCGGGCGGCACCGGATTTCGGGTGGTGGCGCAGTCGCACGCCCTCGAGTGTCCGCCGGGCCGGTAAAAGCTTCCCGTCGAACTCGAGCGGTGAGTTGGGACCGGGCGAGGGGTTGAAACGTCGTGCCCGCTAACCGGACGGCGATGGAGAAAACGCCGCGAGGAACGTCCGTCGGCGTCGACGACCCCTATGCGTTCGCCGGCGTCTGCGACCGCTGTACCGACGACGGGCGGTGTCGGTACGCCTTCGAGCGTCCCGACGACGACCCGGCGTTCGCCCGCGAGCGAGCCGACGAGGAGTACGCCTGTCCCGTCCACGACCCCGACCGCGAGGAGACGCCGGCCGACTGTCCGCACTTCCGGTCGCGAAACCGCGATCGGGAGTGCGTTCGCTGTGGCCTCGAGGAGAAACGCCTCGCCCACGACGACGAGCGGCCGCTGCTCGAGGAACACCACCTCTCCTACGCCGACGGGAGCGGGTCGTCGAGCGAGGGCGCTGACGCCGAGGCAGAGGCCGACGAACTCTCCCACGAGATCACGGTCTACCTCTGTCGGTGGTGTCACTCGAAGGTCCACAACTCGTGGGCCCGGATCACCGACGACGTCGCACCGGAGCCGGAAGCGGTCGCCGAGCTCGAGGGCCGACGCGGGCGCGAGCTGGACGAGCTGGGGTTCGAGTCGGCGGCGACCCGCTTCGAGACCGACGAATCGTAATAACGGTCGAGAGCACGCGACCGCACGAAGACGCGCGATCGGCACGCAAGTCGTTCAGTTGTTGCCGCGGGGAAGGATGTCGCCGACGCGGCGCGGTTCGCCCTGCAGGTTCGGCTGCTCGGCGACGATCTTGAGCACTTCGTGATCGGTCACGTCGTAGTAGGACTTCTCGGTGGCTTCCTCGATGAGTTCCCGCTCGAGGCGGAACTCGGTCCCTTCGTATACGACATCGACTCCCTCGTCGTCGAACGCGAGCGTCGTCATAGCTGGCTGTAGGCGATCCCCCGATAAAAAGCGGACGCCTGTGGTCGCGCGGACGCGCCTTCCGCCGCCACGCCCGCGGCCGAATCGCGCGAGCTTTATTACCCGGGGTTCACATTGGTTGCGAACGTGGCGTTTCGCAGGGATCCGCTCGACGAACTCGTCGTCCCAGACGGGACCGAAGCCAAGGAGGTCGCCCTCGAGACCGACGGGGACGTCCTCGTCGGCGCCCGCTCGTCAGTCGAGTTCGGCGTCCGGGGCCGGAACGTTCTCGCGGGCGAGAGCGTCGAGTTCGGCGGCGATATCGAGGCCGAGGCCGACTGTCGGCTCGACATGTGGTGTGAGGTCGCGGACAACGTTCTGGTCGGCCAGGACGCCTACATCGGCGAGCGCGTCCACATCGGCGGCGAGATGAAAGTCGCCGGCGACCTGGATATCGGCGACGACGTCGAGATCGACGAGGGGTTCGAGGCCAACGGCTGGATCGTCATTCGGAACCCGATGCCGACGATCGTCTTCCTCTTTGTCTACCTCAAACAGCTCCTGTTGATCGGCGAGGAGGACGCCGCCCAGCGGCTCGTCTCCCAGCTCGTCGATGACGACGAGGACGAGGACGCGGAGTCGGCCCCCGACCCGCTGATCGTCCCCCGCAACGCGACGGTGAGCGACGACGCCTGGCGCGTCTCGACGCCCGCGACGATCGGCGACGGCTGTCGGCTCCACGGCAACATCCGCGCAGAGTCGATCGACGTCGGCGAGGACTGCAATATCTTCGGCAGCCTGCGGGCCCGCGAGGACGTGACCGTCGGCGAGGGCACCCGCATCCACGGCGATCTGACCACACGAAGCGGCGACGTAATCGTCGAGCCCGGCGCGCGGATCCTGGGCGACGTCTCCTGTTCGGACCTCGAGCTCGGACCCGGGGCCGAGGTCGACGGCTCGATCCGGGCCGACGGCGAGATCACGATGGGGACGACCGAGCGCGACCTCGAGTAATCGGGACGCGATCGCGGGCGACGGGAGCTCACCTTCGAGACACGTTCCTCGAGCAGTTCGAGACCGAGAGCCTGGCGTTCTCAACAGGGAGGAACCGGACGACGATCGGTTGGGCTGCTTCTACGGGTGCGTCGACCCCGACTCGATCGCCCGAGAACGATCATCAGAGCCGGGATCGACGAGTTTCGAGCACTCGGCCGAGCGTTTTCCGTCGCCTCGGGCGCGTTTCCAACCGTTCTCTCTCCCGACGATTTTCACCCCGCATTCTTAATAGTGTCAGTTGCGTTAGCACGAGGCGAGTATGGTGCGAGAGAGCAACTACCAAAGAGGGGTGAGATCGTGCGATCGATCGTGTTGACGAAGGGCGTGCCGGACTTCTCGGAGGGCGCGGTTTCCTTCGACGAGGACGGCCACCTGGAACGGGGGAAGACGCCGACGGTAATGAACCCCAACGACGCGTTCGCGCTCGAGGCGGCGCTCCAGACGCGGGTGCGCCACGGCGGTCACGTCACCGGGATGAGCATGGGTCCGCCCGGATACGCGAGCGTGCTCCAGGGGGCGATGGAGTCGGTGTACGCCGACGACAGCTACCTGCTGTCGGACCGGGAGCTCGCGGCCTCCGACACCTGGGCGACGGCGATCACCGTCAGCGCGGGGATCGAAAAGTACCGCGAGGAGGTCGCCGACGTCGACCTCGTCTTCGCGGGCTTCAAGACCGCCGACGGGGAGACCGGCCAAACCGGCCCCCAGACCTGCTGGGCCCTCGAGTGGCCGATCGTCACCCACGTCGTCGCGCTCGATATCGATCCCGACGAGCGCCGACTGCGGGCGAAGCGACTGGTCGAGGGCGACGTCGACGAGATCGAGACCGTCGAGGCGCCCCTGCCCTGCGTGGTCATCGCCGATCCGGAGTTCGAGCCGACCTACCGGAAGGCGTCCCACCGGCTGACCCACAAGCAGCTCCGGGCGGAGACACGAGAGCGGGCCGCCGAGCACGACGAGTACCTGACGACGTGGGACCACGCCGATCTGAACCTCGATCCCGACTACATCGGGCTCGACGGCTCGCCGACGATCGTCTCCTCGGTCGACCCGATCCCGAAGGCACCCTCCGAGCGGGAGGCGACGATGATCGATCCCGAGGACGGCGCGGCGATGGAGCCCGTCCTCGAGGAGCTACAACCGTTTGCGGGAGGTGACTGACGATGGCACTCGATCCCGACGAGTACACGGCCGACGAACTGGGCGAGGAGCTCGAGACGCTCGACGACGTCGACGAACTGCAGGCGGTACTGGAGGCCGAACAGGCGGGGAAAGACCGCAAGACCGCCCGCGAGGCGATCCACCGCCGGCTCGAGGTGCTCGGCGAGACGGGCGGCGACGGCGTCGAGGAGGGAACCGAGACGGAAGGCGAGTACGAGGCGACGAAGGAGGACGTCGGCGACGAGGCGGAGGGTGAGGAAGTGGACGACGAGGACGTCGAAGACGCCGACGAGAGCGGCGAGCCGACGGCCGAGGACGACGGTGACGAAGACGAGTCGCCAGCCGAGGAGGACGAAGACAACGGTCTCTCTCACCCGACCCGAGACAAGAAACACGTCAGAGCACTCGACGGCGGCGAGTACGCCGACATGTGGGTGTTCTGTGAAACCCAGCAGGGAGAGCTGCTCGAGGTCTCCCGGGAGATGCTCGGCAAGGCCCGGGAGCTGATGGACCAGTTCGAGGACGATTACGGCGACGACGAGCGCGTCGTCGCCTTCCTCATGGGCGACGACTGCGAGGGGCTGGCCGAGGAGACGATCGCCTACGGCGCAGACGTCGCGGTCTACCACGACGACGAGCGCCTCGAGCGATTCCTGCACAAACCCTACACGGAGATCGCGGCCCACATGGCCCGCGGCCAGGGGACGATCGAGAGCACCGACTGGCGCGAGTACGACGAACCCCGGTACGTCCTGTTCCCGGCGACGAACAACGGGCGGGACCTCTCGGCGAAGGTCCAGGCGGAGCTCGACTCCGGGCTCGCCTCGGACTGTTCGGACCTCTACATCGAGGAGAACGAGGTCTCGAATCCGGTGAAGACCGGCGAGCCGGGCGTCAAGAAGACCTTCGAGAAAGTCCTGCACATGAAGCGGCCCGACTTCTCGGGGTTCGAGTACTCGACGATCCTCTGTCTGGACAATCCGGGTCGGGACTTCCACCCGCAGGGCGCCTCGATCATTCCCGGGAGTTTCGAGCCGATGGAACCCGATTACGATCGGGAGGGGCTCGTGATCGAACACGACATGGAACTCGACGAGGACTGGTTCCGCGTCGAGATCACCGAGCACGACCGGCTCGAGGCCGGGATCGACCTGGCTGGCCACGAGGTGATCGTCTGTCTGGGTCGGGGGATCGCGGACGATCCCACCCGCGGGATGGAGCTCGGGCTCGAGCTCGTCGACGCCTTCGAGGACGCCGAACTCGGTATCACGCGGGGGATCGTCACCTCGGCCTACCAGTTCGAGGGCCATGTCGAGGAGTATTCGAAGGAAGAACGCCAGATCGGCGAGACCGGCCAGGTCGTCGCACCGAAGATCTACATCGCCGCGGGCGTCTCCGGGGCAGTCCAGCACAAGGTCGGAATGGACGAGTCCGACACGATCGTCGCGATCAACACCGACACCGACGCCAGGATCCGGGACTTCAGCGACTACTACATCGAGGGCGACCTGTTCGAGGTGCTGCCCAGGCTCACCGCGGCCGTCGAGTCGGGCGAGACGAAACTCGAGGCGGTCGCCGACGGAAGCGGAGGTGAGGAGCGATGACCGAACGAGAACACTACGAGGCCGTCGTCGTCGGCTGCGGCCCCGGCGGCGCGGCCGCGGCCGCCAGGCTCGCGGAACACGGCGTCGAGACGCTCGTCCTCGAGCGGGGCGTCGAAGCCGGCTCGAAGAACGTCTCCGGCGGGCTGATCTACGCCGAGGACTCGGCTCCCTACACGATCGACGACCTGTTCGACGGCTTCCGCGAGGAAGCGGCCGAACGCCCCGTCACCGACTACCGGATCCACAACATCGCCGGGGACAAGGTCAAGACCTACGACCTGACCGACCTCCACGAGCACGACACCGACTGGTGCGACGCCGTGCTCCGCCGGCAGATGGACTCCTGGCTCGAGCAGCGGGTCCACGAGAAGGCCAGCGAGACGGGCGGTGGCGTCCTGACGAACGTGCGAGTGAACGGCCTCCTTCGGGAAGGGGGAGAGATCGTCGGCGTCACCTGCGACGAACTCGATCCGATCGAGGCCGACCTGATCGTCGCCGCCGACGGCGTCAACTCCGAGCTGGCCCGCGAGGCCGGCCTCATGGACTGGGAGGAGCCTGACGAGTGGTTCCAGGGCGTCAAGGCCGTCGTCGACATGGATCCCGGGGCGGTCAACCACCGGTTCGGGATCGACGACGACGAGGGCGTCGCCCACCTGTTCTCGGGCGACCTCTTCGAGGACGTCCGGGGCGGGGGTTTTCTCTACACCAACGAGGAGTCGCTGTCGATCGGGACCGTCTTCCACCTCGACAGCCTCGTCGCCGAGCAGGCCGAACCCCACGAACTGCTCGACGCCCTGCTGACCCACCCCGTGATGGCCCACTGGATCGGCGACGGGTACGACGAACGGGAGTACGCCGCAAAGCTCGTCCCCGACTCGAAGAAGGTCGCCCACCGCGAGCCCTACCGGGATCGGCTGGTGCTGGTCGGGGACGCCGCCGGTCAGATGCAGGCCCAGGGGCCGATCATCAAGGGGATGAACCACGCCGTCACCGCCGGAGCGCTGGCGGCCGACGCTTTCGCGATCACGCGGGGCAACGCCGATCCCGAGGCCGCGGGGCGGCGCTACGCGAAGCTGCTCGAGGACTCGGGGACGATGGCCAAGCTCCGCCCGAAGCAGTACGACCTCGCCCGGACCGTCGGCGAGCGTGATGCGGTCACGAACGTCGTCGACCGCGTGCTCGAGTCGCCGATCGGGAGCCTCGCGCTCGGAAACCGGCTCGCCGATCGGGTCCTCGAGCGAGCGTACAACTCGCCGTTCCTGGTGTCGATGCTGCCCGACACCCGAACCGGGTACACGACGGTGCCGACGGTCATCGGCGAGGCCCGCGGGAAGAGCGTCCGCTGGAAGAACGACGCCGAGCCGCCGAGCCTCGAGGAACGGATCGGCGAGCTCACCTACGACACCGACGTCGGCAACCCTCACATCGAGCTGCGCGACGACTCCGCGGAAGCCAGCGGAGCCGCGGTCTACGCCTGCCCCGTCAGCGCCGAGGAGTTCGGCGGGGGCTGTTACCGCACGGAGCGGGTGAAGACGAACGGCGACGAGGAGACCCTCGTCAGCCTCGACACCCAGCCCTGCGTCGAGTGTGGCACCTGCGCCATCGTCGCCGACACCACCTGGGAACACCCCCGCGGCGGGAAGGGCGTCGAGTACCGCGAGGGCTGATGAGCCGGTACGGACCCAGGATCGCCGCGCTCGCTCGAGGGGCCGAACGCGACCGGGCGGCCATCGAGGCGGACGAGGCGGCCGCCGATCCCGAGCGTGCCCGCGAGTACCTCCACGAGGGGGCTGGACAGGCGGTCTGGTGTTACGTCGAGGCCCGGACCGGGGGACGGCTCGTCGCGTTCTCGGAAGCCGAGTTCGCGGCCATCGAGCGGGCGATGAACGACTGGCTCGAGTGTTACGCCCGGTGTCACGGCGTCGAACTCGAGGCCGAGTTCACGGTCCGGCAGGCCGCCGAGCTGTTGCTCGAGACGCGAAACGTCGTCGACACGGCGCAGCTGCTGACTGGCGTGCCGGAACGGCGAACCCGATCGGCGAGGGCGAGCCGGTAGCAAGCGGTGCCGCGAGGCTACGGCTCGCCGACGACGGGTCGAGGATCGACTCGAGGGAGCTGGACGCGAACGCTCGCTACGGACGTTCCGTCAGCCGAAACAGGTCGCCGAGATCGTCGATCGGTCGACGGTCTCCCCCTTCCAGCGCGCGTACAGGTCGTAGCGCACGCCGGACGGCGGCTCCGAACCGTGCCGCCAGGTGATCGTCGTCTCGGCCTCGGTGACCGCCGTTGCGGCTCGGATAGTTCCGTCCGTCGCTCTGACCTCGAGGAGGTCGACCGAGTCGGGATCCGTCTCGAGGACGGCGCTGATTCCGAAGTCGGTCTCCGAATCGGCCGCGAGTCGTTCGGATCGAACGGTCAGTTGACTGATCGCCTCGGTCTCGAACGGCGTCTCGTTCGGGAACGAACACTCCGTACTCGACTCGCTGGACGTTTGGCCCAGGCAGCCACCGGTTACGGCGGCGGCAACGGTTGTGCCACCGCCGAGTACGTGACGTCGGCTAACGGGTTGGAGTTCGATCATCCGTGAGTCGAAGTATCTCGTCTCCCGATAAGAATTTTCAGTTGAATACTGTTTTCGGCAAGCGGAACGTGAGATCGAGTCAGTAGATAAGCTCGTCGTCGTTTTCGACCATGTAGAGGGTTCGGGCGGCGATGTTGACCGCGTGGTCGCCGACCCGTTCTAAGTCCCGGATCGTCAACAGCAGCCGCGAGACGTCCTGGAGGATCCGTTCGACCTCGTCAGGGGTGTCGAGTTCGCGCTCGATCAGGTCCCGGACGACGATCCCGCTGGCGCGTTCGGCGAAGTGGTCGACGTCGTCGTCGCGCTCCGCGAGCTCCCGGCAGGCGTCGGTGTCCTCCTCGTCGTACGCGAGCATCGCGTCCTCGATCATTTCGAGGGTGAGCTCACCCATCGCCTGTACGTCGACGTCGGGGAACCGGTCGTGTTCGGCCTCGTGGGTGTACTCGCCGAGGTTGACGGCGAGATCGCCGATCCGCTCGAGGTCGGTGATGATCTTGAACGTCGAGGCGATAAACCGCAGGTCGCTGGCGACGGGCTGTTGGAGCGCCAGCAGCTCGATACACTCCTGCTCGAGCTCGAGGTACAGCTCGTTGACCTCGCTGTCGCCCTCCATCACCTCGTCGGCGAGCTCCACGTCCTTCTGCTCGAGGGCGGACAGCCCCATGCGGAGCCGCTCCATGACGACCTCGCTCATGTAGAGGACGTCCTCGCGGAGCTCCCGGAGTTTCTCCTGATACGACTTTCTTGCCATGGTTCAGGCACCCGTGCGGGCGAAGATATACCTTGTGCTCGGGTGAGCCGGCCGTTCGACGGTTCGGCGATACCTGCATCGCCAGCCGTTCGCGGCGTCGGCCGCGGGCTACCCGAACTTGCCGGTGATGTAGTCCTCGACGCGGTCACTCTCGGGGTTCTCGAAGATCCTGTTGGTGTCGTCGAACTCGACGAGGTTCCCGCCGGTGAGAAAGACGGCAGTCTTGTCCGAAATTCGGGCCGCCTGCTGCATGTTGTGGGTGACGATCGCGACCGTGTACTCCTGGGCGAGCTCCTCGACTAAGTCCTCGATCTTCGAGGTCGCAACGGGATCCAGCGCGGAGGCGGGCTCGTCCATCAGGATGACCTCCGGGTCGGTCGCGATGGCGCGGGCGATACAGAGCCGCTGTTGCTGGCCGCCCGAGAGGTCGAGGCCGCTCTCGTCCAGTTGATCCTCGACCTCGTCTAACAGGGCGGCTCGCTCGAGGGCCGTGTAGACCTGTTCTTCGATGTCGTCGTCCTTGCCCTGGACGCGCAGCCCGTAGGCGACGTTGTCGAAGATCGACTTGGGGAAGGGGTTGGGCTTCTGGAACACCATTCCGATCTTCCGGCGCAGTGCGACGGGGTCGACGTCCTCGTCGTAGATGTTCTTCCCGTGGAAGTGGAGTTCGCCCTCGACGCGGGCAACGTCGATCAGGTCGTTCATCCGGTTGATCGACCGCAGGAAGGTGGACTTCCCACAGCCCGAGGGACCGATGAGGGCCGTCACCTGCTTCTCGGGGATGTCCATGTTGATCCCCTGGAGGGCCTGCGTGTCGCCGTAGAAGACGTCGAGGTCGCGGGACTCGATGATCGCGTTGTCGACCTGGGGCGAACCGAGCGGTCTGTCGGCGGCCGACATCTCGGCTCCGGAGTCGGCACCGACGTCGGTCGTTCGTTCAGCTGCCGTCGTCTCGGCCGCCTCCGAGCCGCTGTTTGCAGTCATACCGGTTGTCTCGGTATTGGTACTGAGCAAGTTACCTATTGCGAAACGCCCGCGCTCGGAGCCGACCGACGCGAGCGTCGATCGCAGCCCGGTTCGTCGGTCGCTCGTCTCGTCGCTCATCACGTCAGCGAACGAGGGGCGTCCCTAAATACCATACTATGTCCTCTATATAGTTCTATAGTACTCGTCGACTCTCGAGCGGCTGTCCCCGTCTTCCGCCCGCTCGGACTGATATTCGACGGTCGACCGAACGGAGGGAAGTATAGAGACGGTGCGTTACGCCCGCCGATCGTACTTGTTTCGGATGAGGACGGCGGCCGCGTTCATCAACAGGAGGATCGTCAGGAGCACGACGATCCCCGCGGCGGCGATATGCTGGAACGCCGCGTCGGGCTGGGAGGCCCACTCGAAGATCATCATCGGCATCGCGCTGAACGCGCCCGTCGGGGAGGTCAGATCGGGCGGCGTGAACATCGAGACCGCCGCGCCGACCATCAGGATCGGCGCTGTCTCGCCGATCGCTCGCGACAGCGAGAGAATGATCCCCGTCATGATTCCCGGAACCGCTTCCGGGAGCACGACGTTGCGGATCGTCTGCCACTTCGTCGCACCGGTGCCGTAGGACGCCTGGCGCATCGAGTCCGGTACCGCCCTGAGCGACTCCTGGGAGGAGACGATGACGATCGGCAGGATCAACAGCGTCAGCGTCAGTGCACCCGCGATCAGGCTCGCTCCCGTCTGGAGCGCCCGAACGAACATCGCGAGGCCGAGCAGCCCGTAGACGATCGAGGGAACGCCCGCCAGGTTCGTGATGTTCGCCTCGATGAACCGCGTGAGGCGGGTGTCGGGGGCGTACTCCTCGAGGTAGATCGCCGCGCCCACGCCCAGGAAGAGCGTGAAGATCGCCGTCAGCACGATCAGGTAGATCGACCCGACGATGGCCGGATACATCCCGGCGGGTCCGGTGTCGAGATCCCCGTAGTTTTCGGGGACGAAGTGGTCGGCGACCTGCGAGGGCGGGTAGGTGAGGAACTCCCAGGTGAGCCAGCCCCACGATTCGTAGATCACGTCAGCGAGCAGGGCGATCAGAGCGACGATGCCGACCATCGCCGCGGAGACGCACAGGCCGAGGAAGACCTTCCCGTAGAGACGTTTGCGTTCGATCGCCGATCCGCCGAAGTCGAACTCCCCGTCGGTGTCCGTACTCATTGGTACTCCTCCCGGTAGCGTGACCGAACCCACATGCTCAGGACGTTCATCGCGAACGTCATCGCGAACAGCGTCAGGCCGACGGCGAACAGGCTCTGGTACTGGATCGAGCCGATCGAGACGTCACTGATCCCGACCTGGACCATGTACGCCGTCATCGTCTGCATCTCCTCCAGGGGGTTCGTGGTGATCTGTGGTAACATTCCCATCGCGAGCGCGACGGCCATCGTCTCACCGATCGCCCGCGAGAGCCCGAGGACGTAGGCCGCGAGGATCCCCGACAGCGACGCGGGGAGGACGACCTGCGTTGACACCTCGAGTTTCGTCGCACCAAGCCCGTAGGCGGCGTTGCGAAGCGAGTCCGGCACCGCGCTCATCGCGTCCTCCGAGAGTGAGGAGATCATCGGGATGATCATGATCCCGACGACGATCGCGGCCGACGTCGCGTTGAACGTCCCCGTCTGCGGGAAGAAGAACTGGATGATCGGCGTAATAAACGAGAGCGCGAAGAAGCCGTAGACGATCGTCGGGATCCCGGCGAGGATCTCGAGGATCGGCTTGAGCGTGCGACGCACGCGCTCGTCGGCGTACTCCGAGAGGTAGATCGCGGTCAGCGTTCCGACGGGGACCGCGATCAGCGCCGAGCCGACGGTGACCACGAGCGTCCCCCAGACCAGCGGGAGCACGCCGTAGCTCGTCGGCTCGATCAGCGGCGACCAGTCGGTACCAAACAGGAACTCGGTGACGGTCACCTGGGCCGCGAGTCCCTCACCGATCGCGTCGGCGGCGCCGTCGACCGAGCCGGCCGAGACGGCGTCGCCGAGCAGTTCGACCAGCGTCGCCTGCCGGAAGAAGCCGACGGCGCCGTTGATCAACACGAGGATGATCGCGATCGTCGTCAGCACCGTGACGAACGCACACGAAAAGAAGGCGTACCGGGCGACCCGGTCGCCGAGCGTGCCGACGTCGTTGCCGTTTCGCGAGAGGTCCATCCGTTCGGAGCTCATGCGTACCTCTCGATCGCGTCCTCGAGTTCCGCGCGCTGTTCGTCGAGCACGTCGTCGGGGATCCCGTAGAAGCCGACGTCGAGGGCCGTCTCCTGGGTGTTATCGAGATAAAAGCGCATGAACTCCCGGAACTCCACGCGGGCGAGTTCCGGGAGGTTCACGTAGACGTACATCGGCCGCGACAGCGGCGAGTAGCTGCCGTCCTCGATCGTCTCCTCGGTCGGCTCGATCGGCCCGTCGCCGTCGTCGATGGCGATCAGGTCGACCTCGTCCTCGTTCTCGTAGTAGAAGCCGGCGCCGCCGAAGCCGACGGCGTGTTCGTTGCCTCGAACGCCTCGAACGATCATGTTCGTGTCGGCGGTTCCGGTGTAGTCCGAGCGGATGTTCCCCGACTCGCCGTTGACCGCCTCCGTAAAGTAGTCGAACGTCCCCGAGGCCGAGTCCCGTCCGTAGAAGCTGATCTCCTCGTCGGGCCACTCGTCGTCGAGGTCGCTCCAGGTCTCGACGTCCGAACCGCTCTGCCAGAGCGCGCTGAGTTCCTCGGTCGTAAGCTCCTCGCACCAGTCGTTGTCCGGGTGTTTCATGATCGCGATCCCGTCCATCACGACCTCGAGTTCGAGCCACTCGACACCGTTGTCGGCACAGAGCTGCTCTTCTTCCTCGTAGATCTCGCGACTCGCGTCGCTGAGGTCGAGTTCGTTCCGACAGAGGCTCTGGAACCCGGCGCCCGTTCCGGAGCCGCTGACCGAGACGCGAACCTGGTTGTTCTCCCACTGAAACCGCCTCGCGACCGCGGCACTGTTCGGTAACAGCGTGTCCGAGCCGTCGACGACGATCTCGCCCTCGAGACCGCTATCCTGGCCGCGGACGAGACAACCCGCCAGGCTCGTCAGTCCCGCGCCGGCGGTACCGAGCAGTACGTGGCGACGCGAGAGCGCACCGCCAGAACCGGATCCCGGATCGTTTCCCATCAGTGCACTCCTAGCGGATGGCGTCTAAGTACCCTACTATGTTTTCTATATATTTCTATGTTCGACACCAGTTCACAGCATCGCGGAAGCCTCCGAGGGGAGCCAGACACCACGAACGGCCGCGGCCGGTGATCGGAGCCGGCAGCTCGCGGCTCTATAGATCGGTGAGGTTTATACGTTCAGCACCCAACCCCGCGGTATGGAGACCCGCAAGGTGCAGGTGACCGGCGGCTCTACGTACACGGTCTCGCTGCCGAAGAGCTGGGCAACGGAAAACGGCGTCAGCGCCGGCACGACCGTCGAGTGTTACCCCGAGGAGGACTCGCTGCTGCTCACGCCGGCCAGCGAGACCGACCGTCAGGAGGGGACTCTCGACGTCTCGGATCTCGAGGGCGAGCGCCTCACCCGGGCGGTGATGACGATGTACGTCAGCGGGTTCGACATCATCCGCCTCGAGGCGACTCGGATCACGACCGACCAGCGCCGAGCGATCCGGGACGCGACCCAGAGCCTCGTCGGCGTCGAGGTCTTAGAGGAGACGACTGACAGCGTCGTCATCCAGGACTTACTCGACTCCTCGGAGCTGTCGATCGTCAACGCCGTCTCCCGGATGCGCCTGATCGCGACCTCGATGCTCGAGGACGCCGTCACCGCCCTCGTCGAGAACGACGACGACATCGCCCAGGACGTCATCGAACGCGACGACGACGTCGACCGCCTCTGGCTCGTCGTCTCGCGGATCTTCCGAGCGACGCTTCGCTCGCCCCGGGCCGCCGAGGAGCTCGGCGTCCCCCGCGAGGACTGTTTCGACTTCCACTCGAGCGCCCGCCAGCTCGAACGGGTCGCCGACCACGCCGCCAAGATCTCCAATCTCGCGCTCAAGCTCGAGGCGATCCCCGAGGACGTTGCCGAGGCGCTGATCGCGCTCCGGACGGACGCCGCCGACGTCCTCGAGAAGGCGATGGACGCGCTGTTCGCCGAGGAGACCGACGAGGCCAACCGTCTCGGCCACGCGGCCCGCGAGGCCGTCCTCGAGATCGACGAGCACACCCGCTACATCGACGATATCCTCCGGGACCTCGAGCCGGTGCAGGCCCAGTCGCTCGGGCTGATCGTCGACTCGCTGTCCCGAAGCGCCGACTACGGCGGCAACATCGCCGAGACGGCGTTACAGAAGGCGGCACCGCGTCCCTGATACGGTCTGCTGCAACGATTTACCGGTGCAACCGCAGGACGGTCGCGGTTGCACGGAACTGACGTACAGCAGTCCGTATGGGTGTCCAATCTCGACCCGTCCGCGGCCCCCGTGTTGTCCCCGGTACGGATCCGTACTGTCCGAACGTGACGGGTACGGAGGGATCGATACCACAACTAGCAATCGCTTTCTTTCGACCTCGCCTCCGAACGGACGTGGCACTCGGTGCCAGACCGACCATGCACGAACCCACGACTTCCGACGACGAAACGATCCAAGAGCGCTCGACCGATGCAGACCCCTCGAGACCGACGACGGAGCGGCTCGCAGCCGTCGTCGTCAGCGAGGAGAACCGACGGGATCGGCTGACCGTCTACCCGGCAGACAGCTCGAACGACGTGACGCGGACGGCGTGGCTGACTGCGACCGCGGGCGCGTTCGTCGACCTCGAGGCGTGGCAGTGAGCGGGCTCGCCTCGCGGCGCCGTCGCTACGCGGAGTGAGTGCCGAGAGAACGGTTTTCGCAGTCTACTCGAGGAGAACGGCGTTGACCTGACCGGTCTGGCCGGGTCGGGACGTCACGCGGGCCTGACCCTCGGAGGTCTCGACGACGGCGCCCTTCGTGATGATGTTCCGTCGGACGTAGTTCGGGTTGGCGTCGTTCTCGACGACGTCCTCGATCTCCGCGGTGACGGTCTCGCCGCCCTTGTTGACGCTCGCGACGTTCGTCGCGAGGGCGCGGGTCTTCGTGTTGCTGCCGCGAACGTCGACGACGCGGAACCGGGGCTCGCCGACCTGGGTCTCGGTCGGGAGGCGACCGAGTTCGTTCTTGCGGCGCTTTCGGACGTTCTTCAGTCGGCCACCGGTTCGCTTGCGCGTGGAGCGTCCCTGGTTTTGCATACCCGGACAACGGCCCGGCGGATACTTGAATCCACGCTTTCGGATCGATCGCCGATTTCGCCCGGCTGACGCTCACTCCTCGGGGACCAGACAGTAGGCGTGGCCCGGCTCCTCGAGGATCGTCTCCTCGTCGTCGTCCCAGTAGTTCGTGAAGACCCCCCGCTCGGTGTAGTAGATCCGGCCGTCGTGGGGAACCGGCGCGCTCGTGACGTGGCCGCGGTTCTCGACCCGCCAGCGCCGCTCCCCCGTCTCCTTGTCCAGCGCGTACAGATGCGAATCGTAGGAGCCGACGAGGATCGTCCCGGCGGTGGCGGTCACCGCGCCGATGATCGAGCCGTCGATATCGGTCGCCCACAGCTCCTCGCCGGTCTCGCAGTCGATCGCGTAGACGTGGTCGTCGTTGCTCCCGGTGTAGACGACGTCTTCCTCCGGATCGAGCGCTGGGTTGGCCATCGATCGGTTCTCGAACTCGAAGGTCCACTCCTCGGTGCCGTCTTCGAGGTCGATGCAGTGGAACCGTTCGTCCCAGGAGCCGACGTAGCCGTAGCCGTCGTGAGCCGCGATCGTCCCCTTGATCTCCGCGCCGAGATTGAACTCGCCGTCGGCCTTCTCCTCGCCGTCGGGGCCGTCCTCGCCGCCGGTCTGGTACTCCCAGGCGAACTCGAGGTCGGGGAACTCCCAGCAGTAGACGACGCCGTCGTTCGAGCCCGCACAGATCCGGCCCGTCTCGAGGTCGACCGTCGGCGAGGGGTGGGGCTGGCCCCAGATGCGGTCGTCGTGCCAGGTCGGTTCACCCGTCGCCGCGTCGAACGTCCACAGCGCACCCGAGGAGGGGCTGCCGTACTCGGCGATCACGTACAGCGTCCCGTCGTAGTAGGCGGGGCTCGAGCCGATCGCGAGGGTTCCCTCGAGCTCGTGGGCGCGGGTTCGCCAGACGATCTCGCCGGTCTCGACGTCGATCGCGTACAAGTCGCCGTCGTAGCCGCCGATGTAGGCGGTGTCGCCGACGATCGCTGGCGAGCCGTGGAATCCGAGATCGGTCGCACCCGTTTCGGTCAGCCAGCGGGGTTCGCCCGAGGGCTGGACGCCGTGGACGAAGCCCGTGTCGCCGGCGATCACGATCGTCTCGCCGTCGGGCGTCGGCAGCGGGCTCGACTTCGCCGCGGTGTGGCCGACGTTGTTGATCGGGAACGACCAGTTGACGCTGACGGCCTCGGGGACGGTCTCGTCGGGGTAGTAGCCGAGTCGACGCAGGCCGCGACGGAACATCGTCACGTCGTCGTCGGGGTGGGTCGCGTACGACGAGACGTCGTCGGCGACGTCCGGTTCGTCGCCGTTCGTGCCGGATTCGTCGTCGTCAGTCGACTCCCACAGGGCACAGCCCGCGAGCCCTGCGGTCGCGGCGACGCCCGCGGTCTGGAGGAACCGCCTGCGAGGATGCGAGTCGTTCGATGCGGCGGAGTCGGCGTCGGCGAGCGAGGACTGGGATCGGTGTGGCATAGCGGGACGCTCTGTGAAAATTCGATGGATCGGGGCCACAAAAGAATCTCGGTGTTCGGCCTCACGTCGCGAACTCGAGCGCGGACCGGACCGGGAGCGGGGTTTTCCGCGGTTCGACTACTCGTCCTGCTGAGCGTCGACGACCGCTACGCCCGCCAGGTTGACGATGTCCTTGACCTCGTCGCCCCGCTGGAGGACGTGGACGGGTTCGTCCATTCCGACGAGCATCGGGCCGATCGCCTCCGCGCCGCCCAGGCGCTGGAGCAGCTTGTAGCCGATGTTACCTGCCTCGAGGTTCGGGAAGACGAGCACGTTCGCGGGCTCCTCGAGTTCGGAGAAGCCGTAGGTGCCCTCGAGGATCTCCTCGACGACGGCGGTGTCGGCCTGCATCTCCCCGTCGACGGGGAAGTCGACCTCGGGGTCGTCCTGGAGTCGGGCTGCGGCCCGGCGGGGTTTGCGGGTTCCCTCGTTGTTGACGCTGCCGAAGTTCGAGTACGACAGCAGGGCCGCTCGGGGCTCGACGTTGAACCGGCGCGCGAGCTTGCCGGTCTGTTTGGTGACCTCCTCGAGGACGTCGGCGTCGGGGTTCTGGTTGACCGTCGCGTCGGCGATGAAGATCACGCGGTTCTTGAACGTCAGCATGTAGACCCCTGCGGCGTAGTCGACGTCGTCGGCGGTGCCGATCACCTGCAGCGGCGGACGCAGTGCCGATGGGTAGTGATACGAGAGTCCGGTCAGCAGGGCGTCGGCGTCGCCCTGTTCGACCATCACGCTGCCGAAGTAGTTCGAGTCGGTCTCGACGAGCTCGCCCGCTTCGGTCCGGGTGATCCCCTTGCGCTGGCGCAGCTCGTGGAGCCGGTTGGCGTACTCCTCGTAGTCGCCGACCGACGGATCCGCGACCTGGGGCTCGAAGTCCAGCCCGAGGTTCGCGGCCGTCTGACGGATCTCGCTTTCGTCGCCGATGAGAATCGGCATCGCGATCCCCTGCTCCTGGATCTGGTAGGCAGCCCGAATCATCTTCTCGTTTTCGCCCTCCGCCAGGGCGACGCGCTTGGGATCGCTTTTGGCCTTGTTCAGCACGACCCGCATCATCTCGCGGGACTTGCCCAGTCTGGCCTCGAGCTGTTCCTCGTACTCCTCGAGGTCGATCTCGGTTCGGGCGGCGCCGCTTTCCATCGCGGCCTCGGCGACGGCGGGGGCGACCCGGAACAGCACCCGCGGATCGACGGGCTTCGGAATGATGTACTCGGGACCGTACTGCAGCGGCTCGTCGCCGTAGGCCTTGACGACCGCGTCCGGGACGTCCTCCCGGGCGAGGTCGGCCAGCGCCCTGGCGCAGGCGACTTTCATCTCCTCGTTGATCTCGGTCGCGCGAACGTCGAGCGCACCGCGGAAGATAAAGGGGAACCCGAGTACGTTGTTGACCTGGTTCGGGTAGTCCGAACGGCCGGTAGCCATGATAACGTCGTCCTCGCGTGCGGCCTTGGCCTCCTCGTAGCCGATCTCGGGGTCGGGGTTGGCCATCGCGAAGATGATCGGATCCTCGGCCATCGACCGTACCATCTCCTGGGAGACGATCCCGCCGGCCGAGAGGCCGACCAGCACGTCCGCACCCTCCATCGCGTCCGCGAGGCCGCCCTCGGGCAGGTCCCGGGCGAACTCCCGTTTGTACTCGTTGACGTCGCCCGCCCGAGCGCGCTCCTCGGTAATGATCCCCGAGGAGTCACACATGGTAATGTGCTCCCGGCGGACGCCCAGCGAGACGTAGAACCGCGCGGAGGCGATCGCGCTCGCGCCCGCCCCCGAGATGACGACCTCGAGCTCCTCGAGGTCTTTCCCCGCGATATCGGCGGCGTTGACGAGCGCGGCCCCGGAGATGATCGCGGTGCCGTGCTGGTCGTCGTGGAAGACGGGGATGTCCATCTCCTCGCCGAGCCGTTCCTCGATGGTGAAACACTCGGGCGCCTTGATGTCCTCTAAGTTGATCCCGCCGAAGGTCGGTCCCATCATCTTCGTAGCCGTGATGAGTTCCTCGGGGTCGGCCTCGTCGAGTTCGATGTCGAAGACGTCGATGTCGGCGAACCGTTTGAACAGCACCCCCTTCCCCTCCATAACGGGTTTGGACGCCGCCGCACCGATGTCACCGAGGCCTAACACCGCCGACCCGTTCGAGACGACGCCGACGAGGTTTCCCTTCGCCGTGTAGGCGTAGGAATCCGTCACGTCGTCGGCGATTTCCATACACGGCGCGGCGACGCCCGGCGAGTACGCGAGCGAGAGATCCCGCTGTGTATTCGTCGGTTTCGTCGTCGATATTTCGATCTTTCCCGGCGGATCCGTCCGGTGATACTCCAGTGAGTCCTCGTCGAGTCCCATACCGGTGGGACTGTGGGGCACTACTAAAAACAATGTGAAAGGCACAATCGACGATCGTCGAACCACCGCTCGAGTGCGGCGGGACGGCGCGTTCGCGGAGTCGACCGTTTTATACGCACCGCTCCAGTGGGTTGGGTATGGACGTCGCGCTTGGTGGGACGTTCGACCCCGTTCACGACGGTCACCGCCGGCTGTTCGAACGGGCGTTCGAACTCGGGGACGTAACCGTCGGACTCACGACTGACGAGCTCGCGCCGAAGACTCGCCACGTCGAGCGACACGTCAACTCCTTCGAGGAGCGAAAGCGAACCCTCGAGGACGAGTTCGAACCCCTCGCCGAGGAGCACGACCGGGCGTTCGAGGTCCGGCCCCTCGAGGAGTCGACGGGGATCGCAACCGAACCACAGTTCGACTATCTCGTCGTCTCCCCCGAGACGATCGAGGGCGGCAAGCGGATCAACGAGCTCCGCCACGAGCGCGGCCACGATCCCCTCGAGATCGTCGTCGTTCCCCACGCGTTAGCCGACGACGGCGACATCATCTCGAGTACCCGTATCGTCGAGGGCGAGATCGACGAGCACGGGACGGTTCTCGAGGACGGCGCCGAACCCGGGACGCGAGAGCAGCACTAACCGGTCTCGATTCGTTCAGCCGTCCCGTCATCTTCCGTCAGGAAAGCCGACCGTTTACCCGGATTTCGACCGCGTATCATACACTTACGAGCGATAGGATCGGTGAAACGCTCCTTACCAGCGGGGGGGCTCGAGTCCGGCCTCCTTGAGGAGCTCCTTCCAGCGCGACTGGATCGAGAGCCGCGAGACGTCCGCGGCTTCGGCGACGTCGCTCTGGGTTCGGCCGTCGCTGGCGACCAGCGATCCCGCGTAGAGACTCGCCGCCAGCGTCGCTCGCTTCGAGCGATCGGCCTCGGGAACGTCGAGCAGGAACAGCTCCGCCGCACACGATCGGGCTTCACTCGAGAGCTCCAGTCGGTCGGCGGCCTGCTCGAGATCCTCGAGCCAGGGTTCGTACTCGACGCGATCCCGGGCGCTGTGCATACCCCTCCGTACCCGTTCGCCGGAAATAAACCTACGGCTCGGGGCGGGCTCGCGACTCGAGCGGTAATCGCGGCCCCACCGGATGGTTCGCGGTTCCAATAGCCGGCTAGGCGTAACAACATTCAGCTACGAACGACTCAACGAAACGGCCGTTCTCCGCGGATTTCACTAGGACGCGACTACTAAAGCCTCACTCCGCTGAACCCTGGATCGACGTCCGTCGCTCCGACCGGGCCGGCCGTCCGTACTCCCATGAAAGAACCAACGTGCAAGCTGGTGTGTACCGGGTGCGGCCTCGAGATGCCGTACCGGGATCGGTCCCTGGCCGAGCAGGCAGCCGAACTCCACCAGCTTCGTGACGCAGAACACGTCACCTTCATCGTTCCGCCGGACTGGTCGCCCGAGGAGCCGGTCAAACACGAGTGACCCGGATCGACAGCTTCTTACTCGGTTCGCGAAAACCAGGGAACGAGCGCGGGTAGCCAAGCTAGGCCAACGGCGCAGCGCTTAGGACGCTGTCCCGTAGGGGTCCGCCGGTTCGAATCCGGTCCCGCGCATTGCTGTCGCGAGCAAACTCGCGAGCGACAGCAATCGTACGGCCGGTTCGAATCAGGGAGTGGCGCGAACGAAGTGAGCAGAACGACCGTGGTTCGAATCCGGTCCCGCGCATTCTCCGCGAACAATATCGTGAGCGGAGAATGCAGCCAGCGGATTCGAATCAGACGAGTCGCAGCACTCGAGCGAAGCGAGAGTGATCGTCTCGGCGAGGTTCGAATCCGGTTCCGCACACCTGATCGCACAAGCTCGAGCACTCTGTGCCAGACGTTGGCAAGACGAACGTCAGACACTCCACAACGCTTATTCGCGCGGAAACGGCTTGTATGAGCAATGGCCGGGTTAGACGATGTGTTCGGTGATCTTTTCTCGAGCGTCGATGCCGTTGCACTCTTCTCTCCGAGCGGGTCGTACTACGAACGGTTCTCGGACCTCGAGGACGCGGACGACGATCTCGAGCTGATCGTCGTCGGCACCGAAAACGACGTCGGCGCGGGCACGTTCGTCGAGCTCCCCCTCGAGTTCGACAACATCTCCGATCGGATCCGGTTCGGGCTCGAGGGCGCGCTCGACCAGGACATCATCGACGACGGCGACACGCTAGCGTGTGCGACGAGCGTCTTCGGCGACGACATCGACACCGTCTCCCGCGTTCGCGCCGACGCCGACTCCCGGACGGGGATCTACGACCTGTTCGCCCGCTCGCGGGCGGATCCGGAGGTCGTCAAGTCGGTACTGGAGCTGGCGATCGAGCTGGGACAGAAGGGCCAGAAGGGGAAACCGGTCGGGGCGCTGTTCGTCGTCGGCGACGCGGGCAAGGTGATGAACAAGTCCCGGCCGCTGTCGTACAACCCCTTCGAGAAGTCCCACGTCCACGTCGGGGATCCGATCGTGAACGTGATGT
Source organism: Natronococcus sp. A-GB7 (assembly GCF_029688865.1). Taxonomy (GTDB): domain Archaea; phylum Halobacteriota; class Halobacteria; order Halobacteriales; family Natrialbaceae; genus Natronococcus. The sequence continues at coordinate 26,929 of NZ_JARUKV010000032.1, forward strand.
TAAAGGAGTTCTCGCGGCTCGACGGCGCCTTCGTCATCTCCGATGCGGGCAAGATCGTCTCCGCGTACCGCTACCTCGAGCCCTCCGCGGAGGGCGTCGACATCCCGAAGGGCCTCGGTGCGCGGCACATGGCCGGCGGCGCGATCACGCGGGATACGAACGCGATCTCGATCGTGCTCTCCGAAAGCGACGGTCTCGTCCGGGCGTTCAAGGCCGGCGAGATCATTCTGGAGGTCGATCCGGAGGCGTACTAACATGGACTGGCAGACGCTTATCGACGAGCCGGCGGTGATAGCGACGGCGGTGTTGATCCTCGGGGTCGTCATCGGCTACCTGGTCGGGCGGCTCAACGAGGAGCTGCTGACGGCCTCTGGCGTGCCCGAAGCCGTCGAGGGGACGCCCTTCGAGCGCACCGCCCAGTCGCTTGGCACCTCGACGGTCGAGATCGTCGCCCGGCTGAGCGCGTGGTTCATCTACGGGATCGCCGTTCTGACCGCGATCCACATCGCGCAGCTGCTGGACACCGACGCGTTCTGGCTTCGGGTGACGGAGTTCATCCCGCAGGTGTTCGTCGCCGTCCTCGTGATGATCGTCGGCTTCATCATCGCGGACAAGTCGGAGCTGGTCGTCAGCGAGTATCTCCGCAGCGTCAAGCTCCCCGAGGTAGCGGTCATCCCGAAGGTCGTCAAGTACACCGTCCTGTACGTCGCCCTGATTATCGCGCTGGGACAGATCGGAGTTCACATCCTCGCGCTGTTGATTCTGCTCGCCGTGTACGCTGCGGGAATCGTCATCGTCGGCACCTACGCCTTCCAGGACTTCCTCGTCTCGAGCGCGGCCGGGATCTACCTGCTTCTCAACCAACCCTACGGGATCGGCGACCGGGTTCGCGTCGGCGAGCAGACGGGAATCGTCCAGGAGGTCGATCTCTTCGTCACGAAGATCGAGGACGACTCCGAGGAGTACATCGTCCCCAACCGGAAGGTCTTCGAGGACGGGATCGTCCGGGTTCGGGAATAGCCCGGTTCTGCGGAGCCTTCCGAGGGAATTCCCGCGAGTTACCCCAAACCGCTCGAGCGACCACGAGGACGTTTCGGAGTGCCGTCCGCGACTCGAGCCACGCGTAACTCGAGCAGCGATCCCGGCCCCGTTCTCTAATTCCAATGTAAACCTATATGCCGATATTAGATAACAGTATTATCTCCACAGACATCTTTATCAAACAGTAGCCCGCTACTGGTGTGTAATGTCGAACCACGGTATAATCGACTCCGAGGTCGGGCTCGTCGGGGCGACGGTGCTCATCGTCGGAAACGTCATCGGGGTGAGCGCGTTCGTGTTGCCGGGGCCGCTGGCCGGCGACGCCGGCCCCGGGATCCTCCTCGCGCTCGGGCTCGCGATGATCCCGCTCGGGTTCGGGATCCTCATGTCCTTACAGCTGGGCAGCGCGATCCCGGTCGCCGGCGGCAGCTACGTCTACGCCTCGAGACTGGTCGGTCCGTTCTGGGGCTTTCTGTTGCCCTGGATCACCATTCCGGGCGTCTGGGCGGGGATGCTCTTTATCGGGCTCGGATTCGCCGAGTACGCCGGCTTCGTCGCCGACAATATCCCGTTCGTCCCCGCAATCCCCGAACTGGCGCTGATTTACGGCCTGTTGATTCCTTTCATCGTGCTGAACGTCCTCGGGATCAAGATGGTCGCCGTCGTCCAGTTCCTGATGGTCTCACTGATCGTCGTCGGGATGCTCGCGTTCATCGTCCCCGGCGCGTTCATGATCGACGTCGACAACTACACCCCGCTGTTCCCCTACGGTGGCGGCGAGGTGATCGTCGCCATCGTCTCGCTGTACTTCCCGCTTCGTGGCTTTCGACTCGTCGTCGAACTCGGCGAGGAGATGAAGAACCCGGCGAAGAACATCCCCCGCGTGCTGGCGCTATCGGCCGTCGTCTCGCTGTCGTTGCTCGTTGGCCTCGTCGCCGTCCTCGTCGGGACGACGAACCACGAACTGTTGGGCGGGATGGACGCCGCCGTCGCGCAGGTCTCGCTCGAGAACGTCCCCGCGGCGCTGACGGCGCTCGTCCTCGTCGCCGCCGCGATGGGCGCGCTCACCTCGATCAACATGACCTACACCGCCTACTCGCGGCTGCTGATGCGAGCCGGTCGCGACGACATCATCCCCGGGGCGATCGCCCGAATCCACGACCGGTACGACTCGCCGCACGTCGCCGTCCTCCTGTTGGGCGTCCCGCCACTGCTCGTGGCGCCGGTTTCGCCCGGAACGGTCACGCTGTCGGTCGCGCTCTCGCTGACGATCCTGTTCGGGCTCGCCGTCTCGGGCATCGCGCTCTGGAATCTGCCGAAGACGTTCCCCGATCGTTACGAGTACTCGCTGTACAAGTTGCCGCCGTGGCTGCTCAAGATCACGGCCGTCGGCGCGGTCGCCTCGGCGGCGTTCCTCTGGGTGCTGGTCTCGACGCAACTCCCGGTGATGGTCGCCGTTCTGGTCGGCTGGATGGCGCTCGGCTACGCCTTTTACCGCGCTCGGCTGTGGTACTTCGGCGAGCGAGGGATCGACCTCGAGACGCGAATGCAGCGGCTCCACGAGAACGAGCGCCTCGAGCCGGAGAGTTAGTCCTCGAGCGAGAGCCCGGCGTGCCAGCGGTCGACGCCCGCCTCCCGCTTTTTCGCGTCCATCTTCGCGAGCAGGTGGGTCGCGAGCGTCGCGGTCTCGGCGGCTCGGGACTCGCCCTCGGTGCTGAACTCCCCGCCCTGCCGATCCGCGTAAACGGTGCAGACCGCGCCCGCCCGGAGGCCGTAGACGCTCGCGAGCGTCATGATGGCGCTGGCCTCCATCTCGATGTTCTTGACGTTCGCCGCGGCGAGTTGCTCGACCAGATCGGTCGAGCCGGCCGCCTCGAACCCCTCGAAGCCGGGTCGTCCCTGGCCGGCGTAGAAGGAGTCGGCGCTCATCGTGACCCCGGTGTGGTAGTCGTAGCCGAGTCGTTCGGCGGCCGCGACGAGTGCGCTGACGACCTCGTAGTCGGCGACCGCGGGGTAGTCCTCGCGGACGTACTCGTCGCTCGTCCCCTCCTGGCGGAGCCCCCCGGTCGTGATCACGAGGTCGCCGACGTCCATCTCGGGCTGAACCGCGCCACAGGAGCCGACGCGGATGAAGGTGTCACAGCCGACGCGAGCCAGTTCCTCGACCGCGATGGCGGCAGAGGGACTGCCGATCCCCGTCGACGTCACGGAGATCGGCGTCCCCTCGTAGCTGCCCGTCGCGGTGCGGTACTCGCGGTGGTGGGCCCGGATCTCGTGGTCGTCCCAGTAGTCGACGATGACCTCGAGCCGTTCCGGATTCCCCGGTAGGAGGACGGTGTCGGCGACGTCTTCGGCCGCGACCTCGAGGTGGTACTGTACGTCGGCGTTCGGATCTTCGCTGTCTCCCGGCATCAGGCGCGTCGATTCGCACCCGCGGTGTATATAAATGCCGGGCTCCCGTAGCGCCGGTATGGCAGACGGGACGCTCGCGGACACCTACGTCGCTGCAATCCAGCACGACCTGGCGGACCTGCCGTCAGGGGCGACACGGGTCGGCGTCGTCCGAAAGCCGGCGCCGTGGTTCCACGCCGCCGTCGACGAGAACGTCCCCGAGCTGGGACCGCCCGCCGAACTCCTCGAGGAAGTCCGAACCGCCGAGGAGGACCTGAAGATGCAGGGGCTCTGTGAGGAGGGGGCACACAACGCCGCCTGGGACCAGGTCGACTTCGGGGAGCGCTACCGCACGCATCTCGCGGAGTCTTCGGAGGCGCAAGCGGCCCTCGAGGAACTCTCGGGCCGACTCGCCGACGGGGAGTCGCTAGCGCTAGTCTGTTACGAGAACACCGAGAAGAAGCGGTGCCACCGGACGATTCTTCGGGAACGACTCGAGGGCACGGTGAGCGATTAGCGACGCGATCGGACGACCCGGGTTCCGGCGGCGAGGTCGCCGATCCGCTGGCGATCCTCGGTGACGAGCATCACCACCAGTCCGACCGCGTAGTTCAGGATGCCGTCGACGATCCGGAGCACGTTTCGCACGAGCGCCTGGCCGGCCGAGATCGGCGTTCCGTCGGGGTTGACGACGGCGACGCCCGCGACGTACTTTCCGGCGGTTTGTCCGAACGCGGCCTCGAGGGCGACGAAGTAGCCGAGGTAGGCGACCGCGCCGAAGAAGTAGACGCCAGCGGTCGTCTCCGGCCCCATCGCGAGCAGCAGTAGCAGGCCGAGGATCACCGTGAGGACGTGGTCGATAAGAAACCCGGCAACTCGAGCCAGAACGACGTCCCCTTCGGTTCCCGCGTACCCGCGTTTCGTCGTCTCCATGCGCCCTCTCCCAAAGCGATTCTAATAAACTTTCTGACGGCTTCGGGAACGCGCCGTCCCGGGTCGGCCCGGCGTTACTCGAGCGTCTCCTGGCTGATCGTGTTCGGCAGCAGCTCCTCGAGGGTGTACTCGGTGACCTCGCCGTCGCCCTCGTCACAGAGGACGACCAGATCGCCGTCGCAGAACTCCGAGAGGGTCTGGCGACACATTCCGCAGGGGGTGACGCCGTCCCGACGGTCGGAGCTGACCGCCAGCCGGGAGAACTCGCGGTGGCCGTTCTTGACGGCCTCGGCGATCGCGACCTCCTCGGCGTGGAGGCTGTTGCTGAAGTTCGCGTTCTCGAGGTTGCAGCCGACGAACACCTCGCCGTCTTCGGTCTCGAGAGCCGCCCCGACGCGGTACTCGGAGTACGGAACGTGTGCATCCGCCTGAATCTCGCGGGCAGCGTCGATCAGCTCGTCCATACGGGCGCTACCGGGAGGGAGGGCAAGAAGGCACCGAAGCGAAAGTTCAGACGGGACGCTGCAAGTCCTATTCGGCGCGACCGCAGAACGGGTCGCGGTCGCGCCGGCAAACCGTTGCAGCGTTCCGTATCAGTCCTCGTCGCCGTCGTAGGCCTCGCCCGCGGCCTCCGGCAGCCGGGTCTTGCCGACGAAGACGAGGACGACGATCACCGTCGCGTAGGGGATCGTCCGGATGAGCTCCGTCGGGACGGCGTAGCCGAGGTTCTGAAGCTGGAACTGCATCGCCTCGAGCCCCGCGAAGAGGAACGAGCCCAGCAGCGCGCCGATCGGGTGGTAGTTCGCGAAGAGGTAGGTCGCGATGGCGATGAAGCCCCGACCGCCGATGGCGGTCTCGCCGCCGCCGGCGAACGTGCCGAGCTGGCCGAGCGCGAACCCGGCGCCCCCGAGCCCGGCGAAGATCCCCGAGAGCAGAACCGCGGTGTAGCGAACCCGACGAACGTCGACGCCCGCCGTATCGAGCGCCTTCGGGTTCTCGCCGCTGGCGACGACCCAGCGGCCGAACGCGGTTCGGTTGAGCAGGTACCAGCCCGCGACCGCGGCCGCGAGCATGATGTACACCTGCGGGGGCGTGTCGAACAGCAGGTAGCCGAGCAGCGGGATCTCCGACAGCACCGGGATCGTAACGTTCTGGAAGTAGCCGACGCCCGCGGTGTTGGGGCTGTCGAAGACGATCCGGGAGACGAACGGCGCGAGCCCGAGCGCGATCAGCCAGACCGCCAGTCCCGCGATGATCTGGTCGGCTTTGAAGTCGATACAGACGACCGCGAACAGCAGGGCAAACAGCGTGCTAACGAGGACGCCGACCGCGAAGCCCCACCAGTGGTGAGAGAGGGCGAGCGTGGACTCGCCCGACCCGAGCCAGAACGTGACGATGATCGCCGAGAACGCCGAGACGATCAGCAGTCCCTCGATTCCGATGTTGATGACGCCGCTCTTCTCGGCGAAGATGCCGCCGATCGCGGCCAGCGCGATCGGGACGGCCAGCCGGAGCATCGTCGTGTGCGTGCTCGGGTTGGCCGCGATCGAGAGCAACACGCCGGCCCACGAGTCGGGGAAGACGAGCCCGAGGACGACCCACACCGCCGTGATCGCGCCGAGGCCGACGAGCAGGGTCCGGCGATCGGGCCGGGAGGGAAGCTCAATCATCGGCCTCACCTCCGGTCGAGCGCGCCCGTTCGGGGCCACCGACGTCGGCGTACCGGCGCCCCATCATCCGGAAGAACTCCGGCATCGCGACGAAGAGGATGATCAGTCCCGAGAGGACGCCCACGAGTTCGGGCGGGACGTCCGTCGCGGTGTTGATCGCGTTCGACCCGCTCGAGAGGACGCCGAACAGGAGGGCTGCGGCGCCGACTCCTAACGGATTGTTCCCCGCGAGGATCGAGACGGCGATCCCGTCGAAGCCGAGCGCGGGGACGTTCTCGAGCCAGCGACCGTGCTCCATCAGCACCCAGAAGGCGCCGGCAACCCCGCCGAGCGCTCCCGAGAGCGTCATGCTCGCGACGGTCATGCGCTTCTCGTCGACCCCGCCGTACGCCGCGGCTTTCGGCTGAATGCCGCTCGTCCGGAGCTCGTAGCCGAACGAGGTTCGAGCCAGCAGCCAGGCGATGCCGATCATGAGCGCGATCGCGAACCCGAGCGCGAGCAGTGAGAAATCCATCCGGCCGCTGAAGCCGACGACCGGAACGTTCGGGATCTCCGCGTACTCCGGGATCGCCCGGGTCTGGGGGTTCGCGCTGTCGGGATCCTGGAAGCGCCAGGAGAGCAGCGTCGAGGCGACGCCGGCTGCGATGAAGTTGAGCATGATCGTCGTGATGACCTCGTTCGCGCCCGCATAGGCCTTGAGCGCGCCGGGGATCGCTCCGTAGAGGCCCCCGCCGACGGCACCCGCGAGCACGCCGATCGGAATCAACAGAACGGTGCCGACGAAACCGCCGGGGACGTACGACGCGGCGAACAGGACCGTTACCGCGGTCAGCAGGCCGCCGATGACCAGCTGACCCTGCGTGCCGATGTTGAACAGTCCCGCGCGGAACGCGACGGCCACCGAGAGGCCGGCGAAGATCAGCAGCGTCGTCTGTCGCAGCGTCGTCGCGAGGCTGTAGTTCATCGGACTCCAGTCACCCTCGAGGGGGTGACCCAGCGATCCCAGGAACAGCTCGTAGTAGACCTGCATCGGGTTGTAACAGAAGGTGACGCCGGCGAGATCGAGGCCGGCCCGACAGGAGGCAAAGCCCCCGGAGACGAAGACGAGCACGCCGCCGACGAGGATCGCGGCGACGAGCGCCGCGACGCTGATGGCGACCCGCTCGGCCACCGAGGCGTGAATCAGCCGCTCGAGCAGGCGCTCGAGGTCGTCACGCATCAGCGATCACCTCCTTCGACGAGGTCGCTCGCTTCCGATTTCGTGGTCTCGCCAGGCCGTTCGCCGGCCATCAGCAAGCCGAGTTGCTCCTCGGTGACGGTGTCGGGATCGGTGACGTCGACGAACTCGCCCTCGTAGATGACGGCGAGGCGGTCCGACAGCGACTGGACCTCGTCGAGCGCCGAGGAGACGAGCAACACGGCCTTCCCCTCGCGCCGGAGGTCGAGCAGCCGCTCGTGGATGAACTCGGTCGAGCCGATGTCGACGCCCCGCGTGGGGTGGGTCGCGACGACGAGTTCGGGATCGCGCTCGAGTTCGCGGCCGACGACGAACTTCTGTTGGTTGCCGCCCGAGAAGGACTCCGCGTGGGCGTCGGCGGTGGGCGGTCTGACGTCGTAGGTCTCGATGACGTCCTCGGCGTGGTCCCGGACGCCGGCCCAGTCGATCCGTCCGCTCCGGGCGAACCGCGGGGAACGCTGGCTGCCGAGCACGGCGTTCTCGACCAGATCGAACGGCATGACCAGTCCCTGTTCGTGGCGGTCCTCCGGAACGTGGGCCATCCCGGCATCGATCCGTCGACGGCGGGGCCAGTTCGTGACGTCGTCGCCGTCGAACCGGACCGTTCCCTCGTCGGGCGTTTGCAACCCCGTGATCGCCTCGATCAGCTCGCTTTGCCCGTTGCCGTCGACGCCCGCGATGCCGAGAATCTCGCCGGCCCGCACCTCGAGGTCGATCCCCGAGACGACCTCGACGCCGCGGTCGTTCTCGATGGTGACGTTCGACGCCGAGAGGATCGGACGGCCGGTCTCGACCGGGTCGCTGTCGGCCTCGAGCAGGACCTCCCGGCCGACCATGAGCTCGGCGAGATCCTCGCGGCTGGTCGTCGCCGGCTCGACGGTCCCGACCGACTTCCCGTCCCGGAGGACGGTGATCTCGTCGGCCGAGTGCATCGCCTCGCCGAGCTTGTGGGTGATGAAGATGATCGTCTTCCCCTGCTCCGTGAGTTCCTCGAGGACGCCGTAGAGGTCCTCGACCTCCTGAGGCGTGAGCACGGCCGTCGGCTCGTCCAGGATGAGGACGTCCGCGCCGCGGTACAGCGCCTTCAGGATCTCGACGCGCTGCTGGGCGCCGACGCTCAGTTCACCGACCGTGGCGGACGGATCGACCGAGAAGCCGTACCGGTCACAGAGGTCGGCGATCTCGCGCTCGATGCGGTCGCGATCGACCGCCAGGCCGCCCCACTTCTTGGGTTCGTTGCCCAGCGCGATGTTCTCGGCGACGGTCATCGTATCGACCAGCATGAAGTGCTGATGGATCATCCCGACGCCCGCGTCGATCGCGTCCCGGGGTCTGTCGAACTGGCGGGGTTCGCCGTCGACGAGGACTCGTCCCTCGGTCGGCTCGTAGAGCCCGTAGAGAACGTTCATCAGCGTCGTCTTCCCCGCCCCGTTCTCGCCCAGTAGCGCGTGGACGCTCCCTCGCTCGACCCGAAGGTCGACGTCGTCGTTCGCGACGACGCCGGGGAACCGTTTCGTGATCCCGTCGAGGTGGACGGCGAGGTCCTCGCTCGGTCCCGCACCCCCACCGGTGGCCGTACCAGGCTCGCTCATCACGTTACAACTCGTCTGGAACGTCGATCTCGCCGTCGATGAGCTGCTGGCGCGTCTCGTCGACCTCGTCGCGGATCTCCTCGGGGATCTCGTCGCCGATCGACTGCCCATAGACCGCCTCGACGCCGTTGTCCTCGAGACCGATCTCCTCGGTCTCGCCGCCCTCGAACGCATCGTCGACCACGGAGCCGATCGCGTCGAACACCGCCTCGTCGACGCGTTTGACCATGCTCGCGAGGATAATGTCGGCGTAATCCTCCTGGCTCACCGACTGGTCGTCGTCGACGCCGATCGCGAACCGGCCCTCGTCCTCGGCCGCCTGGAAGACCCCGATCCCGGTGCGGCCGGCTGCGTGGAAGACGACGTCGGCGCCCGACTCGTACATCGTTCGGGCCGCCTCCTGCCCGCTGGCCGTGTCGTTGAAGTCGCCGACGTAGCTTGAGAACACCTCCGCGTCCGGATTGGCGTGTTCGACGCCGGCCTCGAAGCCGGCGTGGAACGACTCGATCAGCGGCGACTCCTCGCCGCCGACGAAGCCGACGGCGGACTCGTCGGGATTCGTCTCGCCGTCGCCGGCCGCGAACTCCTCGTCGGTCAGCAGTCCCGCCAGGGTACCGACCAGGAACGAGCCCGCGGGTTCGTCGAAGACGTAGCTACGGACGTTGTCGGCCTCGACGACCGTGTCGACGATGATGAAGTCCTGATCGGGGTACTCCTCGGCGTTGCCCTCGAGGGCCTCCTCCTGGGCGAAGCCGATGCAGTTGATCAGGTCGTAGTCGCCCGATTCGGCGAAACTCCGCTGTGCGTCGTCGAACTCTCCGACCGACTCGGGTTCGGCCTCGTCGAAGGAGATGCCGTACTCCTCCTCGGCCTGAACGGCCCCCTGCTGTGCCATATCGTTGAACGAGTCGTCGCCGAGCCCGCCGGTGGCGTAGACCATCCCGACCTCGACGTCGTCCCCGTCCCCTTCGTCACCGAATCCGCCGACGCAGCCGGCCGCTGCCACGAGGCCGGCCGCGCCTGCACCGCACAAGAACTGCCGCCTGTTGGGTACCATGATACTCGATAGTGCGCGAGGTCAGGTTAAAGGGCACGGATTCTGCCGGCTAATCGGACGAACGTGCATTGTGACAGACAGTAACTGGCTCGAATCCTCATCCGCATCCGACGTCGAGTTCTTCGTCACGGTCGCACTCGAGACCACGTCACCATCGTTCGGTCCCGCCTCACCGGACCGTTTCGATCGCGTGCTCGATAACCGTCCGTCCCTCCGCGACGAGGTCGTCTACCTCGTCGCTCTCGGCGTAGAGCCGGACGTAGGGTTCGGTTCCGCTGGGGCGGACGAGCAGCCACGAGGCGTCCGCGAACTCGAGGCGCACGCCGTAGCTCGTGTCGACGCTCGCCTCGGGAAACGCCTCGGGGAGATCGGACTCGAGGCGGGCCATCGCATCGCCCTTGAGCCGGTCGGGGCAGTCGACGCTGACCTTCCGGTAGGGGCGTTCGGTAACCGGTTCCCGCAGCGTCGAGACGTCGCCGGCCTCGGCGACGAGCGCGGCGACGACGCCGGCGCTCGCGACGCCGTCGATCCAGCCGCCGAAGCTCGTGTGGATGTGTTTCCAGGGTTCGGCCGCGAAGACGATCTCGGCGTCGTCTCCGGCCCGGTCGCGTTCTCGCGCGATTCCTTCGTGGAGCGCACCCAGGCGGACTCGCTCGACGCGGCCGCCGGCCGCCCGAACGCGCTCGTCGATTCGCGCCGAGGCGTTCGGCGTCGTAACGACGACGGGGTCGGCGGCGTCGCTCGTCTCCGTGTAGTGGGCCGCGGCAAGCGCGAGGACGGTGTCCTCGTGGACGACCGCCCCGTCGGGCTCGAGGACGACGAGTCGGTCGGCGTCGCCGTCGTGAGCCAGGCCGAGATCGAACGATCCCTCGGCGAGGAAGTCGCTGAACTCCGTCAGGGTCTCGGGGGTCGGCTTGCTGTCTCGGCCGGAGAAGTGGCCGTCGACGTTCGCGTTGACGCCGATGACGTCGGCGCCGAGGTCGTCGAGTACCTGCGGCGTCGCCAGCGCGCCGACACCGTTCCCGCAGTCGACGGCGATCGACAGTCCCGCGAGCGGCGACTCGTCGTCGAACTGGGTGCGCACGTAGTCGGCGACTGCGTCGCGATAGCGGCCGAGGATGTCGGCCCGTTCGGACCGCCCCCACTCCTCCCAGGTGGCCAGCCCGGAGTCGTCGGCGCTTACCTGCTCGTCGATCAGCGCCTCCGCGTCGCTGTCGTACTCGACGCCGTCGACGAACAGCTTGATCCCGTTGTCGCTCGGGGGGTTGTGACTCGCCGTGAGCATCACGCCGCGTCGCCCTCGAGAGGCGAACGCGAGCGCCGGCGTCGGCACGCGGCCGACCCGACGGACGTCGGCACCCGCGCTCTCGAGGCCGGCCTCCATCGCCGCGGCCAGCGCCGGTCCCGTCTCCCGTCCGTCCCGACCCACGACGAACGTCGTTCCGGGCTCGCCCGCGGCCTGACCGACCGAGAGCGCGAGCGATGGTGAGACGGTCTCGACTGGCCCGCGGATCCCTGCGGTCCCGAACAGTGTCATGGTGGCCCGTTCCGCGAGGAACTACTTATACTGTCTGTCCTCGAGCGAAACGAGAGTTCGAACGGGTCGCCTCGAGAGGGCGGTCTCGGTGTCGCCGCGGAGGGACGGCTCTACGGGAAAAGTACGCAATCCGTCCCGTACGGACCGCTGTACGTCGTTTCCGGCGCCACCGACTGTACCGCGGTCGCGCCGGGAGATCGCTACGGGGCTCGTTTCAGGCGTCGGGCATGTCGTCGATGAGGACGACGGCCTCGCCGTCGACGACCGTCGCGTCGTCGTTCTCGTCGCGGACGACCGTCTCGAGCCGGTACTGGTTGTTGCCGAGGTCCTCGACGATCTCGACGCGGGCGGAGACCCGATCGCCGATCCCGACGGGGCCGGCGAATTCGAGGTCCTGGGAGAGGTAGATCGTCAGCCCGGGAAGCCGGGCCAGCGCGGCGCTGATCAGTCCCGAGACGAGGGTTCCGTGGACGATCCGCTCGCCGAATCGGGTGTCGGCGGCGAACTCGTCGTCGAGGTGGAGGCGGTTCGTGTCGCCGCTGATCTCGGCGAACGCGCGCACGTCTTCGTCGGAGAGCTCCTTCTCGAAGGTGACCTGATCGCCCGGGGCCAGCGCCGTCGGATCCTCGACGGTTCGCTCGAAGCTCCAGTCGGCGTCGGCGTACTCGAGGGAGGGGATCGAGGCGTCGGTGTGGTTGCCGTTCGATTCCGTCTGGGTCGAATCCATTGCGGCGACGGCGGCGCGGTTGGCCGCGGTCGCACTCCGGAGGACAGATCGGGTTGCGGTGGACCAGGCGTTGGCCAGGGCGCCAAACCCGTTCTCGCCGGCGTTCTGGTGGGACATCTACTCTCGCTATAGGGACGAGCCCATTATACCTCTTTGGCTGCACAATGCGCGGTTATCCGTGCCGGCGACGGCGTGGTAACCGACGCTTTCGAGTGCCCGACTGCGGGCTCGAGGCGAAAAATCGCACTACGGGGCGATGATGACCGCCGAAGCACACTCGAAACCATTCAGTGGCACTCAATGGTAGAGATCGGAAACCCTTATTAGTGCGGAGCGCATTGACTGTATTGATGACGGACGACTCCGACCGATCGCCCTGGTTTCCGCCGACGATGTTCGCCGAGCAGATGCAGAACGCGGGCGAGCAGGTCGCCGAATCCCAGCAGGAGATGCTGAAAAAGCTGATGGAGGCAAGCTCCGCGAACCCGCTCGAGGGCGCCTCGAGCTTCGGTCCGATGAACATGGGAACGGCGACGTTCAAGGCGCGAGTCCAGAGCGGCGGTCGGATCAGTATTCCCGAACCCGAACGGGAAACCCTCGACATCGAGGAGGGGGATATCGTCCAGACGATCGTCGTTCCCGTCAAGCGAAACCGCGAGACAGACCAATGACACAGAACCCATTCACCGCCATGTTTACCGCACAGCGCACCGCCATCGAACAGAGCCAGCAGCTCACCCACGACGCTCTCGAGGCCCAGAAGACCTCCTTCGGTGCCTTCGTCGACGCCGTCGAGTCCTCGAGCTCGGCCGTCGAGACCAACGCCGAGTTCACCAAGGGTGCCGTCGCGGCCTACTTCGACGCCGTCGAGGCGTCGATGCCCGAGGACGGCGTCGACCTCGAGGAGTTCCGCGCGCAGTTCGAGGAGAACGTCGACGCGATGACCGACGCCCAGCAGGAGTCGATCTCCGCCGTCGCCGAGGCCCTCCACGAGTCCGAGGCCGCCTACGACGAGTTCTCCGCCAGCTACGCCGAGGTCGTCGACACGAGCTTCGACGCCATGCTCGAGGCCCACGAGCAGGCCGAGGAGAACATGTCGGCCGTCACCGAGAACGTCGACTCCGTCGCCGAGGAGTTCGACGTTTCGGCGTAACGACCATAGCCTTTTGATCATACGGTCCAATTTTCCCACACAATGACAGACACACCACCGCAGTCACAGAACTGGAACGCGTTCGCCGAGCAGTGGAACGAGCAGTTCCTCGAAGCATTCGAGAACAACGTCGAAGCCCAGGCCCGATTCGTCGAGAGCTGGGCCGAGACGGTCGGCGAGATGAGCGACGACGCCGAGCTCTCCGAGGGCGTCGAGGGCTACGCCCGCGCCTACGAGGCCTGGATGAACGCCTCCCAGCAGATGGTCGAGCGAGCGAACGACCAGCTCGAGGGTGAGGACGTCGAACTCGAGGAGTTCCGCGACGTCTGGCTCAACACCGCAAACGAGGCGTTCAAGGAGGTCATGTCGACGACCGCCTTCGCGAAGATGACCGGCGAGACCGTCGGCGACGTCCTCGAGCTCCAGCAGGAGGCCGACGAGGCCGCCGAGGAGACGCTGCACTCGCTTGGCTTCCCGACCGAGAGCGACGTCGTCGAGGTCGGCGACCGCCTCGTCGAACTCGAGCGCCGCCAGCACGCCGTCGAGGAGAAACTCGACCGCGTTCTCGAGCACATAGAGGAGCAATGAAGAACCCGTACGCGACCGCCCTGGAGATGCAACGCCAGGCCTGGGAGGGTGCCGCCGGCCTCGCCGAGAAGAGCCAGGTCGCACCCGACCGAACGGAGACCCTCGAGAACGTCGAGGTCGGCCAGACCCCGAGTGAGGTCGTCTACGAGGAGAACAAGCTCCGACTGCTCCACTACGAACCCAAGACCGAGGAGCAACACGACATCCCGATCCTCGTCGTCTACGCACTGATCAACAAGCCGTACATCCTCGACCTGCAGCCCGACCGCTCGGTCGTCCAGACGCTGCTCGAGGCCGGCTTCGACGTCTACCTGATCGACTGGGGCGAGCCCTCGAAGCTCGACCGCCAGCTCGGTCTCGACGACTACGTCAACCGCTACATCGACAACTGCGTCGACGAGGTCCGCGAGCGCTCGGGCCAGGACGCGATCAACGTCCTCGGGTACTGCATGGGCGGGACGATGTCGGCGATGTACGCCGCCCAGCACCCCGAGAAGGTCGAGAACCTCGCGCTGATGGCTGCTGGCCTCTGCTTTGCGGGTGACGGCGGCGTCCTCGAGCTGTGGGGCGCCGAGGACTACTACGACCCCGAGAGAGTCACCGAGACGTTCGACAACGTTCCCGCGGAGTTCCTGGACGTCGGATTCGCGCTGATGGACCCGGTCGCGAACAACGTGACGAAGTACGTCCGCTTCTACGACAACATGGAGGACGAGGACTTCGTCGAGAACTTCGGTCGGATGGAGCGGTGGCTCGACGAGGGGATCGACGTCGCCGGCAAGGCCTACGAGGAGTTCATCCGCGACATCTACCAGGAGAACAAGCTCGTCGCGAACGAGCTCGAGCTGGGCGGGGAGAAGGTCGACGTCTCGAACATCGACATGCCCGTGTTGCAGATCGTCGCGGAGTACGACCACCTCATCCCGCCGGGAGCCTCGAAGCCGTTCAACGAGGCCGTCGCCTCCGACGACACCGAGGTCATGGAGTTCGCGACGGGCCACATCGGGATGTCGGTATCCTCTCGGAGCCACGCCGAGCTCTGGCCCGACGTCTGTGACTGGTTCGAGGCCCGCTCGACGGTCGATACCGACGCCGAGCCGGAGACGCCCGAGCCCGACGAGCCCGACGCGGCCCTCGCGGGCGACGTCGAGGGCGACGAGACCGGCCTCGACGAGTTCTCCGAGGAGGCTCTCGAGGAGACCGAGGTCGACGATCTCACCGAGATCGACGGCATCGGTCAGTCCTACGCGAACGACCTCGCCGCGGTCGGCATCGCGAGCTTCGACGAGCTCGCCGACGCCGACGCCGAGGAGCTCGCCGAGGAGACCGAGATCGCCGTCGCCCGCCTCGAGGACTGGATCGACCAGGCCGGCGAGCGATAACGCCCGCTGACGCCCCGACGCGACCCTCTCGGCCCCGAGTCGGACACTGTCGTCTTTTATTCACTGAACCAGGACGCGAAACCCAACAGGTCGTTATATAACAATCGGTGGTGCAGTGTAGGGTAACGATGTCCATGGAGGGACGCACCTGTATTATCACAGGCTCGGCGCGCGGGATCGGGCGCGGAATCGCGGAACACCTCGGCGAGGAGGGAGCGAACGTCGTCATCAACTACCGGTCGTCGGAGGGGGCCGCCCACGAGGCCGTCGAGGCGATCGAGGACGCCGGCGGGCAGGCGATTACGGCCCAGGCCGACGTCTCGATTCCCGAGGAGGTCGAACACATGCGTGACGTCTGCCACGAGGCCTTCGGGCCCGCCGACGTACTGGTGAACAACGCCGGCATCACCGCCGACAAGCAGTTCACCGAGATGTCCCGCGCGGAGTGGGATCGGGTGATGGACGTCAACCTCGGCGGGATGTTCAACTGCACTCAGACGTTCTACGACGACATCTGGAACGCCAACGAGGGGCGGCTCATCAACATCTCGAGCGTCGTCGGCAAGCAGGGCAACTTCGGGCAGGCCAACTACGCGACCGCGAAAAGCGGCATGTTCGGCTTCACCCGGACGATCGCGCTCGAGTTCGCCCAGGGCGGCTCGACGGCCAACTGCGTCGCGCCCGGCTTTACCCGGACCGACATGGTCGAGAGCGTTCCCGACCACGTCCTCGAGCGGATCATCTCGGGGATCCCCCTCGAGCGGCTGGCGGAGGTCGAGGATATCGCCGCCGTCGTTCGCTTCCTCGCGAGCGAGGAGTCGTCCTACATTACGGGCGAAGTGATCGACGTCAACGGCGGGATGGACCTGTAGCGACCGGTTCGCTCCCTTTCGGGCGCGGTCGGCGCGTTGCCGATCGACCCCCGTTGGCGTTTGCGGTTCCGTTTGCGTTTGCGTAATCGTTCTCGAACCGCTCGACGGCGAGCGACCGAGCCGTCGTTGCGCGAGAACGTTTCGAAAGCGGGACGCGGCCGCTCGAGGACGCGGACACGATATTCCACCCCGAACCGCTCAGTCCGTTCGCTTCTCCTTCTCGAGGACCCGAACGTTCTCGATTCCCGTGTCGGGGTACTGGCCCTCGTCGTCCTTCTCGACGGCTTTGACCATGTCCCAGACGACGTTTAGGCCCGTCGTAACCCCTTCGAGAGCCTCCATCTCGCAGCCCGTCTTCCCGGTGGTCTCGACGGCGACCTCGCACTCGACCCGGTCCTCGCCGAGTTCGAACGCGGTGTCGACGTTCGTAATCGGGATCTGGTGGCACATCGGGATCGTCTCCCAGGTGTGTTTAACGGCCTGGACGGCGCCGATCCGGGCCGTCGCGAGCACGTCGCCCTTGCCGATCTCGTCGTCGCGGATCGCCTCGATCGTCGAGGGCTGCAGGCGGATCTCGCCGACGGCAACCGCGCGGCGTTCGCTGTCGGGTTTGTCGCCGACGTCGACCATCTGGACCTCTCCCTCGTCGGTGGTGTGCGTGAGTTCCCCGGCGCCGGAATCGTCGCCGCTGCGCGGATCCGGGTTCGTTCCCTCGGCGGCGGACGGATCGTCACTCATCGTCACCACCCCACAGCGTCGCGGGAAGCTCCTCGAGCAGCTCCGACGCCAGATAGCCGTGTTCGTGGCGCTCGGCGAGGCGTTCGCCGGCGAGTCCGTTGACGTGGGCCCCCGCCGCGGCGGCGTCCATCGGCTCGGCGTGCTCGAGCAGCGCGGCGACGATCCCGGCGAGCGTGTCCCCGGTGCCCCCGACCTTCATGCCGACCGTCCCCGAGCGACTGATCCGCGTTCGCTCGCCGTCGGTGATCACGTCGTTTTCGCCCTTCGCGAGGACGAGGTGGCCCAGCTCCGCGGCGAAGGCCTCGATCTCGTCGGCGACCGCGGCCAGATCGTCGGTGTCGGGCCCGCCCATCCGCGCGAGTTCGCCACGGTTGGGCGTACAGACCAGCGTCGCGTCGGTCTCGATCTCGGGAACGACCTCGAGGGCGTCGGCGTCGACGACCGCCTGACCCGAGTACGACGAGAGGAACTCTCGTGTGGCCTCGAGGGTCTCGTCGTCGGTGCCGAGCCCGGGACCGATGACGACGACGTTGTCGTACTCCGCTGCGGTCTCGAGCAGGTCCTCGGCTACGTCGGGCGTGAGGATCTCGTTCTCGTAGGGCTGGACGATGAGGTCCTCGGCGTATCCCTGGATCTCGCCGGCGACGGCGTCGGGCGCGGCGACGAAGGAGAGTTCGGCGCCCGCCCGCAGCGCGGCCTGGGCGGCGAGCGCCGGCGCGCCGGTGTAGGGACCGCCGCCGATGACGTAGGGTCGCCCCTCGCGGCCGTCGGGTCGGGCCAGCGAGATATCGCCAGGGCCGGCGTCCCGCTCTGCCGCCGCGGGGATGCCGATGTCGGCGACCGTGACCTCGGCCTCGAGCTCGGCGAGGCCGGGTTTCGTGTCGTGGAAGGTGACGACGCGATCCGCCTCAACGGCGTTGTCGGCGACCTCGCCGGCGTCGGCGTCGAACCCGGAGGGGACGTCGACGGCCACGACGGTCGCGTCCGCCGCGTTGATCGCCTCGGCCGCGGTCGCGGCGGGCTCGCGGAGGTCGCCGCTGATCCCCGTCCCGAGCATCGCGTCGACGACGACGTCGCAGTCGGGGAGGTCGAATCCGCTGGAGTCCGCGATCTCCTGCGTGTCGTAGCCCGCGTGCTGCAGGGCCTCCCAGTTCTCGCGAGCGATTTCGGTGCCGATACGTTCGGCCGGTCCGAGCAGGAGCGTGGTGACGTCGTAATTCTCGAGAAAGCGAGCCGCGACGAACGCGTCCCCGCCGTTGTTCCCGCGTCCGGCGGCGACGACGACGCTCGAGCCCGGCTCCGCGACCTCGCGGACCGCTCGCGCGACCGCGTTCCCGCTCGACTCCATCAACTGTTTCTGCGAGACGCCGAGCGCCGCGGCGTTCTCGTCGACTGCGGCCATCCGTTCGCCCGTGATCATGGTTCTGGGTTCGAGAGGGGCGCCGTTGAAGATTGCGGACGAAACGCTCAATCAGGTCGCGTCCTAACCCCGGCCGTGAACGTCTTCTGGCTCGACGAGGACCCCCGGCTCGCGGCCCGGTACCACTGCGACGAGCACGTCAACAAGCTACTGCTCGAGGCCGCGCAGGTGCTGTGTACCGCGGCCCGCGAGAACGGCCGGGACGACGAGTTTCTGTACGCGGCGACCCACACCGGCCACCCGGTCACCGAGTGGGCGACGGAGTCGCGGGCGAACTGGCTTCGCCTGCGCGAACACGCCGAGGCGCTCAACGCGGAGTTCGTCGAGCGCTACGAGAAGGACGGCGACCACGCCAGCTGGGAGGTGATCGAGCAAATCGATCCCGACGAAATCGAGTTTCCCACCGAGGAGCCGACGCCGCGCCCGCAGGCGATGCCCGACGAGTACAAACGGGCCGACGACCCCGTCGGTGCCTACCGGGCGTACTACGCGGGCGAGAAGGCCGAGTGGGCCACCTGGGCACACACCGACGAGCCGCCGTGGCTCGCCGAACACCTCGACGAACTCGGCGTGCGGCTCGAGGGAGAGACTCAGTAGCGGATCTCGAACCCGTCCTCACCCTGGGGGTCCTCGTACTCGACTTCGACGTCGTCGACATCGGCCGCGGGGCTGCCCTCGTGACAGAACTCGAGCATCGACTCGACCGCGCTCTCGGGGCCCTCGAACGCCGCTTCGACGCGGCCGTCCTCGAGGTTCTTGACCCAGCCGTCGACGCCCTCCTCGCGGGCCGTGTCGCGAGTCGTCGCGCGGTAGTAGACGCCCTGTACGTTTCCGGAGACGAAAACGTGTGCCCGGGTCCGGTCCGTCATGTGCGTGGCGTCGTCGGCGACCGGGAAAATCCAGCCGTCCGACCCGCGGCTCGTCACCTCGAACCGATACCGAAAGAACCCTCGAGGGGCAACGAACCGCAAATGGGCCCGATCGAACGCTTCGAGGAGGAGTATCTCGACGTCTCAAGTAGCCGCGCGACGGTCCGGGAGCTGCTCGAGCTGTTCGTCGGTGCCGTGCTGTTCGTCCTCGCCGCTGGCGCGCTGACGTGGTACCTGCTGGGTGCGACGATCGCGCTGTACGTCGCCGCGGGACTCGCGATCGTGTTCGCGATCACGATCGTTTCACAGACGTACTGGGCGATTACCGGACGAAACGATTACGACGAGTGACACTATTCCCGAGTTCGCAGGTGGTGAAAGACGTACGTCTGCGTATAGCCGGCGTACTCGCCGCCGAACCGGTCGCGAAGCGCCCGTGAGGTCTCGTCGTAGGAGCCCCGGTCGCAGTCGGGGTAGTACTCCTCGATCGCGGTCCGAAGCCAGGTGTCGAGCGGAACCGCCTGGTCGAAGTCCAGCGAAAAGAGGAGAACGCAGTCGGCGACCTTGTCGCCGACGCCGACGAACCGTTTCAGCGACTCGCGGGCGGCCTCGTAGGAGCGGTCGCGGGCCTCCTCGGGGTGGGCCTCGCCGTCGGCGACCATCTCCGCAGTGCGGACGACGTAGGGCGCACGGTACCCCAGCCCCAGCTCGCGTAACTCGTCCTCGGTCGCCGTCGCGAGCCGGTCCGGGGTCGGAAAAGCGTGATAGCTCTCGCCTTCGAACGTGATCGACTCACCGTACTCCCGGGCCAGCGTCGACACCATTCCGTGGATACGGCTCACCCGCATCTGGGCCGAACAGATAAACGAGATCAGGGTGCCAAACGAGGGGTCGTCGACGAGCCGGAGCCCCCGGTGGGCCTCGTAGGCCTCGTCTAACAGCGGGTCGTCGGGCGCGGCCGCGACGATCGCCTCGAGGTCGTCCTCGAGGCGAAGCAGCCGCCGGACGAGCGGGTCGGCGTCGATCGACGACTCCCACTCGAGGACGCCGTCCCGGCTACGAACGCGGACGACGGCGCCGTCGACGACGGTGTAGTACCACTCGTCGGGCGCCGGCTCGCCGCCGTACATCTCGCCGTCGGTCCGCCGCCAGAGGTAGGTCTGACCGCTCTCGAGCGTGCGGTACAGATCGAGTCCGCCGGATAGCTCCTCGAGTTCGATTTCGCCGGTCTCCATCCGTCGGACTCTTCGGGAGCGAGGGCTTGGGCCTTTCGGACCGAAACCGTTCTCGAGACGAGACCTGCACGGCGAATCGGCGGCCGGGGCGAACCTTGATACTGTAGGCGACAGTACGTTTTCGTATGCACTGCAGGGTTGTCGTCGAGGCTGCCGTTCCGGTGTTCGACGTCGAGACGGAAGACGAGGCGATCCGCATCGCCATCTCGAAGACCGGCGAGATGTTGAACCCTGACCTGAACTACGTGGAGATCAACATGGGCGAGCGAACCTCGCCAGAGGGAGAGGAGCTGCCACCGGCGTTTATCGCAGCCGACGAGGCGCTGGTCGCACTCGAACTCGAGATGACCGTGTTCAACGTCGAGCGCGAGGAACACGCCTCCCGGATCGCTCGCAAGGAGATCGGCCAGCGCCTCGAGAACATCCCGCTCGAGGTACTCGAGGTCGAGACGATCGAGGACGATGACGACGATGCCGACGACGAGGAGGAGTCGGAAGCGGAGTCGACGGACTCGAGCGAGGAGACGAACGAGAGCGACGGCGACGCCGACGAGGAAACGGACGAGGACGACGAGGAGATCCTGCCGGAGTTCGAGGACCTCGTCGAGTAAGTCGGGTTTCGATCAGTTCAGTTCGATTCAGGAGCTCGAACGGAAACGAAACGATGGGAAACGGTCTCGCCAGTAGCCAGTAACAATCGAAAGAGGCGACGTGACAACTAGTCTGCAGTAGCGGCGACGGCTTCCTGCTCGTCCTCGCGCATGTTCGTGGTGATTCCGCCCGCAAGCGCAAATACAGCGGCCTTGTGGTCCGTTTTCGATTTGTGGATCGATGTCGGTCGAATACCGCGCGACTCGTACTCCTCGAGGTCGATCTGACAGTTGTCCCACTCCGCACACTGGTTCGATACCTCCGCAAGAAGTCCGTGAAGGTGAATGAGCTCCTGTTTCTTCATAACCATGCATTCCTATCCGCTGCAGGGTTATATTATTATCTTGAGTCTCGTTAGCACGACCCTGGAGCCGGATTCGGCGCGTATCACGTTCGAGAACGGACTCGAGCACCACAGTACCGGCGGGAAACTCCCGGAAGGGAACGACTACAACGACTCGGTTCGCTCCGTAACCGAATATTTCTGTTCACTCTCGTAGGAGTATTTTGCTGATTATTAAACTTTCACCTATCCGTGAACGTTCTGACGAGAACGGACGAGAGGATCGAACCGATCGGCGCCGGTTACCCGAGCTGTTTCAACGTCTGCAGGTCACGGTCGGTCCGGGTGAACTCCGAGGTCCGACGGGACGCGTGACAGTTCGGACAGTGAAACATCTCCGCAGGAGCCGGAAGCTCGCCGGGAGATACCTGCCAGTCTTTGGTACACTCGGGACACAACAACTGAACGGTCGTTTCGTCCATGACACACCGTTTCACACCGGAGATGAAAAGCTTTGTCGCAGTCGCACTCCGGGTGCGAAATCCGCAGCCGAGAACCCGCTCCCAACGACGACGTCCGTTAGGCCGGGGCCGCCGAGTCGGAGGCCTCGAGCAGTTCCTTGTACCGGTTGCGGATGGTGACCTCGGAGATGCTGGCGACCTCGCTGACGTCGTTCTGGGTGACCTTCTCGTTGGTGAGCAGGGCGGCGGCGTAGACGGCGGCGGCCGCGAGCCCGACCGGCGACTTGCCGCTGTGGACGCCCTCCTGTCGGGCCGAGTCGAGCAGATCACGGGCCATACGCTCGGTCTCGTCGGAGAGGTCGAGGTCGCTGACGAACCGCGGTACGTAGTGTTCGGGGTCGGCAGGCTGAACCTCGAGGCCGAGCTCCCGGATCACGTAGCGGTACGTGCGGGTCAGCTCCATCTTGTCGACGCGCGATACCGCCGAGATCTCGTCGAGGCTACGGGGGGTGCCGGCCTGACGAGCCGCGGCGTACAGCGCCGAGGTCGCGACGCCCTCGATCGAGCGCCCCGGCAGGAGATCCTCCTCGAGCGCACGGCGGTAGATGACGCTTGCAGTCTCGCGGACGTTCTCGGGA
>NZ_JARUKV010000033.1 GCF_029688865.1 Natronococcus sp. A-GB7
TTTTCAAAAAAAGCCTACAACAGTTGAGAGGAAACTCGAACGCGAAGTATAATGGGAGAACCAACCACACAGCAAAACTGGATTACTCAGTACGACCCAGCGTCATGGGTTATAGCGGCCATCGGATCAGTATTGGGTGTTTCAGGACTTGCGTATGTGATCACGCATCCTGAACCGATGGCAGTATGGCTGACCGAGCTTGCACTGGTTAGTCTCCCGGCCGCAGCAATCGTCGCTGGCGGCTACTGGGTCGGAAACCATCAGCTTCCACACGAGAATAAACGGAACATAGCGAGATGGTGTCTGGCTGGTGCGGTCGTCTCGGGATTGCTCGTAATCGGCTATATTGGTGCCGAACGGATCGGTGGTGAGACTATACTCAACCCAGAGCTGCTCGTCGTTTTCGGTGCCTTGGGGGGTTCTCTCGTCGCGCTGTTTGCCTCCATTTCGACTGAGCGACGGCATCTCGAGAGGACCATCGCTACTGACGACCACAGACGGCTGGACGACTTGAGGGCTGCTCCGTTCTCTGCCGAAGCACAAGCGTTCGCGGAGCTGGCACTTGATACTCGCTCCTGGCACGTCATACGTGTGCTACGGCTATCTGAAGGCCCCCTCGGCGTAGAGAAGGTCGCGTCTCGGATCGCGGCGGTCGAGGACACAGACGAACGGGACGTCCATCTCGACCTGGTTCACGTTCGTCTCCCAAAGCTCACCGACCGGAACTTGATCACCTATCGTTCGGGCATTGGTATCGTTGAACCCAACGACCGAATTACGACGGTCGCGGACGCCGGTGACGAACTGTCGGCAGCAGGCGAAAAGATCGCTCCGAAAGAAAACGACTGAACTACAGCGGTCCCTCTCTGATTTACGCACGGATTCCAGCATCTCGATTCGTCGCTTTGGTACAGGATGTTGTTAGCGTGATTCGCGTCGCCACCTTGTTATTCTTTCACATGAACCTGAACGATCTATTAGTTCGTTCGGAGCCCCCCTCAGACCCTCTGAACCCAACTGTACCATTTTACTAATCTAGCTGACATACTAAGCTTTCTAGTAAATATCGAGCATCTCGATTTGTTCTTGATACCGGTTACGAATAGTAACTTCGGTAACCTGAGCGACGTCTGCGACTTCGTTCTGGGTTCGTTTCTCATTGCAGAGCAAGGCGGCAGCATAGATAGCGGCAGCAGCGAACCCCGATGGACCTCTTCCGGAGAGCAACGGATCAGCAGTTTCATCGATAATTTCGTTGGCTTTCGTTTCCACCTCTTGTGGAAGATCCAGCTTTGAGACGAAACGAGGGACATACTGCTTCGGATCGATCGGAAGCAACTCGAGACCGAGTTCGTTCGAAATATATCGATAGGTACGGCTGATCTCTATCCGCTCGATACGTGACACTTCCGTGATCTCCTCCAATGAGCGAGGAATACCTTCTTGGCGACAGCCGGCATACAGCGCGGCTGTAGCCACACCTTCGATCGACCGACCACGAACAAGATCTTCCTGGAGTGCTCGTCGGTAGATCACACTTGTTACCTCACGAACTGCCTGGGGAACACCGAGCGCACTCGCCATGCGATCGATCTCACTGAGTGCGAACTGAAGATTCCGCTCACCGGCATCCTTCGTACGGAGACGGCTTTGCCATTTCCGCAGTCGGTTCATTTGCGAACGCTTCTTCGAGGAAATCGAGCGTCCGTATGCATCCCTATTCTTCCAGTCGATTTTGGTAGTGAGTCCCTTATCGTGTATCGTCCGGGTTGTTGGAGCACCAACACGCGACTTATTCTGCCGTTCCTGATGATTGAAGGCACGCCATTCCGGTCCTGAATCGATCATGGCCTCCTCGATAACGAGTCCACAGTTCTCACAGATCCGTTCGCCTGGATTAGAATGGTGGACTATGTCATTCGATCCACACTCGGAGCATATGGAAGGAGTCGTATCGGTCTCAGATTGCTCTAGTTCGTGCTCATCGTCTCGGAGTCGAACAGACCAGACCATTACTGTTTGATGGTAGTGCTACAGAAGCATAAAGTTTGGAGCTGTGAAGGGCTGGAAAAGGCGTATGAGTTTCACCAGGACACCGTAGTGAGTTCCCTCGAGATCGGGCCCTGAAACACGCTATATCCGTTAATCTGCAGAAGGCGGTCTAGACTAACGACACATCGCTGACCGGAGGGGCCTCAGACGGGCCAGCACGAGGCCTTCAACCCCAGTTATGAGTGTTGAGAGAAGTCGGAGGTTGATCGAATTTTTGTGGTAGGCCTGTAGGAGTCAGGCCCATCTCGTGTTAGATGCCGATGTCGCCTAATCTATTCGGAAAAATAGACGTCGGGTATCTTCTCTATGGGTAACATTCGCTACTGCGCTTTCCGCCGGTAGATCGCGTGAGTACTCCAAAGGCAACATCGCATCGTAATTTTCGTGCCCAAGCATGTCAGTGCTGCACATGCGTGTTCGTTTGGATCACCGAGCGGTCTATCCATCGCTGATAGCCGGGTGGGAATCCTCGCTGACTTCCGTTGTCGATGGGTGTTCCAAATCGATTCAGATCGTCCCATTCGTTATTAGGAGTAGTGCGAACCCGGCAACAACGACGATTGCGAGCCAGAGAAAGAAAACCATTGCTGCTTGCTTGCCAGTGAGCTGGTCACCACTAAGGAGTCGGTCGAGCTCCATGATCGTAAGTAATGAGTCGGCAAAGATAAACTGTTTGATGTGCCTCTGAGAGAGGTGAAGTCACCCCAGGTGCGGTGACCCAGGGAACTCTACTAGCGAGTTCGTTAAATTCTGTCCAGACCGCCCGGTGAAGACGTGTAAACCTCCACAAACAGTAGTGACATCTGGAGTTAGATAACTACGCACGCTCGTTTTCAAAGTCCACTACTCCTCCGACTTCATTGCTGCAAGCTTCTGAGGAGGTCGTTGGTTGAGACGCTTTCTTCGAGGGTTACCCTTCCTCGGTATTCGTTTGGCTGATCTTCGGACCACAAGTCCACCACAGAGATTGCTTGCTCGCGGCGCCCGTACTTGCTCTGACTATAGTTATCCTTTCTCATGCGTTTGCTGTTTTGACGAATCAGAATATCCGCCGCCGAGGTAGCTACTCATCGATGCGACAACCATGTATAGTACTCCAGTATAGCTGTAATATACATGGATCCGGGTACTGGCAATCTATCTGTCGGAGGCCACCCACAGGGCTAATCTTCGCGGGGTCTTTTTTATCACGTAGCATCTATTTACATCCGTACTTTCGTATAATCCATCTCCGGTTACGAGTCGGTGTGCAATATAAAAGAACACCATAGCCGGACGATAAGCGAAAAGCGTGAGCTAACAAGCGAAGCGTCGTCAAAACCGATCAAAACCACCAGTGTGGACGCCGCCATCGATTTCCAGGAAGGACCACCGAAGAGATCGCCACCCTCGAGTGTGGCCGCACAGGCGTGCTTATCGATTGCAGACAAGACCCTCGATAGCCGATCCTCTGTCCGAAATCGTGATCGGATACTCACCCGAGCAGCGAACTCGTCCTCGTTGTCGACTCGAACGCCCCCGACAAAATCATCGAACTGGTTCGAGTTTAAATCAGAAATCCTTAGGTCCGCAGTCCCCAATAGAGGATATGGCCGAGCTCAACCCAATCGCGAAACGGATGCACAACATCAGCCCCGACCCCGTTGAACTCACGTTCGACGACGGAACGAATTCGGTCTTTACACTTTCGGGTGCAGAGTTTTTCCAGCAAGAGTTCCAA
Source organism: Natronococcus sp. A-GB7 (assembly GCF_029688865.1). Classification (GTDB taxonomy): domain Archaea; phylum Halobacteriota; class Halobacteria; order Halobacteriales; family Natrialbaceae; genus Natronococcus. The sequence goes on from NZ_JARUKV010000033.1 coordinate 3,773, forward strand.
GCGGAGGGAACCTGCAGTAACGACGATGCGGAGTATCGATTCATCTCGAGCAGCGACAACGAATCAGTCCTCGTGGGACGGAAGGGGCCAGACGACTCGGGATGGACGAACGTCGGTACGGTCGTCGAGGTGCACAAAGTCGAGAACGAGTAGGGACGCGGCGCTTCCGAAACTGGATCGTCCGACGTGTTCATACTTTCAGAACGGGTATTCCGTGTTGACAGCAGTATTCGCCGTGTTGACAGCAGTATTCGTTGACTCAACGCGAAAAGAGCCTGTACGACTCGACTCAGAGGGTAAACGGACAACTCAGAGAAAAAAGCCAGGCAGACCACTACGGACGACTTTCCATATACTTTTGCTCGATCGCTGTTTCAAGTTCGTCGACGCGGTTTCTGAGAAGAGCGGGCAGTTCGTCAGTGAAACGTTCGCTCGAGAATCGATACTTCGGTCCGATAATAGCGATCGCACCCAGAACGGTTCCATCAGGCTCCTTTACCCGCCTGCCAACCTCACGTAATCCGTCTACATACTCTTCATCGGTAAATGCGATGCCTTCCTCGCGAACCTGCTCGAGTTCGCGAAAAAGCGCTTCCCGCTCCGTAATCGTCTGATCGGTCTGCGCCGGCAGCCCCCATTCGTCAAGAACGTTTTCGACGTGGTCTTCTGGAAGTTCAGCAAGAATCGCCTTTCCAGTCGCAACGTTGTGGAGGTGATAGTAGATGCCGGCAGAGGTCGCCATATTTGGTGCGTGTTGCTCCTTAACGAGAAACTGGCTATCCGGATGGAACGACTCGTGCACTAGAATCCCGCGGTTGTTGTTCCGGACGACAAATTCGACCTCCTCATCGATTTGATCAGAGATATCATTTACGGCGTTTTTAGCCAACGTATACGCTTTCTTTCGTGACCTTGCGTACTCCCCATGATTCAGAAATCGCAATCCAATATGATACTGCTCTCCCTCTCTTGTGAGATATCCGTTCTCGAGAAGTGTTCCGAGATGTACGTGGATTGTACTCTTTGCCATCCCTAATTCGGCGGCTAGCTCACTCGCCGTTGCCCCGCCAAGGTTTTGAATCGTCTGTAGTATCAAAAGTGATCGTTCTGTTGTTTTTGCCGTCTGTTTTCCCATATCTCCTGCTCTTCTTGCTGATACATATATGTACGGTTATGCTGTCTGCTCAAATGTTGCTCAGTACAGATATAATGTTCTGGTAGGACACTGTCTAACCACGAACGACCGGAGAGAGCGAAAACAGCGCTTCAAGGAACAGCCCTCGATTTTCGGGGGGAGAACCGACAGGGCTCATGTTACGGAGCGCGAAATGAGTGGGATCTCACAACTGCATTCAGAGACCGAGAACACGGGGTGAGGCCCGGTAATGAACAGCAACACGCCAGCCGACCCGATTCATGACCCGTCATTCGTCTGTATAGGCGCTCCGTTGATCGCAACACTGAGAAGGAGTATCATTTCGATACTGGTTTTCTATACACCCATACAAATGTAAATTCCGGATGTATAAATTTGATCACTGCGTCCAACACTCGGACACCAACTACGCAACAGGCGCGAAAAAGGAAAATAGCTAGGATTGTCGGGGCTGTTATCAGAGATAGATGAAGGTCGGAACAAAATCCTCGAAAGTGTAGACGTATCGTGAAAGTAATAGCGAGTATAATGAGAGAGATTGGGTTTTGTGGTTCTGAGACAGTCCATCGGCTTGTTGATCAGAGACGACTGCTTAAATAACAATTTGTCTGTTTTAATCGGTGTTCGCCATCTGTGTCGAGCGGGTAGCAGAAGTTATTGTGTAGCCATCCTTATACTCGAGGGTATATTTCGTGTTCATCGACTTCGCTCCCAAATATCAAAAGGCGCGTTGTGCCATCGCGGAGTATATGCTTCAAGCAAAGAACGATATGATAGAATGCTGTACGACGAACCGCTTGCGGCGGCGGCAGATGGATTGCGTGTGGGACGAATTGATCTCGAAGCGTATCTTGACGAGCTCGAGCAGCGCGCGGACGTCATCGAGCCGAAGATCCAGTCACTCGTGTCCGAAGACGGACGATGGAAACGACTTCGAAAGGAGGCAGCCGAGCTCTCCGACCGGTATTCCGATTCGACGGATCGGCCGCCACTGTACGGGATCCCGGTTGGCGTCAAAGATGTGTTTCACGTGGATGGACTGCCAACTCGTGCCGGAACGGACGTTCCCTCGGAAGCGCTTGCCGGCGACGAAGCTGCCGCTGTAACGTCGCTTCGCCGTGCCGGTGCGCTCGTCTTCGGGAAGACCGTCACGACGGAGTTCGCTCACTTCGATCCGGGGCCGACGCGAAACCCCCACGATCTCGAACGAACACCCGGGGGATCGAGCAGCGGTTCGGCGGCAGCCGTCGCGGCCGGCCTCTGTCCGGTTGCACTCGGAACGCAGACGATCGGATCGGTAATTCGACCGGCTGCGTTTTGCGGTATCGTCGGGTTCAAACCCAGCTACGGACGGATCTCGTCCGAGGGGCTGATCCCGCTCTCGAAGTCCGTCGACCACGTTGGCGTTTTCACACAGGACACTGCGGGAATAGCACTGATCGCACCTGTCCTCTGTGAGGGCTGGCGGTCGCTGTCGGCGTCGATCAGAAAGCCGTCGATTGGGGTTCCGGACGGACCGTATCTTGAACAGGCCTCCGACGATGCGCGTAACGCCTTCGAGTCCCAGCTGGACCGGCTTCAATCGGCTGGGTACGATGTCGTCCGGCTAACCGTGTTCGACAGCATCGACGAAATTAACGACCGGCACGAACGTCTCGTCGCTTCGGACGCCGCCCTCGATCACGAGTTGTGGTATGACGAATACGGAGAGCTGTACAGCGACGAGACCAGCCGTTTGATCGAAGACGGAAAGAAAACGACCGCCGCGGAAATCGCGAAATCCAGACGGAGTCGGATCGAGCTCCGGGCTCGATTGGCCGAGGCAATGAATCAACACGACCTAGATCTCTGGATCGCACCCGCTGCGCCCGGTCCCGCCCCCGTAGGAATCGAAACGACAGGCGATCCGATAATGAATCTGCCGTGGACACACGCCGGGCTTCCAACAATAACTGTTCCGGCCAGCCGGACGAACGAAGGGCTCCCACTGGGCGTTCAATGTGCGGGACGGTTCGGTGCTGACGAGGACGTCGTTCGCTGGAGTCACGATATCGCCGACGTGTTCAGCGAACAGCTATACGCGGAAGTATAACGCCGCTCGAAACGACCGCCATACTACCGCAGATCGACTCCGGCAGTATCGAGAACGGCGTTTGCGAGCGTGTTCACCGCTCGCTGACAGTCGTCCCAGCTTGTCCGTTCAGCCGGCGTGTGGCTCTTCCCGTCTTCGCTGACCGCGAATATCATAGCCGCTTCGCAGACATCAGCGACGTGAGACGCGTCGTGAGCGCCTCCGCTCAACAATTTCGTGCTGTCGTAGCCGAGTTCGTCAGCAGCGGCTTGCACGCTATCGATGCGCCGGTCCTCGAACTTGACACTCGAGGTCCGGACCGTTTCCGATACGTCGTACTCGATACCTTCCCTGGTCGCGGCCGCGCTGGCGTCGGCCGAAATCTGCTCGACGGCGCGTGCGATCACCTCATCGGACGGATCCCGAACGTCCCACGTAACCGAGGCAGTTTCCGGAATAATGTTGATCGAGTCGGGCCGAACGTCGATCGAACCAACCGTTCCAACCGTCCGCTCGCCCAGTCTGGACGGCAGTCTTCGAATATTAGTCACGAGTTCTGCGGCCGGAACCGCAGCGTCGCTGCGCAAGTGCATCGGTGTAGCGCCGGCGTGGTCGGCGTGTCCGTCGAACGTTACTTCTCCCCATGAGAGCCCAACGATCCCGGTTACGACGCCAACGTGCTTATCGTTTGCTTCGAGATACGGTCCCTGTTCGATGTGTAGCTCGAAGTACGCCTCGTAGTCTTCGGCTGGCTCGGCTGGGACGTCACCGCGGTAGCCGATGCGCTCGAGTTCATCGACGAGCCGAGCACCGTTCCGATCGGTGCGTTCGTACTCTATCTCGAGATTGAACTCACCGGACCACACGCCGCTCCCCTGTAACCCCGGCTGAAAACGGGCCCCCTCTTCGTTCGTCCAGTTTACGATCTCGATCGGCCGGCTGGTTTCGATCCCTTTGTCCTCAAGCGTCCGGAGTATCTCGAGGGCCCCGATGACGCCGAGTTGTCCGTCGTATATGCCGCCATTGGGCTGAGAATCAAGGTGCGATCCGACTAAGACTGGCGGCGCAGTCGGATCGGTCCCCGCTCGTCGGCCGAAGATGTTTCCAATCTCATCTATCCGAACGTTCATGCCGAGGGCGTTCAGCTGATCGACGAACCAGTCTCGAACCTCCTTGTCAGCGTCGGAAAGAGCTAACCGGTGGAGGCCTCCGTTCGCGGTTCCGCCGATGGATGCCTGTTTGTTCATCGCTTCAACCAACCGATCGCGATTGATATCGATTTGCACGAATCGGATCTCTCGGACGGACAAAATAATGGTACCGGTCACACATCTACGAAACCGGCACACGCACGACAATCTGTTCAGAATATTTGTGAACAGCACAACAGCTAATCCACTTCGGTAGTGTACTCCATGTAATGGATCTCACGCGACGGGTCGTCGTTCGAACTACCTGTATCATGGCCACTGTCGGAACTGCCGGGTGTACAACGGCCCGCGACTCCGAAAGCGACGGTGACGAAGCGATCGATCGTGCGGAGAACGAGACGCATCATATGGTTACGATCGATGAGGAGAGCGGGTTCAAGCCCACGAGACTCGAGATCGAAGTCGGGGAAACGGTTCGGTGGGAGAACGCCGCTCCACCACGACAGACCGTCACTGCGTACGACGATTCCGTACCGGACCAAAGCGAGTACTTCGCGAGTGGAGGGTTTGGCCGCGAACTAACGGCCCGTATCACGTATCCTTTTATTGGGGGTCTCAATCAGGGGGAACGGTACAGCTACACGTTCGAAGCAGCCGGTACGTACCAGTATTTCTCGATACCGAACGAAACCGACGGAACGACGGGAGAGATCGTCGTCACAGAGTGAGTTCTCCTCTCGACCGCATCGATCGATCGTCACTGACCGATCAATCGAAGTTCAGTCGCAAGCTTTTCCCTGGCTGTTGGGCCAACGAGGCGCGTCTCGATACTCCCGTCAGCGGTACACAGTACCGTCGGCGCACCGACCACGTCGTACTCCGTTCGAAGGAGCCGTCCGCAGTCCGGTCCGTACACGGCGAGTGGAATCGTCTCGGTTGGGGGCTCCTCGGCGACTATCGCCTCGAGATCCGACCGAACGTCTTTACAGGGATCACACTCGTCTCGCCAAATGTACACCAGGCACCGCTCACAGGTCTCGACAAGTTTCATCAGCCCGGGTCCAGTAACTGGAACGAATCCGTCAGGAGCACCGTGCTCCGGTGGAACGCCATCTTCGAGCTGTTCGGTAATGATCGCGACGAGTACCGTTTCCGTCACCGTCAACTCGGTTCCACGCTCGCGAATCGCGACGAATCGCGAGAGCAGATCCGGGTCGTACTCGGTGCGGGTACACAGTTGGACCGCGGTTTCACCGTCATCAACTACCGTTTCGATCGTCGCCTCCATCTCGTCGTTATCTGCCGCGTCCAGGCACTTTCGGTACGTATCGACTGTTGACCCGAACGAGTCGGTAAGGCGGAGTTGTTGGTCACACGCCCGTTCGAAGACGTCCCGCTCGATCAGCTGCTCAATTCCGGCTTTGGAAGCCATATGTCCACTATTTACGCATTATATATCAAAGTGCCGGCGGCAATTAGTCAAGACCCACCTGAATGTCGGTATCGGTGACCGAGGGAAAAACGTGGTGGCTCGAGCTTACGGGTCGAGCCCGAGTTCGTCGATACAGGGGAACTCATCGGCCGACGGAACATCACCTTCCTCCCAGAGAGGGTCGAGATCCGCGTCGGGTGGATAGTAGAGGTTGTCGTTGCTATCCCACTCCCAGCCGGCTTCCTCGAGAATCTGCCGCCCTTGTTCCGGGTCGCCCGACGAGTCATCTGCCATCTGGTATACTTCGCCTTCCGACGGGTGCATCGGGTGGACTTCGGAAATAAACGTCCCGTATAGTTCCGCATCGACCTCCCCACCGTACGCGATATCTATCATCTCCTGTCTGTTGAGCACGGCGGCCATAGCCTGTCGAAACTCGGTGAACTTCCCGGGGGCGATGTGTGACGCTGGCTGGAGCAGGAAGGTGGTGTGTGACTCCTCGAACGCAGATTCGGCGTCGTCGATTTCTTCGTTGGCGCGATCGGCATTGGGTGGCGAGATCTCCGGGGCGATGTGGCACTCGCCGGACTCTATTCCTTGCATCATCGTCTCTTCGTCCGCGAACGCTTCGAACACGATTGGTTGCCCGGGTTCGTACACGGGATGACCGCCGTGGGGCTCGCAGATGAACCGCTGTCCGGGCTCGAGCTCAGTTACCTCCAGCGGTCCGGAGCTGACCAACGGCAGCTCGAACGACGCTTCGCCCGGATCATCGACTGCACCGGCCTCCTCGAAGGTTTCCTCGTGCCAGATTCCCCACCGCATGAGCGTTGTTTCCGCGAACGGTAGGTACGGTTCGGAGAACTCGAACTGGCAGGTCTGCTCGTCGACGGCGGTAATCGCCTCGTACGGAACGTCGGCGGCGCCCGGATATGCGCCGGCGTCGGCCCCGCGCTCGATCTGTTCGAACGTGAATTTCACGTCCTCCGCCGTGATCTGATCACCGTTTGTGAACGTGGCATCGTCGAACAGTTCCACCACCACCTCTTGAGGGCCGACGACCTCAACCTCCCCGAGGAGGTCGATCGGGTCGTAGTTCTCGTCGTACTTGTGGATCGGCGAGTGGATCATGTGCTGCCACTGGGCCTCGGGCATCGACGCCGACAGCGTCGGGAAGTTCGTCGTCTCCGTCGCTTGTGGATCGGTACCGATTACGAGGTAGTCTTCGTCGGAATCGATCAGCTCCGATTTGAATGCCCACTCGGCGTTAGATCGAGCGATACCTGCATCTCCGATTCCGTCGACTTCGACCTTGTCGGTTCGCCACGCACCGACGTTCGCAACGGGGCAGATATCGATACAGACGCACTCTTCTGCGACGACTCCCATCGCATCGGTAAGCATCTCATCGCGTTCTTCTTCGGTGTCTGCGGACACCTGGTTTACCTGTAACTCGGTAAACTCACAGTTCGCCCAGTTGTTCGAGTTTGACTGTCCGTTTGCGCCCGCCCAGTCCAGCCGCAAGTTATCGTACAGTTCGTTCGGATCGAGTCGATCCGGGGTTCCGACCCACCACGTGAAACTCACGTCGCAATCTCGGTTTTCGTCGTTGTACTGCTGGGACGTCTGCGTCGAGAGATCCACCGGAACCAGATCGACATCGACGCCGAGGTGGTCCTCGAGGTTCCGTTCGATGACGACGGCCATCTGCTCTTGGATCGTGGTGTACCCACCGTAGTCTCCCCAGTACTCGATTTGGAGCGTCGGGACGCGTTCGCCATCCATGTCATCACCACTGAGACACCCGGCGAGACCGACTGTCCCTGCACCGCCGATCGCTTGCATGACGGTCCGTCTGCTAACCGCGTCGTTACGTTCCGTGCCAGATTTTGGCATGGGATGAGAAGTGAACTACTTCATAATGAAGCTGTCGAACGGTAATCCGAAATCTTACTATCTGCGATAGAATAGTACAATTGTCCAGGTATTTAGCGGAGATGCCTTCGCTTTCTCGTATATGATCGGAACAGCACGGGGCCGGCGGCAAAAGGAAGAGGGCATTCGGAAAACCGGCCTCAAGGACGACACGGCGCTATTCGGTGCGGATTCGACATCCATTCGGAAAAACTCTCGTAGGCGAAGGCGAAATTTTACTTCCCAAAGCCAAACGGACAGATTAGATCTATTTGCGGAACATGCTTCGCTATTTGAGCCACGATACGAATCCTATGCGTCGAAAAGATATATATCCGGTGGGCGGAAACTCAGATGCGTGTCGGAACGAAACGTATGATCTCGAAACACCGGATACAGTCGTTACGCCCGTATCAAATGGTAGCAGAGAACCATATCTTGCGCAACTTTCTCACCGCGTTGCGAAAGATGCTCGACGATCGAACAACATCGTTTTATTTCGCGATTCTGCTGGTAATAGTCGTGATGGGGCTTTTCGGGCCAATGCTCGCACCTCACGATGTCAATGCAACTCACTACGATGACAATGGCGATATACTACGAGCCGAAGCTCCGTCAGTGGACCACCCGCTTGGAACGACCCACGCCGGATACGACGTCTTTTCCCGAATCCTCGTCGGCGCCCGACCAACGGTTCTTACGGGATTGATCGGTGGTGGAATGATTCTGTCGATTGGCACGGCCGTCGGCGTCACCGCCGGATACGTCGGTGGGAAAACGGAAACCGTCTTGATGCGCTTTACCGATTTCGTGTACGGTGTGCCGCTGATTCCGTTCGCGATTGTGCTGATCACCTTCATGGGAGTCGGATTCCTCTCTTCCGCACTTGTTATCGGATTGATACTTTGGCGCGGTGCTGCCCGCGTGATACGCGCACAGACGATGCAAGTAAAACAGTACCCGTTCGTGAAAGTGGCAAAAGCGAGCGGAGCGAGCACGCCACGAATCATCTTCAAACACATCTTGCCGAACGTCGCACCGATGGCGATTTTCTTCCTCGCGATGGGCGTCGGCTACGCGATTATTCTTCAAGCTGGACTAACGTTTCTCGGCGTTGCCGATCCGTTCGTCCCCTCCTGGGGAGTGATGATTCGGAACGCGTTTGACTCGGGCTACATGGCGACGGCACCATGGTGGTCGCTTACACCTGGACTACTGATCGGAATTACGGTCCTGTCGACGTTTATGTTCGGACGCGGGTACGAAGACCTGATCGACGAGGACGCGGAGAGCGTCGATGCGGAGGCAGTGAGTGCGTGATACGATGACTGAACCACTACTCGAGGTCGAAGACCTCACGATTCAGTACGAAACTGACGGTGGAATGTTAACCGCCGTGTCGGATGCATCGTTTACGATCGACGAAGGGGAGTTCTTCGGACTCGCGGGCGAGTCTGGCTCCGGGAAGAGCACGATTGCGAAGTCGATTATCGGCGGTCTCGATTCGAACGGACAAGTCACGTCCGGGACGATTCGATACCGTGGCGAAGAGATCCAGGGGTACGACGATAAGCAGCTCAACGAAGCGGTTCGGTGGAAAGAAATCGCTTGGATTCCACAGAGTTCGATGAACAGCCTGGATCCGCTCCAGCAAGTCAGCGAACAGGCGATCGAAATCGGGCAAGTCCACACGGATCTCTCGAACGTTGAATTACGCGACCGGCTCAAGGAGATGTTCGATATCGTGGGTCTCCAAGAGAGTCGAATCGACGACTACCCCCACCAGTTCTCCGGCGGGATGCAACAGCGGGCGATTATCGCACTCGCCCTGTTTCTCGAGCCGAGTCTCATTATCGCCGACGAGCCGACAACCGCACTCGATGTCATCATGCAGGATCAGATCTTCAAATATCTCGACGAAGTCAAATCGGAGCTCGAGACCAGCCTCCTGTTGATCACACACGACATTAGCGTTATCTTCGAATCGTGTGATAGCGTTGCGATCATGCACGCAAGTCAGGTCGCGGAGTACGGGTCGGTTGCCGCCGTTCACGACAATCCTCGACACCCCTACGCGTTCATGTTCAAAGAGGCGTTCCCGGACGTGCGCGAACCCGATCGGGAACTGGAGGTGATCGACGGCTATCCGCCGGAACTGATTGGCGACGTCGACTTCTGTAGCTTCATCGATCGGTGTCCGTGGGCGACCGACGAGTGTGGACAGCGAGCACCGAACATGGAATCGGTCGACGACGACGATCCGACGCACGTAGCCGGCTGTTTCCGGAAAGACGAGGCGTACGAGTTATACCAGTCGGAACGCGATCACGCACGATCTGAGGGACACTCGGGAGAGCAAACGACCGCCGTAACGGAGGGAAGTGACTGATAATGACCGACGAAACACCGCTGCTGGAGATACGGAACCTACGAAAGTACTTCGAGGAAAGCTCGAACGTCCTCGACCTACTGCTTCGGCGAGAGCCGGACCAGATACAGGCCGTCGACGACGTCTCGTTGACGCTGAACGAAAACGAGTCGATTGCCGTGATCGGCGAGAGTGGCTGTGGGAAGACGACGCTGCTGTTGACGCTTATTGGCCTCCACGATATCACAGACGGGGAGATCATCTACAAAGGGACCCCTGTTTCGGAGTTCGATAAAGCGGACTGGAAGGACTACCGGAGCAATGTCCAGGTGATCTTTCAGGACCCGTTCAACGCTCTCGATCCGAAGATGACGATCAGGGAATCGCTGGAAGAGCCCTTGAAAATACACGGAATCGATGACCGCGACAGGCGGGTGCGGGACGTGCTCGAGCACGTCGAACTGAGTCCGCCCGAGAAATATCTCGGTCGCAAACCGGTCAACTTGAGCGGCGGCGAGAAACAACGAGTTGCGATCGCGCGTGCGCTGATCGTCGAGCCGGACATCATTCTTGCGGACGAGCCGGTATCGATGCTCGACGCCTCGACACAGGCAGCCGTGCTGAAGATGATGAAAGAACTTATCGAAGACTTCGGCGTCTCGATGATCTACATCTCGCACGACCTGTCGACCGTTTCGTACATCTCGGAGCATGTGAACGTGATGTACCTCGGCCGAATCGTGGAGACGGCGCCGACGGGACAGATCCTTGCAGATCCGAAACATCCGTATACCGATGCACTCGTTTCGGCGGTCCCGATTCCCGACCCGGGCCACGACCGAGATCGAACACGGATGTCCGGCGCGCCACGTGATCCCATCGGTCTCGGTGACGGCTGCCGGTTCCGCGATCGGTGTCCCGCGGTCATCCCGCCGGACCACCTCGAGATCGATCAGGAAGCGTTTCGGGAGGTCATGGAGTTTCGCGAACTCCTCGACCGCGATGAAATCGCCTTCGATCGAGTGGTTGAAACGATCGATGACCCTGACCCTGACGATCGAACGATGGCCAGGGCACTGAAACAGGAGTATTTCCGACACGAGTTGTCGGGCGAAAACGAAGCGACCCTCACCGAGTCCCTGATCGCACTTGCTAACGAAAAACCCGACGTTGCGGCCCGGCGACTCAAGCAGCGGTTCGAAAGCGTCTGCGAGACTACGCCAGCGTACGTCGAAGCCGAAACCGGATGGAACGTCGCCTGCCACCACTACGAAGAAAGTACCAATGAAACACAGTCCACTCCCGCGAAACAGCACTGAACGGTCCGTACAGCCGAGACAACCTATCATGCCCTTCGAGATCCGTTCGGTAACTCTTCCGTTTGCACGCCGAATCCCCGGAGAGGAGGTGAGCCACGAATGGCGTCGATGAAGCGATACTTCGTAGTTCGCTTCGTGCAGACGTTCGTCGTGCTATGGTTAGTGTTGACGGGTCTATTCCTACTGTTCAGGCTGATGCCGGGCGATTTCACCGCACAGATGGCGGTTGCAGGTGCAAGCCCGGAGGCGCTCGAGGAGATCCGTGATCAGTGGGGACTTAACGACCCGCTGTACGTCCAGTACTGGTCGTATCTCGTCAACTTCGTTCAGCTCGATATGGGTGAGTCGGCGATTTACCGCCAGGACGTCTGGCAACTCACCAAGATGCGAATCTTCAATACGTTCATCCTCGTCGCTCCCGCGATCACGCTTACGTACGTTCTCGGTTCCGTTATCGGAACGGTCGCCGGCCGAAAGCGCGGAACCAACTTGGAGAAGTTCGGAATCGTTCCCGTCATCGCGGCCGGCTCGTTCCCGTCTTTTTTTATTGCGATCGTGTTCATCATCGTGTTCGCCAGCTGGATGGGGCTGTTTCCGACATCCGGAATGCTCTCACCTGGCGTCTCCGGCGAGTATGACACGTGGTGGGGCCCTTACTTGTCCGGGAACTTCGCCCACCACTACGTGCTCCCGTTCGCAGCGGTCATCTGTCGGTACCTGTTTATTCCGTCAATGATCATGCGAACCAGCGTTATCGAAGTGATGGACAAGGGCCACACGCAGTACCACCGCCTGACCGGTCTCTCGTCAGTCCAGCGGTTCCGTCACACGGCAAAGCACGCGAGCCTACCGTTGATCACGCTGTATCCGGTATCGATGGCGCGCGCACTCGGTGGTCTCGTCCTGATCGAAACCGTCTTCAACTGGCCCGGAATCGGTTGGCTGCTCGTCGAATCGGTGCTCGGTCGTGATTACCCCGTCGTCCAATTTGTCTTCTTCATCGTGGCGGCATTCGTTATCATCTCGAACTTCGTGGTTGACCTCGTCTACGGGACGATCGATCCGCGAATCCGAGTCGAAGAGTGAGCCACTGACCGCGTGGCCCGCCGGACGGTTCCGGTTGGGCCTACCGAATGTCCTACCGCCGAGCTGGCATCCTCACTGCTCGTCGGATTCGATCGACCAGTTGCTCGGCAACGACGGAAAACAAACCAAAGCTCGGCCGTCGGCCGATCAGAGATACGATTTCGGCACTGACGCACCAATCGTGTAGTTCGGATCGACCATGTTCCCCAAGCGGACCGAGCCGACCTGACTGAGAAACATGTATGCGTCGTACGTCTCGAAGCCGTACTCGTCGACCATCCACTCGATGAGTTCGCGGTACGCGATGCGTGCCGCATCCTCCATCAGACGCATGCTCCCGACGGCCATAATGAACTCGTCGCTCTCGATCCGCGGCCACTCGATAGGGGCGTCGGGAATCACGTCGACGGTGATCATCGTTACCGTCGGAATCTCGACCGCGACACCGCACAGTTCGCCATCTCCCTGTGCGGCGTGGCAATCACCCAGATACAGCAACGCTCCATCAGTATTGACTGGCAGGTGAATCTCGTTTCCCGGTCTCACGTCGGGGAGGTCCATGTTACCTCCGTGTTTGAACGGCGTCACCGAACTCACCGAGTCGATCTCCGGCGCAGTTCCGATCGTTCCGATAAACGGGTCATACGGAATCGTCGTTTCGTCGTCCCACGCGATGCCGTCAGTCGTGACGTCGCTCATGTTTACTTGCTCCGGCAAACTGTCGTGTAACATCGCGGTACGATCCGTCGCCGTCAGTCCCCCGAAGTACGGAACGAGACACGTCGTCCCTCGAGGCTGCGGTCCTCGAGGTTCAATCGATTCGATCGTCACGCGGAACGTGTCTCCTTTTTCAGCTCCGTTGACGTAGATCGGTCCGGATTGGGGATTGAGATGAGAGCCTTCGAGCGCCTCGCTCGGTCGGTCTTGATCGCCGGTGATCTTTCCGCCGAACGCGTCGACCGTTTCGACGGCGACGGTTTCGCCAGGTTCGATCTCGAGAACCGGTTCGGCGTACGGGCCGATCGTGTAACGGAAGTCGCCTTGCTGATCGATAGATAGCTTTCGGGTCGCCATCCATTGAACGTTCGCACACTTATTACTTGAATGTTAGCACATGAGAACCCCTCGATCGGATTTCAAGTGTCAATCGTGCCGTTCCGAGACGTGTCCGCTCACGAAACCGAATGGCATTGAAATTCTATTGGATATCCTATCGATATTTCTAATGCCATCTCCTTGGCAAATGTTGCTTGTGCCAGTATCACATAGTAGGAGAGGTGCGTACCAGTGTGACAATGGCGACCAGCGATGTACTTGCAGATCTCGTCGATCTGGTATCGCAAGTCGAAGAGAAAGGAGGCAATGTCAGGGAAATTTCGATCGCAGAGTCCAAGGAACTCACGGGGACGGTTCGGATCGGCCTTCCGGCCTTCGAAGCTACCACCGACGAAGTTAGATTCGACGTTCTCGAGGCGGAGTTCAACGAAGGGGTCGTCGACCTCGCGGTCGAAGTTTCGATTCCACCGACCGATCAGCGCTCGCCCCCGGAGCAGCGAACGAGCGTTATCGACGATCCTGATCGAACCGAAACTGGATCCCAGCCAGTGTACAAAGATCCCACAGAGCTCAAGAAAGTCTACGAGGAATTTGATACGTTTCCTGAAATGACCGAAGCGCTGGGCGTGGATGTTACCCCCGAAACAGTTCGTCGCTACATGGTCGAGTACGAGATTCACGACCCCGTGGCGACTAATCGGACAAGCGAGCTACTCGCAGCCGGTAAGAGTGCAGTGCAGACCCCCGTAACGGAGGAGTCAGACACTGAGAACGCATCGACAGACGATGGTCTCGTCGAGGCAAAAACGGATGGTGGCGTTGTCGAATCGGATACCACGTCTTCATTTGAGACCCAATCGGTGGCAGAACTCCTCGCACGAAAGTCGTCCAGCGACGAGACGCCTCTCGTTGCAGACGGGAGCGGTATCCCGAAATCACTGACTGTCGCCGAACTCGCCGACATTCTCGAGCGTTCGCGGACGATCACGGAAGCACAGCGCTCGCTCGATCTCGACTACGAGCAGACCCGGCGACTACTGCGAAAACTCGGCCTCCTCGAGTTTGTTACCGGGCGTTTAGCCGCCTCACATTCGAAAGTGCCGCCGGAGCTCGTCACACAACACTTAGAAAATTATTCAGATTCTGGGTGCGCAACATAAGTCGGCCTCGAAGCGAGCCCGTCGCAAATCACACCAACATCCGCCTCCCGACAATCCGTGCGAGTAGTTCGGCGCCAGCGACGACGTCCTCCCGCTCGGTGTACTCGTTTTCGTGGTAGCGACTCCCGTTGACGCTTGGTACGAGAATCATCCCAATCGGCGCGGTATCATTCGGATAGTTCGCGTCGTGTCCAGCACTGCTGCGCAGCCGCACCGTGTCACATCGGACCTCCACTGCAACTTCGGCAACGATTTCGATACACGCGTCGTTGGTCTCGTCAGCGCTGACGCCCACGATCCCCTTGAGTTCGTACTCAAGCCCGTGTCGTTCGGCAGCCCACTCGATCTCTCGATCCGTCCGCTCGACGGCCGCCTCGACGACGGCGTCATCGTGAACCGGGCGAAGCGCCTCGTACTTTCACCGGTTCGAAACGCACCCGCCAAGCGAAGCGTCAAATTCATCGTTGATAACATGTTGTCGGATACCACGTCGAGGGTTCGCTTGACGCCGTCGTCTTCCGGACACGTGTATTCGGCCCGCCCGGTTCATAGGTTGTCCCACGGATCACATCCCAAGCGTACAATGTGTTTTACCGCCATAACCAGCACGACGAAGCTGATAACCCAAATCCTACTTCCGGTCGGCCGCGGCAGTTCTCTCGTTCGGAGAACACGAACGCGGACGTAGGATAAGCCAGAATCGGTATCGAAACCACATATAGAAGTCCAAGTACAGAGTCTGTGGCTATATTTCTTGATGAGTGCAGTACATTATCGAGTATTGTTCGTGATATCAGAACGTATAAGTCCCTCGTTCACATGAACTCTGGTATGAGCCAGCGTGACTCCGAGTCAAGGACGCTCAAAACGGTTTCGAGATTGATAAAGATCATCGAAGTTCTGGCTCGATCCGGGAGCATCGGCGTAACGACGCTCGCTCGTCGGCTTGACCTCTCGAAGAGCACTGTCCACGCGTACCTGAAGACACTCGAAGAGAACGGATTCGTCGTCAAAGGTGGTGAGAAGTATCAGCTCGCTCACGAACTAATGTTACTCGGGGAATCGATCCGGAGCCAACACATTCTCTACCAGGCCGGGCGAGGCGAGATAGAAGAGCTCGCAACGGAAACCGGACAGTACGCACACCTCACTATCGAAGAAAACGGAAAGGGAATCAACCTTTACCAAGCTAGAGGAGAGACGGTAGCCGGCTATGAGTACCAATCGGCGAAACTGCACCAGCCAGATCACCTTCATCTCACCGCAGCTGGAAAGGCGATACTGGCATTTTTACCGCGCGATCAGGTCGAAGTCATACTCAATCGCCACGGATTGCAACGACATACTGTTAATACGATTACCGAGAGAGAAGCGCTGTTCGAGGAGCTAAAAACGATCCGCGAGTGTGGACACGCATTTAACGACGAAGAGGAGATCGATGGATTTCGCGCCGTCGGTGCGCCGATTCGACGTCCTGATGGAGAGTTACTAGGCGCGTTGAGCGTCTCGGGTCCTACGAGCGTTCTTGCGGGAGACCGGTTCTACGAGGAACTCCCGAAAGCTGTTACCCGTACTGCGAATGAGATCGAAGTCAGCATCAATATGTCGAACAAGTACTCTACTTCGTCTCACCGTCCCGGAGACCGATAACCAACCGTTTGAGTGAAATCGTCCAGAAGTAATACCTCTGTTCGTCATGTTCAAACGGCCATCTCACTCACGACGCTACTGCTCGAGTTGTCGGCCTACGAGT
This sequence comes from Natronococcus sp. A-GB7, assembly GCF_029688865.1. GTDB lineage: Archaea > Halobacteriota > Halobacteria > Halobacteriales > Natrialbaceae > Natronococcus. The sequence goes on from NZ_JARUKV010000033.1 coordinate 20,239, forward strand.
AGTTACATCTGTATGGTCGTAAATAAATGTCATACACTACACTTTAGACCGGCACGTAACTCGTTGAGAGAGGTGAAGACGTCAGAGGCGTCTCAGCCGAGTTCCGAATTACCGACTTCTCTTCCAGTTGGGCGAGAGTTTGTTCGCATTCTTGAAACGCGAACTGGTTCCTGGGGCGAAAAGAACACTTGTTATCCGGTTGCTGACCGACGATGCGTTGTAATTCTCAGGCGCTATTACGGTCAGATGCCTACTCGTACGAGTCATAGATCCGTTTTATTACCGAGTCCAGCAACGAATGCAACTGATATCTGAGCCCACCGTTCGAGTACTCAGAGGTCGATTGATTCGTCCTGCAGCGGCGCCTCGAGATGGACGACATCGAGTTCGAGAGTACTCGAACTGACCGAAGGTACACTCGAAGAAGCAACACAGATCTCACCAGTCCAGGACGTCGACTCGAGAGCGGGGTCGCGACACTCCGAGACCAGAACGCAGATCGCTACGGAAGCGAGCAGAAAGTCCTCTTCCGACCTCGAAAGTGGATTTACGCTCGAGCAGTTGGTCCAGAACGACAAAACCGTTGCCGAGTCGGACCGAACTGTCGCGTTCGTCCGGGGCCACCGATACGTCCCTGCATCTGCGCTCCGAAACAACCCCACTACAACATCTGTTCTCGAGGAGTAGTCCAGAGACCCGAGAAACGCACCGCCAACACTCAGTTAGTACGGCTGGCCACCAGCAGACGTTCGGAAGACCTCATTTTTGGGATCGTCCTCAGCCAGTACCCATTCGCCTTCAGCAACAAGCTGCTCAAACTCATCTCGCTCGTAGTCGTAGATCTGTCCAAGAGGGACCAACGAGACGAACTGAGTTGTCCCCAGTATTGAGCTCGTAGAACAACGGCTCATTTTCAGACTGTGGACCAAGGGCACCCTCCCAGTTCTCGATATCAGCGGTTGGATTCATATCAGACATGGAGCACTCTACGGACTCTTTTGTAAAGCCGTTCGTACTATCCTCGAGGCTCGAGATTACGGTCCGTAGCCATCCATGACAGCCGCGTTCGAAGAAACTCGAGAAGGGGACAGCAGCTGGGGCAGAACTGCCGCTCTCGCCAGTTGTGGAAATACCATCTAAGTCCGTACTTACAATAGACTTGTTCTGCTGTTCGACTAGCGACTGTCTTGCTGCCTTATTTCACCGTTTTGAAAAAGCTCTGCAGTTATGCACTACACAGGCAACATACACTGCCGTCTGGGCGGTCAGACAAATATAGAAGTTTTCAATTGGGGCAAATCTGTGGAGGGCCTACAGTATACGAACTCAAATTCAAGCGTCACTTGACTCAGCTTACCCCCGAATCAATGTCGTCAAACTCACCGCTCAACCAACTCAGCGCTGCAACGATCACGCTTCCCTCGAGTGCTGTCGTCTGCATCACCCAGCAGTGGCTATGGTTTTGATAGAAACCACAACTCTACAATAGCAGTAGGCTACGCTCCCGAATTGAGAACTACGCGAGAACGACTTCCCGTCATAGCTCTACTTTGTGGCCAGAAGCACTTAAAGAGCAAATCGATTGTAATCCGTTTCTCTGTAAATACGAGTACACTACTCGGAGCGGTGACTCATAAACCAATCAAGGCCATGTCAGTTTCCAAACTGCACTGTTGGCGCCTGCCGTATAGCCAGATAGTGGCTACCGATCAGGTCCGGGCAGTCTCACGATGTACTCGAGATCATCATGTTCACGGTGGTGAACACAGTAGAGGCCCGGCTCGCTGGCGATCGTGCTGAGATTCCCATCTGATCGAGCAAGCGAGAGGCACGAACTCCATTCGTTCCCACCTCAACGTCTTAGCCATAATAGGAGATAATTGGCTACTCGTCACAATACCGCCGAGCCTCGCTGAATAACGCCGATGGCGCGTACAACTCGCTGGCGGCGCAGCTGCTCAAGCAATCACTCACTCTTTACCCGTGTCCGTACTCCCGTTGCAATCACACTGAGCTTGCTGTCCGGCCTCGGTATCGGGCCAGTCGCGACCACACTGTAGTAGTCGTTAGAACTTTCCGCCCATAGATTGTTGCTGTTTGTAATGGACCATCTCGACGAGATCTCCGTCGAAGAACTCCACGACGCACTCGACAACGTCGAGGGAAAGAAGCCGACGCAACGGCTGTTGGCGGCAATTGCGTACAAAAACGGCGTCACACAGACCGAACTTGCCGGGTGGCACAACACTGGCAGACGAACGATCCACAGTTGGCTCAAGCGACTCGACACTGACGAGCCGCTTGAGCAGGCCGTTACTGATGCTCATCGATCTGGGAGAAAACGAAAGCTCTCAGAAAAAGAGCAGCAGGAGTTCGAAGAGGCTGTCCACGAATCTCCCGAAGAAGTTGGAATAGACGCGTCGGCGTGGACGCCGGCGCTCGTCCAGCAGTATCTCGACGAAACGTACGATGTCGAGTACTCACTCCCGAGCTGCCGGCGATTGCTCAAAGAAGCCGGATTGAGCTATCAAAAGCCACGTCGTACAGCCGCCGAGTCCGATGGTGACGAGCAAGAAACGTTCCGCGAGGAGTTCAAAAAAAGCGGCGGGAGATGGACGCCACAGTAGTCTGTATCGATCAAACCAAGAAATCCGTGTAAGTCGAGCCGCGTGCCACGTGGTTTCCGCGCGGCACGCGGCCGTCTGTCGAATTATCCGGGCAACGTGACTGGACACGTCTTTTGGGCGCGATCACCGTCCTCAGTGATCCCTTTTTCCTCGGTTCGGAGAGTACGTCACCGCCGAACACGCGGAGCATCTCATTCTTGAATTATGAGAAGAGTTTGAAGATGATCTGTTCATCATGCTTGATGGAGCGCCGTATTTTCAGGCGTCGACCGTCACGAGCCTGGCGGCCCGCGATGACCTTGCCTTCGTTACGTTACCAGCGTACTCGCCAGAGCTAAATCCTGCCGAAGAGTGCCGGAGACAACGCCAAGCCGCTCTCGGCAACCGATTCTTTGAGTCAGTTGACGATCTTACAACGGCGATTGATACAGCTCTCGATCGACTCCCTATTTATACAGTGAGCAATTACTTCTAATGGCAACTATAGTCATATCACCTGGCTCGAATAAATATTTGCTATGTTGATGCACACTCTCAAGCCCTCGAGTGCAACCGGACAGAGAGTTGGCTACGTGTTGATTGCTTTCCCAGCCTACTGGGACGTGAGTGACTGCCGGTCGTGAATAGGTCCTTCCCGATCCACAAGCCGACCACCGTTACGACCGTTACTAACTGCAATAATTTCCGATACGATACTCAGGGCGATTTCGACTGGTGCATCACTACCCAGATTTAGCCCGACCGGAGTCGCAATCCGTTCTCGATCCCGTTTCGAGAGTTCGACACCCTCATTATCCAGATCTGACTGAAGCTGCTCAAATCGCTTTCGAGGTCCCATTAATCCAATGTACGGGGCCTCTGTCTCGAGCGCGGTCTCGAGTGCGAGTCTATCATCAACAAAGTTGTGAGACATAATGAGAACGGATGTCCGTCGATCGATTCCGGCATCGGACAGGTTGCTCGGATGGGCTGCCAAGACACGATCTGCAGTAGGGAACATCTCGTCATCAGCACGTCCGCCACGAGCGGTCACGACCGTAACTTCAAGCCCGACCTGCGTTGCAAAGCGGACAACGGGGCGGACGTCCGGCTGACTTCCGAACACGACCAGTTTTTGTGGTGGCTCAATACCGTCAACAACGAGCACTATCTCTCCCGTCTCAGTTGACACAGAGATGCGGTCAGTGTTCCCTTTGGTTGCACACGTCCGTGCATCCGCTTCAATATCTGCGATAATCGGGTCAGGAAGCGTCGTTCGCTCATGAATGCGACGGTCATTAGCTCTTGATCCTCGCTCGCCGATAACCGCTCTAGCTCCGACGGGAACCGAGGGATCATCGCTCTCGATTGCGGTTATGAGACTACACGCCTCGCGGTTCGCGCGAGCGTCAACCAGCTGTTGCCACGAGTCGTCGACAGGCTCGATAAGAACGTCGATAACACCGTTACAGCCAAGACCGAGCCCCCAGGTATCGTCGTCCGTAAGATCATATGTGACGACAGTTGCGGACCCAGACTCGAGAACCTCATCTGCATCCTCCTGTAGTGGATCATGGAGACAACCGGCAGTGATTCCGCCATGGGATGTTCCATCAGATTCAATCACCATTTTGGCACCAGGTCGTCGATAAGCCGTTCCCTCGACATCGACGATCGTTGCGACCGCAAATTGAGAGTTGGCTGCAAGAGCTTGCTCAATTTGCCGGTAGACCTCGGATGTAGTGGTACTCGATGAATCTGCCGCCATATGCATAGATTGGCTATTCGATCGACACATATATGGTTGTCGTTAGTCATTGTCATACTATGCCCATAGAGATAGATATCACGCTGAATGGGGCTGAACGTACGTTCGAAGCTGAACGGTCGGATTCGCTTCTTGATGTTCTTCGTCGAAATGGCTACACTGGCGCGAAACGTGGCTGTGATACGGGAGACTGCGGCTTCTGTACTGTGTCTGTTGATGGCGAACCAGAGCGTTCCTGTATTAGACCGATCACCACAATGGATGGGGCAGAGATCGAGACCATAGAGGGGCTCGGTACTCAGGATGACCTTCACCCCATTCAGGCGGCGTTCGTTGATAACGCCGCGCTCCAGTGTGGTTTCTGTATTCCAGGAATGATCATGCAGTCACGAAGTTTGCTTCAGGACAATCCTGATCCTACTGAAGCCGAGATCCGCAAGGGACTCTCAGATAACCTTTGTCGGTGCACCGGCTATGAGAAGATCATCGATGCCGTGCAGGACGCCGCTGAACGGATGAATAGCGACCAGACCGTCGCTACTGATGGTGGCGACTCGACTCACGAAACAATGCCATGTTCAAGCCAGAAGTGCAGGGGTGAGAGCGATGAGTAAACCTGATGAGCCACAAAGCGATGAGGCTCACCAGCAATCGAGCTCCGCCGAGGACGAACACCCCCTCGAGTGGGACGAGAGCCCGAACAATCGAAAGTCCAAGAGCGAACGACAGGCCATCTCCAAGCGCGAAGAGAAAAACGACGCTCGAAAAATCGTTACAGGTGAGTCGAAATACACTGCCGATTACGCGCTAAATTTCCCGGATTTAGCTGAGGCGGCGGTCCTACGGTCTGATATTGCACACGGATACGTAACCGAGATCGATACGAGTGCCGCTGAAGCAATGGAGGGAGTCTATGCAGTCATCACGCCAGATTCCGACGAGGTGCCTGACACGATGTACACCTCTGCAGGACAGTCCTATCCCGAACCAAGCCCATGGGACCTGAGCGTTCTCCGGCGAAAAGTTCGCTATGTGGGCGATCCAATCGCAGCTGTAGCAGCCACAGATAGCCAGACAGCCGACAAAGCTATCAGAGCGATTGACATCACGTACGAAGAGCTAGACGCCGTTCTCGACCCAGAGGAGGCGATGGAGCCCGATGCGCCACAGATTCACGATCCCGATCAGGTAGAAAACATTCAGCCGGGTGCGGACTACGAACGGAATATCGAAGCACAGACTGAAGGCGAAATCGGCGATGTGGACGCAGCATTCGAGGAGGCAGCGACCAGAGACGACTGGCTTGTTACTGAGACCGAGTGGAAAACGCCGTACCAATCCCACTGTGTCCCCGAACCACATACGACTATTGCACAGCGCGACGAGGACAATCGCTTTCACCTTATCTCGAGTACGCAGGTTCCGTACCATACACGTCGGCAACTCGCGCATCTATTCGACGTTCCAATCCGGGATATTCGGGTAACGAAGCCAAGAATCGGTGCCGGATTTGGCGCCAAACAGTCGATGCTGATCGAACCAATTACCGTAGCACTGATGCTGGCTGCAGATCGCCCTGTGAAATTGGAGACGACGCGCCGCGAGCAGTTCTATGCCATGCGGTCCCGACGTTCTGCTCGAGTCCGAATGCGAAGCGTCGTTACCCAGGAAGGGGAAATCAAGGCACTCGATATGTCGGCGGTTACGAACTCGGGTGCGTACGGACCGCATGGATTGACAGTAACCAGCTCTATTGCGACGAAACCGCTGCCGCTGTACACGCATACACCGAACATCCGGTTTGAGATGAAAGCAGTCCATACTAATCTCCCGATCGGGGGCGCAATCCGCGGCTATGGTGCCCCCCAGGGGCACCTCGCGCTCGAGGGCCACATGGACGAAGTCGCCAACGAACTGGAGCTGGATCCCATCGACCTTCGGTCGCGGAATCTCATCGGTAACGGTGATCTGGATACTGCATCGGGTGTTACGAAGGATGGTGAGGATGTCCGCCGGATTCGCTCGTGTGGTATCGATGAGTGTATCGAGCGTGGGAAAGACGCTATCGGCTGGGAAGAGGTCGAGCAGCCTGAAGAGGAACATCTTCACCGCGCCTGTGGTGTTGCTCTCACCGCTCAAAAAAGCGGTGTCGCAGGCGACGAACTCGGTGCTGCACATATCAAGATGAACGAGGACGGGTCGTTCATCCTTCAAACAGGCGCTGTCGATATCGGGCCCGGTGCGGACACTGCAATGGCACAGATCGCTGCAGAAGTTCTCGGTGTTCCACCTGAGGATGTTCTCGTTCAACCCTCGGATACGGATATCTCACCGTTCGATTACGGAGCATATGCGTCCTCAACAACGTACGTTACCGGAAGTGCAGTAAAAAAAGCAGCCGAGGAGGCACAGACTCACCTCTTCGAGTTTGCCTCACAGATGCTCGATGAGCCAGCAGAGAACCTTGAAGCCCGCGGCGGAGCTGTCCACTCGAAACAGACTGGCGATTCGGTCACGATAGAGGAGATCGGATATGAGTCTATCTACGGCGACAGGGTACGTGAGCAAATAATGGGCCAGGCGAGCCACAGTACGGACGAATCACCGGCCCCGTTTGGCGCACAGTTTGCCGACGTGACCGTCAACGAGCACACTGGTGAATTCGAGATCCATCGACTCGTGTACGCAGTCGACTGTGGCGTCGCAATCAACCCAGACCTCGCAGAAGGACAGGTCGAGGGTGCAATGCATATGAGTTACGAGCTCGCAGTGTCCGCAGGGCTCTCGTTTGACGACGATGGTACCCCGGAAACCCTTGGGTTCCGTGACTATGGGATGCCAACGACAGAGGATCAGCCTCCACTCGACTCAATTCTCGTCGAAACATACGAGCCAACGGGGCCATTTGGCGCAAAATCTGTCGCTGAGATCCCCGTTAACGGCGTTCCGCCAGCATTGAGTAATGCGATTCGCCGCGCTGTCGGCGTTAGGGTCAGTGACTTACCAATCACTGCTGAGAAGATCCAAACAGAGATTGACAATGACTAGCTGACCCGGTACTCATACACCGTGTTGTTCGCTAAGTAGGGTCGTTACGGTCTCTGAAATTCGAAAAGAGATCCATACTCATAGAGGAACGAGAAACGCGGTAGTGACTTGTTCTCCCTGCAGGCTGTCAACTACCCCACCCTACTTCGCTCACCCTGACGGGTTCGCTACCGTTCGCTATCGAACGGACCGCCGGTGAGCAGGAAGTCGGCGTGAGTCATATCCGTACTGCTAGGAGGATATAACAAAAGTTAGCACCCCACAATGAACGGACGACGTCGTAGGTTGTTCGTTGTCCGCGCTAATCGACGATAACGTCGACGTGCTTCCAGCGCTCGACGTCGACCAATCCCCGATTTGTGAGGCGGTACTCGGGAATGACTTCAAGCGCGAGAAACGAGAGCGTCATCAGGTCATGACGATCGAGACCGAGATCCTTCGCCCGGGCGATGACCTCCTTGAACCGCTCGCAAACAGTTGACAGCGAGTCGTCGGACATTAGCCCGGCGACCGGAAGCGGCAACGCTGTGATCTCTTGTCCGTTCCGCTGTGGGTCGTAGACGGCGATACCGCCGTCGGTTTCGCGAAGGTGATTCGCGATTCGGGCCATCGTGTCGTACGCCGTCCCCGCGACGATGCAGTTATGCGCGTCGTGAGCGACCGTCGAACCGATCGCCCCCCGCTCGAGACCGAGACCCCGAACAAAACCACACCCGATACCGGCGTTCTGACCGTGCCGCTCGATCACCGCGAGGGGAAGCACATCGTCGTCGGGTACCGGTTCGATCCGCCCCTCAACGACGGGGAGAGTCGCCTCTGTACATCCTGTTTGAATACCATCCGCAATCGTGAGGGCACGAACCGTGACTCGCTCCGTTTCTGCCGGCAAAGTGAGCGCGAAATCCGCTCCTGAAACGGGCTCGAAATCGACGGTTTCGGATGATAGAGCGGTGGACGACGGGTGGCAAACGGAACTCGTCGGATCGATCTGTCCGTCGATGAGGACGCGGTCGACGTCCCACGATTCGAGGTCGTTGAGCAGGACAAGGTCGGCAGGTGCACCGGGCTCGATCCGTCCGTACGGAAAGTCGTAGCACTCTGCCGTGTTTAGCGTCGCCATCTGAACGGCCTCGATCGGATCGACTCCTTCTTCGATCGCCTTTCGTACCGCGAAATCGACGCCGCCGTTTTCGACCAGGTCGACGACGTCCCGATCGTCCGAACACAGCGAAAGTCGCCGCGTTGGGACTTCGTCGACGATTCCGACGAGATCTTCGAGATTCTTCGATGACGATCCTTCGCGAAGGTACACGCGGAAACCGAGATCGACTTTCTCTCGCGCCTCGGCCTCGGATATACACTCGTGATCGTTGTCGAGGTACCGCGCGGCCTCATGTAGATCCGAGCCGCTGACCCGCGGAAGGTGGCCATCGACGGTGAGTCCCCGCTCGCGAGCGGCGCGTATCTTCGCGTGCAGATCCGGGTCGTTTTCGACGAGCGCGGGGAGGTCCATCACTTCGCCGAGCGCAACAACGTGTTCGTGCTTGAGCAACGACTCGACGCCGTCGGCATCGAGTGTCGCCCCACCGTCTTGTAAATTCGAGGCTGGAACGCTCGACGGGACGCTAAACCGCACTTTCAATGGCGTTTTCGTCGCATCCTCGAAGACGGCGCGGACGCCGTCAGCCCCGAGAACGTTCGCAATCTCGTGGGGGTCGTGGACGATACTGGTCACGCCGCGTGGTATCATCGCTTCCCCGTACTGAGGGATCGTGACCATGCTCGACTCGACGTGCTTGTGTGCGTCGATCAGTCCCGGTGCGATGTATTCGGCTTCGAACGTTCGCTCTGCCGGCCGCTCCTCGAGCGCGACTATTTCACCGTCATCGATGGCGATCGCCCCCTCTTGAAGTGCGCCAGCGTTGACGTTGACGATCGTCCCTTGAACGAGTGTATCTACCTGGCTCATGGTTTTACAGTTCGGTTGGACGTTCGTCTGGCGATCGCATCATTGAATAGACCGTTCGCCCCGTCTGGACGAGCTCAGTTCGGCTCGAAGGGACGGACGAATCCACAGTCAATCGTCCTCCTGCATAGCAGTGGAATCGCGCGGTGAGGGATCATCGCCGGCAACTGGTTCCTCCAGCCCGGCTTCGAATTCGCCGTCTGGTCGCGGAACAAAGGTATTGAGCAAAACTGCAGAAAGTGCAGTCATGATCACCGCATTCCCGAAGAAAATCTCGGCGCTTCCCGGCAATGCTTCGAGCGCTTCGGGACGGACTTCAACGCCGAGTCCGAGACTGATCGAAACGGCGATGATAACCATATTGCGACGGTTCATCCGTTCGTTGAGGAAAATGAGTCGAAGACCACTCGCCATCACCATGCCGAACATAACGAGCACGGCACCACCGAGTACCGAGTCCGGGATCGTCGCGACGACCGCACTAACCTTGGGAATGAAGCCGAGGACAAGGAGGATGCCGCCCCCGATACCGACCACGTATCGACTCATCACGCCGGTAAAGTTGATGATTCCGACGTTTTGAGAGAACGTTGTCAGCGGAAACGCACCGAAGATCCCACCGAGTGAACTGCCGAACCCGTCGACGAACAGCCCGCCGCGAATCTCTCGCTCTTTTGGATTCCGACCTTCAGCGGCCGTGATGCCGGACATATCGCCGATCGATTCAATCGCCGCCGTAATAAAGAGTGCCGTAAATGTGAGGATTGCTACCGGTTCGAACGCGAATCCGAACCGACCGGGAACCGGAAGCGCGAACCAGCTTGCCTCCGCGACGGGAGTGAAGTCTACGATGCCAATCGCAATGGCGGCCAGATAGCCGACGACAATTCCAATGAGTATGCTAAGAACTCGCCAGACGCCCTCCATAAAGAGGTTCATTCCGACGGTGATTCCGAGGACGAGCATCGCGAGTCCAAGGTGGTAAAGCGCGCCGTAATCGGGGGCTTCGGCGCCGCCGGCCGCGTAATCGATTCCAACGGGGATCAAATACAGACCGATGATCATCACGATGAGGCCAGTGACAAGCGGCGGGAAAAACCGTCTAACACGGCTGAACTGCCACGCAATGAGAACCTCTACCAGTGCTGCGACGACGATTGCCCCGAACACCGCATCAAGACCATATTGCCCGCCGATGGCGATCGCTGCTCCAACGAACGCGAAACTCGAGCCCATAACAATCGGGAGTCGCGCGCCGACCGGTCCGATTGGAAACACCTGTACGAGCGTCGCGAGGCCTGAAAAGATCAGGACCATCTGAATGAGATAGGTCGTGTCCGCTGCGCCGAGCCCGATTGCGCCCGAGACGATGATCGCGACCGCGATGGTTGGAACAAACATCGCCGAAACATGTTGCAGTCCTAAGAAGAAGGACTTGAGGGCTGGGGGTTTCTCTTCCAGCTCATACGCCAACTCGATGGACCCGTCATTAGGTGGCATGAGATAACATGCATCAAATATGCATGCACCGTCATAAAGTCTTGGTAGGGAACGATACTGACAACTCCTTTCCCTACTTAGATACAATCGGTCATTTCTTAGGGCAATGCTCCTCAAGTTGTTCACAACTATATACGAACAGTGAATGTAAAATTACAATGAATGGATACGATTACGTGCTTGAGATAACCCCGCCAGCGGAAACATAGTAATAAAGAATAAACGCAGCGGCCAGAACCCACTGACCAGGATGGACATCTTCTCCCTCACCCATAGCGGTCTTGACCAACGGATAGCTAATGATACCGGCTGCGAGGCCATCTGCGATGGAAGCCGTAAGCGGCATAACGGTGATCGTAAGTCCGCTCGAGATGAGCCACGCGGGGTGTTCCCAGTTGATGTCGGTCACACCCTGGAGCATGATAATGCCAACGACTACCAACGCCAGATACGACGCGTATTGCGGGATTGCAGCGATTAGTGGGACAGCCACCAATGAGAGCGAGAAAAGCGCGCCGACCGTAAGCGCGGTCATACCGGTTCGGCCACCCTCCTCGATTCCGGTCGAGCTCTCGATGTATGTCGTAACTGTCGAGGTGCCCACCATCGCACCGAATGTGGTACCGACCGCGTCTGCCATCAGCGGTTTTTCCATCTCCGGTAGATCGCCCTCCTCGTCAAGGAAACCGCCAAACTGCGAGACGCCGATAAGCGTGCCTGCAGTATCGAAGAAATCTACGAAAAAGAAGGTGAACACAACCAGTACGAACGTTGCCGGCTCAATCTGGTGGAAGCCCTCGAGGAATGCTCCGGCCAGCGGCGTGATATCATACTGCGGAGATGCGAGTTGGGCCGGCGCAAGAACGCCGCGTTCGACGACGCCAGCGAGCGTAAGTGCCCAGCCCGCAATCGCCGTCGTAATGATACCGATGATAATTGCACCGGTGATGCCGCGAGCGTACAGGATGAACGTGAACATTAGTCCCCCAAGTGCGACGAGCGCTACAGGGTCGGTTGCGACGTCGTTTAACTGAACCAACGTCGCGTCGTATGCCACGATGACGTTCATTTCGATCAATCCCAGCAAAAGCAAGAACAACCCAATCCCTGCGCCGACAGCAAACTTGACCGGTGCCGGAAACAGTTCGATAATATAGCGTCTCGCGCCGAAGTACGTCAGTGCCATGAAAATTATCCCTTCGACGAATACCGCAGCGAGTGCGGTTTGCCATGGAACGCCCAGTAGTATCACAACGGTGAACGCGAAGTACGCGTTCAACCCCATTCCGGGCGCTAATCCGAAGGGACGATTCGCGTGAAATGCCATCACGAGAATACCGGCGACAGCCGCCAAAATGGTCGCGATCGCAATCATTTGGAACACCTCCTGATCGGTGTAACCCTCGATCTCGATCGCTTCCGAGAGGATTGCAGGGTTGACGATAATGATGTACGACATCGTGAGGAACGTCGTCATGCCTGCGATTACCTCCGTTCTCAAATCCGTCCCGTGCTCTTCGAACCCAAAGTACTCCGCTAACCGCGATCCTGAGTCGCGTGATTTCGACATATGATGCATGTCATTCTATACCACCCTATATGTTTCCCTAACTCACCATTTTCGAAATGAAATACAATGGTCGCCCACTGTTTGGTAATGGAGATCAAAAGGCGATTATACGAGTGCTGGTGCCGTACGATCCGCGGGAGCCGAAGACGCGGCTTGCTGACATACTGACGACTTCAGAGCGGCACGCGTTCACAGACACGATGCTTCAGGCCGCCGTTGCTGCGGTTCGAGATGCAGGGGCCGACCAGAGGTCTTCTCCACTGCGTGATCGACGCCGACGTATGCAGTGGCCGCCGACAAGCAACCGCTCTCACGCGCGGTCAACGCGCGTCTGAAGACTGCAGATGAACCACTCGGAGTGATGAGAAACTAGCGGTCAACTACCCCACCCTACTTCGCTCACCCTGACGGGTTCGCTCGTGGAGGGTGGGGCTTGTCCATGAACTCGGCCTCGAACCCTTCCGGGTGGGGCGGTAAATCCGCCACTCGGCGTCACTGTTCCAGACTTTAGGGCAAGCTGACTGTTGCCCGTCCGCCGAGACGACTATTGGCCCCGACGGACATACCGCATCCCGGTGTTCTTCGCTGCGTTGTAATCCGCGTTCGCTTCCGACTCGCACTTCACGCATCGGAAGTCGTAGACCAGTCGCAGCCAATTTGTGCGTTCAATATATACAAACAAGATCTATTATTCATATTAACACGACACATCTAATCAGTTCTCGAGATTGGCCAGCCCCAATATTTACACCAGTATGGTCGTAATTTCGAAAAATACGGAAGACAATTGTCCAGACCCGAGAGCCTCGAAATGTACACAAACAAGTGCCAAATAGTGATGAACGAGACTACGGACTTTATGACTCGTTTTTGACTATCTCGGAGCTTCTTCTATGCATATTGACGTTCACCTCGATAACGTTCGCCGCTTTTGTTACCAAATCAATGATTTTCTGGCACTCAGAATCCTCCCCGAACATGCTTTTCGGACCGGAGACACTTAGGGATCCCAGTACAGTTCCATCCCGGGATCTAATTGGAGCACCAATAGCTTGGAACCCCTCAATCTCTTCTTCGTTGTTATGTGAGAACCCTTGCTCGCGAATGTCCGCCAGTTCTTCGAATAGACGGTCTTCGCAGGTAATCGTCTGCTCGGTACGAGCGGGCAGGCCATAGCGATCAACAATCTTTTCCACTCGCTCTCGAGGAAGATATGCAAGGATCGCTTTCCCTGAAGCAGTAATATGGAGATAGTCCCGCTGCTGGAATTTGGCCATTTGATAGCCGTCGCCAACTGCCTGTTCCCCTTTCGATTTATACAAATTGTGTCCACGGCCGTTCTCCTCCACAACCAAGTGAGCGTACTGTCCTGTTTCTGCGGCTAAGTTATCGACCTCGCTTTTCCCTATCGTGTAGAGAAGGCTTTGGTTCCGAACGTACTCCCCAAAGATCAGCATATCATACGATAACCGATAGCGGTCATCATCTTTCCTAACGAGACCGCCCTTTTCAAGAGATTTGAGATAGGTATACGTTGTACTCTTTGACTCACCGAGATGAGTAGCGAGCTCTGTAACACCTGCTCCATCCAGATGCATAAGGGCGCGTATGATATCGATTGCGTTGAGCACAGTTGTTAGTGTACGTGGATCGGATTTTGTGTCGTCAGTTGGCATAGCACAGTATCAAGGGCAAACCCTCTTCAATATTTTGTCAGTGTTCAATATATACGAACGCCCTATTCGATATCTGATTGTGACACTCCCGATGATCCAATCTGAACTGTCCACCCAGTGCAATCAATTATATAGCCGTGTACAGAAAAGCAGGCCATGACCATCGATACAGTAATTAGTGGAGGCACGCTCGTTACCAGCCAAAATACGCTTTCTAGCGATCTGGCGATAGATGATGGCACTATCGTAGGAATCGGCGACAAAGACTGCATGCCGGAACCCGAGGAAACGGTCGACGCCTCGGGACTCCTGGTGATGCCTGGTGTGATCGACCCGCACGTGCACATCGACGACCACGTTTCTCTCGACACGTACGAGACGGCCACCGGTGCTGCTGCGCTGGGCGGTGTCACGACGGTCATTGACTTCGCTTGGCAGTCGTATGTCAGTGAAGATAGTCCCTGGAAAAAAGAAAAGACATTGCGGGAAGGGGTCACACGCAAGCGCGAGAAAGGAGAAAAAGCACTTGTCGATTTTGGGTTACACGGCGGAATTCTCCGCGAGGATCCAGCTATATTTGATGAGTTGGCAGGCCTCGTTGAGTTGGGGATAACGTCGTTCAAAATGTACACTACCTATGAATTCGGTCTTTCGAACGGATTCATTCGCGAAATTCTTGAAGAACTCCGAGAAGTCGATGCAGTCGGTGTCGCTCACACGGAGGACGATAGTGTATGTAAATCGTTGACTGCTGAGCTCCAAACTGCAAGCCGAGATGAACCGATGTGGCTTCCCGCCGCCCGGCCAGATTATGCGGAAGCCATGGCAGCAGACGATATCGCCAGGCTCGCACGTGAAACTGGAACCAAATACTATGGAGTCCACACTTCGTGCCGAAAGGCAGCAGACGCACTCGCACGATATCAACGTGATGGGAGTCTTATTCGAGGCGAAACTTGTACACACTACACGACCCTGACAGAGGAGATTTATCAGAAGTTAGGGAATCTTCCGAAGATTGCGCCACCGCTTCGTACCAGCAACGACAACGATGCGATGTTTGAATACCTCCGTAACGGAACACTGAGTGTTGTTTCAACCGATCACGTAGCCCAAACTCGCGAACGAAAAGAAGAGAGCGAGTGGTGGGAGGATCCGTTCGGTGCGAATAGTCTCCAAACGAGTCTACCGGTGTTTCACGACGAGGCAGTGAACAAACGCGGGCTCTCGTATCCGCTCCTTGTTCGTCTGATGTGTACGAATCCAGCTCAGACGTTCGGCCTTCCAAAAAAAGGGACACTCGAACCAGGAACCGACGCGGACATCGTGTTATTCGATCCTGACGAGAAGTATACGATCTCGGCTCAAGATAACGCTTCAGTTGCCGACTACACGATCTACGAGGATCGAGAAGTAAGCGGAAAAGTAAAACGCACGTATCTTAGGGGCGAACTCATCGCGAGTGAAAATGAGATTATCGGCGAGCCAGGTTACGGAGAGTTCGTTCGCCGCGAACGGCCTACATGGGACGACGATTGTACAACCGCGATCAATAGCTGAACTCGGACGACGAACAGTCTCTCCTTGTGATACAGCGCTCGGGGCCCTTTTTGCCGATGATATACCCATTGAGTGTAGAGAGCACAATTGAGGGTCCGAAAGAGATAATTACGATGGTGTGAGAATGAGATACGGACACACAGTCAACAACCATGAGTTCACTAGAGTTTGAAATCGAAGAGCGGACGTTTACAGCGGAACTACACGAGGATGAAGCACCTGAATCAGTTGCTGCGATGCGGGAATTCCTTCCCCTGGAATCGGAACTGATGCACGTCCGTTGGAGCGGGCATGCGACATGGATCAATATTGACGAGATTGAGCTTCCGGAGCTTCCACGGGAGAACCATACGGTGTATCCTTCCTACGGGGACATTCTACTGTACCCAGGATACAGGAACGAACAGGAAATCTTGGTTCCGTGCGGTTCAACATGCTTCAAGAGTCCAGCAGGCGAACTCGCCGGCAACCATGTTGCGACGCTGGATGCAGAGCGGGAAGAACTCCGAGAGATGGAGCAAGAGACACTCCGAACCGGGATGAAAGAGGTGATTATTCGTCTGGAGGAGTAGACCAGCGAAGAACTCTCCATCAGCACACTCGGATAGTTTGGCTGCCAGAGTCTCATTCAGTCGCCAGGTCGTAGAGTGCTCCCGTAAGCAACCGCGTTGAAGTGGCACAGTCACTCCAGTCGGTCCACTCCGCTGCACTGTGCGAATATCCGCCCTCCGAGGGGGCGAAAATGAGTCCGGCGTCAGTTGCTTTCGCGATATGCATCGTATCGTGCCCTGCACCGGAATGTAATTCTATAGTACTGATTTCTGCTCGTGTGGCTGCGCTGTGAAGCGCTTCGATACAGCGTTCGCTCATCGAGATAGGTTCAATATCGTACGGGCGGCTGAAGGTCGTTTCAACGTCGCGTTCGTCCTCTAATCGATCTAAACACTGCCGAATACTCGAGACAATCTGTTCCATAGACTCGTATTCGACATCCCGGATATCGACTCCGAGATGTACGGAACCGGGAATAACATTGATCGAGCCTGGTTCAACATCAAACTGGCCCACAGTCCCAACAGCTGTCTCACTGTGTGTCTCGACGATTTCGTTTGTTACTGACTCGATCTCGAGAGCCAGTTCGCTTGCTGCAGTCAATGCATCGATGCGAGAGTCCATGGAAGTAGTTCCCGCGTGATTTGCCTCGCCGAGGATCTCAATATGACAGCGGATGGTTCCGGTAATATGCGTCACTATACCAGCAGAAACAGGGGCCTCCTCCAACCGAGTGCCCTGTTCAACGTGTAGCTCGAGCCATGAATTCCATGCGGTTGCGTCCAAGCGCTCTTCGCCTCTAAAGCCAATCTCTTCCAGCGCCTCACCCAACGTTACACCAGCCTTATCAGTAGTTGCAAGCGCATCTGCTACACTGGCGTCACCAATTGCCACTGAAGATCCGAGTACGCCATCAGAAAACCGTCCCCCCTCTTCTTCGGTGAACGCTACGACTTCGAGAGGAAGACTAGGAGAAAGTCCAGCGTCTTGCATGGCGCGAATCGCCTCAAGACCAGCGTATACACCGAGTACACCATCAAACATCCCTCCATCGATGACCGAATCGAGATGACTGCCAGTTGCGACTGAACGAGCGGCCGGGTCGACATTGTCAGGCACCCATCGACCGGTGATGTTGCCAACGGCATCGACGGAAACCTCCAGTCCTCGTTCCTCGAGTTTCTCTACGAAATATTCTCGTGCCTGTTTGTTGGCTTCCGTGCCAGTCAGTACCGTCCGACAATTACCTTCCTCGACAGGAACGGAGCCGAATTCGGCAGTGTGCATGATATCAGCCCGAAGTCTCTCCTCGTCAACGTATTGGTAGAGATGATGATCCATTGTCTGACTATGGTATGGTAAAACACGACTTCTTTTGAAGTTATCGGAAGAACGGATCCTCAAGTCCCTCAGAAACCCCATCTGTCTGCTGTACAAAAACAGTACGGCAAACCAGAGCGACACTACAGAATGCCGTGGCTGAACTGTTTGAGAGATGCTGGTAAAATGTAGAGATATTGCGCGTAGCTTCCAACGGATACTGTTCAAAGAAAGTTTTAAGTGAAGAGTAGTCTATATTTGAGACGCGATGACGAGACTCACGGTTGAATATCTCAACCAAGCTGATAAGAAACGGTTTGTTGATATTCTTGGTGGCGTATACGAGGAATCACCATGGGTAGCTGAGCGAGCCTGGTCGGAGCAGCCGTTTTCTTCTACCGAAGACTTACGCCAGACCATGGCGGATGCCGTCAGAAACTCATCACAGAAGAAGCAGCTTGACCTATTACGAGCCCACCCTGATCTCGGGGAACGTACTGAAATGACTGATGAGTCCGAAGAAGAACAAGCTTCCGCCGGACTTGATCAGCTAACTCCCGAACAGTACGAGACGTTCCAACAACTGAACACAGCTTACCGAGACAAATTTGGATTCCCGTTTATTATGGCGGTGAGAGGAGAATCAGTTGATGCAATCCAAAATGCCATGGAAGAACGGATTGACCACTCTGAATCCGAGGAATTCCAGACCGCCTTAGACGAAGTCAACGTCATCGCGAAACTTCGACTCGAAGAACTGGTTGCATCGAGTGAGGAGCAATACAGCTGATGAGAACCAATCACCCGAGTATAATGATGAACACTGAGATATCGAAATACCACACATGAGCGATAGCAATGAAACCGATACCGACACTCAGAGTACTGACCGACGAACAATGAACTACGGAAAAGAAAAGGTGGCAGTCTACCGGACCTACGCCAATCCACTGGAAGGCGTTCGTACTATTCCGGAATCATCTTTCGACGGGCGGGATAACATTCTCTTCGGACTAGAAGTTCGTGTCCAGTTCGAGGGTGAAGACTTTCTACCATCCTTCAGCGAAGCAGACAACAGCAAAGTAGTCGCGACAGACTCGATGAAGAACTTCGTCCTCCATCAAGCAGGGGAGTACGAGGGAGCGACAGCAGAGGGCTTCCTCCACTTCGTCGGGAAAGAATTTTTGGACACGTACTCACACGTTGAGGCAGTCAAAATGTCGGCAACTGAATACCCGTTCGACGAGCGGCCCGTTCCCGGGGAGGACGGGTTTGAGCCGAGTGACCTCGTGTTCCGGGTCTCCGATGACGAATCGGCATTCGGAGAGATATATCTTGAACGAGATGATGACCTGATTGAGTTCAAAGAGCAGACAAGCGGCGTTACAGGGATCGAACTCATCAAAGTTAAAGACAACTCGTTCACGGGCTATGTCCAAGACGAGTATACAACGCTCCCAGAACGGGAGGATCGCGCACTGTACATCTCGCTCGATATTTTCTGGACCTACGACGAGCCGGAAGACGCGCTGGGGGAAGAACCACAGCGATATGTTCCAGCTGAACAGGTTCGAGATATCGCTCAAGTAGTATTCCATGAGGTTGACTCAAACTCAATTCAAGATCTCATCTATCAGATCGGCCTTCGAGTCTTGGAGCGATATCCAGAACTCGAGTCTGTGAGCTTTGAGGCAAATAACCGAACGTGGATTGAGGTTCGTGATGATCTAGAGGGAGATGCAAGGGTGTTCAGAGAACCACCCCGGCCAACTGGCTATCAACAATTCTCGATGGATCATAGCGACCTGGAGGAACAATGAGTGCAGAGCTGACTACACACGTCCTTGACACCAGCCGTGAAGGCCCTGCGTCCGGTGTCGACGTGACGCTTCAGCGATTAGATGATTCGGGAAATGCAGAAACAGTCAATCAGGGTACAACCAATCATGATGGGCGGCTCGATGAGCCACTCTTGACCGAAGACGAAATGGAAACCGGTACGTACCAACTCCTGTTCGAGGTCGGGGCCTACTACCGCCAATCGGAGTCGGAATCCTCGTTCTTAGAGACAGTCCCTGTTCGGTTCATTATCGATGACGTTGATGAACATTACCATGTCCCGCTTCTATTGTCGCCAGGGGGTTATACAACCTACCGAGGAAGTTGATCGTTAGGCGTTGTACAGAGCCCAGACTGATTCTTGCTAATTCCAGATCTTGTCCGTGGTAAGTGTGTTCAATCCATACAAGTCGATACCAGCACGGGGATATCAGATAACATAGGTGGGTGGATTTAACAAACATATACGTATACTATACAATCGATCTGTAAGGAAACGCACTATGTGATCTGAATTGTATAAAATAGGTGTTTTGTTTGTATATTCGCCAGGAATACACATGGCCGTATGATTATAATTAGCGGACTATCCTATGCTAAATCGTCGGGAGTGTCAATATCTCGAACAACACCCGGATCTTCGGTTTCAACGAGAACAGCATCGTTGCTTTCTAGAATAAGATGACGAGCACCAGTGTCTCCACAGATTGACGCTAACGACTCAAGATATGCAGTATCAAAAAGAACCGGGTTGCCTCGGTATCCCCGATAGCCAGCTACGATAATTCCAGCAGCACCCTGCTGATAGGTCGCTATAAGACGGTTGATGGTCGTGGAGGTAACGAACGGCATATCGCCGAGAGAAATCAAAACAGCATCAATAGAGGCATGTTGACGGACAGCTCTAATCCCTGTTCTAATCGATGTTGCTTGGCCTTGCTCATATGCCCCATTAGTGACAGTCTGAACATCAAGATGACCAATAGCATCTTGTACCCGATGATGCTCATTGCCAGTTACCACATATACTATGTCGACTTTTGAACCAATGATATTTTGTATAGATTGTACAAGAACTGTCTTTCCATTGATATCGGCAAGTAGTTTGTTTTCATCACCAAACCGAGAACTAGTACCTGCAGCAAGTACAATTCCTGCGATAGTTATTGAGTCGGGGGACTGTTGACCATCTGGTGGCGAGACTATAGGAAGCGTAGTTCGGTCGGACATAGCACACTACAGTATCCGTTTAGACGTCAGTGGTCATAAGACTATACGCCAACCAGAAGTTAAGCGAGCGTTCAAAGACGCTGATTTTCGATGTGATTATACTGATCTCGAACAGCACGCCCGGTGGATGATCCATCAGCGCTGAGGACAACAACGCTTGCTCGGCCTTTCATAGGTGTTCATGCAGTGTTGCACGACTGATCTCGAGTTCCTCGGCAAGTTCTCCGTTCGTTATTTTTCGCGGCCAGACGTTTGCGCCGGGTGACGATTTCTTGGATAAGTCGGTCGGGTTCAATCTCTTTGAGACCTACCACGAGCCGGACGAGACCGGGTTCGACGAGGAGATTGAGGGAATTGTCGACGACTTCAAGCAGTTGCTCAAGGCCGGCGATTTCTGGAGGTGAGTTGGTCGAGGAGAGAGTCGACGACTGAGCCACTGCTTTTCTCCGTGTCTGTAGAGTAGTCCTCTCGAGGATCCTCATACACTTCGAGTTCAATGCGGCGTGCAGCAGCGAGGTCGCCCTCGAGGACTTCGACGTTGAGAATTGCGGTCTGGTAGATTACGAGTGCCCGAGTCTCGTTGACGTCGATATACTGGATGTTGAGACTCTCGAGTGTCGAGAACAAATCGATAGGGGCCCAAAGGTATGCTCTCGAGACGGATCCGAGTCGGTTGTCATTGAGTGAGTTAGAAGTGAACTGTGCGTAGCAAATCTTTCTTGAGCGGACTCTTCAACTCTGGGTGACAAGTCTTATTGCGATCTGCATGCAATTTGCTACTAACGATGGCAACGAAAGAGACAGGCTGGACTGCGCCTCTTGATACGGGAGGAGAAGCGTTTGAGCTGCTCGGGAATTCTCGAAAGGCGTGGATATACACCTACATTCGGCATAATGAGGACGCAACGATAGACGATATCGTTGACTCGCTTGATATCCCACAGCGAACGGCGTACGCCTATATTGACGACCTCGAGGCAGCAGGGTTCATCGAACAGTCGAACGAAGGGCGACCGGCACAATACGTGGCTTACACGATCGATCTTCGCTTAGCACAAGGTGATGTCGAACGCCACATCACACCGGAATTGATCGAGGCCATCGCACGGCGGGAGAAAGATGGTGACATCGACACCTACATCGAACGCTATGGGTTCGATGGGCTCGCAGTTGCGCTTGACTATGCTCATGAATATGCCGAAGGAGAGGTAACACATCACATTATGGCCCGTGAACAAGATATCTCTCCAATGGAAGCCGGAATCATTCTGGATGCCCTTCGGCACGTCGTTGAGGACTGATCTCTGATGAGTGGGAATAGGACACGAGAGCTCTTTTTCATCGACTCCTCTGTTCTCATCAGCTGTGGTCGGCATGGGAACGCACGATTCCAAGCACTGGCTCGCGAAGCACGTCAGCGAGAAACGACGTTTCGGATCTCTCCACTGGTGTACGCCGAACTAACCGGTGATACTGCTGTTGAGGGATACGAATCTAGCGACCTTGCTGTCGGTGAACTATCCCACCCTACCGCTCGCCTGACGGCTCGCGCTTGAGGGTGGGGCTTCCTGCTTCGAGGACGCGCTTTGCAGGAACCGAATGGGTCCCCGTAGGGAGCGCAGTCTCCACAGGCGTTGATTCGGAGCGTCCCGCTCCTAACTGCTTGATACCGCGAGAAAGAATGTTCCAGGCTGCGTTCCAGTCCCTGTCAGCGGTGAACCCGCACGATGGACAGGAGTGTTTGCGGACCCACAGCGGTTTGTCGGTCGAGACACCGCAGGCTGCACACTCTTTGGTCGTCCCGGACGAATTGACGGCGACGAAGTGTGTGCCTTCACGTTCGCACTTGTACTCGAGCATTCGGAGGAACGTACCCCATGCTGCACCGGCACGGTTCCGAGAGTTGCCGTCAAGTTCGACCAGACCTTTTGCGTCAAGGTCTTCGACCGCGACGAGATCGTACTCTCGAGCGTAGTAGTTCGAGAGTTTGTGCAAGAAGTCTCTGCGCTTGTTCTTCAGGTCGGCGTGACACTCGGCCACACGACGGCGTTGTTTTTCGTAGTTATTTGACCCGTGCTCTTTGCGCGAGAGTTTTCGTTGCTCACGCTCGAGCCGGTCGCGTTCGTCCGAGAGGTCGACCGATTCGATCGCGTGGTCGTCAGTGTCGTGTGCATACTTCAGGATGCCCACGTCGATGCCAACGACGTCCTTCGGATTCTCTGGTTTCTCTGGCGGGTCGTCGGGCGTTTCGACACCGAGAACAGCGAACCACTTGCCCGTTGGTTCCTTTTTCACCGTGGCCTGTTTGATCGTAGCGTCGTCGGGTAGCTCCCGGTGGAGCCGAACAGGTATTTCTCCGATCTTTGAAAGCCGTAGGACGGTCTGACCACCCGTGTTCTTGAGTTCGAAGCCAGACTGTCGGTACGTGAATGATCGGTATTCGTTCGGTGCTTTCCACTTGAGCTGGCCAACCACACGACCATTATCCTTCGCGTCTTTGAGCCGTGAGAGATTGTTGTACAATCGCTCGACAACGTTCTGAAGCGTTCGGGAATACAGGTCGGTGAGGTCGGTCCACCACTTCTTGACCGACGGCAGTTGGTTGATCTCGTCGTACTTCGTCGTCCCATCGTTGTGGTTGAGGCGATGGAGGAAATGGTTGTACACTTGCCGGTACAGATCTCGGTGTCGGTCCAACGTCTCTCGGAGAGCATCAGACGGCTCGAGTCTGTACCGGTAGTTGTAGTTCATCTACGAACGTTCTTCGATGAGTTCGTCCAGTTTCTCTTGGACGAACGAGGAGAGATTCAGATGGTTCTCCTGAATCCACTCCTCTTGGTCATCTCGAATCGATATGTTCTTTCGCGTTGTCACAACACAAGTTACACATTTTGTGTAGTTAAATGCTTCGGGCGTGGGCCTGCTATAGAATAGTGTATGAAAGACGAGTGGCGTTGACGAGACGCTTCGCGTCTCGTTCGCACACCAGAAATCGAAGATTTCTGGGGACGCTGTATCCCCTCCCTGCTCGAGCCTTCGGCTCTCGCTGAGGAAGGGGTCTTAGCGCCTAAATTCAGATAAAGCATTGCGCGATGGGTGGATCAAGGTCACTGAGAGTCATCTTACTCCGAGTCGGAGGTGTCGACGATAATGGACCAGTCTCGACGGTTCATCGCTACTGCCAGCGATCGGTCAGAGGATATCGTTGAAAGAGCCGATACAGAACTCCTCGGTTTGGCACTCGAGTCACTTATCGAGGGTCTCACTGATTGTGTTGTTGTAGTCACGAACGATATTCCTCTTGGCGAAGCGGCAGAATCGCTGATTCCGCAGTACGGATTCGATGAGAACCAAGTTGTTTGGCTTACTGGCGGCGAGCTGGCAGCCGAACTCGATGACGACTTTGTCTCTGAATTCGAGTAGCCGTCTTGGTTTTCGCCCAATAGTCGGGCTTGGACTACAGTTCTCGAGAAAAGCAGTACCACCCCATTCAGTTTTGATTTAAGCAGGTGGAATTATCTTTGGGAGCAAGTTGGCTAAGGAGGGAGTCGACGACTGAACCGCTGTTTTTCTCCGTATCTGTAGAGTAGTCCTCTCGTGGATCTTCATACACTTCGAGTTCGATACTGCTTGCAGCCGAGAGTTCGCCTTCGAGGACCTCGAGGTTGAGGATTGCAGTCTGATAGATCACGAGTGCACGAGTTTCATTGACGTCCAGATACTGAATATTGAGTGCCTTCAGTGTTGAAGGTAGATCAATTGGGGACCCAAAGGTATATTCTCGAGATGGATCCGAATCGCTTGACATTTGATTCTCATTTGAGGCCTATGCAAATAGATCCTCTCCTTGTTGCAGCAGCTGAGTTTGGTTGCCTGTGGCGAAGTCTTCGGGAAAGAGCGGAATGAGTTGCAAACGGGCCACCGGTCAGGTGGGGAGCTGATGCCGGTAGCCAGGTGCAGATTGGGGTGCTGAGTGGCGTTGTCGCGTTGGGTGGTACGCGACACTCGAAATATACGTTAGGAGTATTATCAATCTCTTGCTTGCCCTACGGGCTCGAAACGATATTTCAGGGTTAGTCCCAAATGGTTGGTCGTGAACGCTGAGTCAACGTACTCAAACTTGGCTAAACGATCATTGGGAACGGGTCGGCTGTTTGAGAAGTAATTTATATAGCGATGTGGCAGTCCGTGCTATGTCAGATTCACTTGTTCAGCAGACGAGTGCCGATTTAGTGACGGAACAGAGCCTGAACCATGAGATGACGCCTGTTGTCGCTGTCGTTTCTGCAGTTGCCGATGCGGCTGGCACAGACCCATTCGAGTTGCCGCCTCTCAGCAATGCGATCAACCCAGAGGCACTGAACGACCTGATCGGCACCGGACAGAGTTCCGGTCTGGAGTCTGTTTCTTTTGAGTATGTTGGATACGACATTGTTGTCTCCGGAACTGGTGATATTCAGGTAACTCCATCCGAGTGAGTTGGAAGAGTTGAGCCGCTCCCTGGGAAGGTCGTCTAAAATAGATTTTACGCTGCTCGTAAGCGAGCCCTTCTTCTACTCAGACGACGTTCATCCAAGACTAGTCATAATGGCTTCTAAGCAACGCCCAGAGAAGGTCCGTATTGTGTGCAGAGAGTGTTCCTTCTCGAGGGAAGTTACTACGGAAGGGGACACATCTGCAGAAGTGATCAGAGAACACGGCCAGGAAACAGGCCACAAACTCACTGTTGAATAACTCGACACCGATGAGTAAGCACGTCTGCGTGGTAGTTAGTTCTCCAGAATCCGGTTGAACTCAACTCTTGGAGCCCGTTCTCTGTCGACCTCATGGAGAAGAGGGAGACGTAGCCACACACCGGTTGTTCGAGAAACCAGTATTAGTCCACGAACGGCGTTGTCGGCGCCGAACGGGTTTTCGAGGCCGACAAACTCCTTCCGCTGGTAGACCTGCGAACATTGCGAGAAACGGCGTGGATGCAACAGTGGCGTAGAGCTCCCACCAGTAGTGCCGCTCGTGAGTCTGGTTAAGATACATCCATCGAGGGCTTGGCGACCAGAACAGCACAGTAGTGAGCGACTGAACTCCCATTTCTACGACTCTTGAGCAAGGAGTTAACCGCCTCTGCGCTGTATCTATATCATGATAGAACAAACTATAGCATCCGTAATGACACAAGATGTGCGAACTACCACCAGAGAGACGACAGCTAGCGCCATTGCGAGAACGTTCGCGGCAGACGATATTGGATCCGTAGTCGTGATTTCCCCAGAGACAAAAGATATCTTGGGTATTATTACCAAATCAGATATTATGCACCAGGTCGCTGTTGATGCAGATATCTCGTCTATCTCTGTGGATTCGTTTATGTCGACACCGGTTGTTACAATCACGAGTGACAAATTGATTCGTGAAGCGGCCACGCTAATGAGAGAGCATTCAATTCAACACCTTCCAGTCGTGGATTCCGATGAGCTCGTGGGAATTTTGACAACAGCTAATCTAGCTCACTATTTACCCCGGCTTCGGAGGAACATTCTCCGATCCCGGAACGAGTTTAGCAGTCCAGACGGATCATAAACTTCCGCTGAGGGCGGTCTACCAGCAGATAATAGTCTGGGTCTGATCTGGTGATCTTCGATGAGTGGGGATAGAGCGCGAGAACTATTTTATCCAATCATGGTCGAGGGCCTCTAGATTTCTAACTTCTCGCGGCGGTGGAGTAGTAGATCGCTTGAGCAGGATATTGCTCGAGCGGGGTTATCTCATGGGGGGATAACCCATGCCAATATGCAGAACCCACATGCAAGAGCATGACGGCGTTTGGCTTGATAACAAGATCAAATCATTGGTAATCACTCATCTGATTCGCCATTATTTTGAACAACAGCGAGCCAAAAGTCCTCGACTTCTTTGGCAAATGAGACGAATTCTTCAGCCTCGACCGGCTTTCGGATATACTCGTCCGCCTCGAGCCCATGAGATTTCACAATGTCTTGCCCGACTTCCGAGCTCGTTAGAATTATCACTGGAATCTCTGTCAGTTCTGGCTCGTTATTCAGCTCCGAGAGGACTTCCATACCACTTTTTCCAGGTAACTGGGGCTCAAGTAAAATAAGGTCTGGTTGTGGAGCCTCTTCGTACTCGCCCTGCTGATTCACGAAATCAAGCGCTGCTTCGCCATTAGAAACGGCATGAATACTGTTAAAGATCTTCCCTTGCTCAAGGTTTTCCTCAAAGAGGCGTACATCGCCCTGGTTCGGTTCGACTAATAGAATGTCAATCATTTCTCCTCCATCATTGGTATTCTCCCCACTTGGTGAAGCCATACCACTGCATTAAGTTACAAGCTTAAAAGATAAACGGCGATGATTTCTACGGAGCAGCTTGGTTTGTTCTGAAGGCAGTAGAAGGGCTCTGTATCACATACTGGTGCCCTACGTCTCAATTAACTCGAAGTCAGTTCCGTCGCAGTTAGGACATGTATCCCAGTTCATGGGAGTGGGATCAGCATCGCTTACCGCTTGCAGAACAAATCCACAGCCTTGACATTCACTAAAGACGTCCAAGCAAGAGTAGTTATGGTGTCAACTGATATTCCTCTTCTCCCGGCACTGTCTAGTTCAGCACCTCCTCAGCTGGCGTTTTTCCACCGAGTGATTAATGCGGTCTCTGGCGGTTATAATAATGCACGAACTGT
>NZ_JARUKV010000034.1 GCF_029688865.1 Natronococcus sp. A-GB7
GCAATCCACAAACACGGGGTGACGTTCTTAGCGCGCTTAATTCCTTTTTAAAAGCGATGAGTCAACGAGATGATCCACCCGCTGCATCACCCAAGTCCAATAGCAGTGAAGACGAAACAACGGACGTATCGCGTGGTGGACTCCAAATGCGAGACTGGTCCGCTTCGTCGAATCACGACAATCCAGTACGTTCCTATGAAGCCGTCTACAGGGAGTGGTTGAACGATATCGACTGGCTTCTCGACCGATTCGAGCGTGACCCAGTCGCCACTATTTCGGAGATTGGGCAGGTTCTCAAAGCGATTAATCGATCGAATGTTCTAATTCTGATTCTTGAAGACCTCAATCGGTCCCAAGGTGAGTCTGTTGAGAACTTGGCTGTCCAATCACCTCGAAACGTGATCAAGGATCTGTATACACAGCGATCCATCAAGGGCCGACTTGATAGTCGGATTGCGTCCCTATTCGAACTCGTTCAGCTCCAGATGGAGCAAGAGCCGAAGCAGGCTACCGAACTGTATGATGCGATCGCGGACAACATCTATCCGAACACCGTGCTCGCTTCTCTCATAGCCAGCGAACACATCGCCGATTCACCTGCAGAATACTACCAGCAGCAAGATTGGGGGTTCGAGGAACTACTGATTCAGCATTTCTTAGACGAAGACGCGCTGATTGCCGAACTCTCTCCAAGTCGCGTTGAAACGACAGCAGCGGCGATGACCGAGCTTCTGGAGGGTGTTGCCGAAATAATCGACCAGTCCAGGTGCCTCAGACGATATGCCAGTCACGCATATCTGGACAAAACAGCCGCACAACAGGCGGTTCGAAGCCGCCTAGCCAGCTCGCTTCTCTATGCTGGTCCCGAAGCTATCGAAAAGTATCAGGAGGAATACGGTCAAATCAAGCGTATCGAAGCGGAACTCAAAATGAACGAGGAATGGCTCCCATCGGAACAGAGGTCCTGCCTCGATGGTTGGATCTGATTAGGTTGGTACCAGAGTTGTTCCCGTACCATAGCCCAGTACATTTCGTCGGTATGTACGTTGCAGGAAGCGTTCCTCAATTCCCTGGTCTTGGGACTGCTGAAACACTGTTACCATCGAACCTTCGGGAAGGGCCACTGGATGTACCAGTAGTTGTAGGAGACCATATTCAGGACTGGGTCCAAATATTCCTCTTTGGAAACCTCTCCGCTGTTGTGGAGAACAGTCCAAGACAGACAACGCTAGCTGAACAGACAAGTGATGAGTAAGAGTGGCGCACATCTTATATATATTATAAGCCTCGAGGCAGAATAGGGTCATAAGATGAAAGGACACGTTACAACACCATCCGGACTTGCAGACCGAATGGTGGCGAAGTTGTTCGCAGATCACGAACCAGAATCAGGGGATCGTATTCTATTCCCTGGTATTGGCAGTAACGCTCCCTTTATCCACGCAGTGAAGAGGTGGTGTGACAAGCATGATGCACCGATGCCGGAAGCGGTCGCTGTCGAGCTTGATCCAGTCAGGATCGACGATGTTGAAGAAAATCTTGAAGATGTTGATGTGGACGTTCAGGAGCGAGATTTCTTAGAGTCCAGCATTCCGAGAGATCTTGGAGAGTTCGATTACATTATCGGGAATCCACCGTACGTTCCTGTCACGCAATTGAATGACGGAGAGAAAGAGCAGTATGGGGAAGAATTCGATACTGCTTGGCGACGGTTCGATCTCTACATCCTTTTCTTTGAACGTGGACTCGAACTACTAGCCGACAATGGTCGTCTTGTGTATGTCACGCCCGAAAAGTTCGAGTACATTTCTTCGGGAGACGCTCTTCGGGAACTTCTAACTAACTACCACGTCCAGGAGATCAACCACATCGATCAGGACTGGTTCCCTGACCTGAAAGTCTATCCAGCAATTACAGTAATCGACGCCACGGAATCCGATAGAACGCACATTGTCACTCGCACCAATGAAGAACGTACAGTCTCCCTCCCTACGGATGGGAGTTCTTGGGCTGCACCAATTCGAGGCGGAATCGATATTGAAGATACTGGCGTCACCCTCAGTGATATTACCGTCCGCATCTCCGCAGGCCTCGCTACTGGACGAGATTCGCTGTTTGTGAGCGACAAGGACGATGTTGCACCACAGCTGATCGAAGAGGGATGGGCATACCCGACTGTCAGTGGAAAGCAGTTGCGAACGCACGACTGCCCTTATACGGACGATCTGATCCTCTGTCCATACGATGAACGGGGGAATTTGGTTTCGGAAAATGAACTGGGGGCGTACGGTGACTGGGCTGAGATTCATCGGGAAACGCTCGAGGAACGGTCGTGCGTGCAGAAACGCAACCGGCCTTGGTACGATTGGCACAACGCACCACCAATGCCAGAGATGCTGCGCCCCAAGATCGTATGCAAAGACGTCGCTAAGGAACCGGAGTTTTGGGGAGAACCAGAAGGCACTGTAATTCCCCGCCACTCTGTCTATTACATTGTTCCCAAGAGTCACATAGAGCTCGACAATCTGCTTACGTATCTGAATTCGGAAGAGGCGAAGAAATGGATTGAGGCGAACGCACAGAAAGCGTATACGGATCACGTGCGCATCCAATCCGAAATGATCGAAGACCTCCCTATTCCAAAGGAATTTGCGGAAACGATGCAAACATCTCTGGTTTGATGATATAATAGTCCAAAGGACCGTACAGAAATCGAATAACGGATCTGGTTCTGGTGGAGTTCCTGCCTCGCAAGAGTACCGAACCAAAATCGACGACTTCGGAATGGCTCTCACGATTGAGTCCGAACGAGACCGTCTGCGACAGTGTGATGAGACCAACCCTGAAATGAACATCTAGGACGTGACACGCCCGAGACATACGGGGACGCAAAAGGAGACCCCCACGTGATGTCGGCCATCGATAACTTCCTCGTGGAGGTTGGACTCTCCGAGGACGAGAACCCGTTCGACACTGACTGGCCGGGTTTTGACGTGCTGACCATCACAACCACCGAGGATGGCGACCCCGTAATCGATCGGTGTATTGAACTCAAGACATCGGACTGAAGACACGCAAACCCTCTCTCTCGTGGAACGAGCGGAAGGCTGCCGGAAGTGCGCTCACGGACCGTTATTACCTCTATGTGGCTCGAACCAGTCGTATGGGAAAAAGCGGCGATGCAACACTGCTGGAGATCCCGAGACCGTTCCAGACGCTGACTAAACACCGGCGCGAACGCCGCGAGCGCGAAGTCCAACTTGACCTGCGGAGTTTCGATCTCGAGGACGACACGATCATTCAGCGTCCTATTGGGTGGAAAGAGTAGGGTATTGCTGGGTTAACAAACTACTGTATTTAATATAGCGACCAATTCGGAGGGTGCAATTCGAAGATAGGGCACAACACCTTCGCTCTTGAGAGGCCATCGAATCACAATTTTCGCTTGAGGACCTGCGTCAGCTGGTTCTCGAGTTCAGTAGCCTGCTGATTCTTGATCTCGCTCTCGGCTTGCTCTTTGATCGTCGCGCCGAATCGGAAGAGCACGAACAGCTTGAACAGCGAATCCGTATCGTCCGGTGCGAGTGCGGTCTGCTCGAGCCAGACAAAGCACCTATCAACTCATCTGATGAGGCACTCCTCTTGTTTCCAGTAACCCCTATACCCACTCGAGTGCAGCATTATGCTGCGCCACATAACCGGGATCTATGGCCCCGTCCGGTATTGTAACCCGTTCACTCTTGATGGGTATCACAAGCGTATCCCGTCGGGAACGGATACTCGTTCGACTCACAGTAGTCGTAGACTGCTTCGACAAATGGTCCTATTTCAAAGATAAGGCGTATTTACAACGTAGCCCGGGCTGAGTACTCTGAAGGGGTAGAATAGATCCTCTGTGGGTTATGACTCGAGTCAGATCGTCTTCCAGACCTTCGGCACTTCCTCCGGACTAGTGACCGCAACAACGCGGTAGTTCATCCTGAGTAGCTTGTTACGCTTGTCTTCATCACCCCTTTTGACGTGGTCTTTCTCGTGGTCGGGGCCGTCGACGAAGACGGCGATGGGTTGGCTCCGGCCGTTCCCCGTCTCGAAGAAGAAGTCCGCCTCTGCAATGGGAACGTCGCCGTCGTAGATTCGACGCTGGGCATCGTCCGGGAGTGGGAGCGCCTCCTTCTGGACGGCTTCCAGCACCTCACGTTCGAGACTGGACTCACACATCCCGAGCAACTCCTGGTACCGCTCCTTGGACCCTATCGACTCTACACGGGTGAGCGACATGGTCTGGGCGCCGTAGAGCCACGGCATCACGAGGGTCCGGTCGAACATGGAGTGCTCGCGCTGATTGTAAAACGACATCAGACACTCATAACACGCCCGTTCACAGCCATCGGCATCGTTGGCGTGCAGGACGTCGAGTGCTTCAGTAACCGCGCGTCGAAAGCGATCCTTCTTGGGGTCGGTGAGGTCATGGAGCGCACCTGCGCCGCCCTCACTGGTTTCGTGAACCACGACAGTCATCTGGTCAGGCGAAGTCGGCGACGGCTTGAGGAACGTAGAGAGCTCCTGTTCGTCGAGATCGAACTCAACCAGAATGCCCTGGTAGAGCGCCTCTTTGAGCGTGTGGTAGAAGTGGAGCTGTTCTTCGAGTTCGAGCTCTTCCGGGACAGGCGGGGTAATTGTTACTGTGTCGTGGTTGCCCTCAGTATAGAGCTCGATCTCCTCTCGGATATCCTCGCGGTCGGCGCCGGCGTAGCAGCCGTCGTCTTTCACGTGCTTTTCGATCATGTTGTAGCTCGTAAGCCAGCGTTTACACTCGGTACAGAGCGCAAAGCCCTGGAGCTCGTCGTCATCACGCCCACGGATCCCGCTGTTGACGGTTACGATGCGGGCATTCGGCTCGTAGGTGACAGCAGCTGTGACACCGTCACCGGACAGCTCAAACTCCTGGGCCTTCTTTTGCTCGTAGTAGGTGTTGATGTCGTAGCCTTCGCGACGCCGCTCCTCGTCGTCGCTGGTGATGTTCTCTTCAGGGCGAGCCCGCATATCCGGAAGCTCCATCGTGTTTGGGTTGGAGTGGTGCCCGCTGAACGACTCGCTACAGACGGGACAGCCTGCTGCGTTCTCGGCTTCATTACCCATCAAAATCGCCTGACAGTTCGGACAGACGATTTTGTGTTGGGTGATCGGCTCGGCGTCGCGAGTCTTCGGTCGCGCGTACCTGATCCCATGGCGTTCACCCCGATAGTATACGTTATTTCCGGGGGCAAACTCACGGATCGCCTGTGAATCGTCTCGCTGAATGTCGTCCGGGAGTGAGGTGAATCCGAGTGTACAACTCGTCCGTGGGAAACCGTAGTTCGGGAGGAAGCCCTGTGATCGGAGGTACTGATAGGCGTAAAACCGCTTCCCACCGCTGCGCATGTCCCGGAGACGCGCTTCGACAGCAGAGCGCTCCCGTTCTGCCTGCGGATTTCTGTCGTCGTGTTGAAGCTGCTTGTTCAGCCGTCGAAGCTCTCGGGTGAGGCGGGTGTACTCGATCCGCCATGGCTCGAACGCCTTGTCGAGGTAGGCGACAAAGTTGTCGACGCGATCCTCGATGAGTTCGTCAGTGAACCACTCCTGATACTCAGCCTGTTCCCGCTCGTGGGCGAACGCTCCTTTCACGGCATTGATGATCGCCTCGCGTTCGGCCTGAATCGCGTCCTCAAGGTCCTCGCAGAAGCTCTGGATCATCGGGTAGTCGTTCTTTCCATCCTCGATGTCGAGGACGTACTGGAGCTTCGTCTCGAACTTGAATTCGATTACCTCGAGCACGAGCGCGTTGATGTGTGCTTCCAGAAGATCGCGGTTGTTTAGCAGGAAGGTCGGCGGCGAGATCTTCCCGGCGATGATGCGTTCTGGGCGCTGGTAGAAGTACTGATCGTGAGAGACGCCGCCGAAGCCACTGCCACAGAAGGTGGTCACCAGCGATGGCTGGTCCTGCCGGCCGGCACGCCCCGACCGTTGGGCGTAGTTGCTAGGGTTCGGCGGGACATTCCGCATGTAGACGTTCGAGAGGTCACCGATGTCAATGCCCAGTTCCATCGTCGGCGTCGAGACGATGGTGTTGAGGTCGTCTCCCTTGCGGAAACGCGTTTCGAGTTCCTTCCTAATGTCGCCCTCGATCTGGCCGCTGTGTTCGGCAGCGAGAACGTCGACGGCTTCGTCGAACGACATGTCGTAGAGGTCGTGGAAGTAGGACTCTCTGAGATCTGTGTCCTCCGGGGTGACGTTGCCACAGCTGGCGTTGAGACACATCTTCAGCCGCTTTCGGGTGATGACGGTCTTGCATTTCGGGCAGACTGAGACGTCACTTGGGTCGTGTTCTTTCAAGCGGATGTACGAAGGGTTGAGCATGAACGCCTGTCGCCCTCGGTAGACGTCGTTCTCTTCGAGTACCTGCAACACTTCATCATCACTAAGCAGTTCACGGACCGCTTCGATTACCGTCGCGGCTCGATCTGTCTCGACATCGAGAGCGCGGGTGGTCCACTTCACATGGCGTGATCTCCAGTCGGTGAATCGGTGGATCTGTTCGGTGCCTTTCGTCGAGGCAGTGTCGCTGAAGCCTTCTGGAAACCGGAAGAACTGCTGTTTGTGGAACTTAACGCTCTCGTCAAGCTTGCTCAGTACCTCGTTCCGGAAGTTCCCGAAGTTGCTGAACGTCGGGTGGTTGATAGCGGCCGTGCGACGAAAGAGATCAAGGAATGCTTTACAGTACTCGTACCGAACCTCGGGGTCAGCGGTGGCGAGTTCTGGGACGTCCTCCCATTGTTCGTCGATTTCTGCGAGCCGGTCGAGGTTCTTGTACTCGACATCCAGAAGCCCGACGTCCTCCAGGCTCTGTTGACCACGTTGCTGACTCTTCCTCAGTTCCAGTAGCACGTGGAACTGGAGATAATCGCTGAACCGACCCTTTTCATCGTCGAGAACACCGAACATGTCCCGGGCGAGTCCATCCGGGACAGCGCTGTTGTCGTCGAGCACCTCGAACGTCCGATTCCCGATGTCTGTCAGCCCGACATCGCCGTGCTCTTTGAGCGCTCCATAGAGTGCTCGTCGGAACTTGACCCGCTGGTAGAGGTTATTGAGGTGGGCAGCCTGTAACGCGGTGTCCTGCCGGTTGTCGCTAAAGGCGATAGTTTTCTGCTGGTCCTTCGGTAGCTCCTGCATCGTCGAGCCGATGAGCACGTCTGTCGCCGTCGAGCGACCGACCATGCCGAACTTGAACATCTTCGAGAGCTCCATCGCCCGACCCATCCGGGAGTGGCTCACACCGCAGTTGCCACAGAAGAGGAACTCGCCGGAGTGCCACATGACCTGCAAGCCCTGACTCGCGAAACAGCCACACTGGAGCTGGCCGCTGTCGAGGTGACCACCCGTGAGACGGTTGTGGGTGGGGCAGTACGTCGCTGGTTGGGGTACGGCCTCCTCCCACGTGTCTCGGAGCTCGCCGGAGTCATCGAACCACTGCGCGGGAAGTGTGACTTCGTCGCGGTCCCACTCACCTCGCATCACGTAACCGGCGGTCTCGCCGTCGCCGACGCTGAGGTCCGACACTTCACGAGGGGTGAGGTGATCGGCCTCGCCGCGGGCGATGGTGTAGTACTCCTGGCCACAGGCTCGACAGAAGGAGAGCGGGAACGCCTTACGGCTCCGTTCGTGCTCTTTCGCGCAGTGGCGACACTCGAGGTCGCCAGCGTCGCTGAGGTGGGGATCCTCTGAGTTCAGCGTCTCCGGCGTGAGACACGCTACGAGCCCGGAGCCCTGCGAGAAGAACGAGTGGAGCTTGGGGATGAAGATTGGTTGCTGTTCGCCCTGCACCTCCGTGGTGCCTACAGTGCCGGCAAGGAGTGCGGCCTCCAGTTCGCGACGGGCTTCGTCCGGTGTGACCTCTGGTCGAACCTCGTTCTGATACTGTTCGACAAGTGACGGCTCATCAGGATTGGCAGCTTCGCCGGAGGGGTTGATCTGCTGGCTGCGTTCGCTGAGGCGGCCGTCGAGGAAGGCAACTGTCGGATGAGCCAGTAACACCTCGCCGATAGCCTCAGCAGTCTTCGTCTCCTCCGTACTCAGGGCGCGTTTGGTGAGCCGTTCGGCGAGTTTGGTCGCCTCGTCGGCTGTGCCGTCGAAGCGCCGAATGTCGTCGTCGGTTACCTCGACCTCGTCGGGCAGCTCCGTACCATCGGTGAACTGGATCGGGTAGTGGCTCTCGCCGATGACGCTGTCGGGGTCGACGGGCGCGCCGAAGATCCGCTCGGAGAAGTTAGCGATCTCCTCTTCTGCGTCCAGGCCTTCTTCGCTGGCGACCGTCGCTGACGTCCCGATACACGTGAGATCTTCTCCAGCACCTGTGTGCTCTCGCAGGCGGCGGATGAGGGCAGCGACATCGGCTCCTTGGTGGCCGGTGTACGTGTGCACCTCGTCGAGGACGAGATAGTTGAGCGCGCCCTCGTGGGCGGTCGGGAAGAGGTCCTTGTCCTCGTGGCGGGTGAGGATGTAGTCCAGCATGACGTAGTTCGTCATCAGGATGTCCGGTGGGTCACGCTGCATCTCCTCCCGGGAGACCACTTCACAGTCGAGTGCCTCCGTCCGGTCGAACTGCTGGAGGAACTCCGCCGCCCCGTCGGGATTGGGCGGTGTGTCGCCTGTATAGAGGCCCATCCGGAGGCCAGAGTTGTCAAGGCGCTTGGCGAACTCCTCGTACTGTGAGTTCGCCAGCGCGTTCATCGGGTAGATCATAACCGCCTTGATCCCTTCCTCGCCCCGTTCACGGGCGTCGAGGCAGTGGCTCACGATCGGGATCCCGAACGCGAAACTTTTGCCGGACCCCGTCCCCGTTGAGACGATTGTGTTGCCCTGATCGATCGAGCGGATCGCTTCGGCCTGATGTTTGTACGGTTCAATCGGATTGCCATTGCCGTCGTCGAAGACGTCGAGAACTCCAGCGTGTAGGATGCCGTCGTCGACCAGCTCCTCGAGGGGCGTGCCGTACTCGAAGCGCTGGTTCAGCTCGACGAATGGCTCCTTCCAGAGGACCTTCCCGGTGTTGATACGGTCGTCGATCCATTGGCCGATGACGTCGTCATCGACGTTCTGGAACGTCTCAACGTAGTTTCGGTACGAAGATTGCACCTCGTCTAGGGCGTCAAAAGGATTCAGCCGAGTAGACATTGAGACGATAAATGTGAAAGTAGATAGAAAACAGTTGTGCTACCACATGTCTAATATTGGTGTGGGTTGAGAACCAAGCGTATAGAGTAGATAGATTAAATCGGCAATATCTGCACGGGACTTAAACTGTTCTGACGTCCCTATCATTCAACCAGCGCAGAGGTGTTGATTCGAGTGAAAGTTTCGATTTCTCATATATTGATCTCGGCGAGGGATGAGCGACTCACATTGGCACTCTGGCAGCCGGTATATATGTGGACCAGGGCCGATGACTAGATACTGCAACGCGCCTTGGTGCATATATTGTAATTCTATCGTCATTCCCGGCGAGGATGAGATTGAGCATGATGTAGTGGTTAAACGATCTGTCTTGATACCATTCAGGACCGTGGCTGACGATGGGGGATGCCAAATACGAAGCTCCTCATAGACCCAGTCCCAGTTGATACGATGGTGTTATTGCCAGACTGAATCGACCCGATGGCCTTGGTTTGGTGCTTGTACGTTTCGATGGGCTCGCCGCTGCGTCCAGTGAAGACGTCAAGTACTCCCTCGTGTAGTACGCCGTTCTCAACGAGATGGTTGAGCTTCGGCCCCTGCTGGAAACGGTGGTTCAGCTGGACGAACGGCTTCTTGTAAAGGATGATCCCGACTGCATACGATCCTCAACTTAGGCGTCGATAGTATCGTCGGCGACGTTCTGGAACGTCTCAACGTAGGAGCGAGACGAATGCTGGACGCCGCCCAGTGCGTCAAAGGGTTTGATTCAGAAACTCATTGGTCCTCTTCGGATGTATCAGAAACTCTCGTAGATAGCTCTTCAAATCGCTTCTTGATCT
The DNA here is from genome assembly GCF_029688865.1 of Natronococcus sp. A-GB7. Lineage (GTDB taxonomy): Archaea > Halobacteriota > Halobacteria > Halobacteriales > Natrialbaceae > Natronococcus. The sequence continues at coordinate 10,053 of NZ_JARUKV010000034.1, forward strand.
CTTCGCGGGTACGGAAGTAACCATGTTCCTTGTTGTCTTTTCTCTGTATCTGCTCGAAGATGCTAAATACCTGGTCAATGTCCCCTACCGAAAGCCCATACATATGGCAAATGAGGGCTTCTAACTCGAAGCGGATTTCTTCTCTTTGGTTCCCTTTCGGTGATGAAAAGGAGTATGGATTTGAAACCCCAACTTCCTCCATATAGCTATCCAAGTTATCCGAATTGCACGCAAGACGAGTGACTAACCCAACAATCCGACGACCTATGGGGTCCCCATCGAACTTGACCTCTTCAAATCGGCTCGGATCGGGTACAGGTAGTTGTTTGATTATGAACTGACTGAGATGGGTTCCTCCTACCTTTTGGCGAGCGACATAATCGAGGGTGTAAGAGTTCATGCAGGCCATCATCAACGCCGCCTCTCTTGCATCCAATCCGAGGATGTGATTCATTGTATGGACGGTGGGAGCGTCTGGCAAGAGAGAACAGATAGCTGTACGCTCATCCGTAGCCCTCGTAATATCTCTCAGTGCCATATGCCATGGCGCACGGAATTTTTCCTCATAGACCTCCTTCTTAAGCCAATAGCGCGGTAGAACCGAGAACGTGGGATCATCTTTCTCCTCAGTAGAGACTTTTCTTGGATCATTACCGTCTATTTCTTGGTCATGCGTTGCAAACCGATGGTCATACTGATGAAAGAATTTTGACTCATATATTGGGAGGTACTCCTCGTCACCACTAACAAATCGATTCCGATCGTCCAACTCCAAGTCCTCTTCGGATAGTTCCTCATATGTATAGAAGAGCCCCGAGTCATTAGATTTGTTAAACATGACACTAAGGTTGACTCCCCAAGGATCACCGCATTTTTTCTCTTCAATCTTGAGTGCGCCCGTGTTTTGATACAGTTTTAGGGTTAGTTCTGCGTCCTCCTCATTATCGAATGTTGGACAGTTTTTGGTGTTTGGATTAATGAGGCTAATATCCCTCTTCGAAAGCTGGTATTTCTTTTCTTGGTCATGTAGTTGGTCAATACTTGTCAAGTTGAATGCGAGATCAAAGTGGTTCTGTGGAAGTTCGCGCCCAGCAATAACAAGCAAGCAGAATTTAAACTGACCGTGAACGTCTTGGAAAATCCGATTCTTGTTATCGAATCCATATAGTGAGTCTAATCGTTGATTTTCAACCAGCTTTCTGAAGAAGTCCTGTGTAGATGAATCTGTAGCAATACCGGTCGGGGATACCAGTCCCGCTTTCCCGCTTGGGGATACGTTATCAGTCGCGAACCCAGCAAAGAGCGCATATGTATTCACATACCCCTTACTTGATTCTGGATACCGTCCACTTTCTTTGAAGAACTTCGTTTGTTGGTCGATTCTCTGTACTTCGTTCTCCCAGTCCTCATGTAATTCTGGGTTCTCTTCTTTCAGCTCCTCTATAAGATTCAAACGCTTGGATTTTGTTTCAGCCTTCGCGATTTTGGGAGCTGTCACTGCAAAGAACTCTACGGCCTCGAGCGAGACTCGATCCCAGGGCGGATTGCCGAGAATACAGTCAAATCCACCATCATTGTAGACGCTCGGATACTCAATTGGCCAATGGAAGAAACTGTTTTTTTCAGCGATCTTCGAAGCCCGATTGATCATTGCCTCCAAATCATCGGAGAGGTCTTCATCACGGCGGACTTGATCGATCGTTTTTGGAGTAGGATGTTCTCCGGGAGTATCCCTATGCATAGGCCAGAAGAAAGCCGATGTCCATAGGTCGTAGACCTGTTTTTGTTGCTGGTAAGTCTCACTCTGCTTGAATTCCTTATAGAGTCTTTCCTTCTTGTGGACGTCTTCCTTAGTATCCTCTTCTATGGAATCAAGCTCTTCAGCGAGACTTCGATACTCCTCCACCCCTTGTCCAAAAGAGGCAAGAGATTGATTACCCTCAGTTCTACGCTGTTTATTTTCTTTTCTGACTCGCTTTCGGAGTTCATTGCCGATATGCCACTTTCGTCCACTAGACGTCTCGTATGCATCGACTGGAATCTCTGCATCAACTAAATCAGGAGTCGTACCGAGGAGGGAGTTACCTTGCTTGATACGATGATCCAAGAAGCTTAATGGCTTATCCTCAACTGCCGAGTTAATCCAAAGGCTAGCTTTTGCCAGTTCGACAGCCATTGGGTTGAGGTCAACACCGTAAATGCAGTGTTGCACTACGGAGCGTCTGGATTGTCGAATTGTTCGTTCGTCAGGATACAAGGAATCAGAACGAATCTCGGCAAGTCGTTGCCCTAGGAAGTTATTTGCCGCAATGAGAAAAGCACCGCTACCACAGGCGGGGTCACAGACCGTAATCTCCAACAACTGTTGTTCTTGGACCTCAGTAGAAGCATCATTGTTCACTCTATCCTCCACTACGGGCTTGAGAGAGCTTTGGATGAGTTCGTCAACAAGACCAGGATCAGTGTAGTAACTCCCAGTCTCTTTACGCTCCATCCCCCGATCATCAAGATAGAATGATCCAGAAGTGATGGTTCGGTCTTCGAGTTCGATGACAGTCTCTGCAAGCTGTGGCGTGAACTCCAGTAGGCTTTCGTACACCGCACCGATCTCTTCGACGCCCAGATCGGCGTACGAGATGCGCTGCTGGTAGCCGCCTTGCTCGATATGGGTTAGGTCATGGACCGCACTCAGAAGCTTCTCATTCGGGCACTTAGCGTCCAGAATAAACTCCAGGTTGTCGTTGTCGAACAGAGCCCCATTGTAGCCGGGAACCCCCAGCGAGTTGTCGCCCTCGCCGACGAGGCGGAAGGTCACTTTCAACCCTTCCCAAAAGTCCACATTCCTGTCGCCACCCTTGCCCTCTTCGGCCCGCTCACGGAGCTTCGTGATACTGTACTCTTCCGTATAGAGACTGTCCCGCTGGGACATCATACCCCTCTGCTCGGTGAACATCAGGAACAGCAGTCGATAGACGACGTAGAGCAGGTCCTGGTAGTAGTCTTCAGCAGCGTCCTGTCCATTTTCTTCCAGTGCTTTCTTGATTTCGGCATCGAGGAACCCGTTCCCGAGCGTCTCTAGGGCACTAACAACGTTCTCCTGAAGATCCTGTCCGACCTTCACACCCGTCGAAAGAGCAATCTGATAGAGTCGTTCAAGCGGGGTCTCGCCTTCGTCGTCTTCGTCTGCAACTACGGGTTCGATGAACCGCGAGGCGTGGCACAAGCGGTAGAGCGTCCGGAAGTCTCCGTAGTTGCGGTTTGTGAATATGTTCTCCAGGTCGAACTCGACGTATCCTCGGGTGTAGGTATGGTAGTAGTCCCGAAGGAGCCGTAGTTTCAGTCCATCAGTAACCACACTCCACTGTAAGTCGCTATTCGCGTTCAGATAGGTCTGCAGCTCGTCATGTGGGCTTTTTCCGTTCGACCCCTTGTGGTCGCCGTCGTCAAGGGGGTTCTCAGGGTCGGGTTGCACCATGTGCAGGACTGGCGGTATCGCGTCCGGCGTGTCGTACGTGGCTTGCACCGGCTCTTTGGATGCCCAACCCAAATAATCAGCCTTCAGCGTCACGCCATCGGCCGTCATGTCAGCCTGATGTGACCCGGGGCTGAAACCCAACTCTTCGAAGAGTCGTCTGCTCCACTTCGAGCGCACCTCTGAGGTGTCCATCTTGAAGACAGCGTTGTCACGGCTGATTTCGTCCCACCGCTCTACAAGTTCGTCCCAGGCGTCGCTCACCCGACTCTCGATAGTAGTATCGGTCGACGGGGTATCAGTTCCGGGGAACGCGAACGTCTCGGGCTTGACCGCGTCTTCACTACACTGTTCATCCCGGAGTTTGTGAAGAAGCTGTTCGGTCATTAAGCCCCCGCTGGGCTCGATGAACGTCGTTTCGTCTCGTCGTCGTTGGGTCTGCTGGCTCATTGTTCGATCACCTCTGTGGTCGTGATGTCGTCCTGCATCTCTTCGAAGCGTTGCTTGATCTCGTCGCGAGTTCGGTAGTAGCCGTATTCGTCGAGCTCTTCATCGCGAATCTGTTCGAACGTCGAGAACAGACGCTCGAAGTCGGCGGCGTCGACGCCGTAGACGTGGGCCATGAGCGCCTCGAGCTCGAAGCGAACCTCTTCACGGGGACGGCCATTGGGCGTCGTGTAGGAGAAGGGCTCGCTGTCGTAGCCTGCCTCACGGGCGAATTCTTCGAGGTCGACGGCGTGGTAGGTGAGCTGGAGAGCCAGCTCCTTGATTCGGTCACCGATAGGGGCGTCGTTGTAGCGTATTTGTTCGAAGCGTTCGGGATCCGGGATGGGGAGTTGCCGGGTTATAAAATTATTCAGGTGAGTACCACCTACTTTCTGCCGAGCGACGAAGTCCTGCGTATAGGAGTTGAAAGCGGCAATGAGCAGGAGCGCCTCATCGGCAGAGGGCCCACTGATATGGTTGAGCGAGTTTCCCGTTGCTGCCTCCGGAAGAATACAAAAGATCGCTGTACGGCGGTCTGTGGCCCGAGCGATTTCTCGGAGAACGACGTGCCAGTCCTGTCCTGACTTAGCGGCGTACTCGTCATAGGGGATCCAGTACCGCGGCGTCGCCAATTTATGCGGGTTATCCAACTCTTCCTTCTCAATCCTCGATGCGTCACCTTTGTCCATCTCATCCTTTGGTGAGGTCTCGAACGTAGAGAAGCGATGGTTATACTGGTGTGTCTGCTTTGACTCATACAGTCCGATAAGGTTCTCTTCGCCACATTCTAACCGCTGCGCAGTTCGGTTGAAATCCCTTCCACGAAGATCTGCGTAACTCTCGAATAGCCCTGAATCATCAGACATATGGAACATCCGATGGATATTGGCTTCCCATGGATTGCCAGCATCATCATTCTCGACTACGAACGCTCCAATTGAATCGTGAATCTTGAGGATTAGCTCCGCGTCTTTTGCACTCTCGAAGGTCGGACAGTTCTTGGTGTTCGGGTTGATCCGCTCAATGTCATTTCGGGTGAGTTTGAAGCGGTTATCATCATCATTGTGGAGTTGCTCAACACGTGTGAGATAGAAGGCGAGTTCGAACTCCTCTTGTGGATTGTCTTTACCTGTCTGGGCGAGTAGGCAGAACTTGTAACTACGATGTACTGCCGGGAAAATGCCTTTACTATTTTCGAAGTCAAACAGAGACTTCAGCTGCTGCTCTTCCACAATCTTCTGGAAATACTCTTGGGTGCTCGCATCGGTCGCGATCCCAGTCGGTACAATCAGCCCGTTATAGCCGCGTGGAGAGGTGTTCTGGAGAGCTAACTCCGAAAAGACCGCATATGTATTCACGTTTCCTTGCCCGGTCAGCTCATATTTCCCAGAACTCCTGATGAATGAAGTTGTCTTCTCCAGTCCTTCAGAGACAGTCAAGTATTCTTCGTAGAGCTCAGGGTCCTCTTCCTCTAGCTCCTCAATCATCGCGTTACGCTTCGACGCCGTCGACGTATTCGCGATATCGGGGCGACTCACCGCAAAGAACTTCGCAGGCTCGAATCTGAGCCGCTCCCACGGTGGATTCGCCAACACACAGTCGAACCCACCTTTCTGATACACCAGTGGGAACTCGAGTTCCCAGTGGAAGAACGAGTGCGTCTCGCTGAACTCTCGAGCCAAGGCACACATCTCTTCGATGTCGCTCTCGGGTTTCTCGAGATCGTGCGGGCCCTCCGTCCGAACTTTCTGAATCGCGCTCGGCGTCGGGTTCTCTGCGACGGAGCCGTCGAGCGGCCAGTAGAACGCCGCCGTCCAGACGTCGTGGGCGAGCCGTTCGGTCTTTAACGCCTGTGACTCCTCGAACTGCTCGTAGAGCTCGGCTTTGCGCTCGACGTCGCTAATCGCGTGCTCGTCAAGCCCCTCCAGCCGCTTCGCGATCTCGAGATGCTCCTGCTCGTCGTAGCCCATGGTGAGCGTCATCTGGGCTTGCGACTTGTCGGTGAACGTCTTGTTCTCCTCTCGAACACGCTTTCGAAGGTCGTTGCCGATATGCCAGTCGCGTCCCTTCGACGTCTCGTAGGCGTCGGCGGGCACTCCATCGGCAATTAGGTCCCTCGTCGCCCCGATGAGCGAGTTTCCCTGCTTGATGCGGTGGTCGAGGAAGCTGAGCGGCTGGTCTTTCACTGCAGAGTTGATCCAGAGACTGACCTTTGCCAGCTCGACGGCCATCGGGTTCAGGTCGACCCCGTACAAACAGTGCTGCACAACTGACCGTCGAGCCTCGCGTACAACCTTCTTCTCGGGGTAGTCCGAGCCACTCCGGATCTTTGCGAGCCGTTTCCCGAGGTAGTTGTTCGCGGCGATAAGGAACGCGCCGCTCCCACAGGCGGGGTCGACGACGTCAATGCTCAAGAGCGCCTCTTCTTGCTCCTCCACCGACGCGTCCTCGTCGACGCGGTCGTCAACGGTGGGCTTCAGCGCGCTCTGAATGAGCTCGTCGACCAGTTCGGGCTTGGTGTAGTAGCTCCCCGTTTCTTTGCGCTCCATCCCTCGGTCGTCGAGGTAGAACGTCCGGGAACTGACCTTCCGCTCTTCGATTTCGACAGCCGTCTCCGCATACTGGGGAGTGAACTCGAGCAGGCTCTCGTAGACGGCACCGATCTCGTCGACACCGAGGTCAGCGTAGGAGATTCGCTGCTGGTAGCCCTGCTGCTCAACGTGCGTTAGCTTGTGAATCGCGTCCAGTAGCGCGTGATTCGGACACACGGCGTCGTCGATGTAGGCCATCTTCGAGTCGTCGAAGAGCCCACCGTTGTACCCGGGAACGGACAGCACGCCGTCGTCGCGCCCCTGGCCGACGAGACGGAATGTAACCTGCAGTCCTTCCCAGAGGTCAACCTGTGTATCCCGTCCTGACGCTCGCTCGGATCGCTCTCGAAGCGTGCTGATGGAGTACTCCTCCGTGTAGAGGTCGCCACGGTCGGTCATCATGCCGCGCTGCTCCGCAAAGAGTAAGAACAGGAGCCGGTAGACGACTCGCAGGAGACCCTGGTAGTACTCGTCAGCAACGTCCTGACCGCCTTCTTCGAGCGCCGTCCGAATCTCCGGCGTCAGGAATCCGTTCCCCAGAACCTCTAGTGCCTCGACGACGTTCGACTGAAGATTCTCGCCGACCTTGACACCGGTCGCGAGCGCTACTTGATACAGCGATTCCAGCGGCGACGTAGCGTCGTCCCCGTCGCCATCGACGATGAAACGCGAGGCGTGGCAGAGCCGGTAGATCGCCCGGAAATCCTCGTAATTGCGGTTGGTGAAGATATTCTCTAGGTCAAACTCCACGTACCCTCGCGTATACGTGTGGAAGTAGTCCCGCAGCAACCGGAGTTTCAACCCGTCCGTGACGATGCTCCACTGGAGATCAGTACTCGCGTTGAGGAAGGTCTGCAATTCGTCGTGCGGGCTTTTCCGGTTCGATCCATGGTGGTCCCCATCGTCCAGCGGGCGCTCCGGATCGGGCTGCACCATGTGGAGCAACGGTGGCGACGTCGCTGGGACATCTGCATCCGCATGTACGGCATCTTTCGGCGTCCAGCCCAGGTAATCGACCTTCGCCGTCACACCGTCGGCGGTCATGTCCGCCTGGTGGTGTTCTGGCGAGAACCCGAGTTCCTCGAAGAGGCGGCGGATCCATTTCGAGCGTGCCTCAGAGACATTCATCGAGAACACCGCATTGTCCCGACTAATCTCGTCCCACCGTTCGACAAGCTCCTCCCAGGCGGCGCTGATCTGCTCTTCAAGCTCGGTCTCAGAGGTCGGTGCTCCGACCGACCCGATTCCGAACGTCGAGGGCTGCACGGCGCTTTCGCTACAGGATTCGCCACGGAGCTTCGAGACCAACTGCTCGGTGAGGATTCCCCCACTGGGTTCGATGAACGTCGCGTCGTCCGGTCGATTGCGTTGTCGCAGTTGCTGGTTCATTAGGTCGGGTAGTAGAGTCCGATAGTCAGCAGGTCTTCACTTGCGACGTCGAGGTTGTCGAAGCCGGCTAGCTGCTCGCCGTAGCCGGCCTCGCGCAACTTCTCGTGCATCTCTTTACGTTCTTGTGAGATCTCTTCACGCCGCTTGTCGGCTCGGTCGTCGATGGCCCGTTCGAGCTTCTCGTGTTCGATCGCCGTTTCGATGTCGCGCTTCCACTCCTGTTCGGAACGGCCGGCATCGGTCGCATCATCGTCGAGTAACGCCCGTACCTTCTCCTCAGTTAGTGGCTCCTCACCGTAGAGTGGGAGCGCCAGCTGGAGTAACTCCTCCATCACGGTCGGCTTCTCCCCCGTGTAGGCGAAGTAGCGGACCTTGAACGTGTAGAGCGCGGTCGGCTCCGACACAAGGGAGGTTCCGCGCATCGACGTCCGACCATACCTATCCTTACTCGTCAGCGCCACCTCCTTGACAGCCTCGATGAGTCGCTGCACAAGCGGGTGAGCGATGTCAAGCATCTCGACCTTCTCGTCCTCGGCGGCACGGTTGGGGTCAAACGTAACGCGTTCGTACTCGTCTTTGATATCCGTCCCGCGGACTTCGTCGGTGGTCAGCTTGATCCTGTACGTCCCGTCCACGTTGACGTCGAAGGTGCAGTTGAACAGCTGGAGTCCGCTCTTGACGAACGACTCGAGTGCATCCTCACCGCCAAGCAGCTTCTGAGTCTTCTCCTGGCGTTCCTTGACTTCGCTCAGATCGACTTCCGTGTGGTTGTAGAACGACTCGTCCTTGATACGCTCGAGTACCTCGTTGTCGAACGCGCTCTCTTCGGTCTCCGCCCCGCTATCGCCGCTTCCGTAGTCCATCAGCGTCTGCTGTGGCATCAGCTCGCTCAGCTCGTGGGAGTCAAGCAACTTCAACAGTCCCTCGTCGTCGCCGAGATACGGCGGCGAAAATCCATACTCCGAACGGATCTCCTGAGCCTTCTCGATAAGCTTCGTCAGCACCATCCGGTCCATCGGGTCGTCGACGACCATCGTCCGGATGAACACTTTGTCACGCTTCTGGCCGTATCGGTCCACCCGACCGTTTCGCTGTTCGAGCCGATTGGGGTTCCACGGTAGTTCATAGTGGATGACCTGGTTCGCGGCGTACTGCAGGTTCATCCCCTCGCTGATCACGTCGGTCGCGATCAACACGCCGCGGTCTGCGTCAGCGAACGCCTGGAACCGCTCGTTCCGCTCGGCCTCTCCCAGTTCGCCGTAGAGGGTGTGGAGGTTGATGCTGTCACCGAATTCGTCATCAATGTGTTTCTTGAGGTACTCCAGTGTATCGACATATTTGGTGAAGATAATCGTCCCACCGCTCCGGAATCGGGCCGGAAGTGTTTGTCCGAGGAGCTGCTGAAGCTTGCTGTCGTGAGTCTTGGTGACCCGCTCTGCCGCCCCAAGCGTCTCCTCAAGCGAGTCTAGTTCCATCCGGATGGCCTTCTCGTCGCCAGTCACGACGCGCTCGACACGTTCACCAAGCTCGGTCTCGGTGTAGTCCTCACCGGGGTCGCTGTCTAGTGCATTCGCCTGGGCCATGTCCTCCGAGACCCCGGCATTTTCGTCGATTTCGCCACCGGACTCTTCGAGCTCTTTCAGTCGATCATTCAGCTTCCCACGGCGGTTCTTGAGTGATTGGCGAAGTGCCTCTGGGCTCGAAAGCGCACGCTTCAGGAAGTGAATGACCGTCCACTGGGCGATGTTGCGGTTGTCGGACTTCTTGGCGGCTTCCACGAGTGTGTCACCGTAGTCCCGAACCGCATCATAGGCAGTCTTCTCGTAGTCCGTTGGTGAGACCTCGACTGTTTTCTGATCTCGTTCCGGGAATGGATTGTCCGCACCCTCACCGAACCACTGTTCGACATCCTTACGGCGACGCTGGACGACGTGACGCTTCGCGATATCACGGTTGATCTGTGGGTTGTTGGCATCACCCGACACGATTTCGGGGTTGACCATCTTCAGCAGGCTGGCGTAGCTGTCGGTGTAGCCGTTGTGAGGCGTCGCGGTGAGCAAGAGCGCGTGCGTCGCTGCGTCGGTAATCTGCTGGGTGAACTCCCAACGTTGTTTCGACGGCGACTGCGATGACGAAGACGTGTGCGGCCGGCAAGCCAAGTGTGCCTCGTCAATGATCACGAGGTCCCAGTCCTGGCTCAGGATCTGACTCCGGATCCGGCTCTGTTTGGCGTAGTCGATCGAAACGATGTGCTTCGAGTAGTACTCCCAGATACTCGTTCCCGGCGGGACGTCCTTCTCCATCACCTTGCGGTTTCGCCGGTTCGTGATCTTCGGTTCGATGTGGAAGAAGTGCTCGAACGCCTCTCGCCACTGCTCACGCAGATTTGCAGGCGTGACAATCAAGATACGGTCGGCGCGATTTCGGGCCATCAGCTCGCTCGTGATCAGGCCCGCCTCGATTGTCTTCCCCAGACCGACGTCATCGGCAAGGAGGAGCCGGACGGCGGGCATGTCGAGACCCATCACGACCGGCGTCAGCTGGTACTCCGTCGGGATGACCCGGGAGCGCTGCAGGCTCATCAGCGGCGCCGTACCGTGAAGCATCGAGAGACGGTTGGCCCGTATCAGTAGGTCCTGAAACTGCGGACTCCCCATCTTCTCCGCCGACGGAGTGGGCAAACTCCCTTCCTCGATCTGCTCGATCGGGGCGTAGAAGCGGTGCGTCGACGTCGCGCCGTCCAACGCCGTCGCCGTCACCTCCTGTCCGTCGATGGCGTCGACGCGCCAGAGACGATTACGGTTCCGGATAACTGTACCTGGTAGAAGTGAGTTAGGGTCGATACTCATAGGGAGCTCTCATTCATGGGTGGTTGAACCTCGGGTCGTGAATAGTTTGACCTATTCCACTAGCCACTTATGCATTTCCTTGATGTGGTTGAATCGGATGAGGTGCCGTCATTCAAGTATTAAATAGCGATCGGTCCAGTTCTGACACTTCTGGCAAACATCGGTACAAAACCCACACCACAATTATTGGTAGACCAAACTGTTCTCTGCATCACCAAGTTGTTAAGTAGGTGGCGCGTCGCGATTTTTACCATATGCCGCCTGGGATCGTGCTGGCGTCTGCGACGAGTCCGACTGAACAAGCTGCGTTCGACGAACTCGTTCACCGTGGCGTCGAGTATGATGCCGTCGCCGACTTCCACCCGCCGTCGAGCGATCGGGTGGTCCACGCCTGGACGGTCCCTGAAAACGACGACGTCGACCCGACACGTATCTCCGCGGGCGATATCGTACTCTTCTACAGAGGGAGCAATCGATACAAGTGGGCAGCACAGATCACTCGTGTTGATCAGGATCCCGATCTAGCCCACGACCTGAATACCCGCGTCGACGACGCCGCACCGGCCGCACATCCACACGACGAACTGAGTAACATAGTCCTGTGGCTCACCATCCCGGTCCCAATTGAGCTCCAGAGTTTCGAGCTGCACGACCTATTTGGTCTCGATCAGAAGGCGCTCACTCGAACTATCATTCCACACACCGATGCCATCGACGAACTCCTCGAGGAGTACGGGTCGCTCGAGTCGATGCTCACCGCTCACCGCGAGCCACCATCGGTCTTCGTCGAAAAGACGTCACTATCTGATAAGCCGTATAAACAGTCAGGCCAGGAACTCGAGCTGGGCTCGGGTGCGTTCTCCTCGAGCGAGAGCATTGATGGACGCGACATTTACGGGACGCTGCGCGAGCCTGAAGTTGGCGATCTGGTGCTCCACATCCTCACAGACACCCGAGAGTTTCGCGGCGTTTCCATCGTTACGTCGACGCTTCGGGACGACTTTCAGGGCCCCTCGGACGGGTCGTGGACACCAAACACCGAGGGCGGTGGCTACTTCCTCCCCTTGGGAGGGTATCGAGCGTTTGAGAACCCCGTCGACTTTGACGACGCCTTGTTGGACAACGACGACTACCATCCGCGACTCAAGGAGATCTATGAGGTCCACGACGGTCACCTGTACGACCAGAACTTCGAGCTCGTCCAGGGAGGGTACTTCACTAAGCTCCCCATCGATCTGCTCTACCTCTTCATCGCGATCGAACCTAGACTTCTAGCGGACATTCGCCGTGTCTACTGGGACCTCCAGCCACCGGAACCAGCAGACCAGTACAAGAAGGTTAGCGAGACGGTCGTCGACATCCGGACACGGCTGCCGTTCACATCGACCGGCCTGGATTGGTTCCAAGAAGCCTTTACACAGACCATTATAGAGACACTCTCCGAGTCACTTGCGGGTGTCGAACCCAACGCCGAGCTCGATCGGACCCAGGCGGTTCACTGCGAGCTGATCACGCAACTCTACTTCGCAAACGAAGAGACGCTCACAGCGATAGCAGAGGAAGTCGGCATTGGTGCAACGAACCGAATCAGCCACGCAGAGACGCTCTTTTTCGTGCTCTTTCGTGAGCTACAGTCTCGTGCAGGCGTGAACCCGAACATGAACCAAGTGAAGATAGATACGCTCGTCAGCGAGACGTACACCGTCGAAGCACCGACGCTCGACGTACCCGTCGACGAAGGTGGACCGCTCAAACCCCGAGAGAAACCCGAAGAGGGTGACGAGATCGCCCGCCAGCTGGTCAACAGCGGGCAGATGGTCTTCTACGGACCGCCGGGGACCGGAAAGACCTACACCGCAAAGCGATTTGCCCACTGGTGGCTCAACGAGCAAGATGGCGTCGACGCGCATACGAGTCAACTGGAGACCGTTACGTTCCACCCGTCATTCACGTACGAAGACTTCGTCGAAGGCCTAAGCGTCGACACCACCGAAGAGGGATCGGTGACCTATGACGAACAACCGGGGGTGTTCCTCGAGTTCGCAAATGAAGCGAAACGCGCCTATCACGCAGCCGGCGACGACGAAGAGGCGCCACGGTATGTCTTGATCATCGACGAGATCAACCGGGGCAACCTCGCCCAAATCTTCGGTGAGATGATTACAGCACTGGAGTCGGACAAGCGCCTCGACGGCGAGAACGAGACCGAAGTCTCCCTTGCTCACTCAGGGAGCGCGTTTCATCTTCCGCCGAATCTCTACCTGATCGGGACGATGAACACCGCCGACCGCTCGATCGCACTCGTCGACGCCGCCCTTCGCCGACGGTTCCGTTTTCTCTCTTTCCCACCGAAGCTCCGACTCCTTCGCGAAGAACACAAGCTCGGCGACTGGACCGATGTCGACCGAATCGCCTCCGCACCCAGCCACTCCGATTCTCTCCTCGCTCAATCACTAATCGCGGTGTACGAACTGAACAAGCGTATCCGCTCTGAGCATGATCTCGGTCGGGGCAAACAGATCGGTCATTCGTTCCTCTTCAACGTTGACACTGACACAGACATCGTCGACACCTGGCGGTTCGAGATTCTGCCGCTGCTCGAGGAGTATTTGTTCGGGCAGTACTCCAGAATCCGTGAGGTGCTGTTCGTCGGCGACGGCGAGATGCTGTTTGACTGGGAGCGTGAGCAGATCAAGTCGTTCGACGATGGCAAGTTGTCCACCGCACTCGAACCGTTTGTCGCCGAGTTCAACTCGTCGGAGGCCACCGACGACGACTGATGGCTGTCTCGACGCACATAGACGAAGTCCAGTTCGCAGCCGACATCGAGCTCTCGGAGTATGAAGAACATGATGAGCCGATTGAGCTGAGCGAAGCGGCGGCACGAATGCTCACCCAGGAGGTGAACGGCGGCGACGATCGCGATGGCGATCGGATCAAGCTGCGCTACAACCGTGACGGGGAGGCGATCCTCACGGCGACCTCATACGTCGGCATCGTCTCACTCCGGGATGGCCCAACAATCCAGATCCAGCCGAAGGCTGCGGGCACGAACCTCCTTTCACTACTCCGTTTCGCCCACAACACGACGGCCACGACGTTCGAGACACAGACGCCCTATCGACAGGGACAGACATTTCTCGACGCGCTCGGGGCACTCTACGAAGCCGAGCTGCGACGAGTCCTGAACAAAGGGCTCCACACGGACTACCAGCGAAAGAGTAGCACCGAACAACACCTGCGTGGACAGCTCAACCTCCAGCGTCAGCTCCAGCGTCATCCACCGACGCCCACGGCGTTCGAGTGCACCTACGACGAACTGACCCACGACATCACCGCGAACAGAGCGATCTTGTACGCAACGTCGATCCTCCTCGGCCTCGTCTCCGATCCTTCTGTCTCTCGGTCGCTGCAACAGCACCAGCAGCTACTGCGCCGGCGGGTCACCCTCGAGCCAGTTACGGTCCAGCAGGTCGAACGCATCCAGCTCACGAGACTCTCGGACTACTACGAGGACGTCCTCCGCCTGGCTCGCCTGGTCATCGGCAACGCATTCATCAGCGAGCTCGAGGCCGGCGCCAGCGCCTCTTTCGCGATGCTCGTGAACATGAATACCGTCTTTGAGAACGCCGTCGAGCGGGCCGCGCGGGCTGCCGTCACTGACCGGGACGGCTGGCGAGTCGTGCCACAAGACCGGAGTCAGTCGTTGCTCACCGGTGGCCGTCATGACGTCACGCTCAAACCTGACGTGACAGTGTTCGACGGCGCGGACTCGGTGCGAATGGTCGGCGACGCCAAGTGGAAGACCAGCCCACCGAAGAATGCTGACTTCTACCAGATGACCTCCTATATGCTCGCACGAGACGCACCGGGCGTTCTCTTCTACCCCAATTGTAACGGAGCGAATGCGTCCCAATCGATCGTCGCCGAGCAGTATCCGCTCGAGCTCGTCGAGCTGCCGACATCGAAAGAGGTCAGTAATCACGAGGAGTTTGTTACGGTGTTCAAGCGGGCAGTGGCAGCATCTCTTTCGATTACTGAATAGCGTGCCATAGAAGACCAGCTGAATGGGTTGAACAAGTCCAAGTAGAGGGTCAATCAGTCCGTGGCCTCTATCGGTTCGTCGATGATTCACGTGAAGAGTAACGAATGGTATTCAACAGGACCTCCGGAGCCTGAACCCCTAAGACCGATTCGTGGTTTAGCTGTCGGATGGCTCAATTTGGTCTGCAGCAAGCTCTCTCGCAAGATACACTCGACCCAGTGCTAAATGGCCTGATGAGAACGCTCAATGCCGCTCAAGCGAAGAATTGCTTGTATCTCTCGGAGCGAACATCCGGTCGCGTGGAGGCGGACGGCAAACACCCTGGCGAGTGTCGTCGTCCGCTCATGCTTCCAAGCTTTCTCAAACTCCTCCGCGTAGTACTCGCTGAGCAGGTCTACGGGCATGTTCCACACTAACTCCACGACCTGCTCGTTCCTCAAACTGGCCTAACTAGACGGTGCCTAGAGATCGATCAAAATATCATGTTGAATGACAGTATAGCTGGCACGTTCTGTTCATTCACACCCAATATTCCGACCCCCGTTATCAGTCATACTGACTTACTGACTGATTTTGGACCTGATGAACACCCTCGATCCGCTAGCCTCCTATAAGACTCACATAGGTCATTAGGGGGAGCACTGTCTATAGTAGCCGCTGAAAGTCAATGCACATCCGATCGCTCGACAACTATACGATCAGTACGTAAATCTCTCAGGTGTTACTATAATTAATGAAATTTGAGGAGTGAGGGGGTCGTATAGTTGGTGTCGACCGTCTCGGTGATCTCGGTCGCGAGCTCCTCAAGGGTCTCGCGCTGACTGTCGTCGACGTCGGGATCCAAATCGACTGATACGGTGGAACGGGTATCAGCGACGCTCAACATCTCAGCCTTGGAAAGTCGATGATCGGTCATCCGAACGTCGATTGATACGGAGGACAATGCCGTCGTGTGTGAACCCCTCGACGTCGAGTTCGTCGAGGAGCGCTGGGAGCTCCTCGAGGTGACCGTTCAGATTGATGGCCGACTCGTCCGGGAGCACCCCGACGAGTCGCCAGTCGCCCCGATACCGCCACGCATCTTCGGGATCGGATTGTAGGCACACACGGCGATAGACCGAGATCTGGTTCGCACTGAGATGGACATTGCTCGCAGGGCCACCGGAGAGCGCCTTCGCCTCATATCTGACCGGTCGGAACTCGCCGTCGTCGTGTACGAGCCCAACGAGATCGAATCCAGCGCCATCCCAGACACGAGAGATGTGCAGGCCCCGGGCCAGTGCTGAGTCATCGTCAGTTGCTCGCCATTCGTTCCATGCCTCACGGACCGACGACCGGGTGGTTCCTTCGGGGAACGGTGAGAGGAGGGCCTCTCGGGCCGCCTCGAAGAACTCTGGGCTATCGTCGTGTTCTAATGCGGAGAGGGTTTCGTCACGGACGCAGTCCAGCAGCGCCACTTCTGCCTCGTCGCCGACTATCTTCTGAGCCTTGTGCTTCCGCGCCATCTCCTGTCGGTCGAACGTCCCGTTATCGTTCGGGTGACTCTCCAGACCCTCTGGCCCATCTCGAGTCCATCCTGCATCGCTCGCGTCTTCGATCTTCGAGATTGATTTGTAGCGTGGCGAGAAACGTCGAATTTCGTCGCTCAAGACCTCCGGATCAGGAATCTTCGAGGCTGGAATCGAAGCGGTGTAATCCGCGTTGGATAGCCAGCGGACGACAGCCCGAGATTGGTCGAACGTGAGTCGATGGACGGCGGAGTCGATGAACTCTTCGAGAGACTGCTCGACGGTCTCTTCGTCTGCATCCTCCACCCCGTTCGACGAGACGAGATTGACCAGATACGACACTAGCCGTGGTTGGTGATCGTCGAACCAGCGCTGCCACCGGAGGCGATGCTCGTGGGAGCATGAGAATCGGGGCCTGAACCGATCTTGTTCCTCGGTGAGGTCAAGCTCCTTGAACCGTTGGTTGATTTCTACGTCGCGCACATCGTCGGAGCACTCGCCCATCCCGATATCCGATGGTCCGAGCGAGGACAGCTGGGTAGGAGATTCGATAGAGTGGTTGAGTGTGAGATCGAACTCCCCCAGCACATCTCTGGTCGCATCGAACAAATTTCGTTTTGCGGCCTCGTCCAGCGGGTAGAGCAGCTGGGCGTACTGGCTCACGAGAGGTCCGGCATCTTTCCGATCGACGAATCGGTCGAGACGGTCGACACCATCATGGTCGTACTCAGTCAGGGCCCGCTCGAAGAGGATACCGACCTGGCGTTGATCTTCGAACAGGAGGTCCGCGAGGGCCTCACCGAACGGTGTCAGGTCGTGTGATGGTTCGCCCAGAGCACCATCGAACACGATGGTGGGGGCGTCTGTGTCCACGAAGAACGCATAGCTGTCCTCGCCTCTGTATCGTTCCTCGGAGTCGAGCTCCCGTCTGTCCGCGGAGAGAGTGTACTCCACCCATGCGTCTTCGACCTGCTGGAACAGACCATTGTGCCATCTGTCGATGATGTCGTCGTCTATATCGAGACGTCTGACGGCCTCGCTCAGCGCCAAGAGACGTGGGAGCAATCGCTCAATCGCCTCCTGTTTCTCGGTGGCCCTATCGTCGGTATCCCCGTCGGTTTCGTCAAATCGGACCTGGCGGTTGACGGTGAGGAGGCGGGATTGCAACGGCGACGAGTCGTTGACGGACTGGCTCGGTAGTACCGCGGTAACGAGGGGGACTGAGTGGAAGATCCGACGCATCTGATCGCGATCGTCGGAGTTCGTGATGATGTAGGCGGGCTCGCCAGAGAGTTGTCGCCATTCAAGGGGACGTTCGTGCAGCCCTGTGGACGTCTCTGCGGGATGATACGTCAACAACGGTGGGGGATCGGTCCTTGATTCAGCCGAATCGTTGGAGACGATGGCCTGAAGGACTCGCTCGTACAGCCCGATGAGTGCATCGCGAGCGGAGGAGTCGACCTCGACACTGGTCAAGTCGAGGTTTTGGAGACGGTCGGCGAGTCTGCGTGCGGGGGCCGCATCATGCTTCTCGAGGGTTCCCTCGGATATTCCATCGAGCGCACCGAGCGTCGTCAGGATCTCTTTGTACTCCGACCCCTGGCCGACACTCCACAGGACGCGCTTTCGCCCGTACGAGCGCGTCGGGAGCACGACCACATCACGGGGAGCGACCCCGGCAGAGGCATCAGAGAGGTATCGTGGAGGTTCAGCGTGTCCGGTCGGGTCCTCCGTCGATTCGGAGTCGCTCTGGACGGGGAACCATGGCCGTTTGGCGAGCGGTGGGACCAGATTCGTCGACGCCCTCGACGAATCTTCCTCATCTCTTCGTTCGTCGATCTCCTGCTCGATGAGGTCAGACAACCAGACGTCCCAGGCGTCTGCAATCGAGACCAACCACGCATCGGACGGGCGGTCATCGTCGAACGACCCGTCCGAGAGCTGTGGCATCGTCGGGGCGCTGGGCCGTGTCTCTGCGGGGACGATGGTCGGCGGGATGGCTCGCGCATCGACGATGGCGTCTTGTCCACCTTCGATGAGGGTCAGTGGGATGCCTCCCTCGGGAGGTTCCGGCCCACAACCTAGGAACAGCAGGAATGATTTGACATCGAGAGATGGCGGGAGGTCGCCGAGTCTGTCGATGTCGACCTGGTCGATGGTGAGTTGACGGGCGGGCGCCCATAGTGTACCATCGACGGGTAAATGGAGTGTCGCAATCGATCGGCCCGCCCGCTGCTCGGTACCGCTTGAGTCTCCGGATAGGAATCGCCACCCCATCCCGTATCCGTCGCTCTCTCCGAACGGGTCGGTCTGGTAGCGTTCGTAGAGGAACAGCTCCGCCGCGTATCCGATCAGTTCGCGTTGGAGGGTCGCTGCTCGGTCGGCATCCTCCGCCAGGGGCTGGTAATTGATGCGGGCAGGGGAGTTCCGAAGCTGGCGAATCTCGGAGAGCAACTGCACAGGATTAAACGACCGTTCTCCGAGCGACGAGCTATCGCCGCCGACGAACAACGAGGGGAACTCGAATGTGGTCACAGAACAACCTGCTTCTCGCAAACTGGTAGGGAGGGGAAGCGGACGGTCGTCTTCGTCGTCTCTGACGAACAACACCCGATCGCTCTTCTCTGTCTCCCAGACCTCACGGCCTGATTGGGTCGTCGGGAGCGGCACCCGAACCGATTCTTCACCCTCGCTCTCGACCGGGATTGTCGGTGTCTCTCGCTCGCGGAGTGCGTCGCACAGGGCATCGGCGTACTTTCCCAGCGTCACCGTCCCGCAGCCCTTTCCGCAGTGATGGTCCAACCACGCCCTGGATACCCGCCAGAATCGATCGCATTCGCCTGTCTGGACGCCGTCCTGGGTCTGGAAGTACCGGTCGGCCAGCTCCGCCCAGAGCTCGTATGACTCCCGGGCCTTCATATCGTCGCCGAAGAGGAGTGCTGCGAGGTGCTCTTCGATTCTCCGAGCAGGGATTCCGCTTGCCCCAGGGTCGAGGAGTGACCAGAAGTCGCGGCGGATGGTGTCATTATCTTGTCCCTCGACGCGCTCGACATCTTCGGGGTCGATTCTCGTCCACTCGACGGTACTCAGTGGGGCCCCAACCTCCTCGAGGAGTTCGAGGAGATGGAGCTCGGCTCCAGCCTCGAGGAGCGCTTGGTTGTACCGACCGACGCTATCGTCCTCGACGGTCAGTCCTTTGCGATCTGGCTGCAGGAGAAAATCGCCATTGAAATCGACTCCGAACGGTGCATCCAGTTCCGTCGGGAGGTAGCCGTAGAGCTGCCCCTCGACATCTCTAGCATCTGACCCAGGCCAGCTGATTGCAGCACCAGGGTTCGAGAGGTCGTAGTCGGCTTCTGCAGCTTCCTCTGCGAGCGATGTCGACGAGTGACGCTCCGATCTCCAGTACGCCATCGACCGCCCGGAATCCTCGCTCCACGTTCCGTCGGTCGGCCAGGTCCGACGCTCGAAACAGCGGTCCGACGTCTCGGCTCTCACGGTTAGTCCGCGGCTGTGTTCGAGTACCCCGGCGAAGTGAAGATGGCTCTCGTTGAGATTCTCCATCATCTTCGAGACCTCGTCCATCCGCTTCGTGGGAATCGGGACCACGACGGCGGTGGTGACCTTTCCGTCGGGTATCGGTGACGGTCGTCCATCGCTCATCAGCGGGAGCGGGAAGTGATAGCTCGGACGTGTACCAATGTCCGAGTAGGTGGGCTCAGTCGTCTCGAGGAACCTCTCGTGACCCCGTCGTACGTCGGCGGAGTCGAGGCGCTCGCTCCAAATCTCGTCGTCCAAGTGCGAGTGGAGTTCCATCCCCCACCAGCCGTCCTCGTGTCGACTCCAGACACGGACCCAGTCGTTCAACCAGAAGACTGATCGGAACCCGACTCCCTTGTTCCCGACGCTCTCGTCGGGTGATTTGTTCGACAGGTGGACCGAGCAGAGTGCATTGAAGTCCGGTCGGTGGGCCTCTTCCGGTGGGTCACGGTAATCGAACTTGGGGTCGATTGAGATGGGAAGTCCATCGTTCGTGACGACGAGTGCGTAGGAGCTGGCCGAGGTCGGCGTCTCGACGACGTTGACGGTGATTTCTGCATCCGCTCTGTCGAGTGCATTCTGGAGCAGTTCGAAGACAACACGGCCAGCGTGTGCACGACGGACGCCCTGTTCGTCGCCACGTTGCTGTAGCGCCGTCTCTCCACGTTGCCTCTCGTAATAATAATGATGCTTCTTGAAGATGGTCTTCAGAGCACTCGATGTGGGGTAGGTATCATCTCGTTCGGACACGTCCAGGCTCATCGGCGAAGCAGCGTGTTCAGTTCCTTCACTGAAGCGGTGAGTTTGGCGTGATCAGCGCTTGATTGTCGTCCCTCGAACAATGTCATAGACTTTGTGACGGTGCACTCTCATTTCATGCTTCGCATCATGGGACATGGGGCACTTGACCAGATTGACTCCGGTACAGCCTCGAACTCGACAGAGGTAGCAGAACAGCCAGGAAGGGATATGGACTAAATTGCCGCTCTGTTGGAGCGAACCGTTGTGTTTGACGACAACTCCAATCGAAATCTCGTACTCACCGACGAAACGGTGGATACCGCGAAGGTTCATGTCGCTCGAATTCTCGCGTTTCACCCCTACAGACAAAGTGTACCCAGCACCATCGATTTGGACTATCTGCTCGGAAGTTCTTCAGGAACAAGTTCGTAGATCCCATGGCCAAGTGGTTCCACGATATTATCCTGTTTCAATCGACCAAGACGCTCACGAACATATTGCGAAGAGTATCCCGTTTCTTCAGCAATCAGCGGCGCATTTGCTCTCCCCTCACGAAGTACGTCTACGATTGCCCAGTCAGCATCCCGCATATCATCCGCGTCCATAAATCGTGCTGATGTACTCATTAGTGTCTGATAAATGGTTGGCAATTGCCAAAAACCTATGGGTGATAACCTACAACCCATAGGTTTAATAGTCGCACTGTGATACTACAGAGTAGAGACCGAGGGTGGCCGGAAAATCTCGGCCGGGTGCTCTAACACCCGACCTCGGTCTGGCTACAGACCAATGACAGCTACAACACAATCCGACTCGAAGGTTTCGGATGCAGTCGACAGTATGGCGGCGAAAGTCGGTTTCGTCGTCGGCATCGATTCAGAGCACTCCGCACACATCTACTACCCAGCTGCAGACACGGTCAAAGTCTACGACGTCGGTACCGACTACGTGGTCGGCGACTACATCGACAACGAGACACGCGAGCACACCGAGGAACTCGAGGGCCGCCCACTGGCACACTGGATGTGCTACGTCCGTGACGCCCGTGGCGAATGGGCCGAAACGACCCACCGAGCGCCAGCGTTCGGAGGGTCCAACTGATGAAGCTCACCACGACTCCAGAGCAACTGCTCGAGGGTCTCTCCATTGGCACCCAGGGCAGTACCCACTGCCAGTGGTGTGACTACGAATTCTACGAGGGCGACACCGCTACCGTTCTCGTATCTCACCCAGCCGATGCCGACTGCTGGACGGTCCACCGCGCCTACTGCGCCGGCTGTGACCCCTCCGCGATCGCCGGTCCGACACTTGGCTGTACGGAGCTACTGGCTCGGTGTCGGCTGGGTACTCGAGCGGATCTCGCAATTCAGCAAACCGAGCTGGTCATTCTCGACCCCAAGCTGATCGACGCGAGTGAACCTGCCGAGAGTCAGTCTGCGCTCGAGACCGACGAGGACCCAACCACAGAGAGCCAGCCGTCGGACACGGAGGGCCTCGAGGTCGAGACGCTGCCACCGCGTCTCCGCACGTCCGACAGCCGCGCCGACTGAGCCCGGCACTCGATGTCGGTCACTTCGCCCCCAGCCCACGAGTGTGGAGACTCCACCGTTTCCGGAGTTCTCCCAGACAGGTCGACCGACGACAGCAGACACAGCAACGCGTATCGTTCGCACAGCGATTTTTCACGATTGCGAAGCCACAATGTCTTCCGACCACACTACTTCCGACAGCGACGCACAGTCGACGACTATCCAGACGCTAACCGAGGAACTGCGAGCACTTCGCTCACGAGTCGACGACCTCGAGACCGAAAATGAGGTGCTCAAACGCCGCGTTGAAACACAGTCCGATCGAATCGAGGGACTCGAGAGCCAGATCAACAAGAACGGCCAAGTCCGAACAGGCCTCGCACAGAACGCTAATGAGGCAAGGTTGGCGGCTGAAGAAGCGAGGGGAATTGCCTACTCTGCCAGCGCGAAAGCGTCCCAGGTCGAAGCCAGCAATGGAAAGTGAGAGCGACAGGCAGCACAGCTACCTAGTAATGTCGATCCTTCAATGAGTCCGCTTGATTTCTTCGTGAATTGTCGCCCATACAAGGTCAGGGAGCGCTTCGCCGATGAGTGGAATGAACAAAACACATACCAAGCGTTACTCGTCACGAAGCGCTGGGACGAATTCGCGACCAAACAAACCACTGGCGGCGGTGTGTTCTTCACTCGTGGCAACGTGCGGCAGGCCCTGACCGCGATCATGGGCGAACAGCCACGCGGGACGACTACTATGCGCGTCTGGGATTCGATAGTAGAACTTGGGGGAGGGAATCTCGAGAAACGAACGCAGAAGGTGAGTCCGAAGCAGCCAGCAAAGGAGATCTTAGCAATGGACTTCGAGACTGCGACTGGATTGCTCGAGGATCGCTACTGTCATTTGGATCTGCTTGAGGAAAGTGCAGCGAGTGCTGGTAGTATCACACCTGTTGTGACCAAGCCAACAGCCAAGCAGCGTGGGAATAACAAGAAGAGCTGCTACAATATAAGATACAGCTACGGCCGGACTGATTATCGAGTTCCCTGGATGAATTAGCGATGGGCCCATGTCCCGAATCTGCTGCAGCAGGTTAGACCGTCACTTCGTGTATATGAGCCTACTCGGTAGCTATAACCTTCTATGATTGGAACGACGAAATTGCTGTCCTACAGACCACTTAGTCCTGTAGTCAGACCCAGATTTTGGATAATATCAATCCTCAGTCCAATCGTCATACTCGGAATCGAGTTCTGCTGCGCGCTTATAATGCTTTTCTGCCCTCTGCTCCTCTCCTTCACTCGAGAGAAATTGAGCATACTCGTAATGAGTTTTCGCGCAATCGGGTTTGATGTCCAACGACTCTTTGAAATGATCTTCCGCCTCTTGTTCTTCATTTAATTTCTCCCATAATAGAGTTGCATATTTTCTGTGAGCTTCGGAGTTTCTTGGGTCACTTTCTAGTGCAGCCTTGTAGTAGTCTTTAGACTCTTCCGGATTATTCAATTCATTCGAGAGCAAATCTGCATAATGAAGGTTACCCGAAACGTCATTCGAATCAATTCTAAGTGCTGTCTGATAATGTTCCTCAGATTTTTCCAAATCTCCTATTTCTTCAGATAATAATTCTGCATACTTAGTGTGTGTAGATACATCATCTGGGTTGAGTTCGAGAGCTCTTTCATAATGCTTCTGCGCTGCTTGCGGCTGGTCTAGCTGGTTTCCAAGCAAATCTGCATAGTTGCTGTGATGAGCATAGTGTTCAGAGTTAAGATCAAGAGCCCTTTGATAATGTTCTTCTGCTTTTTCCGGTTGTTCTAGTTCGTCTCTTAATAACTTCGCATAATTTCCATGTGCAGAATGATTCTCTGGATTGAGCTCTAGAGACTTCTCGAAATGTTTTTGAGATTTCTCTGGCTCCTCAAGTTTATTAAATAATATATGAGCGTAATTATTATGGACAGGGGGGTCCTCAGGATCGATCTCGAGTGCCTTTTTGAAATGATTTTTTGCCCTCTCTGGCTCGTCAAATCCCTCATTCAATATGCGTGCATAAAGAGAGTGCGCTCTTGAAAATATTTGAGGTAAATCTCCATTCGTTTCTTCTTCATCTAGTACATCATCTAAGATATTACTAGCTTCTTCATACTTTTCTGAATTGAAAGCCGAATATGCTTTAGCAATAGAATTAGATATGTCGAATTTTTTCTGTTCTTCCTCGGGAGCGTGTTTCATTGCTTCTTGCCTTTTTTCTGAAAGCGAAATGGCTCGACTGTGAGCTCGTTCCATCAGTTTGTGTTCCTGAGGTGCAGTCAACCCATCTACCCTGGTATATATTTTTGAAAATAGTTCTTCAAATCCTTCAATTTCCACGTGGAATACATTAGGTTGGTGTAGTAGCTTCTCTGTATATTCAGAAACGTCATCAACTGAACGCGTGCACCAAAAAATACCGGCATCAGACCGATTTGCTTCCAAGAGAGGTTTCATTAGAGAGTTGTCTAATCCGCTATAGCCAACAACGACTAGTCCATATTCGCCAATTGTTTGGGTTAAAATATCTGCAATATTCTCTTCTAGATCCTTTGTTTCGCTACCCAGATTTTTGACGTTTTCGTACAGATAATCTCCGTGCACCTTAACGATTGTTGGTGAATCACGCGTCAGAGTGAATTGTGTTGCTATTGCATTATGGTTTATTAGAAGTGGTCTTTGCTCAATATAATGATAGAACGCGTCATACAGAAGGTCGTCAAAGTTAGGTGTTAATGTTACTGGAACGTATTTCTCACCATAATCATTAGTCATCATCGATGCAAGTACAATATGTCCAAATTGAGGGTCAGCCCCGCTTACGACTTGATTCTCTATGTATTTTCGCCGCTGTCTTTTTGTCGTATACACTTCTTCAAACCAAAATCCATACGCATTTTGAGTCTCGTTTATACTTCTTTCTTTCTTTGATACCCATCCCTCAAAATTTTCTTCGGTTTTTTCTCTGCTGTAAGCTTCCTTTTGCCAGTTCTCTATTAGACCACTGGCTGTAGGGATTCCTGCGGATTTCGATGTCCCAGCACCAATCAGAAAAGCATATTCTCCTTTACATTCAGTGATTGTTTTTATGAGGTCGTCTATTGTCTTTTGCTTTATCATAGATCCCCTTGTACCTCTTTTTCCATAATTACCTAACAGGATGTAGTTTCTCTCATAATAAGATTTTCATTGATATTAGATACACATGCACTACCACGTGTATGACTGTATGCAAAGAGACAACATTATTTGGTTGGATTTTTCTAATTGTTTGGTGTGGTTCCAATGATTGTAGAATGTATAGGCTTTTCAGCCCATTTGAGTGTACTTAACTGACTTCTAACGTTCACTCATCCCAGACTTGCTCAACTAAACAACACCCCACATTATCTCTCAGAATTACTATTATAATTCTCACAGACAACTGTTCGGAGTTCTTCGAGAAGTTCCGGATGATGTTCCTCCAACATTCTGATGTCCTGGGGCAATTCATCTCGAATACGTTTCCGAACCCGCGATACTGCTTGGTATCGCTTCGAATCATCCACATCGGCCTCATCACTTATTCGCTCAAATTCTGTATCTGTAATTAGCGCGCGTGATTTCGCCATGTCTGCTGTTTTGACGGTTGGCATAGTAGTATCTTATATTCGCAGTAGCAAAATAGTTGCGTATATTCGCAATGTTCCAAATATTCGCAATCCTTAATACCGGACAGGAGAAATGGTGACTAAGCACGGAATGTCTCGGAAAATCTCCGAGGACGGTGCTGGAACACCGACCCCGTGCTGGAGTCTACCAGCAATGTCAATTCAACCACGCACACCCGAAACCGTTTCGGCTCGCAGTCGCACCGACCACCCGAACTACCTCCTCGTCGGCATTGACACCGAGGACGCACACCACGTCTACCGAACCACCGACGAAACCGTCCACGTCATCCACGGCACCGACCGAACCTGCCGCTACAACCTAGACGCCCACAACCTGTGCATCTACGACTGGATCGAGTACGTCAAAGCCGAACGCGGCTTCACCACACAACACCTCTACTCGAGCCTCTCCACTGCGTTCCCCAACGGTGACGACCAATGAGAGTCGCCACCACCCCCACCCAACTCCTCGAGGGATTCCCAGTCGGGCCCCAACCCACTGCGTGCCAACACTGCGGGGACATCCTCCAGGAAGGCGACCGCGCGACCGTCTTCGCCGCCCGCCCAGCCGACACAGACCAGTGGGCGATCCATCGCCCCTACTGTCTGACCTGCAGTCCCGACACCATCCGCCATCCAACAGTCGGCTGTACGGAACTCCTCGCGCAGTGCCGACTCGGCACTCGCGCTGATCTGGCCACCCAGCAGACCCGACTCGTCGTCCTCGAGCCCGAACTCACTGACTCGAGTCCCCCGACCAACAGGGCCACCGACCCACGGGCGATGCCCGTCCCACCCCGGTGAGCTCCCTGCCACACACTCGCGCCGACAGCCCCTGAGCCACTGCGCTCGGCTGTCTGCACTCTCCACCGTCGCCTCCAGGACTCGATGGCACGCCACCCCACTCGCCAGTCAGCACGCCCCCAGCGCACACTCGGACTCCCACTCGAGGTGAGCCCACCGTGACCGACGCGGGACTCACACCGACACAACAGCCGCCGCTCTCTCCAACGGCCACCCTCGAGATCGATACCGATCCAGTCTCCGAACTCTGGGAACAGCTGTTCGACCACCAGTCGATTCGCGACCGATTCATCCGTGCCGTCCGTCGGTTCGCCGACGGCCGGACTGTCCCAGAGTGTTACAAGCACCTCGAGGACCAACAGATCCCCTACTGGCTGCGCTCTCGAATACTGGACGTTGCCCGCGGCAACCGTCGCGAAGCCTGGCGACTCGCCACCGATCTCGTGCCAAAACTGGGACAGGGTCACGCGAGTCTCGAGGACCTGTTCGCGACTGCCGACTTCTTCACCACTAATGTTGCCGACGAGCAGCCGCCGACGCTCGCGATAACAATCGACCGCGCGTTCGAGGACGCCCCGCGACGGAAACGCGAGTCGGTCTGCCGACTGCTCGCCGTCCTTGCGACCGGCTTCGACATCCGCGTCGTCGCGAGTGGCCGCACTCAGCATTGGCTCGCTCGAGAGCACCGCGAAGAACTGCCCGGCGTGAGCGAGTGGCGGGAGACACACCATCCTACTGGGGACCAAGTTGAGCAAGCACTCGAGGTACTGGATCCCGATGGCCGCAAGGTCGAACTCCTGCGACAACTCGAGAAAGAACCCGCCAAGACGCTCTCGAGGCACGCACTACGAGCGATGCACGACGTCGACCGCAGTCGGATCTCCCAGCTGCTGGTCTCCGAGCAGAACTCGCTCACGGAACTCGGACTCATCGCCGAGTTTGGGCCCGCCGATGATCGGACTGTCGAGTTGCTCGAGGCCGGCCGACAGCTACTCGCCACGCTGGACGCCCAAGTCGGCCGGCAGCAGGAATTGACCGAGGCCGTGAGCGACACCGGAACAACCGGCCAACAGTGCCGTGTAACCCCGCGCACACGAGGGGAGGGAGGTGACAGCAGTACAGACAACAACCCCTACCGGACAGCCTATCTCGACCGTCCAAGCCATGCCGGTGCTGTCGGCTGTGGGGAAGCCGGCGATATCGCCCTCGTAGACGCACCGTTCGAAGGCCAAGCAGACGCTCCGGACCACACTCGGTACGTGAGCTTCGACGGCGATCGGGAGGAAGCCGTGGTCGCGGTTCGGGCGAGTGGGCCCCTGCAGTACGTGGTGAGTCTCGCGACAGCGTTAGCCTCTCCGCGGTTGGTTAACCGAGTGCTCACCGACAGCCGTCTCGAGTCCCTAGAAGATCCGCCGGCGATCCTTCGGGATGCTCGGTGTATCGGTGGACTCTCGGATGAGGCTCTCGCGGATCCGGAAACACTTCGAGAGACGTTCATCGAGTGGGGGACTGAGCTCGAGGATCTCACGGCAAAACTCTCGGCCGGCGAGTACGAGGCCCGCGACCGCTTCCGTGGGTCGATCATGCGATCGGCTCACGGCCTTGCTGGCTCGATTATCCATCTCTTCGACGCTCTCGAGATTGACGTTACCCGCGAACTCCGGGTGCCGGCTGGGCTCGACACGAACTCGCTGAAGGAACTCGCGACGTCGATCAGCATTTCAGCCGCAATTCAGTCGAAATACGGTGCGTTCGCCTGTTATCGGCAGCTGTTCGAAGCTCGAGAGGAGAAGCGTCAGAGTGCGCTCTCGCCGACTGTCGACGCCGACGACCCACTGGGGACGCTCATTGGCTCCCTGGTCGTTCGTGGAAACGACGTCCACCGACTCCGCCCGAAACTCGAGCAATCGCTCGAGACGCCAGCAGCGCTCGCTGAGGACGCTCCCGAATTCGCGGTCCGCGTTTCCCTGTCAACAGTCGACCGGACAGCCTATGCAGCGGCTGTGACGCGAATCCTCCAAGCCAAGAATCTGCGACTAACTCGAGAGATCGTTTCGTTGCTCCACGCACTGGCTGGTTCACCATACGCCGCTGCTCGAGCACTGCAGCAACTCGGCGCCGAAGACGACCGCCGAGAGCTTCGACCGGACGAACTCCGCTATGCGCTGGGAACACTCGAGCCTGCGCAGTTGCTCTCCGATCTCCCACCGACGGTTGGCCGAATCGTTCATACTCTTCTCACAGCTGAAAGACGCCTCTCACAGTGTGAGCTCGCCGACCGGGCGGACCTCTCGACACGGACGGTCCGGAACTATCGCAACCGACTCGAGGCGCTCGATCTCATCCGTGTCGACGAGAACGGGTATCGTCTGGCGTTATCGTTCCAGATAGCCACCGAACGCCGTGACTCAGTTGTTCCGGCTGTGCTTGAGGAGAACCAGACGCTCCTCGATGCAGCCGATGCGCTGCTCGAGACGATTCTCACACCAGACCGGTACGGCGATCCAGATGACCCGCTTGGGAGTGCGTTGTTCTGGCCACCGGATCCGGAACGGTTACTCGACCATCCGACGACTGGCCCATGGATGCGACTAGCCGCTGCACTCACAGCAACAGAACTCACCAAAGACAGCCAGACCGTTCAGATAGGACCAATGCTCGAGCAGCAATCGCTTTCTCACACAACTCCGTAACAACTGAGTCTCGTTCTATCTCCGATCTCCCACTACGCTTAGTTAACCAACGGAAACCCCTCCGCTGTACCCTGTGTTGGTTAAGCAGCCGATCTTGCGATCGGGGCCAATCTGCTATGTACAGGCCAACTAGGTAACGAAACGGTGCTTGATCTCCCTGATAGCTGTCAAAACCCGCCTGCTGAATATAGAGGATTAGTGCAGCACGATAGCATCGTTTATTTCCCGTCTGTAGTGGTGATTCGAAGAGCAGTGAGTTCACATATTGACAGTTACAGTGACGCTCGTTAGAGATATTCAGTCTATCTAGTTTGTTACAATATGGGTGAAAGCCGGACCCTTTACGCTTCTTCCTGCCTTACAGACTTCAGCATGGATTCGACTGTCGGACAGAATAGCGAATTGCAAACCAGAGTCCAGCAGCAGGAAGTTGCCGCCAAACTCGGTCAGCAAGCGCTCGAAACCGACAATCTCGAACAGTTGATGCACGACGCTACTTTTAGTATTGCCGAGACACTTGATAATGTCTATGTCAAAATTCTGGAGGTTACTCCTAGTGGGGACGAAATGTTCCTTCAACAGGGTGTCGGCTGGCGCGATGGCCTCGTCGGCGAAGCAACGGTGTCAGCGGATTTAGACTCTCAAGCGGGCTATACGCTGCTCTCTGAGAAACCGATTATCGTAGACGACCTTCGAACCGATGAACGGTTTTCCGGACCTGAGTTGCTCACCAGCCACGAAGTCGTCAGCGGTATCAGCGTTATCATTGGCGCTGTCGAAGAGCCGTGGGGCGTACTCGGAGTACACACAACTGAGCGCCGCGAGTTCACAGACCACGACGTGAACTTCGTCCAAAGCATCGCTAACGTGCTGGCAGCGGCGATCACGAAAATAAATGCGAAGCAACAGCTCTACGAAAAAGAGAAGAAGCTCAAAGAGACGTTCGACCGCATCACGGACGGCTTCATCGGGATGGATGCTGACTGGACCGTCACATACATCAACGACCGCGGGAAGGAACTGATTGACTTCGACGGTGAGGGACTGGTCAACAGGAACTTCTGGGATGTGTTCGAGCCGGCGCTCGGAACGGCGTTCGAGGAGCAATACCGTGAGGTGGTCGCCACCCAGGAGCCCACCTCATTCGAGGAGTACTACCCGCCGCTCGACGGCTGGTTCAAGGTTCACGTCTATCCGTCCGCGTCGGGTCTATCAATCTACTTCCGCGATATAACCGAGCACCGGAAGCACGAACGTGATCACGCACTGTTTCGCACGCTACTCGATTACTCCACCGATGCCGTCTTCATTGAAGATCCCAGGACCGGCGAGATCATCGACGCCAACGACACCGCTACTCGACAGCTCGGCTACCCTCGTGAGGAACTATTGGATCTAACGATAGCCGACATCGACACCGAACTTCCCACGCAGGAGGACTACCAGGCATTCGTGACGAACCTCAAAGACGATGGGCACACGACCTTTAACGGGACGCACCGGCGGAAAGACGGCTCCACGTTCCCGGTTGAAGTCAACGTTTCGTACATTGAACTGGATCAGCTAGAACGGGGGTACGTCCTCGCGCTCGCGCGCGACGTCACCGAGCGCAAGCACGCCGAAGAACGAATTCGTGAGAACAAGGCGGCGCTCGAACGGCTCAACGTCGCAACCCAGGAACTGATCGACGCTGATCCCGAGGAGATGCGACTCCAGACCGTCGACATCGCCCAGTTGGTCCTTGACATCGAGTACGCTGGGCTTTGGCTCTACGACGAAACGATCGGCGAGCTTGACGAATACGCCAGTCGAACGAGCCCCGAAATCGAACCTGACACAGTTCAGCTACCCACTAACCTTTCCGAGCGGGCCTGGCGGACGTTCGTCAGTGATGATGTGGACGTCGAAAACGACGTCGAGTGTAGTGAGAACGACACGGGGACGTCACCACTTCGGAGTCTTGTGTTAGCCCCATTGGGGAGACATGGCGTCATTTGTGTCGGCTCGACGCAGTCCGACACGTTCGACGATAGGTTAGTTGACCTCGTAGAGACGATCGCCACTACGGTCGAGACCGCGTGGGACCGTGCCGATGGCGAAGCGAAGTTAGAACAGCAGAACTCGGAGTTAGCCCGGGTCGATCGGCTCAACATGTTGATCAGGGAGATTGATCAGGCACTCGTCCGAGCGGAAACGATCGAATCTATCGATGAGGCCGTCTGCGAGCGCCTAGCCGAGTCCGCCCTGTTCGAGTTCGCCTGGATCGGCGAGTTCGACGCCGCCGGCGATACGGTTGCCGCTCGACAGTGGGCGGGGATTGATGGAACCTCTCTGGAACAACTCACTACGAGCGAGGAGTCTGTATGGTCTGAGAGCCAGGTCGTCGCCGCAGTCCGGACAGGCGAAGTTCAAGTCGTCGCTGACACCGCAACAGATCCACGGGCATCGCCGTGGCGCGAAGCCGCGCTGGAATCTGGCGCGCGGTCGTGTATTTGTATTCCACTCGTGTATGACGAGTCTATCTACGGTGTCTTGGTTGTGTACGGCAGGACGCCACAACCCGACGAACGGAACGTGGACGTCCTCTCGGAACTCGGGGAGACAATCGCCCACGCGATTCATGCGGTTGAAACCAGAGTGACTCAGCAAACCGACAGCATCGTCGAACTCACACTCCAAACGACGGCAGAACTGCCACTCGTTCGGCTCTCCCTGGAGACCGACTGTGTGATCGAGTTTGAGGGAGCGGTTCCGAGAGACGACGGGGACGTGACTGTGTTCTTCACTGCGAATGACGTGTCTCCCGACGAGGTTATGGTTGCCAGCGAGCAATCGCTCATCATCAAGGAAGTATTTCCTTTAGCTCAACAGGATACCGCTTCCCAATTCAAAGCACGGTTGGCCGACTCGACGCTAGCCAGCAAATTCCTCGAACAGGGTGCGACGATCCGCTCGCTAAACATCGATGCGGGGACGGCCACTGCCGTCGTAGAGTTGCAGGAGTCAGCCGATGTCCGTGAGTTCGTCGAGGGTATAAAGCGTGACGTTCCCGATCTCGACCTGCTCGCTCGCCAGTCTCGAGCCAGGCCACCCGACACGGAACAGCAGCTCCAAACCACATTCGAGAAGCGCCTCACCCCCCGTCAACAAGAGATCCTCCAACTAGCCTACCGGAGTGGATACTTCGAATCACCCCGCGTCCAAACGGGCAAGGGACTCTCCGACGAGCTGGACCTCTCGCAATCGACGTTCAACTATCACCTCAGAGGGGGCGAACGCAAACTCCTGGCGATGGTGTTCGATCTCGATCCAGAGGAGTAGTTGAATACAAGTCGTTGTTCATCCCATTATTGCGTTCTGTACTCTCTTTTATTCACGTATTATCTCGACGTGTTCCTTGTACATTGGTGATTGAGGGGGACTGAAGGAGCGTTTAGTAGGGAGAGTACGGATTGAGACAGATAGGCGTTCGCAATAGTGCGACGCGATCTCGGGTGCTGGCGCAGTTTTTCGAGACTATTCTTTCCTTGGTGCCCCCCCGATCGAGGGTATGATCTGCAACCAGGAGGAGCGTAGATCTGGCGAACACGAATCAGAGGGGCTGTTTTTCGGTGCGAACGTGCCAGCAGGGGTGGCCGGAGTGCTCAGCGTTTTGAGCCACTGGAACAACCGACGAATATTTTTCCAGTTCCTGAAGCAAGACGAACCGATCTCGGTCGATGTACTCACAGCACGGGTCGCATCCGATAGCTCATTGCTTGCGACCGCCAGTACCGTGAGACCTGAGGAACGTAACAAGGAGGCCTCCAGATAATGATGACTGAAGAGAGACATTCACAGCCGTCGATGGACACCGTTTTAGATGCCTTAGAAAACCAGTATCGTCGCCGCGTGCTCGTCGCGCTGCTGGAACACAATCCGCAGGACGCCGCGGACCCAAAAACGCCTTCGGACAGTGAACTCGCAGATGAGGACTTGGAAACACTTCGGATTTACATGACGCATACGCACCTTCCGAAACTGGAAGTGTCAGGATTCATCGAGTGGGACCGGGACACAAACTCGATACGGAAGGGACCAAACTTCGACGAGATTCAACCACTGCTGGAGTTAATGCAGAACCACGCCGATGAACTACCCGACGGCTGGTTGTGACTGTAGTGGGCTACTGACAGTTGAAAGCTAAGTTTCCCTCCCGTTGCACTCTTCGGTGGTGAACTTGTGAATAACGCCATGTATATTGCACGCCGTTGCTGCGATTTGTCCACCTCTCGGGTGGTTAGCGCAATAAGTGTTACATCACCGTCTAGTTCTGAGCCTTCTCAGCCAACCCCTTCCATCAAACAATTAATACAGTTTCTGCGGTCGTGACATCCTCGCCCGGCGTGAACGCCGGGGCTTCCACCGCAGGTGGAATACCCAGACTGGCTGGGATTGAGGTTTCAAGACGTGTGCGCGTCACCGGTCTCCGGCTCTGTCCCCGCTCCCACTGCTGGTGAGCTAGACGAACCCTTGTCATCGGAAGCCCGCCTCTCGGACGGGAGTCCCTCTCTCGGTGACATGTCTTGGTGGGCCTGCCACTGGCCCCCGCTCTGTGGCGAGTCAGCGCCTGCCGATTTCCAAGGCAAGCTCTCTCCCCGCGGATTTAGCCGATTGGCTATGTTCGCTGCTGCGTTCAGATCCGCTTGGTACTCCCCGAGCACGCCCCGTTCCTACACTTGAACGTGGCTTGATGCGGTCGATACCCCACGTGTTGA
>NZ_JARUKV010000035.1 GCF_029688865.1 Natronococcus sp. A-GB7
TCTTAGATGGTTCCATACTCGAGTTGATGATAGCGATAACGAGATACAGGCACTGCGCAAGGACAGCTCAAGGCTGCAGTCCTTGACTGCTTCACTGGTTCGTTCACTCCTGTCCATCGGTTCATCCGCCTTTAGCTAAGCGAATATCATACTTGTCGGCCGACCGATTGACAGCGAAGCGGCCGAGGAGTGGGAATTTGTGAACCGCACCGCAAAGCCGGATGAAGCACTGGATCGGCGATCACTCACCCTCGCCGGGTATATTCAGAGCGATCTACGAGGAGATCGGATCACCGATCGAACGCGGCCTCAAGATTGGAGTGTAGAACGATCGATGGACAGCGCACAGAAGGATGCTGGTCAATTCGCAGAGGACGACCCCAGTCACAGCGAGGGGGATCGTCAACAAGTTCGATGACGGACTACGAGAGATTATTTGTGGTTCGCTTCGAAGGCGTGGGCGCTTGAGAGCACCGTCGCGTCGTCGAACCGGTCACCAATCAACATGAGTCCAACCGGGAGCCCGTCGGTCCGTCCGGCGGGGACCGATATCGCCGGATGGCCAGTCACGTCGAACGGCGACGTGTTGTGGAGCATGTTGAGCGCCCGCTCGATAACCTCAACCCGCGAGAGTGTTTCGTCGACCTCGTGGGCTGTCTGGGGTGTCGTCGGCATCGCGAGGACATCAACGTCCTCGAGCGCGTCGTCGTACTCCGCGGCCAGTTTCCGCCCGAGGTTCTGTGCTTTCGCGTAGTAGTGACCGCGGTACTCGTCCGACATGTACTGTCCGAGGACGAGTGTGAGCTTCAGCGTCGTGAGATAGTCGTCCGCGTGAGCGCGGCGAGCCCGGCCGAAGGCGTCGGCGAGTTGCGTATCGTAGAAGCCTTTTCCGAACCGTCCGACGCACTCGTCGTCGACCGTCGCGGCGGTCGCCTCGGTCGCGATGGCGTTCCAGAGGGTGTGTCCGTCCAAGTGCATCGGTACTGAGACTTCCCGCACGGTCGCACCGGCGTCTTCGAATTCGGCGAGCGCGTCACGGACGGTCTCGTCGACGGCCGGTTCGCCCACTTCATGTCCGAATCCCTCTTCGACAACCCCGACGGTGACGCCCGTGGGATCCTCGGAAAGTGCCTCAATGTACGGTTCAGTCGGTACTTCGCCCTGCCGGGGATCGAGTCCGTCCGCGCCGGCGATGACGTCGAGCACGCGTGCGCAGTCCTCGACCGATCGAGCCATCGGCCCGGCGTGATCGAACGATCGTCCGAGTCCGGCGATTCCGGTGTATGGAACGAGCCCGTGGGTCGGTTTGTGACCGACGATCCCGCTCCACGACGCCGGAATACGGATGGATCCACCCTGATCACCGCCGATGGCGACATCGACGTCGCCGTTACCGACGGCCGCACCAGACCCAGACGAGGAGCCGCCCGCAACGTAGTCGGGATCGACCGGATTCCGTACGGGACCGGTTGCGGAGAGGCCGCCGCTCCCCGAAAAGGCCATGTCCTCCATATTCAGCTTCCCAGTGATTGTTGCCCCGGCGTCGAGCAACCGGGTGACAATCGTGGCGTCGGTCGACGGTACGTATCCCTCGAAAAGTTTCGAACCGAGCGTCAGTTCGACGCCAGCGACGTTGACGTTGTCCTTGACCCCGACCTCGTATTCCGCAAGCGGGCCGTCGTCAGCACCCTTCACCTCACACTTCGTGACGAAGGCATTGAGTGGATCCTCGTCGAGACCCGGTTTGTGTCCAGGGTCACGATCGGTGTACTCGACACTCGGCCGATAGTCGGGGAGTTCGTCTAGGCGTTCGTAGCCGGCGATCGTTTCCGCGATGACGGCCTCGAAGTCGTCAAGTTCGTCCTCGCTCAGTTCGAGGTGGTGGCGGCGCGCGTACGCACGGATTTCCTCCCGGGTCGGCGGCTGAACGTTCGGCGGTACTTGTGACATTGTACCATGATTGATGATGGCAATGCACTAAAGAATTACCGATAGTTTTGACATCGGAGATCCGCATTGACTCGCATACCGCAGCGTATCGCCGACTCGAGCAGCCGACGAATCCGCGCTCCGATTGAAGGCACTCAGATTCGACCATGGTGTCTGAGGTATCCCTCCGTGAGGAGTCGCGCGAAGAACGACTCGACGGTCAGATCGTACGGCGGCGAGAGGTCGAGCAACTCGTCGGCGACCCGTTGCTTGGTCTCCTCGAGCGAGCGGGTTGTCTCGTGGTACTCGAGGATCCGCTCGTTGTATCGGCGAAGTTCGGTCCGCGCCGTCTCGAATGCCTCGTCCGGATCGGCGGGCCACTCGCCGAAATGGGGAAAGACGATCTGGTCGGGCTCGAGGGCCTCGAGTCGATCAATGGCGACTCTGATCGCATCGACGTCGAAGTTTGGGAGCGTGGCCGGCGGTAGCCACTCGTCGGCGTCCGCGAGGAAGAGACCGAGACATTCGGCGGCGAACAACAGCTCTCGCTCGGGGTTCCAGACCGCGAAGTGGTCAGGAGAGTGGCCCGGCGCATAGATTAGTTCGAGGCTATTCGAGCCGATATCAATCGTCATCCCCTCGTCCGGGACGCCGACGACGTTCGATTCTGAGACCGGACCCTGCTCGCCCATCGACTCGAAGTGATCGCCCATCGCCCGCCTGCTGCTCTCGATGAGCCCGCTTGGATCGACGAGGTGCGGTGCGGTCGATTCATGAATGTAGACGTTGAGGTCAGGGGCAACGTCGGTGAGATCGCTCGCGGCGCCCGTGTGATCGATGTGGATGTGTGAGAGGACGAGGTTCGAGAGATTCGATGGGTCAACACCGCAGTCTTGGATCCCATCGACGATCGTCTCTGAGGCAGCGGCGATCCCGCCGTCGACGAGCGTCGGTTCCTCATCGTCGAACAGGTAAACCGACGCGACCGATGCGTCGAACATGTCGATATCGATTCCATAGACTCCGTCGGTGACGGTGAACGTAGTCATGGAAACACCTGCTCTGTCGAGTAACAAATCCGTTTCGAGGCCGTCGATACCTCTGAGAACTGGTACGCGCACACTGTTGCTCGGTGTCGTGGATTGGCTCACCAGTCACTCGACGTCTCCACGAATAAACTTAGTGTTGTCTGGTCTCGTAAAACAGACCAGGAACTATGATCTGCGAGGTAACGACTGACGGAACGCCGCTTCGTATCGGAGACAGGTGCCCCTGATGACAGACAAATCGATCGAACCGTTCAAAGTCGACATCGATCGGGCTGAGATTGATGACCTCCGAGAGCGGCTCGTCGACGCGCGATGGCCCGACCAGCCGCCGAACTCGGGATGGGAATACGGAACGAATCGAGACTACCTCCGGGACCTGTGTGCGTACTGGCAAACGGGGTACGACTGGGCGGGCTTCGAGGAACGATTCAACGAATTCGATCAGTACACGACGACGATCAACGGCCAACGAATCCACTTCTACCACGTGCGCTCGCCGGAGTCATCGGCCATTCCGCTGCTCATGCCCCACGGCTGGCCCGGATCTGTCGCGGAGTTCCTCGAGGTCCTCGGCCCACTCAGCGACCCCGCCGCTCATGGCGGCGATCCGGGCGACGCGTTTCACGTAGTCGCTCCCTCGTTACCGGGCTACGGGTTCTCCGGACCGACCGGCGAGCGGGGCTACGACGTCGAGGAGATAGCATCCGTCTTCGATCGACTACTAGACCGCCTCGGATACGACGATTACGTCGTTCAGGGCGGCGACTGGGGCGCGTTGATCGCCGCGGTCCTCGGGGCGACCTACCCGGACCGAGTCGACGCAATCCACGCGAATATGCTGTTCGCGGCCCCATCCAGACTGGATGAACCGATGGGAATGTTAGATGAGGGGGAGATGGACGCCTACCGAGAGACGAGCGAGTTCTACGAGACCGGGTTCGGCTACCACGAGATCCAGTCGACAAGACCCCAAACCCTTGCCTACGGACTCACCGACTCTCCGGTGGGGCTCGCCGGCTGGATCGTCGAGAAGTTCCGGGCATGGAGCGACAGCGACGACGTCGACACGGCTTTCGGTCGAGATCGGCTGCTCGACAACATTAGCGTCTACTGGCTCACCGAAACGATCAACTCCTCGATGCGGCTGTACTACGAGACCGATGTCGAGCAGACGGTCCCTGACTCCGTCGACGTGCCCACGGGTCACGCTCGCTATCCTGCAGAAATCATCAAGACGCCCCGCAGCTGGGCCGAAGAGATCTACGACATCGCCCGCTGGAACGAAATGTCCGAAGGGGGCCACTTCGCGGCGATGGAGGTCCCCGACCTGTTCGTTGAGGAGGTCCGCTCGTTCTTCCGAGAGGTCGACGTCCGCTGAGGAGGAGTATCGGCTGACAGCCGCTAGGGGCGCCCGTGCTGACGATCGCTGCGGGGCGATCCGGCACGGTGCCGTTCAGGAGCCGAACTCTGTCTGATCGGTTTTGAGTACGAAGAACTTCAGATCACCCTGGAAGACGACAGTCTCCTCTTGGGTGGCCATTTCCGTCTCGAAGACCACCAATCCCACGTCGTCGCGGCTCTCCAGCGCCTTCGTCTCGGCAACCTCGATATCCACGGAGACCGTATCACCGATACGGACCGGGTTCGGAAGGTCCATGTAGTTCATGCCAAGAAACGCGTAGGCGGTCCGCTCGAGGATGCCGATTCGCATGACCATCCCGATCGCCTGGACGAAGGTCATCGGTCCGTGGACGATCCGGCCGTCAAAGTCGCGTTCCCGCGCGAACTCCTCGTTCGTGTGAAGCTCGTTCCAGTCACTGGTCGTCGCCGCGTGCATCACGACGTCTGTTTCAGTGATCGTCCGGCCGGGGCTCCGAAATGTCTCTCCTTCCTTGAACTCTTCGAAGTGATGTGGCCTGTAACTGTATACCATACCGGCTTGTCCCCGACCACTCTGATATATCTTTGTTTGTCCCTATTCACACGCCACGAGAGGATGACGAGGTACCCTCGAGAAGAGGAACATCTATAGGCGAAACGGGTGAATACGTCTAGCATGGATTTCCGCTTCACCGACGAACAGCGACAGATAGTCGAGATGGTTACAGAGTTCGTCGACGAGGAAGTAGTTCCGATCGCCGACGAAATCGACAAAAACGACGAGTTTCCCCGAGAACTGGTCAACGAACTCGCTGAACTCGGGCTGATGGGGATGCCGTTTCCCGAGGAATACGGCGGTGCCGGCCTCGACTATCACGCCTATCCAGCGGCACTCGAGGAGATATCCCGCGGATCGGGTGGCCTTGGGACAATCGTCGCAGCCCACATCTCGCTGGCAGGTAACATGGTCTACCAGTTCGGGAATGAGTCCCAATGTGAAGAGTTCCTCACGCCGCTGGCCGAGGGGAAAGACATCGGTGCGTTCGCACTCTCAGAGGCGGGAGCGGGCAGCGACGTACCGGCCATGGAGACGATCGCAGAGAAAGACGGCGACGGTTACCGTATTAATGGCGGGAAGCTGTGGATCTCGAACGGTTCGGTCGCCGACACGGTGACGCTGTTCGCCAAGACCGATCTCGAGGCGGAGAGCAAGGGCATTTCGTCATTCATTGTCCGGCCCGAGGAGGACGACGGCTTCATCGTCGAAGGCACGGAGGAGAAACTCGGCGACAAGGGCTGTCCGACCGCCGAACTGCGGTTCGATGACCTATGGATTCCCGAGGACCGACTGCTCGGCGACGAGGGCGACGGCTTCGTCCAGGCGCTGAAGACGCTCAACGGCGGCCGGATCACTATCGCCGCCCGCTCGATCGGGATCGCGCAGGCGGCCCTCGACGAGGCGACGAGATACAGCCAGGACCGCGAGCAGTTCGATCAGCCAATCTCAGACTTCCAAGCGATCCAGCACAAACTGGCCGACATGGACACGAAGACCCGCGCCGCGCGGTTGCTCATGCACGACGCCGCCGATAGGAAGATCCGCGGCGAGAACTTCGTCAAGGAGGCCGCACAGGCGAAGCTGTACGCTAGCGAGGTGAGCCGTGAGGTCGCCAACGAGGGAATCCAGATTCACGGCGGCTACGGTTACACCAAGGACTTCCCGGCCGAACGGTTCTACCGGGACGCGAAACTCAACGAGATCTACGAAGGGACCAGCGAAGTTCTTCGAAATACGATCGCTCGAGAACTACTGAACTGAGCAAGCGGTTCGAGGCGCCGAACCTCACTCTTCGTCGACACGGAGTTCTCCGACGCAGTTCTCGACCGGTTCCAGCAGGTCGCCAGCGATCGAGTAGGGATCGGTTTCCCCCCGTCGGACCGATTCGGCGAGGTCATCGATGCCGCCGGCCGCCTCGAGTTCGGCCTCGAGCATGGCGTGAACGTCCTCGCGTAACAGGGTTCGGATCTCCTCAGCGTAGCGCTGACGGACCTGTGCGGCGCGTTCGTCGGAGTCGACGAGGTACTCACGGTGGGACTCGAACTCGGCGAGTAGTTCCTCGACACCCTCACTGCGCGTGGCGACCGTCTCGACGATAGGTGTCGTCCATCCTGTGGCTCTGTCCTCGTTGTCTCCCGGTTCCCAATCGTCGTGGGCGTCGATGACTTCTTGGCTGTGGTGATTGCCGCCACCGCTGCTGTAGCCATCGCCAGAATCGAGCAGGATCATGTCCCGGAGCTCTTGGACGGTCCGATCGGTGCCGTCGCGGTCGGCCTTGTTAACGACGAAGACGTCCGCGATTTCGAGGATCCCTGCCTTCAGCGTCTGGATATCATCACCAGATCCCGGCGGGACGAGGACGGCGACGGTGTCGGCGGTACGGACGATGTCGATCTCGTTCTGTCCGGCGCCGACCGTTTCGATGATGATCTTATCC
This sequence comes from Natronococcus sp. A-GB7, assembly GCF_029688865.1. Lineage (GTDB taxonomy): Archaea > Halobacteriota > Halobacteria > Halobacteriales > Natrialbaceae > Natronococcus. Next base: position 6,854 of record NZ_JARUKV010000035.1, read on the forward strand.
TTGCCGAAAGCGTCCATCGCCTTGACGGCGTCTGCCGTCGCAGTCGACAGCCCGCCGAGGGTCCCGCGGGCGCTCATCGAGCGGACGAAGACGTCCATATCGCCGACGGTGGATGCCATTCGAATCCGGTCGCCCAGAACGGCTCCACCCGTAAAGGGGGAGGAGGGGTCGATCGCAATGACCCCGACGGTCTCGCCGGGCTCGCGGTAAGTCTCGGCGAGTTTATCGACTAGCGTTGACTTCCCCGCACCCGGACTCCCCGTGATGCCGATTACATCTGCCTCACCGGTGTGGGCGTACAGCTCCGAGACGAGATCCCGGTAGCCCGGCGACCGGTTTTCGATCTTCGAGATCACTCGAGCCAGCGCGCGGTGTTCGCCCGCAAGTAGCGACTCGAACAGTTCCCTGTTGGATTTCATCGCTCGGGGGTGTTTTCGCGGACGAATTCGATCGTCTCTTCGATCGACGTTCCGGGACCAAAGATTGCTGACACGCCCTCATCTTTGAGCGGTTGGCGGTCCTCCTCGGGAATCACGCCGCCGACGAGGACGAGCGTGTCCTCTTTCGCCCCGTACTCCTCGAGTCCGTCCATGATTTTCGGGACGAGCGTATCGTGGGCTCCCGAGAGGATGGAGATACCAAGGACGTCGACGTCCTCCTGGACGGCCGCCTGAACGATTTCGTCCGGTCCCTTGTGCAGTCCGGAGTAGATGACTTCGAAGCCAGCGTCGCGGAAGGCACGCGCGATTACGTGGGCCCCGCGGTCGTGACCGTCGAGTCCGACTTTCGCAACCATACACCGGACACTTTGCTGATCGCTGCCAGCACTCATGCCTCTGCGTTTTACGTATTCCCGTATGGTTCTATCGAAACGTTGGATGATGATCGGTCTCGTTTCAGCAGTGAAAGTTGAGTTGGATCGTTCCCGAAGAGGGCCTTTCGAATCAGAGGAAAAGATTAATTCACCGAGTGTGCTTGGTATTGTATGGCAATGCGCGAAGCAACCGTCGACGATATCGAGGCAATTCAGGACGTGGCACAGCAGTCATGGACGCAGGACTATCCGGAAATTCTGAGCCGAGAGTCGTTGCAAGAGGGACTCGACGACTGGTACTCCGAGGAGCGGGTCCGAGATTCTATCGTCTGGGCGCGCGCACTCATGCTGGTCGTCGAGCGAGACAACAAAATAGTCGGATTCGCACACGGCGTCTGGGACAATAACACCGATGTGGGGAACATCCTCCGCGTGTACGTCGCCCCGGACGCCCGCGGCGAGGGAATCGGTGGCCGACTGCTCGAAGAGACCTGCCACGCCCTCTTCGAGCAGGGCGTCGAGCAGATCAGAGCGATGGTGCTCGACGCGAACGAACTCGGTAAGAGCTTCTACGGCGCGTTCGGCTTCGAGAGAGACGATGTTGAGGACATTTCGATCGGAGAAGACACCTATCAGGAGTGTACGTACGTCCTCGAGCGCGAATCGTACCCGGAGGAGACCGGCAGTCTGGCGTAATCAGTTCGAGGTCGTTCAGACACTTTCGATCCCCAATCAGACTGGCGAGAGCTCCTCCTGATAGGCGCCGTGGTGGTCCTCGAACACTTGCATGATCTCGCCCATCGAGACGTACGCTTTCACCGCGTCGACGATGTATGGCATGACGTTCTCGTCGTTCTCGATAGCGTCCGACAGCGCCGACAGCGTCGCGTCGACTTCCTCGTCGTCGCGTTCGTCTTTGACGCGCTCGAGGCGCTCGAGCTGGCGGTCGCGTGTCGTCTCGTCGATCTGGAGGATGTCCGGCGAGGTGTCCTCCTCGATGGTGAACTTGTTGACGCCGACGACGACCTCCTCGCCGCGCTCGACGCGCTGTTGGTACTCGTAGCTTGCCTCCCCGATCTCGCGGTGGAAGTACCCCTGCTGGATGCCGTCGAGCACGCCGTCCCGTACCGAACCGTCGCCGATCTCCCTGATCTCCTCGATGTACTCCATGATCTCCGCCTCCATCTCGTTCGTGAGTTTCTCGATGGCGAAGCTCCCGCCCATCGGATCGACGATGTCGGCCGCGCCCGACTCCTCGGCGATAATCTGCTGGGTTCGCAGGGCGACGCGAACGGCCTTCTCGCTGGGCAGCGCCAGTGCCTCGTCGAAGCTGTTCGTATGTAGTGACTGCGTGCCGCCGAGGACGCCGGCGAGCGCTTGGATGGTCACGCGGGCGATGTTGTTCAGCGGCTGCTGGGCGGTCAGGGACTGGCCCGCCGTCTGCGTGTGGAACTTCAGTCGCTTCGACTCGGGGCGTTCCGCGTCGTACCACTCGTCCATCACGTTCGCGTAGATGCGACGCGACGCGCGGAACTTCGCAATCTCCTCGAAGATGGAATTGTGAGAGTTGAAGAAAAACGAGAGCAGTGGTGCGAACTCGTCGACCTCGAGCCCACGGTCGAGACAGTCCTCGACGTAGGCGAAGCCATCGGCGAGCGTGAACGCAGCCTCCTGGGCAGCCGTCGAGCCGGCCTCGCGGATATGATACCCCGAGATCGAGACGGGGTGGAAGTTCGGCGTCTCGTCGACGGCGAACTCAATGGTGTCGGTGACGATCTTCAGTGAGGGACCCGGCGGGATCACCCATTCCTTCTGAGCGATGAACTCCTTGAGCATATCGTTCTGGAGGGTCCCGCGGACCTTATCGCGGGGGATACCCTGCTGGTCGGCCAGCGCGATATACATCGCGTAGATGACCGCCGCCGAGGGGTTAATCGTGAACGACGTGGAGACCTCGTCGATGTCGATTCCGTCGAAGAGGATCTCCATATCTGCGAGCGTGTCCACGGCGACGCCTTCCTTCCCGACTTCGCCCTCGCTCATCGGATGGTCGGAGTCGATTCCCATCAGCGACGGCATGTCGAACGCCGTCGAGAGCCCAGTCTGGCCCTCGTCGATGAGATAGTGGAATCGTTCGTTGGTCTCTTCGGCGGTGCCGAAGCCAGCGAACTGGCGCATCGTCCATGTCCGACCGCGGTACATCGTCGGGTACGGCCCGCGCGTGTACGGCGGTTCGCCAGGGAAACCGAGATCTGCCTCGAAGTCGAGGTCGGCGATATCCTCCGGCGTATAGAGGCGGTCGACTTCATGGTTTGAAACCGTCGCGAATCGATCCTTTCGCTCGCCATGAGCCTCGAGCGTCGGGTCGAGCGTTTCGTCTTCCCACTGCTCCTGTTGCTCGCGGATGTCCTCGAGCTCGGTATGGTCGAACATTGGTATGGATAACAGTACCAGGATTCTAAAGTCTTGTTATCGGAACGTCGTCATTCCGCCGAGGGGCCGATATCGACGCCGTCACACCTCATCCTCGACGAACTCCGCAGCTGCCCAAAATCGTTAAGTAACGGTGAGTCGATTGTCAGATATGCACACGATCTTGCTCCCAATAGACGAGAATGAGACGCGGTCGCGGCGGGCGGCCCGAACCGTCATCGATCTTCCCGGCGACCCCGAAGAGAAGGCGGTTGTCCTCCTCAACGTCTCCGAGGAGACGAAACAGCCCTGGTTACAGGAGTTCGAGAGCCAGCGAGCGGAGGGACGAGACGATCCCGAGTTGCCGGCTAGCACGGAGGCAGCGCGAGAACTCCTCGCGGAGGCCGGCATCGACGTGGAGACGCGACTGGAGCAGGGCGACATCACCGAGAAGATTCTGTCAGTTGCCGAGGAGATCGACGCGAACAGTATCGTCATGAGCGGACGGAAGAAGAGCGCGGCCGGAAAGGTGCTCTTCGGCAGCGTCACTCAGTCGGTGTTGCTCAGCGCCGATCGGCCCGTCACCGTGTTGATGAGCGACGACTGACGAGACTCGAGACGGTATAGCGGATCGGTACAGTTCGGACTTTCAACGCGCGAGAGCGAACACGCTTACGTGGAAGCGACGGCGACATCATGAGAACTGACTGCGGAAACGGCCGCGGTCGGTGCGTCAGTCCGCTTTTCGGTACTCGGCCCAGCTAAACACCGCGAGCGTGATCCACCCAATCGCGATGATCGCGGTCAACCGATTGTCGTTGTGCACCGCGAGCGCCGCGGTACCGATTCCGATGAGCAACCACACCACAGTCCCGGATTTGGATCCAAAGAGTTGCATAGTGTTGAGCGACAGATTACCAGGGCTGGATGCCCCACCAGAGGATCGGGAGCATGAGCACGGCGAGGATGATCAGCGGCATCGCGCTGTTAAAGCGCTCGGTGCCGTCGTCGGGATAGCCGTGCATCTCGTTGATCAGCGACGCGTTGTCAACCGGCTTGACGTCGAGCGAATCGATTCGTTCGGCGACGAGCGAGACGACCACGAACGTGATGATCGATAGCGGGAACGCGATCATGATTGCATCGATTCCCAGATCGGCGGTCAGCCCTTCGGCTCCGGCTCCGATCCCACCGAGCGCGTGTGGCGAAAGGATAACGACGGCAAAGAAGCCGACGATGCTCGAGGCCACTGCCCCGTACCGGTTCACGCGAGCGGACCAGACGCCGAGCACGATTACCGGGGTGATCGCAGCGGCGCTGACGGCGAACGCCCAAAGGATACTGACGACGAGGAACGCGGGCGGGTTCAGCGCAATGAGCGCGATGATCAGCCCGGCCGCGATGACGGACGCGTAGCCAGCCTGGGTCTTGCGGTCTTCCGTGATCTCGAGTTCGAAGGCCTCGATGACGTCGTTCGCAACGGCGGCACTGATCGCGAGCATGTGACCGCTAACGGTCGACAGCCCGCCGGCGATTGCCCCCGCGACGACGTAACCGGTGATCGAGTTGCCGCTGAACGCGAAGTTGAGATAGAAGATCATCTTGTCGAAATCGGCCTCGGCGACCTCGAACCCTTCCTGACCGAGCCACATGACGCCGGCGAACGCGACGGAGTAGATCGTCGCGAACATCAGGCCCGTCACGGCGACGAACCAGAAGACGGTCTTCCGGCCGGCTTCGACGTCACGGCTCGTGAAGATGCGCTGTGCCAGGTGGGGCATTCCGACCGGACCCAGCGCCATCGCCAGGAACATGGCGAAGTACCACCGGGTATCGAACGTCATGTCGAAGAAGCCCGGATTGGTCTCTTCCATCTGCGGGACGAGATCACCGTATCCAAGCGGCGGGAAGAACCAACCGCTCGATCCGAGCTGATTGAGAACGATCATCATCGGGAAGAACGCCGCCGTCAGCATAATCCAGAACTGTAGGGCGGAGTTGTATGAGACGCCCCACATCCCGGCGATGACGACGTACCCTGTCACGAGCGCCGCGATGACGAACAGTGAGAGGGTGTAGTCCCAGCCAAACAGGATCTCGGTGATCTGTGCGAGGCCGATGAACTGCCCCAGCGCGTACATCAACATGACGAATACGATGAGCAGCGCCATCACGACGGACATCGTATTGCCGTACCGATCCTTACAGAACGTCGCCGGCGTGTACGAGCCGAGCCGGCGCAGCGTCTGACCGTACAGGATGACGATCAGCGGGATCGAAAGCAGGAAGTTAGTCCAGACGGCCAGAAACGGGATCTGGACCTGCACCATCAGGGCGACGACGCCCATAAACGTCGCCAGACTCTCCCAAGTCGCGGAGATTGCGGAGCCGTTGACGAACGGACCAATGGTCCGGCCGGCGACCATGTAGTCGTCCGTCCCCTTGATCCGGTTTTTCATGTAGTAGCTGATCCCGTAATAGGCGACGAACGTGAGACCAATGATGGTCAGCGGGATGAGGAGTTCGGTGAACGTCTCCTGAAACGGGTATTCCCCCACTTGCTGAAGCGGCTTAATCATCGGTATCACCCGGTTCCGCACCGACCTCGTCGGTTCCACTTGCGTCGCCTACGGATGCGTTCAGTTGCTCTTTTTCGTCCATGATCGAGGTGGTGACATACTGATAGTACCCCCAATACAGGACGAACATCGCTGCCGGCCCACCAGCCACCATCCAGAAGTAGTGGAACGGGAATCCCAGTACTCTGAAGTCTGGTGTTCCGAACATGGTGAACCAGATCCCTGAGTGGATCACACCAATGAGTGCCAACGCAGCAATCAGTGATGCGAGTGCTTCCTTGGTATGAGTCTGCATACACTTCACCTCGTCATAATGCAAGTATTAAGCTCTTATGCCTAGAAGAGCCTCCCACATAGTTCCATACCTAATATCGTGTTGTTACCTCGCGTAGTGTTGGTTTAATTTTCCGGCAGTTGGGAGATATCTATCGTCAATGAAGCGGATGAATCGATTAGAGAGGGACCGGCGACGCCCGAAAGAAGTCATCTGAAACACGTGGGGAACTATTCCTCGAGAGCGTCCACGAGGTCGTGAAACGTCTCAATCACCAGGTTCGGTTCACTGCCGAACGGATCCCAGACTCCGTCCCGTCGGTCGATCTACACCCCTTGCATACCGGCGTGCATCGCGCCCTGGACGTCGAAGGAGGGGCCAGCGATGTGAGCAATCGACTCGATCGGGGTTCCTGTCCGGTCCGCAGCGTGACGGTAAATCTCGACCGCGGGTTTGAACCGCTGAATCTCGTGGGCGCTGATCGTGTCGGCGACGATGTCCTCGATTTCTGCCGTGTCGATCATCGACTCGAGCATCTCAGGGTTCCCGTTTGAGAGGACGTAGACTGAGTAGCCGGCATCGGTGAGTGCCTCAAGTCCGCTCTGAACGTCGTCGAACGGATCGAGGTCATGATAAGTGGAGAGGATCCCGTCAATCGTCTCCGTGGGGAGGTCGATCCCGTGGCTCTCGAGCGCGTGTTGGAGCGCGTCGCGGTTCATCTCATAGAATGGCTGATAGGTGTCGGTGAAGTTGCCGACCATCGTGTACATGAGCGAGCGAGCCCGCCAGTGATTGGAGATCGAGGTTATCGATTCCTCGTCGACGTATTTGGCGAGAGTCGCTTCGACGGCGGACGGATCGACGAGTGTCTCATAGGAGTCGACGGTCACCGTCTCGACTGCGGTCGGATTGAACGACATACGAAAGGAGTTCACCGTCGCCCCGTATATAGTGTGCTCTGACAACGTTGGTCACTAACGACCAGAACACGTCGCCTCAGCCGAACGAGCGCGGTCCGGCGACGTTGACCGTCGCCGCGTATGTTGGCAGTGCCGGAATCACGGTTTCGATAGGTCCACGATTGAAGTCGCGGAACAGGTCCTGTAGGTCCCTGACAACCTCGTCGTCCAACCCTCGCTGCTCGAGTGAGTCGGGGTCGATCTTCGGTACGTAGGTGATTGAATCGACAAACGCCTCGACCGCCGACCGAGCGTTATCGACCGCAGTGGAGAACGCGTCGCTCCGGCAGACCGGCTCGACGGCGTTCCACATTGGATTCAGGTAGCCGGGCCACTGCGCGAGCGTCCGATAAATGCTCGGGAGCCCCTCTTCGAGTCCGTGAAACGATTGAATGGACGAGACGGTGTCAGCCAGTTCGTCCGGCGGGTCGTCGAACGCAATCAGTGTCGGTGGCCGTCCGCGGTCGGCGTCGAGCCAGGTCGGGAGTGGCGCTGTCGCGTCGCGTGTACGGTCGGGATCGGTTCCGATCGGCTCACCATGGAGTCCCCTATCGACGAGTTCGAAGAGGACCGCAAGCCGGGGTGCGACGACGTCGTACGTCGCGAGTTGTCCCTTGAGTTCGCCGAACTCGGCTGGCGAAACGTCGAGCTCATCGAACCGGAGGGATGGAACGGAGGCGTTCGCCTCGAGCGCCGAGAGGACGGTATCTCGATAGGAGACTGTGAACTGACCGAACCGTCGGGTCTCGAACACCGGCTTGACCTGTGCCCAGGCGTACCGAAGGAACGCTGGGTAGTTCGCGATCGTTGTTCGGAAGATCCAATTGACGATCGGAGCTCGGAACGTGTGCATGATGTCGTCATAGAGGCCGCGTTCCCAGCCCGTCGCCTCCTGCTCGTACACCTGTTTGCTCCGGTCCATATGCTACCGACCGCGTCGATGCTGTTAACATTTACCATAACCCGCTCGGGTTAGTTTGGGATCGCAACCCGTTACATCAGTGACTTCCTTTCACTTCTCAAAGAGGCAAAAAGGACATAAATAGCAAAGCATTAAATATGATCTAGTATCATGAACCACGTATGGGTGTGGATTACTCTGCCACAGTCGAGGAGTTCGAATGGGACATTCCCAAATCGTATACCGTCACCTCCGTCATCGAGGACTACTCTAACGAGATCGGTGATCGCGTCGCTGTCAAGTATTTGAACGAGGAAGGCGACCGATCTGAGCGGACCTATGCCGACCTCTGCGACGAGATGAACCGGTTCGCAAACGGGCTCGAGGAACTCGGCGTTAGCAAGGGCGATCGAGTGATGCACCTCTTCCCCCGCCATCCCGACGCATTTGCGATTCAGCTGGGTGCCCTTTCAGTCGGTGCACTGCTCGTCCCCTGCTCGTCGATGCTTCGGGCAAAGGATATCGAGTTCCGCGCGAACGACTGCGACGCCTCGACCGTCGTCGTTCACGAGTCGCTGACCGACATGGTCGAACCAGTTTTCGACGACACTCCCCTTGAGCGCGTCATCGTCCTCGACGGCGACGGTAACACCGGGGACGAGCAGTGGTCGACGTTTGAGTCGGTCGTCGACGGCCAGTCGACCGAGTACGACGGCCCCGACCTCGGCGCTGCCGATCCGATGTCGATCAACTACACCAGCGGCACGACCGGCCAGCCGAAACCGGTCCTCCACAAGCACCGCTGGATGTACTGCTTCAACGCGGTCAATGCGCCGTACTGGTGGGGTGTCGACGAAGATACCGACCTCGACGACGAACTCCTGTGGGCGACGACCGGTACCGGCTGGGCGAAGTGGTTCTGGAGTCCGGTCGGCGTCGGCCTCACGACCGGCGCGACGCAGCTCATCTACGACGGTGACTTCGAGCCTGAGACCTTCCTCGAACTCCTCGAGGACGAGGGCGTTACCAAGCTCTGTGCTGTCCCGACCCAGTATCGGATGTTCGCGAACGCCGACCTCGAGTCGTACAACGTACAGCTCAACGACACGCTCTCGGCTGGCGAACCGCTCAACCGCGAGCCGATCGAACGCATCGAGGAAGCCTGGGGTGTGACGCCGCGCGACGGCTACGGCCAGACCGAGACCGTTGCCCTCGTGACGAACTATCCGGGCATCGACATCAAGCCCGGCAGCATGGGGAAACCGACGCCAGGTGTCGGCGCGACAATCATTGACACGCAGGACGAGGAAGAGGTCGAGGAGGGCGAGATCGGCGAGATCGCGGTCCCCGTCGACTCGCCGGCGATCTTCGACGGCTACTACGAGAAGCCCGAACTCGACGAGCAGAAGCTCTCGGGCGACTACTATCGGACTGGTGACCTGGCCTCGCAGGACGAGGAAGGCTACTTCTTCTTCGAGGGACGGGCGGACGACATCATCATCTCGTCGGGCTACCGAATCGGCCCCTTCGAGGTTGAGGACGCGCTCGTCAGCCACGACGCCGTTGCCGAGGCCGCCGTGGTCGACAGTCCTCATGACGAGCGAGGGAGTGTCGTCAAAGCCTACACCATTCTTGCCGACGGATATGACGGTAGTGACGATCTCAAGGACGAACTCCAAGGGTTCATGAAGGAAGAGACGGCCCCGTACAAGTATCCCCGACGCATCGAATTCGTCGATGAACTCCCGAAGACCTCGAGCGGGAAGATTCGTCGCGTCGAGCTCCGCGAACAGGAACAGGAGAAACACGCGTAGGTCGGACCCACCCCGCAAACCGAAAATCTCGTTCATTACCTCAGATTCGGTCTCGAGGTGGTCGCCGTACTCGAGAGTAACGCTACAAAGCCACCTTCATCTCCGACACCGGGTCCGAAAATCGACGACCGACACGTGTTAGGCGTCCCCGCGTTCGCGAATGCACTCGTGGATCTCCTCAGGGAGCGGTGCCGCGTCAAACGAGCCATCAACGAAGACAAACGACACCTCGCCGTCGGCGACGGGTTCATCGGTCTCGGCTCGTATGACGGTGAAGGCGAGCGTCAGCGAGGCGGTGCCGCTATCGACGACGGTCGTCTCGATCACGACCTCATCACCCGCGCGGAGGGGAGAGTGAAATGACGCCGATGCCTCGACGGCGGGGAGGACGTAACTGGCCTTCCGATACGTCTCCATCAAATGCTCACCGTCAGTCGCGAGCGTGAAGTAGTCGTTCAACCCGACGATGACAAAGTGAAAGAACCGTGGGTGATAGATGAGACCGCCCGCGTCGGTATCGCCCCAGTCGATAGTGATGGGTGTTCTGTGTGGCATGTCAAGGTCGGAAGGCGATCGTTCGCTCGTCGGTTGTCTCGGTCTCGGTAACGGTCGCGGTGACCTCCAGACCTCGTTCGACGTCAGCCGGTTCGACCCCCAGCAGGACACCGGTCACCCTGACCGAGCCGAACGTTGCGATCGCCGTGACGTACGGCGCGTCGTCCTCGAATCGCGGCGTCGGAACCGTGACGGTCGTGTACGTGACGATCTTACCCCTCGTTAGGAGTGGCTCGCTCTCGAGGTCACGGTCACCACAGTGGGGGCAAACACGACGCGGCGGCAGCGTCCCGTGGCCGTTCGAACACGTATAATAATAGCCGTCATCGGTCTCGAGCGCGTCGAGGAAGTCATCGTAGCTGCCGTCGCAGGAGTCGCTCACGTAACCACCTCCAACACGTGAACAGTCGCACTGGCGACCGTTCCGCCGGCGTTGTGTGCGAGTCCGACGGTCGCGTCGTCGCCCAGCGCGTCCGAGCGTGGATGGGTTCCCTCAAGCAGAGTCCGAACGCCCGCGATCTGCGCTGCACCCGTAGCGCCGACGGGGTGTCCCTTTGCCTTGAGTCCACCCGAAAGGTTGATCGGGAGTTCGCCGTCGCGGCGAGTCTCTCCACGACGTGCGGCACCCACAGCTTCGCCGTATCCGTACAGCCCGAGGCCCTCGAGTGCGAGGACCTCAGCGATTGTGAAACAGTCATGAACCTCCGCGAACGCGACGTCCGACGGGGAGATCTCTGCGTCGTCGTACGCTTCTGTGGCGGCTTCCCGCGTAGCTGGTGTCTTCGCCAGCGATCGCCGGTCTTGGAGAGCCATCGTATCGCCGCCGTGGCCGGTCCCTGTGATCGCAACGCCAGTATCGAGCCCGTGTTCGGCGGCGTACAACGGGGATACCAGAACGACGGCGGCCGCACCGTCGCTGATCGGGCAGGAGTCGTACAGGCCGAACGGCGCCGCGAGCTCCGGCGCCTCGAGGACGTCGTCAACCGCAATCTCTTCTCGGAGATGGGCGTGGTCGTTGACGAGCGCGTTGTCATGGTTCTTGACGGCGACGTGAGCGAGGTCTTTGCGATCGCCACCGAACGCGTTGAAGTACGCGCGCGCCATCAGCGCGTAGGCCGCTGGGAACGTAACGCCGGACCGCACTTCGAAGAGCTCGTCGGCAGCGCGGGCCAGTCCATCGGTCGCCCCCTCGGTTCCCATGTTGCTCATCCGTTCCATTCCGCCAGCCACGACGATATCGGACTCGCCGCTCCGGACAGCCCGGACCGCGTCGCGGACCGCCAGTCCGCTTGAGGCACACGCGCTCTCGACGCGTCTCGACGGCGCGGTCGTACCCAGCGCTTCAGCGGCGAGTGGTCCCTGGTGACCCTGTCGCTCCGACAGCGATCCGAGGAAGTTGCCGTAGAACACCTCGTCGATGTCGTCGGGATCGATTCCGGCGTCCGAGAGTGCGGAGAGCCCGGCCTCTGCGAACAGTTCTCGCCCCGATCGATTGGGGAACGATCCGAACGGAGTCGTGCCTGATCCGGCGATGAATGCCTTCGACATTAGCTACCGTGTCACTATTAGGCGAATTGGGATATGTGTATCGTCTGGGAGCAGCAGCCCAAAGGCGGCGAACAGCCGGCACACTTATCATCGTCGTCGAAGCAGAAACCGGTGATGTCTATAGAGCGGATCGACCGCGTCGGCGTCGTCGGCGCGGGTACGATGGGCAATGGTATTGCACAGGTGGCCGCTACACACGGATACGACGTCGTGATGCGGGACATCAAGGAGGAGTTCGTCGAGAGCGGCTTCGAGAACATCGACGATAGCCTCGATCGCCTCGCGAACCGAGACGCGCTCGAGGAGGGTCCCGAGGCGATCCGCGACCGGATCGAAGGGACGACCGCACTCGAGGACCTCGAGGACTGCGACCTCGTCGTTGAGGCCGCGCTCGAGGACCTCGAGGTTAAGCGGGACATCTTCGACGACCTCGAGGACGTGTGTGAGGAAGATGCCGTGCTGGCGACGAACACGAGCACGCTCTCGATCACCTCGATCGCCGCGGATCTTGAGCGGCCCGAGCGCGTGATCGGCCTGCACTTCATGAATCCTGTACCGATCATGGAGGGTGTCGAAGTCGTCGTCGGCGAGAAAACGACGGGCGATGTCGTCGACCTTGCACACGAGGTAGCCGAGGACCTCGAGAAGACGACGTGGCAGTCCGACGACAAACCGGGCTTCGTAACGAACCGAATCCTGATGCCATGGATCAACGAGGGAATTCGTGCCTATGAGAGGGCGTCGCGACGAAGGAGGACATCGACGCCGGCATGGAACTCGGGACGAACGTCCCGATGGGACCACTCACGCTGGCGGATCACATCGGCCTCGATATCTGTCTGCATGCCTCCGAGACGTTACATGAGGAACTCGGAGATCGGTACAAACCTGCGTATCTGCTCAAGCGGAAGGTCGAGGCCGACGACCTCGGGAAGAAGACCGGGAAGGGGTTTTACGAGCACGACTGAGATCGTAAGAAGCGACTGTCAGCGGTGTTTCACCGCTTGAGATGTCGAGCGATGATCTTCTGCTGGATCTCGGAGGTCCCCTCGTAGATCGTCGTAATCTTGGCGTCGCGATAGTAGCGTTCGACGTCGAAATCCTTCGTATAGCCGTAGCCGCCGTGAATCTGGACCGCTTCGTTCGCTACGTCGACCGCCGTCTCGCTCGCAAAGTACTTCGCCATGGCTGCTGCCTTCGGATCGACGCCGTTGTCGTTCTTTCTCGCTGCGTCTCGAGTGAGTAACCGGGCTGCCTGTACGTCCGTCTGCATATCGGCAAGCTTGTGACCGATGGCCTGATGTTCGATGATGGGCTGTCCGAACTGCTCGCGGTCGTTCGCGTAGGTGATCGAGTCGTCGAGGGCCGCCTGTGCAACGCCGACGGCCTGACTTGCGATCGCGATCCGGCCGCCGGTCAGGATCGAGAAGGCGGACTTGAGTCCCTCGCCGACTTCAGTCAGGCGGTTCTCGGCCGGAATCCGGACATCGTCGAAGATCAGCGTCGTCGTGTCGCTAGCTCGCAACCCGAGTTTGTCCTCCTTCTTGCCGACCTCAAGGCCATCGACGTTCTTGGGGACGAGGAACTGGGTGACGCTGTCGGGGTCGTCCCGGTCGGTCTTGGCGAACAAGATAACGACGCCTGCTCGCTCGCCATTCGTGATCCACTGTTTCTTGCCGTTGATGACGAACTCGTCGCCCTCGGGACGCGCCTCGGTTGTCATCTCAGCCGGGTTCGAGCCGGCATCGGGTTCCGACAGCGCGAACGCACCGACGGGCCGACCCGAGACCATGTCCGGGAGCCACTCCTCCTTGCGTTCCTCGGATCCAAACTGGCTGATACACGACGTTGCGAGACAGTGAACGGATAACGCCGTCGCGACGGCGAGGTGACCGTACGCGAGTTCCTCGTTGACGAGGCTATACGTCGGCGTATCGACGTCGAGGCCGCCATACTCCTCTGGTGTTGTCATCCCAGTGAGATCGAGGTCTGCGAGTCCGTCCCAGATGTCCTCCGGAAATTCTTGGCTCTTGTCGGCCTCGTGGACGTCCGTTCCGACCTCGTTCTCGACGAACTCTCGGACCGTGTTCCTGATGAGTTCCTGTTCACCAGTGAGCTCTATGAGTCCCATGCGAGGGTCATTCGCGAGGCCGTTACTAAAGTGTGGCAGCTCTCGCCTCCGAACTATCACTCGACGAGACTGACCGGTAATAGTTAATTTACATCGGCGCGAATCGGTCGCCGTGCACGATTACGACAACCTGTCCGTCGATCGCGACGACGGCATCGCGACGGTCACGCTCGACAGCACTGCCGGACGGAACGCGCTCACCCTCGAAATGGCCGACGAACTGGTGTCGGTCGCGACGACACTGGGAGATGACCGGGACGTGCGATGCATCGTTCTGACGCATACGGGGGATTTCTTCGGCACCGGGGCCGACCTCTCGCAGTTCTCGGGTAACGAATCGGACGCGCCCCTGCTGCGGGAGCTGGCGGGCCGTGCCCACGAAGCGATCGTTCAGTTCCACCGGACGGAAACGCCGGTCATCGGCGGCATCATCGGCGTCGCCGCCGGAATCGGATTCAGTCTGGCCCTCATGCCTGATCTGGTCGTACTCGGTGAGGACGCGACACTGAAGTACGCTTACTCAGGAATCGGGCTGACCGGAGACGGTGGTGCGACGTTCTTCCTGCCGCGACTTGTCGGCCTCCGGACCGCAAAGGAGATCGTCCTCCGAGATAAGCCGATCCCCGCCGAGGAAGCCGTCGAACTCGGTCTCGCGGCCGAGGTTGCTCCCGCGGGCGAGTTCGGCGGCCGACTGGACGCAGTCGCCGCCGAACTCGCCGCCGGACCAACGCGCGCGCTCGGGTCGGCAACGCGGTTGCTCACCGATAGCTACGAGCGGAGCCTCGAGTCGCAGCTGGCCGCCGAGGTAGATGCTATCGCGGCGGCGACGCGGACAGAAGACTATGAGCGCGGTCTCGAGGCGTTCTTCGGTGACGGCGATCCCGAGTTCGTGGGTCGATAGCGAGCGGCTACGAACGCTGCACGTCGTCGGGAGCGGTCGGATCGAATCATCGATTCGCTCGTCCCGTCGGTCGAACTGTTTCCGCAGAATGATTTATCACAGCGAATCGCAAAGTGGGGCGTATGCATCTCGGCCTAGTAATTCCGCGTACCGGCGAGCACGATCCGACCGATCTCGCGATCGAAGCAGAAGCACAGGGGTACGACTCGGTCTGGATGGGGGAACTCTGGGGAACGAGTTCCGTGGTCAAGCTCTCAGAGATCGCCGCCCGGACCGACGAGGTCGAGATCGGGACTGCGATCGTGAACGTCTTTTCGAGGACGCCCGCCGTCTTAGCGATGACAGCGGCGACGCTCGATCAAGTCTCCGATGGCCGCGCGTCCATGGGCGTCGGCACGAGCACGCCGACCGCCGTCGAGAACGTCCACGGGATGGCGTTCGAACGCCCTGTCCGCCGTGCTCACGAGACCATCGAGGTGATTCAGGCGATACTGGCGGGCGACGAACCCGTCGACTACGACGGTGAACTGATCTCAGTCAACGGTGTGCCACCAGTCGACCGAGACGTTCCGATCTATCACGCGGCACTCGGACCAGCGAACCGTCGCGTCGTCGGTCGCCTCTGCGACGGGTGGATGCCTCACAACATCCCGTTCTCCGGTCTCGAGAACGCGTTCGAGACCGTCGAAGAAACGGCGCGCGAGGCGGACCGCAATCCTGACGAGATCACAATCGCCCCGTACGTCCCGGCGGCGGTGAGCGAAGACGAGACCGAGGCTTACGACGCTGTGCGCGGCCACATCGCCTACTATGCCGGTAGCGCGGACAGCTACCGGGACGCGATCGGGACGGTGTTCCCCAACCGTGCCGAGCGCGTCGCCGATGCTTGGCGAAACGGTGACCGCAGTGAAGCCACCGAACTCGTCACCGACGAGATGGTCCACGAACTCGGCGTCGCGGGAACGCCGGAGGCCGCGCGCCAGCGACTTCGTGACCTCGTCTCCGAGACCCCAGTCGACCAGCCGCTGTTGACGATTCCCGAACAGGCGGCCGATGATCTGGCCGAGAGTACAATGGGTGCGCTTGCACCGGTCGCGGACGAGTAACGGTCAAAAAACGGTAGCTCGGATCTCAGACGTAGTCTAGATTCACCTGCGTCACGTTCGCCGCTCGCTGTGTGACGTCGGCGATCTCAGCCCGTCGGTCCTCATCAAGTCGGCTCTCTGGGCCGCAGACACAGATCGCTCCTCGGACCTTGTCCTCTTTGTCCAGGATAGGCGCCGCGATGCAGACCATCCCCGCGATGCGTTCCCCGACGTCAATCGCGTACCCCTTGCTGTGGACCTCCTCGAGCTGGTTGAACAGCACGTCCGGTTCGGTGACGGTTCGAGGCGTCACTTCGACCAGTCCGTAGCGATCGATGATCTCCGTGACCTGCTCTCTTGCCATGTGCGCGAGCATTGCTTTTCCCGGAGCCGTTGCGTGCAGCGGCATCCGAGCCCCCGGATACGCGAACAGATTGATTGCCTCCGGACCCTCCTGTACGGCAACAATCACTGCCTGGTCGTCCTCCTCTATCATCAGCGTCGCGTGCTCGCCTGTCTCCTCGGCCACGGTCTTGAGTTCCTCTCGGGCCGCCTTGAACACCTCCAGCCGATGGCGCTGTTGATGTCCGACCTCCAAAAACCGCGTTGTCGTCTTGTATTCCGAATCAGTCTTCGTGACGTAGCCCGTTGCGATAAGTGCCTGAAGGTAGTCGTGAACGGTGCTTACCGGCATGTCGAGTTGGTTCGCCAGATCCGAGACCCCCCGCGGACCGTTCTCTGCAAGCTCATCAACGAGTATGAAGGCCCGCCGGACTGATTGATTTGACCGTTCTGTCATGGACATACCAATAATCGATTACCATAGAAAGTTTTCGGCAGGCTCGGAAGGTCCTTCGGGTACCATCTTATGTGTTCTCAGTATTGGTCGACACCGGTTTCGGTTCTTTTGGTAAGCAGAAGACCGTGGTTTCACTTTCAGTTCGACCTACACTGGAATTTCGAGTTAGTTATGTAAGGGCAACGAAGATCTATATACAACAGAGAATTCGAGATGGCCGAATCGAGTGTGGAAACAATGCTACCTAACGTCGTTATATTTCAGGGCTCGTGTAGCGTTTGCTGACTCGAATCGACGGATCGAGTAATTACTTACTTCTTGGTCGGCCGAAACAATGGTTAGAAGCTCATAGAGCCTACTTTCGGCTGGCGCGGAATCTTATCCGAATGCTCTTAGGCGAACAAAACCGCATATTGAGCCATCAGGTCCCGAAGCTACTGGTCTCGAAAAATTCTGCTTTCGTAATTGTCGGATAGAATTTATGGAATCACCAATCTTCTGTGTATTGAACGTGGTTACAATGGTACTTGTGTAAAGACAATAATGCGGACTATAGTAAGCGTTAGAGGTAATTGCTCACTGTGGCACTGTATAGTTCTGCGCCTCTTCGGCTGGCGCGGCACCGTCTAGTTAGCGCGGTTTGAGAAACGAGCAGGTCATAGAGCTAGTTTGGCTATGACGCTCGCAGACCTGCTCAGCGAGTGCTACGCGGCGGAATTTGATGAAGCTTGGGAGCGCGAGCGGACGGCGACGCCCGTCAGGGTGTTCGCCGTCCGCCTCCACGCGACCGGGTGTTCTCTCCGAGAGACACAATCGATTCTTCGCTTGATCGGCGTCAAGCGATCTCATCAAGCAATCTGGAACTGGGTACATCGGCTGGCTGACAGCGTTTCAGACCCGCCGACGGCGAAGCCCTCGCGGGTCGCCATTGATGAAACCGCTGTCAGGATTAACGGTGACTGGTCTTGGGTGTACGCTGCAATAGATGTAGACTCTAGACTCATTCTCGATGTCGCAGTGTTCGGACGACGAGGCACCGATCCAGCCGCTGCGTTTCTGCATCGATTAACCGAGAAACACGATCTCTCCGAGACTGTGTTTCTCGTCGATGGCTACGGCTATCTGACTGCCCTCTCTCGATTAGGGTTGAGCGGTCAGCTCGACTACGTTGATCGAAACCTGATCGAAAAGTGGTTTCACGCCTTCAAGATGCGAGTTGACCGCTTCCATAACTCGTGGGTGGGCAGTCGGGCGAGCGTCAGGGAACGGCTTGAAGAGTTCGTACACTATTATAACACACAACGACCGCACCAAGCACTCAACGGACAAACGCCAGCGGAGGTGCTAAACTAGACAGTGCCTTATAGATGTATGGGTCGTACTCGTGCAGTATGAATTGCAGCCATACTCATACAAATTAGAGGATGCACCGTTCGCGGCGATCACGATCGGTCGCTGAAGCAACTCGAGGTTGATAGTCCCAGATCGAAAGTGTTGCTTCGGGTCTCAAGAGCATTTTGTAGCTTCTCGACAGAATTCTCGTCAAGAAATCCACTTTGAAGTCATTACCACTTATGAGTGAAATTCTAACGGTTGCTATGGCTGTGCAGGGTACTGAGCAAAGTGAAAATCTGAATTACAAGTATACAGCTGTAATTCCACGCTTAGATTATGACATCGAGATCTCGAGTTCGAACTCGTTAGCAACGCCAAGCAGAATTTTCGGAATGTCCTTCTCGAACTGATCCTCGGTAAGCCGATTAGCCGGGCTGGCAACGCTGAAAGCCCCCAAGACACGGTCATCCGGTCCGGTCACTGGAGCACCAACGGCTTTGATTCCCTCCAGTTGCTCTTCGTAATTGAAGGCAATTCCGCTCTCGCGAATGGATTCCAACTGATCGAAAAGCACGTTCTGATCGGTGATCGTATTTTCTGTCGTCGATGGAAGACCCCGTTGACCAATTATTTCTTCTATCTTATCCTTCGGA
This sequence comes from Natronococcus sp. A-GB7, assembly GCF_029688865.1. Lineage (GTDB taxonomy): Archaea > Halobacteriota > Halobacteria > Halobacteriales > Natrialbaceae > Natronococcus. The sequence goes on from NZ_JARUKV010000035.1 coordinate 25,614, forward strand.
AATTCCGAGAGAATTGCTTTTCCAGAGGCTGTCTGATGGAGATAGAACTGCTTTCCAACCGTCGAATATGTCCAGACAGCATGTTTCCCCGACGAGGTGTGGACATAGACTCCTTTTCCATTTTCTTCTACGGTAAACACTGCCCGACAGTCCGTTTCTTGAGCGAGTTGATCAGTATACGACTCAGCAACTCGGTACGCCCTTTTTCTAGTGCGGACGTAGTTTCCGTGGTCAAGGAACCGGAGGCTGAGACGATACTCATCTCCGGTCTTAGTAACGTAGCCTCGCGTTAGCAGGGTTGTCAGGTGTGAGTGAACTGTACTGGGCGCTAGGTCAAGTTCTGCAGCCAACTCAGTAACTCGTCCTCCGTCCAGTTCACGAAGCATCTCTATGACGTCGAGAGAGGTTGCTGTTGTTTGTAGTACCCGGCCGTCTGTCTCTTTCATACTCCACCAACGTAATCGAGGTATATATAATTCGGCATGGGTGAAGGGGGTTTATCGACCGTATTATCACTAATTCCACATCTAATTACCTCCCCAAAGTCTGTATTTTTGACTCGGAGATTATACCACTGGATCGGGCTTTGTTCTGAACCAAGCCATTTCCAAGTTGACTACCAGATCCTGCTGATAGAGGTCTGTACAGGCCATCAATCGTATTTTATCGTATACCGTTAGGAAGCAGCGATCAAGCCACATGCAGTAGGTGAGAGTAGCTTCACTATTGACTGCTACAGTGTCCATATATATTATTTGGCTCTCCCGAATCAGGCTTGTCGGCTCTCGGAACAACGGAGTTGTTCCAGCAGGAAGACGTAGTTACAGCCCGAGCATTTCACGCGCCTCAGCAGGCGATGCAATCGGTCGTTCTAATTCGTTCGCGATTCGAGCCGCCCGTCGGACGAATTGTGCGTTACTCTCAGCCAACTCTCCTTTTCGGTAGTAGACGTTGTCTTCCATCCCAACTCGGACGTGGCCGCCGAGGGTGATCGCCATTGTTGTCAACGGTAGCTGATGTCGACCGACTGCAAGGGCTTGCCATTCAGCGGGTTCAGGAAGATTATCGACAAGATTGAGGAGATTTCTGGGGTGGGCCGGAGTTCCAGTCTGCATGCCAAGGATAAGCGTACACCAGTACGGTGCTTCGAGAAGTCCTTCGTCGATGAGATGGTTCACTTCAGGAATGTGGCCCGGATTAAAAATCTCGAGTTCCGGCTTGACACCAGCTTCTCGCATTCGTTCAGCGTATTCTTCGTTCTGCTCGCGAGGATTGATGGCTGTCCGCGTCTGTCCGAAGTTCATCGGGCCGACGTCGACAGTTGCCACGTCGGGGCGCGGTTCGGTTTCGAGGATCGGTGCAATCCGTTCCTCGCGAGAGTAGATACCGCCACCACCCGTCGTGAAGTTGATAATGATGTCGTCACAGTAGTCATCGATCGCGTCTCGCATAGCCTGGTATCGTCCGATATCTTTGGTGGTTTCTCCATCGTCAGTTCGGGCGTGGAGATGCACCATAGATGCACCTGCCTCTTCGCAGTCACGAACGTCTCGGGCGATTTCTTCTGGCTCGAGCGGAAGGTTCGGATTCGCCTCTTTCCCTTGGTGTCCACCAGTTGTTGCGACACTGATAATCAGCTTTCGGTCGAAGTAGTCCTCATAGCCATTGTATGGCATACTGCCCAGATCAGGGCTCTTTTACTTATATGTTCCGGTGCTCCGAGTCACTATCGTCGTGAGAGGATGAAATATGAGTGGTTGCTCGTTCTCTGTGGAGTTGCTGTAGAAACGCTGGAGATTGAACGACCCAGCTGCCACTATGAACGATCCAACCTATTCCAAGACTACTGTAGAAGAGGCGAATTGCGGGTTCGGGGATAAATTTTTATACCAAAGCCTTCGTTCTCGATGTATGCGTTCGAATCGCACAGCAGTAGTTACTGGCGGCGGCCGCGGTATCGGGCAGGCAATTGCCGTTGAGCTAGCGAGACATGGCCTGGATATCGTCATTGCTGATCTGGATGAAGAGGGAATGGAAGAAACACGATCGCTCGTCGAGGCAGAAGAACAACGAGCACTTGGCCTTCATACTGATCTCAAGCACCCCGAAAGTGTTCAATCGACTATCGAAACTGCGCTCGCAGAGTTCGAGACAATCGATGCCTTAGTCAATAATGCTGGAATCGCAGGTCCAACGTCACCGTGTGAGGAGATCTCAGCTACCGATTGGGATGAAACAATCGATGTCAATCTTCGTGGCCCATTTCTTGCCTGCAAAGAAGCGATACCAGCGATGAAATCGCAGGGGTACGGCCGAATTGTAAATGTGGCCTCTGTTACTGGCAAGCGGCCGCTTGAACACCGAACACCGTACGCAGCGACGAAAATGGGTCTTATTGGTTTCACTCGGACGCTTGCAGCGGAAGTTGGGGAGCACGATATCAACGTTAATGCGATCTGTCCTGGATCGGTTGATGGGCCGCGTATCAAGCGTGTTTTCGAAAAAAAAGCCGAGTCAACTGGCCAGACATTTGAGGACGTTAGGCAAGCAGCAGAATCGGAGAGCGCTCGTGGAGAGCTGGTCGAACGAGAAGATATCGCTAAGGTAGCGGCGTTCCTGTGTTCGAGTGACGCCGACCGGATCACTGGCCAAGATTTGAATGTCTCTGCTGGAAAGGTTATGTACTGAGCTGTACGCTGCAGCGCTGCTTCCGTGACGAGATCGTTCAGTCGATGAAAACTACCATCACTGGGAAAACATCATGGATAATACCCCAAGTTACTTGTACCAGTACAATAGACTGGCTGGTAGAGAAGCATGGTGAAGCATAACATCGGGCAGACTAGGCGCCGGTTTATCAAAACTACAGCCAGCAGTAGCGCTGCAGTCGGCTTGGGGGCGCTTGCAGGCTGCGTTTCGAGTCGGGGTGAGAGCCGAGAAGCAGTCGGCTCAGTCGCCAATCTCGAGAACTCGTACTGGTTATCATGGCAGAGAGGATACGAGGAGGCGTGTGAGACGTTCGGATACGACACAAATCTTCAGACCAATGGAGGCGATGTTGACCAGCAACAATCGCAGTTCGATACTGCGGTTGCGAGTATGGTCGAAATGATTGTCGGGCAAACCTATACTAATGCAGCGGCACTCTCACTCGCCGAGACTGCGGTTGTTGGGGAGGTCCCGACGATACTCGCAGTTACGATCGCTGACTGGTATACACCGTTAGATGCTGGATCCCAGTACGTCCAGTTCTTCACACCTCATTTCGTTAATCACGCTTACGCCTCTGCAAAGGTACTATTCGAGGAAATGGGCGGTGAAGGATCGTTCGTGCACATCGAGGGAAACCGTGGGACGGCCCCGAACACTGGCCGAAATATCGGACTCGAGGCTGCTCTCGAAGAGTATCCCGATATTGAGCGACTTGAGCCGGTCCTGCAGGGAAACTTCATCCGAACAGACGCCAGGGATGCAATGTCTGACCTGATCTCGACGCACGGCGACGATATTGAGGGTTTTTTCGGACAAAACGACGACGTCGCGATCGGCGGTTTGCAGCGACTCGAAGAAAGCGGTTACGACGTGCCAGTTGTCGGTATCGATGCAACCGAACCCGCACTCGAACGTATTCGAGACGGGCGGATGGCTGGTAGCATCTCTGGTATGGGTCCATGGCAAGCAGGATGGTCAATTGCGAAAGCGCATGATTTCATCGAAGGCTACGAACTCAGCGATGCAGAACGGATGATGACGTTCAACGCCCCGCTCGTCGTCGCTGACCCGGACGAGTGGCGCGACCGGATAGGTGATGAGATCGAGCTTCCTATCATTGAAGTTGACCAGTACGAAGATGCGATCTTTGACGGAGAAACACCGTACGACTGGAAGCAAATGTCGAAAGCAGAAGTTGGCGAAGATGAGTGGGATCCCCAGATCGAGATGAGTCCGATGGGGCGAGATGATCTTCAAGGAGTACTCGACTGGGACGATGATGACATTCCAGATGGGTACTCGCTTCCGGAAGTCTACGATGATACTGACGAACTGGCTACTGTGCAATCGACGTACGATGAGCACTTCAACACGGATCCGCTTCAAGAACAACCATGAGTGAATACAGCGTAGATACCAAAAAGACGGACTTAACAAGAAATGATTCGAAGCCGACTGGTGAAGCAAGCTTGCGTGTCGAGGGCGTCTCGAAGTCGTTTCGACACGTGGATGCATTAACCGACGTCTCTCTTGAGCTCAATCGAGGTGAAGTAGTCGGACTCGTCGGCGAAAACGGCGCCGGAAAGAGTACACTTCTTAATATCCTCACAGGGGTGTTACAATCCGACGCCGGAAAGATCTACAGAGACGGGACGGCTGTCGAGTTCAACGGGCCCCAGGAAGCGGCATCGTACGGCGTCTCGCTGGTACATCAAGAACAGGACGTTATCACTTATTTCAGAGGATACGAGAACCTGTTCTTGGGGCGAGAACGCGAGTCGATAGGGATCTTGAAAAAGGGCGAGATGAGCAAAAGAGCCCAGGCGTTTGTCGATGATCTCGGGATTCACATCGATGTAGACAAGTTCGTAAAGAATTACTCGTTCAACGAACGGCAGATGCTCGAGATTGCGAAAGCGTTCCACGTGTCGAGCAAGGCCGAGAACCCGATTATCCTTCTCGATGAGCCGACCGCGGGGCTCGAAGAAGACGGTCGTGAACTTTTGTTCAACTTGGTCAACGACCTTCGAGAGGAAGCAACGTTCGTGTTCGTCTCTCACGAGCTGGATGAGGTACTCGAAATTACGGACCGTATTTACGTGCTGAAAGATGGTGAAATGGTTGATGAATACGTAACGACGGATGCAACGACGGACAAGTTACAACGAAGCATGGTCGGTCGAGAGACTTCTACGGAGTACTATCGTGTTCCCGAGCAACGCCACGAATCTACTCTCGGCGACTCGGTTCTTGAGGTGAACGACATCCAAGCTGAAGAGGAACTCGGACCAATATCGTTTTCGGTCCAGCGCGGTGAGATATTCGGAATCGTTGGTGTTGAGGGGTCCGGAAAGGAAAGACTTGGTCGAGTTCTTGCAGGAGCGACTCCAGCGACCGATGGGACCCTTACTGTCAATGGGACCAACGTGAAACCGAAGTCGCCGACTGAAATGGTCGACACTGGGGTTGGATACATCCCAAAAGACCGCAAATCAGAGGGGTTACTACTGTACCAGTCCGTATTGAAGAACACGTCACTCGCAATGGTGCGTACTATGCATGGCCGACTCCCATTTCTCGACACGGATGCGGAATCGTCTGTGACCGAAGAGATGATCGAAGACCTCAACATCAAGACACCGGGTCCAAATGCGCTCGTACACGGCCTGAGCGGTGGGAACCAGCAGAAGGTCGTTATCGCCCGATGGTTAGCACATGAAACACCGATCCTCGTCATGGACAACGTTACTCGTGGAATCGACGTCGGCGCAAAAGAAGAAGTGTATCGTCTCTGCCGAGAGCTAACCGACAACGGGATCTCAATCGTGCTTATCGGCGACGAGCTACCCGAAGTAATCGGATTATCCAACCGAATTGCAGTTATGGAGGATGGATCATTCGCCGGCGAGCCGATCGACGCTTCACCTGATGCAAAGCCAACCGAAGAAAAACTAATCGAGTTGATGGTCTAACATGAGCACAAACAGCACAACGGAAAACGTCCAGAACTGGTGGCAAGAACAGCGAGAACAGCGAACGCGTCAGGATTGGATAATCGATCTCGGACCGTTTGTGATGCTTTTCGGGCTGGTGGCGTTGTTCACCGCCCTGAGCGAGAACTTCCTCACGTACGGGAATCTCATCAATAACGTGGCAGTAAACAGCTCACTGTTACTTTTGGTTGCACTAGCGGGAACGTTCCCAATCCTACAGCAAAGTATCGATCTCTCGGTGGCTGCACTGGTCAATCTGATGGGTGTCCTCACCGTGATCCTCGTCGCACAGTTCGGCTTTCTTGCGATTCCGCTAGTTCTAGCTGGAGGAATGCTTGCCGGGTTTGCGAACGGCTACGTATTCGCTAAATTCAAAGTGCCATCGTTCCTGGTGACGCTTGGAACGATGTCCGTAATGACGGGGATCGCTTTGATCATGACCGGTGGGTCGAGCATCAACTTTAGAAATGATGCGATTCGGAGCATCGCAACTGGGGAGCTCATCCCGGGCCTACCAAACCTCGTTTTCTGGTCGGTGGTGATCTATCTGGGCACGGTGTTCATCGCGTTCCGAACGAAGTTTGGCCGGTACTGCTACGCACTCGGGGAGAATGAACGCGTCGTTGAACTTTCGGGTGCGAAAGTCGACCGGTATAAGATCTATCCGTTCGTTCTCTCCGGACTTCTCTGTGCGATCGGCGGGTTCTTACTCGCTGCTCGACTGTCGTCGGCATCACCCGACGCAGGGACGGATCTTTTACTCCCGAGTATCGCAGCGATAGTTATGGGGGGCACGGCACTAACCGGTGGCGTCGGTGGTCCTCACCGAACGATCCTCGGCGTGCTCGTCATCGCAGTACTGCAAAATGGGATGAACCTGACCGCAGTCGATCCTTTCGTCCAAGAAATCATCCTCGGTGTCGTAGTCGTCGTCGCCGTTGCACTATCGATCGATCGGCGGAAAATCGACGTCGTCAAATAAGACGTCGGCCGGTCCACTCAACCCTATTCGACCCCGTTATAAACAACGTTTCCTCCTCAAGCAGTGAGACACAGATCCACCCGAGAAGGAAAGCATAGACGCTGTTAGTTACTCTGCGACAGTATCGGGTAGAAAGAACTGTTTTGATTAGGCGGTAAAGCCACCGTCAACGATGAGATTCTGTCCTGTGATGAAGGAGGCCTCATCACTTGCAAGAAACAGAGCAGCATCTGCGACCTCATCGGGCTGTCCCGGACGACCAAGCGGTGTATTCTCCGTAAGATCGGCTGCGGTATCACCGTCTTTTTTTGTCATCGCCGTTTCAATGATCCCCGGATTCAACGCGTTAACACGGATCCCGTGCGGTCCCTGTTCGATCGCAAGTTCGCGGGTTAAGTTCGTCACGCCTCCCTTCGAGGTACAGTACAACGATGAGTTCTCGAGTCCGCAAATACCAGCGATGGAGGACATATTAATGATGGTACCACCAGTGGCTTGCTCCTGCATCTCCTCGATTGCAGCCTGACAGCCGAAGTAGGCACCCTTGAGATTGATGTCCATCAGCCACTCGAAGTCCTCTTCGCTTGCGTCAGTGATTGGCATCTGTCGTTCGACGCCTGCGTTATTAACCATCACATCTAGCGATCCATACATTTCGACCGTCTCGGTGATTGCGTTCCGGATATCCTTGATTGATGTAACGTCCGTCTCGATGTACTGTGCGCTACCACCGCTTGCTGTGATGAGTTCGTGGGTTGGCTCGCCACCGAGCCGAGGATCTGTTCGGACATCGGCAACGGTGACGTTCGCTCCCTCTTCAGCGAATCGTTGTGCTATCGCCCGTCCGTTCCCTGATGATGCGCCGGTTATCAGTGCCGTCGTTTGCTCTAATCTTCCAGTCATGATCGTCGAAGCTCTCGAGTGCGACGTGTGTATTGATGCTCTCCATGTAATAATAAGTTAGCATTTGAGTGGCTCCTTTCGGGGGCGCAGTAGCGTCATAGTTCTCAGAAAGTGTCCTACTGGTCCAGTTACTCCGTCGGTGCGATGTTGAGGCACACATTTTTTAGTTGCGTGTAGTTCTCGATCGCTTGAATCCCATTTTCACGGCCGATTCCGCTTCGTTTGAAGCCGCCGAAAGGAGTCTCATTGCCGCTGGCGAAGTACTCGTTGATGTAAATCTGGCCGGCATCGACCTCTCGGGCGAAACGGTGGGCGCGACCGACGTTCTCGGTGTAGACGCCCGCGACGAGACCGTAGTCTGTCGCGTTGGCCAACTCTATGGCCTCGCCCTCGTCAGCGAAGGGCGTGACCGTCAGCACCGGCCCGAAGATCTCCTCCTGAGCAATGCGTGTGTCCATGGGCACGTCGTCGAAGACTGTCGGTTCAACGAAATATCCGTCGCGGTCCAGCGCATTGCCGCCAGTCACCGGCTCGCCAACCTCTTCACGGCCGATATCGACATAGCTCAGGACTTTCTCCAAGTGAGCCTCGGAGACGAGCGGGCCCATGTCCACGTCCTTGAGACCGGAACCGACGTCAAGTGACTCCGCACGCTCAACGAGGTCGTCGACGAACTCTTCGTGGATGTCCTCGTGAACGAGCAGGCGCGATCCCGCCGAGCAGACCTGCCCGGCGTTGGTGAAGATTGCCGTCATCGTTCCGTTGAGGGCGCCCTCCCAGTCAGCATCCGGGAAGACGACGTTCGGGCTCTTTCCACCAAGTTCGAGGTGCGTTTCGGTAACGTTCTCAACGGCGCTCTTCGCGACCGCTGTCCCGGTCGGACCAGAGCCGGTGAAGGTGATGCTGTTCACGTCTGGATGGCCGGTGATTGCGGCTCCGGCCTCGTTGCCGTAGCCAGGAACGACATTGAGGAGTCCATCGGGGAGGCCGGCCTCGGATGCGAGTCTGGCGAGTTCGAGCGCGCCCAGCGGCGTCTCTTCGGCGGGTTTGACGACAGCTGCGTTCCCGGCGGCGAGTGCGGGGGCAACGCTCCGTGCAAAGAGATAGATCGGGACGTTCCAGGGGACGATATGAGCGGTGACACCCAGGGGTTCGCGGACGGTGTAGTCGACGTACTCCTCGGAGAGCGGAATCGACTCGCCCTGGATCTTGTCGGCGATGCCGGCGTAGTACTCGAAGTGACGGGCACAGCGCTCGACTTGGTCCTCGGCCTCGCCGAGTGGCTTGCCATTCTCTAGCGTCTCAATACGAGCTAGCTGGTTGTTCTTCTCGCGGATGGCGGCCGCGATGTCTGTGAGAATCTGCGTCCGTTTTTTCGGAGGTCGGCGGTGCCACGACTCGAACGCGTCGCGGGCGTTCTCGACTGCCGCGTCAGCGTCGTCGGCCGTTCCCATCGCGACGTCGGCGAGTGGCTCTTCAGTCGCAGGGTTGACAACTGCCAGCTGGTCGTCGCTTCCGGCTGGCCGCTCGTCTCCGCCAATCCACAGATCATACTGGTCACTGACCGCAGCGAGCGCTTTCTTTGACATTGACACCTGAATTGACTCTCCACTCGTGTAAATAGCTTGTGCGTCAACGTGGATACGAAATGAAACGCGTCTCGGTAGAAAACGCCAAGCATCTTATCCGAAGTTTTATTATGATGTTCTCATAAGTACTCTATGCTATGTTAGAGAATGGCGCCCTAGTCGTTGATTCAGTCTCACACTGTTTCAACCATGCAGAGGAGAACCTGAAACACCCACACGCACAACGTTGGAACGACGAGACTTTCGAACTTGGCGAGCAACTCCAGCCCGAGAAGTACGTCCATCCAAAAGAGGTGTTCCACCGTGACCACTCGGTCGAGGAACTCGAACGACTGCTATTCCTGGAGAGTCAGGTTGATTACACGAACTATCACTCGCTGCCACTCGACGATTACTTCCACGACGGGCTGGTCTCCCGAGAGAAGGGGTTTGAGCTTCGCGACCGCAACCCAAACCGCGTCTCGATGTACGTCGACATCAATCCACTCGACGACGACGCTGTCGAGCAAGTCGAGTACTATGTCAAAGAAAAAAACGTCGAAGGCATCAAGCTCTACCCCGCCCGCTACCAGAACGGCCAGGACCTCTCGCTACAGCTCAACGAAGATGCGGTCCGTCCCGTCTTGGAGAAGGCCGCTGACCTCGACGTAACTTCCGTCGGGATTCACAAGTTCATCCCGTTCGCGACGGCGCCGGTCCGGTACTTCCGGATGGGTGACGTCGAGGACGCCGCGAACGCATTCCCCGAACTCAATTTCGAGGTCATCCACGCCGGCTTCTCGTTCCTCGAAGAAACCGTCTTCGCGATGGCGAGCCACGAAAACGTCTACGCGAACCTCGAAAACACGATCCACATGGCCTGCTCGCGGCCGCGGAAGTTCGCCCGCTCACTTGGTGAGATGCTCTACTGGGCCGGGCCGGACCGCATCGTCTTCTCCGGCGGCGCGACGGCGCTGCACCCGCAGGCAGCCATCGAGGACTTTTGGGACTTCGAGATCCCCGAGGACATGCGCGCCGGAAACGACTATCCCCAAGTCACCGACGAAATCAAAGAGAAGATTCTCGGGAAAAACGCTTTCCGGCTCTTAGGGAAAGACCCTGAGAAGGTCAGAAAGGACATTGAGGGCGACAAGTGGGAACAGAAGCGCCAGGAGCGTAAAGAGACCGGCGATTTCCCGGCTGAACCATGGTCGACCTACGACACCCCCGCATAACCATGCGTATAATCGAAAACGCTGAACAAGATCACATCACGCCCGACACCGAGTTCGACAGCGACCTCAAGATGGCTGTCAAGACACAGCTTCAGGAAGTCCTTGACCCCTGCAGCTGTATCACCGACAACCCGATCGATCTCGTCGACCTCGGTATCATCGACGACATCACGATTGACGAGCAGACTGGCGAGGCGAGGATCGATATCCTGCTAACCTCCCAGCGGTGCATGTACGTCATCGATATCACCGACGAAATCAAAGAACGCGTTGAGTCTATCGAGGGGATCGAGATAGCCGAGGTTCACCAAGTGACCAGCGGGAAAGTCTGGACAGCGGAACGTATGTCCGAACAGCAGCAGAAAGAACGTCGCGAGCGCTTCCAAGAGCGTGTCGAGGCCGCGGACATTACACCCTACGCGGAGCGCTCGGACTGAGCCATGACGCTCCAGATACTCGTGCCGCTTGACGACTCGCCGCAAGCAATGACCGCCGTCGAACATGCGGTCACGCACTATCCAGGCACCGACATCACGATACTGACCGTCATAGAGTATACCGAGAAGAAAACCAGTCTCGCACGCGGTGGTCGTGGTCGAGAAGAAGGGTGGTACGCCGAGGAACGAGAGGCCGCCGAGGAACTACTCGACAAGGCCGCCGACATCGCCGCCGACCATGATGGCAACATCAACACTGTTATCGAAAACGGGACCCCCTCGAGCGAAATTCTCGACTACATGACCGACCACGACGTCGACATCGTCGTAATGGGGTACCGGAAGCGGAGTCCGACCGGAAAGGCCCTTTTTGGGTCAACCGCTCAGGACGTTCTGCTGTCAGTCGAGTGCCCGGTCGTCACTGTTCCGAATCCAGAGAGCTGACACCGCTGGTTCGCCCACTGCCCAATGTCATAAAATATTCGTCATTTCTCGGCTCGCTACTTTTCGAAAGGAACCCCGGAACCGCAGTTATCTGGCGTTCTCGATGTTATCGAGCGTCTCAGGATTCTCGATGCTGCTCATATCACCGAGATCCTCGCCAGTGTAGGTCGCCTCAACGGCCCGTCGAATAATCTTCCC
>NZ_JARUKV010000036.1 GCF_029688865.1 Natronococcus sp. A-GB7
GCCGACGCGGCTCTTCTCGTCTTTCTCGGCGGCGTCGAACGCTCGCCACTCGGGGCCGCGGTCGATCTCGTCTTCCTCGACGACGAGTCCGCAGTCCTGACACACCGTCTCGGCGTGCTCGGTGTCGGAAATGAGCCGGCCGTTACACTCCGGACACTGCTCCTTTTCGCCCTGTTCGGTCCGGGTCTCCTCCTCGGTCGTTGCTTCGTCCTCTCGGGTGTAGGTTCGAATGTTGTCTGTCATAGTTGGGATGGTTACTCGGGGCTACCGGGTGGGGGTGCCAGAAGAAACCCGGCTGCCTCAGTTAACATATTGTAAGACCGTAATCCATATAAAGGTTTCGCCTACTTTATAAACTAACCGGTGCTTCTGGTATATACGTTTCGGTTACATAGTGATTGATCGTGTACGATCTCCCGAGCTACTCGACGGTAAACAGGTGTCCCTCCGTCGGCACCTCGAAGAGACCGATCCGAGCGCCCGCATCGAGCCAGGCGTGGCCGTACGAGAACGACGCGAGCGCGTTGACAGGGTCGTCTCGCTCGCGAAAGTGGCGACCGTCCTCGAGGTAGGACCCTGCCATCTCGTAACAGTCCTCGGCGGCGTCCGCCATCGGCGTTCCGTCCGGCGGCGCGATCGACGCCGCCTCGAGCGCCTCCGCGAGCAGTTCGCCGTACCGGTCCGTCTTCTCCTCGAGATCCGCGGCCATGGTACGTTCTCGTCGCTCGAGACCGTAAGTGCGTCGTCGAGCGCGTCGCGGCCGGACAGCGGTACGCATTTGAGAGTGGACGAGAGAGTCGTTCGGAATGCGATTACTCCAGGTGCTCGTTCCCGACGAGAAGCGGGACGACGCACTTCGGGCCCTCGACGAGGAGAAACTCGACTACGTCCGAACCAGCGAGTGCAGCGACGAGGTCGAGGCCGAACTCGTTACACTTCCGGTTCCGACTCAGGCCGTCGAACACGTTCTCACGTCCCTCCGTGAGGTCGGTATCGAGGACGAGTTCATCGTCGTCTCCTCGATCGAAACCGCCCGCACCCCGGGAATCGAGGACCTGGAAGAGCGGTTCGTCAACGGACGGGAAGAGGACGACAGCATCGCCCGGGACGAGATCCGGACGAAGGCGCTGAACATGACGCCGGGTCGGGTTACCTACTACGCGATGACCCTGTTGAGCGCGGTCGTCGCGACGGCCGGCCTGCTTCTCGATTCGCCGGCGATCGTCGTCGGCTCGATGGTGATCGCCCCGCAGATCAGCGCGGCGCTGACCGGTACCGTCGGTCTCGTTCTCGACGATCGGCGGATGTTTTTCGACGGCGTCACCTCGCTGGTGATCGGTCTCGGAGTCGCCATGGTCGGCGCGTTCGCGTTCGCCTGGCTGGTCCGTGCGGGTGGACTCGTGCCCGGAATCATCGATATCACCGCTATCGGGCAGGTTCAAAACCGGATCTCCCCGGGACTGCTCGCGCTCGTCGTCGGGGTCTGTGCCGGCGCTGCGGGCGCGTTCGGCCTCGCGACGGCGATCCCCGTCTCACTGGTCGGCGTGATGATCGCCGTCGCCCTCATCCCGGCCGCCGCGGCGGTCGGTATCGGGGTCGCGTGGGGTGATACCGGCGTCGCGCTCGGCGCGTTCGTGCTGGTCGCGATCAACGCCACTTCGATCCTCCTCTCGGGGCTCGCCGTCTTCTGGTACCTCGGCTATCGGCCCGACGAGTGGACCCCCGGAACCCTCACCGGAAATCTCACTCGCGATCGCCTCGGAACGGTCGCCGTCATGATCGCTATCAGTCTGATCGTCCTGGCCGGCGCCGGGGTCGTTCTCGGTCAGCACGTCGCCTTCGAAAACGAGGTCAACGACGAGGTTCGAGCGGTGCTCGACGACGACGACTACGAGGAGCTCGAACTGGTCGAACTCGAGACCGAGTTCTACGACGGCGGTGCCGTCACCGACGAAACCGGCGTGACGGTCGCGGTCCGTCGTCCGGCGGACGCCCCCTATCCCGATCTCGTTCCGGATCTACGGGAGTCGCTCGAGGAGCGGACCGATCACGACATCGCGATCGTCGCGGAGTTCGTCGAAGGCGCAGCTACGGACGAGTAGACCGGTTCTACACCGCGAACGGCGCTGAGAACGCAAGGGGTTTAGGTCCAGTTTCCTAACAACGGTGTATGAGCGAGCAGCCACGCGTCGAGATCTATACCAAGACGCAGTGTCCCTACTGCGACAAGGCGAAGGACCTCTTCGATAGCAAGGGCATCGAGTACGAGACGTACAACGTCACCGGCGACGACGACCTGTTCGAGGAGATGGTCGAGCGCGCCGAGGGCCGCAAGACCGCACCCGAGGTCTTCATCGACGACGAGCTGATCGGCGGCTGGGACGAGACGAGTGCGCTCGAGGAAACCGGCGAACTCGACGAGAAGCTCGGGCTCGTTACTGACGGTGGCTCGGAGACCGAACACCGCAAGCTGATCATCGCCGGCACCGGGATCGCCGGCCTCACCGCGGCCATCTACGCCGGGCGGGGCGACAACCAGCCGCTGGTCATCGAGGGCGACGAGCCCGGCGGCCAGCTCACGCTGACCACCGACGTCGCCAACTACCCCGGCTTCCCCGAGGGAATCAGCGGTCCCGACCTGGTCAACAACATGAAAGAGCAGGCCAAGCAGTTCGGCGCCGAGCTCAAAAACGGGATCATCGAATCGGTCGACGCCGACCAGCGCCCGTTCCGCGTCGAACTCACGAACGGCGACGTCTACACGACCGACGCGCTCATCGCCGCCTCGGGCGCCAGCGCTCGCACGCTGGGCATCCCCGGCGAGGACGAGCTGATGGGCTACGGCCTCTCGACGTGTGCGACCTGTGACGGCGCGTTCTTCCGCGACGAGGACATGCTCGTCGTCGGCGGGGGCGACGCCGCCATGGAGGAAGCCACCTTCCTCACAAAGTTCGCCGACACCGTCTACATCGCCCACCGGCGCGAGGAGTTCCGCGCCGAGCAGTACTGGATCGACCGCGTCCACGAGAAGGTCGAGGAGGGCGAGATCGAGATCATGAAAAACACCGAGGTCACGGAGATCCACGGCTCCCAGGAGGAGGGCGTCGACCACGTCACCCTCGTCGAGAACGAGCAGGGTCACCCGACCGACCGCCTCGACGACCCCGAGACCAACGAGTTCGAGTTCGACGTCGGCGCCGTCTTCTTCGCCATCGGTCACACGCCGAACACGGAGTACCTCGAGGGCACCGGCGTCACGATGGACGACGAGGGCTACCTCCGCACCCAGGGCGGCGACGGCGGCGGCCAGACCGAGACCGACGTGCCCGGCATCTTCGGCGCCGGCGACGTCGTCGACTACCACTATCAGCAGGCCGTGACGGCTGCGGGGATGGGCTCGAAAGCAGCACTGGACGTCGACGAGTACCTCGAGGATCTCGAGCGCGCCGAGTCGAGCGCCGAGACCGAGGCCGCCGCAGCCGACGACTGAGACTAGTTCCCGTCTTCCCAGCGGCCGGCCAGTAATGCTGCGATCACGACGCCGAACGTGAGTCCCGACGACGCACCCAACAGGAGGTCGTCGAAGACGGCGACGAACCCGACGGCGATGATGACCCCGCAGGCGAGCCCGACGGCAAGCGCCTTCGCGGTCCGTTCCCGATCGGTCATCGCCTCGCCCGTTCCGCTCATTACCGGACGTGGGTTCGACGAGGGGTTGAGGCTACTGGTCGGCTCGAGGAAACGACCGTCGTCTCAGCGATAGGGAGTTCGAATTACATCGCGTTCGTCGCTCGGTCTGCGTCGGTAACAAATTACAACGGACAGTCCCTTCTCCCGGACTACTCGGGCCACGCTGCGGTGGCGCGCGCTGGCAATCAGTTCGAGCGACAGCGAGAACTGATTGCCAACGTTGCGTGAGGGATGAACGAGGGAACGGAGTGACCGAGAGAATCGGCTGGGGAGGGCGTGGAAATCCCGCGTGTCCAGAAGTAGCAGAACGCTGTTTTCACTCACAGTACTACACAAGCCAACACGTCCGTATCTTCGTCTACCAAGTTAGAGTCACGGCTCTACTACGCGTTGGTGGCCAGAATCAGCAACTCCCGAGGAACGTCGCCACTTCGGGGTATGACGGTTTTCAAAAAAGGCGGAATGTCGCGAATCGCAAGGACCGGACGGAGTCCGGTAGTTAGTCGGCGTTAGTTCTGACGGCGGAGCGCGAGCATCGCGGCGCCGAGCAGTGCGACGATGGCGACGGCGACACCGAAGCCGGGCACGGTCTCGTCGTCGTCAGCGGAGCTGTCGTCAGCACCGTTGGCGTCGTCACCGTTGGCACCGTTCTCGCCGTTCTCACCGTTGGCACCGTTCTCGCCGTTCTCACCGTTGGCACCGTTCTCGCCGTTCTCACCGTTTGCCTTCTCCTTGTCGCCGACAGTCAGCGTACCGGAGTCGCTGTCGTCGCCGGTCTCAACGGACCAGTCGATCTCAGCTTCCTCGCTGGTGTCGAAGTCGAAGGACTCGGTCACGGAGTCACCGGCGTCGAGCTCGAGCTCCTCGGTGTACTCCTCGTCACCGACGGTGGCCTCGAGCGTCGCGTTGCCGGCCTCGTCGTTGTTGTTCACGACGGTCACGTCGAGGCTGGCGTCGTCGTCGACGTTAACCTCGGACGGAGCGTCGGCGTCAATCTTGAAGCCGTCCTTCTTGTCGGTGTCGTCGTCAGCGGAGACGAAGACACCCTCGGCCTCGTGTTCAGGCTCCTCGCCAGCGGTCACGCGGAGGGTTCGGATCTCGTCACCTTCCTCGTGCTCGCTGAGGTCGAAGGTCGTCATCAGCATACCGTCACCGTCGACCTCGGCGTCTGCCGTGTAGACCTCGGAGGTCGTGCGGAGGCGGAAGTCACCGTCCGTGCTGGGCGCGAGGTTCGTCTCGGCGGTCAGCTCGGACTCGTTGTCAGCTTCGATCTGGAAGCGGTCGTCCTCGTCCTGGTCGCCGACGAGTTCGACGTAGGCTTCCTCGATGTTGATCTGGGCGTCAGCGGTCTCGTCGTCATCGACGTAGTCGTTGTCGTCACCGACAGTGAACGTAATGTCCCAGGTTTCGTCAACATCCATCTCGTCCTCGGTTGCGTCAACGACGACGAAGAAGCGGTTCTCGTCCTCGTCAACGATGACCTCGTCACCCTCTTCGAGGCTGAAGTCGTCAGCGCTACCGTAGCGCGGCTCGTCAGTGTCCTCGAAGGTGAGGTTCAGGTCGCCTTCGTCGGCCCACTGACCGTCATCGTCGAATGCGTAGCCGTAGATACCGGACGCTTCGACACCGACAACGAGGAGGTCCTCGTCAGCAACGGAGTCGGTGGAGGTCGCGGAGTCTTCGATGTCGTCGAGTTCGACGTCGTCGGCATCGAATTCGTCACCCGCGAGGGCCCACGTGTTCATGTCGCCAGTCGATCGCTCCTCGAGGAGGAGGACCGCGGCGTCAGTTTCTTCTTCGTCGAATTCACCCTCATCGTCCGCGATGGCCGGGATGACTTCGAGCTCGTAGTCACCGTGGAGGAGTCGCTCACCCTCGTCGAGGGTGTCGCCCTCGTCACCGTCGAGTTCCTCGGTGACGGTCACGTCCTCGACAGCCAGCTCGTCGCCTTCGTCGTCGAGAACGGTCACGACGTCGTCACCGTTGTCCTGACCCGCGAGGTACGTGTTGTACTGCACCGTCACGTTGTCCTCGTTCTCAACGCCCTCGATCTCGATGGTGGCGTTGTAGAACTCTTCCTCGTCGGTCATCTCGACGGTAAGGTCGTCGGTTCCGGAGTGCTCGATTTCGAACTCGGCGACGTCACCGACGTTCTGCTCGTAGGTGGAGTCGCTGAACTGCGCGTCAATCTCCGGTGCCTCGCCGACCGTGATCTCAGCCGTATCCTCGGCCGTCGTGTCAGCGACGTCGACCGTGAACTCGTAGTCGCCGGAGCTCTGGTCGGAGAAGTTAGCCTCGATGTCCGAGTCGACGCCCTCGATCAGGACTTCATTGTCGTCGGCATCGAGGTCGTCCCCGAAGATTGCCTCGAGGTCGTCATCGTCGACGGACTCGTTTCCGAGTTCACCGCTCACGTAGACATCGACCTCTTCGCGGTCAGTGTCAACGATAAGGTCAGTGGTGGCTTCGTCGGAGTCGTCGTTGAGCTCGACGGAGTCGTCGTCGAACTCAACGTCGATGACGTCATCAGATGCCCAGAAGGTTGCTTCCAGGTTCGTCTCAAGCTCGTCCTCGTCGTTGAGGTACTCACCGTGGACGTAAACGTGGTACGCGTCACCGTCCTCGAGGTCGTCCGTCTCGAAGGTGACAACGTCGACGTTCTCACCATCGACCTCGATCGTTTCGACGCTCGAGGTGTCGACGGTGTCGCCGTCACTGTCCGCGAATCCTTCGCGGATCTCGGCGCCGTCGGCGTCATCGAAGCCGCCGATAGCTATCTCTTGACCGACCAGGACGCCCTCTTCGCTGAGTTCGTCAAGGTCTTCGTAATACTCATCAAAGTCATCGGTGTCCTCAGCAGCCGCCCCGCCCGCAAACGCTGCGGACATGGCGAATACGGAGAGGACCATCAGCGCGGCCAGGAACACTGCACGTCCCTTTTCGCGGAATGAAGTTTCGCTTGTCATTTGTTGTCTTGTTGGTTGGTTTGCGTGCGATCGAGCGGAGAGCGAGTCAACCATCAGCGGTGTCGCAGCCGACTCGCCCCGGGTAGGGGTAATCGCCTCTTTTGGCAACTGTGTAATAAGCTTTCTGAACAAACTCTCCGCTTTCTAATATATTCGATTCCGTTCGACAGCTGTAGCTGGAGCTGTTTTAGCGCTCTTCGGGTATCTCATAGCACTATACTGTAAACTACCGATTAGCTGATCCTACGTCTCTGGCGTACGTATTTCTTAGTTATGAGTATAAATTAGATGTAACTCGAAGTCGCTATTGGAGTTAGCTCGACAACGGTATCAATCACAGAAAACGCCCTCGAGCCACCTCCTCGAGAACACCGAACAACCACAACGAAACCGCGCTAGAACGACGTGAAAAACCACGCGCGAAAAGAGCCGACCGCCGACGTCTACCCTCGAGTCCCTCGATACCGATGCAATGCCCACACCGCGACGGACGCGAGCCCCGCAACCAGCGCGGGCCAGCGGTCGCTGCTCAGGTAGAGCCCGCCCGCGGGCGGGCGGTAGTCCAGCAGGGGCCAGAAGACGGCGTAGGCCTGCCCCGACGGCGTGATGAGCGCGACGTCCAGGACGTGGTGGGAGGCGGCGCCGAGCAGAAACAGCGCGAACGCCTGGCGGCGGTACTCGGGCGCGAGCAGCAACGCCGTCAGCAGGCCGAGCAGGATCGTCCCCCCGAGGGTGTGCAGCGGCGCCCAGGAGAACGGAATCCCGAGGAGGTACTGCATCAGGCCGTCGGGCAGAAAGATCTCGGCCTTAACGAAGTCGGGCGCGAGCGCGCCGACCATAACGATCGTGACGTGGGCGGGACCCATCCAGTCGTAGCGGAAGGCGAGCACCATCCCCAGCACGTAGCCCGCCAGCACGTGGGTGAGGACGTCAGCCACCGCGATCGCCTCCCGTGGACGGCTCGAGCGCGTCGTCGGTCCGCCCGCGGCGACCCTCGGCGGCCGAATCATCGTTGGAGTCACTACGCGAGCGTGCACGCTCGCGCGGAACGAACGCGAGTCGCTCGAGGTCGAACCGCCAGTCCCGAAGCACGCGGCCGACGACCAAGAACCCGCCGAGCAGCGAGATCAGCATCATGTACCGCGTGTCGCCGGGCTCCTGAACGGTCGCCCGCTCCGCGGCGAGGGTCTCCTCGTCCTCGAGCGTGCCGGAGGCGGTGACCTGGTCGCCGACCTCGAGCGGGTCGTCGGTGTTCTGGACGGCCGCGTCGGCCTCGAGGACCGTGAACTGGCCGTAGCCGCTGGCCTGCGTCGCGATAACCACGGGCTCGGTTTCGACGACCTCGCCGCCGAGGACGACCTCCTCGCCGACGTAGCTGGCGCGGTCGGCGGGCACCTCGGTCTCGTCGGGGAGCTCGCTCTCCATCGGATCGGCGGGGCTGGCACCGGACCAGACGATCAGCCCGGCGAGAGCCACGACGACGAGTCCGATCGCGACGAGGCGAACGCCCTGTCCGAACGGCTCTCGGCTCGACATTCGGTTCACTCGCGGGGGCGACTCGCCATAGGCGTTGCGCTCTCCTCGCCGAAGCGCGCCCGGAGCCGCCGACGGATCGGCGGCGCCTCGAGGGTGCGCCAGCCGACGACGGCGCCGACGGTGCCGACCAGGGAGAGCAGCGCCCGCGTGCTGGCCGTGTCGACGAGAACGGCGAGGACGGCGATTGCGATCGCCACGAGAAACGCTCGCCAGGGGTCGCCGCGAGCGAGCCAGGCGATCGCGCCGAGATACGCGACGGCGAGGACGATCGAGACGGGGACGTCGACGAGGTAGTGGATGCCGAGCGCGAGGCGGGCGAAACCGACGACGGCGACGACCGCGCCGGCAGCGAGCAGCCGCCGGGCGCGGGTACTGCGGGTCGTCCACAGCGCGAGCGCGCCCCAGGTACTCACTGCCGCCATGACGTGGCCGCTCGGGAAGCCGTGCTCGCTCGAGGACACCGCGTGCAGGCTGGGGTCGGTGCGGGGAAGCGAAAAGACGCCCTTGACCAGGACGACGAACGCGAGCCCGCCGAGCGCGACCGCGAGGACGTACGCGGTCCGCTCGGAACAGAGCTGTCGGTCCTCGGAACCGCCCGCCCGGAGCGTTCGCCCGACGTCCTGGAGGTAGAACAGCCCGAGCACGGGAACGAGCAACGTCAGCTTCCCGGGGTAGGAGAGCGCGACGAACAGCAGCGTCGTCCACTCGGGGAGAAACTCGCGGAGGAGTTCGGTCGCGCCGACGCTGCGGCTCATATTTCAGGGCGGGACGGGAGCGAGTAAACGGTTCGCGTTTCAATCGCGCGCCGGCGCTCGCGACACAGCTCACGTCGAAAAACCGAACCTGTCGCTCAGAGTCGGGGTAGCGCCTCTATACCGAGATCGCGCTCGAGCAACTCGTCTCGTGGCCGTCGACTGCCGCCTTTTTTCGCTCGTGTCGGGCGCCTGGCGGCGTGAGCGACCGCCTCCCGGTCGAAAAACTGGACGAAAAACGGCTTAGAACGGGAACAGCGAGTCGGCGTCGGGATCCCGCTCGAGTAGCTCGATCTCGTGACCGTCCTGGTCTTTCGTGAAGGCGTACATGTTGTCGTTGCTCTCGGGGTCGCGGTAGTCGTCGGCCTCGCGAGTCATGAGCTGGTCCCAGTCCTCCTCTAAGTCGTCCATGCGGACACAGAGGTGACCCCAGGCGTCGCCGAAGTCGTAGCTGCGGCCGTCGTAGTTGTAGGTGAGTTCGACGGCCATCGCCTCCTCGCCGGCGTCCTCGGGTTTCATGAAGTAGTTCGCGAACGAATCCGACTCCCAGCGGCCGGTGTGTTCGTACTCGAACTTGCGGGTCCAGAAGCCCAGCGCGTCGTCGGCGTCCTCGACGCGGATCATGGTGTGGTCGAGCGACCAGGTCGCGCCCTGATCCGGGTCGCGCTGAACGATCTCGACCTCGTGACCATCGGGATCCTTCACGAAGGCGTATCGGCCGCCACAAGACTCGGGATCGCGGTAGTCGTCGACGCCCTCGTCCATCAGCTGTTCGTAGTGCTCTTCGAGTTCGCCCTCGGGAACCCGGACGGCGATGTGACCCCAGGCGTCGCCGACCTCGACGTCCTCGCCCTCGTTGTGCGTGAGCTCGAGCATCGCCTCGTCCTCGTGCATCTCCTCGGGGCCGAGGTAGACGATGGTGAAGCCGTCGCCCTCGTGGCGGTCTTTCTCCTCGTACTCGAGGTGGGTCTGGTACCAGTCGAGCGATTCCTCGAGATCCGAGACGCGCATCATGACGTGATCGAGCGTGCCCTCCATACCCGGACCAACACCGGGAAATCTCAAAAGCGTGGCGAAGCCGGTGGTCTACTCGGCGTCGTCGACCGACTCGGCCTCGCGAGCCCCGGAGTCGACGTCGACCGAGGACGCCTTGGGCTGTACACCCTTCCGTCTCGCGTCGAGTTCCGAGAGCCCGTAGACGAGCCCGACGAGGGCGACGAGTCCGATCGGCAGGAAAATCGCGGGCGAGAGCCCGAGGTAGCCGTACAGCAGGTAACAGAGGACCACGACGACCATGACGGTCGCGGCGTAGTAGAACTGCGTTCGGACGTGGTCGATCAGGTCCGCCCCGGTGAACGTCGAGGACAGCACGGAGGTGTCGGAGATCGGTGAGGTGTGGTCGCCGAAGATCGCCCCTGAGAAGACGGCGCCGACGACGACGGGCATGAGGTCGAACGAGCCGGTCAGCTCGTAGACGACCTGGATCGCGATCGGCGTGACGATCCCCATCGTCGCCCACGACGACCCCATGGTGAACGCGACGAACGCCGCGACGAACAGGACGACGATCGGCAGCAGCTCGAGCGGGATCGCCTCGCCGACGTAGCCGGCGACGAAGTCGCCCGTCCCAAGGGCATCCGCGACGTCGCTGATCGACCACGCGAG
Source organism: Natronococcus sp. A-GB7 (assembly GCF_029688865.1). Lineage (GTDB taxonomy): Archaea > Halobacteriota > Halobacteria > Halobacteriales > Natrialbaceae > Natronococcus. The sequence continues at coordinate 10,610 of NZ_JARUKV010000036.1, forward strand.
AACGAGGATCGTCACCGCCGTCACCATCAGCCGGAAACCGTCGAGGACGGTGTCGACGCCGTCGCCGAGGTCGAAGAGGTCGTAGACGACACCGATCGCGATCGCGGCCGCGACCATGGCGAACGAGCCCCAGACCAGCGCGCCGGCGAAGTCGCCGGCGCCGACGATATCGACGAGGACCTGCACCAGCCCCGCCTCCTCGGCGGCGGCGCCGATCGTCGTCGGCGCACCCTCCTCGGCCTGCTCGCCGGTCCAGGCCTCGTACCCGGTCCAGAACGCGCCGGCCAGCGTGACGACGACGAGGACGACGACCGGTGCGAAGAACGTCCGCAGCATTGGACGGTCGTCGATCGGCTCCCCCAGATCCTTCTCGACCTCCTGGAGCGGCGTGGCGTCCTCGCGGCTGACGAGCCCCTGCTTCCACGAGCGGTGTTCGGCATTGAGCATCTCGCCGAAGTCCCGTCGCGTGTAGACGATGATCCCGACCATCGCGATCGCCAGCAGCGCGTAGGTGTTGTACGGAATCGACCAGACGAACGTCTCGAACGCCGTCGGCGCCTCGCCGTCGACGCCGAGGTCCTCGTAGGCGCCCGCGATCAGCGAGAGCTGGAAGGCGACCCAGCTCGAGAGCCCGATCGTCGCGACTGGCGCGGCCGTCGAGTCGACGATGTAGGAGAGCTTCTCGCGGGAGATCCGGAACTGGTCGGAGATCTCGCGCATCGTGGACCCGACGATCGCCGTGTTGGCGTAGTCGTCGAAGAACATGAGCAGCCCCAGGATCCACGTCGTGAGCCCGACCTTACGTTGGGTCTCGAGCCGTTCGGTCGCCCAGTTGCGGACGGCGGTTGCGCCACCGAGCCGCCAGATCAGCGCGACGCCCGACCCGAGCAGGATCGTAAACAGCAGGATCTGGACGTGAAACCCCTCGTCGGCGATGATCGCGCCGACGATCCAGTCGAAGGTCTGTCCGATGCCGAGACTCTCGGTGTAGATGATCGCACCCGACCAGACGCCCAGAAACAGCGAGAGCATCGGCCGCCGCGTGACGACCGCGAGAACGATCGCGAGCAGCGGCGGAAGAAGCGATAGTGCCCCGAACTCTGACATGAGGACACCTACATCGCCAGAACTGATAATTCTGGCTCATCGAAACTGACAGATCTCGGACCGCTGACCGCTTCCGCTCGTCGAGAGCGTAGCGGCAAACGGAGTCGACGCGGATCGAGCTACCGCCGCAGGATGAGTTTCAGCACGTCCTCGTCCTCGAGAACGTGGTCGGTGCCGACCTGCTGTTCGTCGTGGGTCGCGCTGGGGCCGCTGACGCGGGCGAATCGGAACCGGTCTTCCATCTCGCCACCGAGTTTCTCGATGGCCTCGCCGACGGTCGATCCCGCCTCGATCACCAGCGGTTCCTCCCAGTCGACGCCCCGTCCCGGTTTTTCCATATAGACCCGGATCAGCCCGAGGTTCTCCCAGATCCGGTCCTTGAGCGCGTCGAGACCTCGCTCCGCCTCCGCGCTGATGAACGTCACCTCCTCCTCGGGGTCGAGCCCGCGCTCGCGGAGCTGCTCGTCGACCTGCTGCTTATAGTCGGGTTCAATCAGATCGACCTTGTTGACGCAGGTGATCGACGGGATGTACTCCCGGTTCTCCATCAGCCCGTCGATCAGCCGATCGATGGTGACGTTCTCCTGGAGGTTCAGGTCGGCGTTGACGTAGCCCTGGTCGCGCAACACGTCCGAGATCGTCTCCTCGTCCAAATCCTGGTCGGTGCTCGAGGTGATCTTGATGCCGTCTTTGATCTTCGGCCGGACGGTCACCCGCGGGGGCTCCTGGTCGACGCGGATATTGATGTCGTACAGCTCCTCCTGGAGTCGGTCGTACTGGTCGATCTCGAACACCGAGAGCACGAAGATGATCAGGTCGGCGTTGCGGACGACCGCCAGCACCTGCTGTCCGTCCCCCTTCCCGGACGCCGCGCCCTCGATCAGTCCGGGGACGTCGAGCAGCTGGATGTTCGCCCCGCGGTGGTTGAGCATGCCCGGATTGACGTCCAGCGTCGTGAACTCGTAGGACCCCGTCTCGCTCTCGGCGTTTGTCAGCGAGTTCAGTAGCGACGACTTGCCGACGCTCGGGAAGCCGACGAGCGCGACCGTCGCGTCGCCGTGTTTCTCCACGGAGTAGCCGCCGCCGCCTCCCGATCCCGACTGCTGGTTCTCGAGTTTCTCCTTCTTCTCGGCGAGCTTGGACTTCAGTCGACCGATGTGGGCCTCGGTCGACTTGTTGTAGGGCGTGTTGGCGATCTCCTCTTCGATCTCCTCGATATCGTCCTCGAGCCCCATTTGTCTGTACTCAGCCGGGCGGACCGAAAAACGCTTTCCATGCGACCCTGCGACCAGCCACCTCGCCGACAGCGACACGTCGTATCCAGTCTCGAATCGACCTCGGTTCGAGACGACCGATTACCGAATAATACCAGCCGATTTCAGCACGATAGACGATGAAGTTCGACACGCATAAACGGCCGGCGACGGTAGCACCGGATAGAGATGCCGGAACCGGCACAGCTGCGAGACAGCACGCAGATCGTGCTCCCTCGGGAAACCCTCGAGGGCCTCGAGGGGCGCCTCGACGAGGAGTTCACCGTCACCGTCGTCCCCGAGGGCGACGACCGCCGGCGGATCATCGGAAGCCCGGTCGAAATCACGGACGTAAGCGAGTTCCTCGCTCGCCGTGGTATCGTCGTCCAGTAGCCGGCGAATCGACGAACGCTTCGACGCGTCGCCCCTGCTCGAGCTATCGCTCGGGATGTACCGGTGCGTCGAACCCGCCACGCACCAGCGGTTTCGCGACGTGACGGCGCGCACACGGCGGCACCTCGTACCACCCCTCCTCGAGGTCGCGCTCGAGGGCCACCGTCTCCTTCTCCGCTTTAGCGGTCTTGCAGTCCCGACACCGATACCCCTGGTTCCGCCCGGCGCTCTCCATCCGTCGCCCGCAGTCGGGACAGGTCGGCGTGACGCGTTCGGTTTCGACGAGTTGCCGAACGGCGAACTTCTCGAGTTTGAGCGTTCCCCGCGAGACCTCCCCACAGACGGTGAGCCGGTCGCCGACCCGCAGCGCTCGCACCCGATCTCGGAACCGCTTCGTCGGCTCGAAGGCGGCACACTCGAGCGACGGCCGTTCGTCCCGCTCGCGGTCGTCCCCGAGCGCCTCGAGGGTGAGGAAGACGTGGCCGCCTCGCCTGGTTTCGGGCTCGCTCGCGACCCGGCCGTCGACCCGGTAGGCTCGGCCGTCCCGAACCGACTCGAGCGATCCGTCCCGAAGGTGGACGTCGGTCCCCTGGTTGGTGACGAACAGCCGACTCGAGGCGACGGGTTCGCTCTCGATCCCCTCGGCGACCCGGCCGATCGCGTCCGGATCGTCACCCCTGATCCCGTACAGGATCGGCCCCGGCGCGTTGGGGACACAGACGGTCTCGCCCTCCTCGCGATCGACGGTGTCCCAGACCCTCGGATACTCCCGGTCGGCCGCGGCGAAGACGCTTTCGGGGTCGACCTCCCGCGGCGTTCCCCACCGATCCGACTGCCGGTAAGAGATCCGCTCGAAGGTCCACTCCTCGAGTTCTCGCCAGGCGCCGATCGCGGCCAGAGCGCCGATCCGACCGCGGCCGTTGCCGGCGTGCCACGAGCGGTAGCCGTGGCGGTCGATTAGAGCCGTCGCGTCGGCTCGCTCGAGGTGGGTGCGAATCGCTCGGCGAGCGAACGTGCTCACGTCCGACGGGGCTCTCTGGGGGCCGTGGTCGGCGACGACCAGTCCGGGATGCGTTCGCTCGTCGGCGGTTTCGGCGAGGGTAGCGAGGCGCTCTCGAGCGATTTCGAACGCTTTCCCCGGGTCGCAGTCGGTGTGAATCGCCAGCGCTGCGTTGCCGCGGGTCTTGTACTCGACGGCGGGGTTGAGCCGGACGAGCACCAGCCGCGACACGGTCGCACCCGCCCGTTCCAATCGGTCGGCGATCGTCTTCGCGACGTAGGTCGTACACATCCCGCGCTCGCGGGAGTCGGTATCGTCGAGCCCGACGACGGTCATCGACGGAGGGTAGCCGGGCCACTGAGTAACCGCTTTCGGACCCCGACGCCGAATTCCGATCGTATAAAAGCGTACCTCTCCAATTCCCGGCGAATCGCCACCCTGCGGGCGGGGATCGGCGGGACAACACTCATATAGATGGGCTCACTTACAATCCCCTATGTCCCGCTCGGCACTGGTCGGCAACGTCACCGCGATGCTAGAGGACGCGGGATTCGTGGTCAGCGACCGGTGTGCGATTCGCCCGAAGAGCTTCGACGTCGCCGCTCGCCGCGGCGACAACCTGTTGCTCGTCAAGATCCTGGGCAACATCGACGCCTTCAACGAGGAGACCGGTCACGAGATGCGACGCCTGGGGACCTACCTGCAGGCGACGCCGCTGATGATCGGACTGCGCAGCAGAGACGAGGATCTCAAACCCGACGTCACTTACTTCCGCCACGGCGTCCCCGTCCTCAGCCCCGACACGGCGTACAACCTGTTCATCGAGGACGTCCCCCCGCTGATCTACGCCGCACCCGGTGGGCTCTACGTCAACATCGACGGCGACCTGCTTGCCGACGAACGCGAGGACCACGAACTGAGCCTCGGACAGCTCGCCGGTCAGCTCGGCGTCTCCCGGCGAACCGTCTCGAAGTACGAGGACGGGATGAACGCCTCCGTCGAGATCGCGATGGCCCTCGAGGACCTGTTCGACGCCTCTCTGACCAGCCCCGTCGACGTCCTCGAGGGTGCCGACGACGTCCACGAGAGCGAGTCGACTCCGGAGGATCCCGACGCCGATCCGACCGACGAACGGGTCGTCGCCGTCTTCACGCGGGCCGGCTACCGAGTTCATCCGACCGTCCGCTCCCCGTTCAAGGCCGTCAGTGAGGACGAGGACGAAAGCGGCGTCGTTCTCACCGGCCACTCGGAGTTCACCGAGGCCGCCGAGAAGCGAGCCCGAATCATGAGTTCGATCGGACAGGTGACCCGATCCCAGTCGGTGTACGTCGTCGACCGGGCGAAACGCGAGTCCGTCGACGGTACGGCCCTCGTCGAACGCGAGGAGCTCGAGGAGCTCCGCGATGCGGACGATCTCCGAGCCGTGATTCGTGAGCGGGCCGAACGCGAGGAGGCCGTTTGAGGTCCGACCGGGAACGAGCCTCGAGCATCGACCCATGGTGTCGGCGGCCGTTCTGGTACACTCGAGGCGACCGACCGAGATAGCTCGTTGCGGCTCACTTTGCCGAGAGAGATCGGACCCGAAGTATCGGCTGCGCCGTACCGACACGGCTGCTATTTGCGTTTCTGTTTACGTTTGCGTAAACGCTATCGTTCCCGTATCTGTCGACTATCGAGCGCCCGGGCCCGCTCACGGCCGGCCGAGTTTAGCACAGAGAGTCGAGCGAGAATCCGGAGGGATCGATCCGTCCGTTCTGGGGGTCGTAGTCGATGACGTCTGCGTCCGCCATCCGCGGAAGGTGGGTGTGGTGAAGCGTAATCGCGATGCGTTCGACGGATACGCCTTCGTCGACCTCGGCGTCGTTCTCAGCTTCGCGTTTCGCGACCGCTACAGCCAGTTCGTCGATTCCCAACAGCTCAGTACGCTCGTCGAGGATCGCGAGCGCTACTCGTCGCCGGTCCGACATGAGCAGTTCGTGGCGATCGCGTTCGGATAGCTCGACCGTGCGAGTTTCCTCGTCTGCCGTACCGTCTGGGGTTCGAAACATTTCGTGATCATGTCCGTTCGTCGACAGTGTATCGAAGGAGTCACTCGCTCCTAAGCAAGGGCTAGAACATCTTAGGCAAGACAGGAAAGAAAAACGGCAAGAGGTCCGATTCTGACCCCCTTTTTCACAACATACTCATCCGGACTCCGTCGACGGAAGACTGATACACACAACCACGGTACACAGAACGATGCGATCGGCATCGCTATCCGACGCGCTTCGAGAGACCCTAGCAGTCTTCGACGAGTCGGGCGAGCCCCGAACGACGCCCGAGGTGGCAGAACAGCTCGATCTCGGCCGGCGGAGCACGTACGATCGACTGGACCGGCTCGTCGAGCGAGACTGCCTCGAGACCAAGAAAGTGGGTGCGAACGCTCGAGTCTGGTGGCGACCGCTACCGACCGACGACGTGAGCTCGAAGGAGACGGGGACGCCGACCCCCGATTCTGAACGGGGAGTTCGTCAGCACGGGCAGCCGCAATCGACGCTCGAGGAGGAGATCAGACGGATCAGCGACGGGTTTTTCGCGGTCGACGACGAGTGGCGGCTCACGTACCTCAACGACGCTGCCGCGGCGATGGTCGAGGGGACCGAAGCGGAGGCGCTCGGCCAGCGGCTGTGGGACGCGGCGCCGGAGCTGGTCGGGACCACCTTCGAGACGGCCTACCGGGAAGCGATGGAAACCCAGGAGGCGAACTCCGTCGAGGCGTACTTCCCGCCCCTCGAGGGCTGGTATCGGGACATCGTCCACCCCTCGCCGTCGGGACTGTCCGTTTACTTTACCGACGTCAGCGAACGCAAGACCCGCCAGCGGACCCTGGAACGGTACGAACGCATCGTCGAAACGGTCGGCGACGGGATCTACGTGCTCGACGGCAACGACCGGTTCACGTTCGTCAACGACGCGTTCGTCTCGGTGACAGGGTACGATCGCGAAGAGCTGCTCGGGAGCTCCGCCGAGCTCGTGTTCGGCGACGAGTTCGAGGAGACGGCCGCGGAGACCTGGACCGAACTCGAGTCAACGAACCGGAGCGTCGCCGTCCTCGAGGAGCGGCTACGCGGCGCCGACGGCGAATCGTTCGTCGTGGAGAGTCGGTTCAGCCGGCTCGAACTCGAGGACGGCGAGCGTGGACGCGTCGGCGTCGTCCGCGACGTCACCGACCGCGTCGAGTACGAGCGGGAGCTCGAACACCAGCGCGAGCAGCTGGCGGCGGTGACCAGCCTCGGCGAGGTCGCACGCGAGATCGTCCACGCGATTATCGGACAGCCGACTCGCGGGGGTATCGAGGAGACGGTCTGTGAGAACCTCGCGAACTCCGACTCCTATCTGTTCGCCTGGATCGGCGAGGTCGACACCGCGACCCGGACCGTGGATCTCCGAACCGAAGCCGGCGTCGAGGGCTACCTCGACGAGACCACGATCTCGGTCGATCCGAACGACGATCGGAGTCGAGGACCCACGGGACGGGCGTTTCGATCCGGCGAGGTACAGACGACGCGGGACGTCGACGCCGATCCCCGGTACGAGCCCTGGCAGGACCACGTCGAACCCTACGGAGTTCAGTCCTCCGCGGCGATCCCGATCACTCACGAGGGTGCCATCTACGGCGTGTTGAACGTCTACGCGAAGCGTCCGTACGCCTTCGAGGGACAGGAGGGAAGACAGATCACGCAGCTCGGCGAGGTCATCGGTCACGCGATCGCCGCCGCCGAGCGCAAGCAGTCGCTGCTGAGCGACGAGCTCGTCGAACTCGAGTTCGAGATCCGGGACGTCTTCTCAGCGTTCGGTGTTTCGAACGAAACGACTGGGAAAATTACGTTCAACCATACGGTCCCGGTCGGGGACGGCGAGTTTCTCGTCTACGGCACCGCGACGCCGGACGCCGTCGAGACCGTTCGCGAGCTCGCAACGGCGGTTGACGGAGAGACGGACGTCACCGTTCACTCGGAAGCGACCCCTCCCGGGTTCGAAATTCGGGTGATCGATCCCCCGATACTCTCGGTTGTCGCCTCTCTCAGCGGATACGTCGATAGCGCGTCGATCGAGGACGGTAACTACCAGCTAACGATCCATCTCGCGCCGAGCGTCGACGTCCACCACGTCGTCGACGCCGTCGAGTCGGCGTACCCGGACGCCGAACTGCACTGTCATCGCCAGATCGCTCGGTCGCTGGACGATCCGCGACCCGTACAGCGCCGTCTCACGGCCGATCTCACGGACCGACAGCACGCCGTCCTCTCCGCGGCGTACTACGCGGGGTTCTTCGAGTGGCCCCGCGAGAAGTCCGCGGCGGAACTCGCGGACTCGCTCGACATCGCAGCGCCGACGCTCCACCAGCACCTTCGGAAGGGCCAGCGGAAGGTGTTCGACTCGCTGTTTTCGCCGCCGGACGGCTCGAGGGAACGATCGTAAACGAGTCGAGGAGCGAGATATGACCGTTGCTGACCACACCCCACCTCTCTTTTCATGCTAAAGTACATGCATCCAAATCACCAAGGTGTCGAAGCTACCCCCTCGAGCGTGTTCTCCTATTTAATTGATAGATACATTAGCTGTACAGAGTGTGGTTTCATCCTCCTGGCGTCGAACGCGGAGCGACCACAACCGGAGAGACATCGCACGTGCCCCGACTGTGACGGAACCGAGTTCCGGTTCGAGAGCGACGAACTCACCGCTCTTGAGGAGGAATCCGCCCCTCGAAGGTAGTCGTAAACGGTTTCGCAGACGATTGCGTAAACGTTTTTGTAAACGTTTGCGTCAGGGAGCCACCCTGCGGCCGAAAATCGGCGAAGTCGCTTCGGAGAGTCCGACGAAGCCAAGGCGTTTCGTTCCTACTCGAACGTATGGGAGGGACAGTCGCGGAGATCGAACTTTCGCCGGCGGAGTTCGTCCTCGAGGAGACGATCAACGCCGTCGAGGGACTCGAGTGCGAGGTCGAACGGGTCGTCGCGAACGTCGACGGCGAGGTCATGCCGTTTCTCTGGGTCGACGCGCCAGACCTCGAGGACCTCGAGGACGTGCTCGAAGCGGACGAGACCGTCGACAACGTCCGACTGCTTGCGGACGTCGACGGCGAACAGCTCTACCAGATGGACTGGGTCCGACGAGTCGACGCGCTCGTCCAGGTACTCGTCGAGGAGGAGGGGACGGTGCTTTCGGCGGTCGGCGACGCCAGCGGCTGGCAGTTCCGGCTACTGTTTCCCGACCGGGACAGCCTGTCGCGAACGAACGACTACTGTCGATCGAACGGGATCCAGTTCCAGCTTCACGCCGTCTACAGCCTCGAGGAGGGTCGACAGGGTCGGTTCGGTCTCACCGACGACCAGCAGGACACCCTGGAGATGGCCTTCGAGCGCGGCTACTACGAGATCCCTCGTGATGCCGACATGATGGCGCTGGCCGAGGAGATGGACATCTCCCACCAGGCGCTCTCGGAACGGCTCCGTCGAGCCCACCGCAGCCTCGTCCAGAACACCGTCGTGATCGGTCAGGAGGGTAACCCGGACGAGTGAGGAGGCGACTGTTCTGCCGGTCCGACTCGAGTACGTCGAGAGGCTATCGTCGGCTCCTGTGAGCGTCGACTCGTAGCGGTGCTGTCACGACTGCAGTCGGCGAGCGATCGGCAGCGGCTGCAGGAGTTCCACCGGCTGGCGACCCGTCATCGGATAGCTATCTGCCGCTCGAGCCCGTCCCTTCCGTGAGGTTACATTATGGCTACGAACGCGGACGACGGGGTCCGACGCAGAGCGATATTAAAAGCGGGTGTGACGGCGGCAGGAGCGTTCGCGGTAAGCGGTTCCGCGAGCGCGGCCGGCGACACCGACGACGAGACGAACAACGTCGACGAGCCCGACGGGTTCGAGGTGACAGTCCTGGGGGAACACGCTCCGTTCGTCGACGACGTTGCCGCGACGTTCGAACTCACCTACGCCGACGGCGAGACGGACGAGCCGACCGTCGTCGAACTCGAGGACGCGTCGACGGTCGTCGTCGCGGAGGCGACCTGGGAGGCGGGGGCGAGGTCGGGCTGGCACCGCCACCCCGGAATGTCCGTCGTCCACATGGTCGAGGGTGAGATCGAACACACGATGGAAGACGACTGCGTCCCCCGGACGTACGCGGCCGGGGACGCGTGGATCGATCCGGGCCACGTCCACAGGGCCGACAGCGAGGACGGCGCGTTCGCCTACGTGACGTTCCTCGGGATTCCCGAGGACGAACCGCCGACCGAGTGGGTCGAGCCGGTCGACTGTTGAATGTCCCCAAATGCCCCATCTCCGATCGGTCGGGAAGCGGGAGGACCGGAGCCGTGACCCTCGCGACCGTTCGGCCAGGCGACGAGGACCGAAGCGGACGGGCGATCGTCGTCGGCGCGGGCGTCGCCGGATTGACTGCGGCCCGCGTCCTCGCGGACTCGTTCGACTCCGTGACCGTGATCGACCGCGACCCGCTGCCCGACGAGCCCGTCCCTCGGCCCGGGGTTCCCCAGGCCACCCAGATCCACATCCTCTGGGAAGCCGGTCGGTCGGCGCTCGAGGAGCTGTTTCCGGGGTACACCGAGGAGTTGTGTGCCGCCGGCGGCGTGTCGATCGACGGGCGACGCGATCTGCATCTGTACAGTCAGGGCGAGTTCCTGGCGTCGGGATCGTCGCCCTTCCCGCTATATGCGGCGAGCCGACCGCTGTACGAGCAGCTCCTCCGGCGTCGGGTCGCCGAGCTCGAGGGGGTCAGACTTCGGCCACGGTGCCGGTTCGTTGCCTACGAGACCGACGAGCGGAAAACGGGCGTAACGGGCGTGAGCGTTCGACCCCAGGACGGGGATCGCACGGAACTCCCCGCCGAGCTGGTCGTCGACGCGACCGGCAGGACGAGTCGAACCCCGGCCTGGCTGGCGCGAAACGGCTACGGGCCGCCTCCGGTCGAGGAGGTGACGATCGGGCTGGCCTACACGACGATCGCCCTCGAGCGACCCCCCGACGACCGCCGGATGATCGGGATGCTGGCCGAGCCACCCCGGACGAGGGGTGGTGCGGTACTACCTGTCGAGGGCAACCGGTGGCTCGTGAACGTTCACGGGGTCCACGGGGACCACCCCCCGACGGACGTCGACGGAGTCGGCGAGTTCGTCGCTCCCCTTCCGACGCCCGTGTTCGACCGATTGCTCGAGGAGTGTCCGCCGCTGGCGGAGACGGGCCACCACTACCCGTTTCCCTCGAACCGGCGCTACCGCTACGAGGCCCTCGAGCGGTTCCCCGATGGCCTGATCGTCGTCGGCGACGCGGTCGCCAGCTTCAATCCCATCTACGGCCAGGGGATGTCCGTGGCCGCGCTCGAGGCGCTGGCGCTCCGCCGCACGCTTCGGGACGGACGGAGCGGGATCCCGACGCGGTTTTTCGACCGGATGGCGGCGATCGTCGACCCCGCCTGGATGCTGGCGATCGGGGCCGACAGCGCCTTCTCCGAGACGCGGGGCGACGTTCCCCGGGGAACCGCAGTCTTCGACTGGTACCTCTCCCGACTGTTTCGGAAGGCCCACGCCGACGGTGCGCTGACGGACGCCTTCCTGGGGGTCCTCTCGATGCAACAGCCGCCGTCCTCGCTGCTCCGTCCCAGCGTCGCGTGGCGCGTGCTCGGACCGGGGTACGGCGGCAACCGATCGGCTCGAGACCGACCGAACCACCCGCCGTCCGTTCGAGAGAGCGAGCGCGATCTCTCTCCCCGGCAATCGAGATCGAAACCGCGCTGACCCGACGGCAACGGGAACGGAGGACGCCGTCCCTACAGGTTCGGAAGTTCAGTTGCCGGGAGGAGCTGTCCGGTCTCCCGGTAGACGCCGCCGAGAAGGACCGCCGCCGCGACCAGGGGAAGCGCCGCGCAGGCGAGGTACACGGGGACGAATCCGACGAGTTCGGTGACCGGAAGCGACACGATCGGGCCGACGCCGCCGCCGACGTCTCCGAGGACGTTGTTCGTTCCGACGGCTCGGCCCATCCGACCGTCATCCGTGAGATCGCCGAGCAGCGCCATCATCGGACCGCTCGTCCCGCCCTGTCCGGCACCGATGAACAGGCAGGCGACGGCGAGCGTCCCGGCCGAGTCGGCGGACGCGAGAAGGACGAACCCCACGAACAGGATCCCGAGAAAGCACAGCAACACCGGGACCCGCGACTGCTGCAGGTCGCTTACGTAGCCGCCGAGGAACATGAACAGTCCCGCGGTGACGACCGTGATCGCCATGAACAGTCCGGAGGTCCCCTGCGCGTCGAAGCCGAGCAGCCCGATGTCGTTCTCGCCGAGAAAGAGAACCAGCGTCGAGAACAGGACGCCGAAGTAGACGAAGAGTACGGCGAAGTTGATCAGTCCAACCGTCACCGCGGGGACACTCGTGTCTACGTCCCACGGCTTCACCGACTCGCGAGCGTCGCCTTCCACGTGCGTCTCCGGGATCGTCGCGTACGCCAGTCCGCTGGCGACGAACGCGAACACCGTCGCGAGGAGAAACGCCGCGATCTCCCCGCCGATCTCGCTGACGACGCCGCCGACGACCATCCCGGTCGGCGCCCCGAAGAGAACCCCGCCTCTGATGAGGCCCATACTGGTTCCCCTCGAGCCGCCGTCGCTGACGTCGGAGGCGATCGTGTAGGCGGTCGCGAACACGAGCGCGCTGCCGACGCCCCACAGGAACCGCGCGGACAGAAACCACACCTCGGGAGCGGGCGCTGGAATAGCGACGACGTACCCGAGCGTGGCGAACCCCTGGACGAACATGCCGACGACGAAGGGCGTTCGCGTCCCGATCCGATCGACGAGGATACCGGCGGGTGCGTTGGCGACCAGCCGCGAGAAGCGATTCGCGCTGAGGATCACGCCGACCATGAACGGAGAGATCCCGAGAAGGACCCCAAGATTCGGCAGGATCGGGAAGATCACACCACCGCCGAAGCCGATGAAGAACGTGCTGAGTATCACGGCACCGATGACGACGTACTGGTCGCTGCCCGCTCCGCTCAGCCGGTCGATCGTTCGTGCTATCGATCCGCTCATTCGGTCTCGCTGCTGCCATCCGGGCGCGTTCGATCCTCACGCCCCGTACGCATCAGTCCGAACCGTTCGTCGATTCCCATCCTGACTGCCTAGTCAGTTAGCGCTGAAAGTGATTGCGATCTCGTCCGAGGAGCGGTTAGTGAAGCAATATATGGTTTATCAGGGATACGGATGGTCTCTCGTCGAGCCGAAGTCGTCGACGTGCCGACGAGCACGGGCCGAGATATCGAAGGCATCGGTCGGGCCTACCGCAGCTCGAGGGAGGGTCAAACGCAAACGAAAACGCAATCGGAACCGCAAACGACCTCAAATATTCCGCTGAGCGTGGCGCCCGACTGCGTCGCTGAGCTGTTCAGTTTTCTCGGGCGTCGCGGTCTCGAGCCCGACGCGGACGGCCAGCCGGACGATCTCGCTGCGGTCGAACTCCTCCGAGCGCTCGCGTCCGAGCGCCTCCTCTAAGGCGTTGCCGACCGCGGTCATCTCGGTGTCGTCCTCGTCGAGGGTCGCCAAAAGCGCCGCGACGGGTTGATCGCGGACGGCGACCGTCTTCGGTCGCTCCCCGCTGTCGACCGCCTCGATAGCGTCGACGAGTTCGTCGACGAACGCGGAGTCGGCCTCGGTTCTGATCTCGTCGTTTCGATCGCCGCGCTCGGTCTTCTTTCGTAGCTCCTCGAGCTCGTCGCTCATCGCCGCTCACCCAGCCGGCGCTGGAGTACGGAGGCGCTGTCGAGGAACGCCTCGCGAGCGCGTTCGGCGGTCGTGGAGGGCTCCTCGAGTGCGAACACCGTCCGGCCCTCGTCGGCGGCGTTCCGGATGTCCTGGCTCGCGGGGACGTGTTCGGGGGCGATGGCGCCCTCGTACTCCTCGCCGAACCCCTCGAGGTACTCGTTTGCGAGCTTCGTCCGGGTGTCGACCTTGTTCGGCAGGATCATCGCGAGGTCGACGTCGACGCCGAACTGGTCGTCGATCTTCGCCAGATCGCGCTCGAGGGCCGTCGCCTGCTCGCTCTCGAAGGGGCCCATCTCGACGGGCGCGACGACGTTTCGGGTCGCCCAGAGCCCGTTGTAGGTGACGTTGTTCGTCAGTCCCGGCAGGTCGATCAGGACGGTATCGTACCGCCCGTCGATGTACTCGTCGAGGAAGCGCTCGAGTCGAGAGTAGCGCTCTCGAGCATCGTCGATGTTGCCGAGGTCGGCGTCGAGCGAATCGAGCCCGGGGTGGGCAGGGATCAGATCGACGCCCTCGTCGGTCTCGACGATCAGGCTGTCGACGGCCGCGTCACCGAGCTTCGAGGCGATCTGGTCCCACTCCTCGGCGAATACCGTCGAGATGTTCGGCCAGTCGTCGTCGTTCTCGATGTCCTCCTGGACCTCCGACCAGACGCCGAAGTGTTTCGCCAGGTCGCCCTGTTTGCCGGCGAGGTCGATGAGCAGGACGTCCTCGCCCGCTTCGGCGAGTGCGACGCCGAGATGGGCCGCCGAGGTCGTCTTTCCGGTGCCACCCTTGTCGAGAAAGGTCGCGGCTCGATTGGTGCTGACTTCCATTCCGTATCCGTTTGCGCAAGCGTTTGCACCTAATATAAAAGCTCGTCAGACGCTCACAGAACGGCGTTCGGCAGCCGATTACACGCGATAAAACCTCGAAGGCGCCCGAGCACGACGACTCGAAACGGCGGAGGCGAATCGGCGAGTGCTGTCGACAAATCAGATAGCGCTATACACAATCCCGATCAGCGACCGAAACGCGAGGGTCGTGAAAGTAGCCACCGGCGACTCGAGGCCGGCTCGCATCGGAGGTAAGCGAGTCGGTCAGTCCGCTCGGAAAGCGACTCGCTGCGTCGAATCGGGCCCGATAAGTAGCCGTACACGTTTCGATCGGAACGAGTGGGAACGATTTCGACACGCTGGCGGTACCGGGAGACGGTGCTGGCGCTGTGTACGCTCGCCTTCTTCGTCACGATGGTGGGGCGGCTGGCGATCAGCCCGATCATCCCCGACATCGTCGACACGTTCTCCGTCTCGAACGCGGTCGTCGGGCTCTCGCTGAGCGGGATGTGGCTCGCGTACGGACTGGCGCAGTACCCGAGCGGCGTGCTGGCCGACCGCTACGGGGAGCGGCTGATCATCCTCGTCGCCGTCGGGGGGTCGGCGCTGGCCGCGCTCGCCGTCTCGCTCACGCCGGCGTTCGCGCTGTTTTTCCTCGCGACGATCGCGCTCGGCGCCGTCGCCGGCCTCCACTACAGCGTCGCGACGACGCTGCTCGCCCGAACCTACGACAACGTCGGTACCGCCGTCGGCGTCCACAACACGGGCGCGACGATCGCCGGGCTCGTCACGCCCGTCGCCGTCGCCTGGCTGGCCGTCCGGTTCGGATGGCGGGTGGCCGTCGCCGCCGTCGCCCTGATCGGGATCCCGTCGACGATCCTCTTCGCCTGGAAGGTCCGTCCCACCGAACCCCGACGCCCGGAGACGCCGCTTCGGGATCGGTTTCAGGTCGCACCCGTCCTCGAGCTCCTCTCGCGGCCGCCGATCGCCTTTACATTGTTCGTCGCGATCGTCAGCGAGTTCGCCTGGCAGGGAACCGCCTCGTTCCTGCCGACGTTTCTCATCGAACACCAGGGCGCCTCGACGACGTTCGCGGGAGTGCTGTTCTCGGCGTACTTCGTCGTGCAGGGCGTCGCCCAGATCGGCGTCGGCGCCCTCTCCGATCGGATCGGGCGGGACCGGGCGATCGGTCTCTGTATGCTCGCCGGCGTGGTCGGGTTCGGGGTGCTGATCGCGTCCTCGAGCACGCTCCCGATCGTCGCCGGAATCGTGCTCGTCGGGATCGGGATGAGCTTCGGGGCGGCGCTCATGCCCCGATTCTTACAGGAGCTCTCCGCCGAGGAACAGAACGCCGGGTTCGGGCTCGTCCGCACCGTCTACATGATCGTCGCCGCGCTGGGGTCGGTCGTCGTCGGCGCCCTCACCGACCTGTTCGGCTGGGCCGTCTCCTTCGGCTTTCTCGCCGCCTTGCTCGGCGCGGTCGGGCTGGCGCTCGCGCTCAACTCGCTGCTCGGACTCGAGTACTGACCGAACACGCGGTCTCGCCGTGGCCCAAACTGCAGTCGGTCGGTGGCGGTTTCGTGCAGCGAAGTTAAGAGCCGACGTGCACGATATTGTGGTGTATGAGCAACACCAATCTCGAACCGACGGAGATCGCCCGCCGGATCGACGAGAGCGACGAGGATCTCTTCGTGCTCGACGTCAGAAACGAGGACGACTACGAGGAGTGGCGGATCGAGGACAGCACGAACCTCCCGATCTACGACGAGCTGCTGGACCACGACTACTCGACGCTGGCGGACCATCTCGAGGAGCTCCCCGAGGCTCGAGAGATCGCGATCGTCTGCGTCGCCGGCATCACGTCGGCGCGGGCCGCCGACTTCCTCCGCGAGCGCGGGTTCGACGCGAAGTCGATCGACGACGGGATGAACGGCTGGGGACGGGTCCATCGCTCCTACGAGGTCGACGGCGCCGACGGCGTCGTCCAGATCGTCCGTCCCGGAACGGGCTGTGTCTCCCACGTCGTCCACGACGGGACGGCAGCCGTCGTCGTCGATCCGAGCCAGTACGTCGACTACTATCTGAGCGAGGCCGACGAGCGCGACCTCGAGATCGTCGCCGTCGCGGACACCCACGCCCACGCCGACCACGTCTCGGGTGCCCGGCGTCTCGCCGGCGAACTCGACGTCCCCTACCACCTCCACGGCGACGACGTCGGCGAACTCGAGGGGGTCGCGGAGCTCGAGGACGGCGACACCGTCCCCGTCGGCGACCGATCGCTCGAGACCGTCCATACTCCGGGCCACACGCCCGGAAGCGTCTCGTTTACGTTCGGCAACACGGTGCTGTCCGGGGACACGCTGTTTCTCCGCAGCGTCGGTCGCCCCGACCTCGAAGACGGCGACGAGGACGCGATCCGAGCGGCCTCGAGCCGGCTGTTCGACAGCCTCGGTCGGCTGCTCGAACTCGAGGGCGACCGGATAGTCCTCCCCGGCCACTTCAGCGACGAGTCGATCCGCCCGCTGGCGACCGGCCTCGAGGAGCTCCGCCAGGAGACGACGAACGAGCTGCTGGGCTACGTCGAGGAGGGTGACGAGGAGGCGTTCGTCGAAACGATCGTCGAGAGCCTGGCCGACGAGCCGGCGAACTACAACGAGATCAAGCAGATCAACTGGGGAAAGAACCAGCCCGGCGACGACGTCGAAGAACTCGAGCTCGGACCGAACAACTGCGCGGCGAACTGACGACGGGCCTGGGCTCGGGAAGCAGAAAGCGGACCGAACGGACGATCAGGCGTACGTCTCTTCGAGGTAGTTGACGATGTCGTCGCTCTCGTGCATCCCCTCGACGTCCTGGGACTCGTCGGAGAGCACCGGGACGCCGGTCTGGCCGCTGACGCGCTCGACCTCGGTGCGGTCCTCGTGAGACCGGGGGACCTCGATCACGTAGTAGTCGAGCTCGAGTTCGTCGAGTTTCGTTCGCACCTTTGCACAGAACGGACAGCCGGGCAGCTCGTACAGCGTGATATCGGACATGAGCCCGATACGAGATAGACACCAAAGAGGTCACCGATCGGCCGACAGGTTGCCGGAACCGGCGACGCGTTCAGAACACGACCATCCCGGCCTCGACGGCGAAGTAGACGACGAAGTAGACGACGAACGCGAGCGCCAGGACCCACTGTCCCGGAGAGACGTCCCGTCGCTCACCCATCGCGGCCTTGAGCAGCGGGTAGCTAATGATCCCGGCGGCCAGCCCGTTCGCGATCGAGGTTGTCAGCGGCATGATCGTGATCGTCAGTCCGGCGCTGATCGCCCACGCGGGGTTCTGCCAGTCGATATCGGTAACCCCCTGAAGCATGATGATCCCGACGACGACCAGTGCGAGGTAGGTGGCGTACTGGGGGATCGCCTGCATCAGCGGGACGACGAGCAACGCGAGTCCGAACAGCCCGCCGACGACGAGCGCCGTGAAGCCGGTTCGTCCGCCCTCCTCGAGGCCCGCCGAGGACTCGATGAACGTCGTCACCGTCGAGGTGCCGATCATCGCGCCGAGGGTCGTGCCGACCGCGTCAGCCATCAGCGGCTTCTCGACGTCGGGCAGATCACCCTGTTCGTCGAGGAAGCCGCCGATCTGGGAGACGCCGATGAGCGTCCCCGCGGTGTCGAAGAAGTCGACGAAAAAGAACGTGAACACGACCAGCGCGAACACGAGCGGGTCGTCGGTGATCATTCCCAGGCCGTCGACGAACCCCCAGAACAGCGGCGTGAAGTCGTACTGAACGGAGGCGAGCATCGCGACGAGGCCCTCGTTCGTGACGTCCTCGTAGGAGTTCCCGGGCGTGAGGACGCCGGGCGAGACGACGCCGGCGAACGTCAGGAGCCAGCCGGCGATCGCCGTCGTCACGATACCGACGATGATCGACCCTCGCATACCGCGGGCGTACAACAGCAGCGTCAGGACGAGGCCCGCGAGCGAGAGCGCGGCGACGGGGCTCTGGAGGACGTTTCCGAGCGTGACCATCGTCGCGTCGTAGGGAACGACGAGTTCGATCTCTTGGAGACCCAAAAAGAGCAGGAAGACCCCGATCCCGGCGCCGACGGAGAACTTGACCGGTTCGGGAAACAGCTCGATAATGTACTTTCGCGCGCCGACCGCAGTGAGCGCGATGAAGATCAGCCCCTCGACGAAGACGGCCGCGAGCGCGACCTGCCACGGAACGCCGAGGACGATGACCACGGTAAAAGTAAAGAAGGCGTTCAACCCCATTCCGGGCGCGAGGCCGAACGGGCGGTTGGCGTAGAGCGCCATCACGAGGATCGCGACGATCGAGGCGAGGATCGTCACGACGGCGAGCATCTGAAAGATCTCGCCCTCAGTGTAGACCGCGCCGTTGATCGTCGTCTCCTCCTGGATCTCGCCCGTCTCGTGGTTCCAGAGGATCGCGTCGGTCAGGATCGCCGGATTAACGACGATAATGTACGCCATCGCCAAAAACGTCGTGACCCCGGCGATCAGCTCCGTTCGCAAGTCGGTGTTGTGTTCGTCGAATCCGAAGTACGCGCCAATACGATCGAAAGCCCCCATGTTGGATAGTCAAGCATACCCAGACGGCTTAGTTAAAGTTCACGTCTTCGTTTGGGTCTTCTGTATCCCACGTTCGTGAATACACCGTCGGTAGTCGGCGGTGGAGTCGCGGCGATCCGTTCCGGCACGTGCCGGGTCGCGGTCGCATCCGTTCGCGGCGAAGCCGAACGAACGTATTTGACCCCCGGGATCGTATTCGGATACCATGAGGTTTGTCATCGTGGGTTACGGTCGAGTCGGTTCGCACACGGCGCACATCCTCCACGAGGAGGGCCACGACCTCGTCGTCGTCGACGACGATCCCGATCGGATCGAACGAGCCGCCAACAACGGGTTCGACACCGTCGAGGGCGACGGCGCCGACGAGGACGTGTTACTCGAGGCGGGGATCGACGAGGCGGACGCTATCGGCGCCTTCACGCCGGATCTCAACGTCAACTTCGCGGCCTGTATGGTCGGGAACCACCACGGCTGTCGGACCGTGCTCCGAATCGACGAGGACTACCGGGAGGAGATCTACGAGCGCTACGCCGAGGACGTCGACGACATCATCTACCCCGAGCGTCTCGGCGCGGCAGGGGCGAAGACGGCCATGCTCGGAGGCGACTTCAACGTCGTCGCGGATCTGGCGGCGAACCTCCAGCTGACCGTCCTCGAGATCCGAGAGGGGTCGCCCGCGGTCGGCAAGCGGATGAGCGAACTCGAGCTTCCGGAGTCAGCCCGGATCTACGCCCACGGGCGCGCTCGCGAGGCGCTGACGATCCCGCTTCCGGGAACCGAACTCGACGTCGGCGACGAGGTCGCCGTCGTCGCGGAAACTGAAAACGTCGACGAGCTTCGAGCGGCGCTGCTACCGGCGTCAGCCTGACAAAAAACCGGGCGGCGCAGAGAGCCGTGGACGCGCAGTCGAGATGGGATGGGGTATCGTTCGGCGCGTCCGTCGTATTCGTCCACGCTCCGACCAATAAAACCACGTCAGACGGCCGGCTGACGCTACTCGTCCTCGAGGCGGAAGACGAGCACGTTCTGATGGACCATCGAGGGGACAAAGGAGAACGGGTAGCCGTAAACGTGCAGGTCCTTCGTGGGATCGTACCAGACGAGGTTGGCGGCGAGCGTCAACGGTGCCGTCGATTCGATCGCCCGTGCCAGCTCCGCCGACAGGAACTCGTAGGACTGCTCGCGGTACATATCGCCGATGAAGACGACGACGTGGCCCGCCGGCGTGACCGCGTTGGCGAACCGATCGAACTTGACAGCCATGTCTTCGAGCCACTCCGCCTTCGTCCCGGAGCCGTCGCCGTTCGTGCTCGTATCGTCGTCCTCCGGCTCGGCGCCGTCGAACGCCCCCAACTTGCTCTCGCGGGTCTCGTGCTCGTTTCGCGTCTGCTCGAGTTCGTCCATGTGCCAGTAGGGGACGTCGGTGAGCAGTAGGTCGACGCTGTCGTCGTCGATCCCGTCGATCAGGTCGGCGCAGTCACCGCACCGAAGCTCCTGTTCGGCCAGCGGCGGCTCCCCGCGGGCCCGTCGTTCCTCGTTCTCGCGCTCGAGGACCTCCTCGTAGAGGTCGACCCAGCGCTCGTTGCGTTCGAACCCGATCGCCTCGCGGAGTCCAGTCCCCTCGTGCTCGCAGAAGCTCGCACCCAGCAAGGTGCCGCCGACGCCGGCGAAGGGGTCGAGGACGGTGTCGCCGGCCTTGCTGAATCGGTCGATCAGATCGGCACAGAGCCGCGGCGGTTTCTGGCCGCCGTGCTCGCTTCGAAGGTCGTGCTGGACGTCCGGCGGATACCCCTCGTCGATGACCGACTTCGTCGCGTACTTCCACTCCCTGCCGGTGAGGTCGTTGACCCGGTTTCGCTCGTCGTAGACGCCCCGACCCTCGACGTAGCGCTGGTGATCGGCCAGTTCGTCCGTGTCGATCACCTCGCCGTCCTCGATCGGCAGTGACTCCTCCTGGGCGCGCTCGGCGTCGAACGTCCCGTCGTCGTCGGTCACGAGTCGGCTCTGTCGGTGACGGTCCCCGTCGTCCATAGCACGTGCTCGACTGTTCGCCAGGACTACTTAAAAGCGCGTTCTACGGGGATTAGCTGGTGTAGGAGCTCTCGCCGACGACCTCGATGAACTCGCCGCGGCCGGTCGTCGACGCTGCGTCGAACTCGGTTACCCGGACGCGAACCTGCCGTTCGACCGTCTCCGGGCCCGCACCCTCGACGATCAGGTGCGTGTCACCGATGTAGACGTGTCCTTCCGTCGCACTGTTCGACTCCGCCACGAAGACGTCGATCACGTCGCCTACCTCGAGCGACGGGTTCGTCTCGCGGAACTGCCAACCCTTGAGATACTTTTTCAGGAAACTCATAGTCGTGCCACCTCCTCGCTCTCGCGGTCGATAACGTACTCGCGGCCGAAGCCGGTGATCGCCGCGACCACGAAGACGGCGACCAGCAGCCAGCCCTGGAAGACGAACGGGACGACCTCGACCGGCGTCGCGAGCATGTCGGCCGTGAGCCAGTCGTACTCGCCGGGAAGGTCCTGCATCGCCGTGTAGCCCGCGAGGACGCCGCCCGACCACGGGAAGATGTAGCCGAGCGCCGCGGTTTGGGCGTCCAGAATGTTCGCCCGACGGTAGCCGTTCAGGTTGAACCGTTCGCCGATCTTCGAGATGTACGGTCCGATCGCGACCTCCGCGGCCGTGTTGATCGTGATGACGGCATTGATCAGCGCGGCCGAACCGACCATCGTCAGTTCGGCGTTGCGGACGTTCGTCGCGAGGTTCTCGATCGACCAGTCCAGGATCGCCTGGAAGGCGCCACCCCGGATCATGATCTGGGCCGCGGCGATGATCAGCAAGACGAGAATCGCCAGTTCGAAGAAGCCGGCCGCGCCGTTGATCAGACTCCCGCCGACGCTGACCGCGCCGGGATCCTCGACGATCGTCAACACGGGGAGGAACTCGAGGGGCTGTGCGAGCGGCGCGTCCTCGGGTGCGTTGAACATGACGATATCCCCGAGCGAGAGCAGTCCGAGCGCGAGCCCCGAGACGGCGGCGACGACGATCCCCCACGAGATCGCCTCGACAATGTGTCGTCCCGCGACCGCCGCACCGATGACGACGCCCATCGAGAGCAAGTGGATCAGCCCGATGGGTTCGCTCTCGGCGACGAGCAGTTCCTGGGCGTCGCCGCCGATCCCGAGACCGCCCATGAACTGACCGGCGACGAGGTAGCCGGCGAACGCGAGGACCGCGGCGACGATCACGTACTTGAACCGCGAGGCGACGACGCCACCGATGTCCGAATCCTGCGTGACGGCGCTGACGATCGTCGTGTCGCTCACGGGCGCGAGGTTGTCACCGAAGATCGAACCCGAGAGGATCGCGCCGAACAGCAAGACCGGGTTCGCCCCGAGCAGGAGTCCCGCCGGGAAGAACAGCGTGACGAACGCGATCGCGGAGCCGTACCCGGTCCCGATTCCGGTCGTAAACAGCGCCGCGAGGACGAACGTCATCGCCGGGAACAGCGTCGCGCCGATCCCGCCGACGTCGGCCAGCCAGACTAGACCGTCGACGAAGCCGCCGTCCTGTAACAGTTCGGCGAACATGCCGGCCCAGATCCAGGCGACGATCGCCGTCACCGCGACCGGCTGGGTCATCCCCTCGAAGATCGTGTTCGCGTACGTCTTCCAGTTCCCGCGGACGAAGAACATCCCGAATATCAGCCCGAGCAGGATCCCGACGACCAGTCCGCCCGTATCGGAGATCCGCCAGAGCGCGGTCTGTGCGATCGCCCAGAGGATGAAAAAGGCGATCGGGAACGCGCTCATCCCGCGCCCGCCATAGAACGAGATTCGCGGCTCGTCGTCTTCGTCACCCTGGGTGAACGATTCGGTCGGATCCGACTCGCCCGGCCCGCCGTTCTCAGTACTCATCGTAACACACGACAGTACTATCCAAACTCTGCGAAATAAATGTTATCGAATGCCATCAGGAACTGTACGCTTTTGTTTTCCCCTCGAGATAGGGCTGACGTGTCGGTATCCGTCGGGACCGTCGTCGTCCTGTTCGCAGCGACGCTCGGACTCTGGATCGGTGCGCGCTGGCTCGTAGACGCAGCCTCGGATATCGCGAGCGCGGCTGGAGTCTCGCCGCTCGTGATCGGCCTCACGGTCGTCGCGTTCGGGACGTCCGCACCGGAGTTCGCCGTCTCGATCACCGCCGCGCTCGAGGGCAGTGGCGACGTCTCCGTCGGCAACGTCGTCGGCTCGAACGTGTTCAACCTCGGCGTCGTGCTGGGCGTTATCGCCCTGCTTGCCCCGTTTCGAGCGACCGAGACGATGCTCCGTCGGGACGCGGTCGCAATGGCCGTCGCCACGGCGGTCGCGACGGGCGTTCTCGCGAATCGGATCGTTTCGCGACCCGAAGGTCTCGTTCTCGTCTCACTCCTGGCGGGGTATCTCGTCGCGCTCGGCGTCGTCGCACGTCGGGAAGCCGACGACACCGACCGGATGTCCCCGGAATCAGGGGAGGAGACCGGATTCGAAACAAGTGCACCGACGATTCGACTCGGACCGGAAGCAGGGCGGCTCCTCGTCGGGCTCGCCCTGGTAATCGTCGGCGGTCGCCTGCTGGTCGATTCGGCGACGACGCTCGGACTCGCCGTCGGCGTCTCCGAGTGGGCGATCGGCGTCACCGTCGTCGCCGCCGGCACGTCCTTGCCGGAGCTCGTAACGTCGATCGTCGCCGCGCGTCGGAACGCCGTCTCGATAGCGGCCGGTAACGTCATCGGCTCGAACGTGTTCAATCTCCTCGGGGTTCTCGGTGTCGCGGCGACGATTCGACCGTTGGCGGTCGACCCAGCGGTACCCGCCAGTCTCGTCTGGCTCGGCGCGATCACCGCGGTCGCGACGGTCGTGTTGGCGACCGGCAGACGGCTGACCCGGCTCGAGGGTGCGATCCTGCTCGCCGTCGCGGCCGGCTACTGGCTCGCGAGCGCCGTCGGCTGGCCGTCCGGGTGACGTCGATGTCAGCGCGAGCCTTTGTACCCTCGGGACGTACGACGGGTATGAACATGCTCGTCGACGGCGAGTGGCGGACCGACGCCTACGAAACGACGGACGACGACGGCTCCTTCGATCGCCAAGAGACGACGTTCCGGGACCGGGTCCGGGACGACCCCGACGCCGAGTTCCAGCCGGAAGCCGGACGCTACCACCTCTACGTCTCCTATGCGTGCCCGTGGGCCCACCGAACGCTCGTAACGCGCGCCCTGAAGGGCCTCGAGGACGCGATCTCGGTCTCGGTCGTCGACCCGTACCGGGGCGAGGACGGCTGGCAGTTCACTCCCGAGAAGGAGGGCTGCACGCGCGATCACGTCCACGGCACCGACTACCTCCGCGAGCTGTACGTCCGCGCCGACCCCGACGTCACCGCCCGCGTGACGGTTCCCGTACTGTGGGACAAACGGGAGGACACCATCGTCAACAACGAGTCCAAGGAGATCATGCGGATGCTCGACACCGAGTTCGACGCGGTCGCCTCTCGGAACGTCGACCTCTACCCCGACGGCTACCGGGAGGAGGTCGACCGCATCATCGAGGCGATCTACGAACCCGTCAACAACGGCGTCTACCGGGCCGGCTTCGCGACTAAGCAGGATCCCTACGACGAGGCGATCGACGAACTCTTCGATGCGCTCGAGCACTGGGACGACGTCCTCGGGGACCAGCGGTACCTCGCGGGCGACCGACTGACCGAGGCCGATATCGCGATGTTCACGACGCTGGTTCGATTCGACAACGTCTACCACACCCACTTCATGTGTAACGTCAGTCAGATCCGCGACTACGAGAACCTGTGGCCGTACCTGCGCGATCTGTACCAGACGCCGGGCGTCGCCGACACCGTCGACATGGGCCACATCAAAGAACACTACTACACGACCCATCCCGACGTGAACCCGCACCGAATCGTCGCCCGCGGACCGGACCTCGCGTTCGACGCCCCCCACGACCGGGACGAGCTTCCGGGCTCACTGCCGTCGACGCTCGAGGCGGCGAGTTCGGACGACTGAGGCGGACCGCTCGTCGCTGCTTCGATACGACTGCAGCAGTCTTCAGGAGCCGCTTGGAGGCTGGCGCGGCTCGCGGCTGCGGCGCCACTGTTCGAAGCTGTGTTCCTCCTCGTCGGCGAAAAACGCCCGCCAGATCAGCCAGCCGACGACGAACAGCGGCAACACCGGCAGGAGAACCAACACGATGAGTATCGCGACGAGATACCCGAACAGCGACATCTGACTGTTCGGTCCGTATCCCGTCGACTCGGATACCTTGGTCGACATACGTCGGTGTAGAACCGTTCTAGTATTCGGTCTTTCGGTCTCGAAACCGATCAGGTCAGGCGGTATCGAGTCCGTCCCGCGACGCCTCGTCGCCGTCCAGAACCGCCGCAGCGTCGTCCTGCGGCCGATACTCGAGCGCGAGCATCGTCTCCGACAGCGAGAGAAACCGCTCGCTGTTGTCGGAGATACCGTGGGCCGTCAACGGCGTTTCGGGAAGCGTCCGCGTCGCCGCCGCATGGATGAGCCGGCGACAGTCGTCCGGACTGAGCCACATCGCGCGGGCGTATCGCTCCCCGGCTCCGTCTCGGTTCGCAACCGCCTCTCTGAGTTCGTCTCGAGTCAGCAGCCAGCCGATCCGGAGGGTGACCACGTCGAGTCCGTGACGGTTCGCGTAGTACTGCCCCATCGCCTCGCCAAAGACCTTCGTCACGCCGTAGTACGTGTCGGGGTCCGGCTCGTCCGTCGGACGAACGACCTCGGGCTGGCCGTTCGTCGACTCCGGACGTGTCGGCGAGACGGTGTTGCCCATGTTGACCGCGTGGTTGGAACTCGCGAACACGACCCGCTCGAGGTCGTGTTCGACCGCTGCCGCGAACACGTTATAGACTCCCTCGACGTTCGGTCCGGAGACCTCGTCCCAGGCCGCCCTGGGATCGGGGTTCGCCGCGAGGTGGACCACGACGTCCTGTCCCTCGAGGGCGTCGAACACCGCCTCGCGGTCGGTGATCTCGATCGGCGTCGTCTCGAGATCCTCGGACTCGCTGTGTGAAAACAGCGTGAGTTCGGCCCCGGAGAGGGCGTCGATCGCCTCCCTACCGACGCTTCCGGACGCACCGGTGATCGCGATATTTGTCACGCTCAAGCGTACCTCGCCCGACAGCAAATAGGTCGGGCCGGCGGGTTCCGGTCTCCGGCTGATCCGCAGTCGTCTCGACTCGAGTGGGATATAAATACGGAAAGCCCACACAGCAGCTGCTGTGC
>NZ_JARUKV010000037.1 GCF_029688865.1 Natronococcus sp. A-GB7
TTTGAAAACTAATCGTACTATCCGGCACGGTCCACGGAGATACAAGAAGGAAGCCTACGGTTAAAGACACGAACATATCTGCCATATATCTGCAGAAGACAACGAAGAGTAGCGGTGTTACGGGTGATTAGACACCAGGATAGTGATCCGTCCACGGCCGGACTCGTTCAATCGCTGCAGCGACATTCAGTATGTCGGTTTCAGCAAACCGTCCCCCAACGATTTGCAGTCCGACGGGAAGGCCATCATCGGTGAGGCCGGCAGGCACCGACGCCGCAGGATGGCCCGTCAGGTTGAACACCCACGTCAGCATCGCGTCGGTCGGAACACCCATCACCGACTGTCCGTCGATCTCTGTCGGGTAGCCATCGGCAAGGTGTTTGCCGTATGGTGGGGTAGTAAGCGTCGGTGTCACGAGGACATCGTAGTCTGCGAGGGCGTTTTCGATGCCGTCGTACGCGGCAGTCCGAGGGACGTTCTGCAGTCGCTCAGCGGTAGCATCGGTTTCCGTTCCGAGTGCGATAGTCGAGCGGACGGTCTCCTCGACGTCCGCCGTCTCGAAGTTGATCTCGTACTGTTCCGCGAGTTGCTGGGCGAACGAGCTGAAAAAGACGCCAACCTGCTCGACGTACGCCATCGACAGTTCTTCGTACGGTGGGAGTGACACGTCCACGGTATCGACGGTTGCGCCAGCAGTCGCGAGGTCAGCAACGACGTCGCCGACCGTCTCACGCACCGCCGGTGCGACCGGTTGGAGATCCAGGTTCGGGCTGTATGCCACCGCGAGGTCATCCGTCGGCCGATCAGTCGCCTTCACGTAGTCCGTCTTCCGGCGGGGCACGCTGAACGGGTCTCGGCTGTCCTGACCCACGAGGACATCGAGGAACACGGCGACGTCCTCGGCAGTCCGGGCCATCGGACCGCTGACGAAAAACGGCGAATGCGTACTAAAACCGTCACTCGGGGCGCGTTCGGGAACGAGTCCGAACGTCGGCTTGAGGCCGATGACGTTACAGCAGGCGGCGGGCACGCGGAGCGACCCGCCGATATCTGACCCGGTTGCGAGTTGTACTGCGCCTGCCGCGAGTGCAGCCGCCGATCCGCCGGAGGATCCTCCAGCGGATCGGTCGTGGTCGAACGGTGTCGGTGTGGCGCCGGCGACGCGGTTCTCCGTCTTGATAGTATGGCCGAGGGCTGGTGTGTTGGTGGTACCGACGATAATTGCACCAGCAGCCTCCAACCGTTCGACCACGATGGAATCCTCCTCGGCGACGTTGTCGGCCAGCGGTGCGAGTCCCATCGTATTTCGAACACCGGCTTTCCGGCTCCGGAGATCCTTGATGGCAACCGGGACGCCGTGAAGCGGACCGAGGTCCTCGTTGCGATCGGCCGCCCGGTCGGCCTCACGAGCACGCTTACGAGCCGAGTCCCCGATGACCGTAATGAACGCGTTTAACTCCGCAGTTGCCTCGATTCGTTCCAGCACCGTCTCAACGAGTTCCAGAGAGGACAGCGTTCCGTCACGCACTGTGGTTGCGAGTTCGCGAGCCGACCGTCCCCTGAGAATTGACATGTACAACTATTATAATAGATGGGGGATAAAGACTCGTATCAGTTCTCGAATTTATAGCCTTCAGGGTTCACGTTGATTCGGACGACTCGTCCGGGCAATACACAATATCGACCGAGGGTAAAGGGCGGGCCCTGTTTCAATCTCGAGCGGAGCCGACCGACCGGACTGGTGGTAGACTGCAGGAACCGATAGCGAGGACGGCTGCCGATAGAGAGCCCCTTCGGATACGCTATATAAGGACCTCCTCAACTAAGCGAGGATAACTCACCCGTGTTTGGCTCCTCTGTTTGCATACAAGAGATCAGCCGATCGTGTCTACTACTCGAAAACCGGTATGCGGGAATCACACTCGAGGGACATCCTCACGCCCTGTCGGCGTGGTGGTCGAGCGGAACAGTACGCTTTCGGGTTATCTCGTTCAGATACGGCTCGAGTTCGGTGACCTCTCTCAGAACGATGGCTCCAGTTCGCTGGTCGTATTCGATTACACCGTGATCTGCGAGGCGGGGGAGATGATTGTGATGCAACTCGAGTCTCGCCTGCTCCTGCTGCAGTTCGTCTGCATTGTTTCGTCGACGAGCAGCCAACTGCTGGGAGAGAACCCCTACGTTAGACCGCCCACCATTTTCGAGGAGTTCCTCGACGATATGTTGACGATCCGCGTTCGCCAGTAGGTTGAGCGCCGTTTGGGAGTCCATAGTTGGACCTTGTGGACGAATGTGGAAAATAACGGCCCCAAATTGAATAAGAAGGCTTTCCTGAAGATTTCAGAGCCGATTAACGATAGAATCGGCATTATAGTCGGAGATTCGACGAGGCGCTGTTCGACCGAATGTAACTCAACATCAGTCTCGTCTAACGCGAGCGGTAGTCTGATCCGGTCGTTCCTGCCACGTTCGTTGGAGAAACTCACCGATCCAGTGAGAGCGTTCCACCGTGTCGATGAACGCACCGAAAGGACAACCGATCGAACTGCTATCGCTAAACAGTCGTCTTGGAAGTCGAGACCACCTCGACTAACTCTCAGTACGGTCATCCGCACGGGGAGGGTCTTCGAGGACTGTGCCGATGAATAGACAACGGCTACCGGACTGGTGTCCACGGCAATATCGGAGTGACGACTGACGGCGGGACCGTGGATCAGCTTGGCGTTTCTGTAACGCGGCTGCTAGAGGAGTGCCAGCATGGAGGGACAGTTCTCGAGGCTTCGATCGGAAAGGGAGATTTGTGAAGCGAAGTACCTCTCGAGGTCGTAATCTCGGACGAAGCTGCACAGGACCGACTCGGCCGACTCTCGACGGAGGTATCCGACCGGGATCGAGGTCGAATCGTTGTGTGAGCGAAGCTTCCGTGGAGGGGCTCGATCGACCCTTGTGATCGGTTCGGTTGGCTTCTCAGGCCGATGGCGGACTGTTCCGTGTGGCCTTCCTGTTAGTTACCGCTGGCAGTGTAAACACAAACGTCGATCCTTCCCCCGGTTCGGATTCGACCCAGATCTTGCCGCCGTGGCGTTCGACGATACGTCGACAGAGTGCAAGTCCGATCCCGCTTCCGACGTGTTCTTCGTGGCTATGAAGTCGCTGAAACACCTCGAAGATCTGGTCTTGAGCGTCCGAATCGATCCCAATCCCCCTGTCGTGGACCGAAATGATCCACTCCTCACCGTTTCGCTCAGCGGAAATATCGATTTGCGGCGGTTCGTTGCCGCTGTACTCGATCCCGTTCGAGATGAGGTTTTGGAAGAGCTGGTGTAGCTGGTTTGCATCCCCTTTGACGCGCGGTAGCGCCACAGCCTCGATCGTCGCGTTGCTTTCCTCAATTTGTAGTTCGAGATCTTGCAGGCTCTCAGAAAGTACCGTATCGAGATCAACCGGCTCGAGTGGTTTGCCTCGCGTATCTACCCGCGAGTATTTGAGTAATCCCTCGATCATCGAACTCATGCGCTCCGATCCACTGATTGCGTACTCGAGAAACTCTCTACCATCCTCGTCGAACTCGTCGCTATACCGCCTCTCGATGAGCTGTAAGTAACTCGAAACCATTCGGAGTGGCTCCTGAAGGTCGTGAGATGCAGCATATGCAAACTGCTCGAGACGCTTATTCGACTTCTCGAGGCGCTTGTTCGACTCTTCGAGTTGGTCTTGTATCTGTTTCAGTTTGCGGTTTTGACGTTCGAGTTCGAAAGCGTTCGTTTTCGCTTTCGCAGCGTTCGTTCCGATGCCGAATCCAGCAACGGCACTGAATCCCGTAAGGATAGGAACCAACCGATTTGGTTCTACGATACTGGTATCGGGCTGAACGTGATAGAGTGTGAGGAATACGAACATCGTTCCGATACCCACGAAGCACCATTTTGCGATGGTCGAATAGAACCGAGGATGAACTTCCGTCACTGGTAGCCGATAGCCACCTACCAGGAGGACAAGACCTGAGCCACCGATAAAAATGGTTATCACGAAAATTGGGATGAGTGGCGTCCCCGACATTGCGTGTACGGCTGCCCGTCCGATCGCAATGAGGATGTAGAGCGAGCCGAGGATTAGCACAAGCCTCCTTCCGTCAAGACTAGAAGAGAACCTGCTCGAGTAATCCATCGGGATGAACGAAGGAGCAAGAGGGAAATAACCGTTCTGCCTGTTGAACGCTTTTCGAACGTTTCATTTACAATGTAAGATGGTTAGTTAACCACTCAAATAGAAGGAATTGTAACGGTCGTACTATCGGGGGAGTACCGGTGTCGAAGGACGAGCAAGCGTGTATTCGGGACGGACACGGCGTCAGTTGATCGTGTAGCGGCCGATCCGTCCCAAGCCGAGGGAGCGTTCGAGACGCCACCAGCGGTCGCTGACGACGCTCCCAAATCCGCAGTCCACATTTCCGTTCGACGGTCGATCGAACAGCCTACGCATGGCTGTGATGCGAACCTTGCAGTCCGAGGATCTGCAACCGACTCGAGAGATTGTCTCGTTCCCTGCGTACTGGTCGGCTCACCCTATGTCACCGCTCGAGCACCCCAGTAACTCGCCTGCGAAGGCGAACACCGAGAGCCCCGACCCGATGAACTCCGCTACGCTCTAGGTACGCTTCGCGCCTGAGCAGCCGTTCTCCGATCTTCAACCGGCAGTTGACCGAATCGTTCGGGTGCTTCCCACAACAGAAGGTCGTCTCCCACAAATAAGTCGTCGTCGGCGACTCGGATCGCTCGAGAACGGGGGCGTCCTCGTTCGATCGGGCCTGTCTCACAGCTCCGGAAAGAACCGACCGTGGAAGCCGAACGGAACGGCATGTGGGAGGGGTGCACGCGCTCTCTCGACTAACGTTTCCGCATCGAACACGAGCAGCATCGATCGCTCCCGTCGGGTGTCTAGTGCCGTCGCGACCACGACGCCATCGTCCTCAGCGGTCCCGCCGGGGCGGTGAACCATCCGCGGCTCTTCGACGTAGACGCCCCGTTCCCACCATTCCGTCGCGGTTCCCCGTTCGACGTCGAGTTTGACCAGTCCGTTTGCGCCTTTCCTGTCGGTCGCCTGTGCGTACGCGTACCGATACCGTCGGCCCCGAACCGGCTTCGGAACCGTTGGGAGCTCCATCCCGCCGTCGTACCGCTCGAAGCGTCGGACGCGTCCCTCATCGGGACGGAGTCGAAATCGAACGAACTGACCGTCGGGAGCCGCGGCGAAGCCGCCCTGCGAAAGCGCATCGAATGCGAGCGCCCGGACGATCTCGTCGTCGTCGAACGCAACGAGGTCGAGCACTAGCTCGTCGTCATCTTCGTAGGCGTTGACGTGGTGAAACGTAAAGAACGGCGACGTTTCCAGCGTCCCGACGAGCGTTTCGGCGTCCCGATCGACGACGATAAACCTGCTTGGGGCCCCTTCGTCGTACTCGAGAAGATCGAGGAATCCTTTCTTCCACGGGGCCAGTGCCTTCGCTATCGCGATCCGGAGCGGCGTTTCCACGATGATAATATGCGAGTCGGTGATCGAACAGTCGTGGACGTACCCGGGGCCGGCGGCCGGAACGGTAGCGACGTGGGTTCGGCCGGCACGACCGGACGGGATCCGGTAGAAGTGATACTTTGGGAAGCGTCCGAACTCCGTACTGTAGCCGATCGTTTCCTCGCGATCGGGATCGACCCGGAGGTGGGCTGTCGCCAGATGCTCCGGAACGTCGTCGCGCCAGCGAAACTCGCCGCGGGTCTCGAGCGTTACTGGGTCGAACGCGATCCGTCGCGGTACCTCGGTGAGCGCGACGAAGTGCTCGCCGAGTCGGGCAACGTGGACGTTCGCGTTGTCCGTCGATTCGGGCGGTCCGAGCGACCGGAGCCACCGCAGGGTCCGGCGGAGCGAATCGCCACCGGTTGCGAACTCCGTGGCGCCGTGGCCGGAGTCGGCGGCCGCGTACGCGTCGGTCCGCAGGAACCGGTTCGTATACGAAACGGTGCCGTCCGCGAACCCGTAGCGGCGGAGCATCGCTAGGCCGTCGAACCAGTGGGTCGCACGCTCGCCGCCGAACTCGAACCGTCCCGGTCCGTTCCGGATCAATGCCCCTGAGAGCCACGGTGGAACGGTGCCATCGATCGGCAGCCGTCGGTTGGCGTACTCGGTGTCGACCGTTCGAAACCCGAGTTCGTAGGCGCAGTCGATTGCGTTCGACATACCACCCCATTGGGTGGATAGACGATCAATCCGCGGGAAGCAGCACCGACCGAGAAAGGTGGATTCGCGGAGCTGTGAGCCGACCGACCAGTTCGGGCTGGGATGGAGCAGGACACCGTCATCGAGATTCCACTCGGAGGCTGACTGCCGGGAGAAGACCTGTCCCCGGACGTACTTTTCGAACAGCCCGACCGTCATCGGTCGACCTCGATACGGCAGGACGGCAGCGAGTCGCCGAATCGGACGGCGGTAGCATCGTACAAATAGACCGGCTCGGATGCTGGATCGGCCTCGACGGTACAGGACCTACACGGTTTTGTTCCAGGGAGTTGAGGTGCGACGAGACGGTCCAGGAGATCGAAATGACTGCACGTATGGGTCATCTTACGACGTAATAGAGAAGATACCGGAACCAATCAACGTATATGGATCCAGAGTAGA
The DNA here is from genome assembly GCF_029688865.1 of Natronococcus sp. A-GB7. Taxonomy (GTDB): domain Archaea; phylum Halobacteriota; class Halobacteria; order Halobacteriales; family Natrialbaceae; genus Natronococcus. Next base: position 6,673 of record NZ_JARUKV010000037.1, read on the forward strand.
AGAGATTGACATATGGTTTCGACGACTGGAACAGTTCGACCGCGATCCCAGGCGAGGAGTCAGTAATCCAGGATGGTTGCTGACGACATTCGGATGAAACGCAAGATTCAGCAACTGGGGTCGTCGACGCTGGCTGTCACCCTTCCGGCGGATTGGGCCCGAGAACACGGCGCAGAGAAGGGTGATGAACTCCTCATCCAGAACGACGAGAGCGGTGGCTCGCTTCTGATTGTCCCTGATTCGCCGAAAACCCAAGACGAGGTCGTCGTGGTCGATGCCGACCCCCTCGATCCGTCTGCCCTCGAGCATTTTCCGGGTCGGTGTCGGCTAGTCTGTCCGAGGTAGTCGCCATAGCCCTCTCGAGCAATGAGTGATCCTCCAGCACGCGACGTGAGGATGGTCGATGCGCTGGCTCACAGTATCTGATTATGTAGTACTCACCGCAAGTGATCGAGACTACCGCGGTGCTCACGCTGCATAATTTCGCCTACGAATCGCCGGAGGGTATCGGTGAGTTCAGCTTCGGTGTCGTACGTTTCGATCCGCAGATCCCACCGTACTTTCGCCGACCGAATCATCGCACTCGTTACGTTGTCTTCGTGGACGAAGACAAGCCGGTCACCGTGGGTTTCTGCGAGAGTGGTAAGAACGCTTCCAGCTTCCTCGCCGATACCGAAATTGTGTCCAAGAAAGGGAACGACGAACGCGGTGGCATTGCTACACCGCGTGTACTCGATACTCTGGGTCACTGCATCCACATCGTTCGTATCGATATCAACGTCGAGAGCCAGAAACGCGTTTACTCCGGGCGTAGTCCGAAGCTCCCCTTGTACTCGTCGTAGGAGTGCCTGTGCCTCGTCAATGTCGGCTTTATTTTGGAAGAGCTTCCGAAGCGGACCAGGAAGGTCGTCGGTATCGATCTCTCGGCGTTCCTCCTCGCTCAGGACGTAGTTGAGATTGAACGACTTGTACGGACCCATCAGATAAAACAGGAACCGATCGTATTTGACGTCTCCCAGCCGATCGGCGATTCGGTTTCGTGTAATTTCCATGGAGTTTGCTCTTCTCCACAGTATATAAAAGAGAGTGTTTTCGAGAAGTGCTGGCTTGACAACGACTAAGAGCCTTCCGCTCGTCTTTCGAAGCAAGATGGCTACGAACTCTCACGCTGCTAATGGGGAGGTCCCGGATGATCCGGAAGAGCTGTTGCCCAACGATAGCATCCTTTCTCTGGATGAGTACCTCGAGATGCATGCTGCCGTCGGACACCGAACCCGATACGAGATCCTTTACCGACTCGTTCACGGTGGAGAGATGAGTCCCAAGGAACTCGAGGAGGCAATGCAGGTCGACGACAGTACCCTTCACTACCACCTCAACAAACTTCTCGATGTGAGTCTCGTTGAGAAGCGACAGCGCACCGAACGAGGACAGGACGGGTTGTACACGTACTATCGAGCGACGGTCTTCGGAGCGGTCACGCTTACGGAAGGTGTAGACGAACTGATCCGCGGCGAACAGGCGTTTGGAGAGATGTACGACAGTTCAGTCGAGGAATGACGTTCGGACCGACGTCTTCTACGGTCTGACGACCGTGGTACTGTGCCTGCTCTGTGTATAAATTTCTCTTCGTTTCCGATCGCAATTGTCGCTATGCGTACCTGGAACCAATCGTCGTCTTTCATAAGCGCAGCAAAGAAGCCTATGTAAGTGCAGAGCATTTGCTGCTACTCACCCATGAGCTCCACGACTGGACCCGGATCTTGTCGAGTTCGGCAACTCAAATTCCACGTAGACCGGTACGATCAAGCGAGTTACGACGGTTGCAGTTTGCCGAAATGAACGTTCTGATGTTCGGTGCAGGGCCCCTAGGCAGTCTGAAAGCCGCACGACTCCACGAGGCGGGACACGACGTCTCGCTGCTCGCCAGGGGACAGCGACTCGAGCAGCTGAAAGAACACGGAGTCGTCATCCACGAGGAAGGCACTGACGAGGCGGAAGTCGCTCACGTCGACGTGGTAGCGTCGTTCGAGCCCGACGACGACTACGATCTCGTCCTGGTCGTCATGGGAGAACAGCAAGCGGTACAGATCCTCGATACGCTGGCGGAAAACGAGCACGTCCCGACGTTCCTCTTCATGGGGAACAACGTGAGTGGCCCTGGTGAAATGGTTCGGGCGCTCGGAAGCGAGCGCGTGATGCTGGGCTTTCCGTACCCCGGTGGAAAACGCGACGGACACGTCGTGCGTGTGCTCCCGATCAACGAGGACGAAAGCTACACCGTTCCGATCGGGGAGGTCGACGGGACGATTCGTTCCAGAACTCGAGAAGTAGCCGCAGTGCTCGCGGACATGCGAGGGTACGATGTCGAAATTCGGACGGACATGGACGAGTGGCTGAAATACCACGTCGCGTTGCTTATGTCCGGCCTCGTCCCCGCGCTGTATGCCGCTGAGACGAGTATGAAACAACTAGGTGAAACCAGAGACCTGCTGGTGCTTTCGGTTCGTGCGACGAAGGAAGCGCTTCGAGGGTTACGTGACGCAGGGTATTCACCCAGTCCGCCGGTCGTCAGGGGCTTCGAGTACGTCCCGGAGCCGATCTGCGTCTGGGCCATCGGCTGGCTCATGCGAAACGAGTACGCGAAGGTTTCGGTCGAAGGGCACGCCCGTGACGGCCGAGACGAAATGACGTACCTGTTCGACGAGTTGTGCGTAATTATCGACCAGTCGGATGTAGATACGGACGCGATCGATCGGTTAGCTCCGTACTACGATCCCGACACACCACCGTATCCCGACGGAAAACGGGACATTTCGATGAACTGGGGTGGCCTCGTCGCTCCTGCACTCGGGGTTGGGACGCTCGCACTCGCTTTCCGACACTTGCGCTCGAGAGCAAGCGCTGATTCCGCGGCCGAACGCGAGTCAAGGGGTGTCCAGTATGAGGTGGTCGGGCCTGAAGACGCGACCGCGGTAGTGTTCACCCACGGATTCGCCCTCGACCGCGAGACGTGGCGAGAACAGGTCGCTACGCTGTCGGAGTCGTATCGAGTACTCTCGTGGAACCTTCCCGGGTGTGGCAAATCTGCGGAATCGAGTGATCCGGTACGATTCGACGTCGCCTCTCGGCGATTGCTTGACGCACTGGACGACGAAGGGATCGACCGAGCCGTTCTGGTGGGTCAGTCGATGGGGAGTTTGTTGAGCCAGTATATTGCCTCCCACTACCCCGACCGCGTTCGAGCACTTGTTCACGTTGGGGGCTTCCCATTACATGAGGGATTTTCCAGACCCATGATCGAACTGATGGGGTTGCACGCGAGGGCACTGAAGTTCATGCCCGAACGAGCGCTGTACGACGTGTTTGGTCGGTTGGTGGCTCGCACTCCCGAGGCCAGACAGTACGTGAAACAGACGAGTGCACGTACTGGAAAAGAGAACATGGTCTCTCTCGAACGAGGACTCCTCGAAGATATCGAGGAAGGGATCCCCGAACTCACCGACGTTCCTCAATTAGTCGTGGTCGGTGAACACGAGTACTTCCCGCTCCGGAAAAAAGCAAAAGAGTGGAGCGAACGACTCCCCAACAGCGTGTACACGACAGTGCCAGATGCAGGACACATTGCAAACCACGATGCACCGACGGAGTTCAACGAAATGCTGATTTCGTTTCTGGAAACACTGGATCAATCTACATCTGAATGACACCGTCTTCCCGGTCGGAAGACGGGAATTTCATCGCGTGAACTCGATCCAGTTCCACGACCACACTGCTGTGCTGGTCTCGGTTCCGGTTGCTCTTTTTGTAGCCACCCACCTGGCCACTCTGCCCGCCAATCCAATCTTAGATAAGACTCTTAGCTAAGATGGACGTCTAAGATTATTGTATGAGTTACATGGCGTAGCTCGAGACGAGAACAGGACGACTCCCGGGAGTATCAACACCACGTTCGTCGACGCGGCCCAGCAGTCGCGCTCGTAGCGAGAGGAGCGTCCGGAAACGCCCGGAACGTGAGAATCGGTTCGCCGCTCGAGTGCGTCCACAGCCGTCGGCTTCCGGGCGAAACATGCCCGAGTCGATTCGTGCGTCCGGCTGTCTCCTTCAGCCCTCGGTCGGGAACGTCTCGTGGAGCAGATCGTGTGCGTCACCGAGCCCGTCGACGACGCTCTCCCCCTGGGCTCGTAGCCGACGGACGGCGCGCTCGGCGTCGCGAACGGCCAGTAGTCGACCGCGGGTGTAATTGTACTCCGGATCGTCGGCGTCCATCGACGCGACGGTCTCCTCGAGGTCGACGAGCGCGGCGTCGAGGTGGCGTTCGATCTCCGCGAGGCTCTTCGCTTCGGCGAGCCCCTCGATGGGACCCTCGAGATGGCCCTCGAGTTCCTTCTCCGCGTGGTCGCGGGCGTGCTCGTCCTCGACGCCGAGGACGGTCATCAGTCCGAGTCGAAGCGCTTCGATTTCGTGACAGCTCATATGGATTTTCGTGTGTAGTGTGTCGGTGTCGTTCGTTTCGAGCGGGCTGCGCGTCAGGTTGTTCTACAGGGTCTGATCGACGAGATCACTGACGAGACGGTCTCGCTCCAGATGGTCGGAAACGATCCGGTCGGCGTCTTCGGCCGCGACGTCGCCGTACCAGATCCCGTCGGGGTAGACCGCGACCATCGGCCCGTCGCCGCAGCGACCCAGACACGACGAGCGGGTGATGCGGACGTCGCAGTGCTCGGCGTCGCGAGCCTCCTGGCGGATGCGTTCGAGCACCGCGGACGACCCCATGTCGGCACAGGTCCGGTTCGTACAGACCGCGACGTGTTTTTCCGGCGCGTCGTGGCTGTGGGGCTCGTCGTCGACGTCGTCCCGATCGGCGTGTGCCTCCTGGTGGGCCAGCGCGCGCAGCATGGCTCGCGCGCCGCCGACGTCCTCCTCGTACCCCTCGAGATCGACCTTGTACTTGCACGTGTCACAGGACATCTCGACGCTGTCGGTGCGCCCCTCCTGCCAGCGGTCGGCGAGGACGTCGAGCAGCCGGGAGTCCGTTCCGAGGGGATCGCCGGCGAGCGCGTCGACGTACGGGTACTGGTCGTCGAACTCGCTCGTCCAGTCCCGAACGCGCTGCGTGAGAACGCCGTCTCCGAGCATGTACGGCAGGACGACGACCGCATCCGGACGGTGCTTCGAGAGCCCGTGCAGCGTGTCCTCGAGCGTGGGTTCGGTGACGCCGACGAACGTCGCTTCGGCACGGTCGAACGTCCGCCCCTCGTACAGCAGCCGGGCGAGCTTGTGGACGTCGCCGTTCGCGTCGGGGTCGCTCGAGCCCCGACCACAGAGGACGACGGCGACGTCGTCCGCCGTTCGGTCGACGTCCAGTTCGGCCTCGACCGCACGAGCCCGATCGTCGAGCAGGTCGAGTATCGCCGGGTGGATGCCCAGATGTGACCCGTTGTCGATCTCGAGGGCGTGTGCCGCCCGCGCCCGCTCGATCGCCAGCGGCACGTCGTTTTTGACGTGACTCGCGGCAAACAGCGAGCAGTGGACGACCGTCACCCGCGACACGAGCGTCGCGAGCTCCGCGAACGCCTCGTCGATCGACGGCGCCGCGAGTTCGAGAAACGCGACGTCGACCGGGATCCCCAGCCGCGACTCGAGGTCGGCGGCCAGCTTCCGTACTTGCTGGTTCGACTTCTCCCGACGGGAGCCGTGACCGATCAGCAAAACCGCCTCGTCGTCGAACGCCGCCGCAGGCGCGGTGTCGTCTGGCGTACTCATCTCGGTCTCGTGGGTGTTCTTTCGTCGGTGATGGTCATGGTCGGATCTCGATCGTGGGTTACGGCTCGTCGTACGCCTCGGCCTGCTCGAGACTCCGCTCGAGCTTGCGGCGACGACTCGGTGCGTAGAGTCCGGTCTCCGCACAGTCCTCGTAGAGCCACGCTCCGAACGCGGGCGCGTCGTCGTCGTCGATCCCGAACCAGTAGCCGCCCGAGGAGGTCTCCGAGAGATCGTCGACGGACGCCTCGACTGGACACGCCGCGATCAGCTCCCGGGTCAACTCGAGCAGGTCCCGGTCGTCGTGGACGAACGAGATCCCGACGGTGCCGCTCGAGGATTTGAAACAGATCGTGCCACAGCCCTCGAGAAGTCCTCTGAGCAGCTCTCGGTCGCACCCGCTGAACGCGCCGAACCGGTAGTTCCCGCGGCCGTCGACGGGAAGTCCGAGTGCGCCGCTGCGACCGAGCAGTCCCTCGGTACCGTCCGCGTGGTCCTCGCCGCTCCCTTTCCCGTCGTCCCCGATCGAGAGCGTGTACTCGTCCTCGGTGCGGGTGATCGACGCGTCGTGGGCGTACTCGCGGCTCGTCGTCTCGTGCTCGAGGTCGCCGCCAGCAATGGCCGCGAGCACCCGTGCAGAGCGCTCGTCGTTAGTGGTGACCTCGATGTTGCTGTCTGAAACCTCCCCGCTCCCGGCGACGTGGCCCCAGAAGTACGCGCTCGCGGGGTGACCCGCCAGCGGATCCGCGGGAGCTTCGATCTCGAGGGCGGCGTCCTCCTGCTCGACCGACTCGCTCATCCGTCCACCTCCTCGACGACGATGGCGTCGGTCGGGCAGGCCGCGGCGGCTTGCCGGGCCTCGTCGATGCGGTCGTCGTCGAACGTCGCGACGACCCGGTCGGCGGTATCGGTCACGTCGCCCTCGCAGTCGTAGATCGGATCCGCGTCGGGATCGATCGTCGCGAGGCCGTCCTCGCCCTCGACGAAGCGCGGATCGCGCGTCAGGCAGGCGAAGATACCGTCGCAGGCGTCCTTCTCGATGGTGATCTCGTAGCGTGACATTGGATTGTCTCGTAGTTAGTAGTCGTACTTCGTCTCGTAGCCCCGCGGCGTCACCATCCGGTCGTCCCAGACGTAGGTGTCCTCAGTGCCGACGAGGATCGTGGTCGTCATGTCGATAATCTCGCTCTCTCCCAGCTCCTCGAGTTCGCCGAGTTCGGTGATCAGCACCTGCTCGTCCTCGCGGCCGGCGCCGTGGACGATGCCGACGGGCGTCTCCTCGTCCCGGTGGGTGGTGAGGATCTCGCAGCACTTCCGGAAGTTCTCCCGGCGCTTGCGGCTCCAGGGGTTGTAGATCGTGATCGTGAAGTTCTCGCTCGCCACGGAGTGCAGCCGCGACTCGATCTCGGGCATCGGCACGAGGTGATCCGACAGCGAGACCGAGACGGTGTCGTTGACGAGGGGAGCGCCCAGCCGGGCCGCACAGGACTGGGCCGCCGGAACGCCCGGAACGACGTCGAACTCGACCATCGACGCCGTCGCGCCCTTGGACTCGAGGATTTCGAGTGCGAGCCCGGCCAGCGCGTAGACGTTCGGGTCGCCGCTGCCGACGATGGCGACGTCGTTGCCCGCCAGCGTGCGATCGATCGACTCCTCCGTGCGGGACACTTCGCCGCACATCGGTGTGTCGTAGATCTCGTCGGCCTGCTCGGTGATCTCGTCCGGAATGAGTTCGATGTAGGTGGTGTAACCGACGATGTGGTCGGCCTCGAGCAGCGCCGCCTTGGCGCGTTCGGTCATCCCCTCGGCGTGGCCGGGGCCGAGCCCGACGGCCGTCAGCTGGCCGGGCTCGGCGTCGAAGTCCGCGACGGTGGCGCCGACCTCCTGCTCGTGGGAGTCGCTCTCGTCGTCGGCATTCGAGGCGCCGCACGAACTCGAGGACGAGGCGGAACTCGACGCGCCACACTTCGAGCCGCTCGAGTCGTCCGTACTGCTCGAGGCGCCGCAGTTGCTGCTCGAGGCGGTCCCCGCGTCGGTGGCGGTCTCGCTCGTATCGCTCGAGGAGGCGCCGCAGTTGGAAGTCGATTCGTCGTCGGTGTTGGTATCCGTACTCATAGCTGTGATCAGAAGTCCTCGACGTCGCGCCCGCCGCGGGGCGTGACGAGGTACGTTCGGTCGTCGTTGCTCCAGGTCTCGGTCTCGTGGTTGCCGACGATCAGCGAGGTGCCCATCCCCGAGACCTTGTCGTCGTGGTCGGCGGCCTCGCCCAGCGTCGTGATGAACTCGCTCTCACCGTTGCGACCCGCATCGGCGCGGCCGGCGTCGTTGACGATCGCGACGCGGGCGTCGTCGGTCCGTTCCTCGCGAACGATCTCGACCGCCTTCTCGTAGTTGCGCCAGCAGTTGTACAGCACGATCACGAAATCCGACACTGCGGCCGCCCGCAGTTTCTCCTCGATCTCGTCCCAGCCGCGCCACTTGTCCGACAGCGAGACGGTACAGAAGTCGTTACACAGCGGCGCGCCGACGTTGGCCGAGCCGCCGAGCGCGGCCGTCATTCCGGGGACGATCTCGATCGGAACGTCGGTCGCATCCTCCTCGTCGGCCATCTTGAAGATGAGGTCCGACTTGCCGTACACCGAGGGGTCGCCTCCCGAGACGTGGGCGACGTCTTTCCCCTCGCGGACGTAGTCGAACGCCGCGCGGGCGAGTTCGATCTGCCGTCCCATCGTCGAGCGGACGATCTCCTGTTCGAAGCCGTCGTCTCGAGTCGCGATACCGTCCTCGTCCGTTCGCTCCTCCGAGGGGATCGTCCCGTCGGCTCGCAGGAACTCCTGGTAGAGACTCGAGGCGATGACGACGTCGGCGGTCTCGATCACTCGCTTCGCCTTCACCGTCATGTGGTCCGGGAGCCCGGGGCCGATGCCGACCACCGAGAGGGTGCCGTGGTCGTCGGGGGTGCCGCCGGTCGCACCGTCCGCCGCCGCGCCGAGTTCGCCGCCGTCGGCGTCCGAACTCATCGACCGACCGCCACCGTGACCTCGTTCTCGTAGCCGATCTTCTCGAGCACCAGTTCCCGCTCGGCGCCGCCCGCGATGGCACTGGCCTCGGAGACGCCCGGCCAGCCGATCAGCTCCTTGGACTTCGAGGGCGTCGGCCCCTCGTGTTCGAGCAGCGTCTCCTTGTCGAAGACCACGACCCCGAGGTCGAGTTCTTGCGCGGCTGCGAGCAGCCCCTCCTCCTCTTCCTTCCGGGTCGCGGTGGCGACGAACTCGACGTCCGAGAGCTCGTAGTCGGTCCGCTCGAGGGCCGCCTCCCACGCCTCAAGGAACGACTCCGCGCTCGCGCCGGAGACGCTGCCCGTGCCGAGGACGACGCCCTCCTCTTTGTTGCGCTTGAGGACGGTGACGTCGTCGCCGACCAGCACTGCCCGGGGACCCTCGAGCCGAGCCACGGGACCCAGCTCGTCGTCGAGCACGGCGAGGTTGGTCTTGACCGTCGAGTCGCCGTTGACAACGTGGGCGTCCATCGCCTTCGCCTTCGACTCGACGCCCTGCTTGCCCGCGGCCTCGCTGGCCGTGGTCATCGCAGGGACGGCACCCATCGTCGCCAGGTCCTGGGCGACCTGGTTGGCGCCGTGGTGACCGCCCGTGATCGGGATCGCCCACGTCAGCTCCTCGTCGACGACACAGATAGCGGGGTCGTCCCACTTGTCCTCGAGCAGGCCCGCGGTCTTGCGCATCGCGATCCCGGAGGCCATCAGCCCGACGAAGCAGTCGTACTCGCCCCAGTGGTCGGCGAAGACGTCGCCGTGATACTCGAGGATCTCGATCGACTCGTAGCGATCCTCGAGTTCGTCCTTGATCTCCTCGGCGGTCTCCATCTTCCGCTCGAAGGCGACGATCGCGATCTCCTCGGCTACCTCGCCGTCCGAATCGGGCGTCGAACAGTGGCCGCCGGAATCCGTACTCGAGTCGTCCGTCCCGTCCGCGTTTTCAGTTCCTGAACTCATTGTCGAACCTCCGTCGTAGCGAAATCGTCCATCTCACGTCGAATCGCCCCGATCGGACCACCGCGGGGGTGGGCCCTTTCATCGTGTTCGCGGTACCGCACCCGACTCACCTCAGTCATCGCCCGCCTCCGGCTCGCTCGTGTTTTCGGCCGAGCTTCCGGAAGAACCCCGATTGGCCCAGTCACCGTAGAGATACGAGCGCTCGTAGCCCGCCCCGGTCACGGCGTCGCCGATGACGACCAGCGCCGAGGCCCGATACCCGGCTTCTTCGACCCTGTCGGCGATATCGCCGATCGATCCGACGATCACGTCCTCGTCGGGCCAGGAGGCGTGGTAGATCACGCCGACGGGGGTTTCGGGGTCGTGGCCGTCCTCGAGCAGCCGATCCATCGTGTCCCGAACGGCGTGAGTGCCGAGGTAGATGCAGGTCGTCACGTCGCCCATCTCGACGAACTCGGAGATGTGATCCTCCTCCTCGCTCAGGGTCTTGCCCTGCGGGCGGGTGAACGCGACGTGGTTCGCGACCTCGTTGAGCGTCAGCTGCGTCCGGAGGGTGGCGCTCGCGGCGAACGCCGAGGTGACGCCGGGCACGAAGTACGTCGGCACGCCCTCGTGCTCCAAGGCGTCCATCTGCTCGAGCGCGGCCCCGTAGATGGCGGGGTCGCCGCTGTGGAGCCGGACCACGTTTCGACCCTCCTCGTGGGCGTCTCGCATCAGCGGGATCAGCTCCTCGAGGTCCTTCCCCACGGAATTGACGAGCTCCGCGTGATCGCAGTACGCCTCGAGCAGTTCGCTGTTGACCAGCGAGCCGGCGTGGACCACGAGGTCGCTCTCCTCGAGCAGTTCCCTCCCGGCCACCGTCAGTAGCCGCGGATCGCCGGGGCCGGCGCCGACGAAGGGGATCCCCGCCTGTTCGTCGGCGGCGCTGTGGTCGAAGACCCGGTCGTCCAGTTCCTCCCGACGGCGCTCGCCCTGCGCGTCGATCGCGCTCTGCGGGTCGCCGTCGTCCGCGGCTCCGTCGTCGTCCGTCTCGGTCGTCTCACCCATCAGTACCAGTGCTCGCTACAGTCGCCGTGTTCACAGCCCTCGGCGCGCTCGAGATCGACGAGCGTGCCGTCGACGTCCGAATCCTCCGGCAGGGACCGAAACTCGACGCCTCGCTCGCGATCGGACGACGTCTCGCCTGCCGACGATCGCCCCGCGACGGTCGGCTCGCCGCCGTCCGCGATCGACTCGCCGTTCGACGTCGCGTCGTCGGGTTCGGTATCGCCGTCGCTCGAGGGACCGTCCGTCCGATCAGTCCGGAAGGCCGCCGTCGCCTGCTCGATCTCGAGGTCGGCCTTCTCGGCGTAGGCCAGCGTATAGTAGTCCCGTTCGTCGATCTCGTGGGGGTCGTCGGTCACCAGCGTCTCGCCCTGTTCCATGAACAGTCGGCGGCCGTAGGTCACCTCGTAACCCGCCTCGAGGAGGCCTGCGTGGGTCGCCGGCGCGTCGGTCACCTTGAACAGGATCATCCGATCGGGTCCCGTCGGGCTCGCGCCCTTGGCTGCCTCCCGGAGCGAGAGCCCCGCCCCGGCCTCGATCTCGACGCCCAGCGCGGTCGCGAAGGCCGTCACGGCGCTGACGCCGGGGACGATCTCGAGGTCGACGTCGGGGTGGAAGGCGTCGATCGTTCGACGCAGGTGCCCGAACGTCGAGTAGACGTTCGGATCGCCGAGCGTGACGAAGGCGACGTCGCCCTCGCGGGCGTTCGGCGCGATCTCCGCCGCGGCCTCCTTCCAGGCCGTCCGAAGCTTCTCCTCGTCTCTTGTCATCGGAAACTCGAGGTCGCCGATCCGCTCCTCGGGAACGTGCTCGAGCGCGACCGATCGCGAGAGCCGACCGGGCGAGTAGACGACATCCGCGTCCTCAAGGACCCGCTTTCCTCGGACCGTCACGAGGTCGGCCTCGCCGGGGCCGAGCCCGACGCCGTAGAGGGTCATCGCTGTGATCCCCCACCGTCGGCGGCGACTTGCTTTCCGTCGTCTCCGTCCGCGTCGTTGTCGGTCGCGCCGCCGACCAGCATGTACACCGGGTTCTCCGCGTCGAAGCTCGTCGCACCGGCGAGTTCGTAGCCGTGACTCACCTGGAACTGGACGACCTCCTCGAGGAGGTCGCGCTCCCGGAACGCCTCGGTCGCCCGACCGGCGACCTCGAGGCGCGAGACGTTCATTACGACGCGATCAACGCCCGTCTCCGCGGCGCGATCGAGGACGGCCTCGAAGTTGCGGCTCCCGCCGAGAAAGAGCGCGTCGGCGTCCTCGGGCAGCCCCTCGGGGGCCTCCGCGTTTCGTAGCTCGACGTCGGCCCGCACCGAGTCGGCGTTCGCCGCGAGATTCTTCTCGGTCGTCTCGAGCCGTTCGCCTTTCCGCTCGAGCGCGGTCACGCGCCCCGCCCGCCGCGCGGCCTCGATCGTGACGGCGCCCGTACAGGAGCCGACCTCGACGAAGTGGTCGTCCGCCCCGAGCGCGAGCTTCGAGAGGGTGACGGCCCGGACCTCCGCCTTCGTCGGCCCGGCTTTCGCATCATGTGGCAGCGCAATCGGTGGCATCACCCGTGGATGACTGGCGCCTCCACTAAAACAATTGTGGTTGGTTTAGATCAACTGCTATTGGGCATTCTGAGTTTCGGTAGCGAAATTTTCGTTGTGTTTCGGGATGATTAAGGGGAACGCGAGGATGGGCGTCGGAATCGGAAAGCGGAGCCGGCGACCGCTACACGGGTTGTCGCACCGCGAGCACCACCAGATCCGAGAACGGAGTGTCCTCCCGTCCGCTACCGCCCGCGTATTCGGACAGTTCGGCCAGCGTAAACCGGTGGAGCCGCTCGTCCTCGTGGGTCAGGTTCTCACAGACCAGCGCCTCGAGCTCGGGGTCGGCGCCGCGCTCGAGCAGCAACACTGCGAGGTCGCCGGGCATCCGATCGAACGGTCGGGGGAGCGCGAGCAGGTGGCGGTCGTCCTCGACGACGGCCCTCGCGAGTCGGTCGACGTCGGCCTCGAGGTCGCCGCTCTTGTGCAGCGTGACGAACTCGGCGTCCTCCATCGGCGTTCGAGCCCGACTCGCGGCTACCTGCAGCGAGGAGATGCCGGGGACGACCCGAACGGGTGTCTCAGGCGCCTCGCGCTCCACCGTATCTTGCACCTTCCCGACGAACTGGTAGCCCGAGTGGTTCGGATCGCCCATCGCTACGGCGGTTCCGGACTCGCCGGCAGCGACGCGCTCGCCGAACGCCTCGAGCGCCTCGGCCTCGTCCCGGTAGCCACAGGTCAGCAACTCGGCGTCGGTCAGCTCCTCGACAAACTCGACGACGGTCGCGAAGCCGACGACGACGTCGGCCTCCCGGATCGCGCGCTCGCCGCGGGGCGTGAGGAACTCCTGATTGCCGGGACCGACGCCGACGGCGTAGACGGGATTGTCGGTCTCCTCGTCGATGTCCGGCTCCGCGCTCCCGGCCGCGAACGTCGCCGGATCGGGCCCCGCCTCGAGGTCGTACTCGTCGCTCATCGGTCCTCGTCGTCCTCGGTCGCGCCGTCGGTCGCCCGGGCGGCTCGCGTCTCGGCCGCGAGATCCAGCTCGAGCTCGCCCGTTCGAACGTCTTTGGCGACGTGGATCAGCTCGTTCGTCAGCGCCGCCGCCAGGCCGCTCCCGCCGCGGCGACCGACGTTTGTTATCGCCGGGACGCCGTACTCCTCGCTGACCTCGCGGATCCGCTGGCGGCTCTCCTCGGCTTTCACGAAGCCGACGGGCGTCGCGACGATCACCGCTGGACGGGTTCCGTCCTCGATGCAATCGGCGAGCGCGAACGCCGCCGTCGGCGCGTTGCCGACCACGGCGATCGCCCCCTCGTAGACGCCGCGCTTGTCAAGTTCGAGCACCGACGCCGCGGTACGGGTCATCCCCGTCTCCTTCGCGAGTTCGGCGCCGTTGCCGATCGCCTTGCGGGTCTCGCAGTCGTGACCGCGACCCGTGATCCCGGCTTTGGCCATCGTGATGTCGGTCACGATGGGCGCCTTCTCGAGGACGGCTCGAGCGCCCGCCCGAACGGGGGTGTCCTCGTCGTCGCCGATCTCGTCGCTGCCGGTGAACTCGAGTAAGTGCTGGAACTCGATGTCGCCCATCGAGTGGACCGACTTCTGGCGGACCCGGTCGGCGAGCGTCTCGTCCGGAACGAACTCCCTGACGATGTCCATGCTCGTCTCGGCGATCTCCATCGCGTTCTGGGTGGTCGCGCCCAGATCGGCGTACTCCTGGTCGAAGTCGGAGCCCTCCGCCGCGCCGGTCGGTCGCGCGCCCTCAGTCATCGTTCGCCACCCCCGCGCCGACGGCCTCGTTGGTCGTCCGGGCCTCGAGGTCGCCCTCGACCGCGAGGTTCAGATCGCGCAGGCGGTCGACGGTCTCCTCGTCGGCGTCCCAGAGGTCTCGCTCGATCGCCTCGAGCAGCGTGTCGGTGATCGACTCGAGGGCCCACGGGTTGACGTCGCGCATCCATTCTTGCCGATCCTCGTCAAAGGCGAACTTCTCGGCGACCTCGTTCCAGAGCGTGTCGCTCACGACGCCCGTCGTGGCGTCCCAGCCGAGCGTCACGTCGACGGTCGTCGAGAGGTCGCCCGCGCCCTTGTAGCCGTGCTCCTCCATCGACTCGAGCCAGTCGGGGTTGAGCACCCGCGAGCGCATCGCCTTGCGGACCTTCTCCTCGTTCGTGTAGACGTCGACGTTGTCCGGGTCCGAGGAGTCCCCGACGTAGGAGGCGGGCTCCTCGCCCGCGATCTCGCTCACCGCCGAGATGAAGCCGCCGTGGAACGCGTACCAGTCCGAGGAGTCGAACTCGTCCTGTTCCATCGTGTCCTCGATCTTCACGGTGACGTCGACGCTCGAGAGGCGACGTTCGAAGGCGTCGTGGGCGTCCGAGACCCGACCGCGGGAGCCCATGGCGTACCCGCCCCACTGGACGTACACCTCGGCGAGGTCCGAGCGGTCGTCCCAGTTGCCCTCGTCGACGGCCTTGTTCGTCCCGGCGCCGTAGCCGCCCGGCTTCGTCGTGAAGACGCGGTGTTTGGCGGCCTCGCGGGCCTCGGACTCCTCCAGCCCTGCTTCCTGCTCGAGCTCCGCCTGCTCCTCCTCGACGTGCTTCTTGACGTAGTTCATTTCGTGGGGTTCGTCGAGGTCGACCACGGCGTCGACCGCATCGTGGATGACCCCGGCCGCGGCGGGGAAGGCGTCCCGGAACAGCCCCGAGACCCGCGTCGTCACGTCGACCCGCGGCCTGTCGAGCTCCTCGAGGGGGATCGGTTCGACGTCGTCGATCCGACCCGCGTCGGTCCAGACGGGTTCGACGCCCATCATCGCGAGCACCTGAGCGATCGTCTCGCCGCGGGTGCGAACCGTCGGGGTGCCCCAGGCGACGACGCCGATTTCTTCGGGGTACTCGCCGTCCTCGGCGCGGTGACGCTCGAGCACTCCCTCCGCCACCTCGCGGCCGACCTGCCAGGCAGGTTTGGCGGGAACCTTCCGGGGATCCAGCGTGTAGAAGTTCCGCGCCGTCGGCAGCAGATCGACCCCGCCGCGAGTCGGCGCACCCGATCCCCCAGGCGGAACGTACTCGCCCGAGAGGGCGTCGGCGGTCCGAGGGACCTCGTCCTCGGACGCCTGCACGCGAGGCTGGGCCTCCTCGCAGATGTAGGCCAGCACCTCCCGGAGGTCGTCGTGGGCGCCCGACGTCGCACGGGCGTCGCCGATCGTCTCGATGTCGACGACGAGCAGGTTCATGTTCACCTCGTCCTCCGGTCCAGCACCCCGCTCGGACTCGGGAATGTCGAACCCGTGTTCGGCCAACGTCTCGACCAGTTCGAGGCTCGTCTCCCGCACCTCGTCGGCGGCCTCGGCGTAGGTCATGCCCAGTTCGTCGTCGTACTCGCCGGGCGCGTTCAGCATCGCCTCGTAGTCCACTCCGAGGACGCCCGCGACGCTCTCGCGGAGGCTCGGCGCACCGGGGTTCTCGAGTCGAGTGAGCGCGACGAGGTACTCGACGAGGCGGTCGTCGGCCGGCGGCTCGGACATCGTGTGCAGCCCCAGCCGGATCTGGGTCGATTTGACGTCGGTGAGGTACTCGTGGACGCGTTCGACGAGGTCGTCGATCTCGACCTCGTCACCCTCCACGTCGCCCTCAGCGAGCGTCGAACCGGCTTCGTCGGGGCCGCGAACGTCCGCCTTCTCGTCGATCGTCCCCGAGATGCCGAGTTCGACGGCGAGGTCCAGTTCCTCGACCGTCTCCCGGACGAGCGCCTCGAGGTGCTCGCCGTCGTCCGCGCGCGCATCCTCCATCCCGGCCTCGCGGTACTGGTTCGCGAGTTCCTCGAGTTCGGCCAGCTCGTCGTAGGTGCCGGCGGCCCGCATCACGGGCGTGAGGTAGTCGACGATCGCCGCGTACGATCGACGCTTCGCCTGGGTCCCCTCGCCGGGGTTGTTGACGATGTAGGGGTAGACGTTCGGGATATCGTCGATCAGCTGATCCGGCGCGCTCTCGCCGTTGAGGCCGACCGTTTTGCCGGGGAGCCACTCGAGGCTGCCGTGGGTTCCCAGGTGGACCACCCCGTCGGCGCCGAACTCGTTGCGCAGCCAACCGTAGAACGCGTAGTAGTCGTGGGGCGGCTGCAGGTCGGAGTCGTGGTAGACCTTCGAGGGATCCATCCCGAACCCGCGCGGGGGCTGGACTGTCACCAGCACGTTTCCGAACTCGACGCCGGGAATCGCGAACGGGCGGTCCGGAACCTCGCCCCACTCCTCGAGGACATTCTCTTGGAACCGCTCGTCGGCGTCGGCGAACCACTCGCCGTACTGGTCGGTCGAGACCACGTCGACCGACAGCTCGCGGACGTCCTCGGGGGCGACCCAGCGGTCCTCGAGCGTCAGTTGCGAGGTCAGTTTCTCGACCAGTGTCTGCCCGTCCTCGGGCAACTCGCCGTCCAGGTCGTATCCACGAGCGTCGAGCTCCTCGAGCAGGTTCACGGTCGACTCGGGCGAGTCGAGACCGAACGCGGTCCCGATCCCGTCGTCGCTCGGCGGGTAGTTGTGCAGGACGACCGCGACCCGCTTGTCCTCGTTAGACGTGTGGCGCAGCTTCGCCCAGTTGACCGCCAGCCGGGTCGCGTGGTCGACCCGATCCTCGATCGGAAAGTGGTGTTTCGGCGCCGATCCGATCCCGGCCTCGTCGTCGGTGCGTTCCTTCCCCGAGATGGGATGCGTGATGACGTTGCCGTCGAACTCCGGCAGCGCGACCGAGAGCGCGAGCTCGAACCCCATGACGCCCGTATCGCTGGATTCGTAGCGCGATCGGGACCGCATCGTCGTGACCGTCTGCAGGACGGGGACGCCGAGGCGATCGAGGAAGACGTCCTCGGCGGAGTCGCCCTCGTCGCTCGCCGAACGGCCGCGCTCGTCCATCGACAGCGAGAACATAAAGGAGGAGAGCACGGCGTCGACGACCGGTTCGCCACCATCGTCGATGAGCCATTCATCCGTCACCCAC
The DNA here is from genome assembly GCF_029688865.1 of Natronococcus sp. A-GB7. Taxonomy (GTDB): domain Archaea; phylum Halobacteriota; class Halobacteria; order Halobacteriales; family Natrialbaceae; genus Natronococcus. The sequence goes on from NZ_JARUKV010000037.1 coordinate 24,014, forward strand.
TCCGCGTCCTCCTGTTCCTCCGTATCGGTGGCGGGGTTGCAGAAGATCGGCACGGCGTTCGCGCCCTGCTCCTCGAGCGCCCGGACCTGGGCGTCGACGTAGCGGGTGTTCTCGTGGGTCCAGTGCGATTCGTAGAACCAGATCGCGACCGTCGGCCGGCCGGGATCGTGGGTCTCGAGCAATTCCTCGTAGCCGACGCCCGGATAGTCGGGGTGGTAGACGCCCTCGGTGGGGAGTTCGGTCGGCTCCTCGTACCCGAGTTCGCGGTCGCCGTACTCGCTCGCGAGGAACCGACAGCAGTTCTCGACGTTGATCGTGCCCCCCCGATCGAGGTACTCAGATACCTGCTCGCGGTGCTCGGCGGCCACCGTCGTATCCTCGAGGGCGAAGGCGTCGCCGGTCGCCTTGACGATCAACGGGACGCTCGCCTCCTCGAGTGCGCCCGTCGCGTAGTCGTAACCCGGCATACTGTCCTCGGCGCCGTGCAGCCAGAAGATCGCCGCGTCGGCGTCGCGCAGTTCCTCCACGAACGCCTCGATCGCAGCCTCGTCCTCGAGGTCGCTCTCCGAGCGAACGACCAGCTCGACGTCCTCGAGGCGCTGAGCCGCGCGTCCGATCGATCCGAGCTCGTTCTCCGTCGCCGTGTAGATCCCGATTCGTGCCATCGAATTTTTAAACCTCTATTGTATTAGCGCAACTATGGTTGCAAACGCCGGGGGCAAAAAGCTGTCGTCGACCCCGTTTCCGGCGATCGTCGGCCAGTCGGAGCTCAAGCGTGCGCTGTTGACGATCGCTGCGAACGACACACTCGACGGCGCGTTGATCGTCGGCGAGAAGGGGACGGCGAAGTCGACCGCCGTCCGAGGACTCGCCGATCTCCTCCCCGAACAGCGCGCCGTCGCGGACTGCCGGTACGGCTGTGCGCCTGACGACCCGACGCTGCAGTGTGCGAGCTGTCGAGAGCGCGATTCCGACGAACTGCCCGTCGAGACGCGTCCTGTGCCGCTGGTCACGCTCCCCCTCGGGGCGACCCGCGACCGGATCGTGGGAACGCTCTCGGTCGAGGACGCCCTCGCAGGCGAGGCCGAGTTCGATCCCGGGCTGTTGGCCCGGGCGAACCGCGGCATCCTCTACGTCGACGAGGTCAACCTGCTCGACGATCATCTCGTCGACGTCGTTCTGGACGCGGCAGCCAGCGGCGTCAACACCGTCGAACGGGACGGGATCAGCGTCTCTCATCCCGCCGAGTTCACGCTAGTTGGAACGATGAACCCCGAGGAGGGCGACCTGCGCCCACAGCTTCGGGACCGGTTCGCCCTCCGGGCGACCGTCGAGGGCTGCCGAGACGTCGCGGATCGGGTCGAGATCATCGACCAGGCGATCGGCCGCAGCGCCGATCCGAACCCGACAGAGTACGCCGACGCCGTCGATCGACTCGGCGAGACCGTAGCCGGCGCGCGCGACCGCCTGTCCCACGTCGAGCTCCCCGACGAGTTCAAGGCCGAGATCGCCGAACTCTGCCTCGAGGCCGGGATCGACGGCCACCGCGGCGACATCGCGACGGCCAGGACCGCGAGGACGCTGGCCGCCCTCGAGAACCGAACGACCGTGATCGAGTCGGACGTTCGCGAGGCAGCCACCTACACGCTGCCACACCGCCTCCGGAGCACGCCGTTCGAGGACGAACCGGAGCTCGAGGACCTGCTCGAGGATCGGTTCGACGAGGAGTCGCCCGACGAGACGGACGGAAGCGACGAGGAAGGCGGAGACGGCGAGGGCGAACCCGAATCAGAGGACGCCCGGGAGGACGAACCCGACGCCGACGGAGACCACGACCGCGACCGCGACGAGCCCGCTGAGACCGACGGCAGCTCGGATCGCTCGGACGGCCCGAACGGCGACGAGCGCGACGGAACGGAGCGCGGACGGCGACCGACCGAGGACGACCGTTCGGCTTCGGCCGAGGCAGGACGAGCGGTCCCGAGCGATCGGGACGGATCGGACGGTGAGAACGAGGATCGCACAGAACCGAACGACGACGGTACCGATACCGAATCGAACGAGAACGGTGGGGACGCTCAGCCGCTCGCTCCCGGTCGTCGTGCCGAGATCGGCGACGCGAGCGCGCCGGCGCTCGAGACACCCGAGGCTACGGGCGACCGCCGTGCCCGTACGGAAGGGAGCCGAACGACCGTTGAGCCGGACACCGACAACCGGGGAGCCCGCGTCAGGACCAAACCCGCGGCGGACGACGGCCCGATCGACGCCGCGGCGTCGGTCCGGTCCGCCGCGATCCGTGGCGCGTCGGACGTCGAGACGGACGATCTACGCCGGTCCGTTCGGGCCGGGGAAACGTCGACGACGATCGTCTTCGCCGTCGACGCGAGCGCGTCGATGCGGCCTGCGATGCGAACCGCCAAGGGCGTCGTCCTCGAGCTGTTACGAGACAGCTACCAGCACCGCGACGAGGTCGCGTTCGTCGCGTTCGCGGGCGACGACGCCGACGTACTGCTCCCGCCGACCGACAGCGTCTCCCTCGCTGCGCGTCATCTCAAGGAGCTGCCGTCAGGTGACCGAACGCCGCTGCCCGCCGGCCTCGAGACCGCCCGGGCGGTCCTCGAGCGCTCGACGTCGGAGGCTGCCGTCGTCGTCCTCGTCACCGACGGCAGGGCGAACGTCGCCGACGGAAGCCCGACGGAGGCGACACGGGAGGCGGCCCGACGGCTTGGAAGTGTTGGACCGGAACTCGTCGTCGTCGACGCCGGCGACGGCTCCCGTGCCGGACTCTCGGCGCTCGTCGCCGACGAGGCCGACGGCGAACGCGTTCCGCTGTCGTCCCTCTCGCCCGAACTGGTTCGTTCCGCTTCCGAGTCAGCGGATCCCGAGTAACGCGTCTCGAGAACTGCCCGTTCGAAATGAACGACACCGTTATTAATGTTCGGAGCTTGAAAGGTATGAGAGTACAGCGATCACGCGTCGTTCCGCGCTCTCTCCCTACCATGGAATCCAATCACTCTCCTCACTCCTCCAGGGATGCAACAGCAGCATTCGAGCACGATCTTCAGGATCTGGTTCTCACCGCGTTCGGACACGGGGCGTCCGTCGAAGGAACGTGGGAGATCGTCGCTCCGGCCGCTGATGCCCCGAATTGGGACGTAACGATTGAAAAGGATACTCCGGACGACCGCCGCTTCGAGCCGACAGCTCTCGAGGAGTAGGTTACCGATTCGAAGACGTCGTCAACGAACACCAAAACTCTCCGTCTGAGAGCTGGGTACTAACAACAAAGTTTATAATCGTAGTTACCCCATCCGGGGGTAGACGTACTCTACTGACGTCGGCCTTCGAGAGGTGTTGGCTCGGTGCTGTATCGGTGTAGTACCTCACTCGCCTATGATGCCCCACGCCCGCGGTCCGAACCAACCGGACGAGAATCGCTCCGAAATTACCCCGACGGAACTCTTCGTAGCGTTCTCACACGCACGTCGCCAAAAGACGGTCGCCTACTTGGCACAGAAAGCCGCGGCCATTTCGCTGGGAGATCTCGCCGAATACATCGCGATCGCGGAGGAGAACCCGTCGTACGAGTGGTACGAGCGGATCCTCACCGATCTGGCACATCATCATCTACCGCTGTTGCGGGAGATGGAGCTCGTCGACTACGACCGAGAGAGCGAGTCGGTGCAACTGGCCGTCGAACGATCCGTAGTAACGCCGTACCTGGATCTCGCCGGCTATACCGGTGTCTAAGTGGGCGTTCAGCTGTCGAGTAGGACCCCTATTCGATTCATGAGTCAAAGAACGGCAGGAACAGCCCCCCCGAATACTCACTCGGGATTTCGCTCGAGACCGTACAGACGGCCAGCTCATCGCACTGATGCGCCGCGCCGGTGTCCGTCACTCGAGAATCGCCTCACGATGCCTCCGAGAGCGTACCGTATCCGACGTGGCTTACGGCTCGAGGATTGGTGACGAAGACGCCGTCGTGTTCAGTGGTACTCTCACGCCGTTCGGTGCCTACACACGGATCATCCTACCGGAGACTCGACTCCGAGACTTCGTGATGGCAAAAGAGTACGGTGCGGCTAACTGATTTAGTTACACCCATCAGAAATCTAATTCAGTCGGACTACGCCTAATCCACACAGATCATCCGAACTATCGACCGTCCTTATTACTCCGTTCGGCCGTAGCTGAGTTGCATTATGACAGATCGAACCCTTACCCGTCGCCGGATGGTGTCACTCGTCGGCGTGGGTACAGTAGTGGGAGTGGCAGGCTGCGGAGATCTCGGAGACGGAGGAGCGGGAGAGACGGAGGAGGACGAAACGAGCACTGACGGGGACGAAGACGGCGGAGCGAACGGGGACGATCCGGGGGAGGAAGTCAGTGACGACGAGAGTAACGGTGACGACGGCAGCGACGACGAGGACGGAATCGGAGCCGACGACGGAGACGATGATGCCGAAATTCAGGAGGTCGAGGGGTACGGCCGCGACTCTGGCGCCGAGGACGAGGGCGACGAAGGGGGTGGAGAGAACGGGACGTAGCCGGCGTTTCAGAACTCGCCGAGGATCGAGAGCTCGGACGGTCGCAATCGTTCACATCCTCCCCGTTCTGAAGGGCCGAGCTTGCCCCTTGACTTTCCGTAACCTGAACCGGACAACGCCGACGTCGACGACCTCGCGCCCGCCGTCTGCCATCGCTGTGATCGAGAGACTCCACGGGAAAACGACGTCTGCGTCTGGTGTGGTGCAGCGCTCAGCCAGCGTGCCATCGACGAGGACGACGAACTCGAGCGTCGCTGGATGAAGTCCGCCGGTGCTGTCAGCGAGGCCGAAAACCTCTCGCTCGACGACGTCATGGAGGCGCGGGACGCCGTCGACGACAACGCCGCGCTCCGGCGGCTGCTCCTTGGTGACGACTGAGGTCGACATCTAGTCGCCACCTCCGTCGGCAATCTCGAGGATCCGCTCGATGTCATCCGCGATTGGAAGGTCGGACTCGGCGATTCGCTCGAATAGCTCTCGGTTCTCCTCGACGGTCTCTTTCGCTTCGGCTTCGGGATCTGGGATTTTCGTGCTCATCGTGGAACCTCGAGCTGATTGCGGACGTACGCTTGCTCGGTCTCTGGGCGGTCACTGAGGGCGATACAGGTTCGAACACAGCCGTCGTGCTCGATGAAGACGACGTCTCCTTCAGGGTGGTAGTAGGCCGTGCTTCCCTCCTCGGCGCTCGGATAATGGACTGGCTCCGCCTCGTCGAATGCGCCGCGAGGATCGGTCCAGGGCGCTTGCGAGCGGTCGAACCACATCTCACTGACGTGGTTGCCCCAGCGTTCGGCCAGTTCAGTATCGGGAGTCGTGTTCACTGCGAGTCACCCCCGTCGCGTTTGAACTCTGCTGGATCGGACCCATGGGCTCCCACCCCGGTGCTTCCGGAGTTCGAAATCATCCGAACATCGGTGTTCTCGTTGACGCGCTGGAGGATCGATGCACGCCAAGTGTGGCTGACTGCTGATTGGAGGGCTGCGTCGACCTCCGGGTTCTCGACCTCTTCTTGGAGAGCCTCGAGTGTCGAGCAGACGTCGTCGATCTCCTCGACGGTATCACGGTCACCGATCTGGAGCTCGCCGTCCGGCCCTTCGGTGATCGTCTCGCGTCGGTAGACCTCCTCAAGGTTGCCGCCGTCTGTCCGGAGTTCGCGATCTTCGCTCGGCCGTTGACTGGTGGTCTCTCTCTGGAGAATGACTGGGCAAGTGCTGCCAAAGCCAATAGGTAGCGAGGTTATGTCCCCTAGCGCACCTACCACATAGTATGGGAGACAACACCAATTCGTCGAACTCCGATGGAATAGATGCAGCCGAAGAAGAGATTGACGAAGAGCCAGAGGCCGGTCTCGGGCCAGGTGCTGACGACGAAGAAGACGAGGAGTCAGAAGATGCCGAGTCCGCCGACGAGAACTAACCGCTGAGAACTGGGCACGGCCACCGTCGGTAACCGGAACCGACGTCTCGTCATCCTCGTCGTCTTGATCGAACCCGTTCTCAGCGAGGATATCGGCCGGCGATCGGCCGTACTTCGATTGGTCCTCCTCGATCTCGAGCACCCGCTTTGCGCAGGCCTTGCAGAGTCGATCGTGAAGCTCCGTGTCAGGGATGTTATCGGGGTCGAACGTCCATGGTGTCGCCGATCGTTCGTACTGGCACGCCGAGTCAGGATCGTCGCGAGTGCAGTTCTCGGCGGGGATATGGATCGCCGACGCTCGTCGGCCCTGGAACTGAATCCAGAACGGGACAGTTTCGCGAATAGCGTCGACATCGATGTGGTAGCCGCCATCGGTGACGAGATTGTCAGCGCGATCAGTGTCTGTGGGTACTGAAATCCTTTTGCTCGCAGATAGCCAAGACACGCCTATGGACGCATTTCTGACTCTCTCTTTAGAGTGGGTTATCACCCATATCGACGATGCTGCGTTCGTGATTGCGCTCCTGGAAGGAGCGTATATCTTGTTCTGGATCAGCCTAGCGAAGTATCGTGGCAAATAGGACCGATCGGTACCACCGTCGGTCATTAGCTTGCTCGCGCGTTCGAAGGTCGCGTCCGCAGGAACCGTCTCTCGACGTGGCCCCTCAAGTTCGGTGACACAATCTTCGCAGACTGGGGCGTCGTACTTCTCCGGGACGTAACGGAGATCCTTGGCGCTGCGCTTGAGTGGTGTTTCGATCTCGGTTCCGCACGCGCACTCGTGAGTCTGACCGTCGAACTCTGTACTGGCATGCCAGCGATCGTTCTCGAGGATCCAGCGGTCGATATTGTGGTCAGCAGGGGTGCCGATTCGGTCCTCGAGATCTTCGAGCCGACAGCGCTGGCACAGGTAAGGCCGGCTTCCACAATTCGAGCAGTTACTCATCGGAACCGGCCTCCATCATGGGTCGAGCAATCAGAACCTCCTCGATGCTGTCATCGACGGGGTTATTGGCGTCGGTCGTCGACCGCTCAACTGGACGGGACTGGGCTCCTGTCCGATCTCCCGTCCATGCTGCCGCCTGGAGACGCGGCAGCATTTTCAGCAAGCGATCAATGTCCGTAGTGGCATCTCGGCCCTCTGGCTGGCCGGCTGTTCTGCGTTCCGTGGGACAACGGTTTTTGTCCCTGCTGTCGTCGTTTGACATGGCTTCTGAAACCCTCACTGGGGATGGAAGCCACCCCGGCGTGTCTCTAGCACGCCGGACGCGTTTTGCATCCGGGAGGGTAGGCTTCCGTCAGGTAGTACCTACTGCGGCGACTTAATATTACCGACGCTTAGGTACCTCTGCTAAGTCAGCAGGGGTATTATATGACATCACACCGTTGGTAACATATATCCTTATGACCAAGTACGAGCTAATGCGGCTCTCCCTCCCGACCGACCGGCTCATTCTCGAAACGCTGCTTGAAGGTCGGAATCTAGCTGCGAACATCGCTGAAAGTGTTGACCGGAGTCGAAACTACCTCAACCAGCGGATGGCGCTGCTTCACGACTACGGGCTTGTCGCAAAGGTCGGTCCGGTCGAGGGAACCGGGCTCTACGAAATTACGCCGAAGGGAGTTGCTGCCTTGCGGCTGATCGACGAATACGAGGAAGGTCCTGAATTCGAGAACCTCGTCCAAGAACGCGCGGAGCTGATCGAGGTCCGTCCCCCGAAGGTCGTCGATGAGGGCGCCGACGAATCCTAATACTAAATCGCTCGTTCCCGACATAGGACTCTCCCCTTCGAGGAGTGAATTGTTAAATACCCCTTGGAATTCCGAATGTTGAGGTCACCACCTTCCTTCAAGATGGCGACCGTCAGTAAGGACCTGACTGGATTCTGACATTGAGTCCCTTGTCGTCAGTCTGGATCTTCCTACTTAAAAGTAAAATCGCTCAAGTCCTCGCTTGGAAGTTTCGAACTCAAAAATGATATCAAAAATACAAATGTCTCCCAATACGCTTTGGGATTAGGATTATCGGACAGTATATTTTATATTACTTATGCACAGGCGAACTATTCTAACTGGGTCTGGTGTTGTGGTTTCTGCAACTCTTGCCGGGTGCGCCCAATCACCTGACGACGATGAGTCAGACTTTGAGGAAACAGATGATGACGAGGAGAACGGGTCCGCCGACGATTCTGAAACAGAACTCGAGAACGATGATGACGATGAGGAAGAGTCAGATGACGAATCTGCATCTGAAGAAGAGGAAGACGAACCCGAAGAACCTGGGGACGACGAAGAACAACCCGAGGACTCGGAAGAAGATGACCCCGACGAACCGGAAGAAGAGGTAGAGGAAAACGACGAGGAGTCCAATTCCGAAGAAGGGGAAGACTCTGAAGAGCAATCTGAAGGGCCTGAAAGCGAAGAAGACGAGGACTCTGGGTCAGAGGGTCAAGAGGAAGAACCCGAAGAAATAGAAGATGAGGAGCCGGAAACGGAGGACCCAGACGAAGAACCTGAAGAGTCCGAGGAAGAGCCCGAACCAGAGGACCAAGACGAAGAACTTGAAGACTCTGAGGAGGAAGAGGAACCAGAAGAGGCGTCCGAACCAGAGGATCAGGACGAAGAGGAACCCGACGAGGAGTCCGAGTCAGAGGACCTGGACGAAGAATCTGAGGAGGAATCCGAGCCTGAAGAACAAGACGAAGAGTCCGAAGAGACTGAAAGCGAAGAGGGATCAGAAGAAGAGCCCGAGTCAGAGGACCAGGATGAAGAACCGGAAGAAGAGCCCGAGTCAGAGGACCAGGATGAAGAACCGGAAGAAGAGTCCGAGCCAGAAGACGAGGATGAAGAATCTGAAGATGAGGGCTCGGAAGAGGAGGACCAGGACGAAGGACCCGAAGAATCTGAAGAGGAATCCGAACCTGAAGACAAAGAAGGCGAGGAACCCGAAGAAGACACTGAAGAGACAGAGGACGAAGAGGATAGTGACGAGAGTGGGGACGAAGAAGAGGAATCCGAACCCGAAGACGAAGAAGATGAGGAATCTGAAGAAGACACCGAAGAGTCAGACGGGGAAGAGGATAGTGACGAGAGTGAGGACGACAGCGACGAGGACACGGATGAAGACGATTCCAATGGAGACGATGGTAATGGAATCTCCCCCGAGGAAATGGAGGGACAGATCCAGTACGCCGATGAAGAGGACGAAGAAGTGCTTGAGGTTACGGACCACGGAATAGAATGGGCCAGCTCCGATGCACAGGACGACTGCCTGATCAACTATTCGCTTGAAAATGTGTCTGACTCTCAGGAGATGAACGTTCACTACGCAGGGACTCTTTTGGACGAAAACGGAGGAACGATTAGCAATATGGATAGTATGGTGTTTTTGGATCCTGGTGAGTCTTCAAGTGGCCATCTGGAGGCATACGGATGCGATGAGGCAGCTGATTACCGGATTTCGCTCAGCATCGTCCATCGTAGTGAAGTATCTGACTAGAACGAGTGTGACCGATACGACTGACGTTGGCTAAACCGACCAATTTCGAAGCTCTCGTAGACTATTTCGAGCAGAATACTTCGGTTCCAACTCTCGCGATAGGTTTGACGTCAGTATCCACTACCCAGTAGAGTCGGTCTCGAGTCGGCCCATCGTAATTGATGAGATCGTAAGCCTGGAGCTTCGGCAGCTTCCCGCGGCGCGCCCGTTTTCCGAGTGGCTGCACCGGTGAGCCGGAGTACACTACATCGGCACTCGCCTCGTAGCGATCGTGTAACTCCTTGCCTGTGATCTCGCCGGCGTCGTGGATGATTGCGTACAGTACTTGATGATGATACGGTAGCGACTGCAGATTCAACCTCCGGATCCGGCGCTTCGCCCGCTCGTAGGAATCTTCGACGTCGCGATCACGGATCCGGCGGTGCCCGCGCTCGTGTGCGAGTTCAGCGGCAGCTCGGAGTGACTGGATCCCCTCGCGAGCGACGCCGGCGACCTCGTCGGCGATCGCCTCGAGTTGCTCTCGCCTCACAGGATCGCCATGCAACCCTTGTTGTGCTCGGCGTTCGAGGATATCCGCGAGCTCGTCGACACCGTAGCGGTCGAGTTCGAGATGGCCCTGATCGAGGCGGTGACCATCGGTTACATCGAGGCGCGAAAGCCAGTCAGTCGCGTCGTGAACGATCGCGACGACAGTCACGTTCTCGATTGCGAGTAGCTCACCGATCGCGTTCGTCTGCGGAAGATCTTCACCTTCGTCTAGGACGACGATCGTCTCGCCAGTGATCGCATTGCGAAGTTGTCGACAGACGTCGGTCGTCGGAAGTGTCTGCGGGACATCGTTCGGGCCTTCCGGGTGCTCCTTGAGGATACACCGGAATACGTCGCCGGTTGTTTTCCCGAGCGAGTCAACGAACACGCGGGTGATATCGGTCTGTGTCTCGAGATGGTTGACTGCGTTCCGTGCGAGTAGCGTCTTCCCCACACCGCTGGGTCCGGAAATCAGAACGTCCGATGCTCGAGGGTGTGTCGTTGTAAAGCGTCGGAGTAACTGTTCGGTTTCAGCCTCCCTGTGCAACGGATCTGGCGGCAAAAAAGAATCGTCAAAGACCCGAGTATCAGCGATCATACCAATCTGGTCTATTTGATAGGTTATAAAGGCTGCTTGTAATTCCGAATGTGACTCGAGAAACAATGGGGTTGCGATCACTCGAGCCGGAACTGGTCTCGCCAGTAGCCAATTTTTGAGGGAGTCATGGAACGGTTCGCATAGTCCTTTTCGATTACCCGACAGACGGTACGTACAGGCGGACCATGTATCAGTTCGGTCCGACCGCTCTTCCTGCGGTGGCGTGTGCTGTCGACCG
>NZ_JARUKV010000038.1 GCF_029688865.1 Natronococcus sp. A-GB7
CTGTGCTCGAGCAATCGTTGACGTCCAATCTAACAGGTCTACGCAGTGGAGCAGGCACCAAAGATAATAAGAACTAATTCAGATTTCAAACCAGAATGCAACTCCAGCTGTAGCAAAAGCGACACCGCCGAATACAGTCATAGCCGTGAAAAATGATGTGTCTTGGAGAAGTGCCAATACTGTCTGAATCGCCCCTGCAGCAACTAAGAAGGCGGCAATAGCCTTGTAGTGTGTCTTTTTCATCAGTTCCTCTTAATATGTCCAGATAATAGCTCTTTCTCTCAAGAGACGACTTAGCCCGGATTGTTAGCCAACAGGCGAGAGGTCGTGTGGTAGTGCAGGTTGATCTGGAATTTGCGGGGATGCAGGTGTAGTCGACCACTGGGTAGATCGACATTGCTGTTGAGGAAACGCAATCACAGCTAGATCGGCGGTTCAAGAGATCGTATCTATAGTACAAATATCGGAAAAGTGTTTTGGCGGATTACTCTCTGCGGTGCGAAAGGTCTAATACGTATAGTCCATAGCCTAGCAAGTGTTGGTGTGGTAGTCCGAACTCACTCGTGTGTCGAGCCCCTCTCGTTCACGAACCACATCAACATCGCATTCCTGGACATCCAGGAGAGTCTACCCCTGTGGGCTCTCCTGCTCAGCCCCGTCTACAGAGATACAGCGAGAGTACCTCGGGGCTTGTGCCCGAGGTACTTCACACAGCAACTGCAACGCCCTGAATACGTATCATTGGCTTTTGCCGGTACTGCGATAGGTCGAGCGGTATAGAACTCTCGAGTGACAGTCCTCACTGAGCAGTCCCACTTCAACGAACATCACGCTCCTTTGCCAATTATTGGTCTCAAATTCGGTGCCATTACAAGATCGCTGTCTACTCAATCACCGATTCTGGGCAGTGGACTATTGGCATATTTAATCTCCTCGAGTAGTGGTTATAAACCATTTCGATAGTCGAACCAGAAGCCTTACTTACACCAGTACGTTCGTAAAGTGAAGAAATAGCCAAAGAGTGACTTAGCAGTTAATCAAGAGGTGCAGCTTCATCTCGAAACTCTTGATACTGATTCAGAGCCCAATTGACTGCTTTCGGATCATTATTGATCAAGACGGCTTGCACACCACCGTTAGCATGGATCGTGAGTCCAGCATGGTTTTGCTCAGCTGATTTCGCTATCCAAATTGAATATGGAAGCGGTTGAGTTGCAAGCCAGAAGGAAACACTCTCCATCTGTTCTAACCTCTGCATGACGTCGCTACACGACTCCTGTAATCTTTTTAAAATGTATTTTTCAATGACTATCTCCGCTTGGAGATCCTGCTCCTGCAGAATTTCGTAGAGCGATCTTGGATACGATGGTAGTGCGACTGGAGCAAGTCCTAAAAAATGATCCGAGGATCGAATTATCTCATTGCTTGCTTCGAAAGCCATTCCTGGTACTGATGGGTCTGCAGGATATCGTTGAGCATTCCGAACAAACGAAATATCAACCGATGCTTTTTCTGGAAGGGAATTCAGTTCGCCGGAGGAAACTATAACTGATGATATACTCTCGATATAGCGATTATAAGCAGTCAGGGCAAGCAAGCCGGTAGTCGTTATTCGATATTTTTCTTTATCCTGTTCGACACAATCATGTTCTTCGTATACTTTCAACCCTCGTGAGACCGTCGATCTTGATATCGGTAATTTCTGGGAGAGTTCGGATTTGGTACGGGGGGTGGAGGCAAGAGCTTGGAGTAATTCACTACGTTTTCGAAGGGTGTTGCATAGGTCTGAACTAGTCGATTTCATGTTGTCCGCTTCATCCTTCACTCATGATAAACTTAACCATAGATATTGACAAGTGAAGCAGATACTGTTTGTCTGTTACTCAAATCCTATAGAACGGTTTATTTGGCCCTGGTGTAATGAGTCAGATAAGATCTGACTGACGAGTAATGGAGATGAGTCCAGAAACAGACCACTGCCTACAAAGCGAGAAAGACGTGCATTTCAACCCTTGCTCGGAGTCCCAACCAGTATCCAGGAAAGAAATATTTCACCTACTGAGTACAACTCGTCGGCGAGAAGCAATCCGGTATCTTCTCGAAACAGAAAACCAAGTTGGGCTACCGAAGCTTGCCCGACATATCGCAGCACTGGAGCACGAAACATCTGTTGAGGACGTAACGCAGGCGCAATACCAACGCATCTACATTCCACTCTATCAGTCACATCTCCCGAAGCTCGACAAAGCAGGGGTCATTCGATACGATTCGACCAAAAGGCTCATTGAGCCAACTACACAGCTGAATGTCTTCGCACCGTATCTCGAACTCTCCTCTCGCGAAGAGAGCGATGCTCGGTCTAGTTCTGACACAACGTCCTTTGACATACGAGCGGTCGACAACTGGTATTTAGGGTCCGCTGGTCTCAGTGCGACATTGCTGCTGGCCGTTACACTTGGGTTGATCCCGATCTCTGGAGAATTCCTTGGTGGTATTATTATTGTTCTGTTCCTCGCAGCGAATGTGCTACGAAATCATAGTGTATGACCGCCGAATAACCGATTAAACTTTCGTTCGAACTGTTCGCCAGTTAACTCAGTCCAGGTAGCGTTCACGGAGGAATTCAAGGACATCGGTCGGAGAACGGACGTGGTTCCGATTGGTCCGGCCAGAGTCGGCAGAGTGAGTCGAGTCCATTTCAGCGATTGGAGTGTCATTTGCAGCGTCGCCTGTCCAAACCAATCTTCAATAGTCCCATTCATCCATATGCCGTTCCACCATGTCTCTCGGTCAGCATCATCACCACACTATCGTGGGGTTAGATGACTATAGATTTGATCCGTGGTTTGTCGGTTCGCGTGACGTAGTCGTAGTTGTACATTCTCGAGCCGACCACTGTCGATTTGGATAATCCGATAGGCCACAGAGTGCCGAAGCGTGTGCGAGTAACGTCCGTCGGCTCTCCTATATCACCGCCTGCGAGCAGCGGCCGCACGTTCGCTTCGACAGCGAGTTTTTCGATGAGTCGCTGTAGGGATCGTGTTGTGAGTCAGTCGCTTGAGCGGGTAGGACAGAGAGCTGTAGTGTCCTTCCATCGGTCCGAAGATACCAACGGAGTAGTCGAACCGTCTCAGACTCGAACTCGAGAGTCCTATCGCTGTCGTCACCCTGGAGTTCATTGACGAGACCACTGTCAAAAGAAACGGCGAATGGTCTTGATTGTATGATGCAATAGACTTCGATACAAAATTGATTCTCGACGACCAGTTATTCGGCCACCACGGCACTGATCCGGCGGCTGCGTTCCTGCACAGACTCCGTGAGAAACACGATTTCTCCGAAGCGATGTTTCTTGTTGATCAGTTTGACTATCGGACTGCCGTTTCCCGATTGGGATTGAACGGTCGGGTTGACTATACCGACCGAAACCTCGTTGAAAAGTGGTTTCACACCTTCAAAATTCGCGTTGACCGTTTCCATAACTCGTGGGTGGGAAGTCGTCAGAGTGCCCGCAAATGAATTGATCAGTTTGTACATAACTACAACATCAGAGCCGCACCAACCGCTCGAGGGAAAGACGTCAGCTGACGAGGTGCTAAACTAGACAGTGCCCCACAAATCGATATTCAGATAGCGAATTAATATGCATTGCCCAGAATCAGTTGGTGACGAGGATAGCTTCAATACGATTCACACCTGGCGAACAATCGGCTGATAACCACGACTCGCTTACGACGGTCATAACTCGTGGGCAAAATCTCTTGTCCCCGCAAGCTAAGTCATAGACAGTATGGACGCCAGTTATCTTCTCGTCCGCCTGAAACGACCGTTGCTCTACGTAATGGCCTCGATTTATATCATCGCCGGAATAACCCATTTCATCATCCCGGAAGCGTTCGCACAGATTGTGCCCCCAATGCTTCCCTATCCGCTTGTGCTTGCGTATCTCTCGGGCGTCGCCGAGGTTGCCCTTGGCGTCGGGTTGTTGTTCTCACGGACGCGAAAACTCGCTGCCTGGGGTGTTATCGTCCTTCTGATTGCCATCTTCCCGGCGAACATCTATATGGCTGTCAGTGACGTGACGGTGACGGGTGTGTTTGGTCGGACGCTCAACCCATCTCCGGTCGTCCAATGGGGTCGGCTTCCGCTGCAAGGCGTCCTCATCCTATGGTCGTGGTGGTACACGCGCCCGATGCCTGGGGAGTAAGTGAAAACTGCGGAATTTTCTAGGGAGATTCTCTCGGACATACTCTTTCTCCTACCTATTACTGAGCTCCCAGTCGAGGGGAATGCACGCCAACAGACTACATATACTTCGTCCGTTCGTTCACAGGAAGGACTTGGCCGACTATTGAGGCGGGCCTTGTGAGGTTGAGATTAGGCTGACCCCGAACTGGGAGAGATGCCTATGAAGGAACAACAGGAACTTCAGATTTTTCGAACAAAAATTCTTCAATCAATTCTGCCATATAAAGAAACGCAGTAGATCCATCTGGCTTTGTGAGATCTGCGTTCGCATTGCCGTCATAGCATCTCCTCACGTCTTTATCAGCATCTGACCCTGAGAGCATAATCACCGGCAGATGCTCGATTCCTGTCGTCTTTCGAATTTCTTTGAGGGTCTCACACCCGTCTCTTCCAGGGAGGTCCAAATCTAACAGAGCTATATCCAGGGAGGGCCGCTCGTCAAGAAACGCCAGTGCGTCGATTGCATTAGTGAACTACCCCACCCTACCGCGCTCGGGGCTACTCGCCCCTCGCTTGTTGGGGGGGGGGCTTCCTGTTTCTGTGTCGGAACGTGCAGGAGCAGGTCCCACAGCGGTTCCGGACTCCGCAGGCGATCGAACGAGCGTCGGCGCCCCATCGGTCAGATGCAGGCGGCTGTCGACACCGTCGGTCCTATCGTCACCGAAACAGCCGGCTATCGCGGCGACACCAAGGCTGGCACTCCCAGCGAGAAACGTTCGTCGCGTCGAGCGGGGCTCCTGGGAAGAGATCGAAATTAGCCCGTCGTCCATACTACCCTATTGTAACGAGTCTGGTAAGTCGAATCTGGTTCGGTTATCGAACGAGCACCGTGAATTAGATGATTGCACCAGATCGCTCTTCAGAGCCCGAACACTAGCATCACACGATGAATCGACGCGATCTTCTCGCCAGTAGTGCGGTCGTCGGGCTGGCGCCCGTCGCGGGTTGTCTAACCGGACTCGTAGACGACGAACCATCCGGTGAGGTGGTGTTGGACCCGCCAGAAGAGAGCACGCAGGGGGAGCCCTCGTATCCGACCTACGGCGAGCCTTTCCCGACGTTCGAGCTCTCTGATCCCCTGCTAGAAACGTCCGTCGACGTCGACAGTATCGACGAGGAGTGTCTCGTCTGCACGGCGTTCTTTGCGACCTGCCCCGCCGAATGTGTGCCACTTATGCACGCGATTTCGACGGTTCAGGCCAACAGCCTCGAGAGCGGGCTCGGCGACGACGTCCGATTTCTCGCGATCACGTTCGATCCCGAGCGAGACACTGCAGACGAACTTTCGGATCACGCCGAGATGGTAGACGTCGATCTCGAGGCGGACAACTGGCACTATCTACGTCCCGAAGACGACGACGAAGCGAAAACAGTCGTCGAGGACGAACTCGGCATTCCCTTCGAACGCGAGGAGTTGGGTGACGACTACGATTTCGCACACATAACCGTCACCTTCCTTGTTAACCCGGATGGGTACGTCGAACGAAGCTACCGCGGTGAGAACCCCTCGACGGAACAAATCACCGACGATCTGGAAACGGTAATAGACGACCGAGAGTAACAGATGCGACCCCACCCCCAGGGACCAGTCTTAGAGACCTGTTACGATCCAGGGCTGGATCCGACTGCCGTTGAACCGGTCAGTCTCGTCGTGTTCGGTCTGATCGGATTACTCGGTGGTGCACACTGTCTCGGAATGTGTGGGCCACTCGTAACGACCTACTCTGACAGAATACGGGCCAAAGATGGGCATCGTAGAGAACGTAACGAACTGACGATCAGAGAGGTCAGGCAGCACGCGCTGTTTAACCTCGGTCGAGCGAGCAGCTACGCGATAATAGGTGGATTGTTCGGTCTTGCAGGGACAGTCGTGTTCGTTTCCCCACAGGCAGTGACAGCCGTTGCGACGGACGTTCATGCAGTCGCCGGCATCGGCGTGGGGACACTCATCGTCGCAATGGGGATCAACTATCTAATCGGTCGGGGTTTCGTCGGCGGGTCGATCAGCGTTCCGCTTGTGGGAGCAACGCTCGGACGTCTCCACCAGACGCTGCTCGCAAACGTCGACTCTTGGGTCGGTAACATCAGAATCGCCGGACTCGGCGCGGTTCACGGGTTGTTGCCATGTCCGTTGCTCTATCCAGCCTTTCTGTACGCGTTTATCCGAGGATCGCCTGTCGAGGGATTTCTCTCGCTGGCTGTGCTTGGACTCGGAACGGTCCCCTCGCTGTTCGTCTACGGAACGCTCTTCCAGTCACTGAGTCTCGAGACGCGAACGAAACTCCACCGTGTTCTGGGGGCTGCCTTCGTGTTGCTTGGCTACATTCCGCTCCAACATGGGCTCGCAACGCTCGGTATCGGCCTCCCGCCGATTCCGCTCCCACACTATCAGCCACTTTGAGAATCGTTCGAGCAGAGTTGATCGGACTACGGTAATCGGTCTCCTCTATATATCCGCTCGATGTTCTCTCCAAGCTCCGAAAGTGTGACAGTATAATCTTCGTCAAGGTCGTCATATTGCTCGATATACTTGGGGGTGCCATCCGTATCTGCGTAGACACGTGGATTGAGGCCCATTGGATCGTCAGTACGGTGTTCGTCGTATTCGAGTACGTAGACGGCGTCGAACCCATCAACGAGAGGTTTCGTTTCGAAATCGGTCACCCAGGCACCGACGATGTCGCTCTCCGGTGCACCGAACTGGTCCGGAACTCCGTAGTAGGCGAACAAACAGCCTGGACTACAGAACATCATCTCATCTCCGTTTTCGTGGGCGATCTGAGCGTTTCGGTCGGAGTAGTCGGTCACGGCCATCGAACAGACACCACACGGATGCGAACTCGAGAACGCTTCCGGCTCGTCGACCGGATGGTCGACGAGAAACCCAGACTCCGAGGTGTCGAGATTCGGAACATCCGAATTAGCGTTGTCATCTGTACCGGACAGCCTGCCAGCGTGCTGGTGATACCGATAGTAGCAAGCACTCGACGTCGATGCCAGGAACCCAAAGCACGGATTGTCGTGTCATAGTTTCACAGTTGCCTGCTGCAAAGTCGATCTGGTACACGAAACGAAATGCGCTCGGTCGCTTCGATGGCCGTACCAGATCGTCTATTGTACTACACCGACCAGATAGAGATACGAGATGGCCCTCTCCCACAAACTTTTGATCTCGGTCCTCGTTGGTATCTGTCTTCTCGGGGTCGCTGGGATTTTCATAGCAGATATCGGGTCGACGTCGCCCGACCCGGTACCGTTCGAGGACACCGTTACTACGGGCGTCATCCTCGAGAACGAACCTGATGAGGACCGAATCGACGTCCCGAAAGCGCAGGTGTTCTATTCTCAGTACGAGTACGTTGTTGGCTATCAGGGGATCGAACGATTTGTCGACGCTAGCCAGCAAACGGGCCATGAAGGCCGCTTTGGCTATCCGACTGGTGTCTATGTGACTGATTATAGCGGGACAGCGCTCGAACTCACGACCGACGGCCACCTAGCTGCGAACGGAACGGAGAGCTGGACCGATGCGGAGTCTGCATGGTTCGTTGTCGGAAGTGAGGCGAGAACGCCTGCCGGAGAAACCGTCGTCCCGTTTTCGAGGCAGGAAGATGCTGAGGCGTTTACGACCGAACACGGCGGCGCCGTAGTGAGCTGGGAACAGCTTCTGGACCACTCGTTCGAAATCGATGACGCCGATGTCGTCCGAGATCGAGTCGACGAACGTCACGAACGTGGTGACGAGCTGGTCTCGGATGCAACGCAAGCCCGCGATAGACCAACAGAAGTCGTCGTTGGTGAGGATGTAGCAACCATCCAGGAAGGTATCGATACCGCACCCGGGGGAGCAACAGTGTTCGTCCCCTCTGGAAACTACAACGTCTCCGACACTATCGACGTCGACCGGCCGATCACCGTTGCTGGGGAAGAGGGGACGACGGTTCAGGGGGACGGAAACGGAACCGTCATCCGCATCGAAGACGATCGAGCTGCGGTAACGGATCTCCAGATTTCCGGTGTCGGTGACGTAGCGGAGGCCGACACTGGAGACAGGGATCTGGAGGACAGCGAGGACGTCCTCGAGATGGCCTACGGACAGGGAGATGCAGGTATCGAGGTCAACGGCTCTGAAAGAACTGTCGTCGAAAACGTCTCGATCGAAACACCATCGAACGGAGTCCTGCTTCGGGATAGTCCGGAGGCCGTCGTTCGGAACGTCACTGTCGACGGAAATGACCACTGGGACGACGGCTACATGGGAGTGATGACGATGCGATCTCCGGGCGGTGTGATCGAAGACTCACACTTTCGCGACGGTCGTGACGGGATCTACACCCATCGATCGCACGAACTGATCTATCGGAACAATACGTTGGAGGGGAACCGAATCGGTGTCCATCTGATGTATACCTCGGATGCATTGATCGCCGACAACCGGATCCTGAGTGCAAAATCGACCGGGATCGACGTCATGACCGATCCAGAACACAATGCCGTCGTCGGGAACGAGATACGGGATACGTCGCAGGGACTCTTGATGGGTGGGTCGCAGTCGTACGTTGCCCGGAACGTTATCACTGATACGGACGTCGGCATGACAACTGCAGCAGGGAACTCGATATACGAACGAAACGTCATCGCGGGGAACGTAGAAGGCGTTCAGGCGAACCAGTTGCTGCCGACCAATCAGGTGACGAACAACGACTTCATCGGCAACCATCGGCATGCAGCTGCACGACTCGGAGTACTCCGTGTCTGGACAGCCGACGGACAGGGTAACTACTGGGACGGAGCAGTTGGGTCGAGCGACGGGTCAACTCTCGAGCGGTCATACTCGCCGACACACCCCGTCGACGAGCGACTCCATCGCGTCGATGGGACGCCGACGCTCGCACGATCACCTGCCCTTGACACACTTACTACGTTCGAGGGGACTGTTTCGGGAATGCGTACTGAAAGCATCGTTGACACGGCACCACGCTGTGAACCTGCGAATCCAGAACTGCTCGCTCAGACCGAGCAGAATTCCTCGAAGTATGATTTGTGCAAACCATCGCTATCATAGATACCATAGCGCGGATACCCGCGACTTTAGGCGCGGGAGGAAGCGCGTCACTCCGTTAGTCAGTCCTCGCTTAACGGCCCGTCAGAATCCAACCCCTTCGCACCGCGGAGTAAGATCCCTTTCCACGTCATTCCGTGTGAGTCTTTAATCTCGCTTAGTCGTTCGTACTGTTCCTCGTCGTCGATCTCTATCTTTATATAGTGCACACATATTTGTAACACTTACGTTGTATTTATAACTCACGGTACCGTACTCGTAGTTGTGACGACGACCGCCATGAAAACGCTCGAAGCCACGCTTGCTCCGCCTACTACGGGCAAAGAGCAACGTCTCGAGCGAACCGTGGCGACCTACCGCCGTGCGCTCTCGGATGCTTTCGAGAGTGGAGCGGATACACAGAACGCGGTCAACGACGTCGTCACGCCGTACACGCTCACGTCCTACGCAAAGGACGCCCTCAAGAACTACGTCCCGAAGCTTCGGGATACGTACAACGCGTCGGAACTCAAGGACGATCACCCGGTTCGGTTCACGAACCGCGGTTTTCGTCTCGACCACTCCGACGAACGCGAACACGAGTTCTGTTGGCGCGTTCCGCAGGCCGGACGTGGCAACGCCTTCTGGATTCCGCTCCAAATCAACCCCGAACAGGAATCCCTCTGGTTCGACCTGCTTGACGAGGACGCAACGGTCGGCGAGTTCCGACTGCAACAGTACCGAACGAACTGGGTGCTGCACGTCACCGTCGAGTACGAGATCGCCGAACCAAAAACACCGGACGACCCAACTCGGATCGGCTTCGATATCGGCGAGTCCAAGCTTCTGACGGGCTGTGCCTGTCAGAACGACACTCCGACCCAACCGCACATCTACCTCGAGCACTCCGCAAAGAGATGTACACGACGCTGAAGCGCCTGCAAGATCGCGACGCCGAGCAGTGGCGTGTGGACGAACGCTTCGACCACTACCAGAACGCCCTGACGGATATCCTCGAGAAGGCGTCTCGCGAAGCCGTCGAGTACGCCGAGTCCTTCAAGGACCCAGTAATCGTGCTCGAGGACTTGTCGTACATTCGTGAGAACTTGGACTACGGCACGTACATGAACCGGCGGTTGCACTCGTGGGCATTCGCCCGGCTCACCGACCGGATCGAAGACAAGGCCCTCGAAGCCGGGATCCCGGTCGAGTTCGTAAACCCGCGCTACACGTCTCAGACGTGCCACGCCTGCGGACACATCGGTCGTCGAGGATCTCAGGCGGAGTTCAAGTGTACGAACTCGGAGTGTTGGGTCACGGAGTTTCAGGCGGATATTAACGCAGCAGCGAACATCGCTGGTCGCGTTGACCCGTGGGGAGAGAGCGTTCCTTGGAAACCGGAGCGCGATGACTTCTTGGAAGACTCCGTCTTCCAATGGTCGGAAAATCTCCGATTTTCCTCGACGCCACAGGACGGGAGCACCCTTGACAGTGCCACAGCCCACCGCGAGCCGAGTGCGAGACCCGCACAGACGACGCTCGCGGAGTGGGGCTGAAACCTCTCCAGTAGCAGGCTGGATTCCCAACGTTTGGGATTCCCCTGCCCTCAGGCAGGTGGAGGATGTCAAATCGCGGCTAGGACCGCCCAAACCAGAAGTACGTGCCAAATGACTGCGGCGGCGGCTCGCTGGAAGTCGCTTTCCGGAAGCGGCGGGTTCCGAAACATTGCGTCGTAGACGAACGGCGTGGCGAGCACAAACGCGGCGGCTAGCCCGTACTCCATTGGAACCGCCGTCAGCGCGCCGACGACTCCTCCACCGACGAGGGCGACGGCGATGGCCAGCAGGATCCAGTCATAGCGGTGCACAGTTTCTCACCTTGACCGTATAAACGAAACCAGGAGGTATAGGTCTTACACGGCATCACAGGACAGTTCAGCACAAATTCAACTTCGCGGTCGCGCGGAGTCCCCTTCTGCTCACGGCTTCGCCGTTCGTATGGTCAGCGGAACCTTCGGTTCCGCGCTATCCTCAAGGAGCGACCGGAGGGAGCGAGTAGGGTGGGGAAGAAGTCATTACCGTTGATGCTCTATGACACAGCATGAACTGGCAGTGTCGCCTGTACGGCCACCAGTGGCGCCACCCGTGGAACCACGAGGTCATCCTCACGCAGGAGAACGGGCCGGTCTATCCGCTTCGGTGTGAACATTGTAAGTCCGTCAAACTCCTGGATCGGAACGGAAACGGCTTGCAATCCTCCGAGCGTGAACCACCGCTCCCCAAGGAGACCGAATCGCATCGACGCTAGCTATGGCCCACCCGTTTCCGTCGGCCGTGGCCGTCACCGAACGATCATGACGGGGACCGGTGCTCGTTTGACGACAGTCTCCGCGACGCTACCCAGCAGGAACCGCTCCGCGCCGGTCCGGCAGTGACTGCCCATCACGATCCGATCGACGTCGTGGTCCTCGGCGTACTCGAGGATAACGTCGTCAGGTTCGCCGAACTCGAGGACGGTCTCGATACTCCGACCGTGTTCGGCTGCGATCTCTCGTGCATCGTCGAAGACTTCTGCTGCCTTTTCTTCCGCTTTTTCGTGCCACTCACGCCAATACTTCGGCGAGACGGAACCCGGCGGCGAGCCGTCCTCGAACGTCGGCCGCATGACGTCGATGAGGCCGAAACCTGACCCGATCGGATCCATGACGTGACAGACGACGATGTCGGCGTCGGGGTAGTCAACCAGTGCCGTCTCGAGAGCTTTCATCGAGAGCGGCGAGCCTTCCGTCGGTACGAGGACGGTCTGATCCATACGTCTCGTACCTTGCGTTCGAGCAAATAGCCACCGGGTGTTCGTACGTGCGGAGCGATCCGTTCAGCCGCGTTCTCGGTTCCCGAGAGCAGTCGAGATTCGTTTTCCGTCTGTTCTGCCGAATCCGCAGACGGCCAAATTCGTCATCGAGACCGCGCTGCTAGCGCTCGTCGTCACCCGATCGAACGAGTCGGACGCTGATGATCCGCCTGTCGTCGACGTCCTCGATAGTGATTCTGGTACCGTCGCAGGTGATCCGGTCGCCCGCTTCGGGGAGGCGTCCGGCTTGGTCGAGAACGAGTCCAGCGATAGTGTCGACCTTCGGTGTCTCGGGGAGGGAGAGATCGAGCGTTTCGTTGACCATCGCGATCGAGGCGTCGCCGCGAACGATCGCCGTTCGCTCGTCGACGATTCGAATCGGAGCCGGTTCGCGGGGACCGAGAATCTCGCCGGTGATCACCTCGGTTGGATCCTCCGTGGTGACGATCCCTTCGGTCGTCCCGTACTCGTCGATGATGACGGCCAGGTGGACCTGTGCGCGTTGCATCTCCGCGAGCACCTCGTCGGCTGGCATGGTCTCGGGGACGTGGATCGTCGGCCGCATCACGTCTGTGAGGTCGAGCTCGTCCGGTTCGCGCGCACCGTAGTCCCGTTCCCGGAGCAGGTCACAGACGTGGACCGTTCCGACGACGGTATCGAGATTTCCTTCGTACACGGGGAGGTGAGTAAACCCGCTGTGCGCACAGGTCTGAAGCGCGGTCTCGAGCGAGTCTGTCGTCGACACCGCCACGACGTCCGGCCGGGGGACCATGATCGCGCTCACCGCCGTCTCGTCGAATCTGAACGTGCGGCGCAACCGGTCACGTTCGTCGGGTTCGATTGCCCCGGCGCGCTCGCCAGCCTCGATCAGTTCCTGGAGTTCGCTACGGGTGACGTAGGCCGATTCGATCGACGTCCCGGCGCCGACGAGCCCGTTGACGATGCGCGTCAGCTTATCGAACAGGACGACGAACGGGTACAGCAGGTACTCCGCGTAGCGTATCGGCCGAGCGACGCGAAGCGCCCACGATTCGGTGTTCTCGACGGCGTAGGACTTCGGCGCGCTCTCGCTGAAGAGCAACACGAGCGACGTGATTCCGAAGGTTGCGATAAGGACGGCTTGCCCTTCGGTGACGTAGAGCCCGAGTAACGCCGTCGCGACGCTCGACATGGCGACGTTCGCGACGTTGTTCCCGACCAAGATCGTGACGAGTAGCCGATGTGGGTTTTCGCGGAGCGATTTGACGACGGTCGCGTTCGGTGCGCCGCTTTCGACGAGCACGTCGAGCCGATGTTTCGGCAGCGCGAACATCGCGATTTCGGAGGACGAAAAGAATCCTGACACCACCATCAGTATCGTGATCGTGACCACGCCGCCGGCGGTCACGAGCCATAGCGGTAGCTCGGGGACGGGCGTCGCCAGCCCGATCGTCGCGACGTTCGTGACCGCAGGCTCCGATCCCGCTGGCGCGAACGACACAGTTCGCTCGAGGGTTCCCGCAGTCTCCAGTCCCATCGGTTGCCGTACGAGACGGTGATAGAAAAAGCGGCGCGACGGGTGGGTGCCGTACGCCCTCTCTACCGAATTAGGACGGAAGTACAGATATTCGCTAATGATATTCGTCTCGATCGGCCTTTCAGTCCAGCAGACGGTTTCCTATCCCTTCTATAAGCGACCCCATGGTGTAAACGGCTGGTGTCGCAAAATGACTGATTCGTGGTACGGCCACACGATGGCAGCGGACGAGATCACCGAATTTCTGAACGAGCAGGCGACCGGCGTGCTCTGTCTCTCGAAGGACCGCCGGGCGTACGGCATCCCGATGTCGTTCGCGTACGACGCGGACGAAGAGCGAGCGATCATGGATCTCGGGTTCGCCGAAGACAGCAAGAAGCGCAAGTTCATCGAGACGACCGACGAAGTCTGTCTCACCGTCTACGAGTGGGACGGACCGCACGACTGGACGAGCGTGGTCCTGAGTGGGTCGTTCGAACCACTCTCCGACGACGACGTCGACGACGTCGAGGCGTGGTACTATCGCGTGGCGAAAGACATCGACGTTGCCGCCGGCGACGTCGACCTCGAGTGGTACGAACTCCGGGCAGAGGAGCTGTCGGGCGTCGCGCTCTCCGAGTGACTATTCCGTCGACTCTCGGCCCGCCCGATCGGATGGGGCGACGTAGAGGTGCCTGCACCCGAACGACGGGGCACCCGCGAACGAGTACTTCGATGTCGTCTTCAAAAAAATTCTTCGAGCATGACCACGAAGAGACGGTATGGATATCCTCGTTCCGATCGACAATTCCGAGCCGGCGATGAAAGCCGTCGAACACGCCGTCCGAGAGTATCCGGACGCTGATCTCACGCTGTTACACGTCATCGACCCGTCCGTCGGGATGTACGGGGAAGGTGGGATATACGCGTACGACTCGATACTCGAGACACGGCGTGAGGCTGCCGACGACCTGCTCGAGAACGCAGCCGAGATCGCAGCGAACCACGACGGTTCCGTCGAGCGCGAAACCGTCGTCGGTTCCCCCAGCAACGAGATAGTGGCCGTTGCGGAGTCGAAAGACGTCGAACACATCGTCATCGGTAGCCACGGTCGGTCGGGGGCATCCCGCGTTTTGCTCGGAAGCGTTGCCGAACGGGTCGTCCGTCGGGCCCCTGTACCCGTGACGATCGTTCGGTAATTCGTCGCTGCTACTCGTCCTCGTCAAAAAAGAGTTCGGTGAGAACCGCCACGAATCCGGCGACGACCAGGCGGACGAGTCCGAGTCCCCAGACGGTGTCGAGCTCGGCATCTTGTTGCCGGCGGAGAGCTACGACTCGAGCGTGCGGACAGTCAGCACAGGGACGCTCGCGTCGGGCACCACCCGCTGGGAGACGCTCCCGACGACGAGTCGCTCGAGGGTCGACTTGCTCTCGGTTCCCATTACGAGCACGTCGACAGCGTTCCGGTCGGTATACTCGAGAATACTCTCTCCTGCTGCCCCGTGGGCGATCGTTCGAGTCGCCTCGAGACCGCGCTCGTCGGCTCGATCCGCAATCTCCGTCGTCGTTTTTTCGCCGTGTTCTTCGAACGCTTCCTGGATCTCAGCCGTGTTCGAACTCATATCGACGGCGTACAGCACGTGCAACCTGGCGTCGACGGCGTCGGCCAGCGAGAGAGCGTTCTCGGTTGCGGCTGCCGATCCCGTCCAGCCGTCGGTCGCGAGACAGACGTCGTCGACTCGCTCGCCGTCCCACGACGCGTCCGGACTAACCGAGAGAACGGGCTGGTGTGCCTCGCGAATCACCTCGAGCGCGACGCTCCCGAGCAACGCCTGCTGTAACCCGGTCCGCCCGTGGGTCCCGACGACGACCAGGTCGGCACCGACGTCGTCGGCACACGACAGGATCTCGGTCGCAGGCCGTCCGTTCCGAACGATCGGTTCGGCATCGCAGCCTGCGTCTATCGCGTCGGCCACGACCGAGTCTGCATCTGACTGGCGGCGTTCGCGGCGAGCCGCGATATCGCCTCGCTTCTCTTCGACGACTGACAGGGCGTGAACCGTTGCCTCGAGTGTTCGGGCCAGCGAGATACCAACCGTCGCGGCGTTCGCTGCGACGCCGCTGCCGTCGGTCGCGATGAGAACGTCGTCGTACATAATCTCTCCAACGGTGACGGCCATCTTGGTTCTGTGGATAGACATCGTCCGTTACAGGTCCGCCTCGACGAACTGAGACTGGACGACGGCCCTCAAGGTCGTTCGGTTCCCTCTTCGTCGTCGGCTCTCCTACGGGAGATTCGTCGCTTCTCGACAGTCCAATCAGTACTCGCGACGGCGCGTGATCGATATGATTGTTCCAATATAGCAGGAGTTACCCTGGCGTTATATGCTCTCTCGTCCCGTTTCTCCGGAACGATGGAGGTGTCTCGCAGATTCCAGGATCGAACGGAAGCGGGAGAGTTCCTCGCAGAAGAGCTACGTGAGCGAGGGTTCGATGCGGATCTCGTTCTGGCCATCCCGCGTGGCGGCCTCCCGCTGGGCCGAGCAGTCGCCGACGAACTCGACGCCCCGCTCGACGTCGTCGTCGCGAAGAAGATCGGTGCGCCGGGCAACCCGGAGTACGCTATCGGTGCCGTTGCGAGCGACGGAAGCGTCTGGCGAAACGAGGAAGCGATTCTCGGGACGCGAAGCGACGAGGAGTACTTTCAGCAACAGCGTGAGCGCAAAGCCGCGGAGGCACGCCAGAAGGCCGAGCGGTACCGAGGCGGTCGGTCGGAGCCGAATTTGGCCGAAAAGACCGTCGTTGTCGTTGACGACGGCGTCGCAACAGGCTCGACCGCCAGGGCCTGTCTCGCGAAGCTTCGCGATTCGGACGCCGATCGAGTCGTCCTCGCAGTGCCGGTCGGTCCGCCGAGCTCTATCGCTGAACTCGAAGAGGGGACCGACGAGGTTGTCTGTCTTGAGAAGCCCGGGAGCTTCATGGGAGTCGGACAGTTCTACCGGAACTTCAGTCAGGTCTCCGACGAAGAAGCGATGGCCTACATGGAGACGTGACCGTGAGCGGCCGATCGAGAACGGCTCCGCGATCGTCACGAGGGGACTCCCAGCGACCAACTAACCGGTGACGAGTACACATCCCAGCCATCCCAGCACGCCTCGATAGTATCGTAGAACGACCACCCGATCGAAAGCACACTGAAATCCATGGACATCGCCAATATCGTTTCGAACGAATACGTCGAATTCACGCCAGAAACGCCCGTCTCAAAGCTCGTCGGTACGTTCGCCGATTCCGACGTCAAGGGTGTCGTAATCCGCGGGGACGAGTTCGAGGGAGTCGTCACGAGGAGACAACTCGCCACCTCACACCGCCAGCCCAGCGAAAAACTCGGATCACTCGTCTGGCACGTCCCGCGACTCTCGCCCGACGAAGACATCCGCAAGGTGGCACAGCTCATGATCGACAGCGGCTCGCAGCTCCTGCCCGTCTTCGAGGGCCGAGAGCTGGTCGGCGTCGTCACCGTCGATGCGATCCTCCAGAAAGTAACGCCGTTTCTGGACGCGGCGACCGTTTCCGAAGCTCAGACTTCCGATCTCGTCTCGGTCAGGCCGGACTCGTCCCTCGGCGATGCGCTCAACGTGTTCCGAGAGAACCGCATCACTCACCTCCCTGTCGTCGAGGACGACACGGCAGTCGGTATCCTCAGTCTCTACGACGTAACCGAGCTTACGGTACGTGTCGAGGTCAGGAGTCAGGGCGGCGACGCGGGCGGAACCGATCCGTTCGGGGGTAAGATCTCCAGCAGCACCGGTCGGGCACGTCGCGGCGGCTTCGGCGCCCGAGAGGGCGAACTTGCGCGAATGCTCGATCTGCCGGTTCGGGATATCATGATTTCGCCGGTACGGACGGTCCGACCGAGCGATACGCTCGAGACGGCCGTCGAGGAGATGTTCGACGTCGGCGCCTCGTCGCTGATCGTCACGGACGATGGCTCGCCTCACGGTATCGTCACGAAGACCGACGTCCTCGATTCGCTCACGTGGGAGGCCGGCGGGAACCGAGCCGTGCAGATCTACGGAACCAGTCTGATAGACGACACGACCTACGAGGATATCGTGGCGATGGTCGACGCCTTCGACGATCGGGACCACGGAATGAGCGTCCTGGACGCGAAGATCCACCTCCACGAACACGACGAGAAACGACGGGGCGTTTCGCTGTTGCTCGCTCGCATCCGGCTCTACACTGATCGCGGACTGTACATCGCCTCCGGCGAGGGATACGGTGCGAGCCACGCGCTCAACGAGGCGCGAGACGTACTGGAACGACAGATCCGCGAGAAAAAGACCTACGGACGGACCAAGAAACCCCCGAACGAGGAGTTCTGGGAGAAGCGCTTCGGCTGGCTGCTCGAGGAGTAGACCGCTCTCAAACGGAGATCTGACCCATGAACGTTATTGTACTGGCAGGCGGGTACGCGACTCGACTGTGGCCGATCACGAGATACCGGCCGAAGATGTTCCTCCCGCTCGGGGAGACCACCGTCATCGACCGAATCTACGCCGAACTCGAGGCGACGGATCGGATCAAGGAGGTGTACGTCAGCACGAACGAGCGGTTCGCCCCGGACTTCGAAGCCCATCTGGCGGACAGCACGTACGACAAACCGCGGTTGTCGGTCGAAGAAACGCGCGACGAAGACGAGAAGTTCGGCGTCGTTGGGGCGCTCGGCGAACTGATCGATCGCGAGGGGATCGACGACGATCTGCTGGTGATCGCCGGCGACAATCTCTTCGATTTCGCGATCGAGTCGTTTCTCGAGTTCTCCGATCGAAAGGACGCGCCAACGATCGCCGTTTACGACGTCAGCGCTCCAGAACTAGCAACGTCGTATGGGGTCGTCGGCCTCGAGGACGATCGCGTCATCGACTTCCGGGAGAAACCCGACGAACCGGACGGAACGTGCGTTTCGGTCGGTTGCTACGCGTTTCCTCGAGAGACGCTGGCCCTGTTCCCGACGTATCTCGAGGACGGGAACGACCCGGATGAGCCCGGCTGGTTCGTCCAGTGGCTCCAGCCTCGGAAACCGACGTACGCGTACCCCTTCACAGGCGGTACAAGGCGGATGCCCCGACCATTGAGGTCGGGGAGGAAGTCGACACTCGATGACCCAATCCACGCCCCGATGGCTGACTGACTCCCCAACGTATAAGAAACACCACCTATATCTGTGAAATCACAGTGGAATACCGTCGTACCGCCGTCATCAAACTCGGCACTCCCGAAGGAGCCGACGCATCCCTTCAAGAGACGGTCGAGCAGTTCAAACACTGCGCCAACACCGCAAGTGAGTGGTGCTGGCACGGCGACGACGGCTACCACGTCACTTCCAAAGCGAAAGCCGAACGCGCCCTCTACGACCAACTCCGCGACGAAACCGACCTAACCGCGAATCTCGTCCAGAAAGGGATTCGCAGGGCGGTCGAAGCCGTCAAAAGCGGAGTCTCGCGTCTCGAAGGTGGTGAGAACACGTCGCAACCGTACTTTTCTGCCGATAGCGCGGTGTACGACAAACGGAGTGCGACCTTCCACCGCGACCACGTTTCTCTTTCGACCGTAGATGGGCGCATCGAGTGCGACTACATCCTCCCCGACGACTCGGAGACGCCACCCACCAAGTACGTTTCCGACGAGGACTTCGAGTTTCGGATGGCCCACTTACAGTACCGCGACGGTGACTGGTATCTCCACGCTTCAATGCGGAAAGTCGAAGCAGACGAGAAATCGCCCGAATCCGCATCCAAGCACAGAACAGTCCTTGGTGTGGATTTGGGCGTCAACAACCTCGCCGTCGCTTCGACGGGGCGATTCTGGTCGGCAGACGAGTTCAACCATTGGCGACGAGAGTACGAGAAACGTCGTGGGTCGCTCCAGCAGTGTGGTTCTCGCTACGCCCACGAGAACATCGAGCCAGTCGGACAGAAAGAGTACGGGCGGTTCGAGATACACCTGCACACGGTGGCGAACGAACTTATCGAGGAAGCCGTCGAGAATGACTGTTCGCACATCGTGTTCGAGGACTTGACCCACATTCGGGAGAATGTTCCCGAGGCGACGTGGCAACACGTTTGGGCGTTCCGACGCCTCTACGAGTACGTCGAATACAAGGCCGAAGAACACGGTGTCGAAGTCGTGCAGGTTGACCCGCGCAATACGTCGAAGCGTTGCTCGACGTGTGGGTTTACTCACGACGACAATCGCCACCAAGAGTCGTTCGAGTGTCAGCAGTGCGGATACGAGAACCACGCTGACTACAACGCCTCGAAGAACATCGGTTTGCAGTATCTCCGTCGCAGGCAAAATGCAGGCGACGGAGGCGCACCCGTAGATGTGCGCTTGAATCGCGGGACGCTGAACGTGAGTGGGGAGTACGTGCCCCCTGCCTCGGTTGAGGCATAGAACGGGAGTCCACGCGAAAGCCTCGGGGCTTGACCCCGAGGCGATTTACGTAATGCCCGAAGCGACTCTCGTCGATACCGATGTCGAACGAGCAGTGATCTTTCCGGACGCGACGGTCGAAGCGACGATCGTTCGGGACTCGATCATCGACGAAGGTGCCACCCTCGGTGGACTCGACCTTCGCGACGCGATGGTTGGTGCGTACACTCACATTCCGAACGGATCGCCGGAGTGATCTCGGTCGTGACGTCTATTTCCCGTCGACCTTTCCGAGGAGATCGAACCGCACGTTCGCCGATACTCGGCTCTCACCGCCGCTCGACGAGCGCGTCTGCCTTGCTCCGGACCCGAACCGCTTCGAGCCGGTCGGCCAGAGCTTCTGCCTCCGCAAGCTTGGACGGCGTTTCGGCGTGGATCGTATACAGTGGATCGCCGTTTTCGATCGGCTCGCTTACCGTTCGGTGAATCACGAGTCCGGCATGGGCGTCCAGGGGTGCACCTGCCCGCCGCGCGAGATCGCAGAGCTGTCTGTTGTCGACCCGAGTCGCGATACCAGATCGCTCTGCGCGGACGGTCGTCGACTCTCCTCCCGGAGTGAGGTCGTCAGACTTGACGTCCGGATCGCCGTTCTGAGCGGCGACGATCCGTCTGAACTGCTCGAGTGCACGCCCAGACTCGAGAATATCGATCGCCGATGCATCGACGCCACAGTGCTCGAGCAGGATATCCGCGAGACGGACGGACTTCAACCGGAGCGATTCAGGTCCAGCCCCTTCGAGCACCGAAAGTACGTCCCGGGCCTCGAGCACCGGGCCGACGCCGCGGCCGATCGGATCCGTCCCGTGGGTGATCGCACAGCTGACGTCCATCCTGAGATGGTTGCCGACCCGTTTGAGGTCGTCGGCGAACTTTCGTGCCGCCACGAGACTCTCGACTTTCGCGCCCTCCCCGTACGGAATGTCGATTAGGACGTGCGTCGAGCCGACGCTTTGCTTCTTCGAGAGCACCGAGGCCGTAAGCTGGCCCGGCGGATCGATCGAGAGCGGGTTCTCGGCGCGGATGATCGCGTCGTCGACCGGCGAGAGCTCTACACCGCCACCCCAGACGAGACAGCCGTTCGCCTCGGCGACGATCGCCTCGATCTCATCGGTCGTGAACTCGACGTCACAGAACGTTTCCATGACGTCGGCCGTCCCCGCCGGCGAGGTCACTGCTCGTGAGGACGTCTTTGGCATTGTTACCCCCGCCGCGGTGATGATCGCCACCATGACGGGCGTCACGCAGTTGCCAGCGATGCCCCCGATCGAGTGTTTATCCGCGACGACTTGGGGGTCCCACGTCAGGTGCTGGCCGACGTCGCTCATCGCCTCCGTCAGGTGTTTCGTCTCCTCGAGTGAGAGCCCGTTCGCGTAGACGGCCGAAACGTAGGCGCCCAACTCGACGTCCGACAGGCGATCCTCGTGGATATCTCGGACGATCGTCTCTAGTTCGTGAGCCTCGAGCTCGATGTCGTCTAACTTCTTGCGGACGTACCTGACTGATTCGGGAATTCCGGCGAGTGTCACGTCAACCAACCCGTGAACGTGGTCGAGCGGCTCGGTCATCCCGATCGTTCCCGACTCGACCAGTTCATCCGTTGCCTTCACGATGCCTGTCGTCGCCGTCCCATCGTACGCTATCCGGACGCGATCGAGCGGATGCGCACCCAGTTCGTCCGCGTCGACGGTGTTCAACAGCACGAGTGGGCGGCTCGTCCCGATGTCGATCGTAACTGCCTCGAGTTGCATTCGTCTGTGAACAAGTCACACACAGATAAAACGATACGGGCGTCCGACCGGTCCGATACGTCCAACCGTCCCGTCAGGAAATCGGGATCGGAGTCTCGAGGTTGTCATTTCCCCGTCGCTCGTCGGCCGAACGGCAGCAGATACAGCGGCTCGAGTCGATCCGGGAGTTCAAGTGCGTCCGCGACATCGGCGTCGGTGAACGCGCCGACGGGACAGGTATTCAACCTACGTGATTCACAGACGAGATGAACGTTTTGGGCGACGTGGCCGGCCTCCATATGGACGTACCGATCTCCATGTTCCGGGTACTGCCGGCGCGTTCGCTCGTAGTTCGCCGCCAGTACGATCGTCGTCGGTGCATCCCCCACTACCTCCTGTCCCAGCGCGGCCTGCGTGAGGCTGTCGTGAACGGACGCGTCGAGTTCCGACTCGAGCACGTGCCGTCTCGGATCGTAACGGTAGAGTCCCCGATCCAGCTCCGCGTTCCCGCCCGACGTCACCTCAAGAAAGACGACGAGCGGGTACGTCGCTCCGGCGCTCGGCGCGGCTCGCATCTCCACGCCGTCTCTCACGTGAGTGAGTCCCTGCGCCGCCCACAGTACCTGAGAGACGTCCTCGATCGTCACCGGCGTCCGAGCGAACGAGCGTCGGCTTGCTCGTGTCGCAATTGCCCGTTCGGCGCTCGTCTGGCCGTCGGGGTCGGGTTCTGGAAGCTCGATCGGAGGCATGTTGACGATGTCACGGCAAGACGCAAAATACTGCGCCCCGAGAGGCTATGTCCCTCCGGCTTGAACTCGTTCTGTGACCAGCACAGTCCTCGTTCCCGTCGACGGCTCACCGTTATCGTCGCAGGCACTCCGTCACGCGCTTCGCGAATTTCCGGACGCGGAGATCACGGCCTACCACGTCGTCGACCTGTTCGATCCCGGTTCCGCGACCGACAACGGTCTCGAGTCGTCGTACGAACCAATGCTCGGGACCGAGGAGTGGTCGGCGTCCGTCGCCGAAGCGAGGGATCGGCTCTTCGCGGACGTTTCCGAGACCGCTGCCGACTACGACCGATCGGTCACGACCGACTGGGATATCGGCGACCCGGCGCGGCTCATCGTCGAGTACGCGACGGAGGAAGCCGTCGACCACGTCGTTCTCGGTGCACACGGTCGAATCGACGAGGAACGGTCGATCTTTGGGACGGTCGCCGCATCCGTCGCTCGCCGCGCACCGGTTCCGGTCACGGTCGTTCGGTGACGCGACTCGAGTTCGTCCTGCCGTCGCGACGGCCGTCAGGTTCGTGGCTCGGTATCGAGTCGATCACTGCGGTTCGTCGTCTACTCGTTCGTTCGAACGACGGTGACGGGGACTGGCGCCCGTCGAACGACGGTTTCGGCGACACTTCCCAGCAGGATCCGGTCGAGACCGTCGCGACCGTGGCTTCCGATCACGACGTGGTCGACGTCGTGTTCTTCGGCGTAGCGAACGATCACGTGCCGCGGTCGACCGTACCGCCATTCCGTGTCTACGGATCGATCGACTTCCCCTGCGACAGCTCGAACGTCGTCGAAAACCGCGTTCGCGAATTCGTCGGCTCTGTCGCGCCACCGGCCCCCGTTTTCGACGCCGGCGTCAGTGTGATCCGGGAACGGTTCGACGACGTGAAGGACGACGATCGACGCGTCGGGAAACGTCTCGAGCGCGAACCGGAGCGCAGCGTCTGCTTGCTCGCTACCGTCGTGTGGGACGAGAATGGGGTTGCCCATAGAATGGTTGATGCGGATCGTATTCTTAACCGTGACCCCCCGGGGATCGTCCCCCGCCGCCAGCGAAGCGGATATCGGAACGCCGAGAACACGATCGCTTTCGCTCGTATTCGGTGAGGTGCTTCCTCACATGCTGAAATACCATAATAGGTTACATTCGTACCTACGTAATCTCACGACTCGTTCTTAGAGACCGAGAATCAATCTCCTGCCCTGGTCATCTCGTCGGCGTCTCCGACGAACGCACCAGTTGAGGCCATGACGAGCGAGCCGTCCACGTTCAGGTGCCAGTAGGAACTGCTCGGTGGTTGGTGGCAAAAGAAGCCGCGGACTGCTCTCGCTCGTGGAACGGGAGCCGTGTCGGCTTCCTCCTACGTCACCAGCAATCGCTGATTTCTGGTTGGCACATTGGAACGCTTTGCGTCCCAAGGACGGCTAAAGTCGGAGACTTCTTCCTTACATCTCTGTGAATCTGTGCCGAAGGTCGGGTCTCAGTTTCCGATCTTCGTGCCTTCGACCCTGGGTGGCGGAGATTGCTATTCTTCTGTTTCGTCGACCGACTCGTCGTCTGCCGTGTCGGAGCCGTGCTGGCTCCCTGTCTCGGGTTGTGGCCCTCCACCGGTCTGTGCCTCCTGGGCATCGCCCCAGCCACCGCTGTCGACCACCTCGAACAGTTTGCCCCAGTTCTCGTCGTCCGCGCTCTCCGGAAGCTGATCACGGAGCTGCTGGAAGTCCGACGGCGGCACCTCCGATCTCACGAGATCGACGATGATACGGGCGTGGTACGCTGCTTCCGGCGGATCCGTCAGGTCTCCCTCGATTTCACTGACTCGGGTAACGAACTCCTGCCAGTCGAATCGCTGCCCGTGTTCCTGAACGGCACCGGTCATGTACCACTTGATTTCCATCGGGAGGGAGGCAGCGAGATCTTCGGCCGCACCCTCCGGAATCCGTTGACCCAGGGTCATGAGCGTCGCCCTGATCGCTCGCACCGTTCGACCGGTATCCGCAAGCTCGAGCCGGTGCTGGACCTGGCCCGTGAACTCGTCGAAATTCATAGCAGTAACGTGCTCGGTGACCAGGGATGTCAAGCCACATGCTACGTGCTCTGTCGCGAGAACGTAACCGATCCAGCAACGTTTTTTCCGGCAGTATCGTTTTCCACACCCAGGATATCCACGAGGGTGCAGCTTCGACCGTTAGCGGTCCGTAGTGGAATGTCGTCGCTGTTCGATCTTGCGTTCCTTGCGATCGTCACCCCATAACTGATACCACCGTCGTCGTTGTACCAACGAGTACGGACGATACACGCTCCATCATTATCGGATTAATCAATCGAGGCGTACGCTGGCGTGACGGGTCACGATCGACTCCAGCGGCTTCGATCTCTCGCCGAGGCGCTGGAAGACGTCCGAATCCTCCACGTCAATTCGACGGCGGCCGGTGGCGGCGTCGCGGAACTGCTCCGTTCGATCGTTCCGGTGTGCAACGACCTCGCCGTCGACACCGACTGGCTCATCATGGATGCTGACGACGACTTCTTCGAGGTGACCAAGGCGATGCACAACGCACTCCAGGGGAGGGGACCCCCGCTGACCGAGGATATGAAGGCAACCTATCGGGCGGTCACCGAGCGAAATGCGGCCGAACTCGAAGACATGTACGATCTCGTCGTGGTTCACGATCCGCAGCCACTCGGTATGCTCGATCACATAACGGAGACGATGCCGAGCGCACCGATCGTCTGGCGCTGTCACATCGATCTCACCGATCCGATCGGCGACTATCTCGCGTTTGTCTCCGAGTATACGAACCGCGTCGACCACGCCGTTTTCAGCCGGTCCAGCTACGCCGGTGATATGGAGGTTCCGACGAGCATCATTTGCCGTTGTCAAACGAGTTCGTCTCCGCGATGAGGGACTCGGCAATCTCCGACAGCCAGGCCTCTCGATCGTTCGCGTCGACGAATGCTGACGCCGCACCAGCAGCATCAGCGCCGTGCTCGAGACTCGCCGCTACATCCGCTGCAGTACTGATCCCGCCACCGAGAAGGATTCGAGTCTCCGGGTTTTCTGATTCGACCATCGAGACGAACGCTTCGACGCGCTCGGGATGCGTTCGTGCCAGTGCGCGGTCGCTTGCGATGTCGGCCGGATTTTCGAGTAGCAGACAGTCGGGATCGAAGGTAAGCGCAGCCCGCCCTAGGTCGACGCTGTCGACACAGACGATCGACTCGAGGCCGTACTCTGCACAGCCAGCGACGACGCCTCCGACGTCACTGAACTCCTCTGGACTTTCGGGGTGGTTGATGAGTACACCTGCTGCACCCGCTTCAGCGACTGCCGCAAGCGATATCCGCCCGTTTCCGCGTCCGGCCACCAGGCCATCGATCGACTGGGCGACGACCAGAAGGTTCGTTTCCTCGGCTATTCGGTAGATATCGGGAATCTGTGGAGCCACGGCGAACGTCGCACCGGTCTGCCGATGTACAGCTTCGATCGTCTTCGCCAGCTCGAGGCCGTTAGCTCCCGCAGTTCCCTCGTAGAGTTTGTAGTTGATTAGAAAGTGCGGATAGGTGAGTGCCATCGTCACGTAGACCGACGCAAAGAAGCGATTTCAACGTTGTCCTCCTTTGCAGCCCTTATTGGGATAATATCGTCACACATTCACTCTTCTGACTATTTGGGGGACCGGCAGCCACTGCCTCTGCCTATGGTGGCGCTGAGAATGTACCTCATTCGCTGCTTCGGTGTCGGAGAACGACTGGTTCGAGTGCCTGCAAAATAATCTCTGCTTCGAGTGGAGAGAGATCGAGTTCACGAGCCATGGGTCT
Source organism: Natronococcus sp. A-GB7 (assembly GCF_029688865.1). Classification (GTDB taxonomy): domain Archaea; phylum Halobacteriota; class Halobacteria; order Halobacteriales; family Natrialbaceae; genus Natronococcus. The sequence goes on from NZ_JARUKV010000038.1 coordinate 26,471, forward strand.
TGTTTAGACGGTCGAAATCCTCTGAGTTAGGCCCTGAGCGATTGTTCGATATTTCTGACGGCGGCCTTAAGGACGAGTTCTCGGAACTGTCCAAACCACGTTCTTGTCTTAAGTGTTGAACCGAATCGCTTGCGTAACGCGAAAATATCGATTCTGCGATAGACCGTTGATGGTAGGTTTCATCACCAATCCGAGCATTGTGTGCGGCATCGAGCGAGTAGAACTCACGATGTTTGATCACCGGTCTAATACCCTCGCTTCGCAGCATCTGCCGGAGCTTATCCCAATCAAACCCTTTGTCAGCGACGATAGTTTCCACGGTACTGAGGTTTCTTTTCAGGACTTGCCACGCAATCTGCGTGTCATGTGGTAGGTTCATCGAGCAGTGTACATCGAGTAATGGTTCGCGTAGAACAGTCTACAAGAATAGTGGTTTTGATCGACTCAAACGTCCCTTTGACGCGCTTTGCGTAGTTATGGCTAGACGAGCGATGAGCGATACTAGTCGAGTCGATTGCCTGTACCTCTCCGGTATCGAATAGTTCCGCAGACGGCTGCAACAGCATCCGCCAGACGGGCATCTTGAGATCTTGTTTTCGAGCACAAACGGTGGTGAAGTCCGGCAACTCATCCGGTGAAAAGCCGAGCTTGGCGACAATAGCGGGCATTTCTCGAAGAGCGTCTAGCAACCGTCGGTAGGGGTGATCGAGGTATTCTCGAAGACCATGGATCGCTACGATCACCCAATCAGCGCAGCCATCTTTTCCTTTGTTGAGAGGTTCTTTCGAACCGCTTCCGACAGCTTTTTGAGACAATTCGACGCATCGTTCGGTGAAGCGGGCCAGTTTGGAGTGCACATCCACCTGTGCTCGCTTCGTTTCCTAGAATTCCCGACACAGAGGCAATATTACTAGCGTCTAAACACGGCCCGCGATCTGTATTCAGCACGGCTCTCTCAACACATCTATTAGTTGATGGAAGAGATAGCGTTAGGTTCGCATCTGCATGTAAATCAATGACGTCGGAACCGCGCGGAGGACTGATCCTCTAAGTATCGGCGTCGCTGTTCCATTTTCGTCTCCTCGCTTCGTTTATCATAATGCACGTTCAGTACTTTCGCACTGACGTTCATTCGGCTGCTTACGACCTCTGTCGGGACATTTTGAGTAAGGTGATACGTGATGGATCCTCGTCGGATCGCATGGGGGGAGACTGACGATAGACAAAGACTCGCAGACTTCTCGTTATCGTTCAATGCCTCACAGGTATTGAGATCGCGTCCGTGAGGGCACTGATCAGTATAGACGCATGGTCGCGTCCGTCGGTACACTGTAGACCGAAGCGTGTTCTTGTGAGCACGACCATGGACTGATGACAACAGTGCATTTCGGCCCTCCTCATCTTGGGAATCCGGGCGCTGATGATAAATCCAGTCATCAAGGACTTCACACGTCTCAGGATCCAAGGCGATGAGACGTTCCCCCTGTTGCTTATTCTTTAACGGAGTAGATTCCCGGTGTCGAACTTCGAGATACCGGTCATCCTGATCATAGTCTTCCACGTCTAATCCATGAGCAGTCCCGACCCGCATTCCAGTCGTCCAGAGAAGTCGAATCAAGACGTGATCGAAAGAGGCGTACTCGAATCGGAAGAGGTAGTCCAGGAGTTTATGAGCGACGTCTTTCGTAAGAATAGCGTTGCTCTGGTTATCGCCATGGTTGAGCTTTGGCGACAGTACCTTCTCGTGTAGAGCCGGGGGAACCGCATCAATCGATTCGCAGAACTTGATAAAGACACGCAAGGTGTCCATTTGTGTCTTCACAGAAACGGCGTTCAAATCTCCTTCCTTTTGTCGCCAAATCTTGTACTCATGCAGCTGGCGTCCCGATAGGGTATTCAAGTCGGTGATTTCTTGCTCTTCACACCACCGGAGAAAGTGCCCAATGCGGTATTTGTGGGCTTGAAGTGTATTTGCAGTGACTTCGGCACCTCGTTCCTCCAGGTAGATCTCGAACGCTTCTGTCGGATGAATTGGCTCCAGTTTGGTCATAGAGATCATACCCGTGGACGGGTATTCTCCCCACCTCCCCAGGCACAATAACTCTATCAGTAGACTGGTGAAATTGTACGTCTCGGTCCGTTTTAGCGGTCGTTCCGCCATATTTGGTTCTGGGGGATTGATGACGTTCGGGCCGCAACCTACTCGGCAACGACCTTTGATGGTGGTACTGAGGGCTGCGCCGGTCTTCTGGTAGCGATACGTGTATCATCTCCGCGGTAACCGTACCGTTGAACTCGTATTGACCGATGGGACACGCATCTTTATCGGCACACGGCAATCAGCAGAGTTCGAAACAGCGATCACACAGACGATGTGGTCGTAACTCACAATTGAATACAACAGGACTTTGCCAATATCACTGATATCCAATAGAAGGTACAGCGCTAGGTTCGCGCTCTCTGAGAACGATTTGACGAACCTCGATTTCGAATCATAACTGAGTAAAGACGCCGTTTTGCCAACTATTAGTAATGGATCGAAGAGACACTCTCACGACACTCGCTGCCAGCACAATCGTCGCACCCCTATCGGGGTGTCTTGATTTCGCCGGACTTCGCCCAGATAGCGACAGCGACCAGAGCCTGGACGACAGCGAAGAGAGTCTGGCTGACAGCAGACGCGACGGCGAGCAGCAAGCCGACGAATCAGGCGACCCTGAGACCCTGGATAACGAGGCGAACCAAGAGCCTGATGCTGAGGAAGACAATAATAATGAACCATCACATCATGACGAACCCGAACAGCCCGATGCAGGTGAAAACGTCCTCAAATTTGGCGATCTCCAGATTCTCGAGTATGAGGAGGTGGTCGAGGAACTCGAGTACGATGAAGAGCAAATTAGCTACACGGGAAAGGTCGAGAACGCTGGTGATGAGGCGTACGGATCGGTAGTGGTTAAAGTGAGAGTCTACGACGGAGATGGTAACGAGTTAGGTAGCCACCAGGATCTAACGCCTGAACTCGAGGGCGGCGAAACGTGGCGCTTCGAGATTGCTCCCCATAGTCAGCCTAATGAGATTGCCGATCACGATATTGCGGTGACCAGCAAGTAGTGTGGTATTGATCTTACTTTGGGATGGCTCAACATCACTTCAAGCCCTGTACCGTTTCCCATAACTTGCTATTCGCATCTCGCATATCATCGAGTCGCCCCTCTATCTCGTTGACCTGGTTCTCGAGATTGGTCTTTTCCTCTTGGAGCTGATCATTCTCTTGCTCGAGCTTCTCAGTTCGTGCCTCTAAATCATCCAATCTTTGCCGGACAATTCGACCCCCAAGTGGATCCATTCCGTAGTCTTCTTGAGCTGCGCTCAGTACGTTCTTTCCTCTGTTAGTGATCTGGTAGGTGAATCCCTCTCGAGGCATGGGATCATCTCGGTCTTTGTCGGTGCGCTCAATTAGACTGGCCTCCATGAGGCGCTTGTAGTGGTAGTTGACGAGGCTGCTATCCAGATCGGTATCGGTGGTGATTTCAGACGTCTTCGCGGTCCCACCACGAGTCCGAATCGAAACCAAAATTCGATGTCGTTTTTGTGAGAGATTGGCCGCGATCTCGTGTGGGTCCTGGCCTGGTTCCATATATCATGCTTCAGGGCACAGTAGTAAAATTTACTTTAATTTCCGGTCAGCCCAGAACTACCGACTACATATAGCCCGGCTACCCCCACAACGTTAATCTCGAGCAGGGCGCGTTATGGCTCTGGGACTATAGCCTCGAGGAAGTATCAATAAAGAGAAACAAGTGAGGAAAACCCACCGAGCTATAACAGATCAATCCTCAACCAAAGCGGAGGGAGGCGACCAGCAGAAGAGGACCTCGAGTAGCTCAGCAAAGTGGGGTGACCACCAGGCTACAGCAGAGAGGACTATCACCTCGAGAGCAAGGGAGACTATCAGACTGAGAATCAGCAGGATGGACCATCAACAGGCTGGTAGATAGTGGACTAACATCTCGAGTGTAGGCATGCGATCCTGGGGGATCTTGAGGTAGTGTCTGGGGGTCAACTCTGGCTATAGCATGGAGAGCGAGCACGGAGCGAAGCGGAGTGCGAGCGGTCAGTCGGTAGTGGTGCGGTGCTGGCTGGGGTCGGTCGGTGTCGGTCCCCGGCTCGAGTGGGGGTGGCTGTTGCGGTCCTCAAGCTCACAAACAAGTTGGACCTCCGGAAGCAATATCACTCTGAGATAAGATTATACTCATATGAAGATATCATACTCACGACGCAGCTTTCTTCGAGGTGGTGCAGCGGTGTCAGTGGCGTCGATAGCACCTCTAGCGGGGTGTATGGCTCTTGACGGTGGGTCTTCCATGGGTGAGGGAAACCCAGCCAACGCAGGAGCGACGAATATCGATACGGGAGTAGCAACGGTGATCGACCCGGCGACCTACGAGGATCAGTTCAGCAATGTCGTGGACATCACCGACGATCCCTACAATGCAGATCCGACGGGAGAGGAGGCGATCAATGATGCCCTGATGATGGCGTGGGAGGACGACACGCTGATCGTGTTCCCACAGGGGCAATACAAGATGAATCAGGGGTTTCGTCGGACTGGTTGGAGAGACGTTGGCCTCATTGGGCAAAATGCCGTGATCCGGCATGGAGAGGTCGAAGCCATCCACGGGCACACGGTCGATGAAGGTGAGTACCGTGGCGGGACGATGCTGTTTCGAATCGGGACGATGAATCGGCCCCACCAGGGCGAGTTCGTTTTTGGCGGATTCATCTTCGACTGGGCACGAGAGAACGCGGGAATGCGGGGGCTGTACGCGATGATCAACGACCGGGCAGAGATCCGCAATATCGCGTTCAACGGTGTCCACGATCTCGGCTCTCATGGGAATATGCGGGTTGCAACGACGTCTCGAGACGCCTTTGCGTTGGTTGATTCAGTCGATATGAGTGGCGGTGGGATGCACTACCATGATACGATCAATACTCGCCAGACGGAACGCTACGACGGGACAGTGAACGAACAGGGATTCGGCCAGAGCTGGTCGACGACAGGAATCGTCGGTCACACGGATATGTCGGGAACGACGTTGTTCCAGAACGTACTCTGTGGGCCGTGGCCGGATAACGGATTGTACGTCCAGGGGGGCGGTCGCCAGATTGTTCGAAACTGCATCGCCTCGAACTCCGGGACAGCAAACATCCGGTTTAATCAGACTGACGACTGGGATCCGATTCCAGAGATCGACGAGACCGAGGACGGTGAGCTTACTCGAGAAGGGCCGTACGGACAGTCGACAGTGGAGGATTGTGTGGCTATCGTTGATCGCGTTCCATCAGGGGTACACGAAAGCGGCCGTTCGATCTGGCACTACTCCGGGGAAGGCATGATTCGAGATTGCGAGGTAACGATAGCTCAGGAAAGTGAGGCCAGCGGCGCCGGGGGTAACTTCGCGATCGGGACGCGTTCCGGTGTGACTGAATCGACGATCGAGAACTGCCGGATTTCGTTGCTCGAGCCGACGGATGCTTTCTACTCTGGGACGTCGGGACCTGTGACACTTCGAGATGTGGCCATCGTTGCAGAGGGGTGGGATCCAGGTTCAGTACCGGCTGATGTAATGGGTGGCCATATGCCCGTCCTCGAGAACGTGACGTTGAACGGCTCACTGTAGTATTGTTTAAAACTCATCAAAATATATTTGTAGAATAAGTCTATACTATGTAAAAACAGAGATGCCAGGACTCCTCACCAGATCGAATGCTGCTGCTGCACGGTTTTTCGCGGTGATAACGTTCTTAGCCGCCTATATGGCCTATTCTGGATTCGGACTACTTTCAGCATCCGTTATTGCAGCGTCTGGCGTCGTTTTGTGGGTCCTCACTGGGGATCCACACAACCACGGCGCAATCCGGCGTGTTTCGGGCGGTGTACTCTGGATGATACTCTTCTTTTTCGGAATTGGTATTGGCGTGACGTAGCCGTACTCTGAATTAGGCTTATATGAGGATTGAGTTATGCTTGGTCCTCGAGATCGCGACCCGCATACAAGAGCATTCCCTTCCAGGTGAATCCATGCCACTGACGAGTTTCGTTCAGTTGTTCGTACTGATCGGTGCTCTCTATTTTCGGGGTATCGAGCTGGCGATGAGTGTGCATCAGAAGCCCGCGCCAGGTGAGCCCGTGTTGTTCTTTGAGATCGTCGAGGCGTTGGTATTGTTCAGAAGGGAACTCAACTGAGACATAGCGTGTCTTGTTTTCCCCTTCCACCTCGATGTTGACTGATTTAGAGTCGGCTTCGGCAGTATCGGTTTCGTTGCTATCCGCCATACTGATCACCCAGCACCCCATGGCTGTGTGGTTGGCATCTCTATGCTTCGTATCACAATATGCGGGGTTAGTGCTCACTCACATAAATCCCCGCTAAGAATCGGATGGCACCGATAGCTAGTTTAGGAGATGTTGAGCAATAGATTTATTGCTCTGAGGCTAGAATCCACTCATAGAAGTCTCACTAATAGGGTTCGTATAAGTTGCTAATAGCTTGGTGA
>NZ_JARUKV010000039.1 GCF_029688865.1 Natronococcus sp. A-GB7
TATTACACTAATCGAGAAGGCGGACAGTTCCCGATAGCCGAAGTAGAGCGGAACATCCCCACCCGGTTTATCGATATCGAGCAGAAAATCGAAGAGGTTGATGACCAACTGAGAGCTATACAGAGACTGCTCCAAGAGCTCGAAGAAGTTCCCGCGGACTTTGACCTACAGTAGCCACAAGCGGCACTGTATAGTTCAGGACCTCCTGAGCTGACGTCCTTCCATCGAGCGACTGATGCGGTCTTTGGTGGTTATAATAATGCACGAACCGCCCTAACGGCACTTTCTAGTTGATCCAGTTTGAGAAGTGAGCAGGTCGTTGAATTGATTTGGACTAATGCTCGCAGACCTGCTCAGCGAGAGCGTCGCCGACTCCCGCGGGCCAGCACCGGTGCCGGACGACGCTCCTACTCTCGGCTATACACGGCTCTCCCAAGAGTCTGACCGTTCGACCACCGGTCAAAAAAAGACATTCGGGAGGTCCTGTGCCAACCACGACGTCGAGCTCGTCGGCCTGGCCGCATACCGGTACGCACAGGTCGGCGACGCTGAGATTACGGCCGATCTGGCAAGCAAGATCGAATACGCCGACCCGGAGGCCGACCTCGAAGGATCCGGTCAAGCCGACGGCGAATAGGTGGTGGATTGACGTCACTCTGGAACCAGACTGATACCAATACGACACGGGACAGTATTCTCAACGATGCTGAACAGAGCGAAGAAGACAACGCGAACGGCTCGGAGACCGACTCCGACACCGAGGCAGGAGACGACTCGGGAGGTGACGACCGCGTTCGCGTCACCCAGCGGATCCCGCAGGATCTCGCTGACGACGTCGATCGCGTCCAAGAGGAATACAGTCTGCCATCGCGAAACGTAACGATCAACTTCATGCTGAAACACGCGTCGAAGGATCTGTAATGCACCGCAGGGACGCGATCGCGGCCCTCGGCACCGGCGTGGTCGTTGCACCTCTATCAGGTTGTCTCGACTTCGCCGGCATGCGTCCGGACAGCGACGACAACAACGACCAGGAGGAAAAGCAAGACGACACCGACGAGAGTACTGCCGACACTGATCGCGACGACGACGACGACGAACCCGAGGCTGACGACTCGGAGGACGACGCAGAAGAAACCGATAAGACCGAGGACGGTGCCGGGGACGAAGAGCCACCGGACCCTGACGACGTCGAGCAGCGAGACGCCGACGAGGACGTCCTCGAGTTTGGCGGGCTCCGGATCACCGACTACGAAGAGCAACTCGAGGAGTTCGAATACGACGAGGAGATCAGCTATACGGGAGAGGTCGAGAACATCGGTGACGAAGCGTACGGGTCGGTGATGGTCGAAGTGAGAGTCTACAACGAAGACGGCGAGGAGCTAGGCAACCACCGCGATCTGACACCCGAGCTCGGCGCCGAAGAGACATGGCGCTTCGAGATAGCAGCCCACAGCCGACCCGAGGAGATCGCCGATCACGACATTGCTGTGGTCGGTGAGCAGTAGACACGAATCTCATTATACCCTCACTTGAGACTCTGTACATCTTCCCACAGCTTGCTGTTCGCGTCGCGCATGTCATCGATCCTCCCCTCGAGACGCTCGTTCTCCTCGGTGAGCTCGTCGACCTTCTCGACCAGCTTCTGGTTCTGCTGCTCGAGGCTCTCAGTTCGGGTCTCGAGCTTCTCGAATCGCCGGCGAATGTCTCGCGACTCGACGGGCGTCGTCTCGTAGTCTTCCAAGGCGACTTCGAGGACCTCTTTACCCTTATCGGTAATCCGGTAGGTATAGCCCTCGCGGGGGATTCCATCATGCTCGTCTCCGTCGGTCCGCTCGACGAGCCCAGCGCCCATGAGGTTCGTGAGGTGGTAGTTGGTGAGGCTCGATCCGATGTCGGTGTCGTCGGTGATCAGCGACTTCTTCACAGTCCCACCTCGATTCTGGATCGAGACCAAAATCCGGTGTGGCTTTTGTGATAGGTCTTCAACGATCTCGGCTGGTTTTTGTCCTGGCTCCATACGAATAGGTCAGCCTAGCTTACTAAAATACTTGCGACAGTTTTTGCATAAACGCGAGTTAGCGACAGTACTCTAGGCCGGCTACCCCCTCAATGCTAATCTCGAGAACACCACATTGAGGTCCGGGCGATAGCCTCGAGTGGACTATCAACGGAGCGAGAAGAGAGTGGGAGGGAAGCCTGGCTACAGCAGGTGCGATGACGAACAGAGCGGTGGGGCGCGACTAGCAAGAAGGGAAGCTCACCGAGCGCAGTGAGAGGAGAGCTCAGCGAGCGATAGCAGCGTGAATTTCATTTCGATGGCGGGGTGGACTACCAGACTGTGCACTAGCAGAATGGACTATCAATAGACTGGTAGATGGGGTGGACTACCACCTCGAGTGGAGGCACGCGATCCGAGGAGATCTGTGTTCTCGAGGTAGTGTCTGGGGGTCAGTTCTGACTGCAGCAGGTGGACTATCCACAGGAGCGAGCGCGGAGCGAAGCGGAGCGTGAGCGGGCAGTCGGTAGCGGTGTGGCGGCGTCGGCTCGAGGCGCAGTCACTGGACCACGCTGGGGTGGCTGTCGCGATCTCTGGCGTCACGAATCAGTTGGATCTCCGAAAATAATATTACTCTAAACCATGACTGAACACTTATGAAGGCCTCATATTCACGTCGAGATTTTCTAAGGGGAGGTGCGGCGGCGTCAGTGGCGGCGTTGGCGCCTCTGGCAGGGTGTATGGTCTTCGATGGTGGGTCCTCACTGGGTGAGGGAAATCCAGCCAATGCGGGGGCGACGAGTATCGACACCGACGTCGCGACGGCGTTGGATCCATCGGCCTACGAGGACCGATTCAGCAACGTGGTGGACATCACCGACGATCCTTACAACGCAGACCCCACGGGAGAGGAGCCAATCGGTGACGCACTCTCGATGGCGTGGGAGGACGACACGCTGATCGTCTTCCCGCAGGGGGAGTACAAAATGAACCAGGGGTTCCGACGAACGGGGTGGCGCGACGTCGGCCTGATCGGACAGAACGCGGTGATCCGGCACGGAGAGGTTGAAGCGATCCACGGCCACACCGTCGACGAGGGCGAGTACAGCGGCGGGACGATGTTGTTCCGGCTCGGGACGTTCAGCAGCCCACACGAGGGCGAGTTGGTGTTCGGCGGGTTCATCTTTGACTGGACCCGGGAGAACTCGGGAATGCGCGGCCTCTACGCGATCATCAACGATCGGGCTGAGATTCGGAACATCGCCTTTGCGGGGCTGCACGATCTCGGATCACACGGGAACATGCGGGTGGCGACCTCGTCACCGGACGCCTTCGCTCGAGTGAGCTCGGTCGATATGAGCGATGGAGGGATGCACTACGGCGACACGATCAACACGCGAGAGACAACCGACTACGCGGGGAACACGAACGAACATGGACTGGGTCAGTCGTGGTCGACGACGGGGATCGTGGGCCACACCGAGATGCAGGGGACGACGCTTTTCGAGAACTGTATCTGCGGTCCGTGGCCGGACAACGGGATGTACGTCCAAGGCGGTGGGCGGCAGATCATCCGGAACTGTATCGCGTCGAACTCGGGGACGGCTAACTTCCGGTTCAACAGCACGGACGAGTGGGAGCCGATTCCAGAACTCGACGAGAACGAGGACGGCGAGCTCACGCGAGACGGGACCTACCCAACGTCGACAGTCGAGAACTCGATCGCGATCGTCGACCGGCAGCCATTGGGGACGTACTCGAGCGGCCGATCAATCTGGCACTACTCGGGCGAGGGTCTGATCCGCGACTACGAGATTGTGATCTCACATGAGTCCGACGCCGGAGGGCCCGGAGGCAACTTCGCGATCGGAACGCGGTCGGGAGTGACCGAGTCGACGATCGAGAACTGTCAGATCACACTGCAGGCACCGGCGGATGCGTTCTACTCGGGGACGTCAGCGCCGGTAACGCTTCGGAACGTGGACATCGTCGCTGAGGGCTGGGATGCCGGATCAGCGCCAACGGACGTGATAGACGGCCAAACGCCGACGCTCGAGGATGTGACGCTGAACGGTTCATCTTGACAGTTAGGGCGTCATCGAACTCTTCTCACACCGTGATGGTTGCACTTCCCGAACTGTCCCCATGTTCAGAGTCTGTGGTTGCAATGACGAGGCGTAGACTCAGTACAAGGAACACGTGTGCTCGTGCGTAGACGCAGCCTCAGGCGCGTAGCGTCTTGTTGGCGTTTTGTCGTCCCCTCTGCATTAATAGCCTGGACATCGTAACCACGGGGATGCCCGAAGAAACATTGTTTGAGTCCGAGCGGGATATGGACACAACTGAAGTCGCACAGTACCTTCGAACGGTCGCAGAACATCTCGAATCAGGCGACGAATTCACTCTCGAGTCCGGCAGTGAGTCGGTAACACTCGCTCCACCGGGACGCGTTGAGTTCGAGGTTGAGGTCGAACGTGAGACATCGCGGTCGGGGGGCTCGTCGGAGATTGAACTCGAGTTCGAATTGGAATGGGACGAAAACGCAACCGATACCGGTGACCTCACTATTGAGTGAGGTTTTCACAACCTGAAGCCACACATCGTTTGTGACGGTGCAGACAGGAATATATCGGACGTAAGGGGCAACGGATCGCCAGGACTCACCATTCAGAGCAGAGAGGTACGACCTATTCTATGACACGCTCAACGGGAGCGACTCATCCTCAATCGAACTTGCCTCTCACTCGCGGACGTCGTACGGCTCAACTAACCTCAGTATCTTCTGTTCCAGTTCACCGCCAATAAACTGGATCTGACCCGTTTCAGTCTCATAGTCGATTATCCGAGCCTCCTCGAGTTTTGGAAGATGAGTATGGTGAAGTGCGATCCGGACGCGTTGTCGATGTTCGTCTGACTCCCGCTTCGCGTCTTCGTCTCGAACCCGGTCTGCAACGCGATCTACGAGCACATCGCCTTCCAATGTCTTCTCGGAAGCGTTGGTCACTACGTTGAGGATGGCGCGTCGGTGTTCGTTCGCTACTGCCGACAGAATCGTATCGGGGGAGATCGGCCTCTCATGCCCCGAAGAACCGGAAACCTCATCAGTTGACTGGATATTACGTGACCCCAGCTTTCGACTCTCATCCATACTCACCTAGCGTAGGCCCAACTGCCTGGTCCTGTCCCATGGTGTATAATGGAAACAGTCAGTCCACTTGTGCCTCTGACTCAGGAGTGAAAAGTGCGTACCTCCCAAACGTACCAATGGCACGACGCAGTCGCTCCGTCACTGCCTGATCGGAAATTCCGAGCTCGTTGGCTAACTCCGCGGTCGTACAGCCTCGTGGAATGTCGTAGTATCCCATTCGAATGGCAAGCATAAGCGCTTCTCGTTGGGGCTCACTCAAGCCGTACCACGGACCAGCCTCGGGATCCGTTGGATTGTATATACGGGTTATTTTCAGGGAGATGTGCGCGTCCTCACAACAGTCCTGGCACTGTCTCAATCCCTCGCGGCTCGAGAATCGTATCTCGAAATTCCACCCTTCCGGTGATCCAGTAGCACCCAGTATTTGCCCATCGTGTTCCAATATACACTGAAAAAGGTGGTCCTGACTCGCATCCCAGTCGAGCCTGATGAGCATCCGGTCGTCGAACACATCCATCTCCGTGACGCTGTTGACAGTTGGATAACGTTCGACGGTATCGAGAAAGCCGTTTTCGACCGGTTCGTAGACCCAAAAGAGTGGCACGGTGAGGTCCCCGCTCGGGACGAGCGTTTCGAGTTCGATTGCCGACGCTTGCTCTAGACTGAGGATTTGTCCGAGTTCAAAATCATCGGATGGGATACGAATCTCCGCTATTACACTCATGCTCGCTTGTGAGACTATATTAGTCGGTCCTACAAAAGAAGATAACATGGTGTACCATGGTCAATCGAATACCAAACGGACTCCCCGCTCGCAGCACACACTATCCGGGCCATCAACGGTGCGTTGGCTCGTCTCAAAGCCATGGTACACCACCCATTCCAGTTATTCGTCTGCTAGACGAAGGCTTTCGCATGGCGACTGTCATGGAGTTTACGAGTCCGGTAGCGGAGTTTCCACTGGGGAGTGTGTTCGAGAACTTGCCGGGTGTGACGGTCGAACTGGAGCGACTCATCCCACACGAGACGCTGATTATCCCGTACTTCTGGGTACGCGATGCGGAAACGGAGGACATCGAAGCTGCGTTCGAACAACACGCTGGCGTGAGCAACATCCGACTGGTCGATAGCGTCGAAGACGAGTATCTCATGCGTGCGGAGTGGGAGCAAGAGTACTTCGGCATCTTGAGTGCGCTTGCCGAGGCCAACGTCGTCGTGCTCTCCGGAATCGGTACGAAAGACGAGTGGCGATTCGAGGTGCGCGCCGAGAGTCAGGAATCAATCGCCGAGTTTCGAGAGTACTGCCAGGAAAACGACATTCCGATAGCGATCACCGCCGTCCACGCAATGCTTCCGATCCAGGGGGAAGGCTACGAGTTGACCGAGACCCAACGTGAGGCGCTGATATTGGCCTACGACCGGGGCTACTTCGACACCCCACGCGAGGCGTCGCTCGAAGAGATCGCTGGCGAGCTCGACATCACCCAGCAATCACTATCGTCACGCCTTCGACGCGGACACCGACGCCTCATTGGAGCGACACTCAGTAGTTCGGTATGATCGTTTGGATAAACCCCTTGTATTAAACCTCCTGTATAATCAGTACCCCTATTGAACCGACTCAGACGGCTAGAATTGGGCAAGATGGACACAAACGTATCTGGGGTTGAAGTCGAAGCGATTGAGTATTCTCAGGAATCGGCGACTGTTTGTATCCAGTTTAATCAAGAGAGGACACCCGCGAGCATGGCTGTTATCGCAACGCTGGCGGACGTAATGGACACTGATCCGGTTGAACTCGACCCGCTCCATTCTGCTGTTGACCCCGACGAATTAGATGCGCTCGTCCGCGTTCGAAACGAGACAAACGAAGATTCCCACGTTACATTCACGCACGACGGGCACGTGATAACCGTACACAGCTACGGTGTGATCACTATCACACCAGAACACGAACTCGCAGCGGAGAACTACGAAAGGGGCGCGGGAAGATGACTTCTGAGGAGACCTTGCTTACGTCGAAGGAGGAATTGAATGCGGAACTGAAAGCCCTCCTTCGCAGGGCCTACGAGAGTGGAATCGATGTGGAAGGCGGATTCGAATGTCGGAATGGTGTCGAACATCCTGACTGGGACGTGATCGTCACGGAAGTCGAAAAGAACGAGGATTCGGAATGACCGACCACGAGGGTTACTGGTTGTAGCAGATTGCAGGTCCATGAGAGGGAGACGCTGTAACGATGATCGCTTCCACTGCTGACGGTGCTGGTTAGTCTCCCACGAACTCTTTGGGATCATCGCTCGTCTCTAAGCCCGTCGCCATTAGCCGCCGGGCAATTACGACTAAGCCATTGGTGAAGCCCCTGCCGAACACTGCTCTTTCAGTTTCAGCCGCATCCGAAGCAGCCTCGTGCACCGTACTGACCAGAATCGTGTTGCGGTCAATCAGAATCAGTCGGCTGATCGTCGTGTCATCGGTACTATCTGTCGAAGTACTGCTCAGCCATTCCAGCTCGGAAACGAACACGTTAGCGTCAGGAAGCGCCTGCTGAACGGTATCACGGAGGTGTTCAGAGATGGTCCCAACGACAACCGTAATGCCCGTCTCCTGGGCCGTTTGGAGGTGCGTGACCAACTCCTCCGTGAGAACATCTTCATGGCCTACGACAAACACAATCTCTTCTCCAGCCCCATCGATAAGTTGCTGGGTGCGAGTTGCGATCGCTGTCTGCCCCGTTAGCGCCCAGACTTCGTGCGACACTTCTTGGTCGTCGCCTACTGGTGCTGGGTCGATCCCTTCGACTGCCTCGACGAGTGACTCCATCCGTGATTCGTACTCTTGACGCAGTGTCTCGGCTCCTTCATCGATCGGGACGGCCCGAAACTGCTTGGGATTCGAGTGCTGGATCTGCACAAGTCCTTTCGTTTCCAGCACGCGAATCGCATCGTACACACGTGTCCGAGGAACCTCAGAGGTTTTGCTGATCTCTTTGGCCGTTCCTTTTGGCATCCGTGATAAGGCGACGAAGCACTTCGCCTCGTACTCTTTTAGGCCAAGTTGCTGGAGCAATTCAACCGCTCGTTGGTGATTAGATAATTCGTTCATGGGTCCCAACCATGGTACCGGCGTGGCCGGTACTCTCTCCGGCATTGTTTCGGCACGAACAAGAGCGTTCTTGTGAAGCCGATCGATCTCGACTGTGTTCCACACTGACTTCGAGTCGCTCAGTACTTATGAATCCTATTTGAATGTCAGTAATCAGTTTGTGATTACAGCAGGTATAGTGATAAATAATTCAGGAAAGTCGAATCTATTGCTGTGGAAATCGGAATATCGGCGAGCATAACTGCGGATATAACACCTTGTTACTCATCGTCAGCGTCTGTGGTTCCCTCGTCCAACTCGGTAAACTGGAAGTGATTGAACGGTTGCATCTGTCGGCGTTTCATGAGTTCAGAACTCTCGATTTCGAGCCCTAGTTCGTGGATCGCATCCGAAATACGGGAAATACCGGTCGTATCCGTTGCGACGATCTCGACGTGGACGTTTCGCCGCCCCGTCATCATTTCGCGGACATCAACCACGCCTTGGACGTTCAAGACCTCGTCTGTTAACTCCTCCCGTCGAGTTGCCTGGGCGGTACAGACAAAGAGCACGCGTAAGGGGAGATTCGCCGCCTCGTAATCGATTTCTGGGTGATACCCCCGGATGATGCCGTCAGATTCAAGCTGGCTAATTCGATTGCGAACGGTGCTAGGTGAGACGCCGATCGTCTCACTGATCTCTTGAGCGGTCGTGTTGCGAGCTTCCCGTTGCAGCATATACAGGATGCCTTTATCGACTTCGTCCAGTTCTCGGCCCATAGTGCACCTACGATACCACGGTCTATGTACCCCGATGCCGCCAGTTGGACGCAGAACGGCTAAGCAGTGTTAGTATCTGAGATGGTCACCCAGATAATCACAGTAAGATTATACCGATCTACTCCGTACGCTCAGGTGGCACGGAGCTCAATAGGGTCCCAACCACTGATCCTCCGTGCCACTGCTGTACAACCACCTCAGTTTCTACACATTTCGAGACGATAGCGGGCAGTGAGTCTACTACATCGAAAAAAGACAAGCTGTGTTGTGCAGTCACCACTTCTTGGTGAGCGGCTCCTAATTCATGCTGCATTCCGCCGCTGTGTATTGTTAATCCTGTGTGGAGAAAATCTATTTATAAAGTGAGGTTATACTGTGGGCTATAGAGAAATGCCGGGGCTACTCACACGATCGAATGCCGCCGCTGCGAGGTTCACCGCAGTGATGACGTTCATAGCCGCCTACACAGCGTTTGCGTCGTCCGAGCTCCTCTCAGCGCTCACCCTCGCCGTCGCCGGCGTGGCCCTGTGGGTTCTCACCGGGGACCCGTACAACCACGGCGCGCTTCGCCGCGTTTCGGGGGTGTGATCTGGATGGTTCTTCTGATCCTCGGCGTCGGGTTCGGCCTCTCGTAGAAAAAAGTAGATGCCCTGGTTATTCGTCCTCGAGATCGCGAGCAGCGTATAGAAGCATCCCCTTCCAGGTGAATCCGTGGTGCTGCCGAGTCTCATTTAGCTGTTCGTACTGACCGTCGACTTCGGCTTCTGGTGAGCCGAGACTACGGTGAGTGTGCATAAGGAGTCCGCGCCAAGTGAGCCCGTTTCGGTTCTTGAGCTCGTCGAGACGTTCGTACTGGTCGTAGGGCATCTCGACTGAAACGTATCGCTTCTTTTCGGAACCCGACACCTCGATATTGATCGATTTAGGTTCGTTCTCGTTGTTGGAGTCCGTCATAGTGTCCACCTGTATTCCTGTACCTGAAACTGAGTATATGCTGTGCTGTGTAACACAATATGCTGAGTTGAAGCCTTGTTATATAAAATCCCACTTGCCGAGGTGGCTGGAGTGTACAACAGATTTATTATCTAGGATATGAATAGCCGGTGTATGGGATCACTGAAAGCGTGTTTCAGAATAAGTGAATTGTGGGTCTCAACTGTTGGGGACACAGATGACTAAACAAGCACCTAGTACGGATGACAGTAGGGATCGCACGGTGTTTCAGAAGCTCCTGCTGTGGGTCCTTCGGTCGGCCCACGAGAGTCGCCAGGAGCTCGAGGAGCTCAGAGACAACCAGAGGCACACGTGAAGTCGCTGTCACAGAAGTACCGCCACCACCGCCACTGGGATCTGTCGATCGGCGCCGGTACGCAGAGTCACAAGGACTTCTTCGGCACCGATGGCGAGGGCAACGTTCACCTCACCGACAACGCCGAGGTGATGCTCGAGCTCTCGTCGATGGAGACCTACCAGTACGTCGAAGGGATGAACCAACAGTGGGGCAAGCGCTTGGGGCTCTCGAAAGACGAAGCTGAGTTGATCGACAACCTCCAGAAGGGGAATCTAGCGGATGGGTTCTCCGAGGTGCTGCTTCGGGTTGACGATGAAGGCTGTTACCCCGGGCGTGTCCGGATGGATCACGATCAAAACCCGCGAGAGGCGGTTGCGTTGATGTACGACCCCTCTGAGCACGGCGAGGACTACGAGGCGTACCTCAAGCAGTACGACGACGCCTGTGAGTGGAGGTGGAGCTAGATGGGACTCGGGAATCGAACCGTGTGTCCACGAGGCAGAAGCTCGGGCTTGGCGACGGTTACGAAGCTCTCGAGGTCACGCCGGAGCTGATCGAGCAGCTGTACGGCGAGCTCCCGGAGCGCAAGTCGATCGCCGTACAGCCGAGCAAGGACGGTGGCGGGCCGAAGGACGCAATCGACCTGCTGACGGCCGTCCACAATCCCGGTCGCGGCGGCATCTTCGGATCCGCAGACGGGCCGACCCACTCGTTCGAAATGCGCTACATCAACGGCCTGGTCGGGTTCCAGTGGGTCATGGCGACGACCGAGGCACAGAAGCAGATGCAGCGCCAGCTCGAGACGTTCTATCCGGACGCGCATATCGACGTCTCGGAGCACGACCGACCAGCACTGTTGCCCCTCGAGGAAGGTCGCTACGTCGCCGGCGCCTATCTTCGACTCCGGAAGCGTTCGGATGGCAAGCACCTGTATCCGATCAAGCACATGGACATTGAGGGGTTCGAAAACGATCCCTACGGCTCGATTACCGCCGAGATGATCGGTGAGCGAGAGTCCGATACTGAGACCGATCTCTCCGTCCAGACGATCTTCGAGCCGGCCCCATCCGATTGGTGGAAAGGCGGGTTGTTGTCGTCCTCGATCGACGATATCGCTGACGAACTCAAGAGTCCGCGGAAGGATGAGTCGTTCCTCCATGCGCTAAAGTACGAGCTGTTCCCCGAGAAGTACGAACTCGTCGGGCAAGAGCGGGAGGCATCGAACAAGGACAAGCAGGCATCGAACATCGTTCGCGAACAGCGTGGCGAGAAGGGGTTCCGGCTGAACCTACGGATCATCGGGGTGTCCGACGATCCCGACACGGCCGTCCGGCGTGTCGCAGAGACGGCCCAACAGTTCGACGGCTACTACGAGAGCAAGACCGAACAGGGCTTCGAGGTCGTCCCGCTGTACGACAAGCCGTTGCTGACCGAGCTCGAGCGAGCCTACGGGCGTACTCGTGCGGATCGGAAGATGATCATGGGCGTCCGCGGCGCCGCCGGCCTGATCCACATCCCGAACGACGACATCAACACCCAGGACGTCGACTGGTCGCTGACGTCCCACGCCGGCGACGTCCCGGCGAACGCGCCACGGTTCTCCGAGTACCACGATCCCGAGACCGTCCCGTGGGAGAAAGAGCTCCGATCGGTCGGCCTTGAGAACGCCGACCACTGGGAGTATGACATCCCAGCGACCTGGACCGACCCAGAAGAGTATGACGGCTGGAACCCCGGCACCGATCGCCAGGAGGGCAGCGACGATCGCGAGCTAGATCGCGACCAGGAGCGAGAGCAGGAGGTGTCAGCATGAGTCTACCTTTCGGCGACGACGGTGAACCAGTTGAAGAGACCGAAAAATTCGGCGCCCGGATCGAAGGCGAAGACGACCCATCAGATCCAGTTTTGCTGAACAATAAAGAGTGGGCCATCGAGCGCTACGATCCAGTCGAAGAGGAGATTGAGACCTACGCCGGTGCCTGGCCTCGAGCGATGATCGAGAACGCACAGGCGGAGCCCCGGCAGCCGCTGTGGATCGGCGTCTCGGAGAGTTCCGGTCGCGAGGTACCAGTGGAATTCGACCGACTCTTTCGGCATGTCTTCTACGGTGGCTCGACGGGGACGGGGAAGACGACGAAGATGTACAACGACGCCGTTGCACTCATGTACGCCGGTCATGGCGTCACGATCATCGACCCAAAGGGGGACGACATCTACGACCTGCTCCGGCGCGTCCCTCGCGATCGCTGGGACGACGTGATCTACATCGCGCCGGGCGACGACTTCCTCGAGAAGTCGGTCGGGTTCAACCTCTTCGAGACCTACCATGAGCCCGACGAGACCGGGTTCAACGAGGAAATCGAGGGGATCGTCGACGACTTCAAGGAGCTGCTCAAGGCTGGCGACTTCTGGGGGAACCGGATGGACCGCGTTATGAAGACGATGGTCCGGGGGATGATTCGCCACGAGTTCGAGTTCACGCCCCTCGAGCTGTACTACGCGCTCCTGGACGAAGAGAACCGCCAGCAGTACGCCGACCTGATCGCGTCGGCCGACGACGACGACATTGCCTTCATCGAGGTCTACACTCGCCAGATCGCCGAGCACCTTACAGAGCAGGAACTCGACGCGCTCGTGGGTCGGCTCAAGGACTGGGTGGAGAACCCGATCACTCGCCAGATCCTGGCACAACGAGAGTCCGACGTCTCGATCGCTGAGGCGGTCAACGAGGGCAAGATCATCATCTGCAAGAACGACCTACCCGGCGAGGCGAAGAAGATGGTCGCGACGGCGGTCATGCGCCGCGTCTGGACGTGTGTGAACGATCGGATCAACCCCTCGGAAAAGAAGGTCCGCGAGCTCGCCGGTGCGAGCACGTCCGGTGGCGACTACAACCCGTACTTCCTCATGATCGATGAGTGTGACGATGTCCTCACTGAAGCATCACAAACTGATAAGATGCTCACGAAGGCTCGTTCGAAGAAACTTGGACTACTGTTGGCGACGCAGACGCTCCATCAGTTGGATGCCGAGGCTCAGCAGGCGATCCTGTCGAACTGCAACACGCTGGTCTCGCTGAACCCGCTGCTGCCGGACGAAGCTCGAGCGCTAGCGGATCGCTTCGGCGGCAAGGACCCACAGGACCTCACGCAGATCCCCGACTACCACGCACAGACGAAACTGCGGCATGAGGACGACTCGTTCATGGCGAAGCTGACGCCGCCGTACCCGCCGCTGCACTCGATCGAGGAAGCGTTTGACCTGATCCAGCAGTCGACCGAGCGCTACGGGATCGAGCGACAGTCGGGTCGGGAGATCCTGGACAACCTCTTCTTCGCCGACACCGGGCAGTCGGAGGCAGGCAGCGCTGCCGGCCGAGAGAACACCGAAGCCGACATTGATGAGCCGATGGACGTCGACGACGTCGAAGCTGCCCAGACGGCGCTCAAGGCGATCTACGACGAGACGATCCGCGCCGAGTCGGACTTGGTCGAGACGTCGGCCGCAGAGCAAGCGGTGACCGACGCGACTGGCCTCGAGTACACGCAGGCGTCGAACATCGTCGAGCGTCTCGAGGCGGTCGGGGCTCTCGAGCAACGGAGCACGAGCGACGGCCTGGAGATCTCAGTCACGCCCGATGGCCGCGGTCAGATCGGCCTCGAGACCGGCTCCGGTGGGTCGGGTGGGAAGAGCAAGCACCGCCACATGCTCCGTGAGGTCTACGAATGGGGCACCCGCACCGGCTACGAGATGGAACTCCCGACCCAGGACGGCGACGAGCTGCCCGACGCGGTTGGGAGGGTGCCGCCGGCGGTCGTGCCTGATGGTGATCTCTCGGAAGACGAGCGCAAGCAGATCGTTCGCTCACGTCTCGAAGAGGAGTACCCAGAGATCCTCGAGCTCTCGGGGGCGGACACGCTTTATATCGAAGCCGAGTCAAAGGGGCTCTCGAAGCCAGGCGGACCGATCAAGAACGCGGCGAAGGCACCGGGTCCCGAGCAGCTGCTCTTCGTCGTCGGTGACGGCGGCGATGACGGATTGACGAATAACGCCGAGCGACTCGCGGCGATCTTCGGCGCCGACGGCAGCAACCCGTTCGTGTCGACGCGCACGCCGGTGGACGCCGCTCGGAAGTTCTACACCCGTAGTCAGCTCGAGATGGCCCGCGACGACACTGGGGTTGAGAAGCTTGCACTCGTGTCAGGCGATGTCTCGACCGAGTGGGTCGAGCTCGAGGGTGGTTCGATCGTCTGCCGCGATCGTGACAGTGGCGAGACCTACCTTCAGTTCGACGGGCCCGAGGACTACCGTGAGCGAGATCCCAGCGATGCGCCGACGACCGTCCACTACGACCCGGAGGACAGCAACTACGTCGTCGAGCAAGGTGGCAAGGTCGAACGGAAGTACGGCGCGAAGAGCCCACTCACCGACGACTGGACCCGGATCTACGAGCCGGTCGTCCCCGAGGCGATGTTCCACGAACAAGGCTACGACTCGGTCCCCGACCCCGAGGCGTTCCGGATCGCTATCGTGCCGAACGACGATCGCGATCTTGAGAGCGACCCCGAGCTGCTAATTTTCGACGTTGACAGCGGAGAGGCGGTCCCGATCGACGGCTGGCTAGCCGGTTCGACCGACGGTGTCGAGACAGCCGATCCCGAGCTCGAGGGAAGCGATTGCGGCGAGGGCGACGTCGAGGTCGATGTTGATGGAGACAATCGCGGCGACGGAGGTGACGACTCGGCGGCCGTAGAGCCGCTTCGAGAGCCAGAAGATTCTGCACCCGTACCTGAACCGCCGGACCCTGAGCAACCGTCCAAAGCCCCTGCCGAGAGTGGTGCCGAAGAGACGTCAGAGAGCGGCGACGACCGGGACACCGATGGTGATGGCGCGGGGAATCCCTTTAGCAGCGTGTAGCTGTGGGGGTTGTCATAATCGGTTCGCATAGCCCCCTCCAACTACCCGACAGACCGTACGTACAGGAAATCTACTGAGCGTCTTTCGGATGGATATACGAACCTTCCTCAGCACGAACCCACATCGTCTGTAGCTCTTCGTCTGTTGCATTTTCTGGAAATAATACACATTCATCAGCTTCTTGTGAGTTTTCGATTAGAACCTGAAGGAGTTCGAATCGACTCGAAATGTCGTTTGAGATGTCGTCTCCGGTCGATTTAGTCATATTACGCCACCCGACACCCGCCCTATAGAAAAATGTTACATATGATCAATTGCCTATAGCTATTAAAAGCAACAATAGTAGTTCTAGTAGGTTCCTTTGATCGGTCGATACGCACATCTACTGAAATAGAGATGAGAGCAACCTCACGACTCGCTGTTCACCTCGGCCAAGTAGGAAGCGAGGGCGTCCCATCCTCCCATTGGATCGCCTCTACCGCCGTTGTGAACTGCTGTAGTCGGTCATCGAGGATGGCGAGTGGATGCGCATCGAGAAACGTCGCGCGATGCCGATCGACAGGCGTATCTTCATAATTAAGTTGGATGTGGCAGGGCCCGAGATCCGGATGATCGGCGTCCTGATGGAAGCCAAGCATCAGGTTCCGCTCTGGTTCGACCCAGTTGATGCGATAATATTCGTGGTCAACGCCGGCGGGGTACCAGAAGCGAATCTCCAGTCGTGCAGTCTCCGCGTCGTAGGAGTCACTCAGGAACGTGGTCGGATCAACATCCGTGATGACGTACCGCGGTCGTCGTCGAGACGGGTGATACCGCGCGTTATCACACCCTGCCTGCCTTGTCAACCGGTCGTGAATGTCCTGGAGGAGGGTTCGCTGTGTATAGCGGTCGCGGCCGGCAAGAAAGATCATTCTGTGTGAGGAGAGGATTAGCTCGTGGCGCGGTCGGTCACGTCGGTCATCTGTTCGCGAGCGGCTTCAACGTCAGAGTAGAGTTCCAGTGCGTGCTTGATGAGTCGGCGATCCTCCTCGTTCTCGCGCCAGAACGCGATGACGTCGCGGCGTTCGCGGAGCTCGGCACTTCCAAGGTCGCCGTCGGCGAGCGACTGTTCAAGATCCTCCCACGTCTCGACATCGTAGGTCGCCTGCCACTCCTCGATCTCCTCGGTGATCGCGGCCAATTCGTTACGAAGCTCTTCGCGCGTGTTCTCCTCGATGAGCGTGCGGATTTCCTCGAAGAGCAGTCGCGTATAATCCGGCTGATAGAGTGTCGTCTCGCCAGCCTCGACGCGGCGCAGCTGTCCCTGGTCAACAAGATCCTGGAGTTCCTCGTTGGTCGTACTCCAGGCGGCCTCCGCCTGCTCACTGATCCAGTTGATTGAACGGGGTTCGCGAAGCGTTTCGGCAACGGCCCGAATGCGTTCGCGGGCGCTCGTCGACTCGGTCCATGACTGAACCCCATCGCGCGGAGGCTCGGACATACTGAACACCTCTATCAGCAACGTTCGCGCCTTGTCCTCATATATGTTTGTACCCTCTTGTATAGTCAAGAGGCGATCGCGAGCGTAGGCAGCCGGACGTTGAAATGCGATATCGACAGAAGCTACGAGCTGAAAAAGCCGATACAGAGACAGTGCGAATTGAACGCGGTGTAGTTCGTACTGTCTTCGAGTCGTGCTCAAAGACTCGTATATCGAGTCAGCAGTAGGAAACTCAGTTATCTGTCGACTCCTCTTGAACGAGCGCCATCCAAAACCCCTCGATTTCCTGTGCGAATTCGATATAATCCTCTGGTTCGACTGGTTTTTGGACGTAGTGATCCGCATCAAGCCCGTGCGATTTGACGATGTCCTTGCCCATTTTCGAACTCATGAGTACGACGACAGGAATCTCACGCAATGTGGGCTCATCATCCAGTTCGGTCAATACGTCTATGCCGCTTTTTCCGGGTAATTTCGGCTCGAGCAGGATGAAGTCAGGACGCGGATGATCCGTATACTCGCCACGCTGGTTGACGAAATCAAGGGCGGCGTCAGCATCGGAGACGGTGTAGAGGTCGTTCTTCAGTTCTGCGTCCTTGAATGATTCCGTAAAGAGGCGCGTATCCCCGGGATTTGGCTCAACCAGTAAAATTGTGACCAACTGATCGTTCTGCTCATTGTCTGAAGCCATTATGAGCTATACTCGGTGAGCGGGTAAAGAACCATGGACAATGAGATTGGTCTGTCTTTTGTCTGTACGTACCGCTCGCCGGGTATTCTAGGAGGGATATACGAGCCGTTCTCTGACACCTTCTATCTTTAAACAGCGAGAGAATCCCGCCGTTTACGGCGGGCGTGAATCGCGTCACTTGACTACGCAACCCACAGACTACACCAGTCTGAATACCAAACGGAACCTATTAGTGCCAAGAAAACGTACAAATGATTGTGCGAACTGAAATCGATATGGAGCGGGGGAGCGACCTCCATGAACGAGTAAAAGACTACGCCCGCGACAATGGCATCCGACATCCTCGCGCCTACGCTGAACTAATCGAGAAAGGATTAGACACCAGTGACGACGATAACTAAGACGATTCAAGCGACGTTCGCCCCACCGACAGCCCACAAGCAGTCGAAACTCAACGACCTACTCGAAACCTACCGTGACGGTCTGCAAGAGGCGTTCGACGCCGGGGCAAGCACCATGTCGTCAGTGAGCGATATCGTGACGCCCTACGAGCTTCCGTATCAAGCGAAAGCTGCCCTGTGCAACTACGTCCCGAAACTCCGCAAGACGTACAACGCCAAGGGGTTGGACGACGAACACCCGGTGCGACTCACGAATCAAGCTGCGAAGTTCGACCACTCCGACGAGCGTGAATACGAGTTCACATGGTGGGTTCCCCGTCCCGGTCGAGGCACGAACTTCTGGATACCGCTCCGCATCAACCCCGAGCAGGAAGACCTCTGGCACGACCTCGTATCGGAAGACGCGAAGGCAGGCGAGATACGGCTTCAGAAGCACCGGAAGAACTGGGTACTGCACGTCACCATCGAGTACCCGGTCGATGAACCAACGACAGACGGTGACGCCACGCACATCGGCTTAGACATCGGAGAAACCGCCCTCATCACGGGCTGTGCCCTCAAGGACGGTTCTCCGACTGACCCGTTCGTGTGTAGCGGAAGTAGAGCGAAGCATCTCCGAAAAGAGATGCACACCACCCTGAAACGCCTCCAAGAGCGTGACGCATCCGAGTGGCGGATTGAAGATCGCTTCTCGCACTACCAGAACGCGCTCACTGACATCGTGGAGAAGGCGTCTCGACAGGCCGTCGAGTACGCCCGACAGTTTGAGAATCCGGTATTGGTGATGGAGGATTTGACGTACATCCGAGAACGACTCGACTGCGGGAAGTACATGAACCGTCGCCTTCACTCGTGGGCGTTCGCCCGGCTCCAAGGGCGCATCGAAGACAAGGCGACGGAAGCAGGTATCCCGATCGAGTACGTGAACCCAGCATACACCTCGAAGACGTGCCACTCGTGCCACCACATCGGTCGGCGGGACTCCCAAGCCGAGTTTCGGTGTCCGAACGATGGCTGCCACGTTTCGTCGTTTCAGGCCGACATCAACGCTTCCGCGAATATCGCACGACGGATTGACCCGTGGGGAGAGAGCGTCCCGCTTGACAAGGCGGAACGCGATGACTCGCCACGGGATGGGCGCGGTTGTGACACCGTCACGACTCACCATGAGAAGAGCGTACAAGCGCAGATGAAGCTCACGGCCTACGAAGAGTCGAAACCCTCTACCAGCGACGACTAACTGGTATTCCCCATGCGTGGGAAGCCTCGCCGTTTACCGCGAGGAGGATGTCACATGGACTTGCTTTCCAAGGGTACCGTCGCTGTCGTCATCTGGGGCTCATCGATGAGACCTTTTTGAGAGCCAGGACAGCCTACGCTACTGAATTGAAAACACGAGAGA
Organism: Natronococcus sp. A-GB7; assembly: GCF_029688865.1. Classification (GTDB taxonomy): domain Archaea; phylum Halobacteriota; class Halobacteria; order Halobacteriales; family Natrialbaceae; genus Natronococcus. The sequence goes on from NZ_JARUKV010000039.1 coordinate 19,193, forward strand.
ACGGCTTCCCGTCATAGCTCTACCTTGTGGCCAGAATCACTTAAAGGAACGATGGAGTGGAAAACTGATCCAATTTCCGAGGGGGGCCTCTATCAATAGGTAGGCTGGTACCACAGCACCTGCGGTAGTCTCGTTGCGAAGCCCCGATACGGGGCTCGACAACCCTACTCAGGGTCGTTGCCGACTAACAGCCCGAAGCCCGCGCCCCACACCTAAACGTTGATACAGAGCGGAGTCGTACTGTCGACTGTTCGTAGGAGCCCATGACTCGAGATTCAGGACGGTGACCCAGGAAGCTTGTCTCGGTGTTCATCAACCAGTACCGTTAGCGGTTCGATTTCGTCAAAGTTCGGTCCCCGTCGAACCTCCCCAGCCTCTTCCTCCCACTCAATATATCCTACTGTGCTCAACTTTGGAAGATGAGTATGATGCAACTCGAGTAATACCGATTCTGTATATTCAGTTTTCCACTCTATATCTTCAAGAGCAACAGCCTCGGTCTTCTCTGTAGTATTCTTGCTTAACGATTCGAGAAGTTGTCGTCGGAGGTTGTTGCTAAAGAGAGTAAGTGCTTCATCCAATTTGCAGGCTGATTCTATCTTTTGTCGAGACTTATTACCCTTGGCCCATGACATCAGCCCACACGACAATACCGGGCCATATATATCTTCTGGCCAACACGTTTCGACTCCTGTCGAACTACAGTGTTGCAATTGCAGTACCTGGACGGTAGGATTGTATCTGCCAACGTTATCTGTGCGTTAGAAGGCCCAAATCGGCACTTCTTGTATCAGTCAGACTCCGCTATCGATATCTCAGTAGAGTCTTCAAGTAAAATCGTAACATCATATCCAACGTACTGGAACTGAATTTGTGCGGAATTTTGAAGGTCAAGTTGGGAAGATTTAAATAATGCGTCGAGCGCATCCACATTCACATACGATTGGAGCGGCGGTAATTCGATAGGGTCCTTGTTTGACCGCTCTGCGACTTGTTCGACGACGCGTATGCTAATGGGGTGAGACTCCATTGAAGACTTTGAACTCATTTACTTCCACTTATTGATACACCGACAGTGGATAATTGGTTGGCATGGATTATCATACCGGTATTTTAGTGAGGTTTATATTGGTATAGAGTCGATGAATCGAACGGATGAGTACCGCGTTTGCCCTTATATTCGTCCAGAGGTGTCGCTAGTTCTTCGGGTATGAATTTATGGACTATATCGAGTGGTTGGATACTCGAGCGCTCAATTCGTGAGAGGAAGGTGGACGACTATGCAGAATCTATGGACTCAGATTCGCATGTGCAGGCCTTCGATCTATCCTCTTCCGAGAGCCATGATACTGTATGTCAGACGAGGCTTCTAGAGCCTTGTCGAAGGCTCTCCGACGACAGGTGTTGAGTACCCTACTCGAGCACGAGGACGGAATTGATCTGGATAGTCTCGCCGATGAGAACCTAGTCGTTGCAAGCCAGTGGGAACAAAATCAGATCGTACTGTATCATAGCCACCTCCCCAAACTGGATGATCTAGGATTCATTCATTGGAAGCCGGAGACACAGAGAATAGAACGAGGCGAACGATTCGATGAGATCCGAGCAGTGCTTGATACACCCGATGTTGGCGATGACGACAGCTTCTCTTCTCCAACCAGTCTCGTGTTTCCGTGAATTAGGTGAGCTGCTAGGCCCGCTTGGCGAATTCTGGGTCGACGCGTTCGTAGTCGACTGAGAATCGAGCCAGTGCGACAGCGATTAGCAGGTCGGCTTCGCGATCATCCAGAGGGATGACTGTCGCTGGCCGCGACTTCCGATATAAAGATGCGGTCACTCCTCGTCATCCACGCCGTCGCGATCGCGTCGAGCCTGCCGACCAGCCGGCACATCAGGCAATCCTCGCGCTGGTACTCGCCGGCGTGCTCGCTGTTGATGTGCTCGGTGAACTCCTCTCGAACGCCGAAGGCCTCGAGCAGTCGGGGGACGGACACTCGTCGATCTCGACAGCGTTGTCGTCGGATTCAGCCGCCGACTACGTCGGCCTTTCGGATAGGAATTGAAGGTGTGTTTTCACTTTGCATGCGGGGTGTAGGAGCTAGAAATCTCACTCTCCAAGTGGGTATTGGCCACCATCATAGGTCTGCCATTGTCCGCGAACCAGTCAACACACCGCTCGCACAGCGGATCGTCTTCGAAGTCCATCATAACGTCTCGGTTCCACAGCGCCAACACTCAGTCATCGGTCGCGATCATCCGAATCGAGTTTCAGGCACAGCGAGTTCCCAAGCGTTTCGTTTGGTCCGTCGACGATGGCCGCGCAGAGCAGCGGGACACCGTCACCGGAATGAATTTCGAGCTCGCATTCCTGGAGATCAACCTCTGGAGAGGCGTTGCGCTCCTTGAGATTAATGTCGGAAGTGCTATCCAGGCACTTCGCCCACAGATACACTTCGCCGGCGGGATGGGTCTCACCGGCGGGGGCGTGGATCGCCGTGTTCCGGTAGATCCTTTCGTCGATCTCAACCTCGAGGCAGCCGGATACCTAGATCGCCACCAGCGGGTAATAGCGACCGGCGTGAAAGCCCTACTCAAGGCCAACATAGACACCCTCGTCAACGACAAGTAGTTGCCGTTCGGTTCTGAGTCCGTGCAGTTGACCAATTCTTGAGTCACCGCCAACGAGTAGTAACGCGAACCCTTTTTTGCCGAATCGTCGGTATACGAGTATGACGACGGACCGAGGAACCGTCTGGAAGTACGAGACAGTCCGGCCACCCCGCGAGGCGACGATGGAGGAAGCAAGCGATCCAAAGGAACTTCTCAACGAGTATGGGCAGGAGGGCTGGGAGTTCGTCAGTACGATCGAGTACACCGGCGGTGGTACCAAGTACCTCGTGTTTAAGCAGCCGGCAGACGGTGGCGGCGATGAGTAGCGAGGAGGACGACGATCAGATCAGCACTGCGGACACGATGCGCGAGCGGGCTGACGAGAGCAAGCTCAAGCTCTGGCTGCTCCTCGGCGCGAACCGACAGCTCGTCACCGGCGTGCTCACGGCAGCGTTCTTCGGACTGTTCATGCTCGGGAGCCTCCTCGAACCGACGCTCTCGGACCTACTTCAGGACCCGGGCGTCATCGAATCGCTGTACGCGCAGATGATCGGCGCGCTGATCACGGGCGTCACCCTCGTCGTCACCATTAGCCAGCTGATCATCTCCCAGGAAAACGGCCCGCTCGGCGAGCAGCGAACCCGGATGAGCGAAACGCTGGACTTCCGGGACTACATCAAGGAGCTTACCGACAAGCCGGCACCGGCCGATCCGTCGGCGTTCCTCCGAGAGATCATCGACGCGACCCAGCAGCGCGCGAATACCCTTGATGAGGCTATGGAGTCGACGGACAATGAAGACCTCAGAGACGAGGTCAACGAATTCGTCGACAGCATCACCGGCAACGCCGAGACCGTCCGCGAGAAGCTCGACGGCGCGAAATTTGGCACCTTCAGCGTCGTTCACGCCTCGATGGACTATAACTACTCCTGGAACATCTTCCAGATCGAACGCCTGCTCGCGGACTACGAGGACGACATTGACGAGGAACAACGCGACGCCCTCGAGGATCTCCGGACTTCCTTTGCGATGTTCGGTCCCGCTCGAGAGCACATCAAGACGCTGTACTTCCAGTGGGAACTGATCAACCTCTCGCTGTACATCCTCTATGCCGCGATCCCGGCGCTGCTGGTCTCAGGGCTGATGCTGACGTTCGTCGACGCGACGACGTTCACTGGGATGATCCTCGGGGTCGAAACGCTGCTTTGGGTCGTTGCGATTACCTTCACGATCACGCTCGTGCCGTTCTTCCTGCTGACCTCCTACATCATGCGAGTCGCGACGACCGCAAAGCGGACCCTCGCGATCGGACCGCTGATCCTCCGAGACTCTCAGCGCTGAGCCCGGCTACCCGATCGACACCGACGTTTTATTGGCGTACGGTAATACACGACAAAGACATACCGAGTCAGTGCCAAACACGAAATGCGAATCTATTCCTGACTCGGTTGTATAGTCCCGTGATGGGTATTTACGCCCAGGGCACCACGGAACGGACGATGGCTACAGAGCCTGGATAGAGCACGCCGACTCCAGGCATTTCGCAGTCTCTGGATTAGAACAGTTGTCAGAGCCAGTGGGGATATTAATATGTTTGTACCCGCTCTTGTAACGGAGTGGCTAACCTGATTACCGAATTCGCCGATTACGACTCATTTGCCCGTGAGTGGCATTCAGATACCCTCACCGACTACGATGTCTCTCTCGAAGATGCTCGGGAACGGGGACTTCTCAATGAACAGAAGACCCGCCAACTATGGCAATTGTTAGGGCTCCTTGATACCGGTGAGCTTTTTATTCAACTGCCGGAGTGGTTAGCCATCGAGAAGGTTGGGTCCAAGGATAGAACTACATCCACCATGTTCGTTGGATACGTCTCCAGAGAGACCGAGGACGCAATTCTGTTCAAAGAGTCCGCAGCGGCCCAGCCATTGCTGCAACTCGCACATAAGATTCACTCACTCGAAAAGGGGGTTGCAAATACAGAGGCCGATACCGACCGCCACGAACGGTCAGAGAAGCGTCTTCGAGAACACTATCAAAAGTTTAGCAACCGAGATAACCTTCCTAGCCTCTCCGATGAGTGGCTTCCAAAAAGCCAACTCATAACGGCTGTTCAGCGGTGTGAATAACTCGAATTTCAGAATTCATAGTAAAATGACTGTCGTTGTAGCGAGTTTTTTGAACTGCCCTATGATTTACCAGACCGGTACTACTTGATCCGATGCACCGCATTTCTCTGGGAAGGCTGTGCGAACTACATCCCGCGGATTTCGCTCTCCCAAGAGTCTGACCGTTCGATCACCGGTCAAAAAGAAGACACTCGGGAGTACTGTGCCGACCATGACCTCGAGCTTGTCGGGATCCTCAACGAGGGAACGGGTGTAGACGATCGTCATTGTTCCGCGAGAGACGGTTCGAGGACCCACTCAGTCCGTCTCGACATGGTCGTGGTCGTCGATCGGTTCCGACCGATCCCGGTACGCCTCGAAGATGCGCTCGGCCCAGCCGCGAGCGATCGCAGAATCGGAGTCGACGAATACGCGCATCGTCCCGGTATCCTCGTCGTAGCTGGCGACGCCGACCCGATCGTCGAAGATGGCGAGTCCGTATGGAAGCGCCTCGCGGGTTCGAAGCGTTAGATGGCCCGCGTCGATGGCGTCGCGGACCTGCTCGGGGTGGGTCTCGAAGAGGCTGTCGACGACGTCGGGCAGGTAGATGAGGTCGGTCTCGGGACCCTTGAAGGGGTTCTCTGAGCCCGCACCCAATTCGAGTGGGAGCATGTGGGTCGTATTGAACCCGCGGAGGGTGTCGCTCTCGCCTAGCAACTGGGCAAATCGCGTCATCGGCGCATACGGGTCTTCAGGCGTCGCTGTGGTGACCGTCCCGTCGGCGAACGGAGCGACGACGAACTCCCGGTGGGATTTACAGATCGACTCGAGCAGCGGGGCAAGCACCGTCGCCGCTCGCAAGTCGCGTTCGAGTCGGACCACCGCGTCGGTATACGCCTGTCCCTTACCGGTCAGCGTAAACCGGTTGTCAACCCGCGTCGCGAGATCGTGGTCGTCCAACCAGCGCGTGAACCGATGGCTCGTCGCCCGCGAGACGTCGAGTCGGGCCTCGAGATCGATCCTGTCGAGCGGTTCAGTCGCCAGCACCTCGAGGACTTCACGGTGCCGGATCACGTCAAGGAGTTCGTCGGAGGTCAGCCGCGATCCGAGTTCGTAGGCCGAGACCGGATTCGAATCCACCTCGAGGGTCGTTTCTAGGATTTCGTCAAGAACGGACTGTGTCATTGTACTCACCTGACCGCCGATCGGCTACTGGAGCGTAGGCGTCTCACGAGCCTATTCCTGTCGCAAGCGATGAGACACCTCTGGGGTGGTGGATGCATGCTCGAGCGGAACCATCACTGTCAGAAAATGACTACACGGCTCTCGGCCGCCTTCGTCTCAGCATGGACCACCAAACTGCCGACACGGACGAAGAAATCGACCGTACCGCACGTGCGGGAGCCATCGACGAGCCGGCTGCGACCGTCCCGTGGCGCTCCCGAACCGTCCAGATCGTGCTGGCAAGTACGGCGCTCGCACCGCTCGGCGTGCCGCTCATCAGCCCCGCACTGCCGGTGTTTCGTGACGTATTCGGAATCACCGACGCCCAGGCGAGCCTGCTCGTAAGCACCTACTTTATCGTCGGCATCGTTCTATCGCCGTTTATCGGCATCCTCGCCGACCGGATCGGTCGGAAGCGAGTGCTCGTCGCGGGGCTACTGGCGTTCGGCATCCTGGGCGGCGCCATGGCAGCCGCGCCGACGTTCGAAACTCTGCTTGCGCTTCGAATCGCCCAGGGAACCGCCGCCGCGGCAATCTTCATCACCACCGTGACGATCGTCGGCGACTCGTTCGACGGTGCCCAGCGAACTGCCGTATTGGGGGCGAACGTCGCCGTTCTCTCAGCCACCGCCGCCCTGTTTCCGGTACTCGGCGGCATGCTGGTGGGGATCGCGTGGAACGCACCATTTCTCACCTACCTTGCGGCGATCCCGATCGCCGTGTTCGCACAGGTGACGTTCGAGGAACCACACCGTTCCGCCGGCGGGCGCGGAATCGCGTATCTTGTGGATGCGACCCGGACAGTCCTGGCGCCGCCGTTACTGGTGTTGTTCGCCGTTGCTTTCCTCACCGAGTTCCTGCTGTTCGGCGTGGTCTTCACGGCGATGCCGTTCGTCCTCGCAGCGGCGTTCGCGCCGGTCGTGATCGGGGGCGTGATTCTCGTAGCCGGAACCGCGTCGATGGTAGCTGCTGCCGCGAGCGGTCGACTGTCCCGCTCGCTCTCGAACGAGTGGCTGATCGCGCTCGGGTTTGCCTGTTACGCGGTCGGCTTCGCCGCCGCGTGGGTTGCGACCGGATTATTTGTGACGACCGTCGCAGTCGTAGTTGTCGGCGTCGGCGTCGGCCTGCTGATGCCGGTCGTCGACGCCGCGGTGAGCGACCGCGCGAGCACCGAATATCTGGCTGGCGCAATGAGCCTCCGAAACAGCACCACGTTCCTCGGGCGGACCACCGGTCCGATCGCGTTCGCCGGATTGGCGATCTCCGTCGGCGTCGGCTACGAGCCGCTGCTGCTGGCCTCGAGTCTCGTCGCAATCATAGCGACCGGCGTTGTCGTGGTAATAGGACCTGTTCGCCTCGCCCGAAAGAGTTCTCAACACCCATCAGCATGACATTATGTGGGAGAGTCGATGAAGTTCTCGAGGGCGCGGTTGAAACGGATGAACTCCTCGAGAAACGGGCAATGACCGCGGTGGAGCGGCGGTCTCGACACGAGGGGTGGTTCGACGTCGATGTATGCACGGTTCACGTGTTCAACGAAATTTTGGTGTGCATAGATTGGACCGGCCTCGCCGGGCTCGGTGCCGATCATACCGGCGGTGCTCGACAATTATTCTGTCCCACCTTTTGCGAGCAACTTGAGGTCGACATCTTTGGGATCTCTGTATATACATCCCCTGTAATCAGGCACTTGCCTGCTTACAGGCTGTAAACAAGTCTTGTCCTTTAATTGCTAACGCTGAAAGAGACACGGTGAAAACAAGATGAACTGCGCAACCTACATTCGAGCGAGCACGGACAACCAAACAGACGCACATCAACGGAAGAGCATCGACGAGTGGCTACAGGAGAACGGTATCGACCTCACGGATGTCGATCGGTATGCTGACTTCGGTCAATCAGGCGCGAGTGACGACCGTGAGCAGTTCAGCGAGCTGCTCGAAGCACTCGAAGCTGGCGAGTATACGCATGTCGTGTGCTGGGAGATCAGTCGTCTCTCGAGGAAAGGCGCGACACTGCAGCGATTCTTCGACGTCTGCGAAGACACCGAGACGACTGTTGTGATCACGGATGGGAGTGTCGAAAAAGTCACTCCTGACGGCACTGGCCGATTCGTTGCTGATATCATCGGTATGGTCTACCAGCAGGAGCGTCGCACGCTCATCCGACGGATCGAGGCTGGACAGCGCCGTGCGCAACGACAGGGCAAATGGTTAGGGCAAGTTCCGGTAGGCTTCCGCCGCGACGACGAGGGATACCTTCAGCCGATCATTGATCCAGACCACGACGCCGGCGAAACGGGATATCTCGAACTCCGGGACGCACTCGAGCGAATCGACAACGGCGAGTCATACCGGTCTGTCGCTGAAGGACTCCCTGTCACCCGACAGTCGCTCTCGAATATTCACCAGAACTCCGACCGGCGGGAGTGGTATCTCGAGGCGACGGCTGATAAGGACGCCGTACATGCCGCACTTGAATCAGTCCGAACGGTGCCAGTCGACCAGATCAAAACATCGGACGATTGATCACGAGCAGTGTATCGTACACTTCTCTTCGAATCGCTGAGTACAGTCAAGCAGGTAACAGAGAAACGACTAATCTCTCCGGTAGATGTCAAAAACCGCCTGCTGAAGATAGAGCATCAATACAACAGTCAGATGCCGATGATTTCGCAACGATTCAGGACACAACAATGTGAACATATCAAAAAATGCTCTTCTTTGCTTTGTTGGATAGCGCCCTCTGAGGGGTAGCTTCGCGAAGCCAAACAGAGGATATACGGCGAGAGTTAATGATTCACCCCATCAGAATTGATGATCGGACTCAAATGACGCTATTCAACAGAGTATCTTGATCGACTTACCCAAGACGAGATCAAGCAAATGCTTCACTTGGTCAAAAGCGTGGCTGACTTCCCTAACATCACCTACGTCTTAGCGTTCGATTATGAAGTCGTGACCAATTCATTGACGTTATCAGAGGCAAACTCTAGACGAGTAGAGTGTTACACTATTTATTTATCAATATATGAACTTGGCACAAGAAGTATTTATATACATTTATCACTAATTATTTCCTATATTATTGTATCATATCATAAAACACAACACTGGAAATGATACTGAGAGATCCAGCAACAACAAACGATAAGATTGGACCAATTATCGGAATTTGCCATAGCGTTATTCCACTCAGAACAATAATCGCCAAAATAATAGCTATGGTGACTTCATGTCCGGAAGTCAATTGCCAACTTTTACGGGTGGATTTGATAACTGGTTGGTTTTCAGATATTATAATTGGCACTCCAAGAAAGAGCCGAGTTAGAATGAATACTCCGGGTACCACTAGTGCTAATAAACCCAATACTGTCAATAAAAGCGTGAGTGTTAAGTATACAACTACTTGTAAACTGGATGTGATCCCACTTTGGATAGAGCTTAGTACTCTTTGATTATTACCTTTATATAATAAAACATAATTCGCGCTCGCTCCACAGGTGATTGCAAGCATCCAGAGAATACCAACAGTGAATACAGCAATAATGGCTATGACCAGAGGACCTCGTGGTGGGATGACATACTGTTGCTCAAACATCCATGGGAACAGCTGTGATGCAATCGCGGTAATATCCCAGCTATATCTGTCAATCATTTGCCTAAGTCCATAAATCAAAAATGCTACTATAGCAAATGGTATAAATATTATAAAATTCGATTTGAATGTGATTATGATTGACTTAGGCGCCTCGGTTAATATCATGTTCTTATCAACATCGTTATTTTTATTTTCTCCCATGATTAAAAATAAGTACTGTCTAAAATAAGCTTTTGGCTGGAGATTACGCGTTGTTTTCGTGGATTCGATCATCAATGTGCCAACTATTTTCCTCTTCGGACAGGGTAACACTAACCCCATCTGAAGAGTATGTCACACTCTCCACAACAACCTCTGAAAACAGATGATGATAGTCAAAATAAATATGATCCTTAGTCCCAGTTGTTTTCTCCGAAATCACAACCCAAGCCCAGTCATCGATCTCAAAAGTTTCCCCCTGTGGAGTGCAGCTACCAGCCGCCTCTTCGTATTGTTCACAGCAAGCATCACAATATTCGAATGCGATTGCTGAAGGGTTGTGCTCTTTTCGCTCAGTATATGAACCACTACTCCAGCTATCAAGAACATAATCATCTTCAGCGAACGAAATGCCAACAATGTCATCGGGTTTTTCTCCTGACTCGTTGTTCCACGCATCATAGTTTACTTCATGTGTCCATGCAGCATCAACAGCGATTTCATCACCCGAACCAAAGACGGTTAGTTCGATATCACAATTCATCTGGTTCAATTTTTGAATGGAAGCCTCGTCACCTCCGCTACCAACGGATGCTGGCACACTATATTCAATATCCTTCGTTACTACCTTTACTCCATTGTTTTTCAAGAATTTTCTAAACTGTTCGGTACTACCGGTGTTTTTCCGAACTGTCAATGCACTTTCAATAACATCGTCACCTGATCCATTGTTTCTACCAGCAGCTGCAGACGGAATCAAAACACCAGTCGATGCGAGAGCTGTTCCAGACTGCAGGAGGCTTCTTCTCGTGATTCGATTGCTACAATTGTACTTTCCCATAATACATTTTCATCTATATATGTTAGTATTATAAATAATTTTGGTTCATTGAATAGCTGCTACGCTCTTATGTAGAACTGCGGAAACCCCCGATAACGATACAACCAATGGTTGAATCGACGGATTCACCAGCCAGGTTGAGCGACCGAACGATGCCGAAGGTATGAGCGGCCTGTTCCAAGCCCTGCTTGGACAGGCCGCGGAACTTCCGTAGCCACGGTTGAACAAGTGAAAAGAGGCACTCAGCTTGGTTAATGTGGACGCCGTCGGGCGATACGTATCTCTCTTTGTGTACGACTGTTCGGTGGTCACGCTCCATTTCTCTGTAGGCTTGGAGTCCGTCAGTCCAGACCTCTCCCAGTGGCTAGGAGAGGTCTTCAGCCTCCTGAATGACTGGCTCAAGATCACCGCTGAAGTCGATACCGAGTTTGCCGCGGATCACGCGAAGCGAGTCGCGGCACGCCGCGACGAGCGTCAGCTGATCACCGTGGCGGCCCCGCCAGCGTGAGCGGCCAGTTTGGACGAGCCGCCGCGAGAACGGCTGCTTCGCGGCGGCTCTTGTCCCTTGTAGCCCGAACAGACTCAGTCGATCACATCGACAGCCGCACGATCTCGTCCAGTAGGCGCTGAATCTGCTTGAGCTGTGCTCGGACCGTCTCGAAGAGATGGTGACAGTGATTTTTGGCACTGGACAGTCGCTGTCGGCGGCGATCCGCCGCCGACGCGACAGCGTTTCTACTCACGAGCGTCGCCCCAACTCGGGGGCAGACTACCGGAAGAACCGGTCGTCGAGTGGTTGATTCGCTGGGACAGCTCTGCGCACACCGAGGGCTGTCCAGGCAGCACGAACCACCATCTCACAGAACTCCGTGAACGACCACTCCCAGAGGCGGCGCCCCCCACGGCGGGGCGCCGCCACGTACATCCAGTGGAGATATCGCCAGACGTTCTGTAGCAACAGGCTCACGACGAACAGCAACAGCCGAAGCCCAGTGTCACGAGAACTGGTCAACGCGAGGCTCTGCTTGGCTAATCGGTAGCTAGCTTCGATACCGAAGCGCTTGCTGTAGTGGTGTCGTGCTTCTCGTGGGGTGTCGATGAACGGCGCGTCAACGGCGTAGCCGTGACGCGCCACCCCGTGTTCGTCGTATCGTCCTCGCTGGTAGACACAGTCGATGAACACAGGGAATGTTACCCGCCCAGCGAGTTCGTGTTCGATCACGCGACTCCAGCCTCTGGTGAGTTCGTCTTGAATCGTCTCGCCCCACTTGACGAGTGGCATGACGTAAGTGTAGTTGTGCGCATACAGCAGTTCGAGACAGGTGCTGTTGTAGAATCCGCGGTCGAGGTAAACGGCCTTGACGCGCAGGTCAAGGCCGTCGAGGAGTTCGAGGAACTCACCGAGGGCATCGCTGGTGGTTTCGCCAGAGACCAGCTGGCGAACCGCCAGCGTATATCGCTTGTTGCGCACCCGCGCGTAAAGCGTGGACGTAGGCGTGAAAGGCGGTGGTTCCTCGTTTCGCCTGGGAGAAGTACAGCGCCTCCGTTTCGTCCTCCTCACCGTAGTAGGGATCGAGGTGGAGGTCGGTGATGACCTCCACCGGTCGATCCGGAAGCGTCTCAAGGACATCCTGTTGAAGGAGCGTGTTCCCAACCGCTTCAACGGTATCAAGATCGAATTGATCGGTAAGATGTCCACGGACGGTATTGGCGTGGGGCCAGGCGTCGGTCGTCTCGCAGACGTGATTGATCGAGGTCTCGCCGGCGCTGGCGCCGGCGAGGACCTCGTACAGCTTCTCTGTCGTGACCTCTACGTTCTCTCCGAGATCCAACGAAAGCTCCTTGTCGAGACTGTTGACGACAAAATTAAGCAGGTGCTCCTCTTTTAACTCGCTGTCTGCTTGGGTAGATTGCACATCTTCTCCGAGCAGACACTCATCCTAATCCGATGTGATCGACTGATAATCCATCACCAAAACTAATTAGTTAAACATGAGTGGTAAAAGTATCGTACTTAGTATTCATTATACAGATTTCTAATTCT
>NZ_JARUKV010000004.1 GCF_029688865.1 Natronococcus sp. A-GB7
CTAACGCGAGTCGTTCGCGATAGTCCGAATACCGAAGCCGCGCGATCAGCGACTGAGAGGGACGCAGCCCGCTACTCGTCGACCGGGGACTTGACGACCGTCACCGGACGATCGGACATGTTCACGACTCGCTCCGCGACACTCCCCAGTAGCTGTCGATACTCGCCCGAGCGGTTCTTCGAACCGACCACCGTGAGTCCGATATCGGCTTCGTCGCCGTACCTGAGGATCTCCTCGTGGGGAACGCCGTGGCGGACCGCCTGGGTCGTCTCGACGCCGGCGGCCTCGGCTTCCTCGGCGATCGCCTCGACGGCGTCGGTGCCGGCCTGCTCTAAGGCGCTCTCGAGGCCCTCGAACTCGTGGACGTACTCGTCGCCGGGATACGAGCTGTAGGCGTCGGTGTCGACGACGTACAGGACGTGCAGTTCGGCGTCGTACCGCTCGGCCGCGTCGATCGCGTGATCGATCGCGTCGTCGATTCCGGCACTCATGTCCGTCGGCAGCAGGAGTCGATCGTACATACTCGAGCAAACGCGAGCGAGCATCATATGCCCAACCCCGAGTTCCAAGGAGCTGGGAGAGAACGAAAGGAATCCGTCCGTACAGCTGCCGCCTGGATTGCCAGGGTGCTGACGTATTTGTGACCGGGAGTCGAACGCCCACTATGGACAGCGAGACGATCGCCCACGGCGCCCTCGAGCGATGATCGGCTACTACCTGCGGTACGTCCAGGTTCTGCTTCGGTTTCTCCCCGTCGCACTCGCCCTCCTCCGGGATCGGCGGCGATTCCTCCTGTTCGGCCCGCCCCGGCGGGTGTCGACAGCGATCCACCGCGAGCGGGCCGAACGGCTCACCGAGACGATGCTCGCGCTCGGACCCGCGTTTATCAAGGTCGGTCAGGTGCTGTCGACGCGCCCGGACGTCGTTCCTCCGACGTACGTCGAGGTCTTCGCGAGCCTGCAGGACGAAGTCCCCGAAAACACGGGCGGGGATCCGCTGACCGTCCTCGCGGACGAACTCGGCGACGAACTCGATCTCGAGACCATCGAGACCGTCGCGGGCGGTTCACTCGCGTTCGTCTACACCGCCGAGTACGAGGGCGAGCGGATCGCGCTGAAGGTTCGCCGTCCGGGGCTGGTCGAGATGATCGAGCGTGACCTCCGAGTTATCCGGGGGCTGGTCCCGCTGCTTTCCGCGTTCGCCGACGAGCGCCAGCGCTACTCGCTCGAAAACGTCGCCGACGACTTCGAGGCGATCATCCTCGAGGAGCTCGACTTTGCCCGGGAGGCCTCGATCATGGACGACATCGGCGAAAACTTCGCCGACGACGACCGGGTCGTCGTCCCGGAAACGTACGAGGAGCTCTGCTCCGACCGCGTGATCGCCATGGAGTACGTCGAGGGCCGGAAGATCACCGACGAGGGCGCCCTTGCCGCGGCCGGAACCGACCCGACCGAGATGGCGACCCTGATCGCCCGAACCTACCTGAAGATGGGGCTGGTCGACGGCGTGTTCCACGCCGACCCGCATCCGGGAAACCTCGCGGTAACCGACGACGGACGGCTCGTCATCTACGACTACGGGATGAGCCAGCGGCTCACATCCCAGGAACAGGAAGACATCGCAAGTCTGTATCGCACGCTCGTTCGTCGGGACGTCGACGGCCTGTTGAACGCGCTCATCGCGCTCGAGGTGCTCGAACCGACCGTCGACCGTGTCGCCGTCAGGCGGGTCCTCGAGCTGGTGATCGAGAACCTCGAGGGTCGCTCGGAGATCACCTGGCGGGCGATCATCACGGAGCTGCTGTCGATGCTCCACGATTTCCCGTTCCGGATCCCGCCGAACGTGATGTTGCTCGTCAGGGTCGGCACGGTCGGTGAGGGGGTCTGTCGGAGCCTCGACCCCGAGTTCGACTTCCTCGCGGCGACGCGGTCGTTTCTGGTCGACCACGGCTTCATCGAGAGCGAGATCGAGGCGCTGCTCGCGGAGACCCGGGCCGACCTGCGCGAGTCGGCGCCGGTCCTCGCCCGGGCTCCCGCCCGGTTCGATAGCGTCTTCGGCCAGCTCGAGCGAGGCGAACTCGTCGTCAGAACCGATCCCGTCGATCCGCCCAGCGGGGGCGATCCTGCAGTCGGGTACGCCGTCGTCGCCGGCGCGCTGTTCGTCGCCGCGGCCGTGCTGACGCTTCACGGCCAGCCCTACGAGATCCCGTCGCTGCTCGCCGCGGCCGTCGCGTTCGTCCAGTACGTGCGGGCGCGGCGGTAGGTGTCGGCCGGAGAGAGAAAGTAGCGGCGAACGGGCGCAACCGACTCGAGTCCGCCCTTCGCCGCCAGCCGCCACCCGAACTTATCCCCTCCGCGCGAGAACGGGAGCGCATGTACGACCGAATCCTCGTGCCGACCGACGGCAGCGAGTACGCCGAGGCGGCCGCCGAGCGGGCGTTCGACCTCGCCGAGACGACCGACGCGGCGGTGTTCGTCGTCTGCGTCGTCGAGGAGGGACCGCTGGGCTCCGTTCGACTCCCCGGCGACGGCGCCAGCGCCGCCGAGGCGTTCGCCGAGCGCGCCGAGACGTTCGTCGGCCGCCTCGAGAAGCGAGCCCGGGAGCGCGGTCTCGAGGTCGAGACCGAGATCCGCCAGGGCGTTCCGGTCCGGGAGCTGCTCGCCTACGCCGACGAGGTCGGCGCGGCGGTCGCCGTTATGGGCTCTCGAGGTCGGGGCGGGGTCAGCCGGATGATGCTCGGCAGCGTCACCGACGGCGTCACCAGGGAGGGGGATCTCGACGTCCTCGTCGTCGGCGACGGCAAACCGTAGTCGGCGCTCGAGGAATTCAGTCCGTTCGGTCGGCGATCGCCCGCGAACGCCGGCCGATCCCCCAGCCGAACAGCGCGAGGCCGAGGAAGATTCCGATCGCCTGGAGGACGTACGCCTCCGGGAGTTCCTCGGGGGGCACCCCCCAGGCCTCGAGCCCGAGGCTCAGGAGCAGTAAGACGAGCACGAGCCCGAGCCCGGCGTCGGCGCTTCGCATGCTCGGCAGCGCTTCGGGCGAGGAAAAGCCCCGTCCCAGCGCGTAGAACACCAGCGTGAACGGCACCCAGCCGCCGACCACGTACAACACTGCTCGAGAGCCGTCGCCCGCGAGGACGTCTCGAGGGACCAACACGCCGTAGACGAAACCGACCGCGATCAGACTGGCGACGAGCAGGAGGCGGGCACCCGAGTCGCTCCGTGAATCCATCACCGACTGTTCGCCCCCTGAACTGTTCAAACTACCGCTCAGTTCCCGTTGTCGGCTCGAGCGCGACTCGATCAGTCCTCGAGGTGTCCCCGAACCCGCTCGGCGGTGTCGCGCAACAGCGGGACGTCGTCGGTGAAGACCTCGATCGCGACAGTGCCGCCGAATCCGCCGAGCCGATCGGCGACGATCCCGTAGTCGATCTCGCCGGCACCCAGCGGGAGGTGGGTGTCGCCTCGGCTCCGGGCGTCGTGGACGTGCAAGTGGCTGACGAGGTCGCCGTACCCCGAGAGAAAGCGCTCGACGCCGTCGTCGCCGTCCTCCATGTAGGCGTGGCCGACGTCGAAACAGACCGACGTGTCGGTCTCACGGGCCAGATCGCCCAGCACCGACAGCGGCAGTCCGCGCTTCTGGTGGCCGACGTTCTCGACGACGAGTTCGACCCCGGCGTCGGCGCCGGCGTCGGCGATGGCGGCCAGCTGCTCGGCGAACACCGGCCGGAGGTCCGTATCGTGTGGGTTCCGGGTCGTCCCGTGGAGGACCGCCTTCTCGGCGCCCACCGAGCCGGCCCACTCGAGCAGCTCCCGCTGGTAGGCGAGGATCGCGTCGTTGATCCCATCGACGGGCGTCACGACGACCTGCTTGAACGGCAGGTGGACACAGAGGTCGGCGCCTTCCCGCTCGAGGAGCCGTTCGAGGCGGTCGGTGTCGATTCCGTTCGGATCCGTCCCTTCGCCGATCGACAGCTCGAGCAGGTCGAAGCCGTCGATCGTTCGGTCGGCGCGCTCGAGTGAGTCGCCGACGGTGAGGCCGAGGTCCATACCGGATCAGGGGTCGCCGGCCTCATAGTTCCGCCGCTGGGCCGACGATGAGTTGCCGGATTAGACGCCCGGGATCGGCGCCAGCGTGATTCCGTACATCGCCGCGACGGTGATCCCGATCGTGCCGGCGACCAGCGGCGGCCAGACCCGGGTGCTCGAGACCGAGGGGGCGACGCTCGCCCCGCCGATGGATTTCACGAGCAGTTCGATCGCGAACAGGCTCGTGGTCGCGGCCGCGGAGATCATACAGAACGGACAGATCGCGCCGATGACCCCCAGCTGGAGGTAGACGAAGTACGCCGAGGCGGCGAGTCCGCCACCGGTGATCAGGAAGATCCCTCGCTCGAGCAGCGGCGATTTCGTCTCGAGCCAGAGCCCCCCGAGGACGATCATCGTGGCGTAGTAGCCGGCGCCGAGCAGCGCCAGCGGAATCGGCCCGATGTAGGCCCACGCGCTCGTGATCACGGCCAGACTCCCCTCGGGCTCGATCCCCGCGGGAAGCGGGAGCGCCCAGAAGTGCACTGCGGTGAGGAAGACGCTGGCTCCCCAGCCGATCACCGCGATGCCCAGGAAGGCACCGAGGAGCGTGTTTACGTACTCGCCGAGTCCCTGCGACCGTTCCAATCCGGTTTTCGTTGCGGTTTCTCCCATTGTACTCTCGAATTGGAACCAGGCCGCCATAAGTCTTTGTATAGTAAGCACAATACTATGCACTCTCCATATCGCCGGCGGCAGTGTAGAGCTTCCAGATCGAGCCCATTCGCGTCAATCTCTCGTTTCGCGGACCTCTCGGCAGCCATCCGAGAACACCCTGCTCCATATCTTGTACAATACATGCAAATTCGGTCGCTGGACTGTCGCGAGAACCATCGTCTCCCTCGAGGGACTGCCGACCGTCGTTTTATTTCCGTCGGCGTGGGAGACGGGACCGAGCGGGCCGACGCCCGCCTCCGATACGACCATGCCACGCCACGTCCTCGTCCCCGTCGACGGATCCGATCGGGGGTTCGCCGGCCTGGAGTACTGCCTCGCGTCGTTTCCCGACGCGTCACCGATCGCCCTGTTCGTCGCCGACCCCGCACGCGATCACACCGCGACCGTGGGATCGTCCGAGTCGACCGCCGAGCGCGCGAAAGAACGGGGACAGCGGGTCCTCGAGCGCGCGACCGAACGCGCCGACGAACGCAGTCGCGAACTTCGAACCGAACTCCGAACGGGCACACCCCACACCGAGATCCTCGCGGTCGCCGACGAGGAGGGCGTGGATCACGTCGTCCTCGGCAGCCACGGACAGTCGCCGATCACCCGTCCCTTCCTCGGCCATGTGAGCGAGGCCGTCGTCCGCCGATCGTCCGTTTCGACGACGGTCGTTCCCGAGACGACCGCGGCGATCCGGGATCGGGACCTCCCCGGCGAGATCCTGGTCCCCCTCGACGGCTCCGAGCAGGCCGAGGCCGCGCTTGCCTACGCCCTCGAGACGTTTCCCGACGCCTCCCACACCGCCTTCCACGCCCTGGACCTCCCGTTCGATCGCCCACGATCGCAGGTCGAGGGGACGTATCTGGAGGCGATCCTCGAGGACCGCGAGCGTCGAGCCGAGGAGATCCTCGAGTCGGCGACGAGGCTGGCCGACGAACGCGGGACGACGCTCGAGACCGAAACCGCGACCGGAGCGCCCGCGACAGCGATCGTCGAGCGCGTCGAGTCGGGCGGCTACGACCAGCTCGTCATGGGGAGTCACGGCCGATCGCTCGCGGCCCGGCTGTTCACGGGTTCGGTCGCCGAACGGGTCGCCCGCCGCTCGCCGCGGACGGTCACGCTGGTTCGCGGGGCGCCCGTCTAGATCACCCTATCGCGGCCGACAGAGAACGATCTCGGCGGGCAGCCGCCAGACGGTCTCGTGGCGCGTCTCGAGAACCCGAAAGCCGGCCTCGCGCAGTGTCTCGGTGGCGTAGATCGGCCGACAGTCGACGGCGGTCGGCAACAGGTCGTGGACTCGCTCGTAGAACCACGTCGTCGGACCGAACCCGCTCCGGGAGAGCGAGACGATACAGAGCCGCCCGTCCGGAGCGAGGACGCGTCGCCACTCGGCGAGGACGGCCGGGATCTCGGGCGTGTCGAAGAGCTCGAGGACGAAGCTCGCGAAGACGGCGTCGAAGGCGTCGTCGGCGAACGGCAGGCTCGCGCCGTCGCCCGCGATCACGACGCCTCGCTCGAGGCCGGCTCCGGCCAGCGCCCGTCGGGACGCGCGACACATTCCGTCGGCGAGATCGGTCCCGACGGCGGTCCCCGTCGGGCCGACGTCCCTCGCGATGGCGACCAAGGCGGTGCCAGTCCCGCAGCCGACGTCGAGGACGCGCTCGCCCGGCTCCGGGGCGAGCAGTTCGAGGCCGCTCGTCCGCGCCGGAGCCTCGAACGGATCGGCGACGGCGCCGTACCATCGGCTGAACGCGTCGTACCAGTTGCGGGCATCCCGCTTCGAACGGCGGACGCGGGCGATCGGCCCCGGCAGTCGGTCGGTCGCCTCGCTCGCGGCGTGCCTCTCGCTGGTCACTCCTCGGCCGCCTCGATCAGCTCGAACAGCGGGTCGAAATCCTCGGGGAGCCCGTTGCGGGCCTTCTCGATGTTTCCGGGCGGGACGTCCTCGGCGACGATCGCGAGCAGCTGCTGGGCGTGGTAGTTGGCGTCCGATCGATCGACGCCCTCGCGCTCGGCGACCCGATCGAGGAACTCGTGGTAGTCGAAGCGCTGGCCGTGCGTGGCCTCGCTCAGGTAGCGGTCGATCTCCATCGGGAGCGGGCTGGCGAGGTCGGTCGCCTCCCCCTCCGGGAGCCGCTCGCCGAGCGTCGTCAACACCGCCCGGGTCGCCCGGACCGCCTGACCGAACTGTGCGTACTCGAGTCTGTGCTGGACCTGGCCGACGAATTCCTTGTAGTTCATGGGTTGGGAGTCCTGGATCGTCTCGAGCCGCGAGCTCCAGGGAGCGAGTCGACGGCCGTACACCGCGAAGCGAAATAAAGCTACTCGGCGCCGCGGGATCGGTCGTCGGTCTCGCCGACGTCCGGAACGACCACGACCGGAATCGCCGCCTGTCGTACCAGCCGATCGGCGGTGCTTCCCAGGAGCGCCTCGGCGACGCCGCCCCGACCCGTCCGACCGACGACGAGCAGATCGATCGCCTGCTCCTCTACGTACTCGAGGATCGTCTCCGCCGGACGGCCGCGGCGAACCGCGCCCCGAACTTCGAGCCTGGGCGTGCGGTCACCGCAGGCGTCGACGACACCGTCGACGAGCTCCGTCCGCGCCCGGTCGAGGTCGGCGACCTCCGCGACGCCGAAGCGCATCGGGTTCGCCGTCGTGTCGACCACCGAGAGGACGTGGACGGTCGCCCCCTCGAGCTCGGCGAACTGGAGCGCTCGCTCGAGGGCGGCGTCGGCGGCGTCGCTCCCGTCGGTCGGGACGAGGATCGATCGAATCGACGCGTCGGGATCGTCGTCTTCGGTCATCGTACCGACGGTTGGACCGCCGGACGCCTAACGGTTCGGTCCGCGATCAGGCCGTCAGCACCGGTCGATCGACGCTCCTGACGAGCCGTTCGGCGCTGCTCCCGATCTCGCCGCCGGCGCCCAGCCCGCGGTTGCCGAGCACGACCAGATCCGCGTCGATCGCCGCGGCGTAGTCGCCGATCTCCTCGTGGGGTCGCCCTCGTCGGAGCTCCGTCGTCACCTCGCGGCCGGCGCGGCCCTCGAGGTCCTCGAGCACGCTCCGAGCGCGGTCCCGCAGGTCGTCGACGACCGTCCGATCGCCCGAGAGCATCGAGTCGCCGTACCGGTACGTGTCGACGACTGAGATTCCGTGGAGGTCGGCGTCGAACGTCGACGCGAGATCGACCGCGTAGTCGACTGTGCGGCTCGCCGGATCGCTGCCGTCCGTCGCGACGAGGATCGTCTCGTACATGGCGTGGGGTCCCACCACCGGCCAGAACAAATAGGTTCCACCCCCGAGCGCGAGCGGTGGCCGCTACCCCTCGAGCGGGTGCTCGAGCGACTCCATGAGGAGTTCGAGGTTCGCCGACTCCTCGGCCAGCAGCGTCGGGTGCGTTCCGACGGTCACCAGAAAGTCGCCCTCGTGGTCGAACGAGGCGATCAGCACGTCGACGCCGACCCGTTCGCCGTCGAGGTCGGTCTCGCCCGCGAAGACGTCGACCTCCCGGCCCGCTCCGAGGATCTCGAGGACGAACGATCGCTCGCGCTCGAGGCCGTCGAGATCCCCGTGTGGGCCGTCGACCCGATCGAGGATCTCCGCGAGGAGTTCCTCGCTCGAGGCGTCCGCGAGCGGGTTGACCGAACGTCCGGCGACGGCCATCTCCGGGGTCGAGACCGCGGCGAACAGGCTCACCTCGCGGTCCTCGCCCCGGTGTTCCCGCGTTTTCGAGTAGACGGACTGCCAGATCGACGCCCGTACCTCGCGCTCGAGGCCGGCGTCGACGGTGCGGTCGATCGACGCGCGCTCGCTCCCCCGGCTCTCGTAGCCGGTGTCGGCGACCGTCGCCTCGGCCGGTTCGACGCGATCGGCGGCGAACTCGAGGGGCTCCTCGCCGGAGACGACGTCGAGGCAGCCGGCACCGAGTGCGAGCCCGCCCGCCGCTCCCGCGGCGAGGACCGATCGTCGGGAGGGAGTCATCGTTCCGACGATGCGGCCGAGTACGTATATCGTTTTTGACCAAATATTTCCTGTAAGTGTGTATTTGCGATACTTCTGGCGCGTGCGAGAGGACGACACATCAAGAGTTATCGGGATCGGCTACGCCGGTGTAGCTATGACGGAGTTTGCAGCCCGGGTCGAGCAGGTGTCGATCAGCGGTATCCGAGAAGTGTTCGAGGCCGCCGGCGAGGACGCGATCAACCTCGGGATCGGCCAGCCGGACTTCCCGACGCCCGAACACGCCCGACGGGGGGCGATCGAGGCGATCGAGGCCGAGCGAACCGACGCCTACACGTCGAACAAGGGAACCCGGTCGCTCCGGGAGGCGATCGCCACGAACTACGACCGGGAGTTCGGACTCGAGATCGATCCCGCCCACGTCATCGCCACCTCCGGCGGGAGCGAGGCGCTCCACCTCGCCCTCGAGGCCCACGTCGACCCAGGCGAGGAGGTCATCTTCCCCGACCCCGGGTTCGTCTCCTACGACGCGCTGACCCACATCGCGGGCGGAACGCCGAAACCCGTCGGTCTGCGCGACGACCTCACGCTCGACCCCGCGACCGTCGAGGACGCGATCACCGACGAGACCGCGGCGTTCGTCGTCAACAGTCCCGCGAACCCGACGGGTGCGGTCCAGAGCGAGGCCGACATGCGCGAGTTCGCCCGCATCGCGGACGAACACGACGTCCTCTGTCTCTCCGACGAGGTGTACGAACGCATCGTCTTCGAGGGCGAACACCGCTCGCCCCTCGAGTTCGCCGAGAGCGACAACGTCGTCGTCGTCAGCGCCTGCTCGAAGACCTACTCGATGACGGGCTGGCGGCTCGGCTGGGTTCTGGGCTCCAACCGTCGCATTGAACGGATGCTGCGGGTCCACCAGTACGCCCAGGCCTGTGCCTCCGCGCCCGCCCAGTACGCCGCCGAGGCCGCCCTGACGGGACCACAGGACCCCGTCGAGGAGATGGTCTCGGCCTTCGAGGAGCGACGCGATCTCGTCGTTGACGGCCTCGAGGACGCGGGTCTCGAGGTGCCCACGCCGTCGGGGGCGTTCTACGTCATGCCGAAGGTGCCCGAGGGCTGGTGCGACGAGGTGCTCGAGCGGGACGTGATCGTCGTCCCCGGCGGTGCCTTCGGCGCCAACGGCGAGGGGTACGCCCGCCTCTCCTACGCCACGGGTACGGCAGAGCTAAAGGAGGCCCTCGAGATCATCGACGACGCGACGCGAGCGGTTCGGTAGCCGGAGCGGGAATCGAGAGCTCCGTTCCAAAGGGCCGCTGCGCGACGGAACGTTTCTCTCTTCTCTCACTCACCCGCGGCCGCGTACAGAGAGAGGGCACAGACGGCGAGGATGGCTTCGGCGGCTTTCGTAACTACCGCGATCGGATTGAGACTGCCGTCCATGTAGAACGCTTCTACGCCCCATCCCTGTACGGGGAACAACGCGAGAATCGTGACGACCGCATAAAGTGCGGCAACGAGGAACAACCACCGTTTCCAGTACCGCGTGACGTACAGGATCGTTCCTCCGATGAATCCCAGTCCGTTGAGAATAAAGAGAACGGCTAGGATCACACTCATCTCGATAGCGTTCGTCGAGGCTATCAGATGGAGGACTCCGGTGACGAGTGCCATGATGATGGCAACGTAGCCGATCGGGCTCGACGGACGCTCGAAAAGCGGTCCTGTCGTTGTTGTTCGGTTTGCACACATGCCTGCAATATCAGGCAGACTCTAGAAAAAGTGTTCTGGTGTGCTACTCGAAACGAGACAGAACGGATAGACGTCCGGCATCCCCCGTGCAGCTCTAAAACGTTATCGCGACCACCAGCGCGACCGCAAGCGCCGCGAACGCGAGCGCGACGGTCGTGCCGACGCTCGTCTTTAGCCCCGACTTCCCGGGCGTTCGCTCGAGCCGATCCCGGTACCGTCCCTCGAGCGACGTGGGCAGCGCGGCAGCGATCGTCGCACCCGGGTTCCGGACCGCGGCCACCGTCCCCCAGCCGGCTCGGACGGCCCAGTCGTCGGTTCGGGCGAACGCCCGCTCGAGGGCGCCCGTAAGCGCTCGCGTCCCCCGGAAGACGAACGGATCCCGAACGGTATCGACGTCCCGGCCCCCGGCGACGCGACCGAACAGCGGTTTCGCGACGACGAACGCGACGAGGCTGCCGCCCGCGAGCACGACGGCCTTGTAGAGGTGGGCCGTCGAGTAGGGGTCCGTGCTCCAGGCGTCGGTCGCCGGCAGGATCGCGAACAGCGCGGGGTAGAAGATCCCGAGCAGGACGCAGGCGACCGCGATCGGCGCGGAGACCGCGAGATCGGCCGGCGAGAGGTCGCGGATCGAGGCGCGCTCGCCCTCGAGGAAGGCGTAGTAGCCGAACTTCATGAACGAGACGAACGTGCCGACGGCCCCAGCGAGCAGGAGAGCCTCGAGGAGGGTCGCGTCGGCCTCGGCGGCCGCGTCGAGGACCATCCCCTTCGTGACGAACCCGTTGAAGCCGGGGACGCCGGTGATCGAGAGCGCGGCCACGAGGAAGGTTACGAAGAGCAGGGGCGTCGCCCGGCCGAGCGCGCCGACGTCGTCGAGCGTGTTCTTCCCCGTGCGGACGACGACGAACCCCGCGACCATGAACAGCAGTCCCTTGTAGAGGACGTTGTTGAACAGGTGGCCGAAGCCGCCCGCGACACCCAGGGCCGAACCCAGCCCGATCCCGGCGAGCATGTAGCCGACCTGGGCCTGGATGTGGTAGGCGAGCAGCTTGCGCATGTCCTTCTGGGCGAGGGCGTAGGCCGCGCCGTAAACGGTCATCGCGGCGCCGGCGGTCGCGAGCGCGAGGTTCCCATCGGGGAACGCCCGGTAGGCCGCGTACACCGCGACCTTCGTCGTGTACGCCGAGAGAATTACCGACGTTCCCACGTGGGGCGCCGCGTAGGTTCGGGGCAGCCAGATATGGACGCCGATGAGGGCCGCGTTGACGCCGACCGCGAGGCCGACCGCGATCGCGGACAGTCCCGGACTGATCCCGGTTCCGTCGTACTGCAGCGCAGTCGCCGAGGGGCCGACGGCGACCCAGTGCAGCGCGACGCCGACCAGCAGCAGGCCGCCGCCGACGGCGTGGACCAGTGCGTAGCGGTACCCCGCCCGGATCGCCTCGCCGCCGCAGTACCAGACGAGCAGGGTGCTGGCGACGGCCATCAGCTCCCAGCCGAGGGCGAGCCCCAGCCAGTCGCCGACGAAGACGGTCCACAGCGAGGTTCCGACGTACGCGAGCGCGATCAGCAGGTGGCGGTCGTCGGTGCCGACGAGGTAAGTGTAGCCGACCGCCAGCGCGCCGAACGCCGAGAGCGCCAGCCCGACGAGCCGCGAGGCGTCGTCGACGTGGACGAGCACGACCTCGAGCCCCAGGAACGTCGTCGTCGGCCCCGTCCCGTCGGGAACGAGCAGGGTCCAGACCGCGACGATCCCGAGCGTGACGGCCGCGAGGGCGTGGCCGAGCCGTCGCGAGGAAAACGGGACGAGCACGGTCCCGAAGAGGACGACCAGCAGCGGCGGGACCGCGAGCAGCCAGTCGGGGCCGGTACCGATCACGGGCTGCTCACCCCCGCGTTCTCCGCGACCAGGCGCGCGAGCTCGAGCACGAACAGCCAGTCGGCGGCGATCCCGATCGCGACGACGAGCGCGCTCGCCGCGAGGACCGGCCCGAGCAGGAGCCACGTCGTCTCCCGACCGGTCCAGGGCCGTCGCTCCCATCTCGAGTTGACGCCGTCGGTCCGAGTTGCGGACGACGTCCGCGATTCGGCTCGGGCATCCCCGCCATCGGCTCGAGCGCCACCCAGCGGCCCCTCGAGAACGGGTTTCGGATCGACTCGCTCCCCCGTCTCGAAGAAGGCGGTGTAGACGATCGGCCAGAAGTACGCGACGTTGAGCCCGCCCGAGACGACGAACAGCGCGAGGACGAGCCCGTTGCCCGCCTCGGCGCTGCCCAACAGGAGGTGCCACTTGCTGACGAAGCCGGCGAACAGCGGGATGCTCGCCAGGCTGGCGGCCCCGACGGCGAAAGCCGCCATCGTCAGGGGCATCCGACGGCCGATACCCGCCATCTCGCTGATCTTCTTGGTCTCGCACTCGACGGCCAGCGCGCCGGCACAGAAGAACAGCGTGAGCTTCCCAACGGCGTGGACCGGCAGGTGAACCACCCCGCCGACGACCGCCGACGGACTCAGCAGGGCGACCCCGAGGACGATGAACGACAGCTGTGCGATCGTCGAGTACGCGAGCCGTCGCTTCAGATCGTCCTGGCGCAGCGCGAGCAGGCTCCCCAGGAGGATCGTCGCGGCCGCCACGCCGGCCAACGGGGCCGCGAGTCCGAGCGCCTCCGCCGTCACCGGGCCGTAGACCTCGAGGACGACCCGGACGAGCGCGAACGCGCCGGACTTGACGACGGCGACGGCGTGGAGCAGCCCCGAAACGGGTGTGGGCGCCACCATGGCGCTGGGGAGCCAGCCGTGGAGCGGCATCACGGCGGCCTTGACGCCGAAGCCCGCAGCCAGGAGTCCGAAGGCGATCCGGGCGAGCCAGGGGTCCTCGCCCGCCGCGCTCGCGAGGGCGTCGATCCCGCCCGGCGCGAAGGTGACGGAGCCGGCCAGGTAGAACGTCAGGAGCGTCCCCCCGACCGCCAGCGTCCCGCCGCCGAGGACGTACGCGAGGTACTTGTAGCCGACCCGCCGGGCGCGTTCGGTGCCGTCGTGGGCGACCAGCGGATACGTGCCGACGGTCATCAGCTCGTAGAACAGGACGAGCACGAGCAGGTTCGCGGCGAACGCGACGCCCATCGCCGCGGCGATGCTCAGCGCCAGGGCGGCGAAAAAGCGGGTCTGGTTGGCCTTCTCGAGCCCGCGGAGGTAGCCCGCGCTGTAGACGGCGGTGACGACCCACAGTCCGCTCGCGACGGCGCCGAACACCATCCCCAGCGGGTCGGCCCGGAACGCGAACTCGATGTCGGTCGCGAACGTGCCCAGGTAGGTGACGTAGGTTCGGCCCTCGAGGACGCCCGGGAGCATGCTCGCGACGACGGCGAAGGTGGCGAGCGAACCGACGAGGCTCACCGCCTCGCGAACGTTCGGTCGGCGATCGGCGAGGGCGACGGCGAAGACGACCAGCGCGGGGAGGACGACGGCCGCGAGCGGTCGGAACGTGGTGATCTCGGCGGCGTCGCTCACGGTCGATCGCCCTCCGGTCGTCGGCTCGGTGTGTGTCTCGTGGTCATGGATCTACGCGGCGAGTCGCTCGGTCGCCTCCCGGAGGAGACCCTCGAGCCACGCCGAACTCACCCCCATCGCGAGCGAGATCGCGGTCGCCGCGACGACGACCACGACCATTCCGAGGGTGGTCGTCGTGTCGGGGCGTCTGGTTCCCTCGAAGGGATGGAAGTAGAGCCGATCGATGAACGGAACGACGTAGGCGAGGGTCAGCAGGGTGCTGACGACGATCAGCGCCGCGACGATCCACATCCCGTGCTGGATCGCCCCCAGCGCGATGTACCACTTGCCGACGAAGCCGACCGTCGGCGGGAGCCCGATCATCGCGACGCCAAGTACCGCGAACGTCGCGCCCAGAATCGGTGCCTCCGAGGCGAGCCCGGCGTACTCCTCGAGCGAGCGGGCGCCGAAGCGAAGCGCGAACATCCCCGCGACGAGACAGAGCGCGCCCTTGACGACCCCGTGGCCGAACAGCTGCAGGATCGAGCCGAAGATCGCCGTCTCGTTGGCGATCGCGAAGCCGGCGACGACGAGCCCGGCCTGGGAGATCGTCGAGTACGCGAGGACGTCCTTGATCCCCCGGTGGACCGCGGCCAGCAGGTTGCCGATCAACATCGTCGCCAGCGAGATCGCCAGGATGCCGTCGACGAGGACGGGATTGGCCGCGAGGAAGTCGGTCGTGTAGACGGTAAACAGGATCCGCGAGAAGGCGTAGACGGCAGCGGCGGGGATCACACCCGAGATCAGCGCGCTCAGGGCGTCGGGCGCGACGCCGTGGGCGTCGACGAGCCAGGTGTGAAACGGAAAGAGCCCGACGCTGATCCCGAGTCCGACGCCCATCAGGAGAAAGGAGGCGACGACCAGCGGATCGGCGTAGCCGATCTCCGGGAGTCGCTCGGCCAGCAGCGCCATGTTGCTCGTCCCCGTCGCGGCGACCGCGACGACGACCCCTGCGAGGTAGATGCCGGCTCCGAGCGTGCCCAGGACGAAGTACCGAAAGGCGACGTAGCTTCCCCACCCCGTCCCCGTCGCCCCGACGAGGACGAACGTCGCCAGGCCGAGCAGGAGCAGGTAGCCGTACAGCGCGAAGAGATCGCCCGTGAGGGTGATCCCGATCACGCCGGCGACGATCGCGAGGTAGCCGGCGTAGAACCCGTTCCCGCGGGGGCCGGCCGTCCGGGTGTACGCGAGCGCGCCGAGAGCAACCATCGAGTCGAGCAGCACGATCGCGCCGGAGAAGCCGTCCGCCTGGAACTCCGTGGCGTAGCCTACCCGATCGAGGGCGAACTGGTACTCGATCGGCTCGCCGGTGAGGAGGGCGACGGTGAGAACCGCCGACAGGAGAAACGTCACCGACAGCGACACCGCAGCGATCGACCACCCGACGTCGTCGAACCACCCGTCGGCGAGCGCGGAGAGTGCGGCGGCTCCGAGCGGAACGACGATCACGGCGGCGACGAACCACTGGAGTTCGATCATTGCGGTGTCGGTTCCCGGCCGCCCTCGAGTCGCGACCCCGTCGGCACAGGACAGGAATCGGGGGCCGAGACGGGAATCGAGTAGCGATAAGGAGGTCGGCGTTTTCAACGTGGGGGATTCGATCGGCGGCGTGCCGCGATCTGTACCCTTATAATGGTGCGTTCCGTGCCCCCGCACGTCATGCGAGCCGTTCGACTCTCGGAACACGGCGGACCGGACGTACTGCAGGTCGAGGAGATCGACCGACCCGAACCAGCGGCCGACGAGCTCCTGCTCGAGGTCGAGGCCGCCGGCGTCAACCCCGTCGACACCTACTTCCGCGAGGGGTCGTACGAACCCCTCGGACCCCCGTTCACGCCGGGCGTCGACTTCGCGGGCGTCGTCGCCGAGACGGGCTCGAGCGCGGACGGCTTCGAGGAGGGCGATCGCGTCTACGGCACCGGGATCGGCAACGGCTCGTTCCAGGGCGGCTACGCCGAGTACGCGACGGTGCCGACCGATCGCGTCGTCCACCTGCCGGACGGCGTCGACGCCCGCGAGGCGGGCGCGGCGGGCGTCGTCGGCGTCACCGCCTGGCGCGCGCTGATCGACCACGCCGATCTCGAGCCGGCCGAGGCCTGTCTCGTCCACGGCGGCTCCGGCGGCGTCGGCCACGTCGCCGTCCAGATCGGCGACGCCGTCAGCGCCCGGGTCGTGACGACCGCCTCCGAGGAGCACCACGATACCCTCGAGGAACTGGGCGCCGACACGGCCCTCGATTACTCGCGCGACGACCTCGCCGACGCCGTCCTCGAGGCGAGCGACGGCGGCGTCGACGCGATCCTCGACCACCGGCTCGACGACTACCTCCAGTTCGACGCCGAGGTCGCGGCGACGGGCTGTCGGGTCGTCGGCATCGGCGAGAACGATCCCGGTCCGAGCTTTACCAGCGTCGGCGCAGCCCGCTCGGCGGACGTCAGCTACCAGTTCATGACGATGTTCAACACGCCGGACCTACGGGTGCCGCTGCGGGGGGTCGCCGATCTCATGGCCCGCGATCGCCTCTCGGTCGAGATCGACCGCACGTACGACCTCGAGGAGGCCGCCCAGGCCCAGCGCGACGTGATGGAGGACAGCTTCTTCGGCAAGCTCGTCCTCGAGCCGTAGTCCGATCGATTTCGGTACGGATCCGACCCTACTACTATTACTACTGCGTGCGTACGAATGACATGGTTCCAAACCCCAGCGAGCGCGGCGACCGCGAGATGGAGACGGGGGTGAGTGTGCACCCGGACGCGATCGACGACGTGGCGTATCTCACGCGATCGCACCATCGAACGACCGCGCTCGTCGCGCTGGCGGATCGGCCGCGAACGCGGGCCGATCTCCACGAGCTGACCGGGGTCTCGCGGTCGACGATCGGCCGCACCCTGCGGGCGCTCGAGGATCGCGGCTGGATCGCACGGACCGACCACCGCTACGAGACGACTCCGCTCGGCGCGTTCGTCGCGTCGGGAATGCAGGAGCTGCTCGATCGCGTCGAAACCGAGCGGAAACTCCGGGAGAGCTGGGGCTGGTTTCCCGACGAGGTCCGACGGCTTCCGCTCGAATCGTTCTCGGAAGCGGTCGTCACGGTCCCCACCGTCGACGACCCGTACCGCCCGGTCAACCGGTTCGTCTCCCTGCTCCGGGAGACCGACCGGTTCCGGTTCGTCGGCTTCGAGCTGGCGCTGCTCGAGCCCTGCCGGGACGAGCTCTGTGGGCGGGTCGTCGACGGGATGGCGACCGAGGTCATCGATCCGCCGTCGGTCGTCAGCTACATCCGAACGACCTACCCCGAGCAGTCGGCGCGAACCCTGGCGAGTGGCAACCTCACCGTGTTGATCAACGAGGAGCTTCCCGAGTACGGACTCAGCCTCTTCGACGATCGGGTCGGGATCTGTGGCTACCACCCCGACAGCGGGACCGTCCGGGCGTTCGTCGACACCGACGACCCGACGATCCGCGAGTGGGCCGTCTCGACCTACGAGGAGTACCGCCGGGAGGCGCGTCCGCTCGCGGTCGAGACGCCCGCCGAGTAGCGACCCCGCGTCGCTCGCGGTCCGTACGAAGCGAGGCCGACGTACCGAGTGGAGACCGGGTCTGCACCGTTCGCAACGACCGGCAGCCGGTCACCGGCTGCAACGATACCGACGGACGATCGATCGCCACCAGTTACGTACATGACACGTGCGAACGTATCTGAACCGGGATGCGCGACCGAACGTCTTTCACGACCGACGTCGACCGCGCTCCGGTTCTCGGGTGGCAGCGCGCTCGAGGCCGGGCCGATCGGCGACGACCGCGGAGCGACAGCGGCCGTTCGACCGTTGCCACCGACGAGCGGGAGCTGCGACGCGAAGTCGCGGCCGTCTATCGGACCGTCGCCGACACACCCGACGAGGGTGCCGACCTGCCGTTCCCGTCGGGCCGCGGACTGGCGTCCCGTCTGGGCTACCCGCCGGCGGAGATCGGTCGGCTCCCGCCTGCGGCCGTCGACTCCTTTACCGGCGTCGGCTACCACCTCGATCTGGCCGACCTCGCCGACGGCGACGTCGTCCTCGTCCTCGGTAGCGGGTCCGGAACGGACGCGTTCGTCGCCGCCGCGCGGGTCGGCGACCGCGGGCGCGTGATCGGCGTCGATCCCGTCCCCGAGCAGCTGGCGAACGCGCGCCGGTGTCGCGAGGAAATCGGCGCCGCGAACGTCTCGCTTCCGCGGGCGACGGCCGAGGCGCTCCCGCTCGAGGAGGGGACGGTCGACGTCGTCCTGTCGAACGGCGCGATCACGCTCTCGCCGAGGCCGGAGCGAGCCCTCGAGGAAGCGAGTCGCGTCCTCCGCTCGGGGGGTCGGCTGGCGGTCTCCGAACTCGTCGGCGAGCGTCGGCTCCCCGAGCGAATCAGGACCGATCCGGCGCTGTGGGCCGCGGGCATCGGCGGCGCCGTTCGAGTCGACGACTACGCGGGCCTGCTCGAGACCGCCGGCTTCGGCGACGTGACGCTCAGGGAGAACCCGTGGTACGAGTTCGTCTCGGACCGGGCTCGAGGCGTCTGCCAGCAGTACGGCGTCGGGAGCGTCTCCGTTCGCGCCCGCTGCCGACGGTGAGAGCCGCCCCTCAGACCAGTTCCGAGACGGCCGCCATCGTCGTCTCCTTGTCCGCCTCGTTCATCCCGTCGACGAACCCGATCCGGACGGCGTCGACGCCGTCGATCTCGGCGTAGTCGGCGACCCACTCGCGGACCTCCTCGGGCGTGCCGGCGGGCGCCAGCTCGTCGAGCACCTCGTCGGGGAGCCGCGCGGCCATCGCCTCCGTATCCCGATCCTGCCAGGCCTCGCGGATATCAGCGACGACGTCGGGGTAGCCCTGCTCGGCCACGGAGTCGCCGTAGTAGGGACCGTACGCGCCGAGCATGAACGCGATCGTCTTGCGGGCGCGTTCGCGGGCCCGCTCGCGGTCCTCGGCGGCGATCCCGCGGACGATCGGACTCACGCGCAGCTCGTCGGGATCCCTGTCCGCCAGCTCGGCGCCCCGGTGGAGGTCCTCGAGGCGGTCCTCGAGACCGGACTTCGTGAACAGCTGCGGAGCCCAGCCGTCGCCGAACCGCCCGGCCATCTCGGTTGCCTTCGGTCCGAGGGTGGCAAGGTCGATCGGTGGCGGATTCTCGGGGACCTCTCGCTCGTAGTTGAG
Organism: Natronococcus sp. A-GB7; assembly: GCF_029688865.1. Lineage (GTDB taxonomy): Archaea > Halobacteriota > Halobacteria > Halobacteriales > Natrialbaceae > Natronococcus. Next base: position 19,199 of record NZ_JARUKV010000004.1, read on the forward strand.
CCCCGCGATGTCGAAGATCTCGCCTTCGTAAGCGGGGGTGCCCTCCTCGTACACTGCTCGTATGACCTCGATCGCCTCCCGAGTGCGCCGCAGCGGTCGCTCGAAGGACTCGCCGTGCCAGCGCTCGGTGATCGCGGGCGAGCTCGGGCCGAGCCCGAGCCGGTACCGTCCGTCCGAGGCGTCGTGTAACGCCAGCGCGGTCTGGGCGAGCATCGCCGGGGATCGCCCGAACGGCGAGATCACGTCGTTCGAGACGCCCAGCTCGTCGGTTCGGTCGGCAATCAGCGTCAGCGCCGGAACGATGTTCCAGCCCGTCGTCTCGCCCGTCGAGAGCCGATCGAAACCCAGCTCCTCGGCCCGGACGGCGCGGTCGGCGACGTCCTGGGGACGGTCGTAGTCGCCGAGTCGAACCAGCAGGTCCAGCCGTGCGTTCACGCCGCTCGCCTCCGTTGTCGTCTCATACGCGTCACCGTCGACCGCGGTACGGATTGGCTTAACGGATCCCGCGAGGCGTTCGGATCCACGGGAAGTCGCGGTGGCTGTAGCCCTCGAGTACTTATCCCCGGCGTCGTGGTAGCCCGGCTCCTATGGGAGCCAGACCGAACGTCCTCCTGATCCACTGCCACGACCTCGGCCGGTATCTGGGCTGTTACGGCGTCGACGTCGAGACGCCGGCAGTAGACCGGCTCGCGGCCGATGGCGCGCTGTTCGAGAACCACTTCGTGACGGCGCCGCAGTGTACGCCGAGTCGGGGCAGCCTCATGACCGGGCGCTACCCGCACGTCAACGGGCTCATGGGGTTGGCCCACACCCACTGGGAGCTCGGCGACGACGAACGGATCGTCCCCCACTACCTCAGCGACGCGGGCTACGAGACCCACCTGTTCGGCCTCCAGCACATCTCCCAGGACACCGACACGCTCGGCTACGATCACATCCACTCGGAGGGAAACCTCTACCCCGGCGTCTCGCCGTCGGTCCACCAGGCAAACCGGGCCCGCAACGTCTCCTCGGTCGTCGCCTCCTTCCTCGAGCGGGGAGGGTTCGAGGATCCGTTCTTCGCGTCGGTCGGCTTCTTCGAGTGCCACCGCGTCGAGGAGAAGACGGGTCGGTTCGGCTTCGACGCCGACCACTACGACGCCGACGATCCCGACGACGTGCGGCCGCTACCGTACCTGCCCGACCGACGGGGCATTCGCCAGGACTTAGCCGAGATGCGCGGGATGGTCGCCGCCATCGACGACGGCGTCGGGACGATTCTGACGGCCCTCGAGGACGCGGGACTGGTCGAGGAGACGCTCGTGATCTTCACGACCGAACACGGCCTGGCCTTCCCGCGAGCGAAGGGGAGCTGTTACGACGCCGGCCTCGAGGCGGCGCTGGTGGTATCCTATCCGGGCGTGATCGACGGCGGGGAGCGCTACCAGGAGCTGCTCGGCAACGTCGACGTGTTACCGACGATCCTCGAGCTGATCGGTCTCGAGGTTCCCGACGAGGTAAACGGACGGAGCTTCCTGCCGCTCGTGACCGACGGGGAGTACGAGCCCCACGAGCGGCTCTTCGCCGAGATGACCTGGCACGACGAGTACAACCCGGTGCGGGCGATCCGAACGGAGCGGTACAAGTACGTCCGGAACTTCTGGCAGCTTCCCAAGGTGTACCTCGCCCGGGACGTCTTCGCTAGCGAGGCCGGCCGCGAGGTCCGCGAGGCCTACAGCGCGCCGTTTCGCCCCTACGAGGAGCTGTACGACCTCCGGGCGACCCCCCAGGAGGACGAGAACGTCGCACTCGAGCCCCGCTATCAGGACGTCCGCACGGAGCTCTCTCGGCGGCTCCACGAGTGGATGGTCGAGACCGACGACCCGCTGCTCGAGGGACCGATCGCGCCGGGCAACTACGACGACGAGATCGACTCGTGGCCCCACGAGCCGCCGTGAGCCGCGATGTCGGGTGTCGCGACCGATCCCGCTACCCGATCGTCAACACCTCGTCGGCGTCCTCGACGATCGAGAGGAGCTCACCCATCGTCGCGCGCGGCCGAAGCTCTCCCTCCGACAGCTCCCGCGAGTCGAGACACGTCCCGCAGGCGAACAGTTCGCCGCCGTTCCGGACGTAGTTCACCATCACGCCGTGGGGATTGAACTTCTCGTGTTCGAGGTCGGGCGCGTCGACGCCGTCGCCGAGCAGGAACAGTTCGACCGCGTGATCGGCGTCGAGTGCGGTGTTCGCGAGGCGAAACGCGTTCCAGACCCGCTCCGGGTCGTTCGTCTCGAGGACGATTCCGAGCTGCATACGCCGTGCTACCACGCCGCGGTAGGTAAACGCTCGCGGCGAACCGCTCACGACGACAGCACGGCCGAACACAGCTCGCGGGCCGCCTCGAGGTGGGCGACCGCGTCCTCGTGGTCGGGGTCGTCGGCCGCCGAGAGCAGCCGCTGAACCTGTCGGACGCGCTTCCGGGCCGTCTCCGGGTCGATATCGTCCGCGGTCGCGTCGCGGGCGACGGCCTCGGCCTCGCCGAGCCAGCGGTTCGTCTTCGGATCGATCGGCAGCTCGGCCGTCGCCTCGAGGTGGTCGCGAAGCGCCGCGAGCTGGTCCTCGAGGGAGTCGTCGGGATCGGTCACGTTCGAACGAACGGGCTCGAGCGCCGTCACCGTTGTCCCCGCGTGAAATCCGGACCCGGGAGCGTCGCGAAGGTGGGGACAACGTTGATACCGACGGTGAAGAATGTGGCCGTATGACACACGACTGTTCGTTCCTCGAGGACCTCCCCCTCGCGGACGATCAGCTCTCGTTCGCCGACGGCCAGCGCGACAGCCACGCCGCCGACTGGGGCGCCGAGCAGTTAGGAGAGGGCGTCCAGCCGGACGTCGTCGTCTGGCCCGAGCGCACGGACGACGTCTCGGCGGTGCTGGCGGCAGCGACCGACCGGGGCGTTCCCGTGACCCCCTACGCGGCCGGGACGGGACTCGAGGGCAACGCCGTCCCCGCTCGCGGCGGGATCAGCCTCGATCTCACCCGGATGGACGACGTTCGCGACTACCGACCCGACGACTTCCAGATCGACGTCGGACCGGGGATCATCGGCTCCGCGGTCGAGGAGCACGTCGCCGGCGACGGCCTCTTCTTCCCGCCCTTGCCGTCGTCGGGCGACATCTCGACGATCGGCGGCATGATCGCGACCGACGCGAGCGGGATGCAGACCGTCTGCTACGGCGAGGTCGCCGACTGGGTGCTCGGGCTCGAGGCGGTGCTCGCCGACGGAACGGTTGTGCAGACGGGGTCGCGAGCGAGCAAGACCTCGAGCGGCTACAACCTCACCGAGTTGCTCGTCGGCAGCGAGGGAACGCTCGCGGTGGTTACGGAGGCGACCCTCGAGCTCGCCGGCCGACCCGCGCAGATCCGCGGCGGCCGAGCGATCTTCGAGACGCTCGAGGACGCGACCGCGGCCGTCTCCGAGGCCGTCCAGACCGATCTCGACGTCGCCCGGATCGAACTCGTCGACGGGTTGAGCGCGCGGATGGCAAACGCCTACCTCGGCACCGACCTCCCCGACGCTCCGATGGTCTTCCTCGAGTTCCACGCCAACCACGGTATCGAGGAGGAGATCGAGCTCTGTCGGACGATCTTCGAGGAACGCGACGTCGCTCGATTCGAGACGAGCGCCGACGACGCGGAGATGGACGAGCTCTGGAAGGCTCGTCGAGAACTGGCCTACGCCGTCGCGACGTACGACGCCGATCTCGAGCCGCTCCACCCGGGCGACGTGACCGTGCCGATCAGCTCCTACCCCGAGATCGTCCGCGAAACGAGACGGCTCGCCGACGAGCACGACCTGCTGATCCCCTGTTTCGGCCACGCGGGCGACGGGAATCTCCACTACTCCGTCCTCGTCGACCGCGACGACCCCGACCACGTCGCGGAAGGCGAGGCGGTGTACACCGAAATCGTCGACCGGGCGCTCGAGCTGGGCGGCACGGCGACCGGCGAGCACGGTATCGGCCAGGGGAAACGCGAGTACCTCGAGGCAGAGCACGGTTCGGGTGCGGTCGACGCGATGCAGCGGATCAAGGATGCGCTGGATCCGACGGGGACGCTGAACCCGGAGAAGATCTTTCCGTAATCGCCGAACGTAACGGGGACGAACCGGCCGCTAGCCGCCCCACTCCCCGTTCATGTCGTCAGCGACGCCGTCGCGCCACTGTTCGAAGCGATCCCGACAGGTGGCGTTCTCGTCGTCGTCGATGTGGTCCATGAAGCCCGGCCCGCCGTCCGAGACGGGTTGGCTACAGAACGGACAGAAATCGGGGTTGTCCCACTGCGACGAGTCCCGCGACGGATGTGTGTGGTCTCCCATATCATCCGTTTGGGCTCACCGTCTCTTAACTGTAATCGTCCGCGAGACGGCATCTCGATCCGAATCAGCGCGTCCGAGCCCTCTCGAGGGATCGCGTCCTCGAGCCACGCGCCGAGGCCGGGAGGAGGAACGGGTGAGCACTCCGTTCCCGAAGATACTTGTCGGTCTGCTATCCTGTTCCGGTATGGTCGCTCGTCCCACGAGTCGTCGCGCCCTGCTGGGATCTGTCGGCACAGTAACGACGGCGCTCGCCGGATGTGTCGCCGACGACGACGATCCGCAGGTCGGCCTCGGCGAAGTGCAACTCGTCAACTATCTCGAGGACGACGTGACGGCGACGGTCACGATTCACCGGGCCGGGGAGCTGAAGTACGAGACCGACCACGAGCTCGAGGGGTACCGAACGCGAGAGATCGGCGACGACGTGGCCGACGAGACGAGCATCCGCGAGTCCTGGATGGGCGACCGCGTCCACTACACCGTCGACGTCCGGACGGACGTCGGCTCGCTCGAAACGACGTACTCGACGAGCGACGTCGAGGAGCTCGTCGACGACTGGGGGGAAAGCGACTGTTTCACCCTGCTGATGCGGATCGATTCGGATCGCCTCAGCACCGCGCTCGGAACGAGCGAGACGTGTCCGCAGGACGACTGAGCGAGCCGGCTGCCCCGCTCAGTCGTGGACCAGCACGTCGAGCACGTCGGGCCCATCGCGAGCGAGGGCGTCCTCGAGCACCCCCTCGATCTCGTCGGGCGTTTCGACGAGGTGGCCGCGGGCGCCGTGGCTCTCGGCGTTTTTCGGGATGTCGACCGGCGGCTCGAAGTCCATCCCGGTAAACTCGTAATCGTCCTCCTCGCCGCCCATGATCTTGAGCGTGTTGTCCTTCAGGATGCGGTAGTTGCGGTTGTCGGGGACGACGACGGTGAGATCGAGGTCGTAGCGGGCCGCGCTGTAGACGGCGTTGGGGTAGTACAGATAGGAGCCGTCGCCGATGAAGCCGACCACGTCGCGGGGCTCCTCGCGCTGGCTCTCGGCCAGCGCCGCGCCCACCGAGGCGGGCAGCCCGTAGCCGAGCCCGCCACCTTTGTTCGAGATGTACTGCTCGGGAGCGAGGTCCCAGCGCGTGAGCATCGCGTACTTCGAGGTGATCCCCTCGTCGACGACGTAGGCGTCGCCGGCGACCCGTTCCATCGCGTCGACCAGCTGGGCCTTCGAGGCCCGCGGGTCGCCCGGCGCCTCGTCCTCGCCCATCCCCGCAATTTGGGCCTCGACCATCTCTTTGACTGCGGCAACGTGCTCGAGGCGTTCTTCGACTACCTCCTCGGAGAGTCGCTTCCGGACGCGCTCGGTGAGCCCCTCGAGGACGAGTCCGGGATCGCCGATAACGGCGGCGTCGGCCGGCTGGTTCTTCCCGAGCTCCCAGGCGTCGGGGCCAACGTGGATGCACGTCGTCTCGGGGTCGACCAGCGCCTCCTCGTGGCGGGTCAGGGTGGTGTTCGTCGAGCAGCCGACGAACGCCAGGGTGTCGCTGTCCATCAGCATCGCGGCGAGATCCTCGTCCGGCGGGATGTAGGAGACCCACTGGTCGTGGTCGGTCGGGTAGTCGATCTCGCAGGCCAGAATCTCGCCGTGGACGCGGGCCCCCGTGGCTTCGGCGAGTTCGACCGCGGCCGCGACGGCGTCAGCGCCCGAGCGGGCGACCTCGTCGCCGACGACTATCACCGGGTCGTCGGCCTCGGTCAGCAGCTCGGCCGCGCGCTCGAGCTGGCCCGGATCGCCGCTCCCGGCGTTGGGAATCGGTCCGAGCCGTTCCGGTTCGGCGTCGGTCTCCTCGAGCGTGACGTCCAGTGGCAACGCGAGGAAGACGGGCCCGGTCGGCGGGGTCATCGCGACGCGGAACGCCCGCCGGAGCATCGTCGGCAGCGCTTCGACGTCTAAGACCTCGTCGGACCACTTGCAGAACCCCTCGGCCATCTCGGCGAGGTCGCCGCTCAGGATCGGCTCCTCGTGACGGAAGTCGGTGCTGTGGTTGCCCGCCGTGACGACCAGCGGCGCACCGGTGATCTTGGCTGCGTAGAGGTTGCCGAGCCCGTGGGCCAGTCCGGGCGCGATGTGGAGGTTCGCCACCCCGACGGGCGTGATCGACTCGTCGTGGTGGGCGTGGTAGCGTCTGGTCTGGGCGTAGCCGCCGGCCATCCCGACCGCGACGTCCTCGTGGAGGCCCAGCACGTACTCCAGTTCGCTCTCGCCGATCGCGTCGACGATCGGCAGCTCCGTCGTGCCGGGGTTGCCGAAGACGTAGTCGACGTCGTAGGACTCGAGGGCGTCGACGAAGAGGTCGGCCCCGGTGTATCCGTCCGTCATGCTCTCCCGTGGGTCCCGGCGGATCATGAAACTGTGTCCCCCGGCGACCCGGTCCGTGAGCCGTTTGCCGGTTCTCGGAACGTTAGGGATCGAGCGACGAGAGGATCCCGTATGACCGATCAGTTGCTGGTTTTGAACAAGGATTCGGACACGATGTCCGTCATCGACGCCGACACCGGCGAGACCGTCCGCGTCGTCGAGACCGAGTTCAACCCCCACGAGATCGTCGTGGGTCCCGACGACGAGACCGTCTACGTCACCTGCTCGCTTGGAAACACGCTGCTCGCGTTCGATCCCGACACATGGGGGCGAACCGCCGAGATCGAACACGAGGGGTTCGACTTCCCACACGGGCTCGCAGTGCGAGAGGACGCGGGCGAGCTGTGGCTGGCCTCGACCTACAGCAGTCGCGTCTACGTCGTCGACTGCGAGACGAACGAGATCGTCGACGAGTTCCCGACCCACCAGGACAAATCCCACATGGTGGCGCTGACGCCCGACGAGGAGCGGGCGTTCGTCGCCAACATCGGCAGTGCGAACGTCACCGCGATCGACTGCGAAGAACGCCGAATAATCGGCGATCCGACGGTCGGCGAGGAGCCCGAGGGGATCGCAGTCCACCCCGAGGCCGGCCTCCTCGTCGCGAACCAGGAGGATGGCATGCTGTCGGTGCTCGATCCCGACACGCTCGAGCAGACGAACCGGGCGCTGCTTGGCGAGACGCCGATCCGCGTCGTCCTCTCGCCCGACGGCCGCCACGTTCTCGTCCCCAATCGTGAGTCCAACGACGTCTCCCTGCTCGACACCGAACACGTCCGCGACGGCGAGCAACGGCCCTGGGAGATCGCCCGCATCCCGGTCGGGATCTGGCCCGGCGGCACCGTCTTCGCGCCCGACGGCGACCGGGCGTTCGTCGCCAACAACAAGACCAACGACGTTTCCGTGATCGACTGTGCGAGCTGGACGGAGATCGAACGCTACGACACGGAGCTCCATCCCGACGGGATCGCGTACCTCCCCGAGTAGTCGCTCACGCTCGAGAGCCACGCAAACTCCCCGCTACCCGCGGTATTTTACGTCGGACCGTCGTCACCCGAACTATGTCCCTCGCGAGACACGGGGCCGGCGTCGGGGCGACGGCTCGAGCGTTCTGGTCGCAGGTCCATCCCGTGTTCATGCTCCCGCCGCTCGCCGCTTCGCTGTTCGGCGCGGTGCTAGCCGAAGCGTTCGCGCCGGGAGTCGCGGCGCTGCACGTCGTCGCGATGTTCGCGGCGGTGTACACGGCCCACGTCAAGGACGGCTACGTCGACTTCTACGTCCGCGAGGAGGACGACGACCACCCGCTGACCGAACGCGGCTGCCGGCTCGGGCTGACCGTCTCGACGGCGACGTTCGCCCTCTGTACGGTCGCCCTGTTCGTACTGGTCGGCTGGGTCGCCGCCGCCCTCACGATCCCGACGTGGGTGATCGCCTACTACCACGCCCCACAGCTCGATATGAATCCTGTGACGGCGACGACCGGCTACCCCCTCGGGATCGCGCTCTCGCTTCTCGGCGGGTTCTACGTCCAGGCGGAGACGTTCGCGCTGGTTCCGATCGGCTTCGCCGCGGTGTTCCTCGTGTTGCTCTCGGGAATCAAGGTCATCGACGACGCCAAGGACTACGACTACGACCGCTCGATCCGCAAACGGACCGTCGCGGTCGCGGTTGGCCCAGACCGCGCGTACGCCGTCGCCTACGGGCTCATGCTCACCGCGCTGTTCGTCGTCGTCGCCTTCGCCGCCGGACGGGTGTTTCCGCCCTCCGCGGTGCTGGCCGCGCTCGCGTTCGCCGCCGTTGCCGTCGTCGCCCGCCGCGCGCCGCCGAAGCTGGCGACCATGCTGTTGATACGGGGCTCGTACGTCTTCCTCGCCGTGCTCGTCGCCGCGGTCTGGTTCGAACCGCTGGCCCGGTTCTGGTGAGGAGCGGAACCCCGCCCCTTTTGTCGTCGACCGCGAACTGATCCGACAGTGACCGCGATACGACTTCCCGACTCGAGGGCACGCGAGGTGTGAAACGCCGTGCTCGAGGCGCTCCGAACCGTTCTGCTCGATCCGGCGCTGCTGGCGGTGTACCTCCTCGCCGCGGGAGCGATGATCCTCTCGCCCGGCCCCGACACCGTCTACGTGCTGACCCGCAGCGTCGGCGACGGCCGCGAGAGCGGGCTGGCCTCCGCGGCGGGGATCAGCGTCGGCGTCCTCGTCCACACGCTCGCGGCGGCCGTGGGGCTCGCAGCGATCTTCCGGGCCTCCGAGGTCGCCTTCGCCGCCGTCACCTACGTCGGCGCGGCGTACCTGGTCTACCTCGGCGTTCGGACGATCCGCGAGACGGAGCTCCTGGCGGAGGGTGACGGAACCGCCGTCGAGGAAAACCCCTTCAGGGAGGCCGTCATCGTCAACGTCGCCAACCCGCAGGTCGCGCTGTTCTTCCTCGCCTTCCTTCCGCAGTTCGTCGACGGCTCGAGCCACGTCCCGACGCAGCTGTCCGTCCTCGGGGGAATCTACGCGCTGTTGACGATGGCCTACCTGGGAGCGGTCGCGCTCGCCTCGAGCGGCGTCCGGACGCTGCTGACCGCCCGACCGCGCCTCGCGACCGGCGTGCAGTGGCTCTCGGGGCTCGTGTTGATCGGACTCGGGCTGCGACTGTTCGTCGGGGGCGTCGGGTAGCCGGGCGATCAGTTGGTCGTCGCTCGTGGCCACCGGCTACACCATCGCGACCGCGAGCACTGCGACGCCGCCGACCGCCGCGACCGCGCCGACCGCCCTCGCCAGCTGGGGACCCCACGAAACGGTTCGCTCGAGCGAGAGCACGACCGCGATACCGGCCATCCAGAGGACGTTCATCGAGCCAGCGACGACCATGAGGGCGAACAGCGCCCAGCAGCAGCCGACGCAGAAGCGGCTGAACTCCCAGCCCATCCTCGCGGCGCCGACGACGCCGGGACGGTGGTAGGTTAGCAGGAATCCGAACGGCGATCGGCAGCGATCCAGACAGCGGTACTTGTACGGCGAGAGCTGGTAGCCGCCGAGGACGACGAGTACACCCCCGAACAGGAAGACGCCGTGATCCGTGGCAAGCGGTGCGATCGGAACGGCCGCGTTGACCGCCAGCGGAACCAGCCCGGTGAGCGTCCAGACGAGCGTGTACGCCCCGAGGAGGGCGCCCAGCCGGGCGAGCCGTGCGGTCCTCGAGGCCTCCCGGAGCGTTCCGTCGTACAGGCGAAACAGCGGCACCGAGGAGGGGTACATCATGGCGATCATCATCGTCCCCCACATGATCAGGTAGAGCACGACTCCGACGGCGCCGCCCTCGAGTGCCATCGCCTCCGGAACGCCGGGGTCCGACATCCGCATCTCCGTCCCCATCTCTCTGCCCGGCATCGGCAGCCACTGACGGAGGATCGCGATCCAGGCGAGGAGCGCGACGCCGTAGACGACGACCGCGACGACAGGTATCCGTCGGACAGCGGGTCGCTGCGGAACGGAGTCTCGAGTGGTCATGCTCGTGGAGTGCTGCGGGTTTGATCAGCCGTTGGCCATCTCGAACGGCCCGAAGTAGGAGTTGTTGCCGCCGACGTCCCACGAGAAGTCGTCGTCGTAGTCGACGGTCGCGTCGGTCGTCTTCCCGGTGCTCGCCCGCTCCTCTGGCGGGACGAACGGGTGGGGGAACACCGATCCCTGCTGGTCGCCGAAGCCGACGCTCTCGTCGGTCTCGATCGTGACGATATCGCCGGCGCTGAACGAGCGGTGGCCGTCGGCCGTCGAGTACGAGAACGGGACCGTAACGCTGTCTTCGACCGTCTCGATCAGCGGGGCGGCGGCCTCGAACAGCCCGCCTGCTTGCCCGGAGAAGATCGTCTCGAGTGCCTCGGCCTGCTCGTCGTCGGCGGCCTCGTCGAGTACGAGGACGACGTGCCAGCCGCCCTCGAGGAGGAGGCCGTCCTCCCAGACGAGCATCCCCGCGCCCAGCCCGTCGAGCGAGACGTCGCCGTACGTTCCCTCCTCGATGGTCCAGAACCCGGCGAACGTGCACCTGCCGTCGTCGGGGAGCTCGTACCACAGACACTGACATGGAACCGAGCAGTTGCACGCCTCGATGAACTCGCCGGCGAGGCGCCACTCCGGCGGGTCCTGATTGCTAGCTGTCATGGGACACGATAGATACGGGCGGACCCCTCAGAAAGCTATCCGGTGACGAACTGCCAGCCGCTGACGAGCGTGCAGACGGTGAAAGCGTCCCGACCGTTCTCGAGGTGCTCGCGTCGAATCCGTCACCGAGACGGCCAGCGATCGGGAACCGGCCGCTGTCGGGCGATCAATCCGCCGCCTCGAGCTCCCGAACTACCGTCGCGGGGTTGCCCTGCACGACGACCCCGTCGGGGACGTCTTCGGTGACGACGGCGCCGGAGCCGATGACGGCCTCGTCGCCGATCGTCACACCGGGGTTGATCACTGCCCGCCCGCCGATCCAGACGTCGTCGCCGATCGCCACCGGCTCGCCGTACTCGAGCCCCTCGGCGCGCTCGTCGGCCTCGAGGGGGTGTGTCGCGGTGTAGACGTGGACGCCCGGCCCGATCAGGCAGCTCCGGCCGACCTCGATCCGACAGACGTCCAGAAACACGCAGTCGAAGTTGGCGAAGAAGTCCTCGCCGACGTGGATGTTCGAACCGTAATCGCAGCGAAACGACGGCTCGATCGTACACGCCTCGCCGCGGGAGCCGAGCAGCTCCTCGAGCAGCTCCCGTCGCCGATCGTCCTCGTCGGGCGCCGTCCGGTTGTACTCCCGCGTCAGTTCGCGGGCTCGGTCGCGCTCGGCCTCGAGTTCGAGGTCGGTCGGATCGTACAGCTCCCCCGCGAGCATCTTTGCCTTCTCGCTGGTCATCGTGTGGGGCACTCGAGCGAGCGACGAAAGCGTTTTTCGACGGCGACCGGCGAGCCCGGCTCGTGTTTGACGACCTCTCTACTACCGAGGTTACTAATACGTGTCAGGAAGAACGAACACTATGGACCGACCGACGCTGTACCACCTGTCGAACGGCGTCATCGGCAGTGTCGTCGCAGCGATGGGAGTCTCGATGATCGTCACCGACGGCTCGAGCCTCGGAGCGGGACTGATGGCGGTCGGCGGTGGCGGGCTGTTTCTCTTCGCCGCGTCACAGCTCCTGTTCTCGGACGACCCTGCCGACTCGGTCCCGAACGACGGCGGGATCGGGTTGACCGTGCTCGGCGCGGTGCTCGTCTGTCTCGGGGCGCTGTTGCAGCTGGCAACGTAGCTTCCGAACGCGAGACCGTCGCTTTCGGATCGCCGTCCGACACGGGGCCACCGACCGTTCGGAGCACGACGGAGGGGCCTGTCAGAGCGAGACACGCCGACCGAACGTTGACAACCGAGCCGCGGAGTGTTCCCGTATGAAGCTCGTCGAAGCCACCGCGGACGACCTCGAGGCGCTCGTCGACCGCTGGTACGCCCTCGCAACGGAGATGGAGGCGTACTCAGAGCTGAACGAACTCGCCTACGCCAACGTTCGCGAGGTCCCCGACGATGGCTTCCGTGCACACCTCGATAGCGAAGACGTCACGGACTACCTGGTCGTTCACGACGGCGAGCGTATCGGTCTCGTCACGCTCCGCGAGGGTCGTCACCCCTCCCGGCGGTACTCGACGTACCTCCGCATCGTGAACCTCGCCATCGACGAGGACCGCCGGGGCCAGGGCCACGGCGCGGCGGTCCTCGAACGCGTGAGAGAGATGGCTCTCGAGCGAGGGTGTGACCATCTCAAAGTCTCTTGTGAGTGGGAAAATGAGGACGCGCGCCGGTTCTATCGCGATATGGACTTCCAGCCGAAGCAGGTCGACTACGTACAGCCGCTAGAGTGAGCGCGGATATCGAAGAGTACAGCCGAGTACACACCCCGGGGCGCGGAATACTGCAGTCCGGACGTGACTCGCTTTGTTCGTTGTAGGTTGGGCGGGCACAGTGCCACGGCTACCGTTCGAGTTCGTCAGTTCGTACTCACGATCTTGATCACGTCCCCCTCCTCGAGCTCGTACCCCTCGCCGATCTCTCGACTCGACTTGGCGTCGACGGCGTGGAGGTAGCCGTCGCCGATGTCGGAGTGGACGGTGTAGGCCAGATCGACGGGCGTCGACCCCTGGGGGAGCAGGTGGGCGTCGGGCAGGACGTTGCCGCTACCGTCGGACCACTTCGAGGCGTCCTCGACGGGGTAGGCGGTGAGGTGCTCGAGCAGGTCGTACACCGCGTAGTCCAGTGCCCCCTGGACGCCGGTGCCGCCGTACTCGGTCATCGTATCTGCGAGTCCCTCGAGGGCCTCGCGCTGGGCGTCGCTGACGTCGGCGCCGACCTCGAGGGTGTCGTCGCCGGGATCGTAGTCGACGAGGCCGTTGTCGGCGGCTCGACGCAGGGCGAGTTCGCCCTCCGCGGTGGTGGGGATCACGGGTTTATCGAGCTCGAGCAGTTTCCGGACGTTCTCCTCGGGAGCGACGTCGATCTTGTTCGCGGCGACGACGATCGGCTTGGTGCGCTGGCGGATCTCGCGGGCCAGGGCCTCGCGGTGATCGTCGGTCCACTCGCGGGGGTCCTCGGGGTAGTCGATCTCCCGCAGCGTGCGGGCGACGTCGGTCGGCGAGGCGCCGAAGCCGGTGAGCATCTCCGCGAGCGCGTCGTCGACGTCGAACCCTGGCGAGCGCGACTGGCGTTCGATCGACTCCCAGTTGCGGTCGACGATGTCGGCCAGCCAGAGGTCCATCTCCTCCTCGACGAAGTCGATGTCTTCGAGGGGGTCGTGCTCACCGATGTCGACGGGTTCGCCCTTCTCGTTGGTGCCGCCGGAGGCGTCGATCACGTTGACGATCACATCGGCGTTCGTGAGTTCGTCGAGGAACTGGTTTCCGAGGCCTTTCCCCTCGTGGGCGCCGGGGACGAGCCCGGCAACGTCGATCAGCTCGATCGGGACGTAGCGCTTGCCGTCCTCGCAGTTGTCGGCGTTACAGCGCTCGTCGCGCTCGAGGCAGGGACACTCGGTGCGGGCGTAGCTCACCCCCCGATTGGCGTCGATCGTCGTGAACGGGTAGTTGGCGACGTCGACCTCCGCCATCGTCGCCGCGGTGTAGAACGTGGACTTGCCGGCGTTCGGTTTCCCGGCAAGCGCGATCGAGAGCATGACTCCCCGTAGCACCGTCCGTTCAAACTGTCTTTCGATTCCAGCCCTCCGGCGGCTCTCGAGGAAGCCCTCACCGGCGACACGCTCGAGGACGTGAGAACGCAGCTCCCGACCGACGAGGGGTACGACGACCTCTTCGAGGTCGCCGAGAGCGACAGCAGTCCGGCCTGATCGGTATCGACCGACCCGTCGTTCTCAGAGCTCGACGGCCATCATCACCTCGTCGACGTAGTGGCCGTTGAGCTTGTAGTGGTTCTCACGAATCGCCTCGGTCTCCCAGTCGTGGGTCTCGAGAAACGCGATCGCGTCCTCGTTGGTCGAGGGAACGCTCTGGTAGACCTTCTCGTAGCCGTTCGTTCCCGCCCACTCGAGACCGCGAGCAAGCAGGTGCGAGCCGATCCCGTGACCTCGGTAGCCGTCGAGGACGCCGACGGTCAGTTCGGCGGTGTGGCTCAGTTTCTCGAGCTCCGGCGCGTGGAGGTGGACCCAGCCGACCACGTCGTCGTCGACGGTCGCGACGAAGAACATTCGTGACTCCAGTTCGTTGTGCCTGAGCAGCGCCTCCTCGTGGTCGACCTCGTCAGCGACGCTTTCGGCCTCGATGTACGTTCGCTCCTCGGCGACCTGTCGGATCGCGCCGACGATCCCGGCCAGGTCCTCCTGTCTGGCCGGGCGAATGTGGAACTCGAGGTCCTCGGAGCGGTACTCCTCCTCGGCGCCGGCGTCGATCGTCACTCGGAGGGTCCCGTCTTTCTCCTCGAGGCGGCCGTCGCGCTTTAAGATCGCGACGTGGTGACGGAAGCCGCCCGGCTCGATCCCGAGCTCTTCCTGGGCCTCGAGCGGATCGACGGCCCCGTGGCGCTCGACGTACTCGTAGATCCGTTTCCGGTCGTCGTGCCCGAACTCGAGGGGTTCACTGAGTACCATGGTATGGTTCACCACCCCAAAACACTTAACAGTTGGCAGGCCTGCTACGCAGTACGTCGACAGATGGATTTGAAGAACGACTCTGGACAAGAAACGAGCGACACAGCCGTCGATCCGACCGCTCGAGGGAGAGGCCGTCCGCGATAGGTGACGATGGTCGGAACGGAACTTCTCGTCGGCTGTAGCGTACTCGCGGTGACGGTCGTGGTCGGGCTGATCGCCCACGAGTGGTCCCACGCGTTCGTCCTCCGGTTCGGTGCGATCGACTACACGATTTCGTATCTCCCGAACCGTGAGCGGGGCATCGTCGGCCTCCTTCGAAGTCGCCCCTGGGCTGTCGTCCAGCCGCGACCGACCGGAACGGATTCGCCCTGGGTTCTTCGGGCGGCAGCGCTTGCACCCCTGGCTCTCGCGCTGCCGGCGCTCGGCCTCACCGCGACGGGGTATGCGACCGAGGGACCGACCGTCGTCACGGCGGCGACGGTCGGCTGGCTGGCCTGTACGATCCCCAGTCCGCAGGACTTCTCGGTCGCCTTTCACGCCCACCGGGCGCTTCGGGACTCCCTCGAGGAGTACGATCCGCGGAGCTCTCGGACGAAGTAACCGCTTGAGGAGTACTCAGCAAGCGATGACGGGCGCGGCCGGGGCGGAGCCGCGGCCCGGTCGCGCGACAACGCGATCACACAGCCACGAGTGATCGCCGACGGCGAGTCGAGCATGAGTCATCCACCGGCACTCACGGCCGAGTGCGCTGTCGGTCGGCGTCAACGCCGACGTTCGTTTTCCCATCTATCGGGTATTAAATCTACTTGTTGGTGCGATATCTATCCGAATACCGCTATCGAGTGACCGGACGTCGAGACACTCCGAAATAAGTGGGACATGTTTGAAACAGCAGTCGACCAACCTGTCCGAAAGTTGCCATCCGTGATGACGCCGCGCGCCGATTCGCGTTCGTCCCGACGACACGGCCCGTGTCGCGGCGTCGACCCGGCGACCCCTCAGGCCGGAACTTCCTCCGGATTGCGGTCCCAGTGGCGGTGCTGGGCGATCGCATCGACGAACGCCTCGGCGAACGACTCGAGGTCGTCGCTGCGACAGGTAACGACACCGGCGTCGGTCACGAGTTCGTCCTCGCCGGCGATCTCGGTCTCGGGCAGGTCGACGTCCTCGAACAGCGTCGTTCCCTCGCCGACCGCGGCGATCGGCTTGTAGTGTTTGAACGCCTCGGCGACGAAATGCTTCGGGTCGCCCTGCCCGCGCATGGCGTCGACGCTCTCCTCGCCGCCGGGGATCACGACTGCGTCGAACGAGACCGAAGCTGCTGCGACGTGGTGTTTGTCCGGTTCGACCGTCTCGCCGTCGGCGCCGGACTTCTCGCCGAGGACCTTCGAGACGACCTTGACTCGAGCGCCCTCGTCCTCGAGGGCCGACCGGAGCGTCTCGACGTGCTCGTCGTCGAACCCGTCGTCGATCAGCATCGCGATCTTGCGGGTCTCGATCGTGTCTGGAGTTCGGTTCTCCATGCTCAGGGAGGGGTCCTCGCGGTCGTGAGTCGGCATCTGATCGCCGGGCTCCTCGGGGGTTTCGATACCGATTCCCTCGGCAACGCGTTTGGCGAACTCGTGGTCGACGTTGTTGAAGAGGTCGTAGACCATCCGCTCGCGGATCTCCACGCGTCCGACCTTACCGAGTTCGAAGTGGGCGGCGCCGATGATGTTCTCTTTTTCGGCGTCGCTCATGCTGTTCCAGAACAGCCGCGCCTGCGTGAAGTGGTCCTCAAAGCTGTCGCTGCGGTTGCGGATCTTCTGGCCGTCGACCTTCTCGGCGTAGTGTTCGTAGCCGCCCTCCTCGGCGGGCGCCTCCTGGGGATCGTCGTCGCCGATCGAGTTCGGCTTGTAGGAGACCTTGCCCTCGTTGATCTCCTGGCGCATGAAGCCGGCGCGCTGGTTGTTGTGTCGCTCGGCGATCGGGCGGTTGATCGGGATCTCGTCCCAGTTGGCGCCGCCGAAGCGGTTGAGCTGGGTGTCCTGGTAGGAGAACAGCCGGCCCTGCAGGAGCGGGTCGTTCGAAAAGTCGATCCCCGGGACGACGTTGCCCGGGTGGAACGCGACCTGCTCGACCTCGGCGAAGAAGTTGTCGGGGGTCTCGTTGAGCACCATCTTCCCGATCGGCCGGACCGGGACCTCGGTCTCGGGGACGATCTTCGTCGGGTCGAGGACGTCGAAGTCGAACTCCTCGGCCTGCTCCTCGTCGAAGATCTGGACGCCCAGTTCCCACTCGGGGTCGTACCCCTCCTCGATGACGTCGTAGAGCCC
This sequence comes from Natronococcus sp. A-GB7, assembly GCF_029688865.1. Taxonomy (GTDB): domain Archaea; phylum Halobacteriota; class Halobacteria; order Halobacteriales; family Natrialbaceae; genus Natronococcus. The sequence goes on from NZ_JARUKV010000004.1 coordinate 36,385, forward strand.
CTTGCGGTTGAAATCGGAGCTCTTGCCCCAGAGCTTCGTCGTCTCGTCCCAGACGAGCTGGTGGGTGCCGAGCTTGGGCGTCCAGTGGAACTTGACGAACACCGACTCGCCGTCGTCGTTGACCAGCCGGAAGGTGTGGACGCCAAAGCCCTGCATCATGCGGTACGCTCGCGGCAGCGCCCGTCCCGAGAGCACCCACATGAGCATGTGGGTCGTCTCGGGTTTCAGCGAGGCGAAGTCCCAGAACGTGTCGTGGGCCGCCGACGCCTGCGGAATCCCGTCGTCGGGCTCGGGTTTGATCGCGTGGACCAGGTCGGGGAACTCCATCGCGTCCTGGATGAAGAAGGGCGGCATGTTGTTCCCGACGAGGTCCCAGTTGCCCTCCTCGGTGTAGAACTTCGTCGCAAAGCCGCGGACGTCCCGGACGGTGTCGGACGAGCCGCGAGAGCCGACGACCGTCGAAAAGCGCGTAAAGACGGGCGTCTTCTGGTCGGGATCCTGGAAGAGGCCGGCCTTCGTCAGCTCGGAGATGTCGTCGTACTCGCCGAGATCCGGATCCTCGTAGGGCTGGAAGTAGCCGTGGGCGCCCGTTCCGCGGGCGTGGACGACCCGTTCCGGAATCGACTCGTGGTCGAACTGGGTCATCTTCTCCCGGAAGTGGAAGTCCTCCATGATCGTCGGACCCCGCTCGCCCGCCTTCAGGGAGTTGTCCGTGTCGCTGACCTTGACGCCGTGGTCGGTCGTCAGGTGCTCGCCCTCCGGATTCTCGCGTACCTCCTCGAGCTGCTCGTGTTTGCTGTTCTCGTCGACCTCGTCGCCGACGTCGTCGCTCGTCCCCGTGGATCCCGAGCCGTCGGCTCGGGTCGGCTTTCCGGTCGCGTCGCCCGGCGTCTTCTCGGCTCGATCCTCCGCTCGGTCGGTGTCGGATTGGTCGTCTGCTGTCATCGGTAGGTGGAGTGCGCTAGATACTCACCGAGAAGACGGGGAACTGCGACGGCGCTTCCCGCTTCTCGAGGCAATAGCGTTACACCGCCGCGTTCAACGATGACATCCCTAACGGTCATCCCGTCATGTGCTTGCAGCCGCCTCGCCCTCGGGAGAGCCGATCGCTCGTCACCGACGAGACTCGGCGAGAAACCGATCAACGCCGACCGTCGGTCGCGTTCCACTTCGACGGAACCCGACTCGAATCGCCCGGCGTTTCGGGATCGGTCACGGAACGAGACGTGACCGTCTCTCGTTCGCGCGGAAAGCAAGGTCGAACCCTCGTCACGCTACGGGTCGGTTTGACGGCTCCGAATACGTTACTCGAACTCCGGCTCCCGGTCCTCGAGGAACGCCCCCATCCCCTCGCGCTGGTCGTGGGTGCCGAAGAGGCTCGCGAACGCGCGTTGTTCGTAGGCCAGCCCGCTCGAGCGCGACCCCTCGCCGAACTGGTTGACCGACTGCTTTGCGGCCTGCATGGCGTCGGCGGGTTTCGCCGCGAGGCGCTCGGCCAGCTCGGTGACGGTCGCCTCGAGTTCGTCGTCGGCGACGACCTCGCCGACGAGGCCGAGTTCGGCCGCGCTCTCGGCGTCGAGACGCTCGCCGAGGAAGATCAGTCGCCGCGCCGCCTCGTCGCCGACCAGTCGGGGCAGGCGCTGAGTGCCGCCCCAGCCCGGGATGATCCCGAGGTCGATCTCCGTGTTGCCGATCAGCGCCGACTCGCTCGCGACCCGCAGGTCACAGGCCAGCGCCATCTCGCAGCCCCCGCCGAAGGCGTAGCCGTTGATCGCCGCGATCGTCGGCGCGGGGAACGACTCGAGGGCGTCGGCGACCGAGTGACCGAGCTCGCCCCAGGCCTGGGCCTCCGGGCTCGAGAGGTCCTGCATGTAGCTGATGTCGGCACCCGCGATGAACGCGTCGTCGCCCGCGCCCGTCAGGACGAGCGCCCGCGCGCCCTCGTTTTCGGCCTCCTCGATAGCGTCGCCGATCCCCTCGAGGGTCGCGACGTTCAGGGCGTTGAGGGCGTCGGGACGGTCGACCAGCAGGGTCGCGACGGTCTCGTCCTCGTTCCAGCGGAGTCGAACGGTGTCTCGGCTCATAGCTTCGAGTTCGGCGAACCACGATAAAAACCCGGCGACGATCGGCTACGCGGCCGGGACGCTCGCGGGCGGCAGCGTCACGGTAAACGTCGCCCCCTCGCCGGGCTCGGAGTCGACCTGAATCTCGCCGCCGTGGCGTTCGACGATCCGCTGACAGAGCGCGAGCCCGATCCCGGCCCCCGGCTCGTCGTGGCCGTGCAGACGCTGGAACACGTCGAAGATCCGCTCGCTCTCCTCGGGATCGATCCCGACGCCGTCGTCGCGAACGGCGATCCGCCAGTAGCCGTCGACCCGCGAGCGATCGGCCGAGACGTCGATCCGGGGTGGCTCGTCGCCGCTGTACTTGATCGCGTTCGATAACAGGTTCTGGAAGAGCTGGCGCAGCTGCCCGGAGTCACCCCGCACGCGGGGTAGCGGCGAGGCGGTGATCTCGGCGTCGGACTCCGCGATCTGGACCCGGATGTCGGATCGCACTGCCTCGAGAACGCACTCGAGATCGACGGTCTCGAACGAGTCTCCGCGGGTGTCGACCCGGGAGTACTCGAGCAGCCCCTCGATCATCTCGCGCATCCGCTCGGCGCCGTCGACGGCGTACTCGAGGAACTCCTCGCCGTCGGCGTCGAGCTCGTCGCCATACCGGTCCTCGATCAGCCGGAGGTAGCTCGTGATCATCCGAAGGGGTTCTTGGAGGTCGTGGGAGGCCGCGTAGGCGAACTGCTCGAGCCGTTCGTTCGAGGCCTCCAGCTCGTCGACGAGCTCCTCGAGTTCGGTCTGGTGGTGGCGTCGCTCGAGTTCGTAGCTGAGCCACTGTGCCGCGAGCTCGACGAACCCCCGCTCGGCGGGCGTCAGCGGCTCCGATCGGGCGTCGTCGTCGGCGAAACAGACCGTCCGAGTGCCGTCGCCCCCCGGGATCTCGCAGCCGACGTAGGTATCGAATCCCCATCGACGGTACGCCCGCTCGTCGGCCCACCCCTCGTCGGGCGCGTCGGTGAGGACGAACGGCTCCATCGTCTCGATTGTCTGTCGGCAGTAGGTCTCCGACAGCGGCGCCGTCTTCCCGGGTCGAACCCGGTCGTCCGCCGTGGCGTGGACGATCTCGAACTGATCGGCCTCGGGGTCGACGCTGGCGACGAACCCGACCTCGAGGCCGAGCCGTTCGCGACCGAGCTCGAGCAGCTCCGTCACCTTCTCCTCGAACGACCGCTCCGGGTCGGCGGTGATCTCGTAGAGCTGGCGCAGCGCCCAGTTGCTCTCCCGAAGCTCGCCCTCGACGGTCTTGCGATCGGTGATATCCCGGAGGTAGATCGAGAGCCCCGTCTCGGAGGGGTAGACGCTGACCTCGAGCCACGACTCGAGGACGGGGACGTACTCCTCGAAGGCGGTCGGCTCCTGGCTCTCCATCGCGGTTCGAAGCTCCGTCTCGAACGTCTCGTCGACGTCCGCGAACACCGTCCAGAACGAGCGACCCCGGAGCTCCCGATCCTCGAGCCCGATCAGCTCCGCGGCCCGGTCGTTGACGTGAGTGAACGTCCAGTCGACGCCGAGACCGATCACCGCGTCCGTGATCCGACTGTAGATCTCCTCGAACTCGGACTCGAGCCGTCGACGCTCGACGACGTCCCGGACGATACAGACCATCCCGCCGTCGGCCGTCGACGAGAGGCTGTGTTCCTTGAGGAACCGCGTCCCGTCGCTTCGCAGCCCGATCGTCCGGCCGGACCAGGCACCGGTCGTCGAGAGCTGCGGGAACACCTCGCGGTAGATCCGCCTGACCATCCCCGACGGGTGAACTTCCTCCCAGTGCATCCCCCGCATCGTTGCGGGCTCGTAGCCGTACAGTTCGGCGTAGGCCTCGTTGACGTACGCGAACTCGCCGCCGGGCTCGAGGACGGCGATCCCCTCCCGTGCGGTTTCGATCGCCCGGAGGACGCGGTCGACGCCCTCCCGGTGTGACGGGGCGGCGTCGGAGCGCGTTCGGCTTCGGTCGGCGTCGAGCGCGGGCTCGAGGACGTCGGCGACTCGCTCGAGGAAGGCGACGTCGGCCTCGGCGAACGCCCCGGTGTCGGTCGCGTGGGCCTCGAGAACGCCCCACGGTTCGCCGTCGGCGTCGATGCGAACCCCCACGCTGCTTCTCGGCTCGCCCTCGGCGGGCGGGTCGACGTCGCTCGTTCGGTGGTCGTCGACGATCACGGCTCCTCGATCGAGGACCGTCCCCACCCAGCTCTCGGCCGTCGCGGGAACCGTTCCGGCCTCACCCCCCGTTGGGTGGCGGCCGACGTGGCTGCGGATCGTCGCGCGGCTCCCCCCCGGAAGCCGCTCGAGGACCGCCAGCGATCGGGCGTCGATCACGGTAGCGACGGCGCTCGTCGTCGCCTGCAGGATCGTCTCGAGGTCGTCGTCTGCGAGGGCACGCTGTGCGAGGTCGGCGACCGCCTCGTACCGACTCGAGCCGGCGGCCGTCGTTTCGTTCCCCCGACGAGTTGATGGCGCCATCTCAGCAGTAATTCTATCGCGCCAAACATAAACTCTCTGCAATTTTCAACGATCCATAACATTTGAAGCAATAGGAAATAAAAACTGTGTCGAAAGAGTGAACGGTCGGACGAAACGTCCTTGTGCCGCGCCACCGAATATCGGTGTAACAGACCATGAAAAGCGTCTACGCGTGTAGGGACTGCGGCGCCCAGTTCCGGGGAACCAGACGGGTCTGTTCGCTCTGTGGAACCCGGATCGGCGACACGACCCGCGGGACTTGCAAAGACTGTGGCTCGATCCTAACCGAGTCGGCCGAGCAGCGCTGTACCGCCTGCGGGTCGACGAACGTCGAGCGCGTCTCCATCGACGCGGACTGATCGGCTCGGAGGCCCCTCGAGAGGGCTGACGGTGCGCTCGAGGGAGTGAGAGTTGGCTCGAGTCGTCGCTAGGCGGGGTACAGATCGGTGTACTTCTCGATCACCGACCACAGGTGTTGCTCGTTGGAGATCCGGTGGGTCTCGGAGACGAGTTCGGTCCCGTCGTCGGTGTCGGTCAGCTCGAGGGTCCAGTTCGTGTGGTCGCCCTGGTCCATCCCCCGCTTGGCGAACAGAACGAAGCCGTCCTCGTGGGCCAGTGCGATCGAGTCCTCGTTCTCGTAGTCGACGTCCCAGCTCATGCCTGTTTGCTGGGTGTGAAGGTGTTCAGTGTTTGGGTTGTGTGCTCGAGCTGGTACGACGTGAAGTTCAGGAACGGAACGTGGAGCGAGATCAAGAGTACGATGCTCGAGGTAGTGACGGGCAGCCGGGGAACTTCAAGGTCTATCGCAAGTACCATGAAAGGTTCCGGCGAGCGAAAACTGGAATTATTTTGTGGTGTGTCGGCCACATGGACAGTGCAGATGTACTCCATGATCGATAGGGCGCGAAAATCTATAGAAAAGACACTAATCAACTCGCTTGAAGTGCATCTTTCCGTGATTTCGACGACCGTTACCGGTGTAGTAGAACCCCTCAAGAATATCGTCCTCGTTCTCGTCTTTCTTCAATTCAAGATTGGTGGTTCCATGATGGAGGGACATCGTCTTCGGTGTATCTGAATCGGGCTGGTTTTCATACTGATAACTCAGCGTTGGCCACCTACCATCGGATGCCAGAATCGTTGCACCGACGCTATCCGAAGCTGACGTGTAGGTTACAAAGTGAATGTTTATTTTCCGCCAACGTTGCGTAATATGGAGATTCCCAATCATCCGGGTGTAGTCGCTATCTGGGTCGTTATCGGTGTGGAGAGCTTCTTCGGGAATCTCGTAGTCGCCGTCATAGGACGTCTCTATCCACCCCTCCCATTCGCCCGACAAGTCCGAAGTGGATACTAATGGTTTTTTTGAATTGCCGATATTTTCCAGAGAAAACGATCGAACAAAGTGAATCCTATTCCAAACAGGATTGCCCACGTGACACCAATGAGGCCGACGTTTCCTAGTGCGGCAGCGATCTGTTCGAATCCGATTAGTACGAACAGTGCAATTGCCCCGATTCCGCCTATGACTTTCGGGCGGAGATCGTTGTCAGTAGAGTAGGCGTGCATTAGTGTGGCCAACCATTCCATAGTTCTCGCAAGTCTTCGATGAAACTGTTCGCCTCAACAGCCGTCCACGTCGTCACTGTAGATCCAGTCAGGTTGACCATTTCGTTTTGTTGCTGCATGTCCGTGACGTCGATTTTGTCTTGCTCAAGGAACTCGAGAACTGCTACAAAGCGGTCACCAAGGTCTGATTTCCGGAACCGCTGATAGGGGATGTTATAGAGCAAGCACTCGATGAAGTAAGAGGGTACGTCGCCGTTGCCGAACAGTAGCTTGTCGCCGATGTGGTTTCGTGCGTGTTTGAACATCCGAATCGTCTCTTTGTAGTTTCCATTACACCGACTATTCTTGTTCTCACCGTTCCACCGATGCTCCTTGGGAAAGTTGTAGATATCCGTACCTTTGAACTGGTCTCGGAAGAAAATCCCCCGGGTGAGATCGGGTTCTGAATCTCCGGGCGGATATGAGTAGTAGACGCGGTATTCCTGGGCCGGGACCACATCAACGTTCAACGGAAGGGAACAATGATCGCTATCGAGCTTCACTGCTTTGTCGTCGATTTTGACTGCTTTGCTCCCGAATTTCGTCTTTAGCGCACTCTTGACGTCTCCGTAGAAGTCCCGGTATCCGTAATCAGCATCATCGTAGTCTTCGTGATAGCGTTCCTTCTCGTTTCTATCGAGTTCCGATAGATCCCTCCGCCATGACGACTCGAGTCGTACAACGATATCAACGTCACTTCCCCCATAGATATGAGTCGTGTTCGCATACGATCCCTGGAGGTAGACGTCGAAATCGTCTTTCTTCTGTTGAAGCGGGGAACGAGATCCGCGAAGTCCGTTATAGACCATTCGACGACACCGGGCAGATCCTTTATCAGCGCCGGTACCAGTCCAATTCTCTAAGCGGCTTTCTGGTATCGCCATGAGGGCAGAATCCAGTAGTGAGGCTGCGAAGTTAACGATTTTCAGATCGCAGTGAAAGTAAAGCAGGATACATGTAATTCGGTTAGATGTTCATCAGAGAAGCCACGACTAACGCCTGCGATGCACCGGACACCACCCGATGACGGCCACATCATGATACAAGGTCTCCTCGAGACGAGACGATCGGCGCGATAGCAACTCCGACAGGCGAGGCCTATCACGCGCCGAATCCGGTCAGTGTAGTTCTCAAGCGCGTACCCTGCGCTTTCGACAAGCGCCCAAAGTTCGTCGCGGTACTTCCACAGCCAGTATGAGACATCGCTCTGATCGAGTTCGAGCGCTTCATCAAGAACTTTGATTGAACGGTAGATTGTCGCAAGATCTACTTAGAGGTCGAGAAAGCCCCTCTTAGATAGTGTGCAGAGAGGGTCGGAGGGATTTGAACCACGCCCGAGAACCTGCTCACTGCGTTCGCAGAACCTCGGTCTCGTTCAAACCCTCCTCATTCATTACTCACCGCTCACGATGTTGTTCGCGGTGAGGAAATGGGGTCGGAGGGATTTGAACCCCCGATCGACTGATATCTCCGGCGCGCCTCGGAACTCCAGAGGGTCATCACACGGACACTGATCAGGTGTCCGATCAGTATATCAGTCTGGAGTGTCGTCCCGGGCGCGGTGCCTCTGGAGTCAGTCGCCATGCCTGGCTTGGCCACGACCCCTCGAGTCTACGTTGGGCGATCCGCCCTAAAGTGGTTTCGATTCGGACGCTCCGTCCCGCGATTCAGAGCCAGGGTGCGCGTTCCTCTTCGTCGTCATCGAAGGGACCGTCGTCGTCCTCGACCGAGTCGTCACTCGAGTCCTCCTCGTCTGCGAGCGCCTCCGCGGCCGACTGGTCCTGCCCGCCGTCGGTCGACGTCGACGACCCCGAACTCGAGTTCGAGCTCGAGCCGCCGGGGTTGAACAGCGGTCCGGTGCCGACCGCGGGTGCCGATTCCGCCGAGGGCGACGGCGAGGGTGACGGCGACGGGCTCGAGAACCGCGGCGCGCTCTCGCTCGACTGCGAGGACGAGTCGTCGTCGCGCTCGAGCGGGATGTCGACCGCGAAGATCGCTGCGACCAGCAGCGCCGCCAGCGGGGCCTGGCCGAACGCCATCCCCAGCAGCGACAGCGGCAGCAGGCCCAGCGCGACGGCGCTACCGAAGCGGAACCGGTCGATGTCCATGTACTCGCGCAGGTACGGGCCGCTGATGGCGACCCCCAGCGCGAAGGCGACGCCGACGACGGCCGCGAGGGTCGCGTTCGCGACCAGCGCGGGGTCGTCCATCACGATAAACGCCGCGCCGGAGGGCTCGAGGCTCGCCAGCAGGCCCAGCCCGACGATCACCGCAGGGCTCGGCAGGTACTCGCCGATCGTCGCGCTCGCGGTTTTGGCCGCGATCGCGAGGATGACGACCGCCGCGAACCGCTCGAAGACGGCCTCGTTGAGCACGGTGTCGATCGCCGGTGCCAGCGCGGCCTGCAGCGCCGCCAGCAGGATCAGCGGGATCCCGACCAGCAGGACGACCGTGACCTGCTCGCGGGGCGTCCCGCTCATCTCGGCGAGGATCACGGCGACGGTGGCGCTACCCCCGAAGATCAGCAGACCGATCTGCACGGCTCCGAGGGGGTCGTCGAGTGCTCCCGCGAGGATCAACGCCGGGAAGATCCCGTCGATCAGCGGGAGCATCATGACGAGTGCTAACAGCTTCGTATCGCCGCCCACCAGGCTCTCGAGCCGGAGGGCGATCGGGTGTTGGGATGCACTCATCGCTTAGGATCGATGGCCGTGACCCGAGGCCGATGGGTGGTGTGAACGGGAGTGCCACGAGGGCGTGGCGAGCCAGTCCATCGTGAGGCCTCGCGCTGTGAGTTTGGATGTAAAGTTCCCGAAAATTTTGGTGGCGACGGCGGCAGCGCTCGTCTGGCCAACGGGTCGGGAGCTGTTGAAACTCACAGCGTTCATACACGTACGGTCTACTGGCCCGTCAATAAACGTTGCGTGAGAAGCGATTGCACAACTCGGCGTATCTCAGCCAATAACGGCCAGATCCTGACAAAGATGAACTGATCTGAATGTGTGGTGCACGTTCCCGGACTGTGTGGTTCTACACGCCGTGTGGCGATTCGACGGACCGAACCACCCCTCGCCGCCACCGACAGCGGTTCACAACCCCGCCCCGGTCTCGCAACGCTTTTTGCCGACGCTTTCGGACAGTTTACATGGCGAACGACGCTCCCGAGCACGAGCCGTACTCTTCGAAACTTCAGGTACCGGAAGCGCTAACGTTCGACGACGTCCTCCTCCGTCCGAAGGAGAGTCGCGTCGAACCCGACGATGCCGACCTCTCCTCGCACGTCTCTCGCTCCGTAGAACTCTCGGTCCCCATTCTGTCGGCCGCGATGGACACCGTCACCGAGAGCGGCATGGCCGTCGCGATGGCCCGCCACGGCGGGCTCGGCGTCATCCACCGCAACATGAACGTCGACGAGATGGTCGAGGAGATCGGCCGCGTCAAGCGAGCCGACGAACTCGTCATCCCCTACGAGGACGTCGTCACGGCCGACCCCGAGATGACCGTCCGCGAGATCGACGACCGGATGGCCCGCCAGGGCGTCGGCGGTGCCCCCGTCGTCAACACGCGCGGGGAGGTACTGGGCATCATCTCGAGTACGGACATTCGGCCCCACCTCGAGGTCAACGAGGACGACCACGTCACGGAGGCGATGACCGACGAGGTCATCACGGTCCACGAGGACGTCGACCCCCGCGACGCGTTCGAGCTGATGTACGAGCACAAGATCGAGCGCGTCCCGGTCGTCGACGACGAGAACCTCCTCGTCGGACTCGTCACGATGCAGGGCATCCTCCAGCGCCGCGAGTACAAGGAGGCCGTCCGCGACGAGGACGGCCAACTGTGCTGTGGCGTCGCCGTCAGCCCCTTCGAGCGCGAGCGCGCCGAGGCCGCCGACGAGGCCGACGCCGATATCCTGTTTATCGACACCGCCCACGCGCACAACCGCAACGTCATCGAGGGCGCCCGCGAGATCAAGGAGTCCGTCGAGGCCGACGTCGTCGTCGGGAACGTCGGCACCCGTGAGGCCGCCGAGGAACTGGTCGAGTTCGCCGACGGAATCAAGGTCGGCATCGGCCCTGGCTCGATCTGCACCACGCGAGTCGTCTCCGGCGCCGGCATGCCCCAGATCACCGCCGTCGCACAGGTCGCTGACGTCGCCAGCGAACACGGCGTCCCCGTCATCGCGGACGGCGGCATCCGCTACTCCGGCGACGCGATCAAGGCGATCGCCGCCGGCGCCGACGCCGTCATGCTCGGTTCCTACTTCGCCGGCACCGACGAGGCCCCCGGCCGTGTCGTCACGATGAACGGCAAGAAGTACAAGCAGTACCGCGGTATGGGATCCGTCGGCGCGATGAAATCCGGCGACAGCGACCGATACCTCAAGGAAGAGCCCGAGGAGGAGGACGACTACGTCCCGGAGGGCGTCGAGGCTGCGACCCCGTACAAGGGCACGCTCAAGTCCGAACTCCACCAGCTCGCGGGCGGCATGCAGTCCGGCATGGGCTACGTCGGCGCCCCGACGATCCCCGAGTTCAAGGAGCGCAGCGAGTTCGTCCGAGTCTCCTCGGCCGGCCAGGCCGAGAGCCACGCCCACGACGTCGTCATCACCGACGAAGCGCCGAACTACTCGCCCAACGAGTAACCCGACTCACACGGACGTCGCGGGTACTCGAGCGAACGCCTCGCAGCCCCGTTCTATCACTTACTCGAGCTCCGACCGTCGGATCTTTCCCGTCGTCGTCTGCGGTAACTCCTCGCGGAACTCGATCGCTCGTGGATACTCGTAGTCGGCCAGTCGGTCCCGAACCAGCTCGCGGATCTCCTCGCGTAGCTCCTCGGACCCTGCCGTCCCCGCGACGGGCTGGACGACGGCCTTGATGATCTCGCCGCGACGGTCGTCGGCCACCCCGACGACGCCGACCTGCGCGACCGACGGATGCTCGAGGATCGCCTCCTCGACCTCCCGCGGGCCGACCCGGTAGCCGCTGGTGATGATGAGGTCGTCGTCGCGTGATTTGAACCAGAGATACCCCTCCGCGTCGCGCTCGGCGAGATCCCCGGTCAGGTGCCAGGCCTCGCCCTCGGCCGTCTCGCCCGATTCGGATCGTACCCCACTGCGCTGCTCGCTGCCGTCTCCCCGCTCGAGTGTCGCCGCCGCCGTCTTCTCGGGGTCGTTCCAGTACTCTTCGAAGACGACGGGGTCGGCGCCCCGCCGAACCGCGACCTGTCCGATCTCGCTGGTTTCGACGCGCTCACCCGTCTCGGGGTCGAGCACGGCGACCTCGTGTCCGGGGACCGGCTTTCCCATACTGCCCGCTTTCGCGGGGAACCACTCCCGGCAGTTCGTCACCAGGAGGTTGGCCTCCGTCTGTCCGTACAGCTCGTTGACCACCGTCCCCTCGAGTTCGGCCTCGGCCCACTCGAGGATCTCCGGCGTGAGCGGCTCGCCCCCGGAACAGATCGCCCGCAGGGAGAGCTCGTAGCGGTCGGCGGGGTCGTCGACGTCCATCAGCATCCGGATCGCCGTCGGCGGGAGAAAGGAACCGGTGACGTCGAACTCCGAGAGCAGGTCGAACGCGGTCCCGGGATCGAACGACCCCATCGGGGAGCCGACGACTGGCTGGCCGTAGTGCCAAGCCGGGAAGACCAGATCGCCCAGCGCGCCGATCCAGGCCCAGTCGGCGGGTGTCCAGTACGTGCCCTCGAGGTCGCGCTCGAAGTACATCGAGAACGCGGGACAGTGACCCAGCCAGACGCCGTGGGTGTGGAGCACGCCCTTCGGCTTCCCGGTGCTCCCGCTCGTGTACATGACGATCGCGGGCGTGTCGACGTCCGTCTCCGCGACGTCGTGATCGTCGTCCCGCCAGTCGATCGCCGTCTCGAACCGCGAAACCGTCGCGTCGCCGACGGTCCCGCCCTCGATCTCGGGCTCGCCGTCGACCACCAGCACGGCCTCGAGGTCGGGACAATCGGGTGCGACCTCCCGGATCGTCTCCCACTGGGAGACGTCGACGACCGCGATCCGGGCCTGGCTGTCGGTCAGCCGGTAACGGAGCGCGTCGGTGCCAAAGAGTACCGACAGCGGCAGCGAGACCGCACCGAGCTTCCAGCACGCGAGGTGGGTCAGAACGTTCGCGGGTTTCTGCGGAACGACGACGGCGACCCGGTCACCGAACCCCAGTCCCAGCGACTCGAGGGCGTTCGCGACGGCGCTCGAGCGCCGATCGAGGTCGTCGAAGCTGTAGCGCTCGCGGCGTCCGTCGAGGTAGGCCTGGTGGAGGGCGGTCCGCTCGCCGTCGTCGTGTTTGCCCACCAGATCGACGGCCGCGTTGAACCCGTCGGGGACGTCCCACGAGAACGACTCGCGGGCCTCCTCGTAGGTCTCCCCCTCGAGCGTGACGAAGTACGTCATTCGTGCTGTACGAGAGCGGATAGCATGAAAGAACTACCGGCGAACGTGCCCCATCGAGTCGGCCTCGCCGCCTCCGGACGGGGAGCCCTCGGGTTGCGACGCACTGTGCCATCTCGTCGATGAGGACGGTGAGACGACCCGCAAACTCGTGGTGATCGAGCCGACTCGGGCGACCGGAGAACGTCCGCGTTTCCACGAGTGTTCGGCACTCGAGGATTCAGTACGGACAGGCGGGACTGCGTATCACTTCGTCCGATTGTTCTTCCTGTAGAGGTGCACACTGTCGACCGCCTGAAGACAGTCGATAAGCGAGGGAACGACGCGAGCGAGCGTAGCCGTTGCACGTCGACCAAATCAGCCGAACCGTCGTTACGTACGGGAGAAGTAGTTATCGGAGCGGATATCGATCTCTCTGAGTGCTGTCAAAAGTACGCTGCCGAGTATAGAGGATGAGTGCAGCAGACCGACTCCGTTCGTTCCGCCCGGTCTGCGATGAATCAGCCGTGAGATTGAGCCTGCGATTTGAGCAAGGTCTGGTTCTTGAAGCTCATCCTGATATTCTACCTCTGATCTCTGCGAGGAGGCCCAAGAGAATCCCGAATCCTATTACGAATACGAGAAACTCTGTTGTGTCGATCTCGCCTCGAATCCCGAATCCAGCACCAATGTAGGCGGCTGTGGCGGTTGCAAGGGCAAGAAGCCAGAACCCCATATCGTACCCTGTGTCCTCTACCGTGTCCCTTCCAACGGTGAGGAGGAAGACAGCGCTTATCAGGAGGTTAAGACCTGCGATGGCCCCAATTAGCATAGGTTCCCATGGACGGGTTACCAGGACTCCGAGCGCTATTATGAGGAATAACAGGCCTGCTCCAAGCCTTTGCTCCACGCCCATATCCGAAAATAGCGCCATACATTCAGTGAGATTTAACTATTGAAATAGATTAGGGTGTCAAAGAACTCCTGTACCGACTGATCCGATCTCCACCATATCGGCGTACCACATTCGCACCTTCTATTCAGCAAACTCTGTCCAAACTCCCGAACCGCTGTCAAAAGAGGCCTGCTGCATACAGAGGATGAGTTCAGCAAACGTTGATTCCGAATTGGAAATCGTTCTATCGGTCTCGATGGGGCAACCGCTCAGCATTCGGCCATCGCAAGGTATTCTTCCCGTGAAATCGAGTATCGATGAGCATCAACAACGGTCTCGTCCACCGGAAGCCAATTTCGCAGCAGGCCCTCGTATTGGCCACCATACCGTTCGACGTACTTGGTGATCGCCCGTCGAGACTTTTCGTTCCCGTCGATGTAGACGGCGACGACGAGCTCGAGATTGAGTCGATCGAATGCGACGGACAGCATGGCGTCGGCTCGTTCACCGGAATATCCACGTCCCCAAAATGGCTTATCGAGGAGAATGCCAAGGTTGGCGGATCGTTTTTCCCAATCCGGGTACAGTCCCGTCGTTCCGGCGATGACGCCTGCCCCGTCTTCCCCGTCTTTCGGGCGGATCACGTATTTCGCACCCTCCATATCGTTCCACAGTCGTTCAGCCTCATCCACGTAGTCGTAGGTCTCTTTCACCGTCTCGTGGGGAGACGAATCCCAGTACTCGAACATTTCCTCCGTATCGTCTCCGTTGGAGTAGAGTTCGTGAAGCGCGAATACATCGACGGAGTCGTGCGAAATCCGTTCGAGGTCGAGTCGGTCCGTCTCGATGTGGTCAGGGAACATAGTATATCATCAACGGTCTTCGATCACTTGTATCGGTCCACAGCGTCCTTCCATGCGGAGATCCCACCGGCGAGGTGTCCGACGCGGTCGAATCCCAGTTCCTGCGCCCGCTGTGCAGCCAGCGCCGAGCGTGCACCACCCTCACAGTAGAAGATAATCTCGGCCGCGTCGTCGAGGTCATCCACATACCGTGGATTCTCGGAGATCAGATGTGACTCCAACCGTCCCCTGGACACGTGGATAGCTCCGGAGACTATCCCTTCAGATAGCTCGACAGCGTCGCGGACATCAACGAAGAGGATTCCACCTTCGCCAGCCAGATCGATCGCTTCTGCTGGCGTATACACCTTGACAGTGGCCTCGGCCGCGCGAACTAACTCGTCGTATCTGGTCTGGATAGCGTTCTCGTGCCTGGCCGGCTGTGTCTGGGACGACCGGTGGTTGACGGTCTCACTCATCGCCCGCCCCTCCGTCAGTCCGCACTGATTCGGATGGCGTAACGCCGTGATTGCGGCTGAACACGTTCGTCGGGTCGTACTGGTCCTTGACCTCTACTAAGCGGTCGTGCGTCTCGTCGCTACGAGGGCTCCGTTGGGGTTCGCCGTCCTCGTTCTCGCCCAGTCCAGGGAAGTTGCGGTAGCTCTCACCAATCGAGTGGGAGTGCACGTCTCGCTGGAAGGAACGCGCCCAGTCGAGAATCGCCTCGTCAGCCTCGGAGTCGTCCCACTTGCAGTCGATGGCGAGAAGGTACGGGTGGTCTCGGCCGTTGAATGCCGTGGCATGCTCCGGAACGTCGGCAATTGCCCCACCCAGGTTCCAGACGTAGTAGAGTATTCGAGGGTCAGGCCGCGACGGCTCACGCTCGACGATCTCCGTGATGACCTCGTCGTCCAGCGAATCGAGGTAGACCGATCCCTGGTAGTACCGGTGCTCGTGGGCCGGGAAGAACGGGTCGAACCCCTGCTGGAGGTCGAGGTACCGGGTCCGGCCACTGAAGTCGAACAGCGGCGACCCGAACCCACGAAGTGGCCGGAGGAGTTCCTCACCTTCCTCGGTGTCGCCAGCGTGAACGGCGGTGATGATGGCGACCGGGTCGTCGTGGTACTCCTCCGGGAAGTGGGGGTCTTCCGGTATGCCCCAGATGATCGCCTCCCCACTGACCGTTCGCGGCGCGGTCTCGACGAAGTCGCGCCAGGCGTTGAAGGCCGCCGCCGCGTCCTCAATGGGGTGCCACGTCTCCACCGTGGCCAGCTCAGTCCCGATCGGGTGTGCCTCGAACTCGAAGGCAGTCACGATGCCGAAGTTACCGCCACCCCCGCGGACCGCCCAGAAAAGGTCCGGATGCTCATCCTCGCTGGCGGTGAGGAAGCGGGCGTCGGCAGTGACCAGATCGACCGAGACGAGGTTGTCGCAGGTCAGTCCGTACTTTCGCCGGAGGTGGCCGTACCCGCCACCGAGGGTGAGACCTGCGACACCAGTGTGGGAAACGACCCCACCTGGAACTGCGAGTCCGAACGCTTGCGTCGCATGATCGACGTCCTGCCACGTGGCACCGCCGCCGACGCGAACGCGCCGGGTATCTGGGTCTACGTCAACCCAGTTCATCGGGGAACAGTCGATGACGATCCCGTCGTCACACGTTCCGAGACCAGCAGCGTTGTGTCCCCCACCGCGGACGGCAACGAGCAGGTCCTGCTCGCGGGCGAACTCGACCGCGCTGATAACGTCAGCGACGTCCTGGCATTGAGCGACCAGATCAGGCCGTTTGTCGATCATCCCGTTCCAGACTGTGCGAGCGTCGTCGTAGCCGGAATCCTCGGGGCGGACCAAGTCGCCGAGAAATTCCGATTCAAATTCATCGATGTGATCACTGTTTTCTGCTTCAGATCCCATATGACACGGTGCGACCGCAAAATCGTTATAGATTCCTGCTGAAGGACCTTCGTCGTGCAAAATCTTTCACGGCGTGAAACACCAATCGGTCAGCCCCGGTGATTCGGCCTATTCGAGCGACTGCAGTGAACCGTGTTCGTATGCGTCCCTGAGCGGATGTGCTTCTGTACGGAACTGCTCGTAGTACGTCTCCGCCCACGTTCGCATGTCGCTACTAGTCGTCTCGATGAGCGCCTGTAATCCACCATTCTCGTGATCGTAACAACAGATGGTCACGCAATCGTCGAAGAGAGAGATTTCGTACCGATCTTCCATCGGCAGGTTCTCGTGCAACAAGACGGTGTAGCTGTCGCTGTCAGCTGCCTCCATGATCGTTTCCGTGTCTCCCCACGATAGGAGTTCATCGAACACTTCGGGCGGGTAAATGTACTCACAGTGGAACTCATCATGCTGGTCAAGGAACCGATCGAATGAGGTCTCCAGCGTCCGTAACCCCAACATTGCCACGCCAACACCGCGCCACGTAGATGTCTCCGTGATCAACTCGATACGGCGTTTAGTGGATTTATCGGGGTGCCCAGCATTCGGGCGAGTGACCGTTACATCCGTAAACAGATTGACGCTGAACCCATCTAATTCATGAGGTAACCACTGCCAGACGTCACGAAGTTGGTGCTCAATCGACATCGCGTCCACAAACTCCCTTAGTCGATCGGCAACGAACTCGCCCAGACCGGTCAGCTGGTACCCCCGATCCTCCCGTTCGACCCAATTGCGATTCTCGAAGTCGGTGAGAATTCGGCTCATGGTTGGCGACGAAGCCCCCGTCGCGGATCGCAATGCGTCACGGTCATTCGGACCCGAGGCCAGCGTGTCTAGCACGGCGACCCGATGGTCCGACGCGACGAGAAATTCGATGTCGTCGGGTGTCCCATCCATGGTCTTGGTATGTGCTGGCACACAAAAATCGTATAGGTGGTGATCGCTGCGAATGGGCCTTCTGTGCATGAAACATTCGCGCCCTGTATCTCGCACGCTTCGCTCATCCTATCCATTAGCTGGTAGATATCGCGTGCAACATCCAGAGCATGAGTGCAGCAGGACGATTGTTCTATTCCAAGTATTTCTAATTATATTTATCCCATCAGTAAAGACGTGGAGTAAATTGTTGGGATGGATTTGGTTGTGCTGAAAGGAACCTGGCAACTAATGGTCAGATGTCAGTTGTTGCAACGCAATCATCAACTGCTGAAATGCCAGCCAATAGTTATCTATTCTCGCTTCTCGTGCCTCGTTCCGCCGAAAGGCGATTCAAACGAGAGTGACTCCATGGCTTCCGACAATGAGTCAATCGAGGGTGTGTTACGCAGAACAGTGCTGAAAGCCAGCGCGGCAGCGGCGGGCGCGCTCGGCCTGAGCGGAACAACGGCGGCCGACGAACACGACGAGGAGGACGACCACGACGACGAGGTTGAGGTGGACGAACCTGATGGCTTCGATGTCGAAATCCTCCAGGAGCACGCCCCCTTCAGCGACGACGTGGCCGCGACGTTCGAGCTGACTTACGACGACGCTGACGAACCGATCGTCGTCGATCTCGACGACGCCTCGACCGTTATCGTCGCCGAGGCAACGTGGGAGGAGGGCGCGGAGTCCGGGTGGCACCGTCACCCCGGGATGTCCATCGTCCGCATGATCGAGGGCGAAATTGAGCACACGATGGAGGACGACTGTGTCCCGCGGACGTACTCGGCGGGCGATGCGTGGATCGACCCCGGTCACGTTCACAAGGCCGACAGCGAGGGCGGCGCACTCGCACACGTCACCTTCCTCGGGATTCCCGACGGAGAGCCAGCGACGGAGTGGGTCGAGCCGGTCGAGTGCTGATAGTCCAGCCCTCCTATCGCTGCCCTTCATAAATCGAACCCAATTCGTGCCTCATTCGCGCTCTCTATTCAGCAGACTCCGTTCGAACTATCGAATGATTATCAGAAACGTCGTACAACGTATAGAGGGTGTATGCAGCACTGTCGCGGGTTGGAGCGGTGCGCTATCTGCGGACGCGGCGAATCCGTCACGACATCGCTTCAACGATGTCGCGGAACTCATCGAGGGTGAATGCCCGAAGCGTTTCGGTCGTCACGTTGCCGCTTTCTGCAAGCGTGAGCGCTCCTTGCGCCGCCGTCGTGTCGTCCGGGAAGTCGGCGATGACGACGCCGTCGTACCGGCCCATCGTGACGAAAAATTCCTTCCACGTCCCGCCCAGTGATTCGACCATCTCTTTCGCGTGTTCCGTTCGCTCGGGGCTCTCTCGGACGTTTTCGACGCCTTGCTGAGTGAAAGACGTCAAGAGCACGTAAGTCGGCATTACGGACGTGCATACGCCGAACTGAACAATATAGTCGTACCCCCGGTATCAACCTCTCTGGACAGCGCATATGATCATACGCGCGCTGTATTCAGCACGTCGTCCTCTATACCACTCCTTTCTGACAGAACGACTGGCGGTCAGTAAGCACCCTCTACGTAACGGGACAACGGCTTGCATTCGTCGCTGCCGTTCAGTCCAGGACTGTCTCTCTCTTCGTCTCCGAAGGTGTCCGGAAACGGTTACGGGTTCAGCTCCGGCGTCGAGAACGCTCCCGTATCGGCGTCGGGATCGTACTCCTCGAGTGCGGCCCGGACGATCTGGAACACCCCCTCCTTCCCCCAGCGGGCGGTGTTGAGCTGCAGGTCGTAGAACTCCTGTTCGTCGATGTCGATCTCGTAGTACGACTCGTAGCGGCCGGCCTCGCTGACCTCCCGGACCCGCATCTCGGCTTCGGTCTCGAGACGGTCCTCGATGCGATCGAGGCGGACGTGCTCGGGAGCGTCGAGCCAGAGTCGCAGATCCGCGCGCTCGCCGGCGATCCAGCCCGCGAGCCGGGACTCGAGGATGAAGGGTTTGTTCGCGGTTCCCCACTTCTCGGCGATCGACTGCAGTCGACGATCGAGCGCCCGGTCGATCTCGTCGTCGGAGTCCGCCTCGGCGGTCAGCTGGTTGAGGCTCATGTCGCGGTCCTCGGCGAGTTCGCGGAAGATGTCGCCGCCGGAGACGTACGGACAGCCGATCGCGTCGGAGAGCCGCTCACAGAGCGTCGTCGCGCCACAGCCCGGCGGTCCGGAGACGGTGATGAACAGTGTCGTGTCGATCTCGACGGTCGTCGTCGCACCCGTGGACATACGTGATTCCTCACGGCTCGGCGTAAAAAGCGGTCCGTTCGAACGGGACGGCGATCTAGAACCAGCCGCGCCGTTCGATCTCGACGGTGACGTCCTCGAGTGACGGCTCGTCCTCGAGACCAGCGACGGCGTCGGCCTGCGACTCGGCTCCGCTCGTCGACACCAGCGTCATCCCGTCGTCGTAGGGAGCGTCGGCGTGGGTCCAGTCGATCTCGAGTTTCGCCCGCCGGAACCGCGTCCCGGTGACGAGTCGGATCCCCTCGATGGCCTCGAGGGGGACCGAGAAGTTCCGCTCGTCGAGGGACTCGAGTTCTGCTGGCGCACTGTCGGCGACCAGCGCACGGTCACGTTCGCCCATGTCGGCCCGCAACAGCATCGAGCGGTAGGACTCGCCGACGAAACAGCAGAGCAGTCGCTCGTCGGTGACCACCAGCTCCCAGAACTCGATCGAGTTCGGGCGCTGGCGGATCCAGTGGGTGAACCGCGCGATCGGGTCCTCGGTCGCGGTCATCACCGTTCGAACAGGGCGTGCAGATCAGCGGGCAGCTCCTGGCCCCGCTGGGTGGCGATCGAGACGAAGACGAAGACGACCATCGTCACGAGCAGCGAGATCGCCTCGGCCGGAACCGCCGGCGGGTAGGGGTAGATCGCCATGATCGACTCGTTGAGCCACTCGGTGCCGGTGATCGCTGCGGCCTCCGGGATGACGTTGTAGACGATGTTGAACCCCATCCCGATGACGAGCGCGGCGATCGCACCCTCCTTGGTCGCGCCCTTCCAGTTCAGCCCGAAGACGGCGATCGGGACGAACGCGGCGGCGAAGAAGCCCCAGCTGATCGCGCCCAGGATGCCGACCAGCGCGTCGGAGTAGTAGACGACCCCCGTCGAGAGGACCGTCAGGCCGGCCAGGGCCCCTTGCGTGACCCGGAGCTCGGTCTTCGGATCGGTGATCGGACGGTTGAGCGCCCGCGGGATGTCCCTGGAGATGGCCGCCGCGCCGATGTTCAGGAACGAGTCGCTGGTGGACATGATCGCCGCGAGCAGGGCCGCGAGGATCAGTCCGGCGATGACGCTGCCGGTGTGATCGAGCACGAAGACCGGTCCGACCTCCGAGGCCGAGAACGTTGCCTCGCGCTGGCCGGCCTCGACCATCGCGCGCATCGACAGCCCCGCGGAGAACGCGATCAGGCTCGAGATCGCGTACGAGATCGCCGCGATCGGCGCGCCCCACTTGAGGATCGTCAGGTTGCGGCTCATGTAGAACTTCGTGATCAGGTGGGGCTGGCCGGCCGCGCCGACCGAAAACAGGATCCACCAGGCGAGTCCGACGAGGACGGCGGTCGTCGCGCCGCCGAGCGCGCCGAACGGCGAAACGAGGTTCGGATCGGCACTCGCGAGGTTCTGTGAGATGTTCGCCATCCCGCCGCCGAACGAGAGCGCGTACGCGAAGACGAACCCGGCGCCGACGATCATCGTGATCGCCTGCAGGAAGTCCGTCCAGACGCCGGCGATCATCCCGCCGAGCATGCTGTACAGCAGGAGGATCAAGGCGCCGCCGAACAGCCCCCACAGGACCGGGATGCCGAAGATGGCCCGCATAACGAACTGCAGCGCAGCCAGGTTAACCGCGAGGTAGGCGATGACCCCGAGCGCGACGGCGACGCCGCTGAGCCCGCGAACCCAGTCGCTCTCGTAGCGGACGTACATCGCGTCGGGCAGGGTCAACACGTTCCGGATGTCGGCCAGTATCCGCAGCCGCTTTGCCAGGACGACCCACGTCAGCAGGAAGCCAAGCGGCGCGGTAAAGAAGATCCATAGCGCGGTCGTCCCGAACTCGTAGACCAGTTCCGGCCCCCCGACGAAACCGAACCCGGACTGGATCACCGAGAAGGCCGTCAGCGCGAGGACCCAGGTCCCGATGCTCTTGCCCGTGATCAGGAAGTCGCTGGTCGTGTCCGTCCGCATCCACCCCCAGACGCCGATCGCGATGACGATCAGCAGATACGCCGCGCCGAAGCCGATGATGATCGGATCGTCGGCGACCGGAATCCCGTCCTGCTGGAGGAGCGTTCCGGCGTTCGCGAGGAGTTCACTCATCGGTCGTTTCACCCCCGTCGGTGGCCTCTACGGTCTGTTTGGGTTGCTCGGGAGCGAGCGGGAACGACTCCCGTCGCTGTGCCTCCCGGGCGTCCTCGATGATCCCCTCGACGATCTCCTCACTTCCAACTCTATCGAAAATAAATGCGTAGTAGATCGCCGCGAAAAGCGGCAGGAACCAGATGAACCCGAAGTACACGAGCGTCGGAATCGGGAGCCCGAGCACGTAGCTGTAGTCGGTGACGCCCGGCTCCCAGGTCAGCCAGATACCGACGAGGCCGATCAGGAAGAACACGCCCAACATACCGATCAACCCGGTGTAGGGCGCGAAATTCGGGTCACTTCCGTTTCGCTCGATCGTCGCCACGGCGAACACCGACAGAATCGTCCCTGCAGCGACGAACGAAAACACCCTGTATAGTCCGAGACTCGCCGTCACGAGTGCGAGCGCCGACAGAACCCCGACGACGACCATCGTCGTGTTTCGCGTCATCGGTCGGTCACCCCTCGCTCGAGTCGCCGGTCCGGCCACCCGCCGACGTTCTCGACGCGCTGCCCACGTCCCCCGCGGAGTCGCCTCGAGACCGGCCGCGCTCGGCCGACTCGTGGCTTTCTATCACGAATCATCGTCCTATTACACACAACAGACTGCCGAGAAGGTGATCGTTAACATGTTAAACTCCGGCGCGTTCCGTCGAAACGAGCCGCTCGAATCGGGCGGTGACGACGCGAAAAGTAATACTGACGGTCGCTCGGTTCCGAGGATCGAGCGTGAACCGCCGCAGGGTACTTCAGTCCGCCGGAACCGTCGCGCTCGTCGGTCTCGCGGGCTGTATCGACGGCGTCCAGGAACACTTCACGGGGGGCCTCCAGAGCCCGGTTCCCGTCGAGATCACTAACGACGGGGAGCAGCCCTACAACGTCAGTCTCGACGCCGTGGCTCGAGGCAACGGTCGGGAAACCTACGAGGAGAGCTACACGATCACGCCCGGCGAGCGCGTCGCTCCCCCTCACCTCGAGGGGGAGGACCAGCAGTTCCGCGTCACCCGACACGGCAACGACGAGCTCGACGATCTGGTCGAGATGGGGACGATCACCGACGAGACGAATCTGGTGTTGATCAGCCTCTACGAGGACGAGATCGAACTCGAGATCATCGAGGACGAGGAGGAAGCCGAGGAGGCCGAGGAGGAAGTCGAGGAGGAACACGACGACGGATCCGACGGCGACGACGCGGATCAGGGGTAGGGGTGGAACGGCCGCTCGAGTGCGGGCTCGAACCCGAGCTCGGCCGGCACCTCCCGGGCCCGTTCGCCGAAGAACGGCTCGCGAGTAAACAGCGGTTGTGCGCCGGGGACGACGACTCGCACGCCCTCGAAGCCCAGCCCCTCGACGTCGCGGGTCGTCAGCCGGGCCGCGTGGGGCGCCAGTCCGGCGTCGGCCGTTCGTGCGACGAGTTCCTCGAGCGCCTCGCGGCCGGTCGGGACCGGATCGGGCCCGACGCTCGCTGCGGGAACCGTCCGGTCGACGTCGACGAACGCCCGCGCGGGTTCGGGGAACGAGGCGTACTCGCCGATCGCGGCCGAGGCCTCCGCGGCCTCGTCGGGGCCGAGCCCGCGCAGTTCCATCCAGTTCTGTAGCGCCTCCGCCAGCGCCGCCGTCGCCGCCTCCGTGACGTCGAGCCCGGCGGCCGAGCCCGCGGCGAACGCGGGCCACTCGCCGTCCCCGGAACCGCGGTGGACCGCGACCGCGACCACGGGAACGTCGACGTCCTGGGTGACGAGCATCGGCGTCACCTCGAGTCCCTCGCTCCGAGCCCGTCGCTCGAGGGCGGCGAACGACTCGCTCTCGACGGCGAGTCCGAGCGGGTCGAACGTCGAGTACCAGGCCAGCATCGTCGCGTCGCGCTCGAGGACCTCGGTCAGCCCCGACAACAGGGCGTCGACCGTCGAGGACCCCAGCCCGAGCCCGGTCGTGATCGCGGGGACGAGCCGCTCGCCGGGCTGGGGGAACTGGACGGCCGCCGCGGGCAGGTGGGTTCGCTCACCCGTCTCGAGGGTCTCACCCTCGACCCAGCGGTGCTCCTCGTCGGGATCGTACTCGGGTGCGTCGTCGGGTCGAACGAGATCCGTCGGCGAGACCGCCCGCTCGAGATCGGCCTCGCTCGCGTGGACGAAATCGCTATGCCGGTAGACGCCCGCGCAGTAGCGCTCGAGGCCCTCGCCGACGGCCTTCATCAGCGCCGCGTTCCAGTCGGGGTCGACGCCCGCCGCCTGGTTGGCCGCGCTGGCGTCGCTGTACCCGCTCGTGTCGGCCGTCGTCGCGAGGTAGTACGGTGCGGGGAACGACTCGACCTCGCCGATCGTGCTGACGATGCCGACTCGGTCGTCGATCGCCTGGTCGGCGTGCTCGACGGCGTGGTCGAGGTCGAACGGCTCGTCGTCGCGCTCGAGGGATCGATCCCGTTCGCCGCCGCACGCACAGCCCGGCACCGGGAGAACGCGTCGACGATTGTGGGGGACCTCGAGAACGTGGCCGATAACCGACCGTTCCTCGCCCGACAGCACCCGTACGCACTCCCGACCCGCCAGCGCGCCGGCGAAGCGAGCGGCGCTCGAGTCGGCGCTTGGCTCGTCGGCGGCCGACTCGAGGTTCGAGTCGACGCGGGCGCGAAGGCAGTCGAAGCAGCCCGTTGCGGGGGCGAAACCGGAGACGGCGGCGTCCAGTTCCGCGATCGGATGGCCGCCGGCGCCGCCGATCTCGACGGCGATCCACGGAGTCCCTCCCGCCAGGGCGGCCTCGTTCGCTCGCTCGAACGTCGCCGCGCCGGCGACGTCGCTGACGACGGCGAAGCGGGCGTCCTCGAGGTCGGTCGGCGCGGCCGAGCGAACCGAGACGTCGACGTCTGCGAGCGCGGTCTCGACGGCGTCGCGAACGGGATCCTCTCCGACGACGGAAACGTGCATACCGGACCGTCGTACGGTCTGCTGTAAGTCCTTTCCGGAGCGACCGCGGGACGACGCCAGGTCGTATCGGAACAGGGGTACTGGCGGATACTCACACACGTTCCGTACGCAGTCCGGGTCGTGAGGCGGAACCGGTCGGTTCGTTGTGGAGACGAGCGAACGTGTCGGGGACCGTCTCCCGACTCGGACTCGAGAAGCGGGCTTCGAAGCGGTCCGGCATCACGTCGCCAGTCGTCTCCACGCCCCGGCGAGTAGTCCCGAGAGAACGACGCCGACGAACGAAAACGCGAGGACGACCATCAGCACGTCCGGGTCGGAGAAGCTCGTCGTAGCGATAAAGAGCGCAATCGCAGCGTTTCGAGCGGCGGTCGTCGTCGCCAACACTTCCCGCGTGTTCCGTCCCGGTCCACCGAGGGCGTACCCGAGTACTAGCGACGCGGCGATGACGACGGCCGAAATGAACAGCGTTCCCGTGCCGACGAGTGCGAGCATCTCGTTGCTGTAGGCAGCCAACAGGAGCACGATCAAGAGGAGAAACGAGAGATCGGAGAGCCGTTGTACTGGTGGGTACAGCCGGTTCGTCGCGGAAGGGAATCGAAGATCGAGCCCCATTCCCGCCAGCAGCGGGAGAAGCTGAATACCGAAGACCATCCACCCGATTGCGAGCGGGTCTACGGCAACGTTCCCGGGCAGAAGCAGTGCTAAACTCGCCGGTATCGTTACGACCGAGATGATCCCGAGAACGGCCATCAGGCCGCTGGCAAACTCGATATTACTGTTGGACAGTTCCGCGAACTTCGGGCCGAAAGGGGCGCCGGGAGCCACGGCGATCAGCACGATCCCCGCCGCGTATCCTGCTTCCACGGGAAGCGGACGGACGAGCAGATACGCGAGTACCGGGACCGCCACGAGATTGACTACCAGTGATTTCGTCATCAATCGCCGCCTGCGGAGTGCGGCCAGTAGCTGACCGAGTGACAGCTCCATCCCGATAGAGAACATCGTCGAGAGGACGAAGATCGTCGTCGCGACCTCGACGACCGTCTCAACTGACATCGCTACCATGTTGTGCTCACGGTCTGATCGGTGGGTTCGAAGCGCCATGGCGTGGGCGCTCCTGTTTCGCGTTCGGCGGACGGACGGAACGCCGCGCTCGAGGGCTACTCCTCGTCGCGCAGGCGCTCGAGGACCTCCTCGGCGTTGTCGACGGCCTGGTCCTTCTTGGCGGGGTAGGCCTCGACCTTCGCCCGGAAGGTGATCCCCTCGCCGAGGCGGACCTCCTCGCCGAAGGCGGCCTGCTTGTCCAGTCGCAGGAAGAGTTCGGTGTTCTCGGTGACGCGGTCGTCGAGCTCCCCGAGGAGACCGTCGAGATCCTCGAGGTCGGCGAGCCGCGAGAGGACGTGGCGAACGTCGTCAGCGTTCTCGACGCGGGCCGACAGCACCAGAATGCGGTCGCCGTAGTGGCCCTCGCTCTCGACGCGTTCGATCTCGAACTCCTCGGGGAGGAAGGTTCGAAGCGCCTGCTCGACGCGTTTCTCGTCCTCGGTGGCGTAGCAAAACGCCCGCAAGTCGACGTAGTGAAGGGGTATCTGTGGCATCTGCGGATACAGTGCGGATCGCTGGTTCGGAACGGGCGGGCGAGCGTCGAGTCGCCCCGATCGGGTTACTCCTCGTCTTCGTTGGCGCCGTCAGCCGCCTCGAGGGAGTCCTCGGGGACGCCGGTCTCCTGACCGTCTTCGAAGCTGATCGTGTAGGTGACGTCGCCGAACATCGACTCCATCGTCTGGGTGACGGTGCCGGTCTCGCCGTCGAACTCGCTGTGCTCGTCGTGCAGAACGACGTCGTCCTCTTTCTCGAAGCTCATAGTGGCCGTTCCCCGGCGCGAGATAAAAAGGGACTGATTCGCCGCGCGGAAGCCGGTGCCGAGCCGGCTACCGCATGCTCTCGAGGGCGTAGACGGTGTCGGACATGAGCCATGCCTCCTCGTTTTCGGCGTCTTCGATACTCAGGGCGAAAAACGAGTCCCGGCCGTCGTCGACGGTGATCCGGTAGCTCTCGCTCCGCAGCTCGGTCGTTCGCTCGGACGGCGTCGGGTCGGCGGTCACACCCGAACTCGGCAAGCCGGAGGGATAACTGGCCCGGTTCGGAGTTACTCGAGTTCCTCGAGCAGCGCCTCGGCCGCGGCGCTCGAAGACTCGGGGCCGCGAGCCGTCAGCAGGTCGCCGTCGACGGTGACGCTCGTGTCAGCGTCGAGCTCGGGATCGAACTCGCCGCCCGCGGCCTCGACCTCGTCGGCGACCCAGTAGGGGAGCTTGCGGCCGTCGGGCATCACGTCGTTCTCGTCGACGATGTCTTCCTCCCACTCGTTGGGGAAGCCGGTGACCTCGCGGCCGTTGACGACAAAGGCGCCCTGGCTGTCGCGGGCGAACCCGAGCATGCCGACGGCGTGACAGACGACCAGCGCGGTCCCGTCCTCGCCCTCGACGGCCTCGCGGAGGAGCCGGCGGGCGTCGCTGTCCTGGTTGACGTCCCACTCGGTGCCGTGGCCGCCCGGGAAGACGACGGCGTCGTAGGCCTCGCCGTCGGCTCGCGCGACCGGCATCGGGTCGTTCAGTCGCTCGTCGCTCTCGTGGACCTCGCGGACGTGCTCGGCGGTCTCCTCGCCGACCTCGTCGGGATCGGCCGACGTCTCGTCGAGTTTGGGCGGCCCGCCAGACGGCGTCGCGACGGTGATCTCGACGCCGGCGTCGGAGAGCGTCTCGAGCGGCTCGATGCATTCCTCGCCCCAGTACCCTTCCTCGCTAACGACGAACAGCGCTTTGGTCATACCCGAAGCGAGGGTCGGAAGACGGAAAACGACGAGCCTGGATGCTGCCGCGTTCGCGAACCGACACGTCCGAACCGGTGACAGTTCCGATACTCGTAAGTGGCTTTTTCGAGGACAGCGGTAGTGGGTCGAACTGCTATGGCCGGCCGACGAAACCCCTTCGACAACCTCGAGGAACTGTTCGACCGACTGAACCGCCAGTTCGAGGAGGCTACCAGAACCTGGGAGAGCGAGCAGGGCGAAGGGTTCCCCTTCGGCGCCGGAACGACCACGCTCGACCTCGCCGACCACGACGACGAGTTCGTCGTCACCGTCGACGTTCCCGGCTACGAGTCCGAGGACCTCGACAGCCGCCTCTCGGGCGAGACCCTCTACATCAGCGGCGAGCGCGAACACGGGACGACCGACGAGCGCGACGACAGCTACCTCCGCCGCGAGCGAGAGCTCGAGTCGTTCAGCCGCCAGCTTACCCTTCCAGAGCCCGTTGACGCCGACGGGATCGAGGCGAGGGTCAACAACGGCGTGTTGACGATCCGCCTTCTCAAGCTCGAGCCCGGCGAGGGATCGCACGCGATCGACATCGACTGAGACGGACGGCGGCTCGCCCGCCCTCAGCTCTCGGCCTCGAGGGCCTCGAAGAACCGGTCCGGGAGCCGGCTCCCGACGACCGTCAGCAGCTCCCTGGCCTCGGGATCGACGTCGTCGGCGATCGCCGCCAGCTCGATCCGACCGCCGGCCATGTCGTGGTGACCGCCGGCGGAGCCGAGCTCGTCGAACCCCGCCTCGAGCGCCTCGCCGATGTCGATATCGGGATCGATCGACCGGGCGCTCAGCCGGATCGCGTCGTCGACGACGCCGTAGACCAACACCGTGTCGACGTCCTCGAGGTTGAGCAGGTAGTCCGCGGCCTGTGGCAGGGCGTCCGTTTCGGGGGTCCGACCGACGGTGGCGACCATCGACGACCCCTGGCGCTGGCGGGTCGCGATCGCTCGACCGATGGCGTCCAGCGTCGCCGCGGAGAAGGCGCTGCCGTACAGCTGGTCGAGCGCCTCGAGTTCGGCCTCGGGGTAGACCGCGAGCGCGGCCTCGTACTCGCGGCGGGTCGGACTGCGAACGAAGTCGAGCCGTTCCCGATGGAGCGCAAACAGCAACGCCGAGGCCAGCCGAGGGGTCGGCTCGATCCCGAGCTCCTCGAGATACTCGACGAAGATCGTCGTCGTCGCGCCGTAGTCGACGCGGACGTCGACGAACGCGGCCTCGATCGGATCGCCCGGGTGGTGGTCGACGACGATCTCCGGACGGAACGTCTCCGGAAGCTCGGTGTTGGCACCGGGTTGGGAGTGGTCGACGAACGCGACGGCGTCGTAGTCGTCGAGTTCGGTCTCGTCGAGGGTTCGCAGCGAGAGCTCGAGGACCGAGACGAACGCGCGGTTTTGCTGGTGGGAGATCTCGCCGCCGTAGGCGATCGCTACGTCGTCGACGCCCGCGTGATCGGCGATCGCCTCGAGGGCCAGCGCGCTGGCCAGACAGTCGGGATCGGGGTTGTCGTGGCAGACGATCGCAAGCGAGTCGCGGCTCTCGAGAACCGCGGCGAGCTCGACCGCGCGGGACATGGGGCGTCGTAGGGGGTCGACACGTTTGAACGCCCCTACGGTTTCACAGGAATTACACCGGCAATTTAACGTTAGCTGGCGGTAGCAGCGCCATATATTGCAATCGCCGTCGGCAACCGATTCGTAACCGATCGATACCGACGGGTCTCACAACCGTCCGTCACCGCTCGAGGCCGGATCAGTTGCCCGTCAGCGCCTCGCTGGCCGGCGCGAACGGAATCTCGGTGCCGAGCCCCTCCTGGCGGGCGCGCTCGTAGAGCATGTGCGCCGCGGCGACCGTCTCGACACCGGTGCCGCCGCTGTCGAAGACGGTGATCTCCTCGTCGCTCGTTCGTCCGGGCGCGACGCCGGCGACGACCTCGCCGAGTTCGGCGTGGACGTCGGCCTCGCTGACGACACCGGCCTCCATCGCCGCGAGGAAGGCGCCGGCGTCGAACGTCGCCCGCTCCCGCAGGTCGGGAACGTACGTCGCCCGCTCGATCGTGGTCGTATCCAGCTCGCGGCTGTCGGTTCCGTACTGGCCCATCGCCGTGACGTGGGTCCCGGGTTCGAGGTCGTCCCCGTCGAACACCGGTTCGCTCGCTCGGGTCGCCGTGATCACGATATCCGCACCGGCGACCGCGTCGGCGCTCGAGGCGACGGCCCGGACGTCGGCCGCGAGGGCAGCGTCGAAGTCGGCGGCGAACGCCTCGCGGTTCTCGGCCGTCGGCGAGTAGACCCGTACGTCGGTGAGATCGCGGACGGTCGCCGTCGCCCGGAGCTGGCCACGGGCCTGCGCGCCGCTACCGATGATTCCGAGCGTGTCGGCGCCCTCGCGGGCGAGGGCATCGACCCCGACGGCGCCGGCCGCGCCGGTTTTGAACGGGTTCATGCTCGCGCCGTCGAACAGCGCGAGCGGCTCGCCGCTGTCGGCGTCGAACAGCGGCAATACGAACCAGGCGTCCTCGGCGCCGAACCCGGCGCTGTACGTGTATCCTCCCATGACGCCGCTCTCGGGGAGGATAGCGGTGTAGCCGGTGAGCATCCCCTTCGGCTCGTCGCGAAAGAGCTTCGATCTGGGCTGGGCGGGGGCGCCCTCGCCGCGCTGTCGGTACCCCTCGCGGACGGCGTCGACGTACTCGGCGGGAGTCGCGAGTCCGTCGACCTCCTCGCTCTTCAGAAACAGGGTGTCGGTCACACCGGGGAAACAGCGGGAAAGGAGAAAGGGATACCGGCTCGAGATCGCGTTCAGTCCGCGTTGAGTGGCTGGGGCGTCGACTGGACGTCCTCGGTCGAATCGACCGGGGTATTGACGAACATTGCATGGCCCATGAGCACCATCGCGGCGAACGCTCCGGCCGGTATCGCCGTCGTCACTGACAGGCCGACGAACGTCAGTGCGGCGGTGATGCCGAGCAGTGCGACTGGGATGAGGCCGAGAACAATGTCGTAGTATCCAGTCATAATGTATTCTATACTATGCGGAATAGTGGCATAAGTGTTTCCCATAATTAGCTGATACTGGACCTATTTCTAACTCATATTAGCGAAGGGGGATTCTCATAACTTATGCGGCAATTATATTGTGACTTATACTGCCGTAATTATCGGCTCGAGGGGAAGCTATTCCCTGCGGTGTTCCGAACGTTCACCGATCGAATACGGAATAATCGCCAGACGGGGTCGGCCTGGGACCGTCAGTCGTCGGCTACGAAAAGTACACGGTCGATAATTATATTCTTTAGTAGGCGTATCAGGAAGAAAACATCCTGTCCGATTTCCGAGAGACCCGACGGACGGTCAGCGCTCGGAGTCGTCGGGCGGGCTCGTTCCGTTGCGCTCAGTGCCGGGAGCGGGCGTAGACCGCGTAGGCCCCGCGCCAGCCGACGAGCGCGAGCAGGCCGAACCCGGTCATCACGAGCGGAAACGGCCAGACCGCGCCGCCGTCGAACAGCGACGACGCCCGGAGGATCAGGCCGACGTTCGCCGCCGCGACCCAGGCCACCGTCGTTACGCGGACGGTGCGGGCGAGCGATGCGGCGACCCCGGGCGCGTACAGCCCCGCCAGCGGGGCCATCGCGAGCCAGCCGACGGCGAAGGGGACGACCGTCTCGAGGGCGGTCAGCGGCTCCCCGACCGGGTCGATGCCGTGGCTCAGCTGGCCGACGACGATGATCGCGGCGAGCAAGGCGAGATCGATCGCGCCGAGTACGAGACCCTCCCGGTCGATCGAGAGCGCGGACGAGCGGGGTGGCGTATCCATACCCGACTCTCGCGACCGCGTCCATATCGGTGTCTCGGTTCGGCGTCACGGGAACCGGAGCGTGGTTACTCGGCCTCTGGCGGTCGACTGACCGTCCCAAGGACGCGCTGGGAGAACTCCACCTCCGAAAGCTCGTCGTCGAGCGCTGCGAACCACTCCCCCTCGACGTGCCAGTGCCCCCGCGGGTCCCCGTCGGTCGAGCGCGAGGTCACCTCGAGCCGCCCTGGTGTCCAGTCGCGCTCCTCGGCGATCGCGAGCAGCATCCGAACCACCGAACTCACCTCGTCGGTCGTCACGAACGGCGCCTCGGCGACGGTTTCGTACTCGAGATCGATCGCCGCGCCGTCGGCTGGCGCCTCGCCACCGCCGCCGTCGGGCCAGGAGACGTCCGTGACGTAGATCCCGTTGCTCATCAGCCGATTCTCGAGTGCGACAGCGACGGCGTGGTCCGGTGACATACCACCGAGTTGGGCCGGTGTCCGTAAAAACGATTACCCGCTACAGCGGGTCGACGAGGTCCTCGAGCGCCGCGGCCGGATCGTCGGCCTTCGCGACGCCGCTGGCGAGCAGGACCCCTTCTGCGCCGAGGTCGCCCGCGGCGACGACGTCGTCACCGGTGCTGATACCCGCGCCACAGAGCACGGAGACGTCCGAGTCGACGTTCGCTGCGGCGTCGACGGCGTCCTCGACGACGTCGGGGTCGGCCTGGCTGACGGGAGTGCCGGTGCCGATGAGCTCCGGGGGTTCGACGGCGACCGCGTCCGGGCCGAGCGCCGCCGCGGCGCCGATCTGGGCCGGGTTGTTCGCACAGACGACGGTCTCGAGGTCGGCGCGTTCGGCCGCGCGAACCGAGCCGTCGATATCGGCCAGTTTCAGGCGCTGCTCGGAGTGGTTGATCAGCGTGCCGTCGGCGCCCGCGTCGGCGACCGACTCGGCGAGCGTGTGTCCGGTGTTGCTGCCGTGGTCGATCGGATCGACGTGCTGGGCCCAGGTCTCGACGCCCGTCTCGGCGACGCGCTCGAGGTGGGCGGCCTGGGGTGCGACGGCCAGTCGGGCGTCGGTCCGATCGTCGACGTCGCGGACGGCCTCCGCGACCTCGATCGGATCGCATGGGTAGGTCTTGAGGTTGACGAGAACGAACATACCAGAGACGCCCGTCGCCGGAGAGAAATAGCTTGCGAGTCGGTCCCAACTAGTCTTTGCGCTTGACGACGTCGCCGAGGGTGTAGCTACCCGACGCCGACCCGCCCGACCACTCCGAGTCCTCCGCCGAGCCGCCCTCGGCGTTCAGGTCGATCCCGAGGTGGCTCTCGAGTTTCGACTGCACCTGATCGCTGGGGAGGGTGTCGCCCCGCTCGATCTTCCGAACGAGGCTTGCCTTCTCGTTGAGCTCGTTCGCCAGCTCGGACTGGCTCAGCCCCTTCTGCTCGCGAGCGTTGCGGACGCGGTCGTCGTAGTCGGTCGCCAGCTCGTCCATGTCGTCGAACATATCCTGGCGGCGTGAGCCACCGGAGCTCGAGGACGTCGATCCGCCGCTCGTGGCGCCGCCGGAGCTCGAGGACGAACTCGAGGAACTCGAACCGGTCGAGTACTTCGTGGAGGAACTCGAGCTACTGGGCTGTTTCACCTCCGTCCCGAACTCCGTACAGTTCGAACACACGTCCAGCTTCGCACCCTCGACCTTGATCGTCTTCGGAGACGACGTCTCGGTGCCACACATCTCGCATTGAACCATGAGGGAGTCTATATCGTGACGCGTCATAAACCATGCGGCGCGGTCCCAGGCCCGCAGAAGCGGACGTGCGGGCCGGCTACTCGAGCGCGATCCAGGCGTAGTAAAAGCGCTGGAGCGCCGTGATGTGGCCGACGACCGCGAGGAAGACCAACAGCCAGCCGATCAGGGTCAGCCCGCCGTAGACTCCCGAGATGGGATAGGCGAGGAAGCCGACGAGCCCGATGAGCACCAGTCGGTCCGCGCGGCCGATGAGCCCGCCGTAGACTCGGTCGAGCCCGACCGCCTGAGCCTGCGTGCCGAGATAGGACGTCATCACGACACCGGTCACCGCCAGAAAACCCAGGAAGTAGCTCTCGATGCCGGCCGCCATCCCGCCAATGATGACGATGTCGGCGTAGCGGTCGATGACGTGATCGAGCAGGTCCCCGCCCGCGGAGGCGACGTTCTGCTCGCGGGCGAGCGCCCCGTCGATGACGTCGAGCCAGCCGTTCAGAAAGACCAGTATCGCGGCCGCGACGAACCAGATCGGCGCTACCCGTCCACCTAGCAGGAAGGCAAGCGCCGCCAGCACCGCCATCCCGAACGCCAGCAGGCTCACGCCGTTGGGCGTCATCCCCAGGCGGTCGAACCCCTCGACGAACGGGTCCAGCACGCCCGAGACGTAGGGACGGAGCTGATCCAGCGTCATTCGAGGTACCCCACGAAGTCGACCTCGCCGGCGCTTGGCTCCCGGTCGCCCGCGACGACGGCCTCGAGGTCGGCCGCGACCGCCTCGGGATCGCGGTCGGTGGTGTCGATCTCGTAGACCGACTCGAGGCCGTGTTCCTCGACCGCCTCCGCGAGGACGACGTCCAGCGCCTCGCTATCAGCGTTTTCGGCCGCTTTGGCCTCGCTCTCGCCGCGCTCGAGCAGGCGCCCCTCGAGCCGTGCGGGCTCGCAGCGCAAAACGACGACGCGATCCACCTCGAAGTGGTGTGCCAGGTGGGACTCGATCACCGCGCGCTCGTAGTCGGCGAGGCGGTCGGCCAGCGCGTCGAGGTCGGCGATCTTGCTCTCGCGGTCGGGGTCGATCGCGGTGTAGAGCTCCTCCTCCTCGAGGACCTCGTTGAGGTGGACGACCTCGAGGGCATCGCCCTCGATCGACGACTCGCCGTCCGCGAGCCGTTCCTCGAGCAGCGCCGTCGCGGTGGTCTTTCCGGTTCCCGGGGTGCCGGTGACGGCGATCCTCACGCGTCGGTCACCTCCCCGCGCTCTCGATCGAGGGCCAGATCCTCGAGGACGGCGTTTGCCGTCTCGACGGCGCGTTCGGTCTCCGCCTCGGTGCCACAGGTGATCCGGATACAGCCCGGCAGGCCAAAGCTCGAGCAGTCACGGACGATGATGCCCCGCTGCTGGAGCTCCTCGGTGACGGCCGTCGCGTCGCCGACCGCCGCGAGCGCGAAGTTCCCCTCGCTGGGCCAGACTCGCGCGTCGAGGTGCTCGCGCATGTACTCGCGGGAGTCCCGGGCCGTCGCGACGGTTCGCTCGACGTGCTCGTCGTCGTCGATCGCGGCCAGCCCCGCGCGACAGGCGATCTCGCTGGCCGCGAACGGGGTGTTCACGCGGGCGTAGGCGTCGGCCCACTCGTCGGGGACGATCGCGTATCCAAGTCGAACCCCGGCGAGGCCGTAGGCCTTCGAGAACGTCCGCAGGACCGCGATATCGTCGCGGGCCTCGAACCCGTTCCGGCCCTCGAGCAGGGAAACGGCGCTGTCGACGTCGGCGAACTCGCCGTAGGCCTCGTCGACGACGACGAGGGTGTCCTCGCCGGTCTTCTCGGCGATCTCCTCGACGGCCGCCAGTTCGATCGTCGAGCCCGAGGGGTTGTGCGGGCTCGTGAGGTAGACGATCCGCTCGCCGTCGTAGGCCGAGAGTACGGTCTCGGGCGTCTGTGAGAAGTCCTCGTCGCGCTCGAGGGTGTACTCCCGGACGTCGCCGTGGTGGAAGCGGGCGCTCATCCCGTAGTAGACAAAGCCCGGCGCGGGGACGAGCACGTCGTCGCCCGGCTCGAGGACCGCCCGGGAGAGGTAGTCGATCGCGCCGTCGCCGCCGTTTGCGAGCCAGACCTGTGCGGAGTCGACGGTCCAGCGGTCGGCGACGGCGTCGGCGAGGTCGGTGTGGGCGGATTTGGGGTAGGAGCTCATGCTCCCGGCCGCCTCCCGGACGGCGTCGGCGGCCGCGGGGGAGGGACCGTGGGGGTTCTCGTTCGAGGCGAGCTTGATGAACTCCGAGGGGTCGCGCCCGAGTTCGCGGGCGACCTCCTCGATGCCTCGACCCGCCTCGTAGGCGACGTGGTCGGACAGGTCGCGCGGTTGCATACGCGAACCCTGTTCCCGGCGGCTCTTAAGGGTGCTCACCTCGTCTCGTCGTTCTCCCGGATCCAACCAAGAATTATATCCGCACAGATAAATTTGGGCGGCCCGATATCGCTATTTCGACTTTCAGAGCTTCTACCCCATCAAGAGGGCTTTGGCATGAAGGCATAGAGATGTTGCATCACGGATAGTTTTGTGTGCCCGTATGACTCAGGACGCGGAACATAGTGACGAGTACGATCTCTCCGGGAGCCCCAGACGGGGACTGGTGATGGCGACGCTATCGTTTTTCGCCGGCCTCACGACGATCGCCTTCTACGGCGTTGCGGGGCCGACGTTTCAGGAAGCGCTCGGTATCTCCGGAGCGTTGCTTGGACTGCTGCTCTCCTCGCCACACATCAGCAAGGTCGTGCTCCGGGTGCCCTTTGGCGCCTGGGTCGACGACATCGGCGCGCGAAAACCGATCCTCATCCTCCTGGGGATGACGCTCGTCGGGTTCGTCGGCCTGGT
This sequence comes from Natronococcus sp. A-GB7, assembly GCF_029688865.1. GTDB lineage: Archaea > Halobacteriota > Halobacteria > Halobacteriales > Natrialbaceae > Natronococcus. Next base: position 72,178 of record NZ_JARUKV010000004.1, read on the forward strand.
CGGGACCCTGTTCCTGTTCTATCCAGACAACTTCGGCGCCCATCTCTACGTCCCGCTGCTCGTGTTCGGGATCCTGGCGGGCGCCGGGAGCGCGACGTTCTCGGTCGGCATCGCCCAGACCTCCTACTGGTTCCCCGAGGACGAACAGGGGTTCGCGATGGGCTTTTTCGGCGGCGCCGGGAACATCGGGCCGGGGATCATCAACGCCGTCATCCCCTTCCTCATCGGCGTCGCGGGACTGGCGCTCGCGTACTCGAGCTGGCTCGTCTTCATGCTCGCCGCGACCGCGCTGTACTTCGTCTACGGCGCCAACCCGTACTACTTTCAGCTCCTCGACAGGGGGCTCGACAGTGAGCGGGCACAGAGCGTCGCCGAGGACATGGGCCAGGAAGTGTTCCCGGGCGGCGGCACCTGGGACTCGCTGAAGGAGTCGTCGACGAACCGCTGGACCTGGGTGCTCGTCTTCCTCTACACCGTCTCCTACGGCGGCGGCTTCACCGCGCTGACGACGTGGTACCCGACCTACTGGAACCTCTTCCACGGGATGACGCTCTCGATGGCGGGGCTGTTCGCGGGGGTCTTCGTGGTCTACGGCTCGCTGGTCAGAATTCCCGGCGGCAGCCTGAGCGATCGGTTCGGCGGCGAGAACGTTGCCGCCGTCAGCTTCGCCGTGATGGTAGTCGGCGCGGGCATCGCCACCGTCTCCCAGGCCGTGATCCCCGCCTTCGTCGGGATGATGATACTGGGTACCGGGATGGGGGTCGCGAACGCCGCGGTGTTCGAACTCGTCCCGAAGTACGTGCCCGACGCCGTCGGCGGGGCCTCCGGCTGGATCGGCGGGATCGGCGGCGCCGGAACCCTCCTGGTGCTTCCGATCCTCGGCGTGTTCGTGGACGTCTACGGCGAGATCGGCTACGCTCGAGGGTTCGTCGTCATCGCGGGACTGAGTGCGATCTGCGTCGGCGTCTCGGTCCTGCTGAAGTTCTTCGGTCCCGAACCCGCCGAGGAGATCGACGAGTCCGCGATGCACTGACCGACGGATCGTCGTTTCGGCTACGCCGGCCGATATCACTCGCTCGAACGGTTTCGGAAACGAACGGGTCGCCGCACGAACTCGAAAAGGAGGGCGCCGTCGGTCGCTACAGTCGCGAGATCGTCACCGAAACCGGCGAGTTCCCGATGACGTTCTTGGCGACGCTGCCGACCAGGATCCCGGAGAGTCCCGACCGTCCGTGACTTCCCATAACGACGTGATCCACGTTCGTGGACTCGGCGACGTCGACGATCACCGACGACGGATCGCCCGTCTCGAGCACCGTCTCGACGGAGATGTCGTCGCCGAGCGTCCGTCGCGCGTCGTCGAACAGCTCTCGGGCCTCCTCCTCGCGCTCCTCTCGAATACCTTCCGCCGCGGCGCCGGCCGCGCCGTAGGTGACCTCGTCCATCTCGAGGACGTGCAACAACACGATCTCTCCCGGGTCGAACAGTTCCGTTGCCTCCTCGAGTGCCGCTCGAGCGGGGTCCGAGTCGTCGATCGGGACCAGCAGTCGTTCGTTCACGTGTCCGGCCACGCTAGCGCTACCGGAAAGGATTGTGCCTGCTTCCCAAAGCGCGGGGTCGGCTACGGGTCGAGGCGAGCTCGGGGGATCGACCCGCGTGTGAGCGCGACGACCACCGAGGGGTGTCCGCGCCGGTTCGCGACTCGGATCCGTCGGTGGAAACCGGACGATACCGGCAAGCTCGACCGGAAAGTGGTACTCTCTCACATATTCCTGAACGAAGAGTTATTCGAACGGAACCCCTGACTCGAGTATGAACGAACTGGTGGCAACAGTCCTCCAACTCGAGGACCCGGGGATCGATCCGATGCTGTTTATCGGTGCCCTCGTCCTCGCGGTCGCCGCGATCACGGTCTGGCAGATGGTCGAGATCGTCGACGCCTACAACCGGGGTGCACTGACGGTCTTCGGGGAGTACCGCAAGCTGCTTCAGCCGGGGTTGAACATCGTGCCGCCGTTCGTCTCGCGGGTCTACACCTTCGACATGCGGACCCAGACGATCGACGTGCCGACCCAGGAAGCGATCACGCGTGACAACTCGCCCGTCACGGCCGACGCCGTCGTCTACATCCGCGTGATGGACGCAAAGCGGGCGTTCCTCGAGGTCGACGACTACAAGAACGCCGTCTCGAACCTCGCCCAGACGACCCTCCGCGCCGTGCTGGGCGACATGGAGCTCGACGACACGCTCAGCCGCCGGGAGATGATCAACGAGCGGATCCGCCAGGAGCTCGACGAGCCCACCGACGAGTGGGGCATCCGCGTCGAGAGCGTCGAGGTCCGGGAGGTCACCCCGTCGCCGGACGTCAAGGGCGCGATGGAACAGCAGACCTCCGCCGAACGGAAACGCCGCGCGATGATCCTCGAGGCACAGGGTGAACGCCGCAGCGCCGTCGAGAAGGCGGAAGGTGAGAAGCAGTCGAACATCATCCGCGCCCAGGGTGAGAAGCAGAGCCAGATCCTCGAGGCGCAGGGTGACTCGATTTCGACGGTCCTGCGTGCGAAATCCGCCGAATCGATGGGCGAGCGTGCGGTCATCGACAAGGGGATGGACGCCCTCGAAAACATCGGTCAGAGCGAGTCGACGACGTTCGTCATGCCCCAGGAGCTCACGTCGATGGTCGGGCGCTACGGCAAGCATCTCTCGGGGAGCGACGTCCAGCAACAGGACGGCCGGCTCGAGAGTCTCGATTTCGACGACGAAACTCGCGAGCTGATCGGCCTCGACGACATCAGCAAGATCCTCGGCGAGATCGACGAGGAGCTCGAGATGGACGTCGAGGCGATGGAACAGGAGGCCCAGGCGATCCAGGAGGGCGAGGATATGGGCCAGAGCCCGGACAGCATCGACGTGCCGCGAGACGAAGTGGAGACGCCGGGCGAGGAGCCGGAAGCCGACAGTCAGTAAGCTGGCTCGAGGCGGTCGGAGTTCACATCGTTTTTCTACCGCGCTCGCGGACGCTACGGCATGCACGACGATCCACGGTCCGCTCGAGAGGAGCGGACGATCTCGCGGTGGACGCGCTCGCAGGCGGCCGCGATCCGGCGCAGCGAGGAGACGCTCGCGCCGGTCGTCTACCCGCCCGCCGAGGACATCGATCCGGCCCTGCACATCTGGGACACCTGGTTCTTGCGCAACCGCGACGGGACGATCGCCGAGATCGACGGCTACCGCGTAATTCTCTCGCTGACGGCACCTGCTGACCTCCTGCCGGGCAAGCGCCACGACGTGGCGACGATCCGGTACTTCTACTCGCGGGACGGCCGCGAGTGGACCTGCGGCGGTCGGGTCTTCGCTGGGGACGCCCCGTTCGGCTCGCGCCAGTGGGCCGGCTCCGCCCTCTACGACGACGACGGCCAGCTGTACCTCTACTACACCGCCTCGGGAACCCGCGACGAGACCGATCTCACCTACACCCAGCGCCTCGCCGTCGGTTCGGGTGGGACGATCGAAACCGACGACGACGGCCTCGAGATCTCGGGGCCGTTCGACCACGAGATCTTACTCGAGCCAGACGGCACCGAGTACGAGCGCGAGGAGCAGTCCCGGGGGATGATCTACACGTTCCGGGATCCCTGGTTCTTCGAGGACCCCCGGACCGGGGAGACCTGCCTGCTGTTCGAGGCCAACACCCCGGTTCCCGACCCCGAACTCGAGAGCGACCGGTACGACGCCGACCCCGAACACCTCGATTTCAACGGCAGCGTCGGGATCGCCGTCTCGCCGTCGGGCGATCCGACCGACTGGGAGCTCCGATCCCCGATCCTCGAGGGCGTCGGCACCAACCAGGAGCTCGAACGACCGCACGTCGTCGTCCAGGACGGTCGCTACTACCTCTTCCTCTCGAGTCACGAGCACACCTTCGCCGAGGGGCTCGAGGGGTACGACGCGCTGTACGGCTTCGTCGCGGACTCGCTTCGGGGCGAGTACGTCCCGCTGAACGAGTCGGGGCTCGTGCTCACCAATCCGGAGAGTGCGCCGTTCCAGACCTACTCCTGGCTGGCCTACCCCCACCGCGAGGAGGTGCTGGTCAGCAGCTTCTTCAACTACTACGACCTGCGCGGGCTCTCGCTGGACGACGTAGCCAACCTCCCCGACGACGAGCAGCAGCGTCGGTTCGGCGGCACCCTCGCCCCGACGGTTCGGCTGGGCGTCGACGGAACCGAGACGCGGGTGCTCGGCGTGCTGGATCACGGTCACCTGCCGCTACCCCGCGAGGAACTCCCCTCGCTGCTCGCCTCGTACCGCGGTGGGGCGACGGGAGCGAGTACTAGTTCTCCGGACCGACCGGGCGTTCCGACTCCCGCTCCGATTCGGCTCCGACGCCGGGCCAGGCGGAGCCGAGCGTCCACACCTCGAGATCCTCGAAGACGGCCCGCCCGTCGGCGGCGTACAGCGCGATGCCGTCGCTGTCGGGTCGGGTCGGGAAGATCCGCGTCGTCAGGCAGTGGCGGTCGTTCGCGAAGACCTCGAGGACGGAGCCGTCGACGAACAGCCGCAGCGACAGGCTCTCGTCGACCGGCGTGACGGGCATCGAGATCGGCTCGCTCGAGGCGCGGTGGTCGGTCGTCGACGCCGAGCGGTCGACGACGAGATCGCTCTCGCGGGTGTACCGCAGCAGGGTCTCCTCCTCGCCGTCGGGCGATCCACACACGACGAGCCCGCACTCGTCGGCGTCGTCGAGGCGGATCTCGGCCCGGAGTTCGAACGACCGACTGTCGAGAGGAAGATCGCGGCGTTCGTCGGCGAGCGCGGGGGAGCCGTCGTAGCCGCGTTCCTCCCGAAGCGCTGTCAGCTCGGCTGCGGGCCGCTGTCGGAGCCGACCCGCCTCGTCGAGGTCGATCTCGCGGGGCAGCGAGAGGGTGCCCGACCAGCCCGCATCCCACTGAGCCTCGGGGCTGCGGTCGGGTTTGATCCACCCCCAGGTGAGCCACCGACCGTCGTCGTCCCGCAGCGACTGGGGCGCGTAGAACGCGCCGTGGTCGAGCAGCCCCGTCCGCTCGACCTCGAGCGAGCCCCCGGCGTAGTCGCCCAGATAGTACCGAACCGCCTCGTAGTTCGAGACGTGCAGCAGCCGCTTCTCGCCGAGGTCGAGCAGTTCGGGACACTCCCAGATCACGCCGTCCGTCTCGGCCTCGCCTGAGAGGATCGGCCCCTCGTAGGTCCAGTCGGTGAAGTCGTCGTCCTCGCTGGTGTACAGCAGCGCCGTCCCGCCGCCGTCCTCGATACCCGAGCCGATGAGGTGGTGCCAGATGCCGTCCTCGAGCCAGACGTTGTGATCGCGAAACTCCGCGCGCCAGTGGTCGCTCGAGCGAAGCGGCGGCTCGACCGGAACCGACTTGATGACCGGATTTTCGGACGACTTCTCCCAGCCGGTTAGCTCGTCGTCCGTCGCCGTCGCCAGACAGGGCAACTGGACGTCGTCCCGGCCCCCGGTGTAGAGGATCTGGGGCGTGCCGTCGACGTCGACCGCACAGCCCGACCAGCAGCCGTCCCGGTCCGGGCCGTCCGGCGAGGGCGTCAGCGCGATCGGGCGATCCTCCCAGGTCACCAGATCGTCGCTCACCGCGTGCCCCCAGTGGATCGTGCCGTGGTGGGGACCGCCCGGATTGTACTGGTAGAAGGCGTGGTACGTCCCGTTCCACTTGATCATCCCGTTCGGATCGTTGAGCCAGTTACCCGGCGGCGAGACGTGGTACCGGGGTCGGTGGTGGTCGTCGGCCAACCGCTTGCGGTCGGCCGACAGCGCGGGGGTTCCCCCGGGATCGTGCTCGAGAAGCCGGCCCTCCCCGCCGAGCACCGCGAGGAGGTTCCGGAGCAGGCGATCCCGATTGTGGGCGGCGTCCCCAGATAGGGGTCCGTCGAATCGAACCCCGGTTCCCAGGCCGGCGACGTCGCCGTTGCCGATCCGCCAGCCCAGCAGCGCGGTCTCGTGGGGCCGTTCCCCGTCGGCCCGGAGCGTGCTCGCGAGGACGGCTCCCCGACGGGGAAGGATCCCCTCGTAGCGCGCGAACGGCTGCTCACCCTCCGGCGAGGCGGTCGGCACCCGCAGCCCCTCGAGTCCCTCGAAGACCGGTCGATCGGCGCGAAGCGACTTCACGAGCAGTCCCGTCGTCCCTTCCTCCGTTCCCGCGGTATCGGGGCCGACCGGGTCGATCCCGAGCGCAGGGACGGCCTCGAGCGCCCGCAGGGACAGCAACAGTCCGCCGCCGTCCGCGAGAAACGCCTCGAGCGCGGCGCTTGCGTCCTCGGCGACGGCGTCGTCGGCGGGCTCGGCGCGGTGCCACCAGAGGACGTCGTACTCGGCGAGTCGGACGCCGTCTCCGGCGACGGCCGCGAGTGAGATCGTCTCGACGTCGACCCCGGCCGCCTCACACCACTCGAGGGCGGCGCGCTGTTCCGGCGAGGGCTCGCCGGCGACCAGGAATCCGACGGTCTCCGCTGGTTCGCTCATCTACTCCCAATGCGGCGTCGGACGCTAATAGGCGTGCCGACGTCGGGTCGGGGTCGGATCGGGGGCTCTCGGGCCGTCGGGCCCGGCAATATCGGCAGAATCGTCGCCCAGCTGACCGGTTTCCGCCTGGAGGTTCAGGGGCGTACTATTTCCTCGTGGCGCCCTTAGAACTGGTACGATGTCCACCAGTACCAGCAACGGCGGTTTCGGCGGCTCGTCGGCGAACAGGCTCAGTATCGTTTCGACGGTGATCGACGCGGGTCTCGCGTTCGCCCGCGGGCGACCCAAGAGCGCGCTGCTGTTGCTCGCCGCGGCCGCGCTCTCGACGCGGATTCCCGGACTCGGGACGGCGACTTCGATCCTGCTGCGCGTGATCCACCGGCTCCGGTAGCTCGAGAGCGATTCCGAGCGTGCCGTCCGGCAACGGCAAAGCAATTTGTTTCGTGCCGTGGGCGTATATCGTATGCGACGGCGAACGCTGCTGGGCGGACTCGCCGGCGGCCTCGTCGGGTTCGCCGCCCCCGAAGACGACGCAACGGCGTCGCTCGAGCGCCGCGACCAGCGCTGTGCGAGCGACGAGGACGACGCGGCGACGGTTCGGATCGACGAGGGCGCGCTCGTCCTCGAGGGACTCATCCGAACGCCGACACCCTGTCACGCCCTCGTCCTCGAGTCGGTCTCCCGGGAGCGCGACGTACTCGAGGTGACTATCGGCGTCGGCGACCCGGACGGCTTTTGCGTGCAGTGTCTCGGCGTCGTCGAGTACCTCTTCGAGATCGAACTCGACGGCCGAGAGCCCGACTGCGTCGCGGTCTTCCACGAGCGACGCGACGAGACGGTTCGGGTCGCTCGAGGCGAGCCCCAGCGGGCGAACTAAACGAGGGGTAAAATAGCGGTTTCACCGTGAAGAAGAGTTTTTGACAGAAACTGCGAACTGCTCCCTTATGAATCGACGAACGGTTCTCGCCGGCGTCGGCACCGCGGTCGGGCCGTCCAGACGGCGTCCACCGTCAGTAACTTCGGACGGAAAGTATTTATTGCAGCATGCTTTTTTATGAAACGGCCGGCGAAATACTGCCTTCGACAGGCATCGCTCGTGAGTTTCCCCGGCCACTCCCCTCCCCCCATCGCTGCTCTTTCGGGAGCGTCCGACCTCACACAGCGAGCGACTGGAGCGTCGGTTCATCGGACCGTTCGTGTCGATCCGTGATTCGGATGCACGACGCATCGGTCCGCAGTTGAACTGCGATCCCTCCAGTATGTTTAGCCGCACCTCGGAACTTCTTATTATACCTGACTAATAAAAAGATTATTGTAACCACCCTAAGTAGAACCACGTGGTCGGTGGGGGAGTTATTCGGACTGCCCTAACGGTCAGAGGTCATGCCTTCACCCTCGATCCCACCGACCTCGCACCACGAACCAGATACGAACCACACGGAGCGAGCTGAAGCGGGACTTCACCTCGCGCGGTTTCTCGGAACGTTCGATCGCCAGTCGTGACTGAACCGACTCGGCCTCCCCACCGCCCGCCCCCGCTCGAGTGGGGCCCGACGACGGCGAGGACCGGACACGGTTGCGCCAGTCGTCCGTCGAACAGCGTAGTTGTTACACCCGTAGTGACAGCTCGAGTACTACGTTCGTATTCACGGACGGCTTATACCGATCGATGGTGATAGGACGCGTATGGCGTCCAAAACCAGGGCTGCCGGGACGTGTACGAAGTGTGGAAACGTATTCGCAGTCCGGCAGTCGGACGGCGGAGCGATCGAGCCGATCGGCGTCCGCCAGTGTTCCTGCGGAGGCACGTCGTTCGAGGTGCTGGAGAGCGGGCCGACCGATCCATACGCGACCTCCGAGTAAGCGGATCTCGACACCGGACCGTCCCGTCCGACCGCAACGCTACCGCGAGACATCGTCGTTGATTCGTCCGTTTCGTCCGTTCGCCGTGTGTGCGTTCGCTCGAGCGTGCTTGTCGCCGTGAGAGCCATCCCTCGAGCGCGTCCCCCCGGTTCGTGTCGGTCCGACTACCGGTTCGCTACCGTGTAAAAAGAGGTATCGTCCCACACGGTGTACCGAAGACGATGCGATCCGAGTGTCGAACCTGTCGCTGGAGCGGGGACGCGAACGAACTCAACTGGCGGGTTCGCGACGGGGATCCGAGCGTCGGGGGCGAACGAATCTGTCCCGAGTGTCGTGGTACCGACGTGGGCCTCTCGGGGTGATCGTCGTTCGAGACCGTCCAGTCGAGACGCGCGGATCGGATGCGGGAATCGGTCGATTCCGATATCGTATTATATCAATAGCTCAATCGAGAAAACATGTATGATCTAACCGGCTTTCAGCGGGACCTCCTGTACGTCATCGAGGGGGAAGACGAGCCCCACGGGCTGGCGATCCAGGAGGAACTCGAGGAGTACTACGAGAAGGACATCCACCACGGGCGGCTGTACCCGAACCTCGACACGCTCGTCGACAAGGGACTCGTCGAGAAGGGGCAGGTCGACCGACGGACGAACTTCTACACCGTTACGCGACGAGGTAAGCGCGAACTCGAGGCGCGCCGGGAGTGGGAACAGCAGTACGTCGACGAACTACTCTCGGAGTCGTAGTCGGCGTCCTCGGTTATTCTCTTCGGGCGGTCGACAGCGAGTCCGCACCGGGCCGAGCGCTCTCGCCTACCGCCGAACTGCGTCCGACAGCTTCGACGAGCGGGTCCGCCCTCGCTCGAGCCGGTTTCCGTCCCTGTTCGGAGCCCGTAACCGAACGCACGGAGACTGTAACTAAGGGGGAAACGGGCGGACGAACGTACACCATGACACGATCCGGACCGGAGACGATCGGGATCCTGGCCGATCCGTATCTCAACGAGTGGCAGGTCCGCGCCCTCGAACGGCTACAGGCCGACCACGACGTGACGGTGTCGCTGGTCGTTACGAACGAGGAGAAAGCCGACGACGACCCCGAGGCGTGGAACACGCGAAACCGGATCGGACTGGCGGACGCCCGACAGTTCGTCGACCTCCTCGAACGTCAGCGGGCGTGGGCGCTCGTGCTCGCGGAGCGAAACGTCGCGAAGCTGATCGGCGAGGAGCGACCGCTCTGGCGGCGTCGATCGATCGAGAACGTCGCCGCCCTCGCCGAGGCCGACCACGTCCGGTGTGAACCGGAGACGGACGGCGCCTGGTACGAGTTTCCCGACGACGTCGTCGATCGCGTCGCCGAAGAGTGTGACGCCCTGGTGCTCTTCGGCTTCGGACTCGTCCGCGGGCCGATCCTCGAAGCGACCGAGTTCGGCGTGCTAAGCTTCCACCCCGCCGACATTCGGTCGTACCGTGGGATGGGGCCGCCGGCGGTGTTTCACGACGGGCAGGACCGGTGTGGCGCCACGCTCCAGCGGCTCAACGAGTCGATCGACGGGGGCGAGATCGTCGCCTACGACGACGTCCCGATCGACGACTGCCCGACGCTGTGGGACGTCTTCGATCGCGTCGTGGACCGACAGACCTCGCTGCTGAGCGAGGGCGTCGCCAACCTTCGGGATCCGACGTTCGAGCCGACGACCGTCCCCGAGGCCGAGCTGGGCGAGGTGTACTACCGGAAACTGCGCCACAGCCTCTCGTTTTCGGGACGCATCCTGCTGAAGAACCTCGCCGGACGCGCCGAGCGACGGCTTCGGCGAGGGAGCGGGGCCGTCGAATCGCCGACCGGTTCGACCCCGCCCGCCTCGAGGCCGGGTCGCCCGCGCTCCGGTGATTAGCCACGACGCGACTCCGCAGCGTTGAACTCTGCAAGGATGCGGTTCAACCGTATGGCCCGTTCGACTACGGACGACAGATGGATCCCCTCGAGCTCTCGCGTCAGCTCACGGACCGGGCCGTCCGAGCCCCCCGAAAGCTCGGGCAGGCGCCGTATCGAACGCTCCAGCTCGCCGCGGTCGAGCCGGGTGAAACGCCGTACGACGTGGTCTACGAGGAGCACCCGGTTCGGCTCCGGCGGTACGACCCGGAGCAGGCGACCGACGCGACGCCGGTAGTGATCGCCTACGCGTTCATCAACGATCCCTCAATCCTCGATTTCTCGCCGGATCGAAGCGTCTTCGGACGGTTCCTCGATCGAGGAATCCCCGTCTACGTCGTCGACTGGGGAGATCCGTCGCCGATCGATCGCTCGCTCGGGCTCGAGGATTACGTGACGCGATTCCTCGCGAACTGCGTCGACGCCGTCCGCGAGCGGGAGGGGACCGAGGCGGTACACCTGCTTGGCTACTCGACGTCCGTCCCGCTCGTCGTCGCCTACGCCGCCCTGTTTCCGGATCGCGTCCGGACGCTCGTCCTTCAGGGACCGCCGATCGACTTTCGTGCCGGAGACGACATGGAGCTGTTTCGGACGCTCGCCACCGGACACGACCACGATCGGGTCTCGAGGGCGTTCGACGCCGTTCCGACGCCGCTGCTCGAGATCGGCCTCGCGTGTCGCAGACCGGTCGAGTACACCGTCACCGCGCCGCTTTGGCTCTGGGATCGACTGGACGATCCCGCGTTCGTCGAGCAACAGGGGCGGAAACTCGAGTGGGTCCAGGGTGGCCCCGACATTCCGGCGCGGCTCTACCGCGAGTTCGTCGAGGATCTGCTCCTCGAGAACCGGCTGATCGAGAACGACCTCGAACTCGGCGGTCGACGGGTCGACTTGTCGGCGATCGACGCCCCGACTCTGCTGGTCCTCGGTGAGGACGACAGGTTCGTGCCTCGGGCAGCGAGCGTCCCGATCCTCGAGGAGATCGGAAGCGACGAGGCCGAGATCGTCGAGCTCCCGACCGGCCACGTCGGACTCTCCGTGGCGGAAGTGGCCCACGAACGGGGGTGGCCGCGGATCGTCGACTGGCTCGCAGAGCGGGGCTGAGTTGGCCGCCGAGACCCCCTACGTCGGCGTCAGTCGATCCCACAGCGACTTCATCTCGGCGGCGGCCGCCAGCGTGTCGAGTTCGCCGTGGGCCGACTGCTCCTCGTCGTAGTTCGCCTCGAGGGGCTCTCTGACCGTCTCGTCGAGCCCGAGTTCGGTCGCGAGCATCGATAGCCCCTCGTAAGTCGTCATCTCGACCCGTTCGGTCATCAATCCCGCGTTGAGGTAGACGGTGTCGAGCAGATCCTCGTCGTCGATCTGGGCCTCGAAGCCGCGCCGCTGGGCGTCGATCGCGTCGAGGATCGGCGCCTCGCGGGTCTCCGCCCGAACGTCGAGGGCCTCGAAGACGGCCTCGAGTCGCTCGATCTGGGCTCGCGTCTCGTCGCGGTGGTCGGCGAAGCTCTGGGTTAATCGCCCGTTGTTCGCGTTCGTCGCCAGCTCGTCGAGAGTCTCGACGAGTTCCCGCTCGACGTAGTACTGCTGGCGGAGTTTGTAGACGAACAGTCCCTCGAGTGTGTCGATGCTCATCCTACGCTAACAAGCGCCCGCCGCACGAATAGTCGCCGACCACGAACACGCAGGGCTACTCCGACTCGAACGTCGGGACGTCGGCCGGCGTATCGAAGTCGTGGTAGTGTTCGCCCTTCTCGGCGCTGAGGATGTCGAGTGCCGCCGCGCCGCCGTCGCCGGCGGCGATGACCGCCTGCCACTCCTCGGCGCGAACCATCGCGCCCGTCGCGTAGCAGTTCTCGACGCTCGTCTCCATGCTGAGGTTCACGTCGACGGTATCGTCGTCGTCGAACTCACAACCGATCTCCTCGGCGATCGATCGGTTGGCGCCGGTCGCGAGGACGACGTAACTCGCATCGTACTCGCTGTCCGCGGTCTCGATCCGGAACCCGTCGTCGGTCTCCTCGACGTCGGTTACCTTCTCGGTCATGTGGAGGTCGGCCCCCCGGTCCTGGACCTGACCCCGGGTAACCGACATGAACTCGCTGCCGCTGATGCTGCGAATCCCCGGGTAGTTGAACAGGTGGGCCTTGTGCATCCACGTCTCGTCAGTGTCGAAGACGGCCGTCTCGAGGCCGTTCTTCGCGGTGAACAGCGCCGCGCTCAGTCCGGCCGCGCCGCCGCCGACGATGGCTACTTCTGGCATGAAGTGGCATACCACGGAGAGGCAGTAAACGGTTGTGAAAGGGGGCGTGCGTTCCGGTATCAGTAGTCGACCTCTTCGACGTCGATCCGCGCGGGCTCGGGGGCGGGATCGCTCGAGACGGCGACGTCCCCGCGTTTCTCGTGGGCGCCCCCGTCACCGTCGGCGAGAACGATCGTCGCCTCCGCGAGCAGCGGCGCGATCAGGCCCGCAATCACGGTTCCGAGAGTCGACAGCGGCGCCCGGACGACGACCCGATCGTCGGCCTCGAGGCCGCGATCGTCGACGACTCCGCGGGCCGCCTCGAGCGCCTCGCCGTGGGTGAGCGTCCGCTCGCCGTCGGTCACCAGCGCCGTCTCGGGATCGATCGAAAGCGGGGGGAAGGAGGGGTTCTCGCTCCAGAGCCCGGCGTCGAAGTGGTGGACGCCCGGCTGGTCGGGCTTGTCGCCGTAGTAGACTCGCTGGGCCCCCGGGGGGAGCTCGTAGGCGCTTCCCTCGTCGGTCGGCGCGACGAGGGTTCGGAACCGCTCGTCGTCGGCGAGGTCGGTCGGCGGATCGAACCGCGTGGTCCCCTCGAGCAGGGTCGTCCCGAAGAAGGCGAGCAGCGAGAGAGGTCCCTCGCCGACGACGCCGACGGTGACGCCCTCGCGCACGCCCGAGTGGCGGAGGAAGTTGCCGGCCTTCCAGGAGGAGGTACAGAGCCAGTGGTGGTCGTACTCGCGCCCGGTCGCGTCGACCAGCGTCGTCCGGTCGCCGCGTCGCTCCCGCGCGAGCAGGTCGTCGACTGTCGCGGCGTTCATACGAGCCACTGGGAACCGATCCCAAAAAAGCGCGCCGACTCGCGGGCGTCGGTCGTCAGTCATCGGCCGCCTCCGCCGGCTGCTCGAGGTCGGTCCCCAGTGGATCGAGAACCGCCGCGAGCCACTCGGGGTGGTCGGCCCAGACCTGGGCGGTCACGAGGGTGCCGTCCCGCGCGACGCCCTCTTCGAACTCCGCGCCAGCCTGGCGCACATCGCCCTCGAGCGCGGGATAGGTCTACAGGCCCGTCCCTCGAGGACGTCCGCGGCCGCGAGGCTCACCACGGTCAGGAACACTCACACGGAGCTATAGGTCGTTATCGCGTATCGAAACCGGACCGCGCCGCTCAGAACGCCCGCTTGATCTTCTCGAAGAAGCCCTCGTTGACCTCGATCTCGTCACCGCCGGCCTCGGCGAACGCCTCGAGGGCGTCGCGCTGTTCCTCGTTGAGCGAGTCGGGCGTGACGATCTGGACCTTGACGTAGAGGTCGCCCTGGCCGCGGCCGCGCAGTCGGGGCATCCCCTTCCCCTGCAGGCGGAACGTCTCCCCGCTCTGGGTCCCTTCGGGGACGTCGAACTCGACGCTGCCGTCCAGCGTCGGCACCTGAACCGTGTCGCCGAACGTCGCCTGCGGGAACGAGATCGGGAGCCGGTGGCGCAGGTCGTCGCCCTCGCGCTCGAACTCGTCGTGCTCGGCGACCGCAACGTCGATCAGCAGGTCGCCGCGGGGGCCGCCCTCGGGGCTCGGCGATCCCTCCCGTTCCATCCGGAGGGTCTGGCCGCTCTGGATCCCAGCAGGCACTTCGACGGTCAGCGTCGCCTCGCCGCGGACGTATCCCTCGCCGCGGCAGTCGCCGCAGGTCTCCGAGTACAGCGTTCCCTCGCCCTCACAGCGCGGACAGGCGGTCGTCTGCTGAACGCGACCCAGCGGCGTCTGTTGGACCTGGGTCACCTGGCCCCGCCCCTGACACTCGGGGCAGGTCTGGGCGTCGGCACTCGGCGGGTGACCCTCGCCGTCACAGGTGTCACAGGCCTCGGGTCGCTCGACCGTGAACTGCTTCTCGACGCCCTCGTAGGCCTCCTCGAGCGTGATCTCGAGTTCGGTTCGCAGATCGCGTCCCTTGCGCGGGCGCTGGCGACCGCGACCGCCGCCGCCCCCGAAGACCTGCTCGAAGATGTCGCCGAGACCGCCGCCACCCATGCCACCGCCCATACCGCCGAACGGGTCCCCGCCCATCCCGCCGGCACCGCCGCCGCCGGCGTCGTAGCCGTGCTTTTCGGCCTGCTCGTAGCGGTCGTGGCCCATCCGATCGTAGGCCTCGCGCTTCTCCTCGTCGGTCAACACCTGCTTTGCCTTCTGGATCTTCTTGAACTTCTCCTCGGCGTCGGGGTCGTCGCTGACGTCCGGGTGGTACTCCGTGGCCTTCTCCCGGTAGGCGCTTTTGATCTCGTCGGCCGAGGCGTCGCGACTCACGCCGAGAACGTCGTAGAAATCCTCACTCATTCGTTGTGGGCGTTACTCGGTTGAGACACTTGAAACGACCGTTCCCCCGCAGCGGACTTCGTTCCGAACGACGGCGTCGTGCTCGGACGGCGCGTTGCCGTCAGTGACGGACCGTCCCCCCCGAACGGGCCGGACAGTTATTTCGACGGCGATCGTACCGACGCGTATGCTCCGTGCGATAGTCGGCGTCCTCGGCGTTGTGGCAGCGCTGGTTCCCGAAAAGACGATCCAACTTTTCGAACGCTTCGCCCTCGAGGAGCCGGGTGACCGTCCTCTCGAGCCGCGAGCGCGAACGGTAATTCGGGCGGAGGGGGTCCTCACGATGGGAGCGACCCTCCTCGGTGGAGCCGCGTACGCACGACTGTTGAAACTCACCGGTGCGTTCGGCGCTGTTCTGCTCCTGTTTCCGGGGGTATACCAACGGTTTGCAGCCCGACTCCTGTACGGGGACCCGGAGGCCGTCGAGTGGAACGAGGCGTTTGCCGACCGTGCCCGACTCATTGGGGTGAGCTACCTGCTGCTGGGCGCGAGAGCGCTCCAAAAGGGCTGAAAAAGCGATCTGCAGTAATCGGGCCGCGAACCCGTCGACCACGAGGACGCCGTTTCGATTCGGGATAGTAACAACTGAAACTGTTCACACCCAGATTCGAAAAGCTCGCTCCGCTCACTTTTCGACACTACGATTGACTCGTTTCACTCGTCCATCGAGCCCAAGAGGACGCCGCCTCGTGTTACTCGTTGTCGTCGTCCTCTTGGACGTCGCCAGACTACGTCTGACGGGCTGACGAAAACGACGAAGACTGAGTCGTTTTCGTCAACAGTGCGAATCGAAGATTCGCTGGCAGACGAAGACTCGTCCTTTCAGTCCTCGTCTTCGTCAACGTCCTCGAAGTCGGCGTCGACGTACTCCTCGTCGTCGTCACCGCCGGCTGCGCCGCCGGGACCGGCAGCGCCGCCCATATCGCCCATACCGCCGGGTCCGGCACCGGCTGCACCGCCGGCAGCGCCGCCAGCTGCACCGCCTGCACCGGCGCCCGCCGCGCCGGCCTGCTGCTGGTACATCTGCTTACCGATCTCCTGCAGTTCGGTGCTGAGCTCCTGGGTCGCGTCCTCGAGGTCCTCGGCGTCGGCATCGTCGTCGTCGACGGTCTCCTCTAAGTCCTCGATCGCCGCCTCGATGTCGGCGCGGACGTCGTCGTCGATCTGGTCGTCGTTCTCCTCGAGAAGCTTCTCGGCGCGCTGGATCGTCGCCTCGGCCTCGTTACGGGCCTCGATGCGCTGGCGCTTCTTCTCGTCCTCCTCGGCGTGTTGCTCGGCTTCTTCCTGCATCTCCTCGATCTCGTCGTCGGAGAGACCGACGCCGCCCTCGATGGTGATCTCCTCGCTCTCGCCGGAGCCCTGGTCCTCGGCGGAGACGTTGACGATCCCGTTCTCGTCGAGCGAGAAGGTGACCTCGATCTGGGGCGTCCCCGCGGGAGCCGGCGGGATCCCGGTGAGGTGGAACTCGCCGAGCAGTTCGTTCTCCTCGGCGATCTCGCGTTCGCCCTGGAAGACCCGGACCTGGACGGAGGTCTGGTTGTCCGCCGCGGTGGTGAACACCTTCGACTCCTCGGTCGGAATGGTCGTGTTCTTCTCGATCAGACGCTCGAAGAGGCCGCCCTTGACCTCGATCCCCAGCGACAGCGGGGTGACGTCCAGCAGCACGATGTCGTCGACGTCGCCCGAGAGCACGCCGCCCTGGATCGCCGCGCCCAGCGCGACGGCCTCGTCGGGGTTGACGTTCTTCTGGGGCTCCTGGCCGGTGAGGGCCTCGACCTTCTCGCTGACCTGGGGCATCCGGGTCGAACCGCCGACGAGCAGCACCTCGTCGATGTCGCCCTTGTCGTAGCCGGCGTCCTCGAGAGCCTGCTCGGTCGGCTCGACGGTACGCTCGATGAGGTCCTCCGTAAGCGACTCGAACTTCGCGCGGGTCAGGGAGTCCTCGAGGTGGACCGGGCCGTCGTCGGTCGCGGTGACAAAGGGCAGGTTGATGTCGGTCTCCTTGCGCGAGGAGAGTTCGATCTTGGCCTCCTCGGCGGCGTCCTTGAGCCGCTGGAGGGCCTGTCGGTCCTCGCGGAGGTCGATTCCGTGTTCGGCCTCGAACTCCTCGGCGAGGTAGTCGATGATCGCCTCGTCCCAGTCGTCGCCACCGAGGTCGTTGTCCCCGTTGGTCGCGACGACCTCGTAGACGCCGCCGCCGAGATCGAGGATGGAGACGTCGAACGTGCCGCCACCGAGGTCGTAGACGAGGACGGTCTGGTCGGACTCGTCGTCGAGCCCGTAGGCCATCGACGCTGCGGTCGGCTCGTTGACGATGCGCTCGACCTCGAAGCCGGCGATCTCGCCGGCGTCCTTGGTCGCCTGGCGCTGCTTGTCGTTAAAGTAGGCCGGTACCGTGATCACGGCCTTCGCGACGTCGTCGCCGAGGTACTCCTCGGCGTCGCGTTTGATCTTCTGGAGGATCATCGCCGAGATCTCCTCGGGCGTGTACTCCTCGTCGTCTACCTCGACGGTGTAACCCTCCTCGCCCATGTGGCGCTTGATCGACTGGATCGTCCGATCGGGGTTCTGGACGGCCTGGTTCTTCGCCGGCTTGCCGACGAGTCGCTCGTCGTCGTTGAACGCGACGACCGACGGCGTCGTCCGCTCACCTTCGCCGTTGGCGATGATCTCCGGATCGCCTCCCTCCATGACCGCGAACGCGCTGTTCGTGGTACCGAGGTCGATACCGAGAATCTTGTTGCTCGTCATTACGAGACGGGTAATGCTCACTTTGGTTTAAAGCTTATCACAGCGAGCGACCGCACTTTGGATTATAACGGACAGGGTATCTGAAGGACTCTCGAGCAGAATATCGGCCCTCGCCGGCTACCGTCCGGTTCACGGAACGAGTCTTCTCGACGGATTCGAGAGAAAACTAATAGGCCGGAGGCTTACAGCGCTGTGACTGCACTCTCGTCTCGCTCGAGTGAGTCGCCTCGAGTGCCGTAGCTCGCCGTCCTCGGCTCAACTGTCTCCAGCTACAAGATAGAACTCTGACGGGTGGTGCTGCACCCGGTTTCGCAGACAGAACGGGTACGCTGCTTCGCGCCTCGAGGAACTACTCCGCAGCGTCTCCGTCTTCGCCGTCCTCGAGTTCGCCGTTCGACACCGTCACCTGCGCGTTCTGGATAACCTTCTCGCCCATCTCGTAGCCCGGCGTGTAGACGTCGGCGACGGTCCCCTCGGGCTGGTCGCTGTCGACCTGCATCATGACCTCGTGGCGCTGGGGGTCGGTCTCGGTTCCGGGCTCGGGGTCGATCTCGGAGACGTCCTCGTCGGCGAGCACGCGATCGAACTCCCGCATCGTCATCTCGACGCCCTCGCGCAGGCTCTCGACGTCGTCGCTGTCCTCCTCGAGCGCGCGCTTGAGGTTGTCCCGGACGCCGACGAGTCGCTCGACCAGGTCCTCCGTCGCGCGGTCTTTCATCTGCTCCTGGCGCTTCTTCGCGCGCTTCTTGTAGTTCTGGAAGTCGGCCTGCTTGCGCTTGAGCCGGCTCTCGAGGTCCGCGATCTCGGCTTCGGCCTCCTCGAGCTCGGCGCGGAGCTGCTCGACGGTCTCGGCCTCCGCGTCGGTCGATTCCGGTTCTGCCTCCGACTCGGCCGTTTCCACGTCCGATTCGTCCCCTGCGTCGGTATCGACGCCGTCGTCGTCGGGTCGATCCTCGGACGGGACACCCTGGGCTGACGCGTTCGTGCCCTCGTCTTCGCTCATGATCGGGTCAACGACCAGCGGCGGTAAAAGGGTTGAGATCCGGACTCGACGGGGCGCGATCCGACGATATATGTGCCCGCCGACCGCAGTGTTCGGCGTGACACCGACGCTCGAGGAGGACGCCATCGAGCTGCGATACGAGGACGGCACCGTCCGCCTCGAGGGACTGACCCCGGAACTCGCGTCGGCGCTGCGAGACCGCGTTCCCGAACTCGAGGCGGATCCCAGATCGGGCGGTCGACGGGTTCCCGCCCTGCGGTACGCGCCGCTTCGGGCGGCGCTGGCCCTCGAGGACGTCGCCGTTCGGGATCGGGTGCTCGAGGCCGAACCCCTCTCCGAACTCCGCTCTACGTACGAGCTCCGCGACTACCAGCAGGATGCGCTGTCGGCCTGGCTCGAGACCGACCGCTGGGCGGGGTCGACCCTCGAGGACGCCGACTTGCCCGTCGACCGCGCCCCTGCGGGCGTCCTCGAGTTGCCCACCGGCAGCGGGAAGACCGTCATCGCGCTGAAGGCGATCGAACGCCTCGCGGTCCCGACACTCGTCGTCGTCCCGACGATCGACTTACTCGAGCAGTGGCAGCGCGAACTCGAGCGCGAGTTCGACTGCGAGATCGGGCGCTTCGGCGGGGGCGAGCAGCGAATCGGGCCGATCACCGTCTCGACGTACGACTCGGCCTACCTCAAGGCCGACTCCGTCGGCGACCGGTTCGGCCTGGTCGTCTTCGACGAGGTCCACCACCTCGGGGGCGAGGGCTACCGCGAGATCGCCCGCCTGCTCGCTGCGCCCGCCCGACTGGGGCTGACCGCGACGTTCGAACGGCCCGACGGCGCCCACGAGGTCATCGAGGACGTCGTCGGCCCGCTGGTCTATCGAATCGAACCCGACGAACTGGCCGGCGACCACCTCGCGCCGTACGACGTGAAGCGACTCGAGGTGTCGCTCACCACCGAGGAGCGCGAGGCGTACGACCGCAACCAGGAGATCTTCGCGAACTATCTCGCGAAGTCGAACATCCAGTTTTCGAGCGGCTCGGACTACCAGGAGCTCGTCAAGCGCTCGGGCTCGGACCCCGAAGCCCGCGAGGCCCTGCTCGCGCGCCAGCGCGCCCGCGAGATCACGTACGGCAGTCGGGCGAAGATCGACGCGCTCGAGGGGATCCTCGACGACCACCGCGGCGAGCGGATCATCGTCTTCACGGCGTTCAACGACCTCGCGTACGACGTCAGCGAGCGGTTCCTGATCCCGACGATCACCCACCAGACGGGGGCCGCCGAACGGCGAGAGATCTTGGAGCGCTTTCGCGAGGGAACCTACTCGCGGATCGCGACCTCGAACGTGCTCGACGAGGGCGTCGACGTCCCCGACGCCAACGTCGCGGTCGTACTCTCGGGCAGCGGCAGCGAGCGGGAGTTCACCCAGCGGCTGGGCCGGATCCTGCGCCCGAAGGACGACGGCGGACGGGCGCTGCTGTACGAGGTCGTCGCGGGCGAAACCGCCGAGGAGCGGACCTCCCGAAGGCGCCGGAACTGATCGCGCTTCGAACGCGGTTCGATCCCGGCGCGATCCGGCAACGTATAACACCGATCCCGCCGAACGTCGAACGATGAGAGACGACGAAACGCTCGAGCGTCGGCAGGGGGTTGGTCTCGCGTGAAGATCGCGGTCTACGGCGCGGGCGGCGTCGGTGCGTACTTCGGTGGTCGCCTCGCCCGGGCGGGTGCGAACGTCCACCTCGTCGCCCGCGGAACCCACCTCGAGGCACTCCAGCGGGACGGGCTCCGCGTCGACAGCGTTCGCGGCGACTTCGAGGTCGAGCTACCGGCGACCGACGATCCCGCGTCGATCGGGGTCTGCGACTACGTCCTGTTCGCCGTGAAGTCCTTCGACACGATCGCGGCCGCCCGGGAGCTCGAGCCGTTGCTCGGCGAGGAGACGGCCGTCATCTCGCTCCAGAACGGGGTCGACAACGAGGAACGACTCGCCGAGGAGATCGGTGCCGACCGCGTCATGGGTGGCGTCGCGTACGTGTTCTCGACGATCGCCGAGCCCGGCGTGATCGAACAGACGGGCGGCCCGGCCAGCATCACCTTCGGGGAGCTCGACGGGACGCGAAGCGAGCGGGCCGAACGGTTGCTCGAGCTGTGCGAGCGTGCTGACGGCATGAACGCCGAGCTCTCGACGACGATCCGAACGGCCCTCTGGGAGAAGGCCGCGTTCATCTGCGCCCAGGCGGGGATGACGGCGGCGGTCCGACTGCCACTGGGCGAGATTCGGGAGACGCCGGAGTCGTGGGACGCCTATCGACGGATCGTCGAGGAGGCGTGTAGCGTCGGGCGGGCGGCCGGCGTCGACCTTCCCGATGACGCGGTCTCGCGCTGGATGGCGTTCGCGGCGGAGCTCAACGACGACTCGTACTCGTCGTTACACTACGATATGACCCGCGAGAAGCCGATGGAGCTCGAGGCGCTTCACGGCGCGGTCGTCCGGAAGGGACGGGAGCACGGGGTCGCGGTTCCGACGACCGAAACCGTCTACGCGATCCTCCGCCCGTGGGCGGCGCGCAATCGGCGCGACGGGTGACGCCGCCGCGGCGCCGCCCGTCGGGTGAGATGGCGAGTCGATCGCGTCTCGAGATCGGGACCGGGGTCACTCCCCGGGGTGTGCGATCGTCGTCAGCAGGGCGTTCTCGGCCTGACGCGAGTCGAGGCGAGTGTGCTGACAGACCACCGGCACGTCGGACTCGAGCACGCTCGCGAAGTCCTCGCCCTTCGGCACCGGTTCGGGATCCTCGAGGTCGTTGAACCGGAAGTGGCGGGTGCGTTCGGCGGGGACGGTCAGCTCGTAGGGACCGACTGGCTCGCGGTCGGTGAAGTACAGCGTGAGTTCGATCGTCGCCTCCTCGTCGGTCGTGTTCAGGACGCAGACCGTCTCGTGGCTCTCCATCTCGGGCTCCGGGCCGGTGCTCTCCGCGGGGATGTACCCCTCCGGAATCGCCCACGTGTGCTTTCCGGTCATCGAGTTTATCGACGGTAGAGCGGCAGATAACGCCCAGGCTTGTACGGGCATGCGGCCCCGGAGGGGCGTCGACGCTCGAGCGAGAGCGATGCTCGTCACCGGCTATTGACAATTCACCATCCGTTACCCGCGAAGTGGTTCACAACCCACGGAAATATGTTATAGGTTTGAACACACGTCTCCGAAACCGACCACAATTCGGTAGCTATATCATATATCGATATGCCACTACTACCCATGGTGCTCGATCTTCCACCGGGGAGTACCGTCGCGATCCTCCTGATGGTACTGCTTCCGGTTCTAACGCTCGTGTTGTACTGGATCGACCTGACTACCAACGACGGCTACGTCTCGGTGCTGGGGAGGCGATAGGATGCTCTCGACCATCCAACTCACGTTCGGCGCCTATCTCCTCATCCTGCTGGCGATCGGGGCGTACTTCTTCGTGACGACGGAGACGAACCGCCTCTCGGATTACCTGCTCGCCGGCCGAGACGTCGGCGCGTGGCCGGTCGCCATCTCCGAGGTCTCCTCGGTTGCCAGCGGCTGGACCTTCTTCGCCTGGGTCAGCGTCGGTTTCGCGACCGGTATCAACGGGTTGTGGTTCTCGATTACGATGATTCTGCTCGTCATCTTCATGTACCGGTACGTGGGCTCGCGCTTCCGCCGTCAGTCCGAGGCGCTCGGCTCCATTACGATCGCCGATCACCTCTCGTTGGCCGTCACGAACGACCGACTCAGCACGCAGATCAGGGTCGTTGCGACGCTCTCGATCCTCGTGTTCATGGGCGCATACGTTGGTGCGCAGATCATCGCGGTCGGCGAGGCCATGGACACCGGAATCGGGATCGACTACGGCATCGCCATCGCGATCGGCGGCGTCGTCGTCGGACTCTACACGATGCTCGGTGGGTTTAACGCCTCGATCTGGACCGATGTTTTCCAGGGCATTTTGATCTTCATCGCTGCGGTCACCCTGCCGATCCTGATGATCGGCGAGGTCGGCGGCTGGTCGGCGTTCGTCGCCGAAGCCGGTGCGGTCGAGGACGCGGCGCTGCTCGATATTACCGGCGGGCTCGCCGGCCAGGCCTTGCTCATCGGTACGCTCGCGTGGGTGACGTTCGCGTTCGGAACCATCGGTCAGCCCCACTCGCTGATGCGGCTGCAGGCGATCCGTTCGGAACGGCTGCTCAGTCCGGCCGCGGTCATCGCCGTCGCATTCCAGTCGCTGCGACTCACGGTTCCCCTGCTCATCGGGGCCGCCGGTCGCGTCCTCTACGGCTCGGTCGACAACCCCGAGAACGTCGCGATGATGGCGATCGTCGACTTCTTCCCCGCTATCGTCGCCGGCATCTTGCTCGCGGCGATCGTATCGGCGATCCTCTCGACGTCGGACTCGATGCTGCTGGTTGCGTCTTCCGATTTCACGCGATTCTACGAGGCGCGGATCGACCCGGACGCGAGCCAAGGGACGCTCATCCTCCTCGGCCGAGCGACCGTCGGCGTCCTGGCGCTCGGCGGTATCGCACTCGCGTTCGTCCGTCCCGGTACGATCTTCGAGATCATCGAGTTCGCGTACGTCGGACTGGGCGCGACGTTCGGGCTGCCCCTGCTGTTCATGCTGTTCTGGGAACGAACGACGGGAGAGGCGATCCTGGCGGGTATCGTCGTCGGCCTCGGTTCGTCGATCGGCAATCTCTACCTGCTGCCGGAGTACTTCCCGATTCTTGTCTGGCCCGTCTGCATCGCGACGATCGTCGGCGTCACGCTCGCGACCGCCGACACCGGTGCTGACGTCGCCGGCGTCCCGGAGCCGACGACGGGCGCCACCTCGCCCGCCGACGACTGACCTCTTGACCGCCGTTTCCTTGCATCGACCGCTCGAATCCCAGTCCCAGGGTGCGGGCCACTTTTGCGTTCGGCGTGCCGACTCGAGATAGATGCTGACGAAGGACCTGCTGCGCGTCTCGAGAGCAGGCGGCGGCTACCACCCGCAGTTCGCGAGCCGCGAGCACCGTCCGCTGGCCGCCCGCGTCATCGGGACCTACCAGGGCCACGTCGGCGAGTCCCGCGGGGAGCTCGAGAGCGCCCTGACCGATCTCGAGCGCGATGCCGACCACTTCAAGCTCGTCCGGGGGTTTTCGGCCCTGCTCGAGCGCGACGCGAGCTTCGAGACCGACGCGGCGATCGATCCCGAACGCGCCCGGAAGGTGGCCTTCGAGGCGGCCGAGGCCGTCGGCGTCGTCACCGGCGAGGACCGCGAGGCGGCGCTCGCCCGCGCGGCCGACGGGCTCGGGCTCTCGCCGGACGCCCTCGAGTCGGCGCTGTACGCCGATCTCGAGGAACGACAGGTCCTCGGGGCGATCGAATCGCGGTGGGATCCCGCCGACCTCGTGGCCCAGTACAACCTCTCGCTGGCACAGACGGCGCTGTTCGACGCCACCGAACTCCGCGTCAGGTCGAGCGATCCGAAGGCGCTGGTGTCGGCGATCAAGCGGCTTCGACTGATGTACGAGATTCACAAGACGGACGACGCGAACGAAACCGACCTGAGCGACCGCGAGGTCGTCGTCACCGGTCCAACTCACCTCTTTCGCGCGACCCGTCGGTACGGCACCAGGTTCGCCCGCCTTCTGCGGACGGTCGCGAAAGCCGACGAGTGGCACCTCGAGGCGACGATCGACGACCGGGGCACCGAACGTGTCCTCGAGCTCTCCGACGCCGATCCCGTGCGGGTGCCCGACGCCGAGCCCGTCGCCGACGTCTCCTTCGACAGCGGCGTCGAGGCCGACTTCGCCGGGCGCTTCTCGAGTCTCGAGCTCGACTGGGAGCTCGTGCGCGAGCCCGAGCCCCTCGAGACCGGGACCCGGGTGATGATCCCCGACTTCGCGTTCGACTACTCGCATAGCGACTTTCGGGTCTTCTTCGAGATCATGGGCTTCTGGACGCCCGAGTACGTCGAGAAGAAACTCGCCCAGCTCGCCGATCTCGAGGACGTCGAGCTGGTCGTCGCCGTCGACGAGTCGCTCGGCGTCGGCGAGGAGATCGCGGCACGGGACTTCCGGGCGATCCCCTACTCCGGTAACGTTCGGCTGAAGGACGTCCGCGATGTCCTCCGGGAGTACGAGCGCCAGCTCGTCGCCGACAGCGCGGCCGCACTGCCCGAGGAGCTGCGACCAGACGCCGACGTCCACACGCTCGAGGAGCTGGCCGCCGACCGCGGCGTGAGCGAGGACGCGCTGGCCGACGTCGCCTTCCCCGAGCACGAACTGGTCGGCCGAACGCTGGTTCGACCGTCGGTGCTCGAGGAACTCGGCGAGGCGCTCGAGGCCGGCTCGTCGCTGTCCGAAGCGGAGGCGATCCTCGAGTCCTACGGAATCGGGGACTCGAGTGCGGTGCTCTCGAAACTCGGCTATCGCGTCGAGTGGGAGGGGCTGGCGGGTGGGACACTCGTCGAACGCTGACGTTCGTCTACAGACTCTCGCTGGAGCGGACGGCTGCTCTCTCCGATCCAACGGCAGTATACAACCAATATCGATTGTATTCACTATAACAATCTTTTTCACTTGTGTAGTTGTGAAACAGACACGAATGGAACCCGGCAACTCCAAAACGCCTTCCTCACGATACGTCCTGCTCGGGGACGTAGTCGGTTCGAGGGAGATTACCGATCGAGACGGATTTCGAAAGCAACTCAGGGACACTCGGCAGACGGTCACGGAGTCGTACGAGGACTCTTTCGCTACGCCGCTTTCCGCTCTAAAAGGTATCGACGAAATAGGCGCTGTGTTGACATCGGTCGAACACCTCTACAACATCGTCGTCGCGCTCACCGATCGCCTCCGTCCACACTCCATTCGGCTTGCGGTCGCTTTCGGGGAGATCGAGTTCGGAGTCGACGACCAGGATGTCTCGCAGATGGACGGGGAGGCGTTCCACCGGGCGACAGAACTCCTGAAATCCATCGAACGGACCGGTCTTCGGTTCGACCTCGATACCGGGACAGCCCCGCTCGATACCGCAGTTGCAGACGAGATCAACCTGCTGCTACATCTTCGCGAATCGTGGACCGACCGTCAACGCGACGTAGTCGAACTGTACGAGCGAACCGGCAATCAGCAAGCGGTTGCCGACGATCTGGACGTGAGCCAGCAAGCCGTTTCGAACGCACTCCGGGGCGCATCGTGGCCACTCGCCGAGACGATCGAGACCCGATTACGGCGAACGCTCGAGGCGTACGGCCGATGACTGGGATCGGTATCGCCCCGGCGGTGACCGATGCTGCGATCATCGTCGCTGCCTACCTCGGAGTAGTCGTGACCAGTGGTTCGGTAGTAACGAGGACACTTTCGTGGGCTGACTCGGAGTATGCCGATACCGTTACCGACACTGATCGCGATATTGGAGTCGTCGTCGGGAAGACCGAGAACGTTCTCCTGTTGACGCTGGTTCTCGTCGGTGCGTACACGGCGATCGCGGTCATTTTCGCAGCAAAAAGTATCGTCCGGAGCGACGACATGAAAAATAACAGTCTGTTCTATCTCGCCGGAACACTGGTCAACGTCACGTACTCCGTGATGGTTGGGATCGTTGCACGGATTCTCGTCGGTGCGAGCGGAACGACACCGGTGTTTTGACCGTTTCACAGCTCCCGCTGGCGTCCCTTCGGCACCATCGAGCGCAACTCGCCGTGGACGTACAGTCCGACGCCGATCGGCTCGAGCTCGCCGGCGATATCGTGGGCGGCGATCAGATACCCCCAGTCGCCCTCCCAGCGCTCGAGCTCTTGGTCCTCGCCCGCGGCGAACGCCCGGCCCTCCTCGGGCTCGAGTTCGATCACGCACTCCTCGGCCTCCCGGCCGAACCGCTGGACGAAGTCGGTCGTCGGCTTCCAGTGTTCCTGGCGCGTCCGGAGACAGGTCATCCCGATCGCCTCGATCGCGATCGGCGAGGGGGCCGATCCAGCGTAGATCCAGATTTTTCCGGCCCCTTTCTCCCAGAAGGTGTACTCGTCGAACGTCTCGGGAGGGATGCCGAATCGGTCCGCAAAGTAGTCCACGACCGCCTCGCGACTGACTCGGCCCTCGACGGTTCGTTCGTCGGCCGTCGCGGGAAGGCGGCCAAAGCGCTGACCGTCGTTCTGTGTGAGATCCGCGTCGGATTCGCCTCCGGAGGCGTCGTTACCCATCAGGCCGTCACCTCCAGTTTCGCGACGAAGAAGCCGCCGGTGTCGTTCTGGTGGGGGTAGATCCGCGCGGCTCGCTCGAGACGCTCGTCGTACTCCTGGCCGTCCCACTCGGTGAGTCCCGGGGAGTGCTCGAGGTCGAGGTCGAAGTCGACGACCCGGCAATCCTCCTTGTTGAGCGCGTGCTGGACGACGGCCTCGTTTTCCTCGGGCGCGAACGTACACGTCGAGTAGACGACGGTGCCGCCCTCCCGCGTCGCCTGCACGGCGCGCCCGAGAATTCCCTTCTGGATCCCCGAGACCTCGTCGAGGTAGCCCTCCGACCAGCCGTCGAGCGCGTCGGGGTTCTTCCGGATCGTCCCCTCGCAGGAGCAGGGCGCGTCGACGAGACTGCGATCGAACTCGTCGAAGTCGAACCGCTCGAGGGAGTAGTTGCGGGCGTCGTCGTTCGTGACGGCGAGACTAGTCGCACCGAGTCGTTCGGCGTTGAAACGCAGCGCGGAGATCCGCCCGAGGTTGCTGTCGTTGGCGACGACGGTGCCCCGGTCGTCCATTAACGCCGCGAGCTGGGTCGCCTTCCCGCCGGGGGCCGCACAGCAGTCCCAGACCCGTTCGCCGGGTTCGGGATCGAGCACGGTCGCGGGAACCGCGGAGACCTCCTCCTGGCCGTGGGTGAATCCGTGAAACGACGCCCAGGTCGAGCCCGGCGAGTCGGTCTCGAGTCGCAGCACCCGAGGGTTCCAGTCGGCCTCCTCGTAGCCGACGCCGTCGGCCTTGAGGGCCGCCGTCGCCCGGTCGACGGAGGCCTTGATCGTGTTCACGCGAACCGCATTGCCGAGGGATCGCTCGCAGGCGGCCAGAAACGCCTCGAAGTCGTCGACGATTGGCCGATACCGCTCGAGTGGCTCCATTGCTCGCGGATTCGTGAGCCCGTCGCTTGTGGGTTTCGAACCGCCGCGCACGTCGGCACCGTCTTTATGCCGCTCACCAACGATTGTCAGCACATGGCAGGGATCCAGCTACAGGCACCCGACGTATCGCTCGAGGAGCCGACGTTCGTCGAGGGGTTTCCCGGCGTCGGCCTCGTCGGCAAGATCGCGACCGACCACCTGATCAGGGAACTCGAGATGGAGTACTACGCCAGCGTCGACTGCGAGGGGTTGCCCCGCGTGGGAACGTACCGAGCCGGTGAGGGGCGAGTACGCCCGCCCGTTCGGCTCTACGCCAGCGAGGCCCACGACCTGATCGCACTACAGAGCGACGTGCCGATCGGTTCGCCGGCCGTCGGCAGCGTCGCCAACTGCGTCTCGAGCTGGATCGCCGCCCAGGAGGCGCGACCGATCTACCTCAGCGGACTCCCCGCCGAGCGCGAGGAGCCCCCCTCGCTGTACGGGATCGCGACCGGAAGCCAACTCGAGACGCTCGAGGACCACGGGATCGCGACGCCGCCGGAGGACGGCGTCGTCAGCGGACCCACGGGGGCGTTGCTCGACCGCGCCGCACAGCGCGGCGACGATAGTCTGGGACTGATCGTCGACTCGAGCCCGCAGTTTCCCGATCCCGAGGCGGCGAGCGTCCTGCTCGAGGAAGGGATCGCACCGATCACGGACGTCTCGATCGATGTCGAGGAGCTCGTCGGTCGGGCCGAGGAGATCCGGGAGAAACGCGAACAGTTCGCCCGCCAGATGCAGCAGTTGAGCCAGGAGGAGAGCTCCCAGGCTCAGCCGCTGCGGATGTACCAGTAGCGGGCGACTCGAGAGCCAGAAGCGGGTGTCAGTGGCCGTATCGTAGCTTCCGTATTCGGTCCGGACCGCGAATTTGGATCGATCGAATTGTTACGTAGAGCGTACGTATGGAGCATCCGGCCTCGAGTCTACAGTGGGGATCAGACGTTATCGGCTAAGGCTTTCGGGGTAGTATCTACGGAAACAGCTCCTGCCAACACGAACACAGGGGATTGCCACGCCCTCCCCAGCCGATTCGCTCGGTCGTGTCGCTCCCTCGCTCATCCACTGTCAGAGCGCGCTCTGACAAGCCTTCGTTCACGCTGTTCACGAAGACCTCGCGCAGTATCGTCGACCGCCCTCACTTGCGCTCGAACGGTCGACAGCGCACGCCACCGCAGAAAGAATGATCGGTGCGAGTTCGGTCCGTCAATTGACACACGGTTCGCCCGTGCGGAACGGCTGTTTCGCGGTTCCCCTCTGAACACAGAACCCGTGCTACGATCTACTACTGTGCGTCGAGTTAACGCGCCGAACCGCGGATCTTGCTCACGCAATCACAACCCCTTTTCGGGTCCTGACGCATCCTTCGAACATGGCAGACCAAATCGCCCCCGACTTCTGTCCGACGACGTCTCACGGGATGCCGATGCTCGGCCTCGGCACCTGGCAGAACGACGATCCGGAACAGTGCGCCGAGAGCGTCCGGAACGCCCTCGAGCAGGGGTACCGACACATCGACACGGCACAGGCCTACGACAACGAGGAAGCCGTCGGCGAGGGGATCGCCAGCGCCGATGTCGACCGCGAGGAGGTCTTCCTCGCGACGAAGATCTGGACCGACAACCTCGGCTACGAGGACGTCAAGGAGACCGCTCGGGCGAGCATGGACCGCCTCGGCGTCGACTCCCTCGACATGCTGTATGTCCACTGGCCCGCCGGGGCGTACGAGCCCGAGGAGACCCTCTCCGCGTTCGCAGAGCTGTACGACGAGGGCCTGATCGAGAACGTCGGCGTCAGCAACTTCATGGCCGAGGAGCTCGAGACGGCGATCGACGTCTGCGACGCGCCGATCGCGGCCAACCAGGTCGAGCTCCACCCGCTGCTCCAGCAGGACGACCTGCGCGAGCGCTGCGAGAGCTACGACGTCGACGTCGTCGCCTACTCGCCGCTGGCCCGCGGACAGGTGTTCAACCACGAGGGGATCCAGAACGTCGCGGCCCGCCACGGCGTCAGCGAGGCCCAGGTCAGCCTCGCCTGGCTGCGCGAGAAGGGCATCACCGCGATCCCGAAGGCGACCGGTGAGGACCACATCGAGGGCAACTGGGAGTCGCTGCTGGTCGAACTCGACCGCTCCGACATCGACACGATCGACAACGTCGACGACGTCAGCCGCGAGGTCGATCCCGACTTCGCTCCCTGGAACTGACTCGAGCCGCAGCGCTCGAGCAGTTCGAACTCCTGAATAGCAAGAAAGCTTACCACTTTTCGAGCCGTCGCAGGCGCTATGGCAACCCGCACACGGAGGGGTAACGCCGGCGTCGTCGGGGAGGTCGCGACCGATCTCCGGCGGCTCCACGGCGGCTGGATGGCGCTCGCCTTTCCCAGACAGCGCGGCCACGGCCACGCCGTCATGGGCCGGTGGAGCCCCGAGACGACACCCCAGCAGGTCGGCTACTACGGCTGGGGGATCGTCGGCGCGCTCGGCCTGCTGGCGCTGTACCCCCTCACCGTCCTCGGCTTCGCGACCCGCTACTACGCGGCGAAACTCGACTCGACCCGAACCCGGTTTGGCGTCGTCGGCGTCACCGCCCTCGCCGTCCTCGCGTGGGGGACGCTGACGGCCGTCGCCCACTTCCAGCTCGAGCCCGACGCCGTCCTCGCGGTCGCCGCAGCCAGCGCAGTCGCAACGGGGGCGACGGCGCTTTCGGCCGGCTGCTCGCGAGTCGGCGGCCGACCCGCCTCCGTGCTGCTCGCGTACCCGTTCGCGCTGACCGCCCTCCTTTTGCCCCCGGTCGTCGCCGCGCTCGTGACACCCTCGCTCGAGGGGGTCGTCCTCGAGCCCAGCTACGCGTTCGCGGTTCAGTTGCTCGAGGGGCCGCTGGCTGTCGGCGGGATCAACGAACTGCTCCGGGCGAACTTCGAACTCGCGGGCGCGGCCTACGCGGCGATGTGGACCGCGATCGCGTTCCCGATGGGGTGGCTGCTGGGACTTGCAGTTGCGCTGGCGAACCTGGTGCGTCCCTCGAGCTGAACTGGGGTCGCGGCAAGCGGTATACTCCTCCTCGTGGTCCGACGACTATGACCGAGCGCGGCGAAACGATCGAACCCTTCCCCTTGCAGCGACGCGGCACCGTCGACTACATGCGGACAGCCGGCCGACGGAGCGTCGTCCACGGGCTCGTCGAACTCGACGTGACCGAGGCCCGACGGTACATTCACGACTACGAGGAGCGCACCGGAACGCGACGGTCGTTCACCGCGTTTCTCGTCTTCTGTCTCGCTCGAGCGATCGACGACCACCCTCGCGTCCAGACCTACCGCGACTGGCGGGGCCGACTCGTCCGGTTCGAGGACGTCGACGTGAACGTCCTGATCGAGCGGGAGATCGACGGCGAGCGGATCGGCGTCCCGCACGTCCTCAGAGCGGCGAACCGACGGTCGCTCGAGTCGATCCACGACGAGATCCGAGCGGCCCAGACGGATCCGAACGCGGGACGACAGCGCGGGCTGTCGGTCGCGGGACTGCGACTCCCCGGTCCCGTCCGACGGCTGTTCTGGCGGCTGCCTCGGACCTTTCCCCGACGCTGGAAACGCGTCGCCGGCACCGTCGCGGTGACCTCGATCGGCATGTTCGGCCCCGGCGGCGGGTGGGGGATCAGTCCGACGAACTACGCGCTCCAGCTCACGGTCGGCGGCATCGAGCGCAAGCCGAGGCTCGTCGAGGGAGAGGTCGTGGCTCGAGAGTTCCTCAGCCTCACGGTCACGGTCGACCACGACGTCGTCGACGGCGCGCCCGCCGCCCGGTTCGTCGGACGTCTACGGGAACTCGTCGAATCGGCGCACGGGCTGGAAAGCGACCTCGAGACCTAGGGGTTTCGAAACCGAGAGCGTCCGATCTCCGAAACCCTGCTGCTCGGCGGAGCTGTCGGATCCGAATACGTTCGGCCCAGCCCGAACATCAGGTCGAGCGCACTGCCGGTTTCCGATACCCTTTGGGGGTTCGCCGTCCCACGATTACGTATGGAGTTCGACCTGCCAACCACGGCGGCGACGTTTATCGCGCTGATCACGCTCGGCGCGGTCGGGATGATCGCCTCGGACATGATGACGACCGACAGTATCCTGATGATGGTCGTCCCGTCGATGGTGATCTTCGGCGGAATCATGCTGCTGATCGGGATCAAACACGGTCAGTACCGGGCGTTGAAGTAGCCGGCTTCCTCGAGTCCGATCAGCTCTCCTATCGTCCGTCGGTGAACGTCCAGCGAGT
Source organism: Natronococcus sp. A-GB7 (assembly GCF_029688865.1). GTDB lineage: Archaea > Halobacteriota > Halobacteria > Halobacteriales > Natrialbaceae > Natronococcus. The sequence goes on from NZ_JARUKV010000004.1 coordinate 104,263, forward strand.
CGCATCGGTCGGAAACTCCGACCACGCGAACGCGACGTTCGGATGGACCCGAAAGAACGGCGTTCCGTGCCGAACGTCGTACTTCTCCTCGTAGGCCCCGTCGAGTTCCTCGAGGAGGTCGGCGTCGGCCGTCTCCTCGTCGAGTCGTTCGGCCCGGCCCTCGAGGATGACCACCTCCGCGGCGTCCTCGCGGTGGACGACGATGTCGGGATTTCGCTCGAGGTTGCGGACCCACCGCGTCCGCTCCCCACCCCCGCAGTGGAAGGCCCCGTCGACCCAGACGCCCCAGGTCGGCCTGACGTGCGGGAATCCGTCCGGACGAACGGTCGTGATCCAGTACGATCGGTCGCCGGCTAGCTTCTCGCCGACGAACGCCCAGGAGAGCAGGCCCTCGCTGTCGTCGGGGATTCCGTAGCTCGCCTCGGTCGCGGGACGGGATCGGTGCGCGTCGTCGATGGGTCTCGAGTCCTCGTCGGTCATCGAACGACACACGCGAGGGAGCCGTATGAAACGCACCGTCGGTTGCTCGAGAGACGGCGAAAATGTAATTGCTATCGTTCGCTGTACAGGTCAAACAGTTATACGCGGAACAGGCGCAATACCACGGCCTTCAGGCGGAGGAGGATGTCAAGAGGTGACTTCGGATAGTCTACGAAGGTAGGCTCCGGCGAAGAGTAACCCGAGGAGCGGGGGAACGATCGTCCCGACGAGAATCGGAGCCGAGATCTCGATGCCCTCCCCCATATCCACGACTGTAATTGCGGTCAGTGTCGGCGCGATCAACGCTGCAAAGACGAGCAACACACCGGCACAGACGTATCCCCACGGCCGGGAACGGTGTAGCCAGATGGCGGTAATGGCGAGTGACGGAACCAGAATGCCGAGATCGATAACGTAGGTGTGGGCCGCCTCCGGCCCGAACTGCGCAATGGCGGACGGGGGTTCACCCACAAGCAGGGCAGGAACGATGTCGAATAGCCACATGAACGTGAGGCCGACTGCTGCTACCGCGAGGAACACGACGTACAACCGCGTCGAGATTTCGTCGTGGAGTGCGTCGTATACCTGGATCGAATTCGTTGTTGCAATACCACTGAGGAGTGTGAACACAGCGAGGGCGAACAGCGCAACGTAGCCGAGGAAAAAGTCGTTGTAGGAGACGACGAACGCGTAGTGGGTCCACATGTAGGCCATAAACGCGAGAGAACCCAGCCAGATGAGACGTCCACGAAGTGAGCCCCGGACAGCCAGCCAGAGACCGACTGCGAGTGCGGGAACGCCGAGGAAAAGGACGACCGCGTCTTGGGCTTGCAAGCGGAGGAGTTCGAACCCGGACTCGACGTAGTGTCCGTCTCGAAGGAGACCGAGCGCACTCGCAACCACCGCCAGAAGCAGGAGGGCCACCGTCGCGGCGGTCTCGTACCGACTTGGTTGTGTCATGCTGTGTCACCTCTCTCGGTTCGTTAGAAAAAGATTCGCCACGGGTATCTGCGAATGGCTCTGTAGTCCGCTCTCGAGTCGTCGCCCGTTCCCCACCTACTGTCTGAGAGTGTACGCAGTTTTCGATTCCCAGTACACAGCATGTACAATCAGTCCCGAACCTCGATATCCCCGAACATGGAGATGCCTGTCACGATCAATTCAGGGTCGTCCGTCGCGTTTCGTTTACCCGAATCCCGCCGACGATCGGTCGTCTCTCCGAAGATGTTCACTGTTTCTAACGCCACGTTCCAGTCTGCTGGAACCCGAATCTCGCTATCGCCGAACACCGTAATCGTCTCGACGATCGCTGGGCGCGCCCGGACGCCGGCATCGCCGAGGTCCACTCGTGCGTCTCCGAAAACGGAGACGAGTTCACCACCGGAGAACTGTTCCGTGACGGGGCGGCGTTCGTCGCTTCCGAACACCGCAACAACAGTAACTTCCTCCGCGGTATGACTCTCGAGTCGAATTCGCTGACGACGCCGCGAGCGATTGATCATGATTAGCAACCCGAAGAGGACGACGAACAGCGGCCACCAGGTCCCGATTACGCCGTCTGCGATGAGTCCCACGTTCCTGAGCAAGAACGTACCAGCGATCGCAATGATCATGACCGGACCGACGAGGTTACGGAACTCGCTACGGACCAGTGCCCACACGCCCACGAGTACGAACAGTGCCGGGATCCATCCCCAGACCGATCGCATCTCGATAAAGCCAGTCGTCGAGAGCAGCAGGATGATCCCGATAAGGACGAATACCGTACCGGTCGTAAACCGTTCCGAGATATTTCGTGTCACTGTTCCGCAACTATTGACTCTTAAGAATATATATCAATCGTCTCTCTACCGCATACACGATGCGCTCTATTCACCGCGGGCCTCAAAACTATGGTCTGTTCTCAATTCCTGTTTTGGACAGCCTCGCCGCTACGCCGTCGTGTCCGAGTATAGGCGTACACTAATCCGACTACCACGCCGACGACGAAAACTCTCGGGCCAGCGGTGAACTGAAGGAGGACACACCCAGGCCGTACCGCGGTTCGCCACCGAACGCCTGGATGGCGATACTGTGACAGAGCTCGTGTGGAAGGACGACCAACGCCATCAGCGCCATCAGCGCCAGAAACGACAGCGCTAGGCTTTACCACCACGCCCCATCGGCTGCCAGCCCCAATGCCAGCTCGGCAGCGGTCTCACCACCCGTTGTCGCATAATACAGGACGAGAAAGCCGGCGAAAGCGATCACGAAGCCGAGTGTACTCACACGTATTCGAGGCGGAAGCACGACTAAAGTCGTGGGAGGAAGCTGACCGACTACCGCTACATGTAGCCGAGATCGCGAAGACGCTCCATCAGGTCCTCCTTGTCCTGGGCGCGGCCCGCGCGCTCGGTCGTCCCCTCGAGGTCCTGGAGCCAGGCGGGGTCGTCCTCGGTCTTCTCGGTGCTGATCTCGCTACCCAGCGATCGGAACCCTTCCCAGTACTTCGGCGAGACGGGCGTGTCGCGGGGCTCGAGGCCCTCGGGCAGGTCGTCCTTGCCCTCGGGGACGTAGCCCTCGTCGGGGAACTCCGACACGGTGTCGGGGACGACGAAGTCCCAGAACGCCTCCCAGACGGCGGCCTCCTCGAACTGCAGGATGGGCTGGACGCGGTCGTGGGGCGGGTAGATGTCGGGGTCATGGCGCGGCGAGAAGAACGTCTCGTCGGCGCGGGCCTCCTGTTCGTCCCAGCGGACGCCCGAGAGGATGCCGTCGATGTCGTGTTCCTCTAAGGCGTTGTTCAGCGCGACCGTCTTCAGCAGGTGGTTGCCGACGTAGGTGTCGAGCAGGAACGGGAAGGTGTCCTCCTCGTACTCGAGCAGATCCCGGACGTGGTGGCGGTTCTGCTCGGAGAGCTCCTCGATCTCGATCTCGTCGCCGGGTTCGAGGCCGTGCTCGTCGACGTACTCGCCGACGTCCTCGTTGCGCGCGTAGATAACCTCGAGATCCCACCGGTCGGCCCAGTCGTCGACGAAGTCGTGGATCTCGTCGAAGTGCTGGTAGTGGTCGATGAAGATCGCGGGGGGGACCTCGAGGTCGTACCGCTCGGCGACCTCCTTGACGAAGTACAGCACGAGCGTCGAGTCCTTGCCGCCGGTCCACATCACCGCAGGGTTCTCGTACTGCTCGAGACCCTGTCGGGTGACCTCGACGGCCTTCTCGATCTTGTCGTTGATGTGCGGGTAGTCCTCGGGATCCTGGCCCTCGCCGTCGTCGTAGTTTACGTCGACGTAGTCGGGGAAGTTCTCGGTCATCGTACTGTAATTAGATATAATTAGGAGCGTTAAACCGTTTGTGGGACCGGAAACCTCTGACGGAACTCCGGACGCTAGAGGCTACCGGACAGGTCGGCTGTCGGCGAGTGAACAAATCGTTTATTTATCCTGGCTCGAGAATACTCACCATGATCGATGCGGTCGCCGCCGCGTTCGTCCTCGCCGGGATCGCCCTCCTGCTCTCCGGCACCGCCCTCTCGGTGTACGGCGTCGTCGCCACGGGTCTCGCGGCGGGCGCCGGTGGCGGGTATCTGGTCGGCCCCGCGGTCGGAGCCGCGCTGGGACTCGAGGGCGCCGCGGCCGCGGGAACGGCCGCCGCACTCGGCGCGGTCGTCGGCGGTCTCGGGAGCTATCTGCTCCTGTCCGTCGCCGTCTCGCTACTGGGATTCGTCGTCGGGACCGTCCTCGCAACGGCCGCGCTCTCCTCGAGCGCCGCCGTGGACGGCTGGCTCGCCGAGTGGGGCGGCGCCGTCGCCGTCGGCCTCGTCGCCGCCGTCCTCGGGCTGGTACTCACGCGGTGGGTGACCGCCGCGATCACGGCGGTCGTCGGCGCTGCGCTCGCTTCCCGATCGCTCACCCCGGAGGGGATCGTCGCGGGTTACGAGTCGCTAACTCTCGAACCACTGCTGTTCGAGGTCGCGTCGCCGGCGTTCCTGGCGCTGGTCGCGGTCGGCCTCCTCTCGCAGTTCGGTCTCTTCTCGCTTGGGACGCTCCGGCGGCTGGTCCGGGCCGTTCCGGGACTCGTGCTTCCGTCGAGTCGCCGTCACGAGGACCCAGACGCGACGAGATGACGAGATAGCGGGAGCGAAGCCGACTCGTCCACGAAGTTCTACTCGTCGGTCAACGCTGCCTCGAGGTCGTAGTAGTTCCCGGGGCCGCCGCCGTCTCTCCCTCGGGCCGGTTTCGCGGACGGCCGGAAGGTGAACGCGCCGGTCACGCTGTCACTGACGAACACGAAGTCCCGCGCCTCATTGTAGACCGCGCCCCAGGCAAACGGCGGCGTCGAGGGGACAACCCCGACGTCGTCGTGGTCGGTCGCGATCTCCGCGCCGTCGGTCGTCCCGTACCGTTCGGTCGGGACCGGGTTCCGCGGATCCGTGATGTTGGCCATCCAGGCGCCATTGCGGTAGCCGCCGTCGACGAGCAGCGTCTCGTCGCCGTCCCGGAGGATGTCGTGGAAATGAGTCGTCCACCAGAAGGTCTGGCCAGCACCCATCTCCCTGGCGTCCGGCGAGGTGGTGAAGCCGATCGGCTGTGGGTCCTCGAGGCTCCCCTCGTCCCAGCCGATGTCGAAGACGTGTTTCCCACCCGGGACGCCGGAGCCGATCTCGTCGCCGACGACCGCGATATCCCGTTCGGGGTCGAAGTGGGCGTGGTGGCAGCTCTCGAAGCCGGGTTCGCCGACCTCGGTGTAGTCGGGCGCCTGGGTGTAGTCGAAACGGCCGATCTCGGTCGGCTGCATCGGCTCGTCGAGATCGAGGATCGCGTACCCCTGGAATTGGCCGGCAATGTACGCACAGTGGAGGACGTTCCGCACGGGATCGACCTCCGTCGCGTGACAGTAGCCGTTCGGCCCGGCCAACTCGCCGAGTTCGGGGTCGGCGGGATCGCTGACGTCGAGCGGGATGACGCCCGGCTGACTGCCGGTCTTGTCGATCAGATACATGATCTCCTCGTCAGGATGCTCGCTCAGGGTGTGAACGCCCGTGTTCGGCGTCTCGACCTGCGCGAGTACGACGGGATCGTCCGGCGTCCCTTCTTCCCAGCCGAAGTCGACGACTTCGATCCCTTTCTCACCGACGTCATCGTCGTCGATCTCCTGGGAACGATAGTACAGCCCGTCGCGGGTGCCGTCGAACCGGACGTGGTTCGACCTGGTGCCCTCGGCCGACTCGACGCGGTGTACCTCGGTCGGATCCGCCAGATCGTCGAGGTCGTACAGCGTGCTCGCGGTCTCGATCCCGGTTCGGGGCCAGCTGCTGACGACGCCCCAGCGTCCGTCCTCGCTGACGTCTCCGAACGTGTACATCGGGGAATCCTCGGTGAGTTCGTGGCCGAGGAACTCGAGCCGTCCGCGGGTGCGGGCGTTCGCGTGATCCGGCGGCCCGCCTCGAGCGTCGCCCCGAGTCGCCGTCCCGGTACCGATCGCTCCTGCAAGGCCTGTCGTAGCGATACCTGCAACGAACCGTCGGCGGGAGTGATCTGTCATAGTAAGTTAAACTGGCTGAACGATATTTCAAGCGATACTGTATTGTATCTAGCTAAGATACTACAGAATTGAATTAGAGAGAAACCATTATATAATTCTTTTTCGTGACTGCGAATTTCGGTAGGGTGGCCGTTCCGTTCGACCGCCCTGCTGGGACGGTCTCGCGGGAGCGCGTCTCGAGCCGACCGTGTCGGCGCGTTCACCGGACGATGCCGGCGGAATGCGGTGGTTTACTTTGTACACCGTCGGTCCAGACCCGTGCGATGACGTTCCCCGAAGACCGACTCGCGAGACACCTCGTCGACGACGAATCGGTTCGCGTTCTCGAGACCGGTTCGTTCCTCGGAGAGCCCGGATTGGGGTCGGTGACCGTCGGCCTCACCGATCGGCGCGTGCTCTGCGTCTCGGAGGGAGGTGCGTTCGCGAGCGTCGAACACGAACACGTTAGCTCGGTTCGGAGCCGACCCCGTACCCGGTTGGAGTATCGGTTCCGAACCGACGACGCGCTCCTGGTCGGAGCCGCCGGAGCGCTGCTGGCGGCGATCTGGGTCCTTGTCGCGGTCGGCGCCGATGCCGGCGTGGGACCGATCGGCGGCGCGCTCACGACTACGCTCGCGGCGGTCGCCGCGACGGCTCTCGCGGCGACCCACCGCATCCGAGCGGCAACCGGGCTCGAGCGGCCGGTTCGGCGGCTCCTGGTCGGCGCTGGCTGCTTCCTCCTCCTGTCGATCGCCGCGCTCGCGACCGTCTTCTCGGCGATCTCCCCGTCGCTGCTGGCGCTCGCAACGGTCGTCGGGCTGGCGAACCTCGCCTGCACACCCCGGTTCGTCGCCGCGTTCGACGGCGTCGGACTCTCGCGAACGCGCGCGACCGAGCTGACGATCGCTACGGCCGACGGCGGGACGCTGCGACTCCTGCTCGAGGCCGACTCCGAACTCGGTCGAGAGGTCGGCGCCTCGATCGCTCGAGGCGACTCGCCCTCGTCGAACGGTTCCGCCGACGACAACGGACCGACGCTCCTCGCTCGAGATCCCGTCGAGGACGACGGGCGATAACGCACAACTGCTAACCACCCCCGCTGTGAACGTCTTGATATGCGAGTTATCGACGCCGACGTGGTCGTGACGGGCCGTGACGAATCGCCGCTGTCGGACGGCCGGCTCGTCGTCGACGACGAGGGGCGGATCGACGCCGTCGGGACGCAGGAGGACGTCGCCGCACCGTCGGGGGCCGCCCACGACAGCTACCCCGTAATCACGCCGGGCCTGATCGACGCCCACGTTCACCTGCAAGGGACCCGGGAGATGAACCCGCTCGTCTGGGCCACCGAGTCCTCGGAACTCGGCGCCGCACGAGCGACCGCGGATCTTCGATCGCTTCTCGAAGCGGGCTTTACCGCCGTCCGGGACGTCGGCTCCTCGACGGGACTGGGGCTTCGCGGGGCCGTCGCCGAGGGCGCGATTCCGGGGCCGAGGGTGTTCACGAGTGGTCGGAGTATCAGTCAGACGGGGGGCCACGGCGACTCACACTTCCTCCCCTACGAGTGGGCCGCGGACGGCGACGACGCGCTCGCGACGCTGGCCGACGGCGCCGACGAGTGTCGCAAGGAGGCCCGCAAGCGGATCCGTGACGGCGTCGACGTCCTCAAGATCATGACGACCGGCGGGGTGTTGAGCGAGAAGGACGCCCCCGACCAGAGCCAGTTCACCGACGCCGAGATCCGGGCGTTCGTCGAGGAGGCCCACCGGGTCGGGATTCCGGTCGCCTCCCACGCCCAGGGCGCGCCGGGAATCAAGGCGGCGCTCCGCAACGGCGTCGACACCATCGAACACGGGTTCTGGGTCGACGAGGAGTGTCTCGAGCTGTTCGCCGAGACGGGAGCGAGCTTCGTCCCCACGCTGTCGATCATGGATCGCCTACTCGAGCACGGGGCCGACCACGGCGTTCCCGACTACGGCCTCGAGAAGGCCCGCGAGGCCAGCGAAGCCCACTTCGACTCCGTCCGGCGCGCCTACGAGGCCGGCGTTCCGATCGCGACCGGGACGGACTTCCTCGGCCCCGAGCTGGTCCCCCACGGCGAGAACGCCCTCGAACTCGAGCTGTTCGTCGAGGAGATCGGCATGAGCGAACACGAGGCGCTCCAGGCCGCGACCCGGGTCGCCGCCGAGACCGTTCCCGCCGACGATATCGGCACGCTCGAGGTCGGCAACCGCGGCGACGTCCTCGCGCTCGTCGGCGATCCCTGCGAGGAGATCGGCGCCGTCAGGAGCCCGGAGACGGTGTACGTCGACGGCGAACCGGTCGGTCTGTAGAGCACTCGAGTCACCGATAGTACTATTCCTCAGCGACCGAAGGTCCGGCCATGGGAACGATCGACGCAAGCGACCTCCTGCCCGCCGAACGGCTTCGAACGAGTGCGCTCGAGGGCGAAATCACCCAGCTCCACCGGGGAGACAGACACGCTGCGGAGGGCGACACCTTCGAGATCGAGGGGACGACGTTCGAACTCGTCGAGGTGACCGAACGTCGACTCGGGGATCTGACCGACGAGGACGCACGCGCCGAGGGGTCGTCGGATCTCGAGGCCTACAAGCGACGGATCGAGCGCACTCACGGTACCGAGTGGGACGACGAGAACACTGCCGTCCTCCACCGGTTCGAACCGGTTTCCTGATCCCGATCGTCAGGGTTCCGAGAACCGGGCCAGACACTCCCGACAGCACTGTTCGTCGACGTCGCTCGAGTCTCCACAGGTCGGACATCGCGACCCCGAGCCGTCGGCGCGGTCGAACTCGAGCCCGTTTGCTAGCACGGCGAGGACGTCGTCGTCCGGCGACGGCTCGAGGGCACCCTGCTGGCGTAGCTCGAGGACGAGCGCGTCGTTTTGCAGTCGTTCTAACCCCCGAACGAGACCCAGAAAGAGGAGCGTTGGCGCGACCGTGACGAACGCCGCGAGCGCGAGTCGGCCGACGATCCCGTAGCTGCTCGGATCGTCCATACGAGGAGTACGGGAACGGAACGGAAATCGCTACCGTCGGTCGGATTTCGAGACGCTCGCGGGGCGAGACCGATCAGTCGCTGATGAACTTGTTGTCCCGCCAGTTGACGCCGCCCTGGCTCGAGCTGTGGTCCCGCGGACCTTCGACGACCTCGATGTCGGCGGGTCGGGGCTCGCCCTCGACGATCCGGGTCGCCTCGAGTTCGCCGTCGAACTCGGCGATCGCCGTCAGAGTGCCTTTCTCGGCGGCCTCGGCGATCTCACAGAGGACGAGGAACATCTCGTACTGCAGCAGTGAGTTCTGGAGGACGGTCTCGCGGTCGCCCTTGAACGCGGCGAACTCGACGAGTTCGGACTCGATCTCGTCCTCCTCGTCCTCGTCCCAGCGAAAGGAGTTGTGTCGCTCGTCGGGGTCTTCCTCGTAGACCCGGTTCTCGGTGACGCTGGCCTTGAGCTGGGCGGTCGGCGTGTACTTGCTTACCGTCTCGTCCTCGGCGACGGCTTTCAGGATGAGCGTGTTGTTTCGCCGCGTGATCTCGACGTCCGAGACCCCGTCGGGGTACGTCGCCTCGTCGATGTGGTCGTGGAGGTCTTCGAGGGGCAGTTCGAGGGTCGAATGCAGCCGATATACGTGTCTGGATTCCTCTGTGGACATAGTGGGAAGGTGTGGGACGGTCGCTGGTTCCTAGTACGGTCGCGTGGCTTATATGACCTGCTATTAAATTCGAGCGCTTCCAAGAGGAATAAATTCAATTCGGTCTTGCCGCTAGTTATTCGTCGGCCTCGAGCGTCTCGGCCAGCTCGCCGCGCTCCTCGAGTTCGGCGAGGATGTCCGAGCCGCCGACGAACTCGCCATCGACGAACGTCTGCGGGATCGTCTCCCAGCCGCTGTGGTCCTCGAGGGCCGCGCGGTACTCGTCGAGCGAGTCGAGGACGTCGACGGTCTCGTAGTCGTCGCGATACTGGTCGATCAGCCCGAGCGCGCGGCGGGAGTAGCCACACTGCGGCATCAGTTCCGTCCCCTTCATGAAGAGGACAACGTCGTTGTCCTCGAGCACGTCGGCGACCTGTTCGTCGACTTCGTCCTGATCGAGCCCCTGGTTCGGTGGAAAGTCCATACAGCGGGTACGGTCGTGACGCGGATAGACCTTACGTCCCCGGTTATCGCGCCGCGGTTCGATCGGCGTCGTCAGTCAGCCGTCGACGCCGGGGCGTCGCCCTCGGCCCGGGCCGACCGCCAGTAGCCCTGAACGTAGGCGCCGAGGAACATGCCGACGATCCCGTAGAGGATCGCCACGTTCCCGATCCCGAGGCTGGCGTAGGCCGCGCCGGGGCAGATTCCGGAAAGTCCCCAGCCGACGCCGAAGATGCCGCCACCGAGGACGACGTTTCGGTCGAGGGTCTTCAGCCGGCGGGCGTAGGGAGTGCCGGTAAACGGCGCCGTGCTTCGGACCAGTTTGATGCCGAAGAACGTGATCCCCGTCACGACCGCGGCGCCGAACATGACAAAGAGCAGCCCGAAGTCCTCGAACTGCAGGAAGTTCAGGACGATCTCGGGCTGGGCCATGTGGCTAAAGCCGAGCCCGAAGCCGAAGATCAGCCCGCCGACGAACACCAGCGGCATGAACAGCGGGTGTTGCTCGTGATCGGCGCTCATCGCTTACACCTCCGTTCGTGGCTCGCGGTTCGCTTCGCTCGCCGCTGGCGTCTCCGGGATTCTCGCACAGCTCGAATCCCGCGCATCAGGGACTCACCCCCAGGGCCTGCACCAGCTGGGCGACCCCGATCGCGATCAGCAGGAAGGTCGCCACGCCGACGAGGGACGCGCTCGAGGCCGAGCCCACGCCACAGACCCCGTGGCCCGACGTGCAGCCCTTCCCGACCCGGGTGCCGATCCCGATCAGGATCCCGCCGAGGAACAGCCGCCAGGGCTGGACCTCGGTCATCCACAGCGTCAGCCCGCCGACGTCGTAGAGCTGCCCGGTCGTCGCGGGCTGGTGGAGCGAACTCGAGACCAGCCCGGACTGGAAGGTGACCGCGTAGACGGCTGCGCCGGCGACGATCCCGAGCGTGAAAACGACCCGCCAGTCCCGCGAGGAGACGTACCGCTGGAACCGCGAGAGGTTCGAGACGTACGAGAGGGTCGATTCGAGGAACGTGCTTGCACCAGCGGCGATGCCGGTGCCCAGATAGATAACGACGGTGCCGAGCCCGACGAGGAGCCCGCCGATCGCGTAGTGGCTGATCCCGTTCGGGAACAGCTCCCCGAACGCGACCGCGAGGAGTGCTGTGGCTGTCATTGTACGATCGATGGGGACGGCGAGGCATCAATCCTCCTCACTCGGGGAAACTTGTGCGTATCTCGGAGCCGTCAGGACCGGCTCGAGCCGGAAGCCGGGAAGGGAACGACCTTCCGCGTGTACGCGTGGCGATCGGTCGGTCAGTCGGCCGCGCTCGAGGTCGACAGCACGTCGAGCTTCTCGGCGGCGTAGCCGAAGACGTCGCGGTAGCCGTAGGAGGACATGAGCACCGGGTAGAACGACTCGTTTGCGACCTGCATGTCCCCGTCCGCGGCGGCGAACGGGTCGCCCGGCTCGATCTGGGTGAAGTTGTCGACGAACACCTCGTAGCTGTCGGCCTCTCCCTTCGGGATGGCGTCGACGAGCCGGTAGACTGGAAGGTCGCGCCCGACCGTATCACCCGGCAGCGCGTCGACGGCGGTCAGGAACGATCGGGTGAGCCGAAGCGCGTTCTGGGCCGCCGTCTCCGAGCCCTGGAGCCCACACTCGACCTCGACGGTTTCGATCTCGGAGAACAGTCGTCCCTCGGCGAACTCGCTGGTCTCGACTATCGCCTGGACGGGCAGCTGCGGACAGACCGACTTCGCCTGTTCGTCGACCTGGTTGACGATCGCGAACGGTTCGGCGTGACTCTGCGTGGAGTGCATCGAGAAGGCGAAACAGCCAGACAGTTCGTCGACGAGCTCGTCGGCGAGCTGTCCCTCGTGGGTCTTCGCGTTCGGGGCACCCGGAAACGCCCGGTTGAGATCCTCGTCGACGAACCGAACCTGCCGCTCGAGGGCTTTCTCGTTGGCGACCACGAGCTTGACCGGACGCTCGACGGTCGGGTTCTCGTCGAGCAACTGCTCGACGGCGCGAACTCCGCAGGGTTCGTCGCCGTGGATTCCCGCAACGACCGCTATCTCGGGCGTTCCTGTCCCGAGCTGTGCAACTTTCATTACCAGTCGTACGAACTTCGGCTTCAAATGTGATTCGGTCCGATAGCGCTCGCGCCGTCTCGGGCTATCGACGCGGCCCTCAGGGCCCGTTCTCGAGGTCGGCCGCGTACTCTCGATCGATCGCCCGCGCGGTCGGTCGCTCGCCGTCCAGCGGGATCCGCCAGCCGTCGATCGCGGCGGGCTCCTCGAGAGCCGTCTCCATGATCTCCCGTACCTCGCGGACGTCGACGCCGTAGTAGTCGTCGGGAACGTCCTCGAGGTACTGCAGCGCCGTCCGGAACAGGCTGCGCATCCCGCCGTCGTCCTCGAAGTCGGCGCGCTTGTAGGCGCCGGCGGCGACCTGGACCATCCCGTGGAGGAAGGCGCTCTCGGCCGTCCCGCGGCCGTAGTTGTACCACTCGAGCTCGAAACAGTCGTGTGACTCGTGGAACTCGCCGTCGTTGAACAGGCGCACGCCGTGGACGACGGCCCGCCGGAGCGTGCCGTGCTCCCAGCCGTTTGACTCCCCGCGGCCGGGATCCCAGCCCGTCGGCGAGCCCGAGATCGGCGGCGCGACGGCGTAATCCCGCGTGTGGTCGGTCATCGCTGCTCGGTCGTCGGTCGGGTGCGGTCCGCGAGCGATTCGACTCCCATCGCCTGACCGTTCGGGCTCGAGGGTCCCGTACGTTTCGCTCGACGGCTGTTCGCTTCCGCCAGAACCGCAACCCGCTGTCGGAATGCTTATCTTCCGAGAGGAAGACTGTCACGCCAATGAAGCACTCGGACGGACGCTGTCTGAGCTGTGGCGAGCGCCTCTTCGCCCACGTCGACGGGGGATACGCGTGTCACAACTGCGGTGCGCGACACCTCCTCGAGCCTCTCGCCGGGCGATCAGCCGAGCGGAGCGGCCTCGAGTGCCACCCCTCGGTGTAGGCGAAACCGCAGGGTATTCATACGACAGCTACGAACCGTCGACTGCGTGCGAGGGTAGCCAAGCGGTCAACGGCGGCGGACTCAAGATCCGCTCGTGTAGACGTTCGTGGGTTCGATTCCCTCCCCTCGCACTGGCAACCAGTGCGGCAAGAGCGAGCCTCTTGCCCTCGCAAACTTCTACGCAACACGACCGACGAGTAGCCACTGTACATCAGTACACAGTATCGCACGACTGGAACGCGGTTCGGGACGGGCGCGGTTCGGAGCGAGCGCGGTTCGGAGCGAGCGCGGTTCGGAGCGAGCGCGGTTCGGAGCGAGCGCGGTTCGGAGCGAGCGCGGTTCGGAGCGAGCGCGGTTCGGAGCGAACGGAGTGAGTGAGAACCGCGGATGCGAGAACCGCGAACTAGACGATCGGTGTGCAAAACAGTTCCAGCTAGCATTCTTAGTGGTTGGCAGTACGACTTCCGTATTCAGTCTGGACTGTACATCTGGATCGGTTTGTTACCTACAGATGCGAACCTAACGCCGTCCCTCTATCAGATAATATAGATGTTTGAGGAACCGTGCTGAATCCACAGCGCATATCGGTCACGTCTCGTTCGTCACTCGTTGCGTCTCCTTCAACGTCTACAGATCTCGCAGTAGTTGAAAATACTTTACCAAATAGCCATTTCCCTCGTCAAATCGTTGGGTGAGGGGACAGCGAATCACCCGTAAGGGCCGGACGCACGACACGTCGTGCGATCAAACGCTGTCCACAGGAGGGACACACTATGACAACGACGAACGGCGTAAACGTAGGTCAGCTTACTGAAACGATCGATGCAATTTCAGATGACCCGGATGCCGGTCAATTCCGGTTCTACGCTGAAACAGAGTGGGAAGATGCGCTGAAATGCGTGACGTCGATAGATGAATTTGATCAGGCCGGCGAACGAGTTCGAACGCAGGAGCTTCACGTCGAGGGTGACGAACCGGAACAGATTCTTGGCGAGCGCACGGCACCGAACGCCGTCGAGTTGCTGCTCGCGGCGCTTGGGTCCTGTCTGAACGTCGGCTACGCGGCCAACGCCGCGGCGATGGGAGTAATGAGCGAATCACTCGACACGGAGAAACCCGAACGCGAGATCAAGTCGATGTACCGGGACATCGCGGAGTCAGCCGCCGCGGAGTTCCACTTCGAGACGGGTCGTGAACTCGCCGATCGGCTCGGCTACGATCCGGACACCCTCACTTACGTCCCCGATGGGGTGGAACTCTCCGACGTCCATTCCATCCTCGCGGAGGACTGGTGAACGACAGAGATGACGTTAGCAACCATCCCCCAATACGACCGCGAACAGATTCCCGAGCAGAGAGGGCGGGCGGTAGTTGTCGGGGCGGGCATGGCTGGATTGGTGACAGCCCGGGTACTCGCAGATGCGTTCAGTGAAGTCACCGTAATCGATCGTGATTCGTTCCCCACGGAACCCATCCCACGACGTGGGGTGCCCCAGGGACCTCAGCCACATGCTCTCTGGGAGAGCGGTCGAGCCACGCTGGAGGATCTGTTCCCGGGTTTCAGTGAGGAACTACTCGCAGCTGGTGCGGTGACGAGCGAACTCGGAAACGACTTCAAAATTCATTCCCAGGGTGACTTCTTGGCACCTGGAACGGAGCGCCATTCAATGTATTTCGCTACGAGACCGGTGTTCGAGCATCTGGTTCGCCAGCGCGTCTCCACGCTCGATCACGTCGATATACGAGCACAGTGTCAGTTCATCGAGTACCTCGTCGATGACGATGCAACGAGCATCGAGGGGATAGCGATTCGAAATCGAGCAACTCACTGCCGAGCTAGTCGTTGACGCCACCGGTCGAACGAGTCGGACGCCAGCGTGGCTGGAAGATCACGGATACACGCCACCACCGCTTGAAGAGATCCATATCGACCTTGGCTACACGTCGACCTTTATCGAGCGCCCCCCAACCGATAACCGGGCATTCGCAGTTATGGCGGACGCGCCTCACACACGCGGAGCACATGTTCATCCCGTTGAGGGGAACCGATGGCTCATCTGCCTCTATGGTATGCACGGTGATCATGCGCCAGACGATACCACGGGTTTCAAAGAGTTCGCTGCGCGCTTGCGCACCCCCGTCGTGAAAGAACTCCTCGACGAGCACCCGCTGATCACCGGGGACATCAGACACTATCCGTTTCCAGCCAACCGTCGATACAGGTACGAAGACCTCGATCGATTGCCTACCGGGTTGATCGTTATTGGCGATGCCATCGCCAGTTATAATCCGGTCAACGGGCAAGGCATGTCGGTAGCGGTCCTCCAGGCGCTGGCGCTCCATCATGTGCTTGCGACGAGTGACCGGACGGGGATGGAATCCCAGTTTTTCGACGATGCCACAGAGATTACCGATGTCGCGTGGGACCTGACAATCGGCGGTGACTTGGAGTTTCCGCAGACCGAAGGCCCCAGACCGCGTGGAACGGGCGTTCTTAACTGGTATCTCAATCGCTTGTTCCGCCGTACCCAAACGGATAGAAGGTTATCAGAAGCCGCAATTCAGGTCTTCTCATTACAGCAACCGCCGGCTAAACTGTTCCGTCCACACATCATCTGGCGTGTGGTTGGCCCGAGTCGCCTCGTAACGGTACCAAGCGCAAAAGGGTCTAGTCAAGGCACGTAATGAGGACGTCTTATTCGATTTGAATCCGATACGTAGATATAATTAACACATCTGAAATTATACTTTCTGCATACATTCTCTATATTCAGCAGGGTGGTCTTGACAGCTATCGTATAAATTGATTGCTGTGTCGTTACCTGCTTCGCCTATACCTAACGCGACTTTCACGTAATTTCTGAGTAGCGAACTTGTGCGACATCTACTGCGATAGTTGCCGTCAGTTTCCCTCGAGAACCGCCACTCCACGGACGCCGACTCGAGCCGAGAGGCGTGTCGAAACGTGATCCCTTTTTGACGTCGAGCACGGAGACTGAGCAATGAGTGACTCCGACGAACTCGACCGACGAGCCGACACCGCCGTACGTGCGGCTCGAGCGGGCGCCGCGATCGCCGGCGACGCGTTTCGCACGAGCCTGGACGTCGAGACGAAAAACGGCAAGACCGACGTCGTCACGCGAGCCGACCGCGAGGCACAGGTCGCGGTAATCGAGGCGATCCGCGAGACCTACCCCGACGACCCCGTCGTCGGCGAGGAGGACGACGAGCTAAAGGCGGTTCCGAAGTCGGGGCCGGCCTGGATCGTCGACCCCATCGACGGGACGAACAACTTCGTCCGGGGGATCCGGGCGTTCGGCACCGCCGTCGCGGCGGTCGTCGACGGCGAACCCGTCGGCGCGGCGATCGTCTGTCCGGCGCTGGACGACGAGTACCGAAGCGGTCCCGAGGGGGCGTTCCGGAACGACGAGCCGATCGTCGTCAGCGACTGCGCCGACCCCGAGGCCGCGACGGTCTCGCCGACGTTCTGGTGGGACTTCGACCACCGCGACCAGTACGCCGCGGCGAACCGCGAGATCGTCACCCGCTTCGGCGACATGCGCCGCTTTGGCTGCGCCCAGCTCGGGCTCGCGATGGTCGCGTCGGGCGCCCTCGAGGGGATCACGACGAACCTGCGGGCGAACCCGTGGGACACCGTCGCCGGTGTTCACATGATCCGCCAGGCCGGCGGGCAGGTGACCGATCTCGAGGGCGAGCGCTGGCGCCACGACAGCGAGGGACTGGTCGCCTCGAACGGCGCAGTTCACGACGAGCTGCTCGAGGCCGCCCGCGGGATCGACGCGTAGGCTTGCGTTTTTCTCGGAGTGCAAACCGGAAACGGTAAGCGGTCGCTCCCACGGTATCGGGTATGGACGAGTACATCGAACGGTTCGGCCCCGCCAGAATCTGGGCCGCGACCGTCGTCGTGCTCGCTGTCGCCGTCGTCGCCCTCGCGGTGGCGTTTCCACAGCGAGTGTACGTCGATCTCATCTGGCAGTACTACTGGGGGCCCGTCGTCGCCGACGCCCACGGCTGGAACTGCGTCGCGTGGGCTGGCGGCGACGAGCTACCCTGCAACGAGGCCGGTGCCGACGCCGGACCGACCGCCGAGCCCGGCTACACGGCGATCTCGTACGCCGGCTACATCCCGACGCTCCTGCTGTTGTTGATCGGGATCTACTTCATTATCGACTGGCTCGAGATCGAGCGCTACCGGGCGGGCTTTTTCGCGCTGTTCCCGTTCATGCTGTTCGGCGGCGCCCTGCGAACCGTCGAGGACGCGAACGTCGCGGCCTACCGCGAAACCGGCGAGCTGGCGATCGAGCTGCCGTGGTCGGGCTTTCTGATCAGCCCGCTGATCTACGTCACCGTCTTCCTGGTCGCACTGGTCGCGATCGTCGCCGGGGTCTGGCTCGAGCGAAAGGAGTACGTCTCGGGGTACGAGTACCCGCTGTTCGGGGTCGGCGCCGTCGCGCTCGCGGCGACGCTCGGCTTCCTGGGGTACACTGCCGCGACCGAGACGTACTCGACGTTCTACTGGACGATTCCAGCGATCGTGCTCACGGCCGCGACCGTCTCGACGGCTATCGTCTGGCTCGCGATCGAGCGGTTCGCGCCCGGGCTGAACGCGGGCACCCGGTATATGGGGATCGTCATCATCTGGGCCCACGCCGTCGACGGCTTCGCGAACCAGCTGATGCTCGACTGGTCGCACGTCTGGGGGATGACCTACACGCCGAAACACCCCGTCAACGACGCGATCGTCACGTACACGAGTGCGCTTCTGCCTCAGAGCGCGGAGGTCATCGGCAGCGCGTGGCCGTTTGCCCTCCTGAAACTCGCCGCGCCCGTGTTCATCATCTGGCTGTTCAACGAGGAGATCTTCGAGGAGAGCCCGCAGTTCGCGTACCTCCTGTTGGTCGCCGTCGTCGCGGTCGGTCTCGGACCCGGAACCCGGGATATGCTCCGGGCGACGTTCGGCGTCTAACGCGGCGGATCCCTCGTCGCGTCCGCCTCGAGTCGACGCGCTTTTGCGCTCGCCCTCGGATATCCGTCTCGAATGAGCGAGCGAGAGCCACAACCCGGTTCGGAGCCCTCGTCGGGTAGGGATCCGTCGTCCGAGGCCGATCTCGAGCGGCTCGTCGAGGAGCTCGAGGAGCTCGAGGAGCTCGTCGACCACCCCGCCGAGCGCGAGCAGGTGCGGCGGGCGATCCACACGGCCCACCACGTCCCGGGACTCCACGCGGTCGAGAACGGGATCAAGCGCTACACCACCCGCGACATGGCCGAGGCGTTCGTCGGCAGCATCCTCCTCTCGCTTCCCCTGCTCGTCGAGGACGGCGTCTTCGAGATCGCCGAACACTTCGTCGAGTTCGCGGTCGCGGGGATGCCGGTCTTCCTGATCGCGAACGTGCTGTTCATCGGGCTGTTCACGACCGCGTTGCTCTACTGGACCGACATCCGCGATGTCGGCGTGACCGACCCGCTGTTCGGGTTCGTTCCCCGTCGCCTGGTCGGCGTGCTGGGAATCTCGCTGCTGACGGCGACGGGACTGATGATCATGTGGGGACGGATCTTCGAGGCGGAGCCGACGACCGTGGAGGCGTTCGGGCGGATCACCGTCATCTGGACGGCAGGCGCGTTCGGTGCCGCCCTGGGCGACATCCTGCCCGGCGAGAGCGAGGGCGTCGACGTGACGAGAGCGGGCCTCGAGGGGCTCCGGGATGACGAACGGTAGCCGAGTCACGCCGCCGGATCGGGAACGACTTACCGCCCCGAGATACAAGGGTCGGGTATGACAGCAGATTCGCCCGCTGAGACGGGCTGGTTCGCGGAGCTCGAGCCCGACGACAGCGAGGGCGCGGCCGCCGCGATCACCGAGGGAACGGCCGCCGAGCCCGCCGACTGGCCGAAACTGGCCGTCGAAGCGGGTTTTGCGAGCGACGCGGAGGAGTACTACGATCGCCTCAAGGAGGCGACGACGGCAGCGACTCGCGACGCCGTCGAACGGGCCGAGCGGGCCGACGACCGCCAGCTCGTCCACGCGGTGCGGACGATGGACGACTGCACGCGCACGGCGAACGAACTCGCCGAACGCCTCGCTGAGTGGGCGGGAACGATCGATCCCGACGCGGGTGCGGGCGTCGAGTACGCTCGAGCGATCGCCGGCGAGGACGCCGAGCGCGACGTCGGCCACGAGCGCGTTCGCTCGCTGGCCGAGCGCGTCGTCTCGCTGGCCGACGAGGCCGAGGACCTGCGGGAGTACGTCGAGCGCGAGACGCCGACAGTCGCGCCGAACCTCGCGGCGCTCGCCGACCCCGTGCTGGCGGCCCGGCTGATCTCGCTGGCCGGGGGTCTCGAGCCCCTCGCGAAGAAACCCAGCGGAACCGTCCAGGTGCTGGGCGCCGAGGACGCGCTGTTCGCCCACCTCCGGGGACACGCCTCCTCGCCGAAACACGGGATCATCTACACCCACGACGCGGTGCGGGGGACCCACCCCGACGAGCGGGGCTCCGCGGCGCGGGCGGTCGCAGGCAAACTGGCTATCGCCGCCCGCGTCGATCACTACTCGGGCGAGCGCAAGCCCGAACTCGAGGCCGAACTCGCAGAGCGCATCGAGACGATCCAGTCCCGAACCGCAGACGGTGAGGGCGACGAGAACGGGGGTGGCGGCGAGTGAGCGACGAGCTACCCGTAGGCGTCGAACGCCATCAGTTCGACGGCGAGGAACGCCTCGCTACGCAGGGCGAGCCCGTCTACGGCGAGCCCACCGACGGCGAGTGGCGCGCCTGGAACCCGAACCGATCGAAGCTCGGCGCGATGCTCGCCCTCGGTATGGAGACGGGGCTCGAGGGCGGGGACGAGGAAACGGTGCTCTATCTCGGCGCCGCCAGCGGGACGACGGTCAGCCACGTCGCCGACGTCGCCGGCCCGACCTACGCCGTCGAGTTCGCCCCGCGTCCGGCACGAGATCTCCTCGAGGCGGCCGACTCCCGCCCCCGACTCTTTCCGCTCCTTGCGGACGCCCGGAAACCCGAGACGTACGCCCACGTCGTCGAGCGCGACGTCGACGCGATCGTCCAGGACGTGGCGACGCGGGGACAGGCCCGGGTCGCACTCGAGAACGCGCGCTTTCTCGCCGACGACGGCCGACTGGTGCTCGCGGTCAAGGCCCGAAGCGAGGATGTGACTCGCGAGCCCGCGGCCGTCTTCGAGGACGTTCGCGACGAGCTGACCGAGGGGTACGAGGTTCTCGAGTACCGTCGGCTCGACGACTACCACGCGGACCACCTCGGGATCGTCGCGCGCCCGCGGTAGCCGGGCGAGGTCGCGTCGCGTGAACGTGTCCGCGCCGGACTGGTCCGTCGAACGGACCGTCATAACAGGGGAACATAAACCCCAGCCCGAACCCGTTTTGCGGGTATTGCGAGCCCGCGGGAATTGCGCTCGGCTGTTATGTGGTCGCCGTGTTGTAACTCGAGTATGGATTGCAACCAGTGCGAGCAAACGCCCGAGGGTGGCTGTACGGTTCGGGGCGTCTGTGGCAAGGAACCCGACATCAACGGGCTACAGGAGCTCGTCGTCTACGGACTCAAGGGGATCTCGGCGTACGCGACCCACGCTCGCGACATGGGCTACCGCGACCCAGACGTCGACGCCCTCGTCCACGAGGCGCTGTACTCGACGCTGACCAACGTTAACTTCAGCACCGAGGACCACGTCGACCTCGCGATGCGGTCCGGGAAGGCCGCCGTCGACGTAATGGAGCTGCTCGACGAGGCCCACACGACCGAACTCGGCGTTCCGGAGCCGACGGAGGTCCCCCAGAACGCCGTCGAAGGGAAGTCGATCCTCGTCACGGGTCACGACCTCTACGGGCTCAAGCAGTTGCTCGAGCAGACCGAGGACGAACCGATCAACGTCTACACCCACTCGGAGATGCTGCCGGCCCACGGCTACCCCGAACTCGCGACGTTCGACCACCTGAAGGGGAACGTCGGCGGCGCCTGGCACGATCAGCGACTCCTCTTCCGGGACTTCCCCGGCGCCATCGTCGGCACGACCAACTGCGTCCAGCCGCCGACGGAGGAGTACCGCGACCGC
Source organism: Natronococcus sp. A-GB7 (assembly GCF_029688865.1). GTDB lineage: Archaea > Halobacteriota > Halobacteria > Halobacteriales > Natrialbaceae > Natronococcus. Next base: position 125,520 of record NZ_JARUKV010000004.1, read on the forward strand.
TTCTTCACGACAGGACTGACCGGACTCGAGGGCGTCGAGTCGATCGACGACTACGCGTTCGGTCCCGTCATCGAGAGGGCCACCGAGCTGCCGGCGGTCGACTGGGAGAGCAACGAGACCGTCGCGACCGGGTTCCACCACGAGCCCGTCCTCGACCAGCTAGACGAGATCGTCGAGGCCGTCGAGTCGGGCAAGCTCCGGCGCTTCTTCGTCGTCGCGGGCTGTGACGGACCGACACCCGGCCGTGATTACTACCGCGAGCTCGTCAAGACGATCCCCGACGACTGCGTCGTGCTGACGACCTCGTGTGGCAAGTTCCGGTTCAACGACCTCGAGATGGGGACCGTTCCCGGCACCGAGATTCCTCGCTACGTCGATCTCGGCCAGTGTAACAACTCGATCTCGACGGTCAAGATCGCGGGCGCGCTCGCCGAGGCGTTCGACTGCGGCGTCAACGACCTCCCGCTGTCGGTGGTGCTGTCGTGGTTCGAACAGAAGGCGATCGCCGTCCTGCTCGGCCTCCTCCACCTCGGCGTCGAGGACATTCGACTCGGACCGACGGTGCCGGAGTTTCTCACCGAATCGAACGTCGAGTTGCTCCACGAGGAGTTCGGTCTGCAGCCGATCGGCGAGCCCGAGACGGATCTCCGAGAGATGCTCGGCGAGCCGCAGCCGGCCTCGCAGGCGCAGCCGGCCGACGACTGAGCACCCGGTTCGTCCGGTGCCCTGCCGAGTCCAAACGGTATTTATCACCGCGGCCGAAAACGGGAGCCAATGGAACGCGGGTCGCCGGAATCGTTTGCGCGCATGGGTACGCTCGGCATCGAGGAGGAGTTCTACGTCGTCGACGAGCGGGGCCGCCCGACGAGCGGCACCGACGAACTCGTCTACGAGCACGAACCCCCCGAGATCCTCGAGGGACGGCTCGACCACGAGCTGTTCAAGTTCGTCATCGAGACCCAGACACCCCTGATCGAGGAACCGAGTGACGCCCGCGGTTCGCTGCTTTCGGTTCGGGAGGCGCTGGCCGACCACGCCGAGACCCACGGCTACCGGATCGCCGCTGCGGGACTCCACCCGCTGGCGAAGTGGCGCGAACTCGAGCACGCCGAGAAACCCCGCTATCGCTCCCAGCTCGACCGGATCCAGTACCCCCAGCACCGCAACACGACCGCCGGCGTCCACGTCCACGTCGGCGTCGACGACGCCGACAAGGCGGTCTGGATCGCCAACGAGCTGCGCTGGTACGTGCCGATCCTGCTCGCGCTCTCGGCGAACTCGCCGTACTGGAACGGGTTCGACACCGGGCTCCAGTCCGCCCGCGCGAAGATCTTCGAGGCGCTGCCCAACACGGGAATGCCGACCCACTTCGAGGACTTCGACGACTTCGACCGGTTCGAACGACGGATGCTCGAAACCGACGCCATCGCCGACCGGGGCGAGCTCTGGTACGACGTTCGCCCGCACACGGCCCACGGCACCGTCGAGCTACGGACGCCCGACGGCCAGGCCGATCCGGACGTGGTGATGGCGTTCGTCGAGTACGCCCACGCGTTAGTCGAGGTCCTCGCCGAGGAGTACGAGGACGGGACCCCTGGCCATCAGCACCGCCGGGAGCTGCTCGACGAGAACAAGTGGCGCGCGATCCGCCACGGCCAGGACGTCTCGCTCATCGATCGCGACCTCGAGGGAACCGTCGACCTCGGCGAACTCGTCGACCGGGAGTGCGAGCGGCTGGGAATCGACGGCATTCGCGAGGTCTACGAGCGCGAGAGCGGGGCCGAGCGCCAGCGCCGGCTTCGCGAGGAGGAGGGTTCCGACGCCCTCTGTGAGTCGTTGCTGCTCGAGACGCACTGATCGTCCCGCTTTTTCGTGACTACGGGAGCGCCCGGAGCTCCCCGCGCTTGGCGCTCTCGTAGAGCCCGTCGATCACCCGCATGTTCGCGATCGCCTCGTCGGCGTCGGTTCGGGGCCGCGTGCCCGACTCGACGCAGTCGGCGAACTGTTCGACCTGCAGGCGGTAGTGATCGGTGGGATCGAACGTCTCGACGGCGTGGCGGCCGTCAATCCGGTACTCCAGCTCGAGCGGTTCCTCGAGAGGGGCGTCGAAAGCGTCCGCGACCACGAGCCAGCCGTTTGCGGCCTCGACGCGGTAGCGCTGGACCTTCTGCGTGTCGAACCCGGAGGCGATCCGGGCCGAGGCGCCGTCGTCGTACTCGAGGACGCCCGCGAGTTCGGTGTCGACGCCCGTACTCCGGGAGTCGTGGGTGTGGGCGTAGACCCGGTCGGGCTCGCCGAGGAACTGGCGGGCGGCCGAGACGGCGTAGCAGCCGACGTCCATCAGCGACCCGCCCGCGAGGTCGGGATCGAGGCGGACGTTGTCGGGATCGCCGAACAGCGGGAACTTGAACGCGGCCGAGACCGAGCGGACGTCCTCGAGCTCCTCGTGGGCGAGTTCGATCGCGCGCTCGGTCCGGGGATGGTAGCGATACATGAACGCCTCCATGAGGGTGACGCCGCGGTCCTCGCAGTGGGCGGCGACGTCGCGGGCCTGGTCGGCGTCGACCGCCAGCGGCTTCTCGCAGAGCACGTCCAGGCCGGCGTCTGCCGCCTGTTTCGTCCACTCGGCGTGGGCGGCGTTCGGCAGGGGGACGTAGACGGCGTCGATCCCGCCGTCCTCGAGCAGCTCCTCGTAAGAACCGTACCGTCGCGGAATCTCGAACTCGTCGGCGAACGTCCGCGCGCGCTCGCCGTCGCGGGAGGCGACCGCCCCGACCGCGTGCTCGCTCGCGTCGATCGCGGGCAGTACCGACTTTCGGGCAATTCCCGCCGTACCGATGATGCCGAACTCCATGCGTCCGATGTCTCGGCCATCGGTAAAGAACCGCACGTCGACGGTCGACGACGGGGACACGACACTCGTCAGTTTCGAGCCGTCATCACCAACTGCCGTCCTCGGAGACGCAACCCGTCCGGCTTCCCCGTAGCCGGCGCGGAAACGCCGCTCGAACCATCACGACGGCGAGGGTTGAAGGAGACAACACGGACGACCGGCACGTTCGCTGTCGGTTCTTCGGATCGATGTGTAAACCCTGCACAAGCGACGAAACAGTTATCCTTCTATGTGCAAAAGCTGCACATAGAATGAGCGCAAGCGACGATCCCCGACGCGTCCACTTCCAGTCGCCGGAGTACCTGGTCGATCGGCTCGACGCGATCGCGGAGCTCTTCGAGACGGATCGGACGGATCTCCTCGTCGAGGCCATCCGTCAGTACATCGAGGAGACCGCAGATAGCGAGACGTTCCGGGAGCTAGTCGCGAGGAAGTACTACGACGATCGGCTCGAGTTCGAGACGGTCACGGAGCTGGTCGGCACCGAAACCGCCCAGCGGCTTCGGCTCCTCAAAGCTGACCTCGAGGACGAACCGCTCGATCTCGCTGCTCCCGACGACGCGGATATCTACGGCGGCGACGCGGTGACGGCCGACACCGACGACGACGGTCGATGAACGGTCGGCCGCAACTCCGAACGGTCGTCGCCGACACCAGCGCGCTCGTCAGTCTCGCCGTGCCCCGCACCGACACGGACTACGACACCGACGGTGCCCCAGATCCGCTCCAATACCTCCTCACGTCGTGTGACGCAGTCGTGCCGCCGGAGGTGATCGCGGAACTCCGCGATATCACGCAGTACCGGGATATACATGGCGCCGCCGCGAGCAACGTCCTCGCGGCCCGCGATCACTACTCGGTCGAGGATCCGTACGAACGCTCCGACGCCCCGGACTCACGACCAGCGTTCGGCCTCGATGACGGCGAGACCGACGGGATCGTTCTCGCGAACGCGCTCGGTGTCGACGGCTTTCTGACCGACGAGTTCGGTGGGACGAACTTCCCGCTCATCCACGCGGTCCTCGACGGGCCGCGCATCGTCCCGACGCCGCGACTCATCCGTGACTATGCCCGAAACGGCCACCTGACCCACGACGAGGCGAGAACGCTAATCGACGCGATCAGTCCGCACCGAAGCTGGGACGACAGCCCCTACGTCACCCGGATACTGGCACTCCTCGAGGAGGAACAACGGTGACGGTCACCTCGTCCGTACTTTCCGTGCCGACCGGGACGAGTCTCTCGTCGCTCGCGCCGCTGGTGTTCCGGTTACGGCCAGTCGACCGAATCACTATGTGATCCCGTCGGATACGACGAGCTATGAACGTCTACCGGACCCGAACCGGACTGCGCCACCAGTTTCGCGATATCCTGAACTTCTACTACCCGGCCTGTATCGACACGTCGGTCGGGGGGTACGTCGCCCAGTTGGACGAACGGGACGGCCACGTCTACGACTCGCAAACGCGACACCTCGTCGCGACCGCGCGGGGCGTCCACAACTTCAGCCTGGGCGTCCTCGAAGACGGCCCCGACTGGTGTCGGTACGCCGCCGAGCACGGCCTGCAGTTTCTCTCCGAGGTCCACTGGGACGCCGACCGCGAGGGGTACGACTGGCTGCTCGCGGGCCGCGAGCCCGTTGATCGAACCCGGTACTGCTACGGCCACGCGTTCGCGCTGCTGGCCGGAGCCAGAGCGCACCAGGCCGGAATCCCCGGCGGCCGAGCGGAACTCGAGCGAGCCTTCGACGTCCTCGAGGAGCGGTTCTGGGAGCCCGAACACGGCCTGTACGCCGACCAGGCATCGCCCGACTGGGAACTCGAGCCCTACCGCGGCCAGAACGCGAACATGCACGCCTGCGAGGCGCTGCTTTCGGCCTACGAAGCGACCGACGAAGAACGATTCCTCGAGCGCGCCCATACGGTCGCCGACCGGTTTACCCGCGAGGTGACGAGCGCGACCGACGGCCTGCTGTGGGAACACTACACCGAGGAGTGGGAGCCGGACCTGTCGTACAACGCCGAGGAGCCGAATCACCAGTTTCGCCCGCCGGGCTACCAGCCGGGCCACCACGCCGAGTGGGCGAAGCTGCTCGCCCTGCTGGCGGACCACCGGTCGGAGTCGTGGATACTCGAGCGGGCCTTCGAACTGTTCGACGCCGCAGTCGACCTCGGCTGGGACGATGAGTACGGCGGGCTCTACTACACGGTCGAGGCCGACGGCGAGCCGATCGTCCCCGACAAGTACGGCTGGGTCCACACGGAGGCCATCGGTGCGAGCGCGCTGTTGAGTCGCCACGACGACGCCTACGCCGACTGGTACGACTGCCTCTGGGAACACTCCCTCGAGCACCTCCGGAACCCGAAGTACGGCAACTGGTACGAGCGCCTGACCCGCGGTCACGAACGGGACGGACCGAACCGCGGGACGGCCGTCGAGCCGGGCTATCACCCGCTGACGAACGCCTGGCTCGCAATGGGCGCTCTCGAGGACGGCGGACTCGAGTAGAGAGCGGTGAAACGAGACGACGGGCCGATCACGCCGTCGCGGCGACGTACCCGCGTGCGACCCGTCGCGTCGCGACCAGCGTCGCGTAGGCCCCGATCAGCGAGCCGACGACGACCGCGAGTCCGCCCATCTCGACGAGCGCGCTCGAGAGGGCGACTCCGAGCAGGAAGACGATCGACCCGGAACACCAGCCGACGAAGTAGGCAGCGTTGCCCGCCGCATCTCCGAGACCGCCGAAGCCGGCCCGGAGCGAACCGTCTCGGGCGTAGTTCCCGAGCCCAATCGGGAGCAGGTAGCCGGCGATTGCGAGGGCGAACAGCACGGCCGTCGAGCCGGCGAGGACGACGACGGCGTCGCCGCCCGTCGGCGCTCGCGTCGTCTCGAGCAGCAGCCGGAACGTCACGCCCGCCGCGAGCAGGGGCGCGGCGAGGTAGGCGATTCCGAGCACGGTCGCGCCGACGCCACGAGAGAGGACGCTCCGCTCGAGCGCCGACGGGGGGTCCCGGTCGGGCGCTGCGGCGAACACCGAGACGAGATACCCCGCCAGCGGGACGAGCGCGAGGACGGGGACGGCGATGGCGTGGACGAACACGCAGAGCCAGGCGACGAGCAGCGCCTTCTCGCCGTGCTCGCCGCGAAGCGGGTACCGCAGTGCGTCGTCCATCCACGCTGGTCTCGAGCGCGATCCGGTTTACGTCTTCCGCGACCGATCGGTCACGAATCGAGAACGTTCGAGCGCGGTACGGACCGGTTCGGTTCGACCGACGGATCGCCAGCGGGAGTCGATCTCCTCGGGCGAACGTCGGGAGGTACTCGAGAGCGAATAAAAATACGTATATTTATTATGAGGGCACCGAAATCTGTGAGTGGTTATGGCAAACAACCGCCTAGTCACGCGTCGGCAGTATCTGCTGTCGACCGGTGCAGTCGGGACTGCGGTCCTCGCCGGGTGTGCGGAGGACGAGGATCCCGACGAGATCGACGACGAGGGGAACGGGAACGGAAACGGAAACGGCGACGACGACGGCGACCTCGAGGTCGTCCACTGGTGGACCGCCGGCGGCGAGGAGGAGGCCTTCGAGTCGCTGGTGGACGGCTTCGAATCGGAGACCGAGTACACGGTCGAGTCGAACCCGGCACCGGGTGGGGCCGGTGCGGCCATCGACGCCGAGGTCCAGACGCGAGTCCTCGACGAGGATCCGCCGGGGACGTTCCAGATCTGGCCCGGGGAAGCGCTGCGAACGTACACCGACGCCGACGCCCTCGAACCCGTCGGCGATCTCTGGGAAGACGGCGCCGAAGAGGAGTACCTCGACAGCGTCCTCGAGGTCTCCAGCCCGGAGGGCGACGTCGTCGCCGTACCGATCAACATCCACCGGCTGAACAACGTCTTCTACAACGTCGAGGTCCTCGAGGACGCCGGCGTCGACCCCGAGGGAGTCGACAGCCCGGAGGCGTTCCTCGAGGCGCTCGAGGCGGCCGACGACGCAGGCTACGTCGGGCTCACCCAGCAGACCCAGGAGCCCTGGGGCGTGCTCCAGCTCTGGGAGGTCGTCTTCACCGGTCAGCACGGCGTCGACGCCTTCCAGCAGTTCCTGGACGGCGAGGCGGCCGAACTCGAGGCCGAGATCGAGGAGTCGCTGTCGCTGGTCGAGGAAACCAGCGAGTACTACAACGAGGACGCCGGCACGGTCTCGTGGGACGAGGCCAACGCCGACGTGATCACCGGCGACGCCGCCTTCCACCACAACGGCGACTGGGCGGCCGGCGAGTACCAGGGTGCCGACGACTTCGAGTACGAGGACGACTGGGACTACATGGCGTTCCCCGGTACCGAGGACGTCTACACCATGGTGATGGACTCGTTCGTTATGCCGGCGAACAACCCCTCGCCCGACGCGACCGAGGCGTGGATCGAGTACTGCTCGACCGTCGACGCCCAGGAGCGGTTCAACCCGCCGAAGGGGTCGATCCCGCCCCGAACCGACGTTCCGACCGACGAGTTCCCGCCGTTCCTGCAGGACCAGATGGATGACTTCGAGGGCTCCGACGAGCAGGTGACGTCGATCTCACACGGGAGCGGTCTCGAGCCGGGACAGGCCAGTGAGGTCGAAGAAGCGTTCGCGGTGTTTACCGACAACTGGGATCCCGAGGAGACCACCGAAGATCTGATCGGGATCTTCTGAGGAGCCACGACGATATTTTATGGGATTTGATATACGTCGGCTACTCGATCGTATTCGCCGCGGACGTACCGACGGCTCCGGAGACGGCGAGCGGACGCTCAGAACGGACGGCGGAACGACCTCGAGCCGCGGGAGCAAAGTCTCGCGGCTGCGTCACAGCGACGCTGTGCAGGCGCTTCCGTTCTGGCTGCCGCCAGCGCTTCTGGTCGGGCTGTTCGTCTACGGTGCAGTCAGCTGGAACCTGCTCATCTCGCTGACCGACTGGAGCGGGCTCGTCCAGCCCGACTACACGAGCCTCTCGCTCGAGATGTACAGACAGATGCCGGACGACCCCTCGTTTATCGCGGCGTTTCGGAACACGGTCGTCCTGCTGGTCGCCTTTACGGTCGTCTCGCTGGCGATCGGTCTCGTGCTGGCGATCCTGATCGACCAGAACATCCGCTTCGAGAACACGTTCCGGACGATCTACCTGCTGCCGATGGCGCTGTCGTTCGTCGTCACGGCGATCTTCTGGTCGTGGATGTACAACCCGTCCACGGGGACGATCAACGTCTTTCTCAGCACGATCGGGCTCGATTTCCTGACGATGGACTGGATCGGTAATCCGACGACCAGGCTTGCGGCGATCATCTTCGCGCTGACCTGGCAGTTCAGCGGCTACGCGATGGTCGTCTATCTGGCGGGACTGCGGGCGATCCCCGACGCACACTACGAGGCCGCGAAGGTCGACGGCGCGAGTTCGCTGCGGATGTACCGCCGCGTGATCGTCCCCCAGCTCAGCGCGTCGACGACCTCCGCCGCAGTCGTGTTGATGGTGTTCGCGCTGAAGGCGTTCGACTTCATCTTCGTGATGTTCGGCGACACGCCCGGGCGATCCGCGGACATCCTCGCGGTGATGATGTTCCGGGTCGCGTTCTCCCGAACCGAGTGGGCCTACGGTGCGGCGGTCGCGACCGTCCTCTTCCTGATGGCGCTGTCGGTCGTCGCTCCGTACCTCTACATGCAGTACAAGCGAGGTGATCTCTGATGAGACGATATACGGGACGATCCGTGCGACGGAGTCGAACGACCGAACCCGGTCGCGGGGGTGACCGCCGATGACCGCCGCCGAGCGAACCGAATCGACCTCGAGCGAGGGCCGGATCGCGACGACCCTCGAGACGATCGATAGTCAGCGGGCCGCGCTGTACGCGGTACTGCTGGGGCTGATCGCGTTCTACCTCTCCCCGCTGTGGGGCGGGCTGACGACGGCGTTCAAGACCCAGACGGGGTTCGTCCAGACGACGCCGCTGGCGCCGCCGACTCCCGAGTGGTTCACCCTCGAGCCCTGGGAGCTGGCCTTTGCGACGATGCAGGGCGGGCTCGTCAACAGCCTGCTGTTCGTCGTTCCGGCGACGATCCTGTCGGCGCTGTTTGGCAGCCTCGCGGCCTACGGGCTGACGAAGCTGTCCTGGCGGGGACAGATCGGGATCCTCGTGCTCTTTCTGGCGGGGGTCTTCCTGCCCTACCAGTCGGTGCTGGTGCCGCTACGACAGTTCTGGTCGGCCGTCGACCTCGCGGGGCTGCTCGCGTTCGCGCCGTTTCTCGCGAACCGGGCGGACCTGATCGAGCTGACGGTCACCCACACCGCCTACGGGATCCCGATCTGTACGATCCTGTTCCGATCCTACTACAAGACGCTGGACGACGAGATGATCGAGGCGGCGAAGATCGACGGCGCGAGCGCGTTCGGGATCTACAAGCGGATCGTCCTCCCGCTGTCGATGCCGATGTTCGCCGTGACGCTGATCTACCAGTTCACGCAGGTCTGGAACGATCTGCTGTTCGCGCTGGTGCTCGTCACCTCGCGGTCGAACTACGTCGTGACCCAGTCGCTAAACGAGCTTCAGGGGTCGATGGCTCAGGAGTACAACATCCAGATGGCGGGCGCCTTCATCGCCGCCCTGCCGACGATCCTCATCTACGTCGTCTTCGGACGGCAGTTCGCGAAGGGGATCACCGGTGCATCGTAGACGACCACGACACACACACTACCAATGGCAACTCTCACGCTCGAAAACGTAACGAAGCGCTTCGCCGACGGCGACGACGAGATCGTCGCGGTCGACGACGTATCGATCGAGATCGACGACGGCGAGTTCCTCGTCCTCGTCGGTCCCTCCGGCTGTGGCAAGTCGACGACGCTGCGGATGGTCGCGGGCCTCGAGACGATCTCCGAGGGCGCGATCGCGATCGACGACGAGATCATCAACGACGTGCCGGCCCAGCGACGCGACATCGCGATGGTGTTCCAGAGCTACGCGCTGTACCCCCACATGACCGTCCGGGAGAACATGCGCTTCGGCCTCGAGGAGTCGACCGACCTCGACGCCGAGACGATGGACGGCTCCGTCGAACGAACCGCGGAACTGCTCGAGATCGAGGAGCTGCTCGATCGAAAACCCGGAGAGCTCTCGGGCGGCCAGCAACAGCGGGTCGCGCTCGGACGGGCGATCGTCCGGGATCCCGCCGTGTTCCTGATGGACGAGCCGTTGAGCAACCTCGACGCGAAGCTCCGCGCGGGGATGCGCATGGAGCTCCAGCGGCTGCAAAACGAGCTCGACGTGACGACGGTGTACGTCACTCACGACCAGACCGAGGCGATGACGATGGGCGACCGGATCGCCATCTTGGACGGCGGCCGTCTCCAGCAGGTCGCGACGCCACTGGAGTGTTACCACCGGCCGCGGAACCTGTTCGTCGCCGGCTTCATCGGCGAACCGTCGATGAACTTCTTCGACGCGACCCTCGAGGGCGACGAACTCCTCCTCGAGGGGACGGAGCTGTCGTACCCGCTCTCGGCGTCGATCCGCGAGGAGCTCGAGGGGGAGACCGAGCTCGTCTTGGGCGTTCGCCCGGAGGACGTCGAGATCGCCGCGGAGTCGACCGACGACCACGCGTTCCCGGTTACGGTCGACGTCGTCGAGCCGATGGGTAACGAGAACAACCTGCTGGCGACGTTCGAGGGAAGCGAGCTGTCGGTCAACGCGATCGTCGACGGGATGCGCCACGTCGAGGCCGGCCAGCGCTACGCCGCTCGACTGCCCGAGTCCGCGATCCACCTCTTCGATCGCTCGAGCGGGCGGGCACTGCACAATCGCCGGATCGACGACGAGGAGAAACTGCTCGAAACGCGCGTCTGAACCGACGCACGGTCGGAGACCGAACTCCCACAAAGGTTTAACCATGCAGGTGGCCTCGTCCTCCACGAGAGGGACATGGCTTCAGACGACACCGACGACCGCCCGGACGAGGGGGGCGGGGACGACGAACGACTCGAGGCCGACGGGACGGGCACCGAACGCCCCCCGACCGTCGAGGAGGTCGACCAGCGAATCGTCGACCTGCTCTCGTGGATCCTCGACACGGAAACGCGCGCGAAGATCTACGTTCACCTGTTGGCCAGCCCCGGCAGCACCTCCGAGGAGGTCGCGAAGGGGACCGGGCTCTATCCGAGCACCGTCCGGGAGGCGCTGGCAGAACTCCACGAGGAGGAGCGAGTCAGCCGGGAGAAACGCGAGAGCGAGGGGGCCGGCAACAACCCCTACGAGTACACGGCGATCCAGCCGAGCGAACTGGTCGGCGGCGTCGTCGACCAGGTCCAACACGAGCTCAACACCATCTTTACGCTCGATCGCGTCCTCGATCGACACTCCGATGAGGGGTTCGAGGAGGACCTCGAGCCCGTTACGATCACCGTCGCTGACACCGATGCGATGTCGACTGGCGGCGAAGCCGATTCGATGGCTCTCGAGGACGACGTGGACGTCGACGGGAGCGAAACAGACGACGACGAGCCCGAGCCCGAGCGGTAACGGGCGCTACTCCTCGAGCCCGAGCACCGCCGGTCGCTCGAGTTCGAACGATCGGTCGACGGCCGTCGCAGTGAACGTCGGCCACTCGCCGGTTTCGGTCAGCACCTCGATTTCGGCCTCGGTAACGAGAGCAGTATCCTCGCTTTTCGCGCCCTGTACCGTCGGGTTCCAGGCGTAGGCCATCGGCGACCGGACCGGTGCCTCGTGGTCGGGCGTCGCGATCCACTCGCGGCCGGCGAAGCCGGCGGCCCCGCCCTGGTGGTGGCGCTCCCACTCGCCGTCGTGGCCGACGGCGGCGTACGCCTCGCGGATCGAGTCGAAGACGTCGCCAGCCGTGTCGCCGTTCGTCGCGGCTTCCCGTGTCGCCGCCAGCGCCGTCGCCTCGACGCGGGCCGCGGCCCGGTGGCGCTCTCCGAGCCAGTCCGGCGGATCGAAGGCCACGGCGCGGGTACAGCTGGCGTGCAAGCCGCCCCGTTCGGCCGTCACCGAGACCAGCGCGTAGTCGCCGAGCTCGGCCTCGGTAGGCGTGTAGTGACGGTACTGCTGGGCGCGCTCGCTCCCGCCGGCGAGGGCCACTGGCGACTCGATCCCGCGGGCCGAGAGCCCGACCCGCAGCGCCGAGACGACTTCGCGCTCGGTGTCGCCGGGCTCGAGCTCGCGACAGACCGACTCGAGGACCGTCGCCGTCTCCCGGCCGAGCTCGCGGTAACGCTCGCGGTCGCGCTCGGTCAGGGGCTGTCGAAGTTCGGTCGGGTCGACGCCCTCGAGTCCAGGGACGTCGATATCCGCGGCCGCGCGCTCGTCCTCGGTTCGGTCCGCGATCGCCTCGGCCAGGGAGGTTTCGTACCAGGAGAATCGCTCGATGGCGACGCCCTCGAGGTCGGGCAGCTCCTCGGCCGCGATGCGGTCGGCCTCGATGTTGTTCGCCACCACTCGGAACTCGCCGTCGAAGCCGACGGCCGCGACGCCGGCGTCGCCCTCGCGGTCGACGACGTTGTTTCCCCCGGTGAGCCAGGCGAAGGCGTTCGGTCGGGCGAACCAGATCGAGTCGAGGTCGCGGGCCTCGAGGGTGCGCTCGAGTCGCTCGCGTTTGTCCATGTCGGGCGCTGGTGAGGGCGAGCCTTGAATGCGACGAACCGGTTCGGCTCGAATCGGGCGAACGGCTCGAATCCACCCGGGACCGGGCTCGACTCGGGCAATCTAAATACGGGTGGTCCTAACCCCCGTCAGAACGCCCGTGTCGACTCACAGCCACACCTCCGGTCTCCGATTTCGCTCGTTGATCGCTCGCGTCGGCTTCCCGCACCTGCTCGCGGCGACGCTGACGCTGGTCGCGGCGACGATCCTGCTCGGCGTCGCGGCGAAGGCAACCGGTGCGGGGCTCGCCTGCGAGGCGAACTGGCCCCAGTGCGACGCCGGTCCGTACAACCTCCTGCCCGCGAACCTGCCGAGTTTCTACGAGTGGATCCACCGCTTCGTCGCGATGTTCGCCGGCTTCGCCATCATCGGCTCGGCGGTCGCCGCCTGGCGCTCGCCGTCGATCGACCGACGCGTCACGGCGCTCGTCGTCGCCGGGATGGTCCTGACGCCGATCCAGGTCGTTCTCGGTCGGGAGACGGTCACCCAGTACACGATGGACATCCTCTCGCTTCACTTCTGGACCGCGGTGCTGATCTTCTCGATGTTCGTCGTCGCGACCGCGCTCGTCTGGTCGGCGTCGCTGCGGGGGAGTCACGTCACCGCGGCACTGGGGCTCGGGCTCCTCGCCCTGCCCGCCCACGTCGCGCTCAGCCCGACCGAGCTGAGCCTCGTCTCGAGCTACTCGCCGACGGTCCAGTTGCTCCAGTACGGCGTCGCCCTCGCCCTGCTGGCGTCGGTGATCGTCGCCGTGCTGGTCGCCCGGTGGCGCTTCGATGATTCGGTCCTGCTGGGCCTGCTCTCGGTCTCGGCGGTGCTGGCGCTGGTCGTCACCTACCTCGGCCGTCAGGCCGTGATGACCTACAGCCCGCTGCTGGACGACCTCTACCTCGTCGTCGCGCTCGCGTTGCTCGTCGCCTTTGCCGTCGGGATCTGGCGGAGCCGCTCTGCGATCGGTACTCGAGACGCCTGATCGCTCTCCTCTGCTGCTCAGTTATTGGGAAATGGGTTCAGTATTCGGTCTACTTCGTGAATCTTGATCGGTCGATTCGTTACGTGAGAGGGCGAATGGAACGTTTGGCGTTGAGTCTGCAGCCCTCCCCAACCACCGCCGGGTGGGAATGAAAGGGGCTGGCGTTCTGGGGCGTTCCGACGACGCAAGCACGCGACTGCAAGGAGCGCGCGCAGCGAGTCAGAACGCCCCAGAACGGCAGGGGCTTTCGCGGTAATACCGACGAGTAGGAGTCCTGCTCGTACGAACACAGGGGACCGCCACGCCCTCTCCAACCGATTTCTGCTCACGGGCGCTGCGGGACGGCTCCGCCGTCCCGACAGTCGCGGCGCTACGCGCCGCGCACTGCCCGTTTGCATGGTCCGCGGAACCTGCGGTTCCGCGCTACGCTCGCTGTCGCTCGTTCATCCACTGTCAGAGCGCGCTCTGACAAGCCTTCGTCCACGCTGTTCACGAAGACCTCGCACAGTGTCGTCGACCGTCCTCACCGACGTTCAGCCGGTCGACAGCGCGCGCCACCGCAGATCGAGTGGATAGTCCGACATGATGCGTAGTCCGCCTGTATACCGCTTTAGCGGCGGATAACTCAAGAAGGGGAATTTCTCGGACGGCTCGGTGCCGTCCGATCGTATATACACTTCGAGGATACCGTTCTTGAACCATGCTTTTCGCATTTCAGCCGAAGACCACGGAAGTTCCACCCGTCCAACAGTAGTACCTGTTTTCTTGATGATGAGTTCGTTCGTTCTTGAATCGATTCCAGCTATGAGATCCTCTTTGTTTGCCCCTGGAAGGTCAGCTACGACAACAAACTCGCCGTCGCTAAGGCGAGTATCAATTAAACCGTCTGTAGACTCAGATTTGCGTGCTTGGTTTCGTTCCATACCGTCTATCTGCTGGTTTTGATTTGCCTTCGTTCTCTGAGTAGGTGGGCGTGATCGAGGAGGACCTCTCGAGGAGCGCTTCGCGTCTTCTCCAACCACCTTTTCTAATCCTTCTGACAACGATCGCAATCCTGCTTGAAGTGACCCCTCGATGGCTCTTGCAAGAGAGGGGTTAGTTTGTTGGTGATCGCGTACGGATCCATCTCATTCACTGTCTTCTCTCTCGTTTTCGTCCTTGTTGCTCATGGGGGTTCACCTCTGTATCGCGGTTACTCCGTGTATTGTGTGATGCTCTCTAGCAGAATAAGTCCCCGGCTCGCTATTATAGAAGTGCTCTAATTTTGGTTATTGAGATCTCGAGGAAGGCTACAGGTGTTTTCAGTAAGCTCGGCAACCGTCGACGATGCAACAATAGAGAGATACGATAACTATATACATGGTCCTGCAGGCCCGTGAGTTACCTGTCTTTCGCTAGTACTCTGATAATGGAATATGCCCAAACTAAAACTCAACAGACGGCGGTTCGTAGAAGCGGCAGGTGCGGCTACGATTGTCGGCCTTGCGGGCTGTGCCGACGACGAAGAGGACCCCGAAGATCCGGAAGATGACCCGGACGACGATCCCGTTGACGAGGATGACCCTGCCGATGATGAGGACGATGATCCTATCGATGACGAGGACGATGATCCCGTTGACGACGAGGAGAACGACGTAGAGGAAGATGATGAGGAGGAAGAGGAATATACACTCACAGTCACCGTCGAAGACGAGATGGGCGAGCCTGTCGAGGGCGCGAACGTCACCGTTGAGGACGAGGAAGGGCTACTCGGTGGGATTTGGCCTGATGAGGAAGACGAGGCCGAGACCGATGCCGACGGTGAAGCAGAGGCTACCGTCACCGATGGCGAGTATACGGTCGTCGTTGAACACGATGACTACGACGAGGCCGAAGAGGAAGTCGAGGTTGATGGGATGGACGAAGAAGTCACCGTTACCTTCGACGACGAGGACGACGACGATGAGATGATGGACGACGAAGAAGACGACGATGAGATGATGGACGACGAAGAAGACGACGATGAGATGATGGACGACGAAGAAGACGGCATCTAACTGTCGGTACCGTCCTCTTTCTTCGAAACGCTTGCTGACCAACCACAGTTCAAGATCTCAGCGTCGGTGTCGCTGATTATTTGACGGTGTTGCATACTTCTTCCATATTCGGGAGTATAACCACGGTTATCAGATAGATCGATTGCTATCCTCGTTACCTCTCCGATCTGTACGTAACGCGGTTCGTACCGGATTACCGATAGAGAAACGAGTACGGCCGTTTGCTGCTATCCGGCCGTGACCACGACTCCCGCAGCCGCGGCCGTCGCCGCGACGCCGACGAGAAGCAACGCGTAGTTCGCCACCGGGCTCTTCGCGGGCGTTACGTTCAGCGTGTACCGTCGCCTCGAGAGAGGCCAGAACGGTCTGATCCCCATCGGTGTCAGCGCGTCGGCGAGCAGGTGCGAGCCGATCGAAAGCGCCCCGACGAGGAAGGCGAATCCGACGAACGCGACGTCGACGAGCGGCGACGTGGCCTCGACGAGGACGGCGGTAGCCGCGGCGAGGGCGGCGCCGATCAGCGCCGCGAAGAGCAGCGTGTGGGTCGGGCCGCGGTGTGCGACCAGCGGGAGCCGGTGATCGACGTCGGGCAGCGTCGACAGCGAGACGCAGACGAGGCCGCCGACGATCGCGACGGCCTCGAAGCCGGCGAGCGCGACCGCGGCACCGATCGGCGCGTACGCGAGCAGGGCGGCGCCGTAGTGACCGTACTGGTACATCTCGGGTAACTGGTTCCCGATCGTTGATAAGTTCTCCCCCCGAACGCCTTGAGTCGATCGCGCCCAACCGCGGTCGTTATGGGAGCCGAACCCCTCAGTTCGGGGCGTGCAAAACGTCACCGACAGGACGAGCAACCCGTTCGGCATGCGACCGCCCTTCGACCGGAGCCCTCCCGGTGACCGACCCGCCGTCTTCGGCTACGGCGACGCCAACGCGGACTTCCACCTGATCGGCGACCACCCCGGCGTCCACGGCGGTGCCGACACCGGCGTCCCCTTCAGCGCCCCCGAGGTCGAGCCGCTGCGGGCGGTTCTCCGCGAGGTCGGCTTCGAGAGCGGTCCGCGGGACGAACCCGCCTTCGAGAACCTGTTCGCCAGCTACGTCCACATGTGTACGCTGCCGGCCGGCGACGCCCCGACCAACCGGGAGTACGACGACCTCGAGCGCTACTTCGACGCCGAGTTGCGCGCGATCAACGCCCACATTCTCATGCCCGTCGGCGAACGGGCGACCGACCGCGTCCTCGAGGGGTACACCACCCAGCGCGATCGGATCGACCTCGAAATGGCCGCACTCCACGCCACGGAGATCCGCGGCCGGGGCTTTCTGGTCGTCCCGATCAAGGAGCCCGGCAAGTGGGAGGATACCGAACGGGAAGCGCTCGTCGCGCGCCTCGAGGCGATCCTCGGACGGGATTACCGTCAAACCAAGGGCGTTGCGACGCTCGTGGGGTAGTCAGAAGTCCTCGAGCGAGGACTGACCCTCGTCGTGAGTCGGGTCGTCGTCCCGATCGGCGCCGGTTCCGTCAGTCGGTTCGTCTGCGGTATCGGACGTCCCCGCCCAGCCCTCGAGACTGGTCTGATCGGCCGCGGCGAACTCGAGGTTCGCGACCCTGACACCGACCTTTCTGACCGGTTCGCGCTCGAACTCCGCGAACAGCTCTCGAGCGATCTCCTCGACCAGCTCCGGCTTGTCGATCGGCCCGGGCAGCGAGCGCTCACGGGTGTTGACCTCGAAGGGGGGTTCGACGGCCTTGACGCCGACGGTCCGGTAGAGTGCCCCCTCTCGCCGAGCGCGGTCGGCGACCGCGGCCGCCAGCGTTTCGATCTGTTCGTACTTCGGCGCCGGCTCGCTGACTGGCTCGGCGAACGCCGACTCCCGCGAGAAGCTCTTGGGGTCGCCCTTCGGTTCGACGCGGCGGTCGTCGTCGCCCCGGGCACGGTCGTATAGCTCCCGGCCGCGCTCGCCGAAGCGTTCGACCAGCGGTTCGGGATCCGTCGTCGCGACGTCGCCGGCGGTCTCGAGGCCCATCTCCCGCAGCTCGCGGGCCGTTACGGGGCCGACGCCGTGGAGCAGGTCGACCTCGAGCGGGGCCAGAAACTCGCTGAGCTCGCCCGGTCGGACGACGGTCAGCCCGTCGGGTTTGTCGAAGTCGCTGGCGATCTTCGCGGCGCTCATCGTCGGGGCGGCCCCGACGCTGACGACGATACCGACCTCCCGACGGATGCGATCTTTGACGTGGCGGGCGAAGCCGTCGGCGACCTCCCAGGCGGTCCGGTCGGTGACCTCGAGGTAGGCCTCGTCGATGCTGACCTCGCGGACGACGTCGGCGCAGTCGTGCAGAATCTCCTGGACGTCACTCGCGACTGACTCGTAGTAGTCCAGGTCGACGGGACGGTAGTGGCCGGTGTCGGCGGGCTCGAGGTCGGGATCGTAGTCGTCCGCGTCCGGGCTCAGGGCCGCGCGGCGGGGAAGTCGCTCGAGGGCCGTCGAGATCGCCTGCGCGCTCTCGACGCCGAACTCGCGGGCCTCGTAGCTAGCGGTCGCGACGGCCCCGTTCGTCTCGCCGGGCTCGTACCCCATCCCGACGACGACGGGTTCGCCCCGTAACTCGGGCTCGCGCAGCCGCTCGCAGGCGGCGTAGAAACAATCCGCGTCGACGTGGAGGACGATGGGATCCTCCTCGTCCTCCTCGTCCTCGATGCCGGGAAGTCGCGGCCCGTCTGCCATTCACTCGAGAGTTCGGGCGGACGGTTGTGAACGTTGCGCCCGCAACGAGGGGCCAACGGGACTCGAATCGGTAGCTCGAGCGCTCAGTCGGCCGCCGGTACGGGCGTCTCCGTCGGA
Source organism: Natronococcus sp. A-GB7 (assembly GCF_029688865.1). GTDB lineage: Archaea > Halobacteriota > Halobacteria > Halobacteriales > Natrialbaceae > Natronococcus. The sequence goes on from NZ_JARUKV010000004.1 coordinate 143,954, forward strand.
ACGGACGTCGGCTCCGAGCGGGACAGCGAGACGGCGATGGCGGGCGCCCCGAGCGCGAGGTAGACGACGAACCCGCCGAATCCCCCGAGCCCGCGGATGCCGGCCGCGGCCGAGTCGGACGGCTCGCCGCCCGACATCTCAGATACTCACCTCGGGGTCCGGATCGCCGGTGCGGTCGGAATCGAGGGTCGCCAGCTCCCGGCCGCTCGATCGATCCGACTCGAGCAACAGACCGTGGTGAAATCCGCTCGGAACGCAGTCGAACGATTCGTGATACATGTTCTACCCACATTGGCCTAAAGAGTATAATGATGTCTGTTTACAAACATCCAGTATTAGGGAGTGGCGCACTGCGGGCGTAGCATCTCCAATCGGATAGGGTCTGTATTAGGATCTTTATTCGAATCCGACGAGGAGTGAGTGGACGAGTATCCGCCCTCGAGCGCGGGCTCGAGACGCGGCCGAAAGCTCGAGGGGTTCGCGCGAGAGTGGAAAACGAGACCGCATGCACCGACCGACCGAGGGCGAGAGCCACGCGTTCGAGCGCACGTTCACGACCGAGGAGGTTCGGCAGTTTGCCGAGCTCTCGCGGGACACCCAGCCCCGTCACACCGAACCCGACGAGGAGGGACGGCTGCTGGTCCACGGCCTGCTGACGGCGACGCTGCCGACGAAGATCGGGGGCGACCTCGAGGTGCTGGCCTCCTCGATGACCTTCGAGTTCCGCCGACCGGTGTACACCGGGGAACGGATCGTCTGTACGTGGAGCTACGAGCGCGTCGACGAGCGCGAGGATCGGTACGACCTCGTCGCGGCCGTCGACTGCGAGAACGACGCCGGAGAGACGGTGTTGTCGGCGACCGTCGAGGGGTTGATCTGGAAGGAGCGGTAGTTACCGTCGGGCTCGAGCGGATCGCGGTCGGTGGCTCGAGAGTCGAAATCGATCGACTCGAGAGAGGTGTCCGATCGGCGCAAGGGGTCGTCAGTTGTACCCGCGCCAGCGGTGGCCACACTCCGTACACTTGAAGAATCGGGTCGGCGGTTCGTCGGCCGAGGCGGTCTGCTTGAGGGTGTACCACGCCTCCTGGGTGCCACACTCGTCGCAGACGACGTCGGTCGCTTTAGGCTTGCCCTCGAAGTTCGCGTCCTCGCTGGACTCGATTATTTCGTCGTCGGTCTGGGACTCGGTCGTGACGAACTCGCTTTCGGCCTCGCGGTCGCGCTCGCTCGAGGCGCCGCAGTTCGAACAGACCATGCGGTCGCCGTCGGCTTTCATCATCGAGCCGCAGTCGTCGCAGAACTGCATGTCCGCACGTACGGACGTACAGCGACAAAACTCCCTCGCTCGGACACCGTGACACCCAACTCAGCAGTTAATCGGAGTATGGCTCTCTCGCTCTCGATCCTGACCCTGTCGAGTACCGCTGCCCTGTTACGGCGACCGCTCGCGTAGCGTCCGCCGCTCAGCCCGCTCGTGGACACTCGTTCAGCAGTGGTACGGCGTTTAATTCCTTTAACAAGCCAATGAGGGTGGTAGACAGAACTATCCATCCTCTCGGTCTGCTCTCACGGGATGGCACCTCCCCGTCCGGATGACGACAGCAGTACCGACCCGATTCGTCGGAAATCGATGCTGTTCTGCTGGGAGTGCGACCACGCGAGTCCGATCGAGGAAGAATGGGTGGTCCACGCATGCGGCGACTACGTCCAGTATGCGTGTCCACGCTGTGGCACGGCCCTCACCGAACGTCCACGTTCGGAAACCGTTCCCGCAGTTCGCAGACGGCCGGCAGAACGTGTCGCGGCTTCGTGGGGACACGTGCTCCGATCGTCCGCCGAACTCTGGCGCACGTCGTTTGCTATCGGAACCGGGAGCATCACCCCGAACGCTGACCGCTGTGACTGTCGGTGATGCGGCGGGTAGTCGAACTCTGTCGGTGAGAGGAACCACACGCGCATTCTGAAAAGACTGCGCCCCGTCTACCAGCCGAGATCAACTCACCGTTCCGCCTCGACCCTCGCCCCCGCCGTCGCCGCAGCCGAGAGGACGACCTCGCCGCCGAACCCGCCGTCCTCGAGTGCGTCCTCGGCCGCCGACCTGGCCTCCGGCGCATGGTCGGCGTCAGTCAGCCCGTAGACGACCGGACCCCAGGAGGACTGGCCGACGCCCGTGAGAACGGGACAGTCCTCGAGGGTCGCGACGAGCTCGCCCGCGGGCGGGCGGAAGACCCCGCCCTGGGCGTCGGCGTACCAGGAGCCGTTCTTGCGACCGATCTCGGCAACGGCCTCGCCGAAGGCCTCGAGACGGCCCTCGGCCGCGGCGGGAAGCAGCTTGCGGGTGACCACACCAGCGAGCTCGTCGGCGACCGCGGGGTCGGCTCGCTCGACGACCGCGCGCATGCTGGCGTCCTCGTTCTCGCCGCTGCGTCCAGGGTCGGCGTCGGGAACGACGATCAGAAAGCGCCAGTCCTCGGGCAGGCCGTGGCGGGCGACGACCGGGGGGACCGTCCAGTCGCCCTCCGCGGGCGGGTCGGTCGTGAACCGGCTCGTCGGGTGGCCGGCGTCGACGACGAACCCGCCGTCCTCGAAGGTCGCGACGCCGATTCCGCTGCGTCCGCCCCGGCCCATCGCGGGCGCCAGTTCGCGGACCCGGAGCTCGAGGCCGTGCGCCCGAGCAGTCGCCGCGAGCACGGCGAGTGCGAGCTGAGTGCCGCTTCCGAGGCCGACGTGGCGAGGGAGTCGCTCCTCGAGGACGACGTCGACACCCGGAACCGCCAGGACGTCGACGGCTCGCCGGGCGTACTCCTCGAGGAGCGAGTCCGACGCCGCGACCGTCGAGGCGGGCTCGGCGGTGACGGTTACCCGTGGCTGCTCGAGGCCGACACCGATGCCACCATAGAGGCGTCGCCGGGCGAGCGAGAGGTTCTGAAAGCCGATGTGGAGGCGCGCACCCGCGCTGACGGTCGCCTGTCCCATTGCTGTCCCGCCGTAGGAATCCGTCCGGGAAGGGGGTTTCGACGCTGGCAACGACTGACGGCGGTCACAAGCCGACGGTCGATCAGGGACGGGGCGCGGCCTTCTGCAGGGCCGTCTCCGCGACGTTGCCGCCGTAGTCCGCGCTGCGCGAGAGCGAGTCGAGGACCAGCCCGAGCGACTGGGCCTGGACGGGGTCGAGATCCCGGAGGAGTTCGTCGACGCGGCGGGTGTGTTCGTCGATCTCCGGGACGGCTTCGAGCGCGCGGTGGCCGTACTCGTTGGCCTCGTCGCTCTCCTCGGCGAACAGCGCGTCCATCGACCGCTCGATGATCGCCGCCGCGTCCTCGTGGAGAGCCAACAGCGCCTCGGCGACGGCCTCGGGAATCTCCTCGAGTTTGAGCGCCAGCCGGGCGATCTTGACGGCGTGGTCGCCGACGCGCTCGAGCTGGCGGGCGCTCGAGTGGTAATCGAAACAGTCCTCCCGGGAAACGCCGAGTCCCTCGGCAGCCCCGGGCGAGCGAAGCGTCGCCCGGAAGATCCGCGAGACGACGAGGAAGAGTCGATCGACGTCGTCGTCGCGTTCGATGACGTCCTGGGCGATATCGTCGTCGTTCTCGACCAGCGCCGTGAGGGCGTCGGAGAGCATCGAGGTGGCGATCAGACGCATTCGGGAGACGGCGTTGACGATCGACAGCTCCGCGGAGTCGAGCAGATCCTGGATGACGACACAGCCGCTTTGCTCCTCGACGACCTCGACCCCGATCAGTCCCTGGATCGCGCTGCGGATCGCCCGTCGTTGCTCGGTCGTGATCCGTCCGGCCTCCAGACGGATGACGTCGAAACCGCTGACGTACATCGTGAGGATCGCCCGTTTTAACTGCTCGTCGTCGAGCGAGGCGACCTCGAGGGTTCCCTCCTGATGGTCGACGTCGTTCTGCGGAGTGATCAGGAGCGTGTCGTCCTCGGCGTAGATCTCGACCGTCATCCCGCTGCTGACGTCGTTTGCCGTCGCCCACGTCTTCGGCAGCGAGACGGTGTAGGTCGAGCCCCCGGTCACCTGGATCTTGCGCGTCTCCATATCCGTCGATTCGATCGCCAGTACATAAAGCCTAGCGTATCTATAGAGACGTGTAGAGAATCGGGAAATCGGAGGGGGAACTCGACGGGACGAGAACGGATTCATACGTCCGTGAACGTACTATATCCGTTGACAACGTTTGGTTATCTACTGCTATATAGTCCCATACTTTCGACGAGGGGACGGAGAAGAACTGTTTTGTCGTCGGAGTCGGATTCTCGAGCATGACCGAGCAGTCTTCCGACGGGCCCACGCGCCTGCGGAAGTCGGGTGTCGGTGTCGTTCTCGGTGGCGTCTTGCTCGCCGTCACCGCGGCAGGGCTCCCGGACGTCGGTGCCGCGGCGCTCGTGGCGGTGCTCGGCCTCGGTGGACTGGTGTACGGCGACGACGCCGACGTGGTTCAGGGCTCCGTCGGCGTTCTCGCCGTGGGCGCTATCGGACTCGTCGAGGCGGCTTCCGGAGTCGGACTCGGACTCGAGCCGACCGTGCTCGGGGGAATCGCCGTCGCCTTCGGCGTTCTGGACGTGCTCGCGGGAGTGTTGCTTCGTCGGCTCTCGAGTTCGAGCTAGGTTTCGTAGCCGGGCGAGACGACGATGCCAGTGTCGGACGGGGAGCCATCGGTACGGTCGTCGAAACGGGTCGTTCCTACGTACTGGTACGTACCGGAACGTTCCATCGACGAGACGAATATATACTTACAATATGGAGTATATAGATCTTAGCTCTCTTTTTATACACGGCACCGAAACGACCGATCGATGGCACCCAGCCAGAACCCGAACGGGGGACTGACTCGACGAACCGCGATCACAACTATCGGCGGGATCGGCCTGGCGGGTCTCGCCGGCTGTATGGGCTCGGACGGTGACGGACTGTCGGGCGACGTTGCTGCGTCCGGCTCGAACACCGTCGCACCGATCACGCAGGTCGCAGCCGAGGACTTCGAAGCGGAGTACTCCGGCGTGGCGGTCGCCGTCGAACCGGAGGGGACCGGCGCCGGCTTCCAGGAGTTCTGTCAGGCCAACTCCGACTTCCAGAGCGCGAGTCGGGAGATCACCGACGAGGAGATCGACCTGTGCGGAGAGAACGACGTCGACTACACCCACTACACCGTCGGGCAGGACACCCTCGCGGTGGGCGTCAACGAGGACAACGACTGGTGTGAGGAGATCACGCTCGACGAGCTCGAAGAGATCTGGCAGTTCGAGTCCGACGTCGAGCAGTGGAGCGACGTCCGCGACGACTGGCCCGACGAGGACATCGCGCTCCACGGCCGGGACTCCGCGTCGGGAACGTTCGACTACTTCACCGAGCACATCAACGGCGAGATGGGCAACATCCGCGACGACTACTCCGCGACGAGCCAGACCGACGAGATCTGGGACGCCGTCGCCGACAACGAGTACGCGCTGGGCTGGGGTGGCGTCGGCCACCTCCGCAGTCTGCAAGAACAAGACGGAACCCTCAGAGCCGTCGAGGTCGAAAGTGACACCGACGGCGAGTTCTACCCGCCCGAGGAGGAGTACATCGAGGGCGGAGAGTACTCCCCGCTCGCTCGGCCGCTCTTCTTTTACTTCAACCACGCCTCGCTCGAGGAGGATCCGGACCTGATCGGCTCGTTCGCTCGCTTCTACATCAACAACCAGCACGGGTTCGCCGAGGAGGTCGGCTTCTATCGGGCGACCGACGACGACGTCGTCGAGAACCACGACCAGCTCGACTCCGTCCTCGAGGAGATCGGCGAGGATCCCGACGAGCTGACGGTCGAGCGACAGGATCCCTAGCGCGGCGAACGCGACCTCACAACTGCTACTATGAGCACTGAAAACCAACCTGGACCGGGGATTTCGGGCGACGACAGCCTCGACGCCGACCACGAGGCGAACAGACGGATCCGGCGCGTCTTCTTTTCGTGTGCGCTGGTCACCGTCCTGACGACGATCGCTATCTTCCTGGTCCTGTTCGACAACGCTGCCAGCTACTTCTTCGGCGCTCGGATCAGCGAGCTGATCGCCGGTGCGGACCTCGAGCGGACGGTGACGTTCGGCGAGTTCTTCAGCGGAACGCGGTGGGCGCCCGATCACTCGACGCCCGCCCACGGCGTGCTCCCGATCGTCTGGGGGACCCTCGCGATCACGATCGGCGCCGGACTGGTGTCGATCCCGATCGGCACCGCGACCGCGCTGTTTCTCTCCGAGTACGCCGAGGACGCGACCCGAAACAGACTGAAACCGATCCTCGAGGTGCTCGCCGGGATCCCGACGATCGTCTACGGCTACTTCGCCGTCTCGTTCGTCACGCCCGTCCTCGTGGGCGGGATCGCGTCGAACCTGATCAATCCGGCGGGCGCGTGGCTCGAGTCGATCAGCCACCTCGCGCCGTTCGTTCTCGAGCCCGCGGCCGACTGGATGATGGCCCAGAGCGTCGGCCGCTACAGCATGCTCGCGGGTATCATCGTCGTCGGCACGATGACGATCCCGATGGTCTCCTCGATCAGCGAGGACGCGATGCAAGCCGTGCCGGACGATCTCCGCAACGGCGCGTACGCCCTCGGCGCGACGAAGTACCAGGTCGCGACGCGCATCGTGCTTCCGGCCGCGGTGTCGGGAATCTTCGCGTCGTACATCCTCGCGCTCTCGCGGGCGATCGGGGAGACGATGGCGGTCACCCTCGCCGCCGGCTTCAACGCGAACCTCACCGCCAACCCGTTCGACGAGATCATGACGATGACGGCCTACCTCGTGTCGATGGCTCGCGGGACGAGCGCCGTCGGGACCGTGGAGTATCAGAGCCTGTTCGCCGTCGGCCTCCTGTTGTTCCTCATGACCCTGTCGATGAACCTCATTAACGATCTCTTGAAACGGCGATTCCAGGAGGAGTACAGATGAGCACGAAACGGGAGGAGCTCTTCGCCGACGTCGACCTCAGCCAGGAGAAGCTGCTCAACCGGCTCTTCCACGGCCTGCTCGCCGCGGCGTCGCTGTTCGGGCTCGTCATGCTGGCGCTGTTGCTCCTGGACGTGCTCTGGGAGTCCTCACAGGCGCTGCTCACGTTCGACATCGACATCGGACAGTTCCTCACCGGAACGTCGTCCTCCCGGGCGGAGCAGGCCGGCTTCGGTGCGTCGATACTCGCGTCGATCTGGTTGATGGTGCTGACGGCCGTGCTCGCGTTTTTCATCGCCGTCGGCTGTGCGATCTACCTGGTCGAGTACGCACCCCGGAACCGGGTGACGCGGCTGATCGAGGCGAACCTCGCGAATCTCGCGGGAGTCCCCTCGATCGTCTACGGGCTGCTCGTCCTGGCGCTCATCGTCAACGACGCCGGGCTGGGATCGGTCATCCTCGCCGGGGCGATCGCGCTCGCCTTGCTGATCGTGCCGATCATCATCGTCGCGTCGATCGAGTCGATCCGTGCGGTCCCCAGCAGCGTCCGCGACGGCTCCTACGCGATGGGCGCGACGAAGTGGCAGACCATCCGAAAGGTGGTCCTGCCACAGGCGATGCCGGGAATTCTCACCGGGACGATCCTGGCGCTCGCCCGCGCGATCGGCGAGACGGCACCGCTGATCATGGTCGGGACGCTGCTGCACGCGACGCGATACCCGATGGGGCCGCTTTCGGACTTCAGCGCGATGCCCACCCAGATCTACAACTGGACGTACCAGGCCGACCGAATGTTCAACGGGCTGGCGGCGCTCGGAATCGTGGTTCTGCTCGTCGCCCTGATCGCCCTGTACGTCCTCGCGGGATACCTGCGCAGGCGGTACGAAACCGAGGGAGGGACGATAAGCAATGTCTAGTGACACGCCAGACGGACGAACGGTCGACGAATCGACTGACGACCCGCTGATACAGACGGAGATCGACGCCGAGCCCAGCCCGAGTCGCGACGCCGAGCGCACGGAGACGATCGTGCGGACGAAGGATCTCTCCGTTTACTACGGCGACGACCGGGCGCTCGACGACGTCACGTTCGAGATCCCCGAGAACCGAGTCACCGCGATGATCGGTCCCTCGGGCTGTGGGAAATCGACGTTCCTCCGCTCGATCAACCGGATGAACGACCGCATCGACGCCGCACGCGTCGAGGGCGACCTCTACTTCCACGGGAAGAACGTCTACGACGACGACGTCGACCCGGTTGCCCTGCGCCGGAAGATCGGGCAGGTGTTCCAGGCCCCGAACCCGTTCCCGAAGTCGATCTACGACAACGTCGCCTACGGACTGCGCGTCCAGGGGACGGACGAGGACGTAGACCTCGACGACGCGGTCGAGCGCGCCCTTCGCGGGGCGGCGCTGTGGGATGAGGTAAGCGATCAACTCGACGAATCGGGACTCGACCTCTCGGGCGGCCAGCAACAACGGCTCTGTATCGCCCGCGCCATCGCCACCGATCCCGAAGTGATTCTGATGGACGAACCGACGTCGGCGCTCGACCCCGTCGCCGCCTCGAAGATCGAGGACCTGATCGACGAGCTCGTCGACGAGTACACCGTCATCATCGTCACCCACAACATGCAGCAAGCGGCGCGGATCTCGGATAAGACCGCCGTCTTCCTCACCGGCGGGGAGCTCGTCGAGTTCGACGACACCGCGACGATCTTCGAGGACCCGACCGACCCGCGGGTCGAGGACTACATCACCGGCAAGTTCGGCTAACCATGTCACGAACGGACTACCAGCAACAACTCGAGACGCTTCGTACGGACGTCGTAGAGATGTCTGCCCTCGCCTGTCGGCGACTCCGGCGGGCACTCGAGGCCTACGAGCAACGGGATGCCAGACTCGCCGAGGACGTTATCGAGGGGGACCACGAGCTCAACGAGCTGTACCTCGAGCTCGAGCAACGCTGCATCGAGCTGATCGCGCTTCAACAACCCGTCGCGGGCGACCTGCGCTTCATCGCCTCCTCGTTCAAGATCATCACGGACCTCGAGCGGATCGGCGATCTTGCCGTAAACATCGCCGAGTACGCCGATCGCGGCCAGGGGAGCCGGTATCCGGATATCGATATTACGGCGATCGGCGAGCGGACGGTCGGAATGGTCGAAGACGCCATCGAGGCCTACGCGACCGACGACGCCCCGTCGACGTACGATGTCGCGGCGGCCGACGACGAGGTCGACGCGCGCTGTGAGCGGGCGAGCGAGGTCGTCATCGAGGACCTGCTCGAGACCGAGGTCGGCGACGAGTCGCTGCTCGAGGACGTCTCCCGGATGCTGCTGACGATCCGCGACCTCGAGCGCGTCGGCGACCACGCGGTCAACATCGCCGCGCGAACGCTGTACATGGTCGACAACGACGACGAGCTGATCTACTGATGAGTCAGCACCGTTCGGAGAACGGATCCTGGGAGCCCGTCGAACGAAAGGTTCAGCTGGCGGGCAACTCCACGTTCGTCGTCTCCCTGCCGAAGGAGTGGGCCCTCGCACAGGAGCTCGAGTCGGGGATGTCGATGCATCTCTACCCCCACGAGGACCGCGTCGTCGCCTCGGCCGAGACCATTCCCGACCAGGATCGAAGCGCGACCGTCGACGCCGCGGCGGTCGACGACGAAACCGTGTTGCGACGCGTTCGCTCGGCGTACGTCGTCGGACGCGACCGGATCACGATCGTCGGCGCCGACGGGCTCGGCCAGGAGGCCCGGCGCGCGCTCGATCGGGTCGTCGGTCGGCTCGTCGGCGTCGAGATCGTCGAGGACGCCGGAGAGCGGATCGTCGTCCAGGACCTGCTCGACGTCGACGACGTCTCGCTGCCACAGACGCTCGTTCAGGCGCGCCAGCTCGCCCTCGAGATGCACGCCGACGCCCTCGAGGCGCTGGTGCGGGACGACGAGGAACTCGCCCGCCGGGTGATAGACCGCGACGACGAGGTCGATCGGCTGTTCGCGTTCGTGAGTCGCGGGTTCCACTGCGGCCTCGAGGACGTCCACGAGATCAACCGGCTCGGCACGGATCGGGCCTCGGCGTTTCGGGACTACCGGATCGCCCGCCAGCTCGAGCGCGTCGCCGACCACGCCGAACGGATCGCGACCGTCGCCGTCGCCCAGTCGGGCCCGCCCGCCGACGGGATCGGCGACTCGATCGAGACCGTCGGTGCCGACGCGCGACGCCCCCTCGAGCTGGCGCTCACCGAGGAGGGAGACCGCGCGGACGACGCGATCGAGGACGCCCTCGTGGCGATCGAGGAGCTGGATCGTCGACTCTCCGAGAGCGACGATCCCGACGCCTACCGGTACGGAACGGTCCTCGAGAGCCTGCGGCGAACGGGAGCGATCGCCGGCAACGTCCTCGAGGTGACGAGTGAGTCGAGGATCGGTCCGTAAGTGGGGCGGTCGTCGATCGGGGCGGGAAATCGGACGGCGCCGTTCGATGTCGGCCCGTGATGACTGCTACGCTGTCGTCTCTGCTCTCGGTTGAAGCGCTCGGCTGGCGAGGCTGCAGACACCATTTTCGGTTCGGCGGCGAGATTTCAGTCGGTTAGTGGTGCCTGAGCGATTCGGGAGGGCTCGTAGAGCACCGGCGCGTCGTCGAGTGTCGTTTCGGTGATTCCGAGCAACGTTCGTCGAAACGCCGGCCCCTCGGCCAGCAACTGGTAGGCTTCCGTCCGACCTACTTCGCCCGCGTGCGAGACCAGCCACACGTTCGTTCCGGTCTCCTCGATCTCGAGCAGGCAGTACGCCTGCGGGTACGACGCGACCGCGGGCGAGACGAGCTGTCGGACCCCGTTCCGTCTCACCAGCGACGGGAGGTGGTGGTGGCCGGAGACGACGAGGTCGACGTCGTGGCGCTCGAGGATCGCGCCGAACCGCTCGCGCTCTCGCATCGTGAACGTCTCCCACGTTTCGGTCCGGCAGAGGGGCTGGCGGACGATCGGGATCGGATTGTGGTGACAGACGACGATCGACGTCTCGGCCGCCGGCAGCCGCTCCTCGAGCCACTCGAGTTGGGGCCGCGAGATCCGTCCGCGGTGGGTGTCGACGTAGGGGCCGTCGCCACCGGAAGCGCTGTCGACGACGAAGAACGCGACGTCGCCGACGTCGTAGCGGGCCGGCAGCGAGCCGTTCGCGTACCGATCCGCGAACGCCGCGGCCGACGGACAGCGGTGGTCGTCGCTTCGCTTCTGGAGATCGTGGTTACCCGGGGTCGCGAGAAACGGAACTTCGAGCTCCTCGAGCAGCGTATCGAGCCGTTCGTAGTTCCAGGGCTCTCCGTCCTTCGTAAGGTCTCCGGGGAAGATCGTGAGGTCGACGTCCCGGTCGTTGATGTCGTCGATCACCGCCCGGAGCCGCTGTTCGGTTCGATGAAAGACGCGATACGTTCCCGTCGCGCGCGTCGCGACGTGTGGATCGCCGACGACGGCGATCCGTCGGGGCTCTAGCGCGCGGGGCCGCTCGAGCCGTCCCAGGAGGAGGCGGTCGCCGACGGCCGACAGCGGTTTATCGGTCATCGGACGAGCTCCAGCCCGTTCGCTCGATTCGACGTCACGACACCGACGCCGGACTGCAACCCCTCGGTTTCCCGCGACACACGCAGCCGTGGATGCATGCTGTTCGCCACGCCGTCACCGAAAAATAACGTTTCTAGGAGGCGTGCGGTCGGATACAGCTGCGTCGCGATCGGTACGTACTGGTCCGTACGACTCGAGAGCGGGCGAGCGAGGACGGTGGAACGATATCGATTCGCAATTCAGAGCTGAACGTCGTGGGGGTCAGCTCGAACGGTCGAGAAACGCGAATCGAACGGTTAGCTTACCAGCTTCCTGACCTTCGCGGAGACCAGCTCGCTGGCTACGACGGTGAGCAAGATTGCGAGCAGGATTACCGACACCGACTGCCACTCGTAGAAATCCATGAGCCCCGTCAACTCGAGCCCGATTCCGCCGGCGCCGACGAACCCGAGAACGGTCGACGACCGGATGTTGATATCCCACCGGTGGGTCGTAATGCCGACGAACAGCGGCATCACCTGGGGTGCGACGCCGTAGATGAGGCGCTGACGCCCGTTCGCGCCCGCGGACTCGAGGGCACGAACCTGGCCGGGATCGATCTCCTCGATCGCCTCAGAGAGGAGTTTTCCGATGAAGCCGATCGATCGGATCGCGACCGCAAGGACCCCCGCGAAGGCACCGGGACCGAACAGGATCACGAAGATGATAGCCCAGATGATGGTGCTGACGGTTCGCGTGACGGTGATGAGCAGCCGTCCGATCACGTACGTGACGTGGTTCGGTGTCGTGTTGCTCGCCGCGAGGAAGGCGATCGGGACCGAGAGGACGGCGGCGAGCCCGGTTCCGAGCAGGGCGATGTTGATCGTCTCGATCATCGGCCCGACGATCTCGCCGGTGTAGCCGTAGTTCGGCGGATACATCCGGGAGAGCAGGTCCCCGACCGCCTGGACCGATGTCGAGAGGTAGCCGTAGTTGATCCCGAGGATCTGCCAGGCGTAGACGACGACCGGAATCGCGAGGAGGACGGCCGTGAACCGCAGGATCCTGGTTTTGACGTCGTACCGCTGCCAGCGCTCGTACTCCTCGGCGGTCGGTTCGAGCATCAGCGGATCCGCCTCCTGATCATCGCGCTGGCGACCTCGCCGAGGAGCACGATCGCGACGATAACGAGCAGGATCGCGAGCGCGAAGTCGTACTGATAGCGGTCGAACGCGTTGAGTAGCGTGAAGCCGATCCCGCCGGCGCCGACGATGCCGATGATGGTGCTCGAGCGGACGTTGATATCCCATCGGTAGATCGCCAGCCCGATCATCCGCGGTAACGCCTGCGGAACGACCCCGTAGAGGATGACCTGCAGCCTGTTCCCGCCGGCAGCCTCGATGGCGCGCAGCTGGTTCATGTCGATGTTCTCTAAGTCCTCCGCGAGGATCTTCCCGTAGAAGCCGATCGTCGCGAACGAGAGCGTGAGTGCGCCAGCGAAGGGGCCGAACCCGACCGCGACGACGAAGATGATACCGATAATGAGGCTGTGGAACGACCGCGAAATCATGATCAGTCCGCGTGCGAGGTAGTACACCGGTCGCGGTGCGAGGTTCGCAGCCGCCGCGAACGCGACGGGAACGCTGGCGATGACGCCAACAATGGTCGCGATGACCGCCATCGCGAGGGTTTCGCCGACGCCTTCCCTGATGAGTTCGCGCTCCCGCTGACCGAAGTCCGGGGGCCACATCGACGCGAGGAACTCGACGGTCGCTCCGGTTCCCTGCAGGAACCGCTCTGGGGAGATGCGGATCGCCCACGCGCTCCAGAGGACGAACGCAGCCAGAATCGCGTACGTCAGGTACTTGACCCGATGGCTCGGGAAGGCGGTCGGTCGACGCCAGACGACGTACTCGGACCCGTCGTCGGAGCGAAATCGGTTCGTGATCGCTCGAACCACGGTCAGTTGAGCCCCCGCTGGATCTCCCGTTTCTCGAGCGACGGCCCGTTGTCGGTTTCGTCCGTCGCTTCCGCGGCTCGGTCCGGATCGGAATCGGACTCGGATGGGTCGCCGTCGCGATAGATGCGATCCCTAGCCGACGCATCGAGCTCGACCGGCGGTCCGTCGAAGACGACCGCGCCGTCGGCGAGGCCGATGAGCCGATCGGCGTACTCGAGCGCGAGGTCGACTTCGTGAATGTTGATCAACACAGGAATGTCCTCGTCACGAGCGATCTCGGTGAGTAGCTCCATCACAGCACGGGAGGTTTCCGGATCGAGGCTACTGGTCGGCTCGTCGGCGAGCATGATCTTCGGTCGCTGGAGGACTGCACGGGCGATCCCGACGCGCTGTCGCTGCCCGCCTGAGAGTTCGTCGGCGCGATCACGTTCGTGACCGCCGAGACCCACTCGATCGAGCGTCTCACGGGCGAACTCGACGTCCTCCTTCGGAAACTTCCGGCGGAACGCCTTCCAGGTGCTCAGATAGCCGAGCCGGCCCGAAAGGACGTTCTCCATCACCGTGAGCCGTTCGACCAGGTTATACTCTTGGAAGATCATCGCGATGTCCCGACGGGCGCGTCGCAGTTCGCGCTTCGAGAGGTCGGTCAGCTCGGTTCCGTCGAGGGAGACCGTTCCCCGAGTCGGCTCGGTAAGTCGGTTGATCGACTCGATAAGCGTGCTCTTTCCGGCCCCGCTCGGTCCGATGATCGCGACGACCTCGTTACCGGTTACGTCGAATGAGACGCCGGTTAGCGCTTCTTCGCCGCCTGGATACGTCTTCGCTAGTTCTCGTACACGTAACATCGTGTTGAAACGTTCGTTCGGTAGTCGATACAGGCCGTGTTCCCCACCGAACGAGGGGAACGGTGCGAACGGACCGACTCAGCCGTCCATCTCGTCGATGTCGTACTCCTCGCCTAGCGCCTCGTGGACCTGCAGGATCGGGTCGTAGGTTGTATAGTAGTCGACCTCGATGAAGTTGTTGTACTGGAGCTCTTCCTCCATAGCGGTCCCGGAATAATCGTGCTCGAGCAGCGCCTTCGTAATCCCCTCGACGAGGTCGGGCTCGAGGTTGTAAACGTACGACATCGGGCCCCGGGGCATCACCGGCCCCATGTAGATTACCTTGAAGTTCTCCGGGTCAATCTGGCCCTGTTCGACCATGTTCGCGAACGTCGGTCCGCCGCAGGGACCGACTTCGTAGTCGCCCTGTTCGATACCCCTGAGCGACGTGTCGTGGCCGCCCGAGAAGTCGACGTCGTAGTCCTCTTCGGCGACCAGCCCGGCGTCGTCCTCGATGAACACTCGCGGTTCGAGGTTCCCGGACCCGGAGCCGGGATCGGCGTGGGTGACTTCGATGCCTTCGAGATCGGCCACCGTGTTGATCTCGTCGTTGTCCCGTCGGGTAACCATCCAGAAGGCGTTCCCGTATTCATCGTCTTCCATGATATGGGCGATCGGGTGTGCGCCGGCGATGTTGGCCGCATACGGCATCGTTCCGCCACTCACCCGACCGAAGTGCAGTCGCCCCGCACGCATCGCCTCAACCGTCGCCGCGTACGAGTCGACCGGGACGTAGTTGACCGAGTGCCCCGTGTACTCCTCGATCTGATCCATGAGCGGCTCCATCGCCCGCTCTAACGCCGCGGGGTCCTCGTCCGGAACGAACGTCATTTCGATCGGATCCGGCGAGATGTACTCGCTTTCGTCGTCCACTTCCCAGAGCTCGTCACCGTACCGGGGTTCGTCCCGCGGATCCTCGAGCGGTTCCAGAAGGCCCTGCTTGTCCGCCTGGTAGTTGCCCAGCTCGTACATCTCCTCGGCCGGCTGCGGGAACATCTCGACGTACTCGTCGCCGTCGCCGGGCTCGAGTTCGGAGTCGTACTCCGGGAAGTCGGCATCGTTGGTGCCGGAGCCGGAGTCGTCGTTTCCAGCGTCGTTCGATGCGTCCCCGTTACCGTCGCCGTCGCCGAGACAGCCAGCCGTCCCCGCGAGTCCGGCACCACCTATCCCGAGAAGATACGTTCGCCGAGTGAAGCCATCTGATTCCCCTTCGACGTTGTCGGAGGTCATCACGTGAAGAAAACCGGATATCGTTGTAAAGCGGTTGCTAAGAGTGATATATCGATCTCTCGAACGCCGTTTTCGCTTTAGTCGACTACGTTCCGGTACGGACCGCTCGGTATCGGCGCTGGCCGACCTGGAAGGGGCCGCAACACGACACCGAAAGCGGCGAAACCGGCGACCCCAGTTCCGGAAGGCCGCAACTGGTTACCCGCGCCGTTTAGTAGCCGGCTTCCGTGCTGTACGGTACGCTATGTCAGGACCAGAGGACGGCCGGATCCCGGTGACGATCGTCAGCGGCTATCTCGGTGCCGGGAAGACGACGCTCGTCAACCATCTGCTCACGAACGAGCAGGGGTACGAGATCGCGGTGATCGTCAACGATATGGGCGAGGTGAACATCGATGCGGACCTGATCGCCCGCGAGAACGAAGAGGAGGGGGTGATCGACCTCTCGAACGGCTGTATCTGCTGTCGGCTGCAGGGCGACCTGCTCGAGGAGGCTCGCCGGCTCGCCGAGAGCCGCGAGTTCGACTACCTGCTGGTCGAATCGTCGGGGATCAGCGAACCGATTCCGGTGGCGCGGGTCTTTCTCGAGGGCACCGAGGACAGCGAGATCGATCCCACCGAACGGTTCCGGCTGGACACGATGGTCACCGTCCTCGACACCTACGGCTTCTGGAAGGAGTTCGACGCGGGCGCGACGCTCCCCGAGGGTGCCCAGCCCGACGAGGAGCGGCCGCTGAGCGAGGTGCTCGTCGAGGGAGTTGAGTTCTGTGACGTCCTCCTGTTGAACAAGACCGACATGGTTCCCGACGACGTCCTCGAGGAGATCGAGACCGTCGTCGACCGACTCCAGCCCAGGGCCGAGCGGCTGCGAACGAGCTACTCCGAGATCGATCCCGATCTCGTGTTGGGAACGGGAAGCTTCGATTTCACGGAAGCGAAGCGCTCGCAGGGGTGGAAACGCGAGCTGCGCGGCGAAGGTCACGGTCACGGGGGTCACGAGCACGGAGACGCGAAAGCGGAACACGAACACGAGGACGAGGACGACGGCCACGACCACCACCACGGACCTGGACAGTCCGCCGCCGACCTCCACGGCGTCTCCTCGTTCGTCTTCCGTGCCGACGACCCCTTCCGACCCGACGAGCTTGGCGCGTGGCTCGAGGAGTGGGACGGCTCGATCGTCCGCGCGAAGGGTGTCTGTCACGTCGCCGGCCGCGAGGAGGTGATCGGGCTCAGCCAGGCCGGCCCCGCTGTGCAGGCGGGACCGATCGGCGAGTGGCGGCCCGACGACGACCGACGGACCCAGCTCGTGTTCATCGGCCGCGAGATGGACGAGGAACGAATTCGGGGGGAGCTCGAGGCGATGCTCGTCGACCCGGACGAGCGGGACGGAGCCGAGAGCTGGGCCGACCCGTTCCCGCTTTGACATCCTCCACCTGCCTGAAGGCAGGGTAATCCCCGACATGGGGAATCCAGCCTGCTACTGGAGAGGTTTCAGCTCCACTCCGTGAGCGTCGTCTGTGCGGGCTTCGCACTCATCTCGCGGTGAGCTGTGGCACTGTCAAGGGAGCTCCCATCCCGAGGCGAGTCATCGCGTTCCGGTTTCCAAGGAACGCTCTCTCCCCACGGGTCAACGCGATCAGCGATATTTGCTGCTGCGTTGATATCCGCCTGATACTCCGTAACCCAACACTCCGGATTCGTACAGTTGAATTCGGCTTGCGAACCACGACGGCCGATATGTCTGCAGGCGTGGCATGTTTGAGACGTGTAGCGCGGATTCACGAACTCGACCGGGATACCGGCTTCTAGAGCCTTGTCCTCAATTCGGCCGGTGAGTCGAGCGAACGCCCACGAGTGTAAGCGCCGATTCATATACTTCCCGTAGTCCAAGTTCTCACGGATGTACGACAGGTCCTCAAGTACGATCACAGGGTCCTCGAAGGACTCGGCGTACTCGACGGCTTCGCAAGATCCTTTCTCGACGATATCTGTCAAAGCGTTCTGGAAGTGGTCGAAGCGTTCGTCCACACGCCACTCAGCGACGTCACGTTCTTGCAGTCGTTTGAGTGTCGTGTACATCTCCTTGCGGAGTGCTCGAGCGTGACCGCCGTCGTAGATGTACGGTTTGGTCGGAGCGTCGTTCTGACAGGCACAGCCCGTCAGAAGCTTGGATTCTCCGATATCGAACCCAATTCTAGTCGGGTCGTCCGGTGTGTCTGGCTCGGTTACCTCGTACTCGACGGTGACGTGCAGCACCCAATTCGTACGGTGCTGTTGGAGTCGGAACTCGCAGATCGACACGTCCCTGTCAAGGAGGTCGAACCAGAGCGATTCCTGTTCGGGGTTAATCCGAAGTGGAATCCAGAAGGCGTTGCCACGTCCGGCCTGTGGAACACGCCAGCAGAACTCGTGTTCTCTCTTGTCGGAGTGGTCGAGAGTGAATCCACGATTCGTAAACCGAACCGGATGGTCGTCCTCGATCTCCGACGCATCATACGTGTTGAAGAGTTGCGGAACGTAGTTTTTGAGCGCGTCTTTGGCGTAAGACGTGAGCGTGTACGGCGTGACGACGTCGTTGACCGCCGACTGTGTATCTGCGCCACTCTCGAAGGCGTTTTTGAGGGCACGGCGGTAGGTCGCCACGGTACGCTCGAGCTGTTGCTTTTTGCCCGTTGTGGGTGGAACGAGGGTGGCCTCGAGCGTTTTCGTGGCAGTCGTCATCACAATCACGAATACGACACCGTGAATCATAAATGCAACGGAAATGTTACCTATATGTGTGCGCTATATAAAGATTGAGATCGACGACGAGGAACAGTACGAACGACTAAGCGAAATAAAGGATTCGCACGGTCTGACTTGGAAAGGGATCTTGCTCCGCGGTGCGAAGGGGTTGGATTCCGACGGGCCATTGGGCGAGAACTGACTAACGGAGTGACGCGCTTCCCCCTGCGCCTAAAGTCGCGGGTATCCGCTCTGTGGTATCTATGACTCGAGCTCGTCGCTGAGCTCGTCCCAGGACTCGTGGAAGCCGTGTGTCGACTGGGTCGTCGCCGACTCGGGGAGGGCGTTCTGGTAGACGTCGTCGTACTCGAGCAGCTGGCCCCAGCCGTCGGTAAACGAGTAGTTACAGTACTTGCACACGGAGACGGGTAGTACCGACGCCGACATACGCCTTTCCGTTGTCGGGGTGAAGACGTATCAACGGTACTGAGACCGGCTCCCGATCCAACAGAGCCATGACGGTGCGTCGTCGAGGACGGGTATCCGACGGCCCGCCGCCGGATCACGGACAATGAACACGAAGCGAAACGGCGCCTACGTCGCCAGCACGACCGACGTCGTCGAGCGATCTTGCGACCACTGCGAGTGGCACGCCGTCGACGACACCTACCCCGCCCTGATCGAACGATACCAGAATCACCTCCGCGAGGAACATCCGCGAGTCTGGCTCCGACGGTAGCGCGGCCGAGACCGACGCCCTTTTTCGACCGACTCAGAAGTCGCCGAGCGAGCGCTGGTTGCGGACCAGCGGGTACGCCTCGTACCCCTCGACGGTCTCGAGGTGCGTCGCGAGCTCCGCGGCGGAGCCGTGCTGGGTGTAGACCAGGTCGGGGTCGACGCCGCGGACGACGTCGACGAGTTCGGTGAAATCGCAGTGATCGGACAGCGGAAACGTCACGTCGTAGTCCCCGCGGTACTGGAAGCTGTCGTTGATCGCCCAGCCGGAGAACCCGGCCTTGATCGCGTCGGCGTCGCGGACCAGCGCGTCGACGAAGGAGAGCGTGCTCGTCTGAGAGGGGAGGATCAACGCGTCGCCCGCGCCGAGTTCCGTCTCGTCGCGGTAGCGCCGTGCGTCGAAGTCGACGTCGTAGTGCTCCTCGGCGACCGCGTTGATGCGCTCGGTTGCCTGCGTGACGAACAGCCGATCCCGCGAGGATCGATTCACCAAAAGCTGCAGTTCCTGGGCCCGGCCGAGCGTGTAACCGAACAGGAGCACCGGACGATCGGCGGCGTCGTCGAGCCAGTCGACGATCTCGGCCTCGACGGTCTCCTGGGGCGGCAGGACGTACCCCGGCTCGCCGTAGGTCGCCTCGATCACGAGCACGTCGGCGTCGACGGAGTCGGGATCGAATCCCTCGAGGTAGAACCGATTCCGCGTCGAGCAGTCGCCGGTGTAGAGGTAGGTCGTCCCGTCCGGGTCGGCGATCTCGGTCGCGCGCGAACCGGGGACGTGGCCGGCATTGTGGAGATCGACGGCGGGGTGGGTCGTCCGCTCGAGCGGGGTGTCCTCGCGCCGAGTTCGCGCGAGCGCCGCGGTCACGTCCGAACAGATCACGGCGCCCGGGTCCTCCCGATAGAGGTGGTCGCCGTGGGCGTGGCTTAGCACGCGAATCCCGTCGCTCGAGCGCTCGCTGTCGCAGACGACGGTCTCGGCGTTCGTCAGATCGAACCGGATCCCGTCTCCGAGGCGAACTCGACGCATGTGCTATCCCGCAGTACGGCCGAGACGATGATGGGCGGCGTGCTTGCAGTCGGTCGCGACGTCGATATCGGTGACCTGGCTTCGATCCGCCGACGACTCTCGGTTACGACGCTCGAAATGACGATCGTCGCGTACTGGCTCGCCGACCCCGGGGCCGTCGTAGCGAGGGGCGCCGAGCGGTGAACGCCAGCCGACGGTCACCGGTCGACGCCTCCGTAGCCGCGCTCGAAGCCGGATCTGACAAGCGGCGCGAGCAGTCCGGACGCGAGCATCAGACAGAGGCCGACGACGATCAGAACGATGCCGAGGGCGGACATCAGCGCTCAGCTCCGAACGGATGGTCGTCGTGAACTCGCGTTTCGGCGTCCGCGAGCGGGGGGCGATTCGAGGCCGCGGCGTCGATACGGTGGGTCGGATCGGGGTCGAGCTCGTTCATTTTGAGGTGTGAGATCACAGCGTGGGTGGTCCTTCGGTCGCCGTCGTCGTCGACTCCCGATGGAGCGTCGCGGACGTAGTCAGCGCGAGCGTTGCCACTCAGCCCGGCGATACAGCGATCCCGAAGTCCGCGTCGGAACCGGTCGTTTGCCGTCGAACTGGGACGTCTCGTAGTGACGGGCGACGATCGGATAAACCGTCGCCAACCGTAGTGAAAGTGAAGCGGTCTCGGTCCAAGGGTGACGAGTCGCTACTGCGTCTCGAACAGCGTCTCGACTCGCTCGAGCGTGTCGACGTCCGACACCGAGAGATCCTCCCGTCGGCGCACGAATCGGGGGAACCGCAGCGCGTAGCCCGAGTCGTACGTCGGCGAGGACTGGATCTCCTCGTACTCGACCTCGAGGATGACTTCCGGGCGAACGCTCACGTCGCGACCGTCGGTCTCGGTGACCAGCGGCTCGAGGGCGTCGGTGAGGGCGGCGAGCTGCTCGTCGGTGTACCCCGTCGCCAGCCGACCGACCTCGCTGAGTTCGTCGCGTTCGGTATCGCGACAGGCGAGGTAGAGCCGACCGAGTTTGCCCTTCCGGCGTCCCTCGCTGTACTTTCCACGGGTGACGACGACGTCTAAGGGCTCCATCGTCGGTTTGACCTTTAGCATGTAGCCGACGCGCCGGCCCGGCTGGTACGGAACCTCGAGGTTCTTGAGCATCAGCCCCTCGTGGCCGGCGGCGAGAGCGTCCGCGTAGAGCTCGCGGGCCGGCTCGGGATCGGCGGGATCGAAGCGAACGTGCTGTGCCGGTTCGATCGCCCACTCCTCGGGATCGAGGACGGAATCGAGGCGAGCGAGGCGCTCGTCGAGCGAGCGCTCGAGCAGCGACTCCCCCTCGATCGAGAGCAGGTCGAAGGGGTAGACGATAACCGGCGTCTCCTCGGCTGCCGCCTCGATATCGTGTTCGCGTGTGATCCGGGTCGAGAGCTCCTGAAACGGCGTCAGCGCTCCAGAGTCTGGATCGTAGCCGACGATCTCGCCCTCGAGCACGCAGCTGTCGGTCGCGACGCGCGTGCGGACGCTCTCGACGACGTCGGGAAACTGTGCGGTGATCTCCTCGAGACGGCGGGTAAAGGCCCGCACCTCGTCGCCGTCCTTGTGGAGCTGGATCCTGACGCCGTCGTACTTGTACTCGGCCAGCAGCGGCCCGTCGCTCGTCGCGACCGCGTCGATCCCGTCCTCGACGCTGTCGGCCGAATCGGCGAGCATCACCTGCAGCGGCCGGAACAGGTCGATCTCGAGGTCACGGAGGCCGTCGACGCCCGACTCGCGGGCCGTTCGGGCGACCAGCGGGTAGTCGTTCGTGAGCTGATAGGCGTACTCGACGGCGTCGGTCGCCTCGTCGCTCCCGTCGAGTTCGGCCCGAGCGACCGCGTCCCGGATCGTTCCCTCCCCGATCCCGATCCGGAGATGGCCCAGGACGGTGCGAACGACGTAGCGCGCCTCCTCGGGGTCCGCGTTCGAGAGCAGCTTCGCGACGGCGTCGATACGGCGCTGCTGGCTGCCCTCTCCCTCGTACTCGAGGAGGTCCCGAAGCGTCTCGAAGACCGATTTGACGGTCAGCTCGGTCGAAAACAGCGTCTGCTGGGTCTGGTTTGCGACGGCCTCGGTCGCGGCGGTGCCGAGGTCGCCGGTCTCGCGCCAGGTCGTTCGGATCTCGGATTCGGCGACGCCAGTTGCCTTGTGGATCGCCGCCAGGGTGAGACTCGAGGAGATACCCAGATCGCCCTGCTCGTACGCCGGCGTTACCTCCCCGCGAAACAGTGGCAGAAGCATCTCGAGGTCGTCGGTCGTCGCGTCCGCAAGCGTTTCGGCGACGATCGCGGTCTTCTCGTCGGTCGACGCCGTCGCGTCGATCCGGCGGTACTGCTCGACGAGGGCGGCGTACTTCATGAACGCTCGTGGTAGGGATCGAGCGCGTAAAACTCCCGAGCAGGCACGAGCACGCGCTCGAGACGGTGCTCTCGGGATCGCAGTGATCGGTCGAAAAGACGTCGAATCGACGGCCGTTACGGCTCGAGTAGAACCTTGACGACGCCCTCCTCGCGATCGTCGAAGCGCTCGTACATCTCGGGGGCCTCCTCGAGACCGACACGGTGGGAGACGACCCAGCTCGGGTCGGCCCGGCCCTCGATGATCATGTCCCGGAGCTGGCGGTTGTACTGCTTGACGTTACACTGACCGGTACCGAACTTCTGGCCCTTCTCGAAGAGCTTCCCGAAGTCGATGCCGAGCCGTCCCTGCGCGGCCATCTCGTCCGGCGCGCCGGGGTCCGAGGGGACGTACAGTCCGGGGACGCCGATCTCTCCCGTCGGTCGCACCGTCTGAATCAGCTGGTTGAGCACGACCGCGGGGTTCTCGCGGGCAGGGTCGTAGGCGTCGTCGCCCGGATCCGTCTCGGGGTCGATCGCCTGGTAGCCGACGGCGTCGACGCCCTTGTCGACCTCGTCGCCGTGGGCCTCGACGATCTGGTCGACAGGGTCGCCCTCCTCGAAGTTGATCGCGTGGGCATCGCAGTGGTCCTCTGCCATCTCGAGGCGGCTCGGCACTCGGTCGACGACGTAGATCTCCGAGGCGCCCTGGATCTTCGCGCTGTAGGCGGCCATCAGGCCGACCGGGCCGGCGCCGTAGATGGCGATCGACTCGCCGGGCTGGAGGTTCGCCAGCCGGGTGCCGTGCCACCCCGTCGGGAAGATGTCCGCGAGCAAGGCGAACGAGTCCTCGTGTTCGTCGCCCTCGGGCAGTTTTAGGGCGTTGAAGTCGGCGTACGGCACGCGGAGTTTCTCGGCCTGGCCACCCTTGTACGGCCCCATCGCGACGTAGCCGTAGGCGCCGCCGGCGAAGCCGGGGTTGACGTTGGTACAGAAGCCCGTGTAGCCGTTCTCGCAGTTCTGACAGAACCCACAGGCGACGTTAAACGGCATGACGACGCGGTCGCCCTCCTCGAGGGTCGTGACGGCGTCGCCGACCTCGCTAACGATCCCCATGTTCTCGTGGCCGAAGACGATTCCCTCCTCTGCCGCGGTTCGGCCCTCGTACATGTGGAGGTCCGAGCCACAGATGCAGGTCGTCGTGATGTCGACCATCACGTCGTTCGGATGCTGGATCTCCGGCTCTTCGACTTCCTCGACGGCTACCTCGTGCGGTCCCTGGTATACGACAGCGTTCATTGACATTTGGTATCTGTCTCCACAGTACTTGCCACGGGTGCGGGCGGTAAATGTTGCTGTGACTACCGGTTCGAGATTTGTGTATGATTATTATCCACATACAGCGGCTAGCATCGGGTGCGGGCGGTGGATCGAACGAACGGTCGGTTTTGCATCGTCGCCGACAGGTATTACGCCACCCCACTCCAAGCGCCGACTATGAGTTCCCACTCCCAGCGATCACTGTCGGGAGTCGTCCTCGCGGGCGGCTACTCGACGCGCTTCGGCGAGGCCGACAAGGCGGTCGCGGATCTCGCGGGAACGCCGATGATCCGGCGGGTCGCCGACCGACTCGCAACGGTCTGTGACGAGCTCGTGGTCAACTGCCGAGAGGACCAGCGCGAGGCGATCGAGACGGCGATGGCCGACTTTCCCGAACCAGTCACGTTCGCGATCGATCCCGAACCCGATCGCGGGCCACTCGCCGGTATCGCCGCCGGACTCGAGACGGCCAGCCGAGAGTACGCGGCGGTCGTGGCCTGCGACATGCCGTTCGTCGACCCCGCCCTGCTCGAGGCGCTTGCCGACCGCGCCGAGGGCCGCGACGGTGCGCTCGTCAAACTCGAGGACGGCTGGTACCAGACGACCCAGGCAGTCTATCGGACCGAGCCGATGGCCCGGGCCTGCGCCAACGCCCTCGAGGGCGAGGACGGGCGGATCCTCGCGGCCGTCGAGGAACTCGACACCGTCGTCGTCGACGAGGGCGAACTCGAGGGCGTGAGCGGGGACACCTTCGAGAGCATCGACACGAGGGAGGCGCTTCGGGAGGCGGCTGCCCGTTTCGAGACACCGAGCCACTGATACTGTCGGACGGAAGTCAGAGAGAAGTCGATCGCGAGTTCGCGGCCGTTGCCTCGGGAAACGGCCACAGTTGAGCGATCGACCTTCGAATAGTTCCGTCCGACAGTATGACCGCCGACCGAACCCGGTAGCCGATACGCCGATCGCCAGCAACCCTTGAGGAGAAGGCGTGACTTATGTCCCCTCGAGACAAGGGCCGACCATGAGCAGCGACGATCGGTTCGATCACGGGAAAGACGAGCGGCTGCAGAGCCGCGAGGTTACCGAAGGCGCCGAGAAGGCCCCCCACCGCGCGATGTTTCGCGCGATGGGGTTCGACGACGAGGACCTCTCCTCGCCGATGATCGGCGTGGCGAACCCGGCCGCAGACATCACGCCGTGTAACGTGCATCTGGACGACGTCGCCGACTCGGCCCTCGAGAGCGCCGACGCGGCCGGCGGGATGCCCATCGAGTTCGGGACGATCACGATCTCCGACGCGATCTCGATGGGGACCGAGGGGATGAAGGCGTCACTGATCTCGCGGGAGCTGATCGCCGACAGCGTCGAACTCGTCAGCTTCGGCGAGCGCATGGACGGCCTAGTCACGATCGGTGGCTGCGACAAGAACATGCCCGGCATGATGATGGCCGCGATCCGAACCGATCTCCCCTCCGTCTTTCTCTACGGCGGGTCGATCATGCCCGGCGAGCACGAGGGACGGGACGTCACCATCGTCCAGGTGTTCGAGGGCGTCGGCGCCTACGGCACCGGCGAGATGGACGCCGAGGAGCTCGACGACCTCGAGCGCAACGCCTGTCCGGGCGCCGGCTCCTGTGGCGGGATGTTCACCGCGAACACGATGGCCTCGGTCTCGGAGGCGCTCGGCCTCGCCCCTCTCGGCAGTGCCTCCCCGCCCGCGGAGGACGAGGAGCGCTACGACGTCGCCGAGCGCGCGGGCGAACTCGCCGTCGAGGTCGTCGAAGCGGACCGCCGACCCTCCGACATCCTCACCCGCGAGTCCTTCGAGAACGCCATCGCGCTCCAGACCGCGATCGGGGGCTCGACCAACGGCGTGCTCCACCTGCTGGCGCTGGCCCGCGAGGCCGGGATCGACCTCGAGATCGAGGACTTCGACGAAATCTCCCGGCGGACCCCGAAGATCGCCGACCTCCAGCCCGGCGGCAACAGCGTGATGAACGACCTTCACGAGCTCGGTGGCGTGCCGATCGTCGTCCGGCGGCTGCTCGAGGCCGACCTGATCCACGGCGACGCCATGACCGTCACGGGGCGAACGATCGCCGAGGAACTCGAGCACCTCGAGGCCGAACGCGGGCTCCCGGACGACGAGGAGATCGAGGCCGACTTCCTCTACACCGTCGAGGAACCCAAACAGGAGGAGGGTGCGATCAAGATCCTGACGGGGAACCTCGCGCCCGGCGGCGCCGTCCTCAAGGCGACCGGCGAGGACCAGTTCCACCACGAGGGCCCCGCCCGGATCTTCGAGAACGAGGAAGACGCCATGCGGTACGTCCAGGAGGGCGACATCGAGAGCGGCGACGTGATCGTCATCCGTAACGAGGGACCCCAGGGCGGACCGGGGATGCGCGAGATGCTAGGCGTCACCGCCGCGGTCGTCGGTGCCGGCCACGAGGGCGACGTCGCCTTGATCACCGACGGGCGGTTCTCCGGGGCCACGCGGGGGCCGATGATCGGCCACGTCGCCCCCGAGGCGTTCGTCGGCGGTCCGATCGGACTGCTCGAGGACGGCGACGAGATCACCGTCGACATCCCCGAGCGCACCCTCGCGGTCGACGCGAGCGACGAGGAACTCGAGGCCCGACGGGAGGAGTGGGACCGGCCGGAGCCGGCCTACGACGCCGGCGTGCTGGCGAAGTACGGTCGGGACTTCGACTCGGCGTCGAACGGTGCCGTGACCAACCCCGGCGTCAAGCGAGAGTAGCCTCCCTTCGATTTCCTGCACGGGTCTTTCCCGGCCCCGTCCCCGACTACCGAACAGAGGGAGAGATGCACAAGTACTGTCTTGAGTGTGACTGGCGGGCGAGTACGGACGACGGGGACACCGAGCAGGAGGTCTCGCGGAAGGCGATCGAACACTTCGTCGAGACCGGCCACACGGTGGACTCGATACGGCTCCCGCCGTCCTGCGTTAGCAAAAACTAGCGGCGCCGATCAGAACGGTGGCGAGTTCGGAATCTCGCTGTCGCCGTCACCGAGCACGCGAACGCCGAGTCCGTGGAAGTCCGGAATCGCGGGCGCGTCATCCTCCTCGTCTCGTGCGGCCTGTAGCTCCTCCTCCTCGTAGTCGTCGATCGGATCCGGTTCGACGACGTCGACGATCTCGCGGCTCTCGACGTCGAGCACCGAGAAGCCGGGTGTGACGCCGGTCGCGGCGTGAGGGTCGCCCGACAGCGGAACGGGACCGCGCAGGGTGACGAACATGTACTCGCCGTCCGGCGAGGTCCACATGATGTCGGGCGCGTCGCGATCCTCGGAATCGTCGGATTGGGCGGGGCCGAAGGCGTCGATCTCCTCGACGACCTCGTCGGTCTCCGGATCGACGACGACGCCGTCGTTGGTCTCGCGGTTCAGCACCCACAGCTCCTCGCCGTCGGGAGTGAACCAGAAGCCGTGCGCGTCGACGCCTCTGGTACTCTCGCCGTCGACGATGATCTCGTCTTCCTCGACGTCGTAGACGTAGTACTCGCCGACGCCGTCCTCGCCTTCCTCGGGATCCGAGGGAAGCCCGGCGGTGAGGTAGAACTTCCCGTCCTCGAAGTGGGGCATCGTCCCGCAGTTGGCCGGCAGTTCGTCGCCGGAGTAGGCCCGTTCGACTTCGAAGCTGTCGTGGTCGACGA
This sequence comes from Natronococcus sp. A-GB7, assembly GCF_029688865.1. GTDB lineage: Archaea > Halobacteriota > Halobacteria > Halobacteriales > Natrialbaceae > Natronococcus. The sequence continues at coordinate 171,353 of NZ_JARUKV010000004.1, forward strand.
TGACGACGCCGGCGTCGTGGTAGCTCGGGCCGAGCGTGTGGATCGACCGTCCCTGGCCGTCGAACTGGTGACAGATCGGTGCAGCGGACTCGATGCCGGCCTCCTGGACCGTCTCGTCGTCGGGCAGTTCGAGGCGGTCGACCTCCTCGAAGGACTCGTTCTCGAGGTCGGCGTCGACGCGGGCGATCGCCTCCTCGCCGATGACGTCGACGTGGATGTACTCGTCGTCGGGCGAGAAGATCGCCATGTGCGAACCGGGGCCGGTCTCGACGTTGCCGACGAGTTCACAGCCCTCGGTTCGGAAGACGAGGACGCGCTGGCCGGCCGTACACGCGATGGCGGCGTACTCGTAGTCCGAGCTGAAGTCGATCATGTGCGGCACGACTCCCTCCTCGGGGACGCCCTCGAGTTCGTTCAGGTCGACCGTCGTCTTCCGGTCGAACTCGGCGTCGCCCTCGCCGGGCTCGTAGATGTGGACGTTGTCGGTCCCCTGATCGAGCGCCCAGACCTCGTACTCGGCGTCGGCGTAGTCGGTCGCGTCGTCGGTGTCCTCGGCGTCGTCGCCGTCGTGATCGTCGGCGTCGTCACCGTTCGGGTCGTCGCTCTCGTCGCCGTCCGTCTCGCTGAGACAGCCGGCTACGGCGACGATTCCCGCAGTCGTGCTTCCCGCGAGAAACCGTCTGCGAGTGGAGTTCGTCTGCATACCGACATACTCTGCACTCCGACCTCAAAAGTCTGCGGGTTTCAGGCCTTCTACCCCACGAATTTCGGACTTGGGCCGTAGGAAGAGGCAAGATTTGACTCCCTCGAGCGAATCCGAACACCGCAGATGCGAGGTACCGACCGTTTCGTCGAAGTCGACGGGGTCGATGTCGGAGAGATGCGGATTATGTTTCCGCTATCTACGTTCCCCAGTGTGGATATATTTTCCACCTTCCCAGTTATCTAACTATCGCTCTCCCCCATCGAGAGCGGTCAGCCACGCCGTTCGAGTATTCGGTCGATAATCAGTCGTGTCGACAGGATCTCGTCGTCGGCCGCCGGTTCGCGCGCGCTCGCTCGACGGACCTCGCAGTCGACGCCCCGTTCTTCGAGCGCTCCACGGATCGCGTCGGCGTCGTGGTGCTGGTCGTGGCCGAGCGCGATCACGTCGGGGTCGATCTCCTCGATCGGAACGAAGATGTCCTCCTCGTGGCCCAGCAGGGCTTCGTCGACCGCCTCGAGCGCGCCGACGACGTCCCGTCGCTGGCTCGCCGGACAGACGGGCGCCTCCTTGTGATCGACGTTGGCCTTCCGGGCGACGATCACGTACAGCTCGTCGCCCATGGCGGCGGCCTCCTCGAGGTAGTGGACGTGACCGGGGTGGAGGATGTCGAACGTTCCCTGCGCGATGACGGTGCGACCGCGGCTCATGTCGAGGATCGCGCCTCCGCCGTCGCCGTCATCGGTCGTCGATCGGAGTCCGACTCGTCGGTCGCCTCGAGCGAGCAAGTCGCGTTGAGAGTCATTGGAGGTCCTCGTCGATGTCGGCCTGTGTGAAATCGAAGAACTCGTCGCTTTCCGGCAGTTCGACGTCGATCACGTTCAGCGTCGTCGGCCGTCCCTGGGAGTCGAACGCCTTCCAGTCGCTTCGGCGGTAGGGGGCGCCGATGATGACGTGGACGCTCCCCCGGCCGAACGTCTCCAGGTCCGCACCGCTGGGACGGAGCACGCCGTTGGGGTGGGAGTGAACGCTCCCCAGCGCCTTCACGTCGTTGGGAATCTGGCTCGTCCGGACCGTCGCGCTGACGCTGTTGGCTTCGGTTCCCGGCACGACCAGTACGTCCGTGATGACGAGCCCACTGCGCTCGAGCCCCAGCTTGTCGGCCTCGGTCCCGCGGAGAAAGCCCATGTACTCGTCGGGGTGGGCCGCCTCGGAGGACTCGATGGCGAACTCGAGGGTCTCCTCGGCGATGCCGAGGACCTCGCTCGAGCGAAACAGCGCGTCGAACAGCCCCATACTCCTCCCTCCGGGCTTCCGGTTGCTAAACGTTCCGAAAGGCCACCCGGCGGGCCGGCAGGCTTAACAAGGGTTATACGCGCCCGTCCCAAACAACGGGCAACGATGACTGTTGAGCCCGCCGGAGACTCCGGCGCTGACGACGGGGATTCCGTCGTCTACGATCTCGCTGCCGACTGCACCGCAGACGACCTCGAACAGGACCGGCCGTATCTGGCCGAGATCAACGGTATCGTCGACTACGGCGTCTTCGTCGATCTCTCGGATTCGATCTCGGGACTCGTCCACGAGTCCGTCCTCGAGGGCACCTACGCCGTCGGCGACGGGCTCGTCGTCGAGCTCGAGTCGATCCGCGAGAACGGCGACATGGCGTTCGAGCCCGTCGACGTCGAGGAGTACACCCTCGAGTCAGTCTCCCGGGACTACGCGCTGACCGGTACCGACCGCCTCGAGGCCAACGTCGGCGACCAGATCCACGTCGAGGGCAAGGTCGTCCAGGTCAAACAGACCGGAGGCCCGACGATCTTCCACGTCGCCGACGAACAGGGCGTCGTTCCCTGCGCCGCCTTCGAGGAGGCCGGCGTCCGTGCCTACCCCACCATCGAGGTCGGCGACGTCGTCCGGGTCACCGGGATGCCCGAACACCGCGAGGGGGCCGTCCAGATCGAGGTCGACGGCCTCTCGAAACTCGAGGGCGAGGACGCCGAGGAGGCCCGCGAGCGACTCGAGGCCGCCCTCGAGGAGCGCGCCGAACCCCACGACGTCGAACCGCTGATCGACTGGCCCGCCTTCGAGAAGCTCCGACCCAACCTGCAGGAGGTCGCAAAGCTACTTCGCCGGACGGTTCTGGAGGGACGCCCCATTCGGGTTCGTCACCACGCCGACGGCGACGGGATGTGCGCCGCGGTGCCGGTCCAGATCGCCCTCGAGCGGTTCATCGCCGAGGTCCACGAGGACGAGGACGCCCCCCGACACCTCATCAAACGGCTCCCCGCGAAGGCGCCGTTCTACGAGATGGAAGACGCCACGCGGGACCTGAACTTCGCGCTCGAGGACCGCGAGAAACACGGTCAGCAGCTTCCGCTCCTGTTGATGCTCGACAACGGCTCGACGGCCGAGGACGTCCCGGCCTACGAGACGCTGGCCCACTACGACATCCCCATCGTCGCGCTCGACCACCACCACCCCGACCCCGACGCGGTCGGCGGACTGCTCGACGCTCACGTCAACCCCTACCTCCACGACGAGGACTACCGCATCACGACGGGGATGCTCTGCGTCGAACTCGCTCGGATGATCTACCCCGACATGACCGACGAGCTGCGCCACGTCCCCGCCGTCGCCGGCCTCTCGGATCGCTCGAAGGCCGACGCGATGGACGACTACCTCGCTCTCGCCGCAGAGGAGGGGTACGACGAGGAGCGACTCAAGGACGTCAGCGAGGCGCTCGACTACGCCGCCTTCTGGCTGCGGTACAACTCCGGCGACCGGCTGATCCAGGACCTGCTCCAGGTCGACTCCGACGACGAGGAGCGCCACCGCGAGCTGGTGTCGTTCTTCGCCGACCGCGCCCGCGAGGAGGTCGACGAACAGCTCGAGGCCGTCATGCCCCACGTCGAACACGAGGAGCTCGACAACGGCGCCCACCTCTACGGGATCGACGTCGAGAACTACGCCCACCGCTTTACCTACCCCGCGCCGGGGAAGACGACGGGCGAGCTCCACGACCGGAAAATCGAAGAGACCGGCGACCCCGTGATCACAGTCGGCTACGGCCCGGACTTCGCCGTCCTCCGCTCGGACGGCGTTCGCCTCGACATCCCGAACATGGTCTCGGAGCTCGAGGCAGAGATCCCTGGCGGCGGCGTCTCCGGCGGGGGCCACCTCGTCGTCGGCTCGATCAAGTTCGTCAAGGGCAAACGCGAGGAGGTCATCGACGCCCTGATCGAGAAGATGGCCGAGGCCGACATCGACGAGGCGCTCTCGAGTGCGGCGCTGATCGACGACGACTGATCGGGCGGTCGATTCTCCGGCGAACGATCGCAGGTCGCTTCGGTCGGTAGCGGGTTTCGGGACTCGGTTTTCGCGTCGAATCCGAGCGATCGAATCAGTACGTGGTGAGTGCGTACCCAATAGACGCGTTGAGAGAGCCGTGCTGAATCCACAGCGCGTATTCAACATCAGGTGAATCGATAGCGTGTGATTTCCCGTCAAATATTTATGTAGTGTGACTGATAATCGAAGGGGGAGGACACCATGGGTACGATCTCGGGCACGATTCCCGTTCTCCACGTCGACGACGACCCGGATTTCGCGGAGGTGGCTGCGTCCTTTCTCGAACGAGAAGACGACCGATTCGAGGTCGAAACGGCGACGAGCGTGAGCGAGGGGCTGAATCGGCTTGCCGACGGTAACTTCGATTGTGTCGTTTCCGACTACGATATGCCTGGTCGGAACGGGATCGAGTTTCTCGAAGCCGTCCGCGAAGAATACCCCGATCTCCCATTTATTCTCCATACGGGTAAGGGCAGTGAGGAAGTTGCCAGTGATGCGATTTCTGCCGGTGTTACGGACTACCTCCGGAAGGAAAGCAAAACCAGCCAGTATACCGTCCTGGCAAACCGCATCAGGAACGCGGTCGAAAACTACCGTACTCGGATCGAACTCGCCAACCGGGAACAGCGTCTCAACCTGTTTTTCGAGCAGTCGCCACTCGGTGTCATCGAGTGGAACGAGAACTCCACGTTCGTTCGCATGAACGAAGCTGCTGAGGAACTCCTCGGATATACCGAGGACGATCTGACTGGCCGATCATGGGAGGTGATCGTCCCAGAATCGGACCGAGATGCGGTTGATGAGGTGGTATCCGACTTGCTCGAAAACAAAGGCGGATACCACAGTGTCAACGAAAACGTCCGAAAAACGGGTGAGCGGATCGTCTGTGAGTGGCACAATCGCGTCGTGACCGACCACGAGGACGATGTCGTTGCCATCTTCTCACAGTTCCAAGATATAACCGAGCTAAAAGAACAAGAACGGGAACTCCGCGAGACAAAGCGACGGCTTGAACTCGTGCTTGAGGGGACGGAAATGGGTCTCTGGGAGTGGAAGATAGGAACGGGCAAAATCGAGTGGAACGAGACGTTGGAACGGGCGCTCGGACTCGAGCCCGGCTCGTTTGAGGGGACTTACGAAGCCTTCGCCAAGCGCGTCCATCCGGATGACCTCCCCCAGGTCGAAGATGCACTCGACCAAGCCGTCGAAACCGATGAACTGTATCACATGGAGTTCAGAATGATCCACGGAGATGGGGACGTAGTCTGGGCGGAGTGCCCGGGAGTCATCGTCGATCAGGAAAACGAACCCGATTGGATGGTCGGTCTCTACCGCGACATCACCGAGCGCAAACGACGCGAGAAACAGTTAGAGACGTTTGCTTCGATCGTGAGCCACGATTTGCGGAATCCCCTCAACGTGGCAAGAGGGTATCTGGAACTCGCTCGAGAAGACCAGGAGAGCGAGCACCTCGATCACGTCGAGCAGGCTCATGATCGGATGGACGGTCTGATTGAGGAGCTTCTCACACTGGCACGTAAAGGCGATACAGTAGGTGGTATCGAACCGGTCGACTTAGCAGACATCACCGAGAACTGCTGGGAGAACGTTGCGACGCCGGAGGCGGCACTCACAACCGAGATCGACCGTGAGATTCGAGCGAATCAAAGCCGGCTTCAACAACTCCTCGAGAACCTCGTGCGGAACGCGGTTGAACACGGTGGTGAAGATGTAACGGTTACTGTTGGACGGTTGGAGAACGGCTTCTACGTCGAAGACGACGGTCCTGGCATCCCCAGCGGGGATCGTGAGGACGTATTCGAGGCCGGATACTCGACCGCAGAGGGCGGGACCGGATTCGGGCTGGAAATCGTCAAACAGGTGGCACAAGCCCACGGCTGGGACGTTCGCGTCGTTGACGGCACCGAGGGCGGCGCACGGTTTGAGATTATCGGCGTTGAGTTCACCGCTGAATAAAACCTCCGCATTCAGCACGCGGATTTTGACAGCTGTCATGCGGATCAAGCGCCGTTTCGTTACCTGCTTGGCCTGTACCGAGCGCGAGTTTCGCGGCCAACCCCAAGTGAGGAAGCCGCTACTGCCCGCTATCGTACCGCCGGGACGCGAGTGGGCCCTCGTCGCTCGAGCCTTAGAACTGGTAGCGGCGCTCGTCGTCCATGCTCGGATACTGGTCCGCGCCGGTCATCTCGTCGTAGGTCATCCCGGAGAGGTACTCGTCGTAGGTGACGTCGTACCCCGAGCGCAGCTGGAAGTCGAGCTTCCCGCTCTCGACGGTCGTCTGGAACAGCATGTGGATCGCCCGGCGGACGAGTTCGTCGGTTTCCTCGGGCTCGAGGGCCGCCTCGAGCAGGGCGAGTTCGTTTCTCGTTTCGCGATCGAGCGCAATCGTCAGCTCGTCGCTGACGTCGGCGTAGGACTCCTGTACGTCGTCGTTGAGATCGTCGAGGCTCATACGGGAGCGGACTCATGCGGGCCGGATAGGCCTTTCGTGCTCGCTCGACGAGTGTGCTCGAGCGCGTTCGAATCGCGAGCCGATTCAGTAGACGTAAGCCGGGGGAGTCGCTACAACGGCCGATGACTGATGCCGACGCCGACGTCGATCCCGGTACCGACGAGCCGTCGGTGCCCGAAGACTGCGAGCCCGTCCGCGAGTCACTGATCGCGTGGTACGAGGCCGACCACCGACCGTACCCCTGGCGCGAGACCGACGACGCTTACGAGATCCTCGTCAGCGAGGTGATGAGCCAGCAGACCCAGCTCGATCGGGTCGTCGACGCCTGGGAGGACTTCCTCGAGCACTGGCCGACGACGGCCGAGCTGGCGGCCGCGGATCGGGCCGACGTCGTCGGCTTCTGGACCGACCATAGCCTCGGCTACAACAACCGCGCGAAGTACCTCCACGAAGCCGCCGGGCAGGTCGAGACGGAGTACGACGGCGAGTTTCCGACGACGCCCGAGGAGCTCCAGGAGCTGATGGGCGTCGGTCCCTACACTGCCAATGCGGTCGCGAGCTTCGCGTTCAACAACGGGAACGCGGTCGTCGACACGAACGTCAAACGCGTTCTCTATCGCGCCTTCGACGTCCCCGACGACGAATCGGCCTTCGAAGAGTGGGCGAACGAACTCATGCCCGAGGGGCGCTCGAGGGTCTGGAACAACGCCGTCATGGAACTCGGTGGGGTCGCCTGCCGGCAGACGCCCCGTTGTGACGAGGTCGGCTGTCCCTGGCGGGAGTGGTGTTCGGCCTACGAGACCGGCGATTTCACGGCACCCGACGTGCCGACCCAGCCCAGCTTCGAGGGGAGCCGTCGGCAGTTCCGCGGACGGGTCATCGGGACGCTCCGGGAGTACGACGAACTCGAGCTGGACACACTCGGCCACCGGATCCGGGTCGACTACGCCCCCGACGGCGAGTACGGCCGGGAGTGGCTCGCGGGCCTCCTGTCGGATCTCGCGGACGACGGGTTAGTCGAGGTCGAAAAACGGGACGGGAAAACGATCGCACGTCTCGAGCGTTAGCGGTCGCGATCGGCGTCGTCGAACGGCGTCTCGGCGTCCGGCTCGGCCTCGACGAACACCGAGAACAGCGCACCGAGCAGGGCACCGTACAGCAGGTGACCCGCGAGGCTCTCGGCGGCGACCGCCGGGAAGCCGGGGTCGGTACCGACCGAGATCAGCACCTGCCCGCCGATGACCGGGAGCACCGCCCAGATCGCCAGCCCGTAGACGGCGCCGGCCAGGACGAACCGCACCGCCAGGCCGCTCTCCTCGAGGACGTCGAACTGGGTGGTCGCGGTGAGCGTCCCGAGGATCACCTCGCGGGAGACGATCGCACCGAACACGAGCCCGAGGACGAGCCCGTGAAGCAGGTGGAACAGCCAGCCGATCGTCGCGCTACCGGAGTCGACGCCGTAGATCCCGGGAACGGTGTCGGTGACGATCGTCGGCTCGAAGACCCACAGCAGGGCGCCGAAGAGCAACGATCCGACGACCCCACCGATCGCACCGCCGAGCAGCCAGTTCGTGCTGCCGCCGAGGCCGTAGTCCGTGGGACTTGCGGATTCAGTACTCATACGGTCGCCCCTAGGCCGATCCCGCGGATAAGTGGTCAGCAGGAAACATAAGATCGGGTGTAGCAGGGCTCACTCGAGGGTGTAGGGTGTCTCGTTGTGATCCCCTTACACCACCTCCTCGATCGGGTATCCGCAACCGGGCGCTCGAACCGGATCCAGGACGAACAGCTGTTCCGTCAGCGTCTCCAGTTCCGTGCGGTGTTCCAGCGAGGAACGCCACCGATCGGGGGTTCGGTCGCACCGAACCGAGCGCCGGTGACTGCCTCGGACACGGCACCGACGGTATCCGTGTCACCCCCAGAGACATCGCCACGGAAACGGCCGACGGCCGAGAGCATCCGTCGCGCGACCGAGAACGCCCGCTCCGTCGCCGACGAGCTGGCGTGTCGATCGATCGTTCTTCCCGCAGTCGGGTGTGAAAACGGCGGGTTTTACATCCGCGAGGGTGGGGCGCTCATCCGTCGAACGATCCGGAGCTACGACCCGGAGGTCCTCGAGGACATGCGCGTGATCGGGTACACGGATCGCGAACGGAACGCGCTCGAAGCAGCCGCTTCCGAACTGACAGGATCTCGCTGACTCTCGTTGCGGCCCGGATTTCGAACCGCAACGGTGAATAGCACCGTTCGAAACGCTGGACGGCTTTGCGACGGTACTCAGCAGTTGCGTAGCGGCGTTCATTTTCGAAAGGAAGGGAGAGGGGAGTCTGGGTGAAGAGGACGCGAGATGCGCCGTCAGGACTCGCGCCACTTGTGGCTACACTCGACGCAGGTCAACAGCCGAACCTCGTAGGAACCGCCCGGCTTCGGCATTATCTCGGAGTAGGCCCGGTCGCTGTCGCAGTCGTCCGCTGGGCAGGGCTCCTGCATCGTCTCAGTGGAGTCTTGGGTCGCGTCGGCCACGGCAGGTGCCCCGTCGTCCCGCTGCCCCTCTCGAGTCGCCATCGCCGCTTCCGCTTGCGAGTCCCGCGGGTCCTCGTTCTCACAGGAGCGACACACCCACGTGTCGCCCTCCGTGTGCATCATCGAACCACACTCGTCGCAGAATTGCATTGTGACCGAATCTACGCAGGTGGCAAATATAGGTTTGTGATTCAACTCCGTTTAGAAAGCAGCGAGCTGTAACGATCGTTCACAGGCGGTACGAGGCGGTTGACTAAGAGCGTCAAAGTCGTCCTCGTATTGCGGTACGTGGTACCGAGCCGAAGGAACCTCCTCGACGATCCCAGCAGTTTTCTTATTTGTAGACGGCTTTGCGCCACGACCAAGAAATGCGGTTGGGACAGATTTGAACCACGCCCGAGGACCTGCTCGCTTCGCTCGCAGAACCTCGGTCCGGTTCAAACTGCCGTAACAATTTCTGACGAACGCACTCCTCACTGCGTTCGTCGTGTTAGTTCGTCAGAAATGGGTTGGGGCAGATTTGAACCACGGTCGTTCCGCTCACTTCGTTCGCTTCACTCCCTGATTCAAATCTGCTCAACGTCACGATTCTGTCGCTCACGGATTTGTTCGCGACAGAAGTAGTGGGTTGGGGCAGATTTGAACTGCCGGCCTCCTCCATGTCAAGGAGGTGTCATAACCAGACTAGACCACCAACCCGCCTGGTTTCGCGTCCGTGGCGTCGTGCGCCACCTCGCCTGCACTCGTTCGTTGCCCGCCGCCGTAATTGAAGGTTTCGAATCGTCCGCCGTGCGTAACTCGGCCCCACGGATCGGCGACACGCTTAAGTTAGTGTACTGATTTGGTCATCGTAAGACAACTACGTACATTGGTGTTCACTATGCAGGAGTTCATCGAACGGGTGGCCGACGGGGAGGATCTCACACAGACGGAGGCTCGAGCGGCCTCGACGGCCGTTTTCGAGGACGCGACCGACGCCCAGATCGGCGCGCTGCTGGCGGCGCTGCGGGCGAAAGGCGAGACCGAGGCCGAGATCGCGGGCTTCGCCCAGGGGATGCGCGAGGCCGCCCGGACGATCGATCCCGCCCGGACGCCGCTCGTCGACACCTGCGGCACGGGCGGGGACGACTACGACACGATCAACGTCTCGACGACCAGCGCGATCGTCGCCGCCGGCGCGGGCGTTCCGATCGCCAAACACGGCAACTACTCCGTCTCGTCGTCCTCGGGCAGCGCGGACGTGCTCGAGGAGGTCGGCGTCGAGATCGAGGCCGAACCCCCGGCCGTCGAGGACGCGATCCAGCGCGACGGGATCGGTTTCATGCTCGCGCCCGTCTTCCACCCGGCGATGAAGGCCGTCATCGGCCCGCGCAAGGAGCTCGGGATGCGGACGCTGTTCAACGTCCTCGGGCCCCTGACCAACCCTGCCGGCGCCGACGCCCAGGTCGTCGGCGTCTACGACCCCGAGCTGGTGCCCGTCCTCGCGGACGCGCTCGCCCGGATGGACGTCGAGCGAGCGCTGGTCGTCCACGGCGCGGGCACCGACGAGATCGCGATCCACGGCGAGACCCGGGTCGCGGAGGTCGAGGGGAGCGACGTCGAGGAGTACGTCCTCGAGCCAGCCGACCTGGGACTCCCCGAACACGAGATCGGCGACATCGCGGGCGGCTCACCGACCGAGAACGCCCGCGACATGCGCGGCATCGTCGAGGGCGACGTGACCGGCGCCAAGCGGCACGTGATCCTCGCGAACGCCGGCGCCGCGGTCTACGTCGCCGACGAGGCCGAGACGCTCGCGGCCGGGGCAGACGCCGCGCTCGAAGCGATCGAGTCGGGGGCCGCGGCGGCGAAGCTCGAGGAGCTCTGCGCCCAGAACCGCGCCGAGCCCCCGGAGCGGGAGGCCCGATGACGCGAGTGAAACTCTGCGGGACGACCGACGAAGACGACCTCGAGACGGCCGTCGCCGCGGGCGCCGACGCGGTCGGGCTCATCGCTGCGGTCCCCGTCGACACCCACCGCGAGCTCGCACCCGCCCGCGCTGCCGAACTCGCCGCGGCCGCGCCGCCGTTCGTGACGACCGTCCTCGTGACGATGCCCGAGACGCCGGCGGCGGCGATCGAGCTGGTCGAGACGGTCAGCCCCGACGCCGTCCAGCTCCACGGGACGCTCGAACCCGAGGACGTCGCGACCGTCCGCGAAAACGTCGACGCGACGGTGCTTGTCGTCCTCGAGGCCGGCGAGACCGACGCGGGGACCGCCGAACGGTACGACGCGGTCGCGGACGGGCTGCTCGTCGACACCCCCGCAGCCGAGGGCGGCGGTGGCACCGGCGAAACCCACGACTGGGAGCTGACCCGCGAGCTGACGGCAGCCCTCGACTCGCCGATCGTCCTCGCCGGCGGGCTGACGCCCGAGAACGTCGCCGAGGCGGTTCGGACGGTCGAGCCGTTCGCCGTCGACGTCGCCAGCGGCGTCGAGGACTCCGGAGGCGCGACCGACCCCGACGCAGCCCGGTCGTTCGTCGAGCGAGCGAAGAACGCGACCACCCCGGTGCCTCAATCATGAGCGACGCCGACCGAACGCCGACGGAGCCGCCCGCGCTCGACCTCGACCGGGAGGCGTTTCGCGCGTCCGCTGACGAGGCCGACGCGGAGCGTCCGGTCGTCGTCCGAGCCGTCGCCGAACTCGAGGTCGAAACGTCGCCGCTCGCGGCCTACGCTGCGCTGACCGGTCGCTCCGAGAGCAGCGACCGCGAGCGCTCGCCGTACGCCTTCCTGCTCGAGAGCGCGGAGAAGACCGCCTCGAGCGATCCCGACGGCGCCTTCCGACCGAACGCCTCGCGAGCGGACCGCCACGCCCGGTACTCCTACGTCGGCTACGATCCCGAGGCCGTCGTCACCGTCGATCCCGATGGCGCCTCGGTCGAGGCGCTCTCCGCGGACCCACCCCTCGAGGACCTCGAGCGCGATCCGGCCGGCGACACCGTCGACACCCTCCGGGCCGCGCTGCCGGACGCCCGGCTCGCGAACTTCCCGGAACACGACCGCCAGCACCTCGAGGGCGGCCTGGTCGGCTTTCTCGCGTACGACGCCGTCTACGACCTCTGGCTCGAGGAGGTCGGCTGCGAGCGCCCCGACTCGCGGTTCCCCGACGCGCAGTTCGTGCTCACGACCAAGACCGTCGCGTTCGACGAGCGCGACGGAACCGTCTCGCTGGTGTTCACTCCCGTCGTCGAGCCCGACGACGACCCCGATGCGGTCTACGATCGGCTGCTCGCGGAGGCCGGGGACGTCGCCGAGACGCTCCGGGCGGCCTCGGCGCCGGCGCCGGGCGGGTTCGTCCGCGAGGACGAGCGTGCGGGCTCGCGCGAGGAGTACGAGGAGAGCGTCCGGCGGGCGAAAGAGCACGTCCTCGACGGCGACATCTACCAGGGCGTCATTTCGCGGACGCGGGAGCTGTACGGCGAGATCGACCCGATCGGGTTCTACGAGGCGATGCGCGAGGTCAACCCCTCGCCGTACATGTACCTGCTCGATCACGGCGACCTGACCGTCGTCGGCGCGAGCCCCGAGACGCTGGTCTCGGTGCGGGGCCGCGAGGTCATGTCGAACCCGATCGCGGGCACCTGCGACCGGGGGTCGGGCCCCGTCGAGGACCGTCGGCTGGCCGGCGAAATGCTGGCCGACGAGAAGGAACGGGCCGAGCACACGATGCTCGTCGATCTGGCGCGCAACGACGTCCGCCGGGTCGCCGAACCGGGTTCGGTGCGGGTCGACGAGTTCATGAACGTCCTGAAGTACAGCCACGTCCAGCACATCGAGTCGACGGTGACGGGCCAACTCGCGACGGACGCGGATGCGTTCGACGCGACGCGGGCCGCCTTCCCCGCCGGCACTCTCTCGGGGGCGCCGAAGATCCGCGCGATGGAGATCATCGACGATCTCGAGACCGAGCCTCGCGGGTTGTACGGCGGCGGGGTGGGCTACTACTCCTGGACCGGCGACGCCGACTTCGCGATCGTGATTCGGACCGCAACCGTCGAAGACGAAGGAGAGCGCGATCGGATCACCGTCCAGGCCGGCGCCGGACTGGTCGCCGACAGCGACCCGACCGCCGAGTACGAGGAGACCGAGAAGAAGATGGGCGGCGTGCTGGCTGCCCTCGAGGCCATCGAGGACGAACGGACTGAGGCCACCCCGGAGGTGGGACAATGAGCGCGACCGGGACCGCGGACGAGCGCGAGTCGGAGGGCGAGACCGTCCGGATCCTCGTGATCGACAACTACGACTCCTTTACGTACAACCTCGTCGAGTACGTCAGCCAGCAGCCCGGAACCGAGACCGAGGTGCTCAAGAACACGGCCTCCCTCGAGGAGGTCCGTGCCGTCGAGCCCGACGGAATCGTCGTCAGCCCCGGCCCGGGCCACCCGAAGAACGACCGCGACGTCGGCGTCTCGGCGGCCGTCCTCCGGGAGATCAGCCCCGAGGTACCGACGCTGGGCGTGTGTCTCGGCCTCGAGGCGGCCGTCTACGCCTACGGGGGCTCGGTCGGGCGCGCGCCCGACCCGGTCCACGGGAAGGCCTGGGCGGTCGACCACGACGGCGAGGGCGTCTACGCCGGCCTCGAGCAGGGGTTTCGCGCCGGCCGCTACCACTCGCTGGTCGCGACGGAGGTACCCGACTGCTTCGAAGTGACGGCGACGGCCGACCACGACGGCACCGAGCTGGTCATGGGCGTACGCCACCGCGAGCACCCGATCGAGTGCGTGCAGTTCCACCCCGAGAGCGTGCTCACGGCCGTCGGTCACGACGTGATCGAGAACTTCCTCGAGGGGCTGTGATGGTAACAGACCCATCTAAAACGGCAAGGACTACACACCTCTAGTACTTGACTGTCGTCTCACAGCGACCTTGCTCGAGTCTATGTGATGTTCTGGCTATCTTGAGAGGGATTTTGTGGTATAGATGAACAGTGATCTTATTGATAGGTTTACTTTCACCCCGTTCTGAAAATTATTGAGCCCGTCATCATTGTAGTCTCTTCTGCGAAAAAGATGTGATTTCGCTTCCCACATCGCAAATCGGGACTAGGTTCGTGGACAGTTGTACAAATATAGTTGTGCTACTACAATAAGAATGGAAGAATACCACTACAATTATGTGGCGCCGATGAATACCGATTCTTCGCTACAAAAGAACGTAGCCATCCCGGATAATGCCGGGATGTCCAACCCGAAAATGGACGACAACATGCTCGACGATGACAAGTGGCTCGAAGTGATCCTCGCACAGGGCTGTTGCTTCGTGCCTGTGGCCATCGTCATTGCAGGAGGAGGGGCATTCGCTGCCCTTCTCGCCATAGTCATCCTGGCTGTGGCCGCGCTAACCGCCCAGCGGTCTGGGGAATAGCTTACTTCCGTGCTGGTGCAACAGTCCGCAAGATCACTGTTTTGCGCCCGAATTACGTTCCATTTATGCTGAAACCCCATTCAGGTGGGCTGCGTAGCGGGCAAGAGACGGTGGGATACTCGATTATAAAAATCTTGAGGATCAGTAGACGAGGATATGAGAGGAAGTTAGTGACTTCCAGTCGTTCTAAAAAGTATCTTAGCTCATCGAGAAAGGAAAGTCCACGAGACCGGTTTGTTGCGCAACGCGCCTAGCAAGCTCTTCGAGGCCTGATGTCGACATCGTTTATCGAACTGCTACGTGTTACTGCTCTGAGCCGCATTACAGTGGCGCGCGCTGTCGGTCAGTTCGAGCAACGGCGAGAACTGATAGACGATATTGTGCGAGGGATGAGCGAGGGAGCAACGCGAGCGAGCGAATCGGCTGGAGAGGGCGTGGCGATCCCGTGTTGCCGGCTCGAGCAGAACGCTCGAATCGCCAACGGTCGCCTCACGGCCAACATCGCTCCGGACCTTCGATCGACCTATCCGATAACGCCGACGGTGTAGAGCCCCGCGAGGGCGACGCCGGCGACGAGGCCGACGCGGACGGCGAGTTTGATCGCGACGCGGACCGCGAGGATCGTGACCAGGACGAGGACGAGGGCGGCCAGGGCGAGCAGCACGCCCGTGCTGGACGTCAGTGGATCGAGCATACGTTCCATCCCGCACGGAAACTATGAAGTCTTTCTGGATATTGTGAAAGACAGGCCAAAAGAACAGTATCTGTTCCGTACAACTCGAGGCGTGGATGAGCGACCTCATCGTCCGCAAATTTACTTTCACTCTGGTCTGAAAATCATTAAGGCCGTCGCCGTACTACACCCTGGTAAGCGCGAAGAGAGCCGTTTCGCCCTCGCATCGCAACCCCCCGACTGAGTACAGGACCAGCTACGCAACTAGGGTTGTACTACTACAACAAGAATGGAAGAATACCACTACAATTATGAGGCGCCGATGAATACCGATTCTTCGCTACAAATGACCCACGCCAGGACCCGGACCCGCGACGGAATCCGCACGCGTCGGCGGGCTACCCCCGAGGTGACCCGCGCATGAGCGAATCCGACCTCTCCGCGGAGGAGCTTACCCTCCCGATCAAGCGCACCGATGGGGACACCCTCGAGGAGCGCCTGACCGCCAACGCCTACGACAACATTCTCCCTGCCCGATACCTCCGCAAGGACGCGGACGGCGAACTCGTCGAACGCCAGGAGGACCTGTTCGACCGCGTCGGCAAGAACATCGCACTGGCCGAAGCGGTCTTCGAGGCCGAGAAGCGCGACTTCGAGATCACGGTCACGCCCGACCAGCTCAAACCCGACCACCCGCGGCGAGACGAACTGGCCGCGGACGTGTTCGGTGCAGGAACCACCGCGGACGACGAGGCTGAGACCGCACTTTCTATCTACAACGTCAACAAGTTCGCCTACGACACCGTCGTCCCCGAGCTGCCCGACGAGGTCCGGGCCCACGTCGAGGACGTCGCCGACGAGTTCCAGGAGATGATGGCGAACCTCGACTTCATGCCGAACTCGCCGACGCTGATGAACGCAGGCGACGAGCTCCAGCAGCTCTCGGCGTGTTTCGTCGACTCCCCCGAGGACGACATCGACGACATCCACCAGACCGCAAAGGAAGCCGCGCAGGTCTTCCAGAGCGGCGGCGGGATGGGCTACGCATTCTGGCGGCTTCGCCCCTACGGCGACGCGGTCGGGAGCACCGGCGGCATCGCCAGCGGCCCGATCACGTTCATGCGGACGTACGACCAGATGTGCGAGACGATCGCCCAGGGCGGCGCCCGACGCGGCGCCCAGATGGGCGTCATGCGCGTCTCCCACCCGGACGTCATCCAGTTCATCCACGCCAAGAACAAGGACGTCTCGCTGGCCGAGACGCTGCGCCTGAACGACCCCGACGACTACACCCACACCTCCTTCCAGGCGGCTCTCGAGGAGGCCCGCGAACTCATCGACGACGAGGGTCGCGTCCCGAAACACCTTCGCAACGCCGTCGAGGGCCACCTCTCGAACTTCAACATCTCCGTCGGCGTCACCGACGACTTCATGGAGGCCCTGCAGAACGGCGAGGAGTTCACGTTCACCAACCCCCGTACTGAGGAGCCCCACATCGCGACCGCGGAGACAAAAGAGCTGTACGAGATGTTCGGCCTCGGCGAGTACGTCGAGGTCGGCGAGGAGCTGTCGATCCCGGCCGAGGAGCTGTGGGACGACATCGTCGAGGGCGCCCACGAGAACGGCGAGCCCGGCGTCATCTACCTCGAGCGTGTCAACAAACAGCACTCCTTCGACGTCGAGAAACACCCCGACCACCGAATCCTCGCGACGAACCCCTGTGGCGAACAGCCCTTAGAGGAGTACGAGGCCTGTAACCTCGGGCACATCAACCTCTCGACGCTCGCCGATCTCGAGGCGCCGGACTGGCGCGTCTGGTACGACGAGCACGGTGAGGAGTACGACGACCTCGAGGCGGCCGTCGGCGCCTTCCTCGAGGAGGCCGTCGACTTCGAGGAGTTCGATCGACGTATCGAGATGGGCACTCGGTTCCTCGAGAACGTCGTCACCATGTCGGACTTCCCGGTCGAGAAGATCGAGCAGAAGGTCCGGGAGATGCGCAAGATCGGGCTGGGCATCATGGGGCTGGCGCAGCTGTACATCCAGCTGGGCATGGAGTACGGCAGCGAGACCTCCAACGAGGTCGCCCGCCAGCTGATGACCCACATCAACCACACCTCGAAGTGGACCTCCCATGAGCTCGCCGAGCAGCGAGGTAGCTTCGAGGAGTGGGACGAGTCCAAGTACGCGAACCCGACGGAGTACCGCGAGTGGTTCGAGCACCAGACCGGCGAGGACGCCGACGACTGGGCCGACGGGTTCCCGATCCGCAACCACAACACGACGACCATCGCGCCGACGGGCACCACGAGCATGGTCGGCAACACCACCGGCGGCTGCGAGCCGATCTACAACGTCGCCTACTACAAGAACGTCTCCGACGACGTTCAGGGCGACGAGATGCTCGTCGAGTTCGACGACTACTTCCTACGCGTCCTGGAGGACAACGGCATCGATGTCGACGCCGTCAAGGAGGAGGCCCAGGAGCAGATGGCGACCAACCAGTTCAACGGCGTCGAGGGGCTCTCGACGGTGCCCGACGCGATCGGCGAGCTGTTCGTCACGACCGGCGACCTCTCGGCGAAGGCACACGCGGGCGTGCAGGTCGCCTGCCAGGCCGGTGTCGACTCCGCGATCTCGAAGACGGTCAACGCACCCAGCGACTCCACGCTCGAGGACGCCAAGGACGTCTTCGAGTACATCTACGAGCACGGCGGCAAGGGCGTCACCTACTACCGCGACGGCACTCGTAGCAAGCAGGTGCTGACGACCCGCGCCGAGAACGCCGACTTCGCCGACGAGACCGAGGCCGCGGAGACGCTCGTCGAACAGATCGACGAGATCTTCGGCGGCCTCGAGGCGTTCCTCGAGAGCGAGGACGTCCAGGAGATCCTCGAGGACGACGTCGGTTCGCTGGTCGACGAGGCGGACGACCGCGAGCCCGTCCAGGTCGACTTCACCGAGAAGCGCGAGCGGCCAGACGCCCTCCAGGGTGTCAGCCAGCGCATCGACACCGGCTACGGAAAGGTCTACGTGACGATCAACGAGGACCCCGAGACCGGCCAGCCGTTCGAGCTGTTCGCGAACATCGGCCACTCGGGCGGGTTCACCAACTCCTTTACCGAGGCGCTGGCGAAGGTCATCTCGACCTCGCTTCGCTCGGGCGTCGACCCCGAGGAGATCGTCGACGAACTCTGTGGCACTCGAAGCCCCAAGGTGGCCTGGGACAAGGGCGAGCAGATTCAGTCGATCCCCGACGCCATCGGCACCGCGATGCGTCGCTACCTCGAGGAGGAGATCGACAAACCGTACCCGACCCAGCAGACCTTAGAGGACGCGGCCGACGCGGACGCGGACGTCGTCGACGGCCCCAAGACTGACGGCGGCGCCGCTGCCGCGAACGCGGCCGGCGACGACGACGCGATCCAGGATCTCATCGACGCCGGCGAGTCCCCCGAGTGTCCCGACTGCGGCTCGCTGTCGCTGTACTACTCCGAAGGCTGCAAGACCTGCGAGTCCTGTGGCTGGAGCGAGTGCTGACGGTCGGTAGCTGAACACGATCGCCGTTTCGACTTTTTGTAAGCCCGGGCGAACCGACCCTGCGCACCATCATGTTCAGGTGGTACCATTTTCATCGTGGCGTGCGAACGTTCAGCATGAGAACGACACGGTCGCTCGTCCTCGAGGTCGACACCGACGAGGTACTGCTCGGCGAACCCGTGACGATCCGCGTTCGGGACCGACTGCAGAACCCGATCGAGGGCGTCATCGTCTCCAGCCGACGCAAGGCCGTCCGAACGGACGAGACGGGACGCTGTCAGCTCACCTTCCATGCACCCGGACTGTGGTCGCTCACCGCGACCAAGTCCGGCGAGGGAGCGCTCACGTATCGGCCGGCGACGACACTTATCCGCGCGATTACGAGGCCGGCGATGGCACGACGGGTGCGCCGGATCGCCGCCTGCTCCGAGTGAGCGGGAGCTACTTGAGGGAGTCGAGCCAACGAGATCGTATGAGCGACGACGCCGAGGGTCCGGAACCGACGAGCGGAGCCGCGGGCGCCCCCACCTGTCCGCACTGTGAGGCGCCGATGTTCAAGCGCCACTGCAAGTACGTCTGTCCGCAACACGGCGTCGTCATCGACTGTAGCGACCCGTTCCGCTAGTCCGTAGCAGTCACTACGATAGCACCTTTCACCTCTAGAAATGCTCGAGGCGACGGAGCCGTCCGGAGGAGGCGTCTCAACACAACGTTTATTCGCTCCGGCGGGCCAGTGTTCGGCGATGAACGGCGACGAGCGCGGGGTCGACCCGACCGACGACCGCGTCGAACTCGGGCTGGCGCTGCTCGAGCGGCTCGAGCACGAGTCGCTCCCCCTGCCGGACGTCGTCGACCGGATCGAGACCGTCACCGCGGATCCGACGGTAACTCGGACGATCCTCGATCAGGCCGAACTCCGCGGGATCATCGAGCGCGAGGACGGGATCGTCCGACCGAAGAGCCGCCAGTACGTGCGGTTCGATCGGGACGTGATCACGAAGGAAGGCGAGTTCGCCTGTCGGCGCTGCGGCTCGGGGCTCTCGACGGGCTACTTCATCGACCTCGAGAGCGGCGAACTCGGTCCGTACGGCTCTTCCTGTATTCGAAAAGTGACGGGGCGGGAGTAGCCCGCTATCGGCCCTGGCGGAGCTCGTCGATGAGTCGCTCGATCGTCTGCTGCTGGGCCTCGAGGCGTTCGTTCTGGCGCTCGATCGCGTCCTCGAGAGCCTCGAGCCGGTCGAGGACCTCCTGGCTCGCCGCGTCGTCGCCGCCGGAGCCGGTGGAGCCGGCGGCTGCCGCCCGCGCGACGTCCTGGGTGGCGTCGGCCGGCGCGCCGTCGACGGTGCCGGTCATCGGCGGTCGCGACTCGACCGCGGCCCGCTGGCCGTCGGCTCGTGTCGGCTCCGAACGGACGGCCCGCCTCGACTGGGAGGCCCGTCCGGTCTGCTCCTCGCCGCGCTCCTGGGACTCCTCGAGCGGGTCCGATTCCTCGGGGACGGTTTCCGACGTGCGCTCGTAGTAGTCGACCAGCGCCCGCTTGAGTCGCTCCCGGAGGTCGTCGGCCGCGTCGTTGGGCGCCTTGATCCGCTGGGGCCGCCCGTCGACCTCGAGGACGATGCGGGTCGCGACGTCGCCCTCCTCGAACGAGAGGTTCGTTACGTTCCGGAAATGGTAGGCCTCGTACCCCTCGTCCCAGACCGCCGTGCCGACGTGTTCGATCAGCCGTCGGTCGGTGAGAATCAGGGTGAGCTCGCTGAACCGGTAGACCTCGATGAGCGACTCGTCGGGATCGATAACCTCGTTGGCTCGCAACACGCCCGCCAGCACGGGTTGGAGAACGTCGTCGGTCTTGCTCGCGGGGATGGTCACCTCGGCGGTGCCCGAAAGCGTGTACTCGAGGGTGAGCGACGTCTTGCGGCGTCCCTCGGAGACGGTGAGCCGATCGGCGTCGTACGTGAGTTCCTCGATCGACTCGTCGGTCAGTAACCCCTCGGCGCGGTAGACGACGCTGCTCGAGTCCGCGACGAAGAGCTCGTCGTCACCGCCGAGCGAGACCCGTGTTCGGACCTCCTCGTCGCCGAGAGCGGATCGAACGATGACGGGAACGGTCATATCCGGCGTTGGGTAGATTCGGTGATAAATGCGTGGGTTCTGCTTGCACGGCCGACGCGAAAGGGAAGGTTAAAGAAACAGACCGCACTACTCGAAAACGAGCCCGGGTGGCTTAGCTGGACATAGCGCCGCACTCATAGGGTTCAGAGATTCGGTGCGGTTTCGCCTTGGAAGCCTCCGTGTCCCTCCAGAGGACTGCCGAGCCTCGAACCTGGGACATGCGGAGATCGAGGGTTCGGAGCCCTCCCCGGGCACTCTTCCAATTCGTTACTTGATCGCGTAAAAACACCCCGAGAGACGGGCGTTTGTGGCCTTTCCTCGAACTCCTGGAGTGTCAAGTCGATAGTAGTAGGAGTTTCCAGCGTCCTCGAGCGGCAGTGACGGGAGTGAAAACGTAACGTCCGTCGCGGACGGTCGTGCGCGCGGCCTGGACGCCGCGGTGCCCACGAAGTGGTTCGATGAGCGTCGCTCCTCGCAGCGCCGAGGGCGTAGCGGAGTTGGGCGACTCGCTTGGCGATCGCGCCAACGACTTTGAGGCACGACTGGATGTGTTCTCGAGTCGGCTCGAGAACACTGCCGACCGCGCACCGAACTCGAGGACGAGAACGAAGTGGTGCGATCCCGTCTCGAAGCACTCGAGGCGCAGGTGGCGGTCCTCGAGGATGGCTCGAGTAGCAAGGACGGGAAGATCCGTCGGATCGTCGCCGGCGCCGAGACCAACCGCATTAGCGACCAGCCTGCAGTCGTGAGGAAAAAAGATAGCGGCGACGATATCGCAGTTCGTGCGTCACAGCCGGGCCAGGACACCTGCGGTGGGTAAGCTACAGGAGTGTCGGGCGCGAATACGACGAGCGCTACGAATGAGCACCGACGAAATGCGGGAGACGGATTCCTCGGAACAGACCCGGTGGTTCTGGTTTGGCGTCGCTCTTACGATAGTGTACGCGGCATACACGATACTCATCCTCGCCCTCCTGCGCGTCGATCAGCCGATCGCACTGATCGTCGTGGTCGGCGGAAGCGTCGCGTTCGGCCTTGCCATCATGATATACGCTCTCTACTTCCGATGAGGGACCGTCGAGGCGGACTGGTCACTACGGGCGACGCACCGATCAGAACCGCCAATACCGGCCGTGACCTGGGATGCTGTATGGAACTCGGTCGCGTTCTCAGCCTGTTCGTGGCGATGTTGGCACTCGCGTACGGCCTCTCGGTCGCGGCCACGAACTGGCTCGCGGCGGCGTGTTTGATCCAGTTTTCGATACTGACGGCGGTCGAACACGACTCGGCGCGCGTCCGGTCGCTGCTCGAGGGTTACGAGACGGCGTTCTCGTCGCTGAAGCTGGCACTCCTTCTCGCCGGCTTGCTCCTTCTGTGGTGACCGACGCTTCGACTCGCTCTCGGAAGCGGCTATCGACACGGATGAAGTATGTCAAAAGTCGGCTGCTGAATATAGTGCTCAGCCCTTGCAGACCAGTTACAGGGAGACTATATGTGACTGTTTCGCATAGAGTGCCCCAGCAGATGACAGACGCCAGTGATCAGCTCGAAACCGAGGAGGGACAGATCGAGAGGGGATCGTCCGGAAGCGATCACGCTGAGCGTCTGACGACCGGGGTGGGTCGACATGGAGACGCTTGAGACGGATTACCTGGTAGTGGGTGCCGGGGCGTCGGGGATGACGTTTACGGACACGCTGATCGGCGAGTCCGACGCCGATGTCGTGATTGTGGACCGGCGGGCGAATCCGGGTGGCCACTGGAACGACGCCTACCCGTTCGTGCGGCTCCACCAGCCGTCTGCGGTCTACGGGGTCAACTCGCGGCGGCTCGGCAACGACGAGATCGACGAGGTTGGTCCCAACGCCGGCTTCTACGAGCGGGCGACCGGCGCGGAGATCTGCGGCTACTACCGCCGCGTGCTCGACCAGGAGCTGCTGGGCTCGGGACAGGTCCGCTTTTTCGGCACGTCCAACTACATCGGTCCCGAGGGGGGCCGCCATCGGTTCGAGTCGCGGCTGACCGGCGAGACGACCGAGGTGACGGTCCGCCGCCGGGTCGTGGACGCCACCTACGTGGAATCGCCCATCCCCGCAACTCATACGCCACCGTTCGACGTCGACCCGGACGTGCGGCTGGTCACCCCCAACGAGCTCGTCGACCTCACCGATCCAGCCGACGGGTTCACCGTCATTGGGGCGGGGAAGACGTCGATGGACACCTGCGGCTGGCTGCTTAACAACGGCGTGCCATCGGCCGAGATCCGGTGGATTCGACCACGCGACCCATGGACGCATCAAAGGCGACATATGCAAACCCTGGAGCTAGTGCCGTCGTTAATGGAATGGGCTTCGCTGCGGATGGAAGCCGCCGCGAAGGCCGAAGACGTCCCCGATTTTTTCCGACGGCTCGAAGCCAGCGGGGTGGTCGTCCCGCTCGACCCCGAGATCGAACCCGAAACCTGGCGCGGGGCAATCCTCAGCCAGGACGAACGCGACGACCTGCGCCGGATCCGCAACGTCATCCGTCAGGGGTACGTCCAGTGTCTCGAGGCCGACCGTATCGTGCTCGACGACGGGACCGTGCCCACCGACCTACAGCACGTGCACGTCGACTGCACCGCCCACGGAGTCAAAACCCCCCCGGTGCGGCCGGTCTTCGGACCCGACCGGATCACCCTGCAGTATACTATCATCCCCGTTTCGTTCAGTGCCGCGATCACCGCCTACGTCGAGTCGACCCGCGACGACGACGCGGAGAAAAACCGGCTGTGCCCGCCCAATCCGCTTACCGGTGACGCGGAGGACTTGATCCAATATACTCTCATCGGCCAACGGGCTCGCGCCGCGTGGCGAGAGGAACCCGACATCGAGGACTGGCTCCAACACTGTCGGATCGGCTTCGTTCAGGGTGTCCACGATCACCTCGATGACCCACGTATACAGGACGCGCTCGAGCGGATCGCCGAGTGCCAAAAATCGGCAATTGCCAACCTCGAGCGACTCCGCGAACTCGCCGAGACCTCGACCTCCTGAACGGCTTTTCGAGAACGATCCTGTCCCGACTGACGTGGGCGTCAGGCCGTCCCCTGTGCAAGCCGGTGCCCTGAGTGGCGTGCGGTGACCGATACGCGCCCTGTCTCTCGTACGCTCTGCCTAACCTATCCGGTAGCTGGTAGAAAGCGCGTGCAAGACATAGAGGGATGGCTGCAGCACGATATTATCCGTCGAGATCAGTGTGAGAGTGTTCTGCGACGTATTCATGTGTTCTGTGTGATTTCGATAGAAACGTGCCGTTCGTCGGTTCGAGAAACCTATTTGCTCCTTGCTAGCGTATAACGTTCGATGAAATATTTTGTCACTGGTTCGACCGGATTGATCGGATCACACGTAACGACGGACCTTCTCGCAGCCGGTCACGATGTAGTTGCGCTGACCCGCTCGCGATCGAACGCGAGTCACCTGCCCGAGGCGGTCACGGTGGTCGAAGGCGACATCACCGACAAAGAGAGTATGCGGGATGCGATGGCCGGTGTGGACGGCGTGTTCCACATTGCCGCGTGGTTTTATGTTGGCCCGGGCCCTCGAAACGTCGAAAAAGCCGAACGGATCAACGTGGAGGGGACCCGGAACGTACTCGAGCTGATGGAGGAGCTGGAAATTCCGAAGGGCGTCTACACCAGCACGATCGGCGTCTATCCGTTCCGAGAGTTCGATTATATCGACGAAACGGTCGAGCCGAACTGCCCGGAATCAGCCGTGTACAATCGGACGAAATGGGAGGCTCACTACGAAGTCGCCAAACCGCTGATGGAGGATGGACTCCCGCTCGTCATCGTTCAGCCGGGTATCGTCTACGGTCCAGGAGACAAGTCGTACGGATCTATTCGCGGCATGTTCCGGAGCTACCTTCAGGGCGATCTTCCGATGATCCCCCGGGGCCACTACGCACCCTGGGACCACGTCGGAGATATCGCTGACGGACACCGTCGGGCGATGGAGCATGGGACGCCCGGCGAAACGTATATCATATCGGGGAAACCCCGTCACGTTGTCGACGTACTCGAGTGTGCCGAGGAGATAACGGGCGTTCCGGTCCCCCGAGTCGTCTCCCCGATGGTGTTCGCAGGGCTCGCCAGGATACTGGGAGTAATAGAACGGATCGTCACGCCGCCAGAAGGATTCGAAGCCG
This sequence comes from Natronococcus sp. A-GB7, assembly GCF_029688865.1. GTDB lineage: Archaea > Halobacteriota > Halobacteria > Halobacteriales > Natrialbaceae > Natronococcus. The sequence continues at coordinate 196,326 of NZ_JARUKV010000004.1, forward strand.
AGTCCCTCCGGTTTTTCACCGGCGTGCAGTGGCCGGTGGACAACAGCAAGGCGTTCGAAGAGCTGGGAATTACACACCGCTCTCTCGAGGAAGGCCTCCGCGACTATCTGGATTGGGAAATGGCCCAGCCGGAGATGCGGGGTGATACGGAAGGCGAGACTCGAGAAGTTGCTCGCCTCTAGTGACGGCTTTCATCAGTTCGATGGGTAGGGGAGGCGCAGATGATGAAAACGCGCCTCGTACTTACCGATCACTGACTCTCGTAGGTCGGCTCTCACCTCCGACGTTCGCGCTCTGTACTCAACAGACCAGTCGTATCAGATACTGAGGATCGCAGTAGAGCTACGGTTCCGGAAAGCGGAGCGGTATCACTCTCCGGGGGTTCGTACCGTGTGACGTCGAGAACGAGAAAACCGGTGTGTCCGAGTGACAAAGCTTATGCCGGAACCCCTCCGCATTATTTTTTGCAGGGAGCGTGTGACAACGAAGGGTGCAGCCGATTCGGTTCGGCTCGCTGTTTTCCGGAAGTGGTCCGTTCTACAGCGGTAGCTCGTGTATCGTCCCGTCAGGTTGGAACGGGCCTCTTCGGAGCGGACAAGTATGGCAACCAGTACGACCGTGATCGGGAGGCCGTCCCCACGATCGTCTATAGCGGACCATGGGTTCTCGCATCCCGACGTGACCAACGCAACCGCCTCGACGAGAGTTCCGTCGATCTCGAGCGACCGCGAACCACAAAGCAGATATCGAACCCCCGGAACCGTCCACCTGGTCGGGGCTGCACGGCGTGTAAGGTGACGCTCGTTCCGACCCTCCTGTTTACGTCCGAAACCGTTTGAGAGCGTGCGCTCCGCTCGAGGAGAGAGTGCGACCGGAGAAGGGATCGACTACTCGTCGTCTCGGCCGCGGTTCCAGACGTTCGTCACGGACTCGCCGGCGGGCGGCGTGTGACTGACGTCTTTCATGGTCTGGGTGGTGTGTTCTGACATGGTACCGGTTCTTCCGATCGATCAGTTATAGCTGTTTCGGCAGGTGAATAATTAAAATATAATGTGTTTATACACCATAGTACGCGGTATCATCCGTACCCGAAGAGACAGGAAGTGTAGGCCTACGCGCTCGTAATGCGGATCTCGCCGTCGGCCGTAACGGTGACCAAACAGTCGCTGTACTCGAAGGTTACCGAGCCACCGGTTCGGAGGCCGTCGGCTCGCGGCTCGAACAGTCGCTCGAGTGCGTCGGCGTTGACGGCGTAGTGTAGCGGCTCGAGTTCCGTCGCGTCGGTCCCGCGATAGGTCGCGACCGCCTCCGCGATCGTGACGCTGAGCGGGTCGGTGTCGAGTCGGTCGTACTGGACGACGTAGCAGTCGTTCGTCGATGCGGAGAGCGGTTGCGGTGTCGTTTCAGTCATGGTTCCCCACTGTGAGTCGTCGACGACTCTTCTCGACTGGGAGCAAAGAGTCTACTCGTTAACCGTATAACGGCGGGTGATCGTGGGGGTTAACTGATTAACCGTCGATCGTCGCCCCCTCGAACAGCGTCGCGAGGAGCTTTCGCTCGACGGATCGCACGTGCTTGTGAAACGCCGGCGGCGAGATCGAAAGCGAGTCCGCGACGGCCTCGCCCGTCGTCCGCCGGGGCCACTCGAAGAACCCGCTGTGGTACGCCGTCCGAACGACCTCCTGCTGTCGGGACGTGAGCTGGTCGAGTATCGCCTTCCGCGCCGGACCCCCGAGCGAAGCGCCGTCTCCGGACGGTCGATCCCGGCGAGCGACCATCGACGCCGAGAGGCCGCGACGGTTGATATCGGCCAGTACCGTTCGAAGCTCGACTCCGGCCGGGAGGTCGACGACCGCCCGGTGACCCGAGTCGTCGCTGACGAGTTCCCGTAGCGTGGCACCGTGGTCGGCGACGATCCTGCCGAGAAACGGCCCCGTTACTCGGAGCTGGACGAGCGTCTGTCGGTCCGAGTCGGTGAGCACGACCGGGTCGTCGATTCCGTCGACGGACGCGTCGATATCCTCGCCATCGATTGGAGGCTCGAGGGAGACGAACGCGAGCGCGCTGTCGTCGTCCTGTAGCGTCGCCCCTTCGAACGCGACGCGACGGTCGAGTCGGTCCGCGAACCGACACAGCGGCGAATCGGCTCCGAGCTCGAGCTCGACCTCCGTGACTCGCTCCTCGAGCAGCGCGTTCTTTCGCTTGACGGCGTCGATCGTGTACGCGATGGTCTCGCCGAGATCCGCGAGCATCGACTCGAACGGATCGTCGAAGGCGTTCGGGTCGTCGCCGTACGCCGAGAGCACGCCGTAGAGGTGACCGTCGTAGACGAGCGGCACCGAGATCACCGACTGGAAGCTCCGCGAGAGCGCCTCGGTTCGCCACGTTCCGTCCCCCACGCTGTCGGCGACGTTGTCGACGACGACCGAACGCCGGGTCCGAACCGCTCTGCCGGCCGGCTCCGCGGCGGAGTCGTCGACGGCGGTCGCCGTGACCGCCTCGAGATAGCCCCGATCGAGCCCGGCGTGGCTCCGCGGTCGGATCCGGCCACCGCTCGGGTCGGGCTCCCCGATCCAGGCGAACGAGCAGCCCTCGGTTTCGGCGAGTCTGGTACAGACGCCGCGCTCGATCTCCTCGCGTGAGTCGGCCCGCAGCAGGTGTTCCTCGACATCCTGGCGGACCTGTTTCGACTCGTTTACCCGCTCGAGATATCGGTTCTGTCGTTTCAGCTCCTGTTCGCTGTCGTGGAGTCGACGGGTACGTCCGATCCGGTCGAGGGCCGCCTTCGCCGTCGTCGCGAACAGCTTCACAAGCTCGACGGTGTCCTCGTCGTACTGATCGGCGACGGTCGACACCGCGGCGAAGACCCCGTGCTCGCCGAGGGGAATGTAGAGGCCGCTCCTGACGTCCGTCGACTCGTCGTAGACCAGCTCCGACTCTCGAACGTCCTTGAAGACCGACGGCGTGCCAGTGACGAACGTCTCCCACGTGATCCCCTCGTCGGGCTCGAAGCGCGGCGGAGCGCCGATCGCTCGCTCGAGGTCGCTCGAGTACGCGGCTGGCGAGAGCTCGTTGTGCTGTTCGTCGAACCGGAAGACGATACTGTCAAGATCGAGCACGTCGTCGGCGACGGCGACGATGTACTCACAGGCTTCGTCTTTCGAGTCGACGGTCAGCAGGTGACTAGTCGCCTCGTGGAGGGCGCTGAGCGCATCCCGGTACTGGACCCGTTCGGTTACGTCGATCGCGACGCCGATCACCCGCGTGACCTCGCCGTCCTCGACGATCGGTCGGTACCACGACTCGAAGACCCGATCGAGGACTCGGCGCTGGCCGTGGACGGACTCGCCCTCGAGGGCCGCACGCGCATCGGCGCGAATCGCGGGGTACTCCTCGAAGAGCTCGAAGAACGACTCGCCGATGGCCTCTGTCGACTCGAAGCCGACGTTCTCGAGACCGCGCCCCTCCGAGAGCGTGACCGTCCCCTCGGCGTCGATGACGTAGTGGATAACCGGCGCGTTCTCGACGACCATTCGCAGCCGTTCGGTCCGCTCGGCCAGTTCCTGCTCTCGCTCGATCCGGTCGGTGATATCCCTGAAGTACACCGAGAGACCGGTTTCGGAGGGGTAGGCGTGGATCTCCATCCAGATGTCGAGCGACTCGGAGTACCGCTCCCAGGAGACTCGCTCCTGGTGCTCCATCGCGTCGGCGAACCGGTCGAACAGCTCCGAGTGAAACCCGTGGGGGAACAGCTCCCGAACGTCGGCGCCGAGCAGCTCCGATCGCGACCGACCCAGCAGCTCCTCGGCCCGGCCGTTGACGTAGGTGAACCGCCAGTCCGTATCGAGCGCGTAGAAGGCGTCGCTGACCCGTTCGAACGACTCGGACAGTTCCCGCTCGGCGCGGTGAGAGCGGGTGACGTCCCGTATCGACGCGACCACGCCGACGACGGGGCCCTCGAGGAGGTTCGTGAGGACCGCCTCGTGAACGCGCCAGCCGTCCTCGCCGCGATAACGGTAGGAGACGGTTCGCGTTTCGCCCGGCCGATCGCTCCGGACGGCGTCGACAGAGTCGTCGACGGTCGCCCTGTCCTCGGGGTGAATCCCCTCGAACAGTCGGTCCCTCCCGAGTTCGGGTGCCTCGAGTCCGGTGACGCGCTCGAGACCGGGGCTGGCGTAGGTGAGTCGCCCCGACGGGTCGAAGACGAGCAGCAGGTCCGACGAACACTCGAGCAGCGATCGGTACCACGCCTCGTCGTCGCCGGTCGGCGCGCGGTCCGGCGAGTCACCCGCCACCAGCCGAAGCCGGCGCTCGAGCAGTGCCGGTCGCTCGCTCGCTCGCGCACCGACGACGTCGGTCGCACCGTCGGCGAGCAGTCCCTCGACATCGGTCTCGAGGACGTCGTCGGCGACGTAGACGAGAGGGGTCCGGTCGTCGATTTCACGGACGGCGGTTCGATCGTTCGTCAGAACGCAGTCGACGGCGTCGGGTTGCTCGGGCGCGAGGTCGGGATCCTCGCCGGTAACCGCTCGAAATCCGCCCCGATCCTCGAGGGCGGTCGTCACTGTCTCGGCCCAAGGGTCGGCGCCGACGACGAGCACGCGAACCGGCCTCCCCCCGGCCACCTCGAGTCCGGCATCCATACCCTCGCTGGGATCGGCGCGGATAAAAACGTCGCGACGGTTCAATCGGACGCGGGCGACGGGGTCGTCCGCGGAACGGCTCAGTAGCCGATCGGCGTTCCGTCCTTGCGCGGCTCGGTCGCGCCCGAGAGCGTCTCGCCTCGCCGACGGACGGCCTGTGCGCCGCCGAACATCACGGGCGGGAGGACGCCGACGTCGTGGCCCTTGCGGGCGAGCTTCGCGGCGTTTGGCAGCCGTTCCTCGATTCCCAGACTGCCGTCCTCGCGGTAGCGCCAGCGCGGTCGATCGAGCGCCTCCTGGAGGTCCATCCCGTAGTCGACGAGATTCGAGAGCACCTGGACGTGGCCCTGGGGCTGCATGTAGCCGCCCATGACGCCGAACGCGAGCCAGTCGTCCTCGTCGAGTTTCGCGATCGCCGGAACCAGCGTGTGGAACGGCCGCTTTCCGGGCTCGAGGCTGTTGGGGTGGTCGGGGTCGAGCGAGAACGACGCGCCGCGGTTCTGGAGCGCGATCCCGGTGTCGCCCGCGACCAGCCCGCTGCCGAAGCCGGCGAACCGCGAGTTGATGTACGAGACGAGGTTCCCCTCCTCGTCACCGACCGTGAGCAGGACGGTGTCGGCGTCCTCGGCCGCCTTCGTCGGGACCCCCACTTCGGGATCCTGGATCGGCGAGTCGCCGATCGCCGCGGCGCGCTCGCGGGCGTACTCTTTCGAGGCCAGCGGCGGGGCCTCCTCGAACTCGGGATCGGTAATGTAGTGGTGGCCGTCGACGAACGCGAGCTTCATCGCCTCCGCGAAGGCGTGGACGCGCTCGGGCGAGTCGTAGTCGTGCTCGCCGGCGCCGATTTCCTCGGCGATGTTGAGCGCCTCGAGCGCGACCAGTCCCTGGTTGTTCGGCGGGAGCTCGTACACCTCGACTCCGTTGTAGGTCGTGCTGACGGGCTCGACGAACTCCGGCGAGAACTCCTGGAGGTCCTCGTGGGTCATGAAGCCGCCCGCGGACTGGATCTCCTCGACGATCTCGTCGGCGATCTCGCCCTCGTAGAAGGCGTCCGCACCCTCGTCGGCGATCCGCTGCAGGGAGTCACCCAGCCGCGGCAGCGTGACCGTTTGCCCGACGTCGGGCGCCTCGCCGTCGAAGAGGTACGCCTCGCGGGCGTTCTCGTCGGTGAAGAGCTCCTCGGCGCCCGCCCAGTGGCCGGCGATGATCGGCGAGACGGGGTAGCCCTCCGTCGCGTAGCCGATCGCGGGCTCGAGTGCGTCGGCGAGCGACAGCTCTCCGAGCTCCTCGACGGTAGCCTCCCAGCCCCGCGCGGTCCCGGGGACCGTCACGGCGTGGGGGCCGAGAAACGGCATCTCGAGGTCGTCGCCGCCGGCGTCGCCGTCGACGGCGTACCCCCTCGATTCGGGATAGTACTGCGAGACGTCGTCGGCCTCCTCGAGGGCGCCTCGTACGTTCTCGATCGTCGCCTCGGCGGGCGCGGGACCACAGGAACGCATGGCGCCGACCTCGCCGTCGGCCGTGCGGTACAGCGCGAAGACGTCTCCGCCCAGCCCCGTCGAGGTCGGTTCGACGACGTTGAGCGCGGCCGCGGTCGCGACTGCGGCGTCGAAGGCGTTCCCGCCCTCCCGCAGGATCGACAGGCCGGCCTCCGCCGCGAGGGGCTGGCTGGTCGCGACCATCCCGCGGTTGGCGTAGGCCGTCGAGCGTCTCGAGTCGAATCGGTCGGGATCGACGTCGGTGTCCATCGGTCGTGTACGGGACGGCTGCGATAAAAATTCTGGCGGGTTCGGCGGCCACGAGACGCCGACGATCAGACGACCGTCACGGGGGCGTCGACGCGTTTCGCGACGGCCTGGCAGACGCTCCTGGTGCTGATCCAGTTCGCACCGCCGTCGCGGGAGCCGAGTACCACGTGATCGACGTCGGCCTCGGCCGCGTAGTCAACGATCACCCCCGGCGGCTGGCCGTCCTCGAGGGCGGTCCGGACCTCGCGCCCGCGGTCCGCCGCGAGCGAGGTCGCCTCCTCGAGCAGTGCCGTTCCGTGCTCGCGGCTGGCTCGCGCGAACTCGAGGTACTGATCGGCCGAACCGCCCGTTGCGTCGGCGTAAATGTAGGGGTGAGTCGGATCGAAGGCATGGAGGACGGTGATCGTCGCGTTCGGATACTCCGCGAGCGCGTAGTCGAAGGCCGCTCTCGAGGCCTCGGAGTCGTCGATCGCGACGAGGACGTGCCGACCCATACCCCCCTTTCCGCGCGGAACAGTAAGGCTCCCCCGCCTCCACCTGAAAGCCACCTACGAGGCACGAGCGGTGGTCGGCTACTCGAGAACGAGCGGTTCGTGAACGGCTCGGTAGCCGCCGTCCGACTCGAGGGTGTCGATCCCGCTAACCTCCCGGAACCGGATCTCACGCTCCATCTTCGTCATCACGGGCGTCTCGTAGTGGACGGCGTCGTAGGACGGCTCCTCGCCTTCGGCCCGACGCTGTGCGACGAACTCGCGGTGGCGCTCGAGCCGGCGTCGCCCGATCGTCCGCGACAGTGCGGGCGCGTCGTCGATCCGGTCGGCGAAGACCTCCCGGAAGGCGTCCTCGAGCTCGTAGCCGATCGAGCTCCGGCCGGCACACAGCGCCGCCAGCGAGGTCGTTCCGGTTCCCCAGAACGGGTCGAGGACGGTGTCGCCGTACGCCGAGTACATACAGATCAGCCGGTAGGGAATCTCGAGGGGGTACGCCGCAGAGCGCTCCCGGAGCTCCTCGTGACCGTCCTCGAGGGCCTGGAGCTCCCCGCGGACGTCGGTCCAGACGTCGGTGAACCAGCGGTTTCGCTCCTCCCAGAAGTACGCCGCCTCGTAGCGTCGGTCGGCGCCGGGCTCGAACGAGCGGCTGTCGCCGCCGTTGCGGAAGATCAGGACGTACTCGTGCTCGAGCGTGACGTAGGCGTTAGGCGGGATCATCCCGCTGCCCATGAACTTGGCCGCGCTGTTTGCGGGCTTGCGCCAGAGCACGTCCGGCAGCGGATCGAACCCGCGGGACTCGAACGCCTCGAGCACGCGGGCGTGGTTGGGGTACACCCGGAAGCTGCCGTCGACCGTTCGGGTCGCGTCCCCGACGTTGATACAGGCGATGCCGCCGTCGACGAGGACGCGCTCGAGCTCGTCCCAGACGCGCTCGAGCTGGGCGTGCATCGCGTCGAACGCCGCTCGGCCGTCGCCGTCCTCGAGGGCGTCGCCGACAGCGGGGTCGAGCTCCGTGAAGAGGTCGTCCCACATCTCGATCATCGGATACGGTGGGGACGTGACGACGAGTTCGACGGAGTCGTCGTCTACCTGCGAGAGCTCGCGAGCGTCGCCGACGACGACGCGGTGAGTCGTCTCCATCGAGTGGAGTGTGTCGGCGTCGCCCCCTTAGCTCCTTCGTCGAAGCCGGCGGCGTCTCTCACGGGAAAACCGGAAGAACTGCGAAGAAGCGGTGTCGGCGTTACTCCTCGGAGTCGTCGCCCGTCTCGGCCTCGAGCTCCTCGTCCTCGTCGACGCCCTCGAGGTCGTCGTCCTCGTCGGCGTCGATCTCGGTCGCCGGCTCGAACTCCTCGATCGGTTCCCACTCCTCGTCGGCGTCGCCGCCGAACCGACGGCGCAGGACTGCGAGGCCGACGATCAGACCGGCGGCCAGCAGCAGCCGACCGAGCACGCCCGAGGAGCCGCCGTCCTCGACCTCGGCGTCGGTCTCGCTCTCGGCATCGACCGCTTCGGCCTCGGCATCCTCGGACTCGCTTTCGGTTTCGGCCTCGACGTCTTCGTCCTCGTCCTCGTCGCCGCCCGTCACGTCCTCGATGATCTCGGGTTCCTCGACGTCGTCGAGGGAGACGTCCTCGAAGTCGGTCGACTCTCGGCCCGCGAGGTAGCCGAGCGCGGCGCCGACGCCGACCAGCGCACCCGCGATCGGCAGGTTGCGCGAGCCGCCGGTGTCGCCCTCGGACTCCTCGACGGCCTCGAGGATCGAGTCTCGCATCGAGGAGTCGAGCCCCTGCCCGACCAGTTCCTTGACGACGAGTTCCGACATCGTCCTATCAGATTCGGTCTCTTCCATACACCGGCCAACTACATCACGATACATAGGTTTATCCAACGAATCGACCTATCGTGCGGGAGAGTAACGGACCACAAGGAGAAGAATTCACCGGCTATCCCCGGAGAGTGTCGAACACGTTCGGTCCGGTAAGCAGGGGCAGAAACAGTCCGACGAAACCGAGAATAACGATCGCATAACGAAACGGATGCCGCCGAACGGAGGTGTATGAGCGTGCTCCGACAGCCGGACGTCCTCGGACGAACGAGACGCCAGCACGTCCTCGGTGCGACCGGCGCCCTCTCGGCCGGGGCCGTCGAGGCCGTCTCGGTCGGCGTCTGGTTCGTCCTCGCGATCAGTTCGCGGACGGCGACGACGGCGCTGATCGGGGTCGCCGCTCTGGTCGGCGGGGCGCTCCTGCGGGCCCGGATCGTCGCCGCCGTCGTCGGCAGCCGCCGGCTCCGGCGCGGACCGCGGTGGCTCGGGCTCTCGCTCGCGGTGGCCGGCGGCTGGATCTGCTGGCTGTTGCTCGCCGAAACCGTCGGTCCGCCGGCGGGGCCGATCGTCGCAACGGGGTTTCTGGGGATCACTCTCGCGGTCCAGCTCACCCTCGAGCAGTCGGCGTGTCGGTCCCGGTCGGCCGATCCCGATCGATTGGCCGCGATCGGTCCGGGGATCCTGCTCGCCCTCGGTGCGGGACTCCTGCTCTGGTCGGCCTGGGTTCCCGGCTGGGTGATCAACTCCCCGCCGCTTCCGCTCGGCGTCGCGACGGTGGTCGTTCGAATCGAGCCGCTTCAGCTCGGCCTGATCGGGTTCGGCGTTCTCTCGATCTGTGCCCACCAGCGACGGTTTCAGCGGCTCCTCGAGGCGTGAGTGGGTACACTTATTCTCCGCGAGGAACCATCCTCGAGTGAGGCGGGTTCGAAGACGGTCGATCGCGATCGTCCCCTCCCGGAACGAAACCGATGATAGAGACAGCACCGTCCGTCGTCGTCGGCGCCGCCGCGGCCGGAGGCGTCCTCGTCGCGGTCTCCGGCTACTGGGTGCTGTCCCGGCGGCGCGGCCGCAGTCACGAGTCGACGGCGGAATCGTCGTCCGACGGCGACGCCGACAGTGGCTCGAGTCGACTCCCTTTCTTCGAACGGGCCGACGGGAGCGGGGCCAGGACGATCGACCCGGAGATACTGCTTCCGATAGACGGCGACGACGAACACACGCTTCGGCTCGCGACCGTCGCGTGTGGGCTCAAACACCGGTACGGTGACGAGCCGCTCACCCTCCTGTCGACCGGCGGCGAGCGCGACCGATCGTCGATCACCGACCGGATCGCCGAGCGCGGGATCGCGGCACACACCGCGGTTAGAACCGAGTCAGTCGAAGCCGGCGATGTCACCGCCGGGATCGTGCGAGCCGCGCCGGAGCCAAACACCGATCTGGTGATGACCGAGTGGGATCTCGAGGCCGACGGGGCGACGTACGGCGAGACGGCCGACGAGGTCGTCGCCCGGACGCCGCTGCCGATCTACCTGTTCCGGCTCGCTCGCCAACCGTCGGAGCTCGACCGCCTTCGGCTGGTGATCCCGCGACACGTTGATCACCACGAGGGGTTCTACGAGGCCGTCTACAACCTCAAGCAGCTGTCGGCGCGCCTCGAGCTTCCGGTCACGGTGTACGTCTTCGAGCCGAACGTCGATCACTACCGGACCCTCTTCGATCTCGTCGAGATCGACGTCCGCGCCGAGTTCCGGTCGGTCGGCTCCTGGGACGAGCTGGAATCGACCCTCGAGACGCGCGCCGATCCTGCTGACCTACTCGTGACGCTCGCGGTTCGCGAGGACGAGATCGGCTGGGATCCGGAGCTTCGGACGGTCGCCGATCGGTTCGAGGGGCTCCCGCCGCGATCGCTCGCGCTGTGTTTCCTCCGGGCGGACGAGCCGGCGTACGAGGATCAGTTCCTGCGGACGAACTGACGGAGCGAGCGGCGACCCGAACCGGGATCGAACGGTAGAAAAGTCGGGATCGACTCGAGCGCGTATGGAGGTTCTCGGTCGGCTGCTGGCGATGCTCGCGGTGTTGCTGGTCGGGACCTGGCTTCGGTCCTCGGGCGCGTTGAACGCCACCAGAACCGCCCGGCTCAACGCGACGGCCTACTACGTCGCCCTCCCGGCGCTGGTGTTCGTCGCGACCTACGACCAGTCGATCGGCGACCTGCTCTCGGCGGAGCTGTTCGTGGGATCGCTCGTCGTGCTCTTCGTGACGGGTGCCATCGCCTGGGTCGCCCACCGGAACCGACTCTCGACCGACCGGCAGAGCGTCGCGATCATCCAGTCGTACCACTCGAACCTCGGCTACCTCGGCGTCCCGCTCGTCGCCGCGACGTTCGACGCGCAGGTCACCGCCATCGCGAGCGTGATTTTGGGATTCGTCACCCTCGTCCAGCTTCCGCTGACGATCGTCGTACTCAGCGCGTTCGGAACGGCCGAGCCCGCGATCGGTCGCGAACTCCGAAACCTCGCGACGAACCCCGTGTTGCTCGCGCTGGTCGCCGGCCTCGCGGTGGGTTCGGTCGGCGTGACGTTTCCGGAGGGTGTCGTCGTCGGCCTCGACGCGCTCGGATCACTCGCGCTCCCGCTGGCGTTGCTGTGTGTCGGCGCTGCCTTACAGATCGACGCCGACGCCGTCGACTTCGGAGCCGTCGGCTCGGTCGTCGCGCTGAAGCTGTGCTGTATGCCGCTGCTCGCATGGGCGGTGTTCTCGGTGCTCGCCGTCGACGGCGCCACCTTCACCGCGGGCGTCGTGATGCTCGGGATGCCGACCGCGGTGTCGACGTACGTCTACGCGAACGAGCTCGGCGGCGACGCCGAGTTCGCCTCGCTGAACGTCTTCGCGACGACGGTCGCCTCCGTCGCCAGCCTGTTCGTGCTCATCACGCTGGTCGGCTAATCTGTGCACTCGAGTCCGCTTTACGTTCGCTCGAGGTGAGACGGGAACCTCGCCCCGGCTCCCGGTTCTCGTTCACAGCGGGTTCGGTATCTCCCCGTCCTCGGCCAGAGTCGGGCTCGAGAGGACGACGTTGACCACCGCCCCGAGGAGAATCAGAATTCCGGCGAAGTAGAGCCAGGTGACGAAGAGGATGACCGCGCCGACCGCGCCGTAGGCCGCGTACTGGGCGGCGTTGGCGGCGTAGATCTGGAAGCCGACCTGCAGGATCGTCCAGCCGACGGCGGCGACGACCGTCCCGGGGAGGATTTCCCGAACCGTAACCGAGATCGGGGGGAGAACGTAGTAGATCGGCAGGAAGACCAGAAACAGACCGACCAGCAGCGTGATCCAGCTCGCGAGACCGGCCAGCGGGATCACGTCCGCGGCGATCCCCAGCATCGCTCCGATGACGATCATCAACACGATCGCCCCTGTCCCCGCCAGGATCACCGTAAACCCGTCTCGCACCTCGTCGAGGAACGTGTCCTCCGCGGCCTCGTCGTAGACCATGTCGAACGCGCGGCTGAGTCCGCGAAAGACCTTGAGCGCGCCCCAGGAGGCGATCGCGAGCGCAACGACCGTCGCCTGGCTGCGCCCCGACTCCGTCATCAGCGCCTCCGCGACCAGATCCTCGCCGGCCGGCGGAAGGAGGTCCCCGGTGACCAGCACTAGCCGCTCGGCGGCGTCCTCGCCGCCGAACAGCGAGCCGACGACCAGCGCGAGCAGGACCATCGGGATCAGCGAGACGAACGCGTAGTAGGCGAAGCCGGCCGCGAGAAAGGTAATCTCTCGATCCTGTGCGGTCCGATAGATCGAGAGCAGAACCGTCGAGAGCCGCGTCGTATCCATACCCGTCCTACGGACGGGTGCGCCAAGAGTGTGGGACCTGCCGCGGGCGTTACCACTCGTGACAGAAGTTGTGCGTCGCGAACACCTGGCCGTCGTCGGCGACGTAGACGCCGACGCCGCCGCGGTCCCAGCCGTAGGGGACGTTCTCCTCTAAGATCGCCTCGCGGTGGTCGGTGGAGTTCATCCACTGGTTGACCAGTCCCTCCGCGAGCCCCTCCGCGGTCCGGTGTTCGACGGTGCCGTCGCCGCCCGACTGCTCGACCGGTCTGTCGACCCAGGTCATCGCGATGTTCTCGCCGTACCCCTGGCAGTAGTCCTCGACGTCGCTGAACCGGTCGTAGGGCTGCTCGCCGTCGGGGTTCGTGTGCGAGAAGTACTCCCGCTCGGCCATGTCTCCGCTGTGTGCCCGCGAGACAGACGCGACGGTGCCGTCCCAGTCGATGGCCTCGAGGTCGTGTTCGGCCCGTCGGTCGTTGACCTCGGCGTGGACGAAGTCCTCGACGTCGTCGGAGGCGATCGTCTCGACGTCGGTCTCGTAGCTCGACTCGTTCGGATCGTTCGGATCCGTCGTCTCGGGGTCGCGTTCGCCCGTCGGTGGCGGCTCGGAACTCGGCGAGGGCTGGGTCCCAACCTCGATCTCGTCGACGTCGTCGAACTGCTCGAGGTCGGCCACGAGCGCCGGCCCGTACGCGGCACCGGCCAGCACGATCACACCGAGCAGCGCCGCGAAGACGGCGAATCTAACCAGTCCGCGCAGCAGCCCTCGGTCGGTCGCTCCTTGCTCCGCGGTCGGACTCGCGGAACGGCGGTCTCCCATCGTTCCTCTTCAAGTGGTAGGGAACCAAGAGCTTCGCGGTTGCACACATCCTGTAGGCGACGCCTACTCCGAGCCGAACAGCGTCTCGTGGAAGGCGATCACGAGTCCCGGCACGACCGCCATGAAGAGGTGCTCCTCGAGCGGGATGCCGGCGACGTCGATTCCGGTGCGAAGCTTGATGTCGAAGACGCCGACGGCGAGGGTGTAACGGTCCCAGACGTAGGCGATCGGATACAGCGCGAGGATTGTCGCGCCCGCCCGCCGGAGCGCGTTCGCACGACGGAGCAGGAGGAACGCGATCGCGCCCCAGAACAGCTCGGTCGCGAGGTAGGTGTACCGTCCGAAAACGCTGATATCGGGTACCATGCGCCGTCTACGGACTCCGCATCAAAAAGTAGTACCCATGATCCCAGCCGGCAGCACCGTGCAGTACGTTAAATACGCCGGCGTGAGTAGGACGACTCGAACGATGAATATCGCTGATATCGCGACGAAGGAGTTTATCGAAGTCGACGTTGGCACGCGGATGGGCAAGGTCCGTTCGACGTTCGAAGACGGCAACCCGAAGGGGATCATCGTCACTAACGACGGAGAGTACGAGGGCGTCCTCAGCGAGCGCGAGGTCCTCCAGTCCCACGTCGAGGACGACGCGAAGGTCGCAGCGCTGATCAAGCCGAGCCGCAACTCGCCGGCGCCGAAGATCGACCGCCAGGAGGACGTCCGGGAGACCGCCCGAATGCTCATCGAGAGCAACTCGAAGGTCGCGCCCGTCTTCGAGAACGAGGAGCTGTGGGGCGTCATCACCGACGACGCCATTCTGGAGGCGGTCCTCGAGAATCTCGACGCACTCACCGTCGAGGACATCTACACCTCCGACCCCGTGACGCTTCAGGAGCAAGACGGGATCGGAAAGGCGATCAACCACCTGCGGGAACACGGCGTCTCGCGGCTTCCCATTCTGAACGAGAACGGCTTCCTCACGGGCGTCGTCACGACCCACGACATCGCCGACTTCGTCATCCGGGAGAACAACAAGACGACGGTCGGCGACCGCGTCGGCGACACCGACCGAATGCTCGATGTCCCGATCTACGACATCATGAACAGTCCGGTCCGGACGACCTCCCTCGACAAAACCGCAAAGGAGGCCGTCGAGACCATGCTCGGCGACGATTACGCGGGCCTGATGGTGACCCCACAGGACGACGACCGCGTCGTCATCGGTGTCATCACCAAGACCGACGTGCTGCGGGCGCTTACGTTCACCGAGGAGGAACGAATGGACGTCCAGATCACCAACATCTCGATGCTCGATACGATCACCCGAGAGGGGATCACCGAGAGCATCCAGGACGTCTCCGAGAAGTACGCCGACATGCAGGTGATGCACGCCCACGTTCGATTCACCGAACACAAGGAGAAACTCCGCGGTACCCCGCTCGTGCAGTGTCAGATTCGCCTGCGAACGAACAAGGGCCAGGTTGCCGGCACCGGCGAGGGGTACGGCGCCGAGAACGCCTTCCGCGTCGCGCTCGACAAACTCGAGCGTAACGTCTTAGAGCTGAAGGGCGTCACCAGCGACGAGGAGTACCGCGGCCAGCTGCTGCGGAAGCTCAACGAGCTGTAGGTTCTCGAGGGCGCCGGTTCCGCGGACGGACTTCTTTGCCGCTCCGCTGTCGACGAGCCCGGTTTCGCGTCGCAAACGACGAGTGTTCCCGGTAGTTTCGGTACTCGAGTTGGGCACTGAATCCGAACCGATCGGTTCGTTGCCTACAGCGGCTGAAAGCAGCAAACCGGCTTCGTTCGTTCCGAGTAACTGTCGGCGAATCAACCGATCAATAGATCGTCCTTGAGGAGTGACTTACTACTGCGTAGCTAACAGTCTTCACTCGCCGCCGGACGACGCGTCCGCGAGCAGTCGTCGGACGGCGGTGGCGGCGTCTTCGAACGCGTTCAGATCCATACTGTCGGTCGTCATGATCGTTCCGACATCGCCCTCAAGCACCCTGACGACGAACCCGTCCTCGTGGAACCGGACGGTAAACTCGTACGGCCCGATTCCCGTTCCGTCTTCGCCGCGAACGATTGCTGTCCTGACCGGTGCCTCCGCGAATCCGACCCGCTCGAGTTCGACCAGTTGCTCCTTGGCTGCCCGGCCGGCTTCCATCGAGTCGTAGAGTTCCTGGCGAAGGTAGAGCACGTCGAACGCCGACGGCGTAAAATACACGACGCTTCGGAGTGTGTCGCCGAGACTGGTACGTGCGGCGCTCACGAGACCGGTCGCCACGTCGTCACTGATCGTTGTTCTGTGTTCTTCCGTACTCATCGAACGGGTAGAGGTGCTATAGCGTCTCAAAGATTTCGCCTACAGTTGCACGGGCCATCAGTTCGGGCGCCATACCCCCTACGTTTGTGGTACTTTGCTACCGAACTGTACGTAAGAGCGGTTACGAACAGCCGACCGATCCTCCGCGGAGTGGGATAATCCGGATTTCGGTCCGTTCTGTAGAGACGAGCACGCGACCTGTCGTCAGCGATTCGAGCAGCGGCGCGAAAACGTTGTAGACGACGTCGGCGAAGAGTAGAGCGGCTAGGCTAACCACCCGAACCCGATTCGGTCGGACGTCGTCGTATAGCCGTCATCGACATGGCGACGCGCGATCGCAGACTCGATTCACCAATGATCTGCGCGTAGTAGCCCGTGAGTGAGACCACCGGTTGGATCCGAATCCTCGACCGATACTGAACGCGCGGTTTCACGACTCCCTCGAAACCGTGCTCCTGTTCTACACCATCGCTGGCCGACACGCTTTTGCGACGATACGAACGACTGATCGTATGTCAGGCGAGCGACGTTCGATGCTGGTTGCGGGTCTGGTCTACCTCGGCGCCGCCGTGCTCGTCGGGATCCCGGCGACGATCGGTGCGATGGCGATTCTGGGTTCCGCCGTGGACCGCGTCCTCGGGCTCGCCGGCGTCCAGCTCCCCCCGATCGTCGGTCTCCTGGTGTTCGCGACGTCGGTCGTGATCGGGCTTCAGATCGCCGTCGAGGCCGCCGCCGTCCAGCTGGGCGGCCTCGAAGCGCTTGGACGGGGATCACCCCGCGTCGCGCTCGCTCGGTACGCGCTGTTTACCGCGTTCGCGTTCGCCGCGCTGGCGGTCGCCGCGTGGGCGGGTCTGTCGGCAGCGCTGGGCGGATTCGGCTGGGGTATCGTCGCGCTCGGGCTCTTAGTCGGGGGCGCCGGAGTCGTCGTCCTCTACAGGAGTTCCCGCGTTCTCGTCGCGGGGTACCGTCGCAGCGAGGCGTAACGTCGATCGGCGACGCTCTACAGTCCGAGTCGACCGTCGAACGGGGACGCCGATCTACCGCGTGCGAGATCAGCGAAGCCCGTCGCCATCCCCGCCCTCGAGGCCCGTCTCCGTGATCCGGAACTGGACCGAGTCGCCGGCGGCCTTCGAGCGGTGTTTCTCGAGGGTCGCCCGTCGGTTGCCCCCGCGGAAGCGCTCGATCCGGAGCACGGTTCCCGTCCAGTGCTCCAAGGTGTTGCCCCCGAGCGGGCGAGTTCGGTCGCTGTCGGGATCCGAGAAGACCTGGTTCGTGAGCACGACCGCCAGGTCGTGTTTGCGCGCCAGCGAGAGCAGGTGGGTGATCTGACGGGCGACCCCGCGCAGCGCCTCGCCGTCGTCGCCCTCGCCGGTTCGCTCGAGACGGTAGAAGCCGGTCGCGCTGTCCAGGACGATCAGCGAGGCGCGGTCGGCGAACTCCTCGGCGTCCCGGACGGCCTCCTCTTGCTGTTCGAAATCGAGCGCCTCCTCGACGACGATCCGGGAGGCGACGCGCTCGACGTCCTCGGCTTCGCCGACGCGTGCGGAGAGCAACTGCTCGAAGCGGTCGATCGAGAGTCCCTCGGTGTCGATGTAGACGGCCGTCTCGCCCGCGACGGCGGTCTCGACCGCAGCCGACAGCGCGAGGTTCGTCTTGCCGGCGGCCGGCGGTCCGTACAGCTGCGTGACGGTTCCGCGTTCGAATCCGTCGCCCAGCAGCTCGTCGATCGGCCCACAGCCGGTCGGAATCGGCTCGTCGTTCACGGGCGATATTGCTCGCCACCGCGCAAAAACCTCCTGAAATCCGCCCCGGCCGACGGCGGTTCGCGTACGTTTATTCGAATCGGCGTCGAAGAGCGACCGTGATCGTCGTCGCCACGTCAGACTTCGAGGTGTACCACGGCGTCGTCAACGAGCTTCGCGAGCGCGGTGCCGCGTTTACGACCGTCGAACCCGACGAGCCGCTGCCGGAGGAGACGACCGTCGTCGTCACCGGCACCGACTACGCCGATGCGTTCCCGAACGTGACGACGGTCGTCGCGGACCCGGACGCGCCCCGTCGGGCGGTCGATCAGGCGCTGACGACCGCTCGGGGCGAGGGCGGTCGGACGATCATCGGCGTCGACCCCGGACGGAAACCTGGCATCGCCGTGCTGGCGGGCGAGATGGTCGTCGCCGCGTTTCAGGTTCCCCTCTCCGAGGCCGTCGACGTCATCCAGCGGGAGGTCGCCGAGGCCGCCTCCCCCGTCGTTCGGATCGGCGACGGCGCCCGCCTGCAGAGCTCGACGCTGATCAACGACCTCGAGGACGTCCGCGTCGAGCTCGTCGACGAGACGGGGACGACGCCGTACCTCGGCACCGGCGCGCGCGGAATGGGCGACGTTCTCGCGGCGGTGAACATCGCCCGTCTCGAGGGTGAGGCGGTCGAGCACCGTGAGATCGAACCGACCGCGGGCGAACTGCAGATGATCAAGGATCGGGCCCGCGAACGCAGCGAGACGAACCGAGCGATCGACGAGGGGCTGGCCCGACGGGTCGCCGCGGGCGAACTGACGATCGAAGAGGCGCTGGTGCGACACCGAAACGACGGGACGATCGACGGCTCCGACTCCTGAGCCCACGTTCGGTCCGGAAACCGCTGGCGGGCGGAACTCGCGCTCACAGTCATATTACTAACTACCATACAATCAATTTATACTGTAATTTCAAATTCCACAAGGTTAATATGATTGGAAGATATGAATGTCTGTATGGGTGAATGGAACCGACGATCGGTAATGGTCTCGAGTGCCGCACTCGCAACCGGAACCGCCCTCGCCGCAGCCGGAACGAGTAGCGCGAACGAATCCCCCGATACTCCCGCAACCCCCGACCGAACCGAACCGCAGGGTTGGTCCTCACACGGCGGGACGATCGGAAACTGTCGACACGTCCCCTCGAGCGACGGGCTCGGGCGACCCGACGCGATCGCCTGGCAGTACGAACACAGCGGCCCGGCCTCGGTCGTCGAGGGCGCCGTCTTCCTGCAGACCGACGGCGAGATCCACTCGCTCGACGCCGGGGACGGCAGTCTCCGGTGGACGGCCGATGCGATCGAGGCCTCCGGAACACCGGCGGTCGCCGGCGACGGCGTCTACGTCGCGGGCGAGGGGCTCGCGGCGCTCGAGGCCGAAAGCGGCGAGGTGCGCTGGAGCGAGGGGCTCGACGGCGCCGACTCGGTCTCCTCGCCCCTCGTCGCCTTCGAAACGGTTTACGTGAGTGTCGAGGGCGCCCTCCGCGCGTACGACGCGGCCGACGGATCGCTCCGCTGGAAGCACGAGACGGTCGACGTCGAGAGCGAGGTCGGTAGGGGCGCCTACGGGTTCCACTCGATGAACGGAACGATCGCCGTCGCCGACGGAACGGTCTGGGCGCTGCTCGATAAGCACCGGAGCGAGTCCGGTGCGGGTGCGGACGGAGTCGCCGCCCTCGACCCGGCGACGGGCGAGGTTCTGTGGACGGATCATCTGGAGTCGGGCCGTACCGCGAGCGGGCTGGCGGCCACCGAGGATTCCCTGTTCGTCGAAACCCCAACCGAGGAGGGAGTCATCGTCTTCGACGTCGCCTTGCGGGAGGTCGTCGAGACCGTCACCGACGCCTTCGACAGCGCAGCCGTCGGCGACACGGCGGTCACTCACGGCCGATACACGCTCTCGAGCACCGGCGCGGACGCGCCGTGGAACGATCGGGAGACCCATGCCTACGGCAAGCCGACGATCGTCGGTGACCTCGTGGTCGTCGCCCACAGCCGCCGCGGGCGATCCTCGCCCGACGAACTCGTCGGCTTCGATCTCGAGGACGGGAGCGAGCGCTGGACGTTCGCGTTCGACAACGCTCACTGGAGCGACGGGTTCCCGATCGACGCCGTCGTCGACGGGGAAACGATCTACGTCGACAGAGACGGACAGTTTACCGCCGTTCGGCCGTCGTAGTCACCCGCGGCTCCGAGCCGAGATCGTTCTCGCAGCGACGAAAGGGACGTACTTCTATCCCGGGGTGTCGTAGACGACCGTATGTACGGAGCCGCGCCCGATCGCACCGCCGAACTCGCACTGTTGCTCGAGGTCGCGGGGACGCCCAAACCGGGCAACGTCGATCGCCACCGCGACCTCGAGGATCTGCGGTTCGAACACTTCCTCGCCGGAGCCGTCGGCGCTCGCGACGGGCTCGAACTGGCCGCGAACGGCGCGGCCGTCGGTCCCGCCTTCGAGCGGGCCGTCGAGGGGATGGCTACCCAGGAGGGCGGCAACACCCAGTTCGGCGCACTGCTGTTGCTCGTCCCGCTCGTGCGGGCGGCCGGTGACGAGCTCTCCCAGCCCGTCGTCGAGGGCGTCCTCGAGGGGACGACCGTCGCCGACGCGGCCGCGTTCTACCGGGCGTTCGAACACGTCGACGTCTTCGTCGCTGACCCGCCCGAGGGGATGGCCCCGCTGGACGTCCGTCGCGGCGCGGCGGCGATTCAGACCCTCGAAGAGCGCGGGCTCACGCTGCTGGACGTGATGGACCGTAGCGTCCCCGGCGACGACGTCGCCCGCGAGTGGGTAACCGGGTTCGAACGCTCCTTCGCGGCCGCCGAGCGGCTCGCTGCGGCCGAAGGACCGATCCTCGAGCGAACCGCCGCGGTCTTTCTCTCCCTGCTCGCGGAGCGACCCGACACGCTCGTCGCGAACCGCAGCGGCGAGGCCGTCGCGGCCGAGGCGACCGAGCGAGCGGCCGCGCTGGTCGAGCGCGACGCACTCGAGACCGATCGCGACGCCGTCGAGGCGTTCGCCGACGAGCTCGTCGACCGCGGAATCAACCCCGGGACGACGGCGGACGTCACCGCCGCCGGACTGTTCATCGCCCTCGAGCACGAAACGGTGACACTGTGACCGAGCACTCGGACCGAACCGCGGAGACGAGTACGAACGCGAGCGTCGATCCCGACACCGTCGAGTGGCCCGTCTCGCTCGAGGGCGTCACGGAGTCTCTCGTGACGACGCTCGGGCCGAACAGCCGGTGGAACGCCGCCCCGCTCGGGCTGTTCGCCGACGAGGACGGCGAGCGGGTCACCGCGACGACGTGGGGAAACACCCGAACCAGACGGAACTTCCACCGGCAGGGCGAGGGGTACGTCCAGTTCATCGTCGACCCCGTCGCGTTCGTCGACGCCGCGCTCTCGATCAGCGAGTTCGACGAGCCGATCCTCGAGTCGGCCAACGCCTGGGCGCGCGTCGCGGTCGAACGGGTCGACTCGGGAACCGAGGGGGAAACCGAGTGGGAGGAGTGGACGCTTCGGCCCCTCGAGGCCGACGTCGTCGCGGAGACGGTGCCGACGATCGACAGGGGGTTCGGCGCCGTGATCGAGGCGACCGTCGCCGCCTCGCGTCTGGGCGTCCCGGCGTACGACCAGGAGGCGCTCCGGGAGCGGTTAGAGTACTACGCCTCGGTCGTCGACCGTGCGGGAAGCCCCCGAGAACGGGAGGCCCTCGAGTGCGTGCGCGAACACGTCGAGTGGTGACGGCGCGTCCGTTCCGTCGCTCGCGACACAGCCGCCACGCCGCCGAAGAACGAATGGCTTTAGGGCGCGCTCGGGAAACCCATCTGTATGGCAATCAAACCGGCCTACGTCAAGAAGACCGGGAACCTCCTACTGGAGCGGTACCCGGAGGCGTTCACGACCGACTTCGAACAGAACAAGGACAGCGTCACGAAGCTGACGAACGTCGAGTCCAAGGGCGTTCGCAACCGGATCGCCGGCTACGTCACGCGGAAGAAAGGCGCCGAAGCAGCGGCATAACTCGAGTTCTTACCCGGAAAATCGGAGCCGAGAGTCGATAGCGTCGCGTCGGTCGGTCGATCGACGAGTGGCGTCGAGTCGAGGATCGGTTCAGTGGCCGTGGTCGTCGCCGTAGCCCGAGTCCATGTAGGCCGCGGCGACGAACGCGACGATCCCGAAAAAGAGTCCGAACAGTAGCCCGACCATTCCGGTAATGATCGAGAGCTCTCCGGCGAGCGGGAGGCTCATCTCCTGATACCCCATCACGCCGATGGCGATCCCGAGCACCACGGCGAGTACTGCGACGACCGTCGCGCCGGTGCTAAAGCGGGTCTCGAACAGGCCGAGATCGCCGAGGCCAGCCGTCGAGTTCGTCACTGCGACCACCTCAGGCGGAGGGTGGGGGACGCTGCCGTTGCGGTACCTGCGTCGCGTCGGCGTCGGTAGTACTGCATCAGTCGATATGATCGACTCCGTTTTCTTAATCTCTTCTATACGGCCGTCTACGAGCCGACAGCCTCCGACGGACGGCAGCAGTCGCGGAAATCCAAACCGTTTTGCGGACACGACTCCGAGAGACGGGAAAATGGCAGTACGAGTTGGCGTACTCGGTGCGACCGGAGCCGTCGGACAGCGACTGATTCAGCTTCTCGATCCTCATCCCGACTTCGAGATCGCTGCACTAACCGCGAGCGAGGACAGTGCCGGCAAGAGCTACCGGCAGGCCGCAAAGTGGCGCGTCGAAGGCCCCATCCCGGAGGACGTCGCCGAGACGACCGTCTCGGCGACCGACCCCGACGAGGTCCCCGACGACATCGACCTGATCTTCTCGTCGCTCCCCTCGAGCGTCGGGAGCGAGGTCGAGCCCGCGTTCTGCGAGGCGGGCTACGTCATGTCCTCGAACTCCTCGAACGCGCGGATGGCCGACGACGTTCCGCTCGTGATTCCGGAGGTCAACGCCGATCACCTCGACCTGCTCGAGGTCCAGCGCGACGAGCGCGGCTGGGACGGCGCGATGGTCAAGAACCCCAACTGCTCGACGATCACCTTCGTCCCCACGCTGGCCGCACTCGCTGAGTACGGCCTCGAGAAGGTCCATGTCGCGACCCTGCAGGCCGTCTCCGGTGCAGGCTACGACGGCGTCTCCTCGATGGAGATCATCGACAACGCGATCCCGTACATCGGCAGCGAGGAGGACAAACTCGAGACCGAGTCCCGCAAGCTGCTCGGCGAGTTCGACGGCGCCGAACTCAGTCACAACAGCGTCGAGGTCGCCGCCTCCTGTAACCGGATCCCGACGATCGACGGCCACCTCGAGAACGTCTGGGTCGAAACCGCCGAGGAGCTCTCGGCCGAGGGCGCGGCCGACGCAATGGCTTCGTACCCCTCGCTCGAGCTTCGCTCCTCGCCCGACCAGCTCATCCACGTCTTCGACGAGCCCGACCGTCCCCAGCCCCGCCTCGACCGATCGCTTGGCGACGGGATGGCCGTCGCCGCGGGCGGACTCCGCGAGTCCTCGTTCGGCCTGCAGTACAACTGCCTCGCGCACAACACGATCCGCGGCGCCGCGGGCGCGAGCGTCCTGAACGGCGAGTTGCTGCTCGAGAACGGTTACCTGTAGCCGCGGCCGCGGATCGACGCCCTGTTTTCCGGTTTGACTTCCCGCTCCGTTCGTACCGTACTCTCGCCAGTAGACACCCGAGATCGGAGTTCACGGCGGCGTCACCATCACAGTTTGGCGCGGCGCAAAAATAGGGTCGACCCCAACGACGGACGATGCTTCCCGTCACCTCCGATCCGGAGTCGTTGACCGCCCTGTCGACTGGGGTCGCCGACGAGACGAGCGCGGCGTTCGATCTCCTCGCGAACCGGCGACGCCGTCTCGTCCTCCGGTGTCTCGCGGAGTCCGACGCGCCGGTTTCGGTAGACGCCCTCGTAGACCGCGTGGTGCTCGCGGAGGACGAGACGGCGCCGCCGCGTTCGGCTCTCGCTTCACCACGTTCACCTTCCGAAGCTGGCCGAGGCCGCCGCGATCGACGTCGATTCCGGTACGAACGCGGTTTCGCTCGGCGAGAACGGACCGATGCTCCTGGATCGCCTGACTCGAATCGACGAGTGAGCGCAGTCGATCGTCAGGACTCCGCCTGTGGCAGCGCGACGACCGGGACGGACGCCTCCTTGACGAGCCGACGAGCGACGTCTCCCGTGAGCAGCTCCGAGAGGCGGTTCCCCTCTCGAGCGTTGAAGACGACGGCGTCGGCGCGTTCCTCGCGGGCAGCCTCGAAGACGCGTTCGACCACGTCGGTGCCGTACAACACCTGCGTCTCGACCGCAGCGGGTGACTCGTCGAGGACACCCCTGATTCGCTCGAAGATGTCGTCCGCATGGTTCTCGAGCTGTTCCATCGGTGCCTTGTCGATCCCGCCACCCGCTTTCTCGATGACGTTGACGGCGATCACCGTACTCGACGGCGCGAGATGGCCCTTCAGCGCCCGGGCGGTCCGTTCCCCGTCGTCCGGATCCGCCGCGGGAACGATCACGGTCCCGTCGAACGTCAGCGTCATCGACCCGTCCTCCGTTTCGGTCGACCTGTAGTGAAGCGAATCGGTCGCGCCGATCGAACGATCGTGCTCGATACCATGCTCGAACGTCGGTGTCCGCGAGTCAAAAAGGTACAGTCGGAACTCGCGAGCCTCGGCCGGACTCGCGGTCCCTCAGGGGACGACCTGGTTCCGAAGCTCGTCGGCTCCGTCGTCGAACCGGCGAACGTTCTCCGCGACGATGTCGGCCAGTCGATCGTAGTACCGGGGTGTCTGCCCGGCGTTGTGTGGCGTGATCTGGACGTTCCCGACGTTCCACAGCGGGTGGTCCTCGGGCAGCGGCTCGGGATCCGTAACGTCGAGCGAGGCGCCGCGGATCCAGCTCGAGCGCAACGCCTCGAGCAACGCGTCGGTGTCGATCACCGGCCCCCGAGCGACGTTGACGATCACGGCCTCGGGGTCGAGCGTGATCATGACCTCGCGGTCGATCAGCCCCCGGGTAAGGTCGGTGAGCGGACAGGCGAGCACGAGGTAGTCGGTCCGGGCGAGCGCGTCCTCGAACGGCTCCCCCTCGAAGCCGACGACCTCGTCGGTGGGGCCGCCCTTCTCCGGCGTGTAGCGCACGCCGATCGTCTCGACGTCGAACGGCTCGAGGCGCTCGGCGGTCGCCCGTCCGATCGCGCCTAAGCCAACGATGGTGACCGTCGAGCCCTGTAGCTCGTGGGCCTTGTAGTGGCGCCATTCCCGGCGGCGCTGCCTGCGCTCGGCGACGTGGAACCGACGGGTGAAGTGCAAGATCGCGCCGAGGACGTGTTCGCCCATGTTCGGCCCGTGGACGCCCGAGGCGTTGGTCACCGCGACGCCCCGTTCCCGAAGTCGGTCCAGGGGCAGGTGACCCGTCCCCGCGTACGCACAGGCGAACACCTCGAGGTTCTCGGCGGCCTCGAGCAGCTCCTCCTCGAGGGTCATCCCGGTGACGAATCGGGCGTCCTCGATCAGCTCCCGCTCGGCGGTCGGCGTGCGGGCGAGTTCGACGGTTCGGTCAGGAAGCCGATCCCGAAGCGTCTCGGCGTACTGTTCGATCGGCGTTCCGTGAGTCCCCTTGCGAAGGACGAGCAGATCCGTCTCGTCGGTAGCGGGCATGTCAGGTGCCTCGAGCGGTGTCCTCAAAAGCGTTCAGTTCACGGGGAGTACCGCTGCCGGTGATCGATCCGAACTTCAGACAGTTTAATACGGCCCGTCCAGTCCCAACGAAGTATGGAACGCGTTGACGTCGCGATCGTCGGCGGCGGGCCCGCAGGCGCCTGTGCCGCGGAGCGAGCCGCTGCCCACGGCGCCGAGACGGTGCTGTTCGAACAGGGTGTCCCGCGGGAGGACCGCGACGAACTCGGTCCGGACTCGACCGACGCGGCCGGCATGCTCGACTACTGGATCGATATCATGGACTTCGACTATCGGGAGATTCCCGACGACGTTATCCTCCAGGAGCTCGAGACAACGGAGTTCGTCGGCCCGTCGAGCCGCCTCGAGCTGGCGACGACGGGGATGGAGGCCGACTATCCGAGGTTCGGTTACACCTTCCACCGCGCCCGGATGGACGACTGGCTCTACGAGCGCGCCACGGACGCCGGCGCCGACCTCCGGGTCGGGACCGGTGTCAAGTCCCTCGAGACCGATCTGCGCGCCTCGAGCCCGAAGGGACCGACCCACACGCTGACCCTCTCGGACGGCGACCAGCTCGAGGCCCAGTACGTCGTCCTCGCGGACGGCCCGCAGCGACGGATCACCCTCGAGGCGCTGGATCAGTTCACTCCACCCGGACGGAGCGTCTCGGACCACCTCTCGCCGCCGGAGGCGAACCACATCGCCTACCAGGAGTACCGGGAGTTTCCCCCCGAACTGTTCGAGGAGGACCGACTCAAGTTCTGGTGGGGGTACATGCCGGGCGAGACCGCCTACCCGTGGGTGTTCCCCAACGACGGCACCGTCGCCCGCGTCGGACTGACGATGCCGATCGGGATGACCCTCGAGGACGTTTCGGACCCCGCTGCCTACGCGCTGCTTGACCCGACCGACGACCAGCTTCCCTCGGGAGCCGAGTACATCCGCCGACTGCTCGAACTGGAGTACGGCGACGAGTACGACGTCGAGGAGGACATCCCGATCGTCGAGGACCGCGGGAAATCGAAGGGAACCGAAACGTACCCGATCTCCTCGACGCGACCGATCGACTCACCGGTCGGCGCGAACATCGCCGTCGTCGGCGGCGCAATGGGAACCACGTCGGCGTTTCACGAGGGCGGCTACCACGTCGCCGTCCGAACAGGGAAGATCGCCGGTCGCCTCGTTGCGACCGACTCCCTGGAGAACTACAACGACGTCTGGAAGCGCGCGATCGGCGACGAGATCGTCCGCAACGTCGCCTTCGCCGACATCGTCGCGGAGTACGAGCCCGACGACTGGGACCGGGCGTTCGAGGTCATCAACGGGATGCAGGGCTCCGGAACGGAGACGGCGATCCTCAAGCAGACCTACTCCGCCGGCATCGGCGCGACGAAACTGCTCGCGGCCTACAAGAAACGCAAGTTCTCCTACCGGGACGGTCGGTACGTCCAGCTCTCCGAGGACGAGTACTTCTACTGAGCGGCGATCGACTCCCCGAGTCGGTTCGGACGGCGAGCGACGGACGATCGGTCCGCCGCGCCCGAGGACGGAACCGCCCGTACGGGCTGCCGTTCCGGTTTCCGATCCAACCGCGTTCCGTTCTCCGGCGGCTACGTGGTCGCTTCCGGAAACCCCACGGGCGACCTCTACGCGAACGTGACGACAGACGGGACCGGGCGAACGCTCCCGACCCGCCTCTACGAGTAGATCGACGACCCCGGGATGCAGGACATGCTCTCGTCTCTCATCGCGCGACACGATGCACCAGAACCAGTGGCTCGCCGTCCTCGAGTCGCTCGAGGACCCGGTTCCGGTGCCAGCAAGATCCACGGACGGATCCGGAAGCACCGTGGACACAGGGGTGCCCCGGACAGCAAGAGCAAGTTCTCCTCTCTCGCCGAACAGCGGGGCGACGGGTCCGGAATCCCGCCGGATCCGAGACCGTACAACAGTCCGGAGGAGGGGGACGAGTAAGCACTCTCGACGTACCCGTCTCGAAACCGAGTTCTCCAGCGACCGCCAGCAGGAGTCGCAAACAAGACTTAAACGCCCCAGTGATCTACTACGAGCACGTGCCTTTAGTCCCCGTCCGAGCGAACCCATTCGGGTGCGATGACAGTACGGCGAACCCGGGCACGTGACATTTCGACCGTGACGGATCCCCGTCACGCCTGGGGACGGAGTCCCCCGCCCGGCACGAGGGTTAGCCAGCCGACGCGGCACGCCGCCACGGGATGACGCTGGACGTTAGTGTTCCGGGCGATAACTCAGTTCTCTCGAGCAACTGCGCCGACCAGTGCCGCTCGTCGAGCGCGCTCGAGACGGATCGAAACGGTTCGAATCGACCTCGTCGTGTTCGGCGCTCGCGTCGCTCCGAGTCACCGCCGTCACTCGCTCGAGGTCGCCGATCCTTCCGTCAGTGGTTCGGCGTAGAGGACCGAATCGAGCGGTTCCTCGTCGGGAACCGGTCCGTCGTCTAGCGTGCGTGCCCGCCTGATCTCCTCGCGCATCGACTCGAACGCCGCCGTGCTCGTGACGTCCCCGCTTCGGTGATCGTACTCGAGGAGTCCGTGGTCGGCGAGTCGGGGAATGTGGTGGTGTATCAGCGACGTTTGTATGGGGTGTCGCTCTGCTTCGGTTACCGCCTCCAGTGAGCACTCCCGCTCCCAGGCGGTTATCTGACGGCTCAACCGCTCGACGGTCGTGTGCTGATTCTTCAGAAGGTAGTAGGTAACGTACCGACATCGGGATCGCGATAGCAACTCGAAAACGGAGGTAGCGTCGTGAGGGGATGATTCTGGCATACGTACGGAGTTGTTACCACTCTCGCATAAGACCGGGTCCAAATATGTTTGATTAGTTGAGTTATTTAGAAAGTATACACTGTATTCTCTACACGACTTTTTCATCGTTGTATAAATGTGGAAAGCCCACACAGCGGTTGCTGTGT
>NZ_JARUKV010000040.1 GCF_029688865.1 Natronococcus sp. A-GB7
ATTGGGACTCGCTCAACGATATTGCCGCCTCATTCGAGGAATTGGGACTGAGGCGACGTCCAAATGTCGGTAAGGAGAGCGAAATCGTTTTACAACTGTCTGACACTGAGTTTATAAAGTTAGTTGAAGCCGATTCGGATGAATCGGCATCCGAGCACAAACCGGAGGGAAATTGGTATCAGAGGACGAACTTTGTCGCCACTAACGACTACGAGGAATTTACCTTCTTAACCTACGACCGAGACCGCCAGCATGGGCGTCAAAAGTATCGAAAGCTCTCGTTCACGAAAGAACAGATGACGAGCGAAAGCGGGGAGAAGTACACCATTCTGCAGAAGCTCAACCGATTCGAGTATGGTTCTGTCGATGCACTTCGAGAACTCTACGACACCAAGAAAATTGTCGAAGACTTCTACGAGGAGTTTGAGGAACTGCGCACTGACCTCGTCAACGAAGTCACTGGCATCCCGAACGACCGAGAGGACGTCAAGGAGAGGTACGTACAGGTCATCTTTGACCGTCTGATCTTCCTCTACTTCATCCAAGAGAAGCGGCTCCTTGACACGAACTCAGACTACCTCCACGAGAAGCCGACAGAAGTGTCAGGAGAGGACGGCGACCACTATGAGGAGTTCTACAAACCGCTGTTCTTCGATTACCTCGCAGAGGACAAGGATAACGTTGAGGACTTTGGCGACCTGCCCTACCTAAACGGGGGACTGTTCTCAAAGAGCCCCGTCGAGGAGGAGTTCGGGGACGCACGACTCGGTGACGAATCCGAGCGGACGAACGAACTCTTCGAGGAGATTCTGGACTTCCTCTCTAACTGGAACTGGAACGTCGCTGAACACCTAGACATCGCTGATCCGAAGAACCTCTCCCCGGCAATCTTGGGCCATATCTTCGAGCGGACGGTCAATCAGAAGGAGATGGGGGCATACTATACTCCAGAGGAGATCACGAGCCACATGGCGGAGCAGACCATCCACCCGAATCTGCTTGACCGGCTCAACGAACTGGTCGATGCTGAGTACGATGAGATCGACGAGGTGTTTTCACTCTCCGAGATTGAGATGGGCGAGGATGGCGAGGTTGCGGTCGCTGACGGGGGCATGACGCGACAGGCTCCAGTCACTGAGGTCGACACCGACCATGTTGAGACCCTCTACCACGATATACTGAAAGAGACGAGGGTGCTTGACCCAGCCGTCGGGAGCGGTGCATTCCTACTCGCTGCCCAAGAGGTGCTTCTCGACATCTACATTCACTGCATCGAATATTTCCAGCAGCTCTTCGCAGAGGGAAAAGTAGGTGAACTGAGCGGAGATACCCGTGACGAAATAGAAGCAATCAGGGACAGCGAAGGCAACGAGACGCTGTACGCCAAGCGGGAGATCATCCTCAACAACCTCTACGGCGTCGACATCGACGAGGGAGCGGTTGAGATCTGCAAGCTCCGACTCTGGCTCTCAATGGTGGCCGACATCGAGGGGGAGCCCGATGATGTCGAACCGCTGCCGAACATCGACTTCAATATCCGCTCCGGCGACTCGCTCATCGGCTTCGAGAGTACGGAGGTCGCAGTTGACGGTCAGAAGCTTCTCATCACCGAACGTCTGAAGGAAGACCTCGAAGAGTACCGAGACAACATTGAGGTATACAAGTCCGCCGAGAAGGACATCTCGGAACTCCGAGGCGAACTTGATAACCTCCACGACGAGATGCAGGGGCAACTGAACGAGTGGTTTGCCGATTTGCCTGATGTCACGGTTGAGGACGACATCTCAGAAGCTGAAGACCTCCGCAATATCATCTCCGCTTCAAACGCGAGCGTCAAGCTCAAACTGAAGTTTGCCGACCCAATCGACGAAGATCTCGACTGTCGGTTGGACGACCTAGGCTTCCGTACGTGGAAGAAGGCGGCCAATATCGAACTGGAGAACAATGATGTGGTAGCCGGTAAGCCGGAGCAGATCTTCGAGAAAATACCCAAGGACAAGTTGACTCGCTCCTTCGTCGAACGCGGTCTGCTCAAGGAAGACATTGACCAACTGGATCCCTTCCACTGGGTGATGGAGTTCCCGAACGCGTACGCGGACGACTCTGATGGGTTCGACGTTGTCTTGGAAAACCCGCCGTACGTGCGCATCGAGACGATTGACGAGTTGAAACGCGACCTCTACAAGGATCTTAACCAGACGGCAGCGGGCAGATGCGACCTCTACGTTCCGTTCATCGAACGTTCCTACGACTTGCTCACCAATTCCGGCCGCATCTCCATCATCACCTCGAACCAGTTTATGGTCACGGATTACGGGAAAGAATTGAGGGCATACTTGCCCGAAGAGGTTGGGCTCTACAGTCTCTACGACTTCAACAGCTACTCGGCCTTCGACGGCCTGACGATTTACAGTACCATCCTCATCGGAGGAAGCACCCCGTCAGACACCATTCAGTGCGTTTCAGTCCGGTCGCAAGAAGCTGTCTCCACGCTGCTCTCTAACGGATTCTGCGATTTTGACCACGATGATCTTGCCACGTTCGACCTCCCGACCGAGCTTCTCGGTGAAGACGAATGGACGATTCTCGCAGAGGACGAACGTGCCGCAAGGGCGAAAATAGAGGCCCGATGTGACCAGCGGCTCGGTTCCGACGAAAGTCGGTGTACGATCGGCAGCCCACTCAAGACGGGACAGGACACTACGCTCAGAGCGGAGATCATTGATAACGATGATGAGGAGTACACGGTTGAAAATCGGAGAATCAACGGGCAGGTTGAGAAGGGAATCTGGAAGAGAATGATCATCCCCGACGATGTCGAACGGTGGGTGAACCCCAATCCACAGGATGCCATTTTCTTCCCCTATGAGGAGGAGAACGGAAGCTACTCGTTAATCGACGAATCCACCTTCGAGGAACAGTATCCGAAGACCTACCAGAAGCTATCCGACCACAGGGAGAAACTGGAGTCAAGAAAGGACTCCCGCCGAACGTGGAAAGAACTTGGTCGGCCGTGGTACTCACTCGCCCGTGAGGGTGGCCCGGAATACTTCGAACGGGATAAGATTGTGACCGACTCCATCGTGGACGAACCCCGCTTCTGCATCGATACGGAGGGGCACCTCTTCGCGTCTGGTGGGGCGGCAACCAAGGGCATTACTCCTCACGGAATTGATATCTACTATCTCGTGGGGTATCTGAATTCATCGGCCATCTACTCCTACATCCTTCCTGTAGCACCCCCGAAAAGCGGCGGTTTCATTTCGATCGACGTCGAGGTCATCGAAGACATTCCGTTCTACGATGCGGATATTGACACCCAGCTCTGCTCCGAAATCGGGGAAGCAATCGACGGATTCGAAACCTACAGCGACCTCTATGAGGTTCTTGAGTCGGATGGGGTAGGAGCAATTGTACCGGGTTCCGAACCGGAGAACAAGGCCGCCGCCAACCTCCTTCGAGAAGTGAGTCGTGTCTTGGTTGAGGACAACGACGACCTCAGCAAGGAGGAGCAAGAGACGCTGGAGAAAATAAACGATTTCCTCGCGTACGAGATCTTCGGTCTTTCGCCAAGTGAACAGGAGGCACTTGATCGAATCGGGATTTGACTTCGACCGAGCAGCGGCTCACCTCGTGAGAACTCCCCAACAGATAATCTCCGCTTTCACCGCACTCTCGCTGACGAGCGTCGCCTGATACTCTGTGGAGGCCTCGATGTTCTCTTCGATAAACGCATCAAGCTTCCCGAGGAACTCCTCTGCTGGCCATTCGGCAAGTTTGTCGTAGCGGTCGCTGTGGCGGAAGGTGTCTCGAAGAACCCGATCCTCGTCAGTGCCCGCGAGCCCGACCATTATGAGTTGCTTTCGGAGATTCTCTCCCCACTCCGCAAACGTGTCGTACTCGTCGCTCGGTGCCGGAGAATCCTCCCCGTTCGGGATAATATCGTGGGTCAGATGAGACAGAATCATTTCCTGCTCAACAGAGAAGTCTTCGCCTTGATCGATCATCGCTCCCACCTGTCCACCTCGGACGTTCTCCAGTCTGTCATTGAGCCGGTTTTCAATCTCACCGCGGCTTGACAGAACTCTGTCCGAAGCATCGGCAAGAGGCTCTCCATCGGTATCTGGATCGATACCGAGGTATCGAACTGATCGCTCATTCACCTCTCCGTTAAATGGTTTATAGTACAGGGCCCGTCTGACTCGCCCGAGTGGAGCATCTTCCATCTCGCTCTCGTCCTCAAACCATAGGTGAGCGAGCGCGAACACGCCTCGACGTGGCCCGGTGTCGTGGGCGACCGCATTCGTGTAAATGAGGTCGCGTCCGTCCGGCGGATCGTCGAAGTAGTCCTCAGCGAAGGTGAAGTCGTCCGCATCAAGACCATACTCCTCATTCAGCTCCAATTTGAGGCGGTACCGCTTGAGTGCGTCACTCTCGTTGCTGCCTGCATTCTGAAGCAGCGGGTTCTTCGAGGTATCGTCCAGTTCATTGTAGTCGTCGACCGCCCGCGACTCGCGAAGTGACTGCTCGATTTCCTCAACCTCAAGCTCTCCAATTGTTTTCTCGGTCTCAACGCCTGCACGGTCAAGGACTGCGTTCTCATTTGGATCAAGAATGTTGTTCTCTTTACCGACGATGAGCGAGATGTCATCAATCTTCGCTTGCAGACGCTCAAGAAGTTTGATCGCGGCCTCGATGTCCTCGTCCGGAAAGAAATTGTGGACGTGCTTCT
Source organism: Natronococcus sp. A-GB7 (assembly GCF_029688865.1). Classification (GTDB taxonomy): domain Archaea; phylum Halobacteriota; class Halobacteria; order Halobacteriales; family Natrialbaceae; genus Natronococcus. The sequence goes on from NZ_JARUKV010000040.1 coordinate 4,733, forward strand.
CAGCCGTTGACCCGATACGATCGATACGACCTACTCGCTGGACGATCCGCATGGGATTCCACGGCAAATCATAGTTAACCGCAACGTGTACGTCCTGCAGGTTGACACCCTCACTAAGCGTGTCCGTGGCAACGACATACTGGAGTTCGTTTTCATCACTCTCGTTGAGCGTCTGCTGATATCCGGACGCGTCCGGCGCGAACCGCTTGATGATGTCCTGCTTTTTTTCGTCGCCACCCTTCACCACCGCACTGTTCGTCTCGGTAAGCGGTGAGTTCGGATTTTCGATAAGAGTACGGTAAACGTAGTCAGCAGTTGCTCGGAACTGTGTGAAGACGAGTACCTTCTCGTTATGATCGGTCATCACCTCGGCAAGACGGTCGATTTTCGGGTCACGAAACTCCCGAAGTGCGAAGACGGCCTCGTAGAAGTCCAACGTGGCTTCGTCGGCGTCCGAGAGGTCAGAACTTGGATAAATGAGTGGATTACGCTCGTTCTCAGGTACATCCGGCAGAACTGACGCACCCTTATCAACAAGCCACTGCTCCAACTCCACCTCGGCATCAGCGACGGCCCCGGCGTCCTCAGCAACGCGACTGACGAATCGCGAGAGGAAGTACGCCAGCAGCGTCAAGTCCTCGCGGATATAGGTCTTCACCTCTCCGACGGACACGTCGACCAGTTCGAGGTCACCGTCCCCATCACGGTCGCCCTTAACTGCCCCGGTGTCGAAGCCGAACTCTTCAAGTGTCCGCTCCAGTTCCTCGGCGGCATCTTCACCCTGAACGAAGTCTCCGATGGTAGTGTTAGCGTCATTGTCTTTCATCTCTCTCAGTACGTTGATGTTTTCGTCATCGGGGAACTGGCCAAGGAACCCAAGGAGGCTCCGCTCGCTTTCGTGGAGAGTCTGAATGGACTGGACGAATGCGTACGTTGAGGACTCCAATCGCTTCAATAGATTGAGTTTGTAGAGCGCCTTCAGCGTCTCGCCAGCCTTCGGATTCCGGATAGTAATGTGCGGAAGGTGTAAGGCATCCATCACGTCGGGGAGCATCCGGTAGATCGGTTGGTAGGCCCGCGGGAGTTCGTATCGTTCCTTGTGGAGAGTAGGAGGCTTGAAACTCATCTCAAAGTCTTCGTCCTCCTTGATGGTCTCTTTGACATGCTTTCGCGTCCGCAACACCATCACTTCGTTCAGGATCTCGGAAATTTCCTCAGCGTGCTGCTGGAGTTGGTTGGTCAGCTCACGCTCCTCTTCTTCACTTGCTTCCTCTTTGTCGGCAGCGATTCGCTTTCGACGGGCAGACTTCTCGGTGTATTGCTCGAAGGCGTCGAAATCTAGCGAGGCTTTGTTCATCAACTCCTCCGCACTGGTAAACAGGCTGATCAGGTGTTCAAGGTCTTCGGCGGAGTTGTTTATCGGCGTCGCTGTCAACATTATCATCGTCTTGTCGCGCAACAGGCGAAGATTAGCGTGCCGACGTGTTCCGCTGTAATCGTCGTCGTGAGACGGATTTGCCTTCCACCTTCCGTGATTGCGGAAACGGTGGGCTTCATCAATAAGAAGGACATCGAAGGCATCCTTCAACTCCAGTACTTCGTCGTGAGAGAGCCGCTGGAACTTGCTAATGCTCATCACGTCAAGGTGGGTACCGTCTACCTCTAAGCCGAAGTACGGGTCGCCACTTTCGTCGGTATCGTCCTGCAGGAGTCCCGCCCACTGCTCCGTGAGGTTTGCCGGCACGATGAGCAGACATCGATCGCCGCGCTGGCGATAGTCATAGAGAAGTTCGCCCCCAATAAACGATTTTCCGAGACCGACCGAGTCGGAAATAATACAACCGCTGTACTTCGAGAGCTTCTCCTTGGCACTCTCATAGCCGATAGTCTGGAAGTAGTAAAGGGGACTGTCGCGGATACCGACGTTGCCGTTTAATTCGTCGTAGGCGAGGAGTTTGTACATTTCGAACGGTTCAAGGTACGTTCCAAGTTCATTTTCGGCGTCCTTCTCTTCGGTAGATTCTCCCACCTGTTCTTGTTGCTTCTGCCACTCTTGATATCGGCCACTGTTCTCAATTACTTTGACTATATTTTCGCTAAACTTGTCGGCATTAGCCCACTGATTGTCGTACCAGTCTTCGAACGCTTTGGCGTCGCCACGCTCCTGACTGGTAAGGTTGAGTTCGATGTTGTTCCGCTGACCGCTCTGTGAGAAATTAGAGGATCCAACAATAGTAGCAGCTGGGCGGCGGTCAACATCACCTTCTCTAGCACTTGGATCATCAACTGCTCCACGGAAGCACGCTCCCTTGGCGTGGAAATAGCCCTGTTCAGGGTCTCGTACACGGACATCGACTAAGCCGTTCGCAATGAAATCGCGTAGCCGGTCGAGCCGTTCAATCTGAGCGTTGTTTAATTCTTCAATGTCCGCTTCAAGCTCTTCTTGGAACTGTTCTTGGAGGGTTTGTCCTTCCGAAATTTCGTCTGCGGTTCGGCGGTCGGTTTTGCGCCCCATTAGTATTCGCAACGGGGCGTGATCCATTTCGTCTGGGTCGCGCAGGTTGTCCAGTTCGTCCTTGATTAGGTCGAACCCAGAGAGGTAGAAGTAGCCGGTCGCAATGCGTATTTCTTCGCACTGCGGGATGATGTCTCCATACACGTCTTCGAGTGTACCGTCAGCGTTGTCGACGAGTGGATCTAGCGCAAGCATCAGATGTGTGATGGTTTTAGGGGCATTCAGTATAATACTTCGGCTATATGATGGAAAAAGTACGAAGGCTCTTACCGACTTTCTGCAGAATATTCATCAACCACTCCATAACCTCACTCTCCAGTTTGCTATTCTTCCTCAAGGAACTCGTCATCTAGTTTGCTCACATCTGACCGGATTTCATTAAGCCGGAGCAATCAGTCCTCTGGTGTTGGATTTCGACCAACCGGCGCCGTCTGGACCGACTCGAGTGCAGCATGCACGGCATCGTTGTCAGCCGTCGCCTCGAGATACCACTTTCGCCGCTCGGAGTCCTGGTAGATATTTGAGAGCGACTGTCGGGTAATCGGGAGTCCTTCAGCGACAGACCGATACGACTCACCGTCATCGATCCGCTCGAGCGCATCCCGGAGTTCAAGGTATCCCGTATCACCCACGTTATGGTCTGGATCAATGATCGGCTGGAGGTATCCCTCGTCATCGCGACGGAAGCCAGCCGGGACTTGACCTAACCATTTACCCTGCCGTTGTGCACGGCGCTGTCCAGCTTCGATCCGTCGAATAAGTGTGCGGCGCTCTTGCTGATAGACCATACCGATGATATCAGCAACGAATCGGCCAGTGCCGTCAGGAGTGACTTTCTCGACACTCCCATCTGTGATCACAACTGTCGTCTCGGTGTCTTCGCAGACATCGAAGAATCGCTGAAGTGTCGCACCTTTCCTCGAGAGACGACTGATCTCCCAGCAAATGATATGCGTATACTCGCCGGCCTCAATCGCCTCAAGTAACTCGGTAAACTGCTCACGATCATCACTTGCACCGGATTGACCGAGATCGACATAGCGATCGACATCTGCGAGATCAATGTCGTTCTCCCGTATCCATTCATCAATGCTCTCTCGTTGGTGGATGTCTGTTTGGTCGTCTGTACTCGCTCGAATGTAGGTTGCGTAGTTCATCTCGTTTTCACCGCCTCTCACTCAGTTTGGATACTTAAAATACAGGACTTGCTTACATCCTGTAAGCAGACAAGTGTCCGCTTACAGGGGCTTGAAACTACTCGTCAGTTCGAATCTCCGGCTATTGCTCACGAACGCCATCAGGTATACACGTCGCGCGAGCGCGCTGAATCTCCAGCCACTCGAGTTCGAACTGTTCGCGTTCGGCGTTGGTATGCAGTGGCCGTCTCATCTGTCCGCTTCCCCGAAGCGACAGCTCTCGCGATGGCCGACGACGTCCCGACCGATCGACTCGAGTGCCTCACGGCCACAGCAGCGACAGCGGTAGTACCGTTTGCCGGTCGGCTCGCCGTACTTATCGAACTCCGGGAAGGGACCTTCCCACGGATCGCTCTCGCTGTCTTCGAGAATCCTAGCATCGTCCGCAGCCTCGCGAACAGTGAGTCCGCCGTCAGTCGCGATCGCCTGCTCGCTCGAAGCTTCATTGGCAGCGTCGTTAACGCTCGAGACGTGCTCACCAAGGCTTGGGTCGACATCAACACAATCAGTGGTCGGAATTTCGCGGTAGCCCGTTGCGAACTCGACTCGACGACGGTGCTTGCAGCGAGGACGATCTTGTCTCCGGTCATCCCAGCATTCGCACTCCCCGAGCAGCGTATTGATGGCGTAGCTATTCCCACTCTCGCTGACGACCTCGTATTCGCCCGGATTCCCACGGACATCACCCTGGTCCTCGAGCACAGTGAGATACTGTTCCAAGGCGCGGCAGTCGCGTTCATCAAGTTCGGTGTCGGTGCTTTCTTGACTTCGGGTAGCGTTTTTGCTCATTGCTGTTTCCTACAGCACTTCGGCGGGCGTCTCCAGCGCCCGTCGGGAACTATTCCCGATCAGTGCCTACTCTATTCTATGCACTGGTGCCTATTAATAGTATGCACTAATGCAAAGCTATGCCTGGGTGCATAGTTTTAGTATGCGGGGACGCATAGGTTGATGTAGAATGGCAATAGAGACGGGGTCGATGGGACGCTACCGGGCAATCATGACAGATACAGACCGAGAGCACATAACTGGTGAGAGCAAGCCGGAGCAACACCAGCAAGATCAGGCAGTCTATCGGGTGCGAAAGCGGATCAGAGAGGAGCTGCCGAAAGATATCGAGGTATTACGAGAAGAGAGACCCGACGTCCTCGAGGAGCTTCAAGAGGTCGTCTGTGAAGAAAGAGTGTGAGGGAAACACTTACCGGGTCTCAAGATAATCGATGAAGCAGTCAGGTCGCGATACCGAATCACGGCGTCGTGACTATGCGAGTAGTAACGTCCGGGGGTGGCAGCCCCCGAAGTGTGCGTCCACGAACCACAACGCGGACAACGGAGTTCGAATGAACTTGGCCGACGACGTGATGTCGTCTACTTGGTCCTTGAACGGGCCGAGTAAAAGACTTTTCGTCGGCGGTCGCTGTCTGCAGTGTGGATTTGGGCGCGTTAACCCACCCAAACCACAGAAATGACGAACGCGCGAACGACGTCAACCGACGAATCGAACACGAATAAACCCACTTCAAGCAAAACTACGGATCGGATCGACTGGAGCGTCCCGAAGAAGCCATGGGACGATTTTCAGGATCATCTCACTCGGAACCGAACGAGCGTCGGGGCCTACGAACGGCCGGAGCTCGAGCGAGCAATGATCGAGTACGCTGACCTCGACGATTCACCAGAGTCGATTGTCGATCGGCTTGTCCGAGCTGCCGGCCGGCGGCCGAAAGATATTGAGGACAGCGATCCGGTGACCGGCGACTCGCTGGCGAATAAGGAACGAGTGAGAGTGCAGAAGGTTGTCGATGCTGACGTCGCAAATGGGTTCCGAGCGAAGGTAGAACAGAGCGACGACACATACGGTGTCGAACTCGGTCGGGCACTTCAGAAGTATCTCGAGGACGATCGTCAGTCCCGTCTCAACCGAAAACTTGACCGGATTGTCGACGACGCTGAAGGCCTACTCTCGACCCTGGCCGATTCTGACGGTGATGGTCTCTCAAGTGTTGAGCGGACAACGGTCGCGATTGTAACCGAACTCCCTGACGTATTCGATGGCGAGACGCTCGAAGAGGCGATCTGTAAACACGCCGGACACAGTGATAACCCGGCCAAACAGACTATCGAAGAATACCGTGAGCGTGTAATCAGCCACCTTGGCGACGACGTCAAGCGCTACGACGATGAGGACGGCACCACAGAGTACCTCCCGCCGAAAGTCTGGAGACAGAAGATCGTCGGCGACGTGATCGACGCTCTCGGAGGCGATCGCTCTCTCAACACTGCACCAGCATTTGACCGCTCCGACGCCTGCCGTGCACTCAATGCAGCTGGAATCGAGATCTCCGAAGAGAACCGCGAACAGGTTAACGAGTTCGTCGAGCAGCTGATTGATCGCCTCGAGTTCGAGTACGACGAGAACGCTGACGCATTCCGCGCACCAGAGGACATCAGTAGTGAGAACGACCTCGAGAAGAAATCGGGAGCCGGATCTTCGCTCGAAACAGCAGATTATGAGGATCTCCAACAGGACAGCGGCGACATCGAAAGCGAGGATAAACCCGAGACACCGATCGAGGAAACCAAATGGTTCTCCGAAACCGTCAAGTCGATCGTTAAAGCAGATCGAAACCTCGTTGCTCTCTGGGAGTCGATGGACGTTGAATATGCTCGCGAGTCGATCGCGGATCAGATTGCCGATGCTCGATCGGATGCGAGCACGGAGAGTATTGCTCCCGAAGAGATCGATGCCGTGGTCGATGAAATCGGACTAACACTCGAGGAATACGCAAAAACGACTCGAGCAAGCGATGGGAGACAAGTAGCTACTGACGGCGGATTAATGAACGAATAGTCACCCAGTCGAACGGGGTCGAGATTTGGACCGATAGAGAATTCTATAAGCGGTGTGTTCGAGGATTTACTCTTCTTCGATCAGTATCAGCTACATTTTTCAATAGCTGTGTTACGTACAGGACAAAGAGGTAACAGGACGTCGATCCATCCCACTAATTGCTGTCAAGAGCACCGTGCTGGATATAGAGGTTGAGTCTTGCACCACGACGATGGACAAATCGCAATGAGCCTGTCAACCCTGTCATGCCTGTATACCATCGGTCAGAACATCATAGAACACGTCCTTTTCATTCTCGATCCATTGATACAACTCTAAGTCGGTAAGGAACCGCACCCCTCGCTTTTCCAAGTACGACGGTGTGAAATTCGATACTACGAGCATCTCAAATTCACCATCAACCCATTCATCTGGGACTCGAATCCGCTCACGATCGTACTTATCGCGGGACACCTGATGGGAAATCTCAGCACCGGCATCTAATTCACGCCAAGCCTCCACCTTATCCGGGAATGGCTTCCCACCACGATCGGTTCCTTCCTTGAAAATTTTCTCGTTGAACGCCTGATCAACGTTCTTAATCCCTTTCTGCGATTGCATATTGAGTTTCGGAAGCATGAACTTCGATTCAACGAAAAACACGGTTCCGTCCTTCCTGAAAATCGTATCAATCTCTTTGCCACTCTGTTTCGAAGTTTTACAGCTGTGATATGCGTCACATGTCGTTTCTGCTAAAAATTCGTATACGTACCGCTCAAATTCCTCACCGCGCCTTTCGGTCAATGCGGCAAGAGCACTCGTGCTTTTTTCTAAGTTACCGTTTTCGAGGAACGGGAACAACTGCATTTTGACTAACTGAGAGAACTGATCCGGGTATACGACGCGCTTATGAGGGACCTTCTGAGTCCTACGACCACCCCTGACATCCATCGCTTTCGTCCCGGATATCTTGAAAAACAACGGATGAGCATCTGTGTTTTCCGGGCTGAGCGTGATTGAGGGCTTAACATCTTCCCATGAATTCCCGAACACTCCTTTACCGATGTCATCGAACTTGTGTTCGGGAACACCAACTGCACGAAAATCGCCCGGTTCAGCTTCTGCGATTGTCGATTGGACTGCCTCAGACATTTTATCAAGCAGCTTTTCCAAGTCAAATATCGTTACTGAATCCGGGAAATCGGTAGTGAACGCTTCACCCACAGTCTCGTCAAGTGCTGATGTGAATCCGAGGCTCACCTGAAATCCGTACCAGTGATCAGCCCAGTCTCGGACACTATCTATCTCGTTTTTCTCTGGTCGGTCGAACGACCGGAAAATCACCTCCTTCAGCATGAAATCTTCTCGTATTTCCTCCCTTGCTCCGATGTTCGCTCTCAGACAGCGTTCTGAACAAAGCCAGTATTCAGAATGGGGGAACAGAAAATTCGCAAAGAAATCTTTCCACGATCCGTGAATTGGAGTCAGCTCGATTGGAATACAGAAATCCTCTTGGACTTGGTTCAGGACCGTTATTAGCCCAGTTGCATCGTTGAGAAATGCTTCCACTCTCTCATCGAGTTCTTCCTGTACGTGTGCGTTTCGCGGATCGAAGTGGTTATTAAATCGATTCGCATTCTCGTATACTGCTTTGATTATTGGGAGTGAATGGAAGAATTTCGTCACCGACAGTCGGTTGTCGGTGATCATGCCGGCAGCTCCCTTGTTGAGTTCGAATGTCAGTGTTCCAATTACGCAGAATGTACCGTATTCCTCTAAAAGGAGGAGCAAATCATCGTGATTGAGGTACTGGTCTTGTATTTCCGAGGCTTGCTGTTTGATCCAGTCTGAATCAGCGACGGGGAGTTGGAGGCACTTTGGGCAGTAGAGGCCGTCTTTTTCCTCGTGGTAGATGAGTGTTTGTTCGCAGTCGGGGCACGGCATTGGTTGTTTTCTGTATGTGGCTACTTGCTTATGATGTTAGGGTTTGATATGGTGTTAGCGCTGCAGGGCTGGCAAATTATCACGTGGGTTTAGTCCACGGCAAGACAACACAAATCAATCCGTTCAGAATGGCTACCTATTCTATAGATACGCCGCGGGGCATAGAGCATTACCATGCAGGAGACCCACTGTATATTCAGCACGACTCTACCAACGTCGACGAAAGATGAAAGAGATACCAGCGTTAGATTCGCATATCTACGCAACGGCTAGGACGTGTCCGAGAAAGAGGGCTTGTCTGGGCTTGAGTAGTGATGGAGAGCGTCGACACTACAAGTTTTTTCTTGACTCAGCATTCCGAGGACGAGAGAGTGAAGATAGAGAGGACGAGATAGAGCAAAGAACAGGAGGTTCGTGACCGGACAAAGCAGAACAGGACGAACTGAACATCTGTAACCCAGCACCCTACCCTCACTGGATTAGGGTTCGGATGGTTACATCACCACCACCACCCTAACCCAGTGAGGGTAGGGTGGGGGGTTGCTGGTAACCAGCAACCCCCCTTTGCTGTCTTGTTTCTCAGCAACCGCGTCCTCAGCTTCTCTATTAGCTGTTCATCTTGAGCAATCTTTGAGCGGGACTTCTTCGGAGGGGTGATCAAAAAGAAAATCTTTCAGCAGATTTTGTACCGTTGCTTCCGTTCCTCCTTAGGAATTGACAGCGGTAGATTACTCACGCGGGTTCACAGTATTGAGCTGGGATATCTTCGAGAAGTGCTTATCAGTTGCAACCAACTCGGCATCCAGGCTCCGAGCAACACCAGTGATCAACGTATCCGGTGCTGGAATCGGCTCTCCACGATCGAGAAGCTCTGAACGGATATCCGCGGCTTCGTGAGGACTCAATTCTATCGCTGGGGATGATACGTCGCCGTGAAGTAGGTTTGGCTGGAGAACTATTAGTAGGACGACGACAAGAGAGTGAATTCTCTTTCGTCCTGCCGGCAGACTCCAGTTTTCACACCACTATTTCGCTATACCCCTTCTCCTACCGGTTGCCTATTTTGACAGTTTGCACATCTTTTATGACTGTACCATACAATACGTTTTGTATGGAAGAGACAGCCAAAATCAGTGTTGCCCAGCAGAAAGGTGGTGTCGGAAAAACAACGGCGGCTATCAACGTTGCAGGCGCTCTCAATCAGCGCGGTCGGGACGTTCTCCTAGTCGATATCGATCCACAGGGGAATGCGACGGAAAACCTGGGGATGCCAGAGGTCTACGATGAAGAGCCCCCAACGCTATTCGACTGTCTGACTGACGCAGAGATGCGCTCTCATGTGACGGAGATCGTCCGTGAACACGAGGAGATGGATGTTGTCCCGAGCAATATCGATATGACCGCAGTCGAACCGGAGCTCACACTCTCGCGTCGTAGCGGGGAGCAACTCGACGCTGTGCTCGAGTACGTTGCAGATGACTATGACTACGTCATCATCGACTGTCCGCCCAACCTAGGGAACCTCACCGACAACGCGTTATATGCGGCCCAGAACATCCTTGTGCCAGCGCTGGCGGAGTCGACCAGTAAGCGTGCGTTCGAACTGCTTTATGATCATGTTGATCTGCTCGAGACAGATTACGAGATCGAAATCAACGAGGTCGGTGTCGTCATCAACCGGATCGACGTCCGGAAGAACCAGGCCCAGCAGATGGTCGATTGGATCAACCAAGCCTACGACGATGTCCCGGTCTGGGAGATTCGTGAACGGGCGGACATCCAGTACGCCCTCGAGAGCGGGACCTCAATCTTCGAATACAACGATGAAGCCGACGTTTGTGAGGCCTTCCTGAACATTGCGGAGAGTCTCGATTCGCAGTTTGGATTTGCATCGCCGTCGGACTCCGAGGTGGTTGAAGCATGAGTGATCGGGCTAGTCGGCTTCGTGAACGACGCAATCAATCCAAGGAGAAGGCCCAATCGCAGGTCGAGCCTGAATCGGACTCAGAAGATCGAGAGTCCCAGGAGTCTGAAGAATCCAAACCGTCCAAGACGTCCAAAACGGAAAAGACATCCAAGACAGGAGAGACAGACAGCTCGCAGGAATCAACGTCACTCAAAGATGAGCAGGTTGGCACCTACCTCTACCTTCCAGAGGAACAGCGAGACGAGATGAACTTTCGCTACAAGATGATCTCCGCAGAGTATGAGCGAGAGTTCGGTGAGAGCCTCGAGAAGAACCGCCACTACTACCCGCTCGTGATTGAGTACGGCTTGGATTGTCTCGAAGATGCCACTCCCCAAGAGGTCCGCGAGATGCTTGAGGAACTCGAGTACTGAGGTAGTGCTGGCATCCCCGCGGGAGTAACAGGAGAGTGCTATCGAACTCTTCGCACACCCGGATAACTCCTCGGGGAAATACCCGGTAGATTACCCTATTACGCTATGCTCTTGCTCCGTCACCTGACGTCCTCGAGAGACTGATACCTCTTTGATTCCTGTTTCGACTGGCCTATCCTCCCGGTGGTTAGTTCAACCCACTCTATGTATTCGCTTGGGTAGATAACCGACCATATTATTTATTGTTCTATGGTCGTGTATGGTCGTTATGAACGGATCTCAGCAAAGCGAGGGATCAGACTCGATCGAGGACGTCCGTGATCGACTCGGGAGCACTCGCCGCGGGATCCTCAAGGCGCTCCGAGCGGTTGGCGGCGAAGGTGATACATCGACGGTCCGTCAAACGACTGGAGCCGAAATACCCGAGGGAAGTGTCCGGTATCACTTCCGGTGGCTGGCCGATGAGAACCTAATCCGTGAGGTAGATCGAGAAGAGGTTAGCCACGGCGGCCGGGACGTGATCGTTTGGTCGCTGACCGAGAGCGGTGAGCAGCTGCTCGAGGCGATCGACGAGGAGCGGGGTCGGGAGGATCGGCCGCAAACGATCGAGGGACTGAACGACCGGATCGACGAGCTGGAGAACGACCTCGAAGCGATAAAGAGCGAGTTCAATCGTATGGCTGACCTTGTCGAAGATCACCACGAACGCTTGGAGGGGTAGAGGGTGTCATAGAACTACTTCCGTGAATTATTTTCACCCCCATTTTGCTGAACCAGCCGCTACGTAGAGATGCCCACGTACCTTTTTCCGCGTCGGGATTCCGCGCGAAGCGCGGAACCACTCGCGCAAAAATCTACGCTAAAAAGCCGCTCGCTCCCGATGGTCGCTCGCGGGTGCTGCGCTTGTGGCGCTACCGCAGCGTTGCCTCCTTCACCTGTACGTACCGCTCGTCGGGTAATCGAAGAGGGGTATGCGAACCGTATCTGTAAACACCTTTCAGAGACTCAGAATCTCGAGAGTAGCCCGCTGTCGCCGCCGTCCCGATCCGCCGTCTCTTTCTCGCCGGCGCTGTCGTCCTGGAGCTCGTCGTCGCGATCGCGGCCGTCGCTGTGGTCGTCCTCGAGGGACGTCTCACCGTCGGCTCCCAGCGAAGAGAGCGGGACGGTCATCCCGTCAATATAGACCTCCAGGTCGTCGGCGGATAACGTCTCGTCGTCCTCAGTCGACGGAACGACGACGACATACCAGCCGTCGCCGGGCTCGGGAACGGTACCGTCGTCGAACTCATACTCGGGAACGATCGGCGTCTTGATCGTTCGCATGTCGTCAGTGGCCTCGTCGCCGACAGCCGGGTAACGATCGACATCATCGAAGATACTCGCGGCGTCGGGGAACCGAGCGTGTACGTCGCCGGCACCGTCCCGGAGGACGTACTCGCCGGTCTCATCGTCTCGAACCCACACATCTTCGCGAGCGCCGTCGCGATACACCCTTTCGCCGTCGATACCCAGGGGTCTGAGGTTGTAGAACCGGGTTTCACCGTCGACCGAGTGGCGTTCGCGAGCGCCTCGAGGCTCGTCTGCGAGTGTCCGCCAGACATTATCGGCGACGTCCTCCCGACAGAGGAACAGACAAGCTTTGTCGTCGTTCGCGGCACTCGAGAGGTTGCGGACCGTCTGACCCTGCTTAGTGCTCCCGGTCGACTTCTCGGCTTCGAGGATCGCCTCACGACCGTTCGTTAGTTCGTCGACTGTCGGGTGATCCCCCCGGAAGGTCTCGAAGGCCTCGGCGATCGCCGCGGGATCGGCGTCGGCACCGACCTCGAGCAGCGGCGTCGGATCAGCGGTGCCGTCGGGAAGGCTCTTCTCACCCTCACCTTGTTCGGCGATCGCGACGTCGAGACCGAGTTCGTTCAACGCGGGGTATGCGTCTCGGAGCACGAGCGAATGCAGGGCGCCGCCGGCACTCTCGTCGTCGCCGACATCCTGGATGCTCGAGACTACGTCGTCGCCGACGGATAGCCACAGCTCCCCGTCTCGTTCGTTCTCGGAGAGTTTCGAGTCGGGAATCGGCTTGAGAACGTTTCGCCAGAGCCGTTCGCGAGTGTCGATCCGGTCGGCTTCGAGACGGTCGGCGACAGCGGCGCGAATAGCGTCCTCGCACGCTTCGAGGGGAACGTCCCGATCGTTACCCTCGGACCGGAGCGCGGCGTCGTACACGACCTTCGCGACATCTTGCTGGAGCGCCTCGTCACGGACCGACCCGACGTCGCCGGAACTGTCTCGGAGCAGTATCTCGCTCTTTATCTCTGCACTCGTGCGACGACGCCGGCCGTAGCGTTCCTGAGACTCGCTGATCAGCTGCTCGGTCTCGCGTTCGTCGCGCGTCTCAAGGACGTCAAGCGCGGGCTCGAGCGTTTGAACCTTGAACGAGTCGGTCTTTTCGTCCCGGTCGTCGTGGGTCCGCATGAAGATCCGGTACTTCGAGAGCTCGAGGATATCCTTCGCCTCTATATCCTCGCTATGCTGAGGCGCGACGGCAGTCGCGTCTTGTGGATCGCCGACGTCGAAGGTGAGGAACGTCTTACAGTTGCCTTGGATCGCCCGGCGAATCCCTTCGGGAATCCCTATGTCGTCGTCGCTTCCGGTCTCAAGGTTCTGAGCCGCGAGCGTCAGCGAGAGCCCGAACGATCGGGCCTCCCGAAGGATGTTGTGTATCTCGCTTTCCTTCGAGACGATTTTGTCGAACTCGTCGATCACGCAGTAGAACTCGGGCGGGTTGGGCTCGCTCTCGGAGTACGTTTGCTCTCGGATCGCGACCCAAATGCGTCGGATCAGCGCCGTCGCGATCATACGCTTTGCTGATCCGGAACTCGAGCGGTTCCGAACGACTATGATCTTCCCGTCGCGAACGGCGTCCTCGATGGAAATGGTCGACGTCGGGTGTGAGACGATGGATCGGGTCGTTCCGCTCTCTACCCACTCTTTTAAGCGCCGAATCAGTGGCTCAAGTTCGTCCTGATCCATGTCGGCGACGACGTCCTGAGCGTAGTCCTCGATCCATTCGATCCGAGCCTCACTGAGCATGTCGGCGTAGCGCTGTCGACCGTTCTCCTCGAGGAGCGCGTAGTAGGCGTCGAGTAGCGTCACGCTTCGGTCAGTCCGAACCTGCCACTCGGCGAGACCACGGACGACGTTGCGGGTCACACCGGACATGCGAGCGCCCCATGCGGCATCGGGTCCGGCCGACTGAGCAAGCAGTGACTCGAGGTCGTCGGCGAGCGCTTCAACGGCGCTCTCGAAAGACTGAGAGTCGGGGTCGGGGTTCCGGAGCGGGACCTCGAGAAAGTTGAAGCCAACTTCATACTCGGCGTCGGCGCCGATATCCAGAAAGATCAGGTCGTCCTCACGGCCTTCCGGGAGCAGCGAGATTATCTCGTCGGCGTCGTCGCCTTTTGGGTCGAAAAAGAGCCCGCCGTGACCACGCTGCATGATCTGACGGAAGTAGTTGATCAACAACGTCGTCTTACCCATACCGGTCGACCCGCTCACGAATTGGTGCACGTTGAGCGTCTCGGGGCGAACGCCGGCTTCGACGCCGTTCCGAGTACCGAAGCCGTACCAGATAGGCGACTCGCGATCGGTCTCAGTGAGCATGGCTCGTTGCTTCTCGCTCTGTGGTGAGGTTGCTCGATCGAGCCCGACCTCGTCGAACGGGAACCGCGGCGTCCTCGGGGGAACGCCCTTCCCGGCGACGGTCATGGAGTAGTCGGCCTCTTGTGTGTTGAGGTCGGTCGGGACGTGACAGACGCCCGCTGTCGAGTCGGTCGAGAAAACCATGTCCCGATCGACCCACTCCCGAGCAGCGGCGCGCTCGAGGAGCTTCGGAAGCTTCCGCCGGGAGTAGAACGTTGGCTCGAAGCCCTGCTCATACTTCGAGTTGTAGAACTTGCGATACATCCCGGAGGTCTCACGAACGCGAGACACGGCCTCGTCGGGATCGCTGGAGATAGCGAAGATTCGGATGTTAAGATGGAATCCTTTCTTCCCGTACTGATCGGCGACGACTTGAGCGGCCTTGTTGTGACCGTTCGTGTCTATCTCTTTTGCGAAGCCGCCGCGCTCCTCGTTCTGTGCAACGATATTCCCGATTTCCTCGGCGAATCCACTCGCGTCGAACCTCGTTACTGGGTTCTGGAGCTCCTCGAGAGTATCGGGGATCCCGGAGAACCAATTCTTCGAGTCACGGCTCTCTGTCGAGAACGCCGGCCGGAGAACGAACTGAACGATCACGTCGGCGTCGGCCGTTTCGGGAGCCCCCACCATTTCCGACGTAATCGAGTCGTAGGGATCCTGCTCGAAGTGATCCGGGTCAATCTGATAGTGCTTGATCGGTCGGTAGTAGTTGCTATCCCGGAGTTCAAGGTGAGCGCCGGCAACGTGATCACCGTCCTCGAGTTCGGCGAACGCCGGAGCCGATTCGACGACGTCCGAATCGGGATAGTACGTTTTGAGCTGTCGTAGGAGTCGCCGGCGACTATCTTGATCGCCGGGAACGAAACGGAACTGAAGAATCTCCTCGTCGTCCGTGTAATGGAGTTCGAAGGTCTGTGGGGGTGAGGCGTTCTTGCGATCGAAGAGTCCGCCGTGATCGACGTCGTGAAGCGAGTTAAGTAGTCGTTCGCCGCGCTCGATAGCGTCCTCACCGCGGTAGGGACGGATCCCGAGTACGGGTTGTTCCTCGTCGGCGACAGTCTCTCGAATCTGTTCGGCCGTCTGTGCGTCTATCTCGAGCGCTTTCGGTGAGTTACGGCTGAATAATCCCATGTGAATCGCACCTCGGTTAGTCGTCGGCCGCGATCGCGTTCGGTTCCGTCTCGGTACTGTCGCCGCTCTCGGTCACGTCGTCCTCGAGGACGTCGTCTTGTTCGCGTTCGGGGCGGGGATTCCACCGCCAGTCGTCCGTCTGTTCCTGGAGCCACTGGTAGGGGTCGTCACCGTGATCGGTCGGATCGTAGCGAACGAGCGAGAACTCGCACGGGTTGAGCGAGTCGTCCATTTCGACCCGAATCGGGTAGGAGCCCTTTTCGTCAACACGGAGCAGCGCCTCGGAGTAGCCTTGCCCCTCTTTCCCCGAGGCGGCGTCACGAACGTAGTCCACTTCTGCGCTCGTGAGACCGAGTTCGTCGCCGAGCCCTCGGTCCATTTCTTTGAGATACTGGTATATCTGGATGGACATGTTATCGAGAATCACCTCGGAGGTGTCCGTGAGCCCGCCGTCCTCGGTCGTTGCGAGGAACTCGCTAATCGTCTGAGTTGAGAAGATCACGGAAAGGTCGTAGTGCCGAGAGTGGCGAACGGCTTGCTTGAGGAAAGCGAGGTCGCTCGAGTGCCGGGTCATGTAGTGGCTCTCGTCGATCGCGAACATCGTCTTGCGGTCGGACGTCTTGGTCTGTTCGTAGATCTGCGAGACGAGCAGCTGCATCATGAGCCCGCGATTCTCGTCGGAGTTGTAGCGCTGGAGGTCGAGATAGACGACGTCGGATCCCTCGAGGCTAATGTCGGTCGGCTTGGTGAGGTTGTAGTAGATCTCTCCCTCGTCGAACGCCTGGATATCGTTGTTTATGATATCGATCGCCCGCTGCTTCCAGTCGCCGATCGTATCGGCGTCCTCGTCAAGCGCCTCGTCGACAAAGTTCTCCGGCGAGTCGACCATTTCCCGGAGAATCTCAAAGACGTCCTGGAGCGTCGGCGGCTCCTCACCGAAGGTCACAGCGCCGTCGCGCTCGTGGTAGCCCGCACGGTCGTATGCCGTACTGATCGCCCGCCGCCAGACGCCTTGTTTCCGACCGAGCGAGAGCCCCTCCTCGTTCTGGTAGTACGTCTTGACGAACGACATGGCCCGAACCTTTGCATCCGAGACGGGGGTGTACTCCTCGTCAGCGCTCGCTCTCTGCTCGTCAGCCTCGAGGTGTAGCGGGTTGATGTTCGTCGACCCACCGATCACGACGCGATCGCCATCGAAAATCTCGGTGAGCCCGGCGAACTCTTGGAGCGGGTCACAGAGAACGAGCCGAACGTCGTCGTCGGTGAGCTTTTGCCGGGTGAGTATCGTCTTGAGCGTCGTCGTCTTGCCCGACC
Source organism: Natronococcus sp. A-GB7 (assembly GCF_029688865.1). Lineage (GTDB taxonomy): Archaea > Halobacteriota > Halobacteria > Halobacteriales > Natrialbaceae > Natronococcus. The sequence continues at coordinate 21,699 of NZ_JARUKV010000040.1, forward strand.
CGATCGTTCCGAAGATCCCCATATTGTAGCCGGTCGACCGGCTCCATAGATCGACAAGCGTCGGCTCGTTGAGTTCGGCGTGAGTCCCGAACTCGACACCGGTCGGCTCAACGAGGTTGCTCGAGACCCACGGGAGTAGTGCCGCGAGCCCGTCGCCGGTCATAGTGACCGAGTCGTGAACGTCGTTCTTGCACGCCGGCGCCGCGGTCTGCCAACCCCTATCTTGATTAAAGGTTAGTTCCTTCGCAGCGGCGTTGAGTTCCTTGAGGCGACTCTTTGTCTTCCGAACGACCGAACGGAGCTGTTCGAAGTCAGTCGACCGAATCTCAACGTAGGTATTCGTTTCGAAGAGCCCGGTGTCAGCGCGTTCGACCGACCGTTTGATATCTCGAGCGGCTTCCCACTGTTCGACCTTCCGATCAGCAAGCGGCGAGTCACGCTCCTCAGCGCGTTCGGCCTTGAGCCGGAGCGAGGTCTCGGTCGACTTGAGCCGCTGGAGTTCGTCGGCGACGTTTTGTCCCTCGAAGTGGGTCGAGACCGTCACCTGAACCCCGGGTTCGTCGAATGTAAGCAGGCCTTCGAGCATCCCGATAGGGGGGATCGCCGGCCAATCTCGGATCACGAGCGTCGTCGAGTGAGTGTCGCCGTCGAGAGTGACGTGATTCGGCGACGACCGATCAACGACCTCGGGAGCGAGCAGTGACTGAAAGTTCTCCTCGAGCGCGTCGTCGTCGAGTGCGAGCCCGTCGGTGCCGTAGTCCTCGGAGAGCGCCGCGACGTCGTCGCTGTCGGCGTCGTCTCGAGGCGACGCTGTCTCACTCGGGTCTCGGCGGGCATGACGCTCAGCGGCGAACGTGTGACCGTCACGGTCGGGGCCGCGCTCGAGGTGATCGTAGGAGAGATCCGGTGCGGGGTCCTCGTCGGTGTCCTCGAGTTCCGGGACCGGCGCCTCACGAACGACCTGCGAAAAGTCGTCGAAGGCATAGACGTCGTCCGTCCGGTAGTAGTTCGCGAGAATCTTTGCGAACTCGGTCGACGAGAGCGGCGTCGCCGTGATATCCTCGAGGCTTTGGACGCTGGTTGCGACGTCCTCAACACGGCGCTCGAGCTTATCGAGGAGTTCTCTCGTGTGTTCGGGAGAGCCGCGTTGTTTCTGGAGTTCGCGCCACTCGATAATCTGACCGACGCCGGGAACGTTCGCGAGCCCGCCGCCGTCGCTTGAGACCGGCGAGACGGCCTCCTCGGGTTCGACGGCGACGACGAAATAGTGTTCGCGCCGCATGGTTGTATCCTGGAGGAGCCCGATCACGGCGGCGCGTTCGCCGGCGACGTCGGCGAGTACACGCTCCCGGAGTTCGTCTTGCCCGTCGTCAGCGACGTCGGCGCCCTGGAGGTGAGTCTGTTCCTCCTCGAAGAAGCGAGCGCGTCGGTCCGAAAAGTCGACCGAACGCATGGGGTTGTACCACTGAGCAGGGTACTCGACAGTCGACGCGAGCATGCGTGCGAGTCGGTTCACCTGTTGCTCCCAGTGGTCCTCGTCTTTGAGGCTCATATTCGCCGGCGAGATACGCACGGCGCCGATGAGCGCGCCGTCGTCGCGCTCGATCGCGTAGCGCTGTCGGTACGGCTTCTTGAATGGGATCAGCTCTTGAGTGGGTTCGTACTCGCCGGAGCCAAGGACCGAGCCCTTGATCCCCGGGAGTTGGGCGAACCGTCGAAGCTTCGAGGTCGGCGCTGGTTGCTCGAGGTCGCTGCTACTCGTGGTCGTTTCCGTCTCAGTCTCGGCGTCGCTGGTATCGTTCTCAGTCATGGATTAGGATCGGCTGCTGGGTGTAGTGGCTAACGAGTTTCTTCGCGTACTGTCCGGCCGTGATATGCTCCGGCGTCATGGCGATCGCGACGAACGCGCCGAACGCCGCGGCGATCGTTGCGAGGAGCAACACCCACCAAAACGGTCGCGGGTGCATGATCGCCGTCATTGTGAACAGGGTGAGCGCCGGCGTCAGAAACAGCAAGAGCCCGAAGATCGAGAACCCCATCCAGTCGGGGCGCTCCGAGACGTCGCTAAGGACTTGGCGCTCTTGGGTCGTCGTACTCTCGCCGCTGTCGGTGCTCTCAGTCGTCATTGTTCTTGTTCCCGTTTCGTCGTTTCATTCGCTGTGCAAGCGTCGTTGCGCCGCTCGGGTCGCCGTAGTTCGACTTGATTTCTTTCGAGGAACTCGAGGAGCCGCCGGCCGACGTCCCGGAGTTAGATCCGGGGCTCGAAGACGACCGGGAGAGTCGACCTCGCATTGAGCTGAGTTGTGTCTGTGTCTTTTGGTAGGTCGTCTGTGCACGGTTCCGCGCTTGCTGCGAGAGTTCTCGAGGTGCGACCGACGTCTGTGGTTTCCATCCTTTCTGCGAGCGGCGCCGAACGCCACTCGCGGCGCTCGAGGCGGTCCCCATCATAACGCCGGTCACGAGCCCCGGTCCCTGAGCCATAGCGTACATGATCGCGATCGGAACGAGGATCCCGGTGAGGAACATCCCGAATATGAGCCCGACGTTCGCGAACGAGCTGACGTTGAATCCCCAGTCGAGTTGATAGGCGGCGCCGAACATCATGGCGTTCGGCCAGGTCATGATCAGCAAGCCAATGTATTGCCAGAGACCGAAGGATCCGAAGCTTCGAAGCCGCTTGTGGGGTGCTGCGAGAGCGAGGATTAGCAGGATCGGGAACACGAACGGCATCCAGAACAGTAGCTGATATCTGAAGAAGTAGACGAACGCATAGAGGACGATTTTGATCCACCCGAACAGGTAGATCGATGCCGCGACGGGGGCGGCTGTCGACCCGAGCGTGAGCGAGCCTGTGATCGACAGGATCTCATCGCTCTCGGGAGCGAACGCCCATGCGATATCATTCGACAATTGGTGCATCCAACCGACAACCGGCCATGCGAAGATCAGCGCGAAGATCGCGACGACAAGCCGAATGATCCACATGTAGACCCGGTAGCTCCCGACGAGACTCGAGTAGGGGAGGAATCCAGTGAGCGCCAGAATAATGATAGACAGTATCGCGACTGTGAACGGGAGGATCATTCCCTCATAGATCGGTTCAAAGAGGGAAGCGAACGGCTCCTCAGTTGGCTGCCCGAAGATCCCGTTCCAACCCGCGTTTCCAGGCTCGGGGGTGCCGATGAGAACCTCGATGGATCCCTCCAGGACACCTTCGATAATCCCGACAGCACTGTCTTGGACCCACTCGAAGATTCCATCAACGAACTCGCCTGTACTCGGGACTGGGTTGCTCACCGACGGTGCCGCGTCAGACACCCAGTTACCCATACCGTCCTCGTCGTCCTCAGCGTCGGTCTCGTTCTCACTCTCGTTGCTCTCGTTCCCAACCGCTGGATCGGTCGGGCCGATCGTTTCGTTCTCGTCGTCCGTCTCGTTCCCGACCGGACCCTCTTGTGCGAGCGCTGGCGCGACGAACGCGCTGCTCAAGAGTAAAACGGCCAGTAGGACGGCTGCGAAACGGGAAAATCGGGACATTATCGACCCCTCGCGATTAGTCGAGCGGGGTACACGCCATACCCGTGTCGATCACCGAGTATCCGAGTCCGAACTGTAGGAACGAGAACCCGAGCACGAGCACGAATATGCCGACGAATAGCCCGCCGACGATACGGTGAGCAATCCGTGCGACGCCGCCGGTCAATGGTAGCGCCTCGAGCCCGCCACCGACGAGGAGTCCGATCACGAGCATCATAACGACGATCGCACCGACGAATCCGACCGTGTTACCGAGCATTTCGCCTGCCTCGGTGCTACAAAAGTCCTCCTCTTGAGCCGCGACCGACATCGTCAGCATCAACGTCGATAGCAACATGACTAACGACGGAACTCTATAATTTCTGGCAATACACTCTCTAAGGCCGGAACACACATCCGGTAGGGGGTTGTGGTTTAGCATGCTGTCTCAACAGCACTTCGGCCGGCGTTGGTGCGCCGGTCGGTTCTACAACCGATCAGTGCTTACTTTATCCAACTAGAGTCAACCACTTATAATTATGGTTATGTGGGAACGTTGCAGAAAGAGGGAACGTTTAATGTATATGGGAACGATATACGCATATGGGTATGCAGCCGGAAAACACGGGCGACATGGCCCGACGGCGTGCAATTCTGACGGACCGAGAACGCGAACTGATTGCAAGCGACGACACCGAGGAGAAAGAATACCAGTATCAAGCGGCCTCGAGGATCCGGAACAAGATACACGACGAACTTCCGACCGACATTGATATTCTCGAGGAAAATCACCCGGAACTCCTCAAAGAGTTACGGGAGGTCGTGTGCGAGGACGGTGGGTAGCATGTCCGTATTCTATCCTCATTTCAACGCGCGGCTCGCGAAACTCATCGGCCTCGCTGCTTTTCTTGCCGCGTTCCTCTCGATCGGGAGCAGGGAATTTGGCGCAATCCCGTTCTTCCTCATCGGGGGGTACATCCTGATCACTCGGAACGCCTCGAATAACACCGGATTCCGTGGGACGACTATGGAAATACTCGGGGTCATGTTCGCTCTTCTCGGCGCGGGCGTGATCTGGAGCTAACGCATAGATAACGCTTCTCGAAGTGGAACCATGACATTCCAACAGTACACAAACTACTCTCGTCGATCGCTGCTCGGAGGGATCGCCGCGGGGATCAGTGCCTCGCTCGCTGGATGTACGAATGTATCGACATACGGCGGCGAGAGCGACGGCAACGGTGAATCGGGAGCGAGTGGCGCCGGCAGCGACGGTGTCGCGACAGCGCTTGATCCTGGAGCGTACGCTGATCGATTCGAGACCGTCACAAATCTCGTCGAAGATCACGGCGCTGACCCCACCGGTGAGGAGCCGATCGGCGACGCCCTCTCGAGTGCCTGGAGTGACGATACGCTGATCGTTCTCCCACAAGGGGACTACAAGCTCAATAGTCAATTCCGACGGACAAGATCGAGGGACGTTGGCTTGATTGGTCAGAATGCAGTGATCCGTCATGGTGAGGTTGAATCTATCCACAGCCATACCGTCGGTTCGGGAGAGTATTCGGGAAGCACTATGATGTTCCGGGTCGGCACCGACAACACTCCTCATCGCGGCGAGTTCGTGTTTGGTGGCTTCATTTTCGACTGGAGCCGAGAAAACTCGGGAATGCAGGGGATCAACGCTCACGTAGACGGTGACCTCGAGATTCGGAACATCCTCTTCAATGGAATGCACGATCTCGGAACCCATGGGAACATGCGCGTCGCGACCCACTCTCCCGAGTCGACCGGGCTCGTCGATTCAATCGACATGCGGTGGGGCGGGCTACACCATGAAAACACGATCAACACACGCCGAACGACCGACTACGCTGGGGGAACGAACGAGTACGGCCTCGGACAGTCGTGGTCGACGTCGGGGATCACCGGTCACCCACAAATGCAGGGAACGATCCACTTCAATAATATCCAGTGCGGCGGGTGGCCGGATAATGGGATCTACGTTCGTGGGGGCTCAGGTCGGAAGATTCTCACCAATTGCCACGCGGCGAATAGCGGCGTCGCGAGCCTTCGGACCGACAGTGGTCCCGACTGGGAGCCTGTTGAGTATCTCGATGAAACCGACGACTACGACGAGGCTCGAGACGGACCCTATGGACAGTCGACGCTCGAGAACTGTATCGCTGAGGTCGACCACACGCCCGACGAGAGAACGTACGGGTCTCAGCGTGGGATCCGGCTCCGTGGCGGGGAGTTCGAAGTTCGAAACTGTCACGTCCGGATCGGCGTTGACGACGGCGCCGGTGGCGCTGGCGGTAGCTACGCGATCGGGGCGCTTGATGGGACCGAACGAGCGACAGTCACGAATACGTCAGTCGAACTTACTGAGCCCGGCGACGCCTTCTATTTCACTTCGGGATTCGACGTCGAACTGGAGGGTATTGAGATACAAACGACTGGGTGGGATGGCACTCGCTCGAATGTGTTTGGGGGTGCGACGCCGTCAATGAACGAGGTCGTCCTCAACGGCGAGCTGATTGGATAAACTGTATTTTGCTTGGTGAACCGTCAGACATCCGGCTGACTGAATAACTTGTGTGAGCGAGTTCTTACGGGCGGTGAGGAGAGTCACCGGTGCCGAGACTGACAATTACGATTACCGACGAGCAAGCCGAGATCCTCGAGGGGAAAACGGGGGACGGCGGGGAGTATGAATCTAAGAGCGAGGCGGTGAGAACTTTCATCACCGAGTATGAACGCCTCACAGAGCGGGTGGACGAACTCCAGAACGAACGAGATCGCTTACAGCGGCAACTCGCGGCTACGAACAGTCGTATTGACGAGGTCACTGAGTTAGTCGAGTACGTCGACGAACAGCGAGAGCTCGAGCGCTATCGCGAACGCCGCGAACGTATGGTCGATCAAGCTGGTGTCCTCACTCGAGCGAAGTGGTGGCTCACCGGCGTCCCTGTCGATGGCGATCGGAGCGACGACAGCGAGCTCGAAGAGTGAGGTTCTCGATCTAACCAACGGAGGGGGTGATTTCCGGGGGTGTTGTTGGTTAAGACTCCCCGCTCTTATGCAAAGCTACGGAAAATTAGTATTTCTCGCTGTCGGATTGCCTAATCTGTCCATGCAGGGCTTGGACCAAAACCCGCCGACAACAATCAGTTAGTACGGCTGGTCGCCATTAGGCGTCCGGAAGACCTCATTTTCGGGATCGTCCTCAGCCAGCACCCACTCGCCGTCGGCAACAAGCTGCTCAAACTCATCCCGATCATACTCATAGAGCTGTCCAGGAGAGGGGCCAACGAGACGAACAGAGTTTTCCCCAACATTGAGTTCGTAGAACAACGGCTCGATTTCGGACTGTGGGCCAAGGGCACCGTTCCAATTCTCGATATCGGAGGCCGAGTTCGTATTAGACATAGATCACTCTACAGACTCATTTGTGAAACAGTTTGTGTACTCTTCAAGTCTGAACCTGTGGTCAGTCGAAATTGAAGAAGGCGGTATGGTACTTGAGCAATCGGTTACTCGTCGTCCGTGTCTGTACTTCCATTGCGATCACGCCGAGTCTGCCGCCCGGCCTCGGTATCCGGCCAGCCATCGCGTTGGTACTCGCCGGCGTGCTCAGTGTTGATGTGCTCGGTAAATTCCTCCCTTGCGCTGAATGTCCTCGAGCAGTCGGGGGATGGACAGTCGTAGGTTTGGACGTCGTTGCTCATGCAGCGATCTACCGACGTGATCGGGAAAGTCGTGCGGGTCTCTCGAGTTAACCAAAATCACCTTTGGTTGTCGCGGATCGAACAACAAAATACACGCCGAGTCTGGCCGATTCATTGCGGGCTCATAGCTCGAAACCGTAAGTGATGCTTCCAAACGGTCGTTGCTCTGTTCTCGGGCACGTCGGGTAGGGGAGAAAGCCAGAAAGATAGCCTTTCAGCTGAACGTGTCATAGAGCTCTTCTCGTCCCTTCGAAGAATTCTGTGGGACGATTCTATGACACGCTCACAGTAAAAAAGGGCTGAACCAGTTCTATGGCCCGACCTCCTCTACTTGTATTCGTTCCCCGTTACCGTTGTCATCTTTTTTTCTGCTTTTTAGCCTTTCAATAATCACGAATATACGTGCTGGGAAAAGAAGACATACCATGAAAAAATGAGTTATGATTATAAAATAGATGCTGGATATGGTGGTTCTAACGGCTTCTGACGAGCTATTTTCAAGAAATGCGATTCCTACAATTGCAGCGATAAGTATTGAAATACCAAGTGTGACCAGGTACACTGCGATGTTTCTAACTTGAGCTACAAGTTGGCGATCTGAATCCGTGTTTTCAGCGTATCTCAACATGAGAATAACTGCGTTCATAGAGAAACCCACTAATAGTGTCATAGATACTATTGTAACTTCTAAGAATCCGCTGTGAACCTCATATTGTAGAATTAAAGATATAGCTCCGATTGCAAGGGGAATTACAGCTAAATAAACAATCGTCTTTTTAGTACCTGAGTCCCCAGCAATCGACTTCAGGAGGACGAAGACAATTTCGTGAAGGCTATACATTCAATTAGTTGTTGACTGACTGGGTGTTTCTGGTGATTGTGGATCAGCTTCTTCTAAAAGACTAACATTTTCATTCAGACTTTCGGATGTGTATTCACGTAGTTGTTCATTTGAAAGCTCTCGTGCAATTTTCGAGATTGAAGTCATTATTGGCCGACCAGTTTCGTGATTGTAATCGATATCTTTGCTGATGTACTCTTCCATAGTTAGCTTGTCTCGTGTGAGTCGTCGCTTACGAGGTCTTCCATCAGATGTATTGACAATAGCACTAACTTCGTCGATTTCCTCGTCAACAGTATGTTCTTCTAATATCTCTGCAAATGGATAATCACCCCCATCAATCCTTGATAAAAGATTTTTCACACCTTGCTCATCAAAAGAAAACTCCTTAGACTCGACTGAGACTTTGACCTTCGCATCTCTCACATTCCCAATCACCTCGCTTTCTTGTTTATAGGATTCTGTAGGGACTTTACGTTGAACAAGTTCAAACCCCTGAATGTCGTCTTCTATTAATTGCTCTAACAGTGGTTTCGACGCTATCGTATTCATCTCAAACATCAGGCCTTCTTCGTCTTCAGCTTGGTTTTCTACATAGAGTGATTGTAATGATTCGTTTAAGAACTGATAAAGAGTAGTCCTAGCTGTTGAGTTCCCGTATTTATGGAAAATTGTGAAAGCAGAGTTTGGATGTTTATTAGATAAATGGGTGAAAAAATAGAGCCTATCAACGTTTGATGTGTCACTATCTTGTGCATTTTCCTCTCTTATTTCCTCAACTGGAAGATTATCCATCTTGCTTGAGTCGAGATGGTCTGCAGATCTGCCAAATTTCCCATAGCCAAAGACAGCTTCTATTGTATGTCCGCTTGGAGTGCTGTATTTATGACCTGGTGGCGAATACTTCAACTTTCTGACTGTTAGTGTTTTCCCAGATGTATCATTCTTGTACCCCACGGTTTTCAAGTCTGTCAGCTTCTGTCTCAAGAAATCAATATAGCTGTTGTAATCGGTGAATCCATCATTCTCCTCAGAAAAAGATGTTAGATTAAAGTAATCGGATTCAGTTACTGACCCTCTGCCTTGTTTTTTTCTGGGACGAACTCTTACCCAGTAAGGAACCAATTTGTCGTGCGGCATTCTTCTTATTTGATTTTTACACACTTTAAAAGATCTTTTGGCCATATCTTTGACTGGCCCTGAAAAGCTAGTCAAATAGCTTCCAGCATACATTCCTTGGGGGTTCGACGTCGATGTATTTAGCTCCTCGAATGTATGCACGGTTCGCGTATTCACCGATGTCCTCGTGTGCATAGATCACGCCGACGAGATGCGCGGAGTTCGCGCTAACGACGGGATTTCGAGCGACAAGCGAATCGAAGCAATCGATGAGCCGAACATCTGGCACTATCTCTGTTCAGCCGAAGGGTAAAGATTCGTCACCGACCCTATGAGGGTGTCTCGGAGGCGGTCAAGGAGTTCGTCACGGGGTGTAGATTGGCGGTGGATATCATGTGTACGGTTGAGTCCTTCGAGGACGCGGTAGAGGTTTTGAAGCGGGTGTAATCCTCCCAGCAGTTGACGTACTGTGTGTGAAGGTCTACGACCTGTTCGCGGAGGCGTTCGACAGCGTGCTGGGCCATGCAGGTCTTTCCGGTGCTGCTGGGGCCGTGGAGGAAGGCAGGGTCGGCGTGGTTGCCGTTGAGTATGGGTTTGAGGTTGCTGGTGAGCGTGTTGATTTCGCCGTCCCTATGTCTCACGTGGCCAGGCACGAACTCGGGTTGGAGAGGGCGTGCATCCGTGATCATACGCGTGGCCGGCATCGCGCAAACACTTAGTCGGAAGGATGGCCTTTCCGGGTTTCCGAGGTTTGGCACGTGAAGACCCCTAATTAACCACAAGTATGAAGATATGCGAGTAAGAGAATTGTACTTATCTGATCGTCGATGAAAGAGACAGATATGACTAGTAAGCAAATTGAAGGGAAAGACATCAAAA
>NZ_JARUKV010000041.1 GCF_029688865.1 Natronococcus sp. A-GB7
GTATAGTTCGGGAAGCGTCATCGGAACCAGAGTTGCCCCACGATCTTCGGCAGCCGATTCTGCTTCTCCTGAACGAGACGGTGTGTGGACGTTCACCCAGCATGGATTCGAGAGTACGCTGTTTTGATACTGAAGACGTGCCGTACCTCCAGTTCGAAGCGGCTCGAGATCTGAGTTCGTGAGCAGGGACTTCTCGATCTTGAGTCGCTGTCTGTCATCAGTTGTGGCACTACTGGCTTCGATATCGGTTTCCTGGAACTGGATCGTGCTCTCGAGATCATCTTCCGTATCGGGCAATAGTGTACAAGAATCGATATCTACAGATGCTGCGACCTCAGCCAGAACCGTCAGTTGACCACCATCATAGCTCTCATAGATAACGAGATCAGCAGCAAGAAGGTGGGCAGGTGGGCAGTCGGTTTGATTCGAATTTGTTCCTTCGTTGTGTATACTCGGTGGCTTCTCCCTAGCTGGGACGAAATCCGTCAATTCTGGCGTAGCTTCGGAAAATGGCTCGGTATCAAACAGGCAGTGAGTGTCATTATTGGTGCGCCGAAGCACAGCCGTCTCTACGTTTCCTGGTTCGCCACCACCAGTCGCCGTTGCCAGCAGCGCTGCCCGTGAGAGATTTGGACTTCCACCTAGCACGTAGGTCCCTCCGGTTGTCTGCAACACGATGACCTTGCCGTGGACGTATCGTGAGGATGAGTATGTCTTTACTGCAGCCAACTCTTGACGGCACCACTGGCGAAGCTTCGTCTCATTCACCTGCGTCTTCTGGTTTTGCAACCACGCTGTGGTGTCGATTCCCAAATTGACGAATTTTTGGAGCACATCAACGGTTGTCCCATAGAACGGTGCAGTAACGTCTACTGCAGTAATCTCCTCTTCGTGTGCAGCGATGATCTCAAATACTTGCTCGAGCAAAGGATTTGAAAGATTGTGTAGAAACCACCGCGATCGTTTTGAAGTAGACTCAGCAGCCGCTTCTCTGACCCAGTCCATCGCCTCCAGCGTTTCCCATGCGTTTTCCCGTGGGACCGGTCCCACTCGGGAAGCCAGCGGGCTCTCGAACAGCGCTTCGAGGAACTCTGCGATCTCTGTGAGCACCGCTGTCGTATCATGCATTGTTTCTTGGTTGTCTTCCTGTTCCAACATTGAGTCGGTACAGTGTGCGACGCTCATAATTTCCTGATTTCGCGTCAGCGCCTGCTGGGTCAGATTCGCACTGCCGATGTAGGCGGTTGCTGTCCGCTCCCCGCCGAAGAAATAGATCTTTGGGTGAAACGTCCGCCCTGCCTGGGCGCGCATTGGCGTGAGATAGTAGCGGTTCCCGGCGTCAGTTGGGCGGGTTTCAGCTGCTCCTTCGTCAAACGTCGCTTCGTACATTGAGTCGTCCAACAGTACGACATTGTTATCATCCGTGTTCTTATTGCGGAGCAAAGGTAGAAAGACTGATTCGAAAAACCGTGCCGAAAACGGGAACGTCGTCAAGATAGCACCCTGTGTGTTTCGATCGTGTGTCTTGAGATGTTCAAGGAGTCTCATTCGGTATTAAGGAAGTGTGCGATGACGTTTTGACCGCGCTCAGTTATTGAGGCCTCACTCAGACTGTCGGTGCTGATCCATCCAAGTTCGTAGAGGAGGTCAGCTGTCCGATCGTATTTGAGTGTAGGGAGGTTTGGCTGATCATTGTTGAAAGATCGTTCGTAAGCGAGTGTCCCATCGGCATCAATGCTTACCAGCTGTGGGGACTTCCCGAGTGTGTCACCGAGCTTAGTGTAGAGACGTTCGAGATATCCTTCAAGAACACTCTGACGAGTAATCTCTTGTACGACTGTCCGGAAGCTTTCCTCTTCATTGTACGGAAATGCCCATAGTTGGCGAGCACTCGGTGGGCGCTGGGTTTCAAGGAACCATCGTCGGTGTGGGGCGAACATATCTTGAGAGAAATAATGATCGTAGCGTCCCTGAAGCGTCGCAAGCAAGAGGCTCGCGTAGGCACAGAGACGGGCACTCCGATCAATCGACGGTGCTGTCTCGAGGCTACGCTCGATGAGCTTTCGGAATGTCCACTCGGATGGGGGCTCGAGTCTAAAGCCACTGTGAGAGTTGACAATGTGGGCACGGAGTTCCTGCCAGGATTGCCTATCTGGATCAACTAGTTCGCTAGGGGACCTATCATTGAGACGCAACTCTGGTGAATTACGCCAGGCCGTTCCATAGTAGATTGACCACTTGAGCTGCTTGAGCCGGTCGGGATCCTTATCAGAAGCCTTAATTTCAACTCCAGTAAGTGCGAGTGAAACACTCTCGGCAAATGCCTCGTGGGTAGTGAGTCGTTGGACGATCGTTTCCCCTTCTGCCGGTCCTGTGGCTGCAAGGGCTTGATAGAGCGCTATCAAGAGTGTTTCATAGGCATCGGAAAAGTACTCTGAGTATATAACAAAGCGCCAGAGTTCACGTGTGTCGGCAAGCGAACCGAATTGTGGCTCCTCTGAAGGTGCCGTAACAACCTGGTCCAGAGTCAAAAGTAAAACCAGAAGCGACGATCGGGCAAAGACATCCTGGCCTCCAGCCATGTAGGCCTCGAGGTCTGTGAGTTCCACTTCATCGTCCAGTTCATACTTAGACTCCGTATCTGTTATTTCCTGGGCGGTCGTGTGTTTGTCTTGTGTAAGATACTGTGAAATCGAAATTGTCACCCCAGCGGTATCGTCCATGAAAGCGAGTTCATCCCAACTTGTGGCCCGGTTTGTCAGTCCAAGATGTGCTTTGGCTAGCAGTGTGCGCTCACGTGATGAAATTCGACAGAGACATCCGTCGGTCCCGAACCGCTCAACGAGCGTAGTTGAAACAGATTCTTCGTTAACTGCCGTCTTTATGTCTTCAAATGCGACAGCAACAGCCTCATCAAATGCATCGGCAAGCGAGTGACCCAGTGGTGACAAGGTATCCTCGTTCTCGAACAGCAAGAGGTTGTACAACAGACCCTTGTAGTATTGATCGAATCCCGACTGGCCGTTAGTCAATGTGAAATGGTCGGATGAGATATCGATTACCTCGCCAGTTGACTGATATAAATCTGCTATCTCAACGTCGTCGCCAATTGTCCGGGAGGCATTGACAATACCTTTTCCTTCTGTTCCATTTCCAGAGCAATCATGAGCGACGTTAGCAAACAAGTAGATCTTCTCATAGAGAGCACGGTTGGCCTGAGTATACTCATCAGCGTGCTTCGCAACCCAGGCCCAGTATGATAGGTAACGCAGTCGGTGCGTTATTGCATTGCTCAAGACCGGAAACAACAATCTGCCTTGGAGTCGATTGATAGTGGCTTCTGTCCCTAAAGGGTCGAGAATCCGCATCTTACGGGCTTTGTCAGTCCAGACTGGTCCAGTGAAACTCATTCTAACACCAATTGTATTTGGAGAGGGTACGGAGTGATGACTTGTTTACACTGTATTGTAAATATAACGGCAATTGCAGGTAGCAGCTGCGTTCTTTCTCTACTTTCTAAGTAGCGTCTCAATGATCTAGTGACATATAATCATCATACTGAGATATACAACTCACACCGATAACAATAACAATGGAGTTTTTATCAACCAATCTATATGGCTCTGGAATTGATAAGGAAGTGCTTAGATTCTACTTGATAAATAGTCTACCGTCAGAAGCCGGGCAACTTACTTGTTGCTATTAGTATCTAAAGTTGTAAAATAACTATGTGCGACATCTATAGCTTCACGATCAATCTCGCTAATTCCTGCTCTGAAATGAAATAAAGCATTTCGACTCTTCCGTACCTGTTCAAGCAAATCAATCACGAAGTCGATTTCTTTCTTGATTTGAATTGGCAGGTCTGAGATATTCTTTCGGATAAATCGCTTGTACTCTTCAAAATTGAAGTGATCTATTGATGTCGGCATTGAGTAGCTTGGATCATTTTCTTCTCTTGGCCCAAACGTATCCTTGATTTTACCTTCGATGTCGTCGATAGACGATCGGAAAATGCTTCTTACACTTTGTTCAATCTCTCCAATTTTGATGAAGGGCTCGAACTGGCTTTGAAGGAAATAGAACATATCATAACGAGTCATAATTCCTCTCAGATCATTTTCATTGCCGACTAATACGTACTCATCTTCTGCAAATGTATCAAATAATTCAAAAATATCGTGACCCTCATTAACATAACGTGGCTGAACAAGCGCCCCTCTCACACTATTATTTATAATGCTACTTTCTGGAGTGGATTTTAGCATTCGTGAAATCGATTTGAAGGTGACCACACCAGAAACGGTACCAGATACCACTACTGGTAGCTGAGTGAAATCGTGGCGAAACATTACTGAAAGGGCTTCTTTGATAGTCGTAGTAGGTTCAATCGTGATTGGATCTGTGAGGTCTACGCCTTTTTCCTGTTGAAGAACGTCACCAGCGGTATAGAATTGCATACGGGTACATGGGGATCAATGGTAAAAGTTTCAGTGGTTATCCCAGTAGGGTAGTAAATAGCTATTATTTAACGGAACTCCGCAATATACCAGCCAGCACTACTTCCTTAGAAAGTTGTGAATTTCCATTCCAATAATGTTAAATTAGCTCTGCAGCGGCCACGAGTTGATCGCTGCCAATACAACTACTCTACTCCGTACAAGACCGTTTATAACCGTGTCCCATTCAGGGCTCCAGAAGGTCTGACTGCTCATCAGCTAAGAAGATGTCCTCCAGCTTCCGTCTGCCGACGAGCTTCATCCACGACCGATGTTTCTCGAGAAACATCGAGAGAGCCATGGGTTCGAGGAATCGGTGTAGTTGAACCAGGATCTCCCAAAAGACCGAAATAAGTCGGTGAGCATCCTGAACCATCAATGTTCTCTGAACGCCTCCGCAGTCTCGTTCCGATGTTCGGTGGCGCAACAAGCTACGTCAAGAGTCTCGATTCGATTCTTAACTACGCCGACGAGCAACAGCCAACAACCGAGGAACTCGTTGGCTGGCATCGCGGACACTTCGCTCGAGTCTCGAGTCAGAAGTCGATTATGCGTCGTATCGATTACTTAGAGGACGTCGGGTTACTCACAAAGAACGGACAGCACTGGACACTAGGTCCCGAAGGAAATCGATACATCACCGATCAATCGACAGATACGCTGCTGGAGATCATGTGCCGACGGAACATCGGTCTGCGAAGCCTCTTGTATTCGCTCTCAGCCAGTCCGATGACGATCGAGGAGATCAGCCGACAACAGCTCAGAACGCATACTGAACTCGGCTGGGATCCCAAAAACAACGATATGGCGTTGCAACGCGTGAACTGGCTTCGAAGCCTCGAACTCGTCCAGAAGGACGGAAGCCAGTATGCACTCACCGACAGAGGACGCCAGTTCACCGATGAAGCAATCGAATACTGGTCGAACACTCCCAAATCGGATGTGGAATCCTCGATAGCTGCAGAAACCTACGAAACAACGGTTACAGCACGAGCGATTGACCCCGAATTCCGAGAAGTCACACTCAAACGATTCGACTCTACGTGTCCGATATCAGGGGTTGACCATTCGAGTCTACTAGATGTTGCTCACGTACTATCTTGGCGCGACCATCCGGAGTACCGTGCTGACCTCTCGAACGTCTTGGCACTCAGCAAAACTCATCATGCTGCGTTCGATCGAGAACTGTTTACGATCGACCAGAACTATCGGATTCGGGTGAACCCTACGTTCGAGACGGAAAGTGATCTGCTACAACGGACAATTGTTAATCGTGATGGTGAACGAATCTCGGTGTCCGATGGGACTGTGAATCCAGACTACATAACCCAGCACAACGCTACCCTCGAATGGGTCTGACTCGCCAGAAGTATTGGTCGATAGGCTTGAAATGTGCATCAATGGGGAGATCAAGTCAGCTACCTCGGAGATCACCAGCACGATCGAGAGCACCGAACTGACCGAAGATCACTCGAGGAGGTAGTAAACATCTCACCACCTCAGTGACGTGAGTTCAAATTCGCCTCAAAACCTGTCGTAGTCGTTCTACTGAAGGGAAACCAGTACTCTCTGTCAGAAGGTCGTGTTACTTCCGAGATGTGAATTATTTTGATGGTTGAAAGACGTGGACATGAGTATGTCACTCTCTTCGGAACTAGATCTGGGCGAGACCCTCAGACAGATTCTTACTCAATATCCTTCGCCAAGACAGATTGGGAAAGACCGTGAGTATTACAAAATCAACGACGATCCGGACCTCCACGACCTAATCAGACGAAAGAGCAAACAAGCGGTCCAGGACGTTCTCGAGCCCACTGACCGAGAGTACAATGTCAATCCAACACTCGGTCAAGGCACAATGGGCGATATCCCGTATATTCCGATCGAACGCCCTGATGAAACCACAACAACCCAAAAGGGTATCTATATCGTCTATCTGTTCGACACTGAAGCCGATCGACTCTGCCTAACACTGAACCAGGGGGCAACAGAGGCCCAGCGATGCTCATACCGGGTGGGCCGAAAACCCTACTCTAATACGATTCTCGAGCACCATGCTGCTCGATATCGCGAACTCATCTCCCCGCCCGAAGGATTCCAGCCAACGAAAGCAACGATCACGTCAACCCTCGAGTACGAGGGTACCGAAGAAGACGTCAATCGCGCTGATGCGTACAACAGCGGTGCCATCCTCACGAAGAGCTACTCACCTGAAGATCTCACCGACGAAGAACAAGTCAAAGCGGACCTCCTCGCGCTCATCGACACCTACGAAGACCTCCTAGATCAACTGTATAGCAGCCCCCAATACGACCTCGAGGAGCGAAGCGTCTGGCGAGTTTCGCCATTGACTGACCAACACTGGGAGTTCTGGCATCGAGAGAACGTCGCCTCAATCGCAAACTCCCAATCCGGCGGTAGTCCCCCTGAACTCGAGAGCGGAGACATCATCGTTGCAGGAACGACGATCACGAAAATCGACGTCCCGTTCGGTATTGGGCGTGTTACGTCACCACGAGTTTCTGTCGATGAATTCGAATCACCAGAGGATACACCAGAAACACTCGCTGATGAGCAGCTAATCGGTGTCGACTGGTATCCATTCGGCGACAAGGGAATCGCGATGAACTGTCTCTCGAGCGAGACCAATCTCTTCGAAGACCGACCAGACGATGGCCAAGCACAGCCAGCAATTGACCACTTGCCAGCAGAACTCGGTCACTTCCTTGGCGCAACTGTTCGTCGTCTCGTAACCACCGAGCTTGCGACCGATTTCGAGTCGGAACTCACACAGATCGAATCCCACCTGCAGTTCACAGACACCGCGACAACAGACACCGGTAACTCGGTCAAGACCGAACAGAAACCACCTACAGCAACCACCAAAAGCGAGGCAAGTACCGAACAATCCACGAACCTGAACGTCTACCAAGTCCCGATAAAGACGGGTCAAAATTCGATCCGGACAAATTACCAACGCACGGTCTTGGACGGCGTCCCTCGAGAGCCGCTCGAGGACATCACCGAGAGTCCAATCGATCACGACGAACTCCGCGTCTGGGGGAATCGTGAGGACAACCCAGCAGACGTTGGCGACTACCTGCTCTTTGCCGACAAAGATGGCCAACGAAGCGGCCAGTATACGATCCTCGCTCGAGTTGCTCACGCAACAATTCTCGAGCCAGAGGCAGCGATGGCGTTCACGGACGCCATTGGCTGGGATGACACAATAGACACAACGTTCCATCAGATCTTGTTTCTCGAGCCGGTATACGAAGCCGACCTCGATCGAGAGCAGTTCTGGGACACGTTAGGAGTCAGTGATTGGCCAAACGATACCTACAGTGCCATCAACTTCAACCGAAGTGGATCAACTTTCGAATCGGAGTACCAGTCTGTCTCCGAGTTCATCGACCAAATCAAAGGCACACAACTCTACCCCGACACCTCGGAGGACGAGGCCTACTGGGGCATGGCGAAAGCGAAACGAGAGACTGGGGCGGAATTCATTGCGAATCCCTCTCGAGAGACACTCGCCGCTTTCCTCGACGACGAGCACTTCTGGACGATGCGAGCAGGGCCGAGTACCGAGTGGGTCCTCGAGAATCGGATGCTCGCCGAACACACACCAAAAGAGATCGCTACAACACTCGAGACCGCAGCAAAAACGGGAGATATCGAACCAGTTGTCGATCTCCATGGGTTCGGACTCGGCATCGCCTCCGAAGCACTCCGGGCGATCGCCCCTGCCGAGTATCCACTCCTGAACGATCGCTCGAGGACAGGCATGGAAGCACTGGGATATCCACTTCCAGACTCCGCTCAGGGGTATGCTGACTTCACGACCAACGTCAGAGACGCTATCACGACGTACCGGCTTCCAGATATCGCCGACGAAATCAGCCAGAACGGACTCCCAAAGTGGGCGACAGACCTCGAGGCCGCGGACTACGTATTCTACCGACATTCCAGCGACGAGTATGCCTTCGACCTTGCAGAGTGGATTCCCTGCCTCGCTACAACTGAGCAAGCCCCCTACTACTGGGTCAACCAATCGAATCCACCCGAAGGTGAAACAGCGTTCCTCCAGGCCACTCCCAACGGCGAGTTCGATACTGACATCGGTCGATTAGAACAGGGCGATACTGTATTCCATCACGTCGGCGGTGAGATCGTCGGCTACTCCGAGGTCCTCGATTCACCACAAGCAGATCACACCACTGACGAACCACAGTGTCGCGTCAAGATCACTCCAACTCTCTTCGAGGAGCCGTTGGCGTTCACGGCTGTCTTCGAGTACCTCTCCAGTGACGAAGCCCAACTCGAGGACTACTATCCAGTAACCGAGACTGGTGTCAGGGACGGCTATCTGTTCAACCTCTCGAAGGCAGCTGGTGATTACCTCTTCGCCCAGATCGAGGCATCCGAGGAATCATCTCGAACTACACCAGTGCCCACAACCAACGACGACCTCGAGAACCCCGACCACCCACTCCTCAAACGAACACTCGAGGACGACACCACAGTCTACAAATTCACCGCACCACCCGACTACTGGCTGACCGTCTTCGAGTACACAGCCCTCTCGTTCCAACCAGCGGACAAAGACCACTGGAAACAACCTGACCCCGGCGATATCGTACTCTTCCACTCGAGACAGGATCCAAGCTGGGAGGACCTCTCCCCCCGCGAAAGCGCTCTCATCGGAGCCGGAATCATCCAGGACCACACCACCAAACCCGACGACGAACCGTGGTGGTACGACGAACACGAAGGCGGCCCAAAGGGCAACTCCTTCCCGTACCTGCTTACCTTCAGCAGACTGTTCGCAACGGGGGACCTCGAGAAGACTGATACAAGCCAACAAATCACCGAGAAAGACCCCACAACGGTCGATGCCGAACTCGAGGCCCTCCTCACAAATGCACTCCCGTTCGAGCGAGCAGACACCATCTGCCGCCAACTCAGTGACACCGGCTTCCCCCGCCACCGTCTCCTCGAGTCACTGACCACAGACAAAGGAACGGCACTCCTCGATGCACTCACCACTACACTCGAGGAAGTCCCGGCCATCGCCCTCGACAAGAACCTCACCAGTCCCATCGACGCCAACGAAATCCTCGAGGACCTCCACTTCCAAAACAACCTAGCCACCCAAATCCTCGAGCAGATCTCCACAGCCCTCCGCTCGAACAAACACATCCTGCTCACCGGCCCACCCGGCACCGGAAAAACAGAAATAGCCGAACGCGTCTGCGACTACCTCACCGACACCCACCCCTACCTCTACACCGATTTCGAGATGACCACGGCCACCGCCGACTGGTCGACGTTCGACACCGTCGGCGGCTACATGCCCAACGAATCCAGCGACAACGACCAGAACCTCTCGTTCACGCCAGGGATCGTTCTCAACCGCCTCAAGGACCGTCAAAACAACACACAAACCAACGACCTGCTCGTGGTCGACGAACTCAACCGCGCAGACATCGACAAAGCGTTCGGCCAACTCTTCACACTCCTCTCCGGACAATCGGTCCAACTCCCCTATACCGTCAACGACCACGAAATCGAACTCACGACCCACGCCGACCTCGAGGGCACTGCACAACCCCACCAGTACGTCGTGCCCAACTCGTGGCGCATCTTCGCGACGATGAACGCCTACGACAAGACCTCACTGTACGAGATGAGCTACGCGTTCATGCGCCGTTTCGCCTTCATCCGCGTCCCTGCCCCCGACCTCGAAGCCACCACAGAAACCGACAATCCTGCAGCGGAACTTGTCCACGAGTACGCCGACGTCTGGGAGCTCGAGATCACCCAGCACGAAGCACAAGCAGTCGGTCGCGTCTGGCGAAAAACGAACACCGCGGTCGACGAACGAGCGATCGGCCCGGCGATCATCAAGGACGTCCTTCAGTACGTCACGCTCCACAGCGATGACCTCGAGTACCACCTCACCCAGGCTGTCATCAGCTACATCTTCCCACAGCTCGAGGGCGTCCCGAAACGGAAAACCATCGTCCGCGAACTCACTAACGTCCCGGACATCAAACCAGACTTACTCAAAGACGCCGCCCAGGAGATGCTCCAAGTCACACTCACGGCAAATGAATAGAGACGAACTGCTCGGCCAGCTCACCGAGGACATCCTCGCCTACGCAATGCGAGGCTCGTTCCCCCAACAGGAGCTCGCCCGCTCGCTCAAACCGGAACAGCTAGACGAGCGCTTCGAGGAGTACGAACTCCTGCTGGATCTCCACTTCATCCTGCAAGAGGACGTCGTCGAGTTCGTCCGGAACCTCTCCGGACACCTCCGCAGCATCCGCACCGAAACCCAAACGACCTCACGAACCAGACGCGGCACTGTCGACGGGCGAATCAACTGGGGTGACACGATCAAGAAGCGCTACTCCCAGTACCCTCGAGACAACTCGATTTTCGTCTGTGACAATCGCTCCGAGGACTACGACATCCCGGAGAACATCGTTCTCAAGCAACTCATCTCGATCATCCATCGGACGATTCGAGAGGCAGAGGAGTACCTCCGTGCAGACTACGACTGGGTCTCCGAGACCTGGAAGGGCAGCGACGATCTGATCGACGAACTCCAGCGTATCGTCGAACGCAACGTCCACGTTCGCCGGATCCGCGAGCCCGACACCTACGAGCCGACCGAGCGGATGCTCACGACGGCCGCCAACTCCCGTCAGGAGGTATATCGTACGGCTGCCTCGCTGCTACGAACGCGCCAGCGATTGTTCGACGGCGACGCCGATGCGATCCGCCAGCTGCTCGAGCAGACCGCAATCGCACCGGACGATACAGATTCACTGTTCGAGCTGTTCGTGCTCTTCCGGTTTATCGCGACGATCGAAGACCTGCGAGAGAGCACGCCGCAGTTCCAGACGATCGCAACCGACCGGCAGGAAGTGGCTCGGTTTGACGGCGACCAGGAGATTGTCCTCTACCACGACAATTCTGCGCGTGATCGGAATCTGTCATTCACCGCGGTTCCCGACAAAGACGAGGACAGCCAGTCCCGAACTGACAGGGTACAGCGTGTCGCCAAGGAGGTCGCTGGCAACTACTTCAACAAAGAGTATCGAGACCACACCGGACGGCCAGACGTGATCGTCCTCGAGATCATCTCCGAGGATGGCGACCACGAGTACCTGATCGTCGAAGTCAAAAACAGCGCCAACGAGGATACGATTCGGCGCGGAATCAAGGAGACACTCGAGTATCTCGCCTTCTTGCGTCTCAACGAGGAGTATGTCTTCGGACGCGATACTGAGGAGTACTTTGGCTCTGGATGGAACGGCTTGCTCGTGGTTCAGGATCTTCAGCGGGAGACGGCATCACTCGAGGAGCAAGCTGAGAGCGAGATCAAAATCCTGCAGGCCGCTGAACTCGAGAATCAACTAACACAGGTCCTCAAACGGAAAATCTGATCTATTCCGAGCGTGTGCCCGCCGTAACTGATAAACGGACACGATGATTTACCAGACCGGTACTACTCGATCCGATGCACCGCATTCCTCTGGGAAGGCTGTGCGAACTACATCCCGCGGATTTCGCGCGACTCGACGAACTCGTTCACTACCTTCATAGCTCCGGCGTTCAGTTCGCATATCTACTTATTGGCCAGTTCATCGTATAAGTGGGTGTGATCAACGCTGTAGGAGGGTTTCTATGACGTCCTTCAGAGCGCTCGGTTGCTACAATCCGCGCGCTGTTAGTCCGTCACGGAAATGGGGGGGTTTCCGGGACACCTGATTTTCCCGTCCGTAACCTCTGTTGTATATACTCGTGTAAGGTTAAACTAGAGATGCCGAAAACTACCGTCTCTGTGACCGAGTCGACGACGCCTAATCCCGATGGAGAGGACTACCACCGAACCCAGTATCGGACTACGATCCCGAAGGACCTCGCCGAGTTCTTCGACATGGACGGCGAGACTACCCTCGAGTGGACCGTCGGGAACGCGAGTAACAAATTGGAGATCACCGTTCACGGCAGCGGGGAGGGGGATCGGTAAATGCCCCGGGATAGAAGAATAGCGCGCAATTTCCGGAATTGGAAGGGAGTCAACTGCTCACACTGTCCGGCGATGCCGAGGAAGACCTCTGCTAACAAGGATGTATACGGTAACTGGTATTGCTCAAAGTGTTGAAAGGGGTTGCACACGTCCGACTACTACGAGGAGTAGCATGATCGGAAACAGCGAGGGGAGCGTCGTCCCGAGTAATCTCCCAGGATCCGAAGACGACATCCCTACGATCGGCTACGTGCGACTCCCACAAGCATCTGACCGATCGATCGAGCTCAAAAAGAAGATATCCGAGGCTGCTGTGCCGGTCGAGGCCTCGAGCTCGCCGGGATTCTCAATGAGGGGACCGGAACGAGTGGCTTCGAGGAAACCCGCGAAAAATATCATGAGCTCCAGCGATTCGCCGAGGGAGGGGAGGTCTTCGCGATCGCGACGCGTTCCATGGACCCGATTTGCGATCCCCGCCCTAAGGTGTACCCTCGGGAACTGCGCCGCGAACGTTTATTGACGCCGCTGTGGTCGACTGCCTATGGCAACCTCGCCACGAACCAACCTCCTGCAGCGGACCCTCGAGGACGACGACATCGCGCTCGGCGTCCTCGAGAACGCGTACGATCCGACGCTGGTCGAGTTCTACGGCGAACTCGGCCTCGATTTCGTCTGGATCGACCTCGAACACGCCGGACCGAGCCCCTTCGACGGCGATCGACTCGAGGACCTCGCTCGGGCCGCGAACGTGACGGGGACGGAACTACTCGTCCGACTTCCGGAACCGGACCCCGGCATGGTCCGGAAGATCCTCGATGCGGGCGTACGGTCGCTGTTCGTCTCGCGCATCGAGACGGCCGACGAGGTCCACCAGGCGGTCGAGGCCTCGCGGTTCGAGTACGACGGCGAACCCGGTAAGCGCGGCTTCGCTAGCCCGCGAGCGAGTCGGTGGGGGACGACCGACGACTACGCGGGTACCGAGGACGATGAAATCGTCGTCGGCGTGACGATTGAGAATCCGATGGCGGTCGACAACATCGAGGAGATCCTCGCGGTTCCCGATCTCGGGTTCGTCTTCGCCGGACCGCTCGATCTGGCGGTCTCGCTGGGCCACCCCGGCGAGCCGACCCACGACGAGGTCGAGTCCCACGTCGAGGAGGTCCGTGAGGCGGCCCTCGAGGCCGACGTCCCGCTCGGCGGACTCGGCTTCGGGATGGACGACGTCAACGAGAAGGCCGAGTCCGGCTACCAGATCCTGAATCTGGGGAGCACGACCGGCGCGCTGGGCGGTGCGGTGCGGTCGTGGCTGAACGAGTACGAGGGATCCTAGGCGATTCCGACGGGCTGCGGGAACCGCTCGCTCGTCCGGGCATTCACTTTCAGCCCCACCCTCTAATAGCGGACTTCGCCTTTTCGTAAGCACGAGGACCGGTTGCCGAGTCGGTTGAACGCTTTGCACAACGTTGAGGGAGAGGGAAGTTCCATCAGATCGATGGCACTCCGAATCCGGGGCATCTCGATAAGTTCGTCAAGAAGCGTCCGGTACGTCGTATTCTTCCGCACCTTGAGGCAAAGCAGGACAATGTGTTGATGGAGTGTGTACCGCCGTTTCGAGAACTTCGAGGAGTATCGAGCAACAGCTCGCCGAGCCAAGTGATACGCCTGCTCAACGAACCGGAGTAACCGCGACTTTGGGAGGGCCTGCATTCGGTCAGACTACCGGGCGAACATGTAAATCCCCGAGTATTTCGACAGAACAAATAGGTCCGAATTCAGTAGCTAAACCCAACTATAGTGTAGTTCGATAACAACTCACCATAATCCAGCGGTCAAACCGGCTAAGAGAACCCTATCAGAAAGACTACTAAAAGGAGGAGGATCGGTACTGCCACTAATAGATCAGGCCAGTTCATTTTTCACCTACTCTGGGTACTCACGGCTGTTAAAGCGGCCGGTAAGTGGTTCATCTGTACGTAACGCTCCGACATGGTGAAGCTCACTCCTCGTCGTTCTCCTCACGATCACGGCGCGTCTGCCGACCGGACGGTGTGTCGGGCCAATCGTCGCACTTGTACTCGCCGGCATGTTCGGTGTTAATATGCTCCGTAAATTCTTCCTGCGCCCCGAACGTCCTCGAGATCATCTCCGAGGATGACGATCACGAGTACCTGATCGTCGAGGTGAAGAACAGTGCTAACGAGGACACGATTCGAAGAGGGATCAAGGAGACACTCGAGTATCTCGCCTTCTTGCGTCTCAACGAGGAGTACGTCTTTGGACGCGATACTGAGGAGTACTTCGGGTCCGGCTGGAACGGCCTGCTTGTGGTTCAGGATCTGCAACGCGAGACAGCGTCGCTCGAGGAGCAGGCCGATAGCGAGATCAAGATTTTGCAGGCCGCCGAACTCGAGAATCAACTAGCACAGGTCCTCAAACGGAAACTCTGATCTATCGTTTAGAACAGGCCACAAACTTGAGCAGTGTATCAGAAACAATTATCGAGCGACGCGAGAGAGACTAGTATGTGACCGACGACGTCGCGTATCCGTCCGTCGAACTAATTCTTGATCTGCATGCACAGATCGTTGAGGAAGGCGACCACACTGAGCCAGGAGTTCGGTCAGAAGACGCGATCCAGTCTGCATTGCAATACGTTTCAGAGGGGTTCTTCGGCGAGGTACCGCAAACGCTTCACAAAAAAGTGATTCATCTCATGAGGTTGCTCGTTGCAGATCATCCATTCGTCGACGGGAACAAGCGCACTGCGCTTCAAACTGTACGGTTTGCGACCGATGAAGCTCAAGTCGATATTGAAACAGCGGTTATCTACTTCCGAGCTTGCGCTCGCCGTAACTGATAAGCGGACAAGATGAGTAGATCCAAAATAGAAATGGCGTCCAGTACTGATTCCTCGACAGCGGTCGACGAAGAAGTTCGCCGACTGTACGAGCGATATCAGTCGGCTGAAAGCGACGAAGAACGCCACGAAATAGCTCTTGAAATGGGGAAGCTTGACGGACGCAGTCATGCCGATATTTATGCGGCTCTCGAAGACGAGTAATCTCAACTTCGACTGCATCCCGTATTTCTACTACCGGGATAGGACTCACGTGTCAGGATGGTCTCACCCTTTCGCCGGCAGCAATATTGGTTGTAGAGATATGACCTCGGTCGCTGTACCCGTACTGAGGCGCTGAGCGGCCAGCGCAACGAGGGCGGCATCAGCACGTTCGCTTCGTGCACTGGGCGGTCGTCGGCGTTCGCGATGTACCGTTGGACGCCGTCCATCGCTCGTGAGACGGTAGGCTTAGAAAACCAGTACCTGATCACGGAAACAGGCCGAGAGCGAGATCAAAATTCTGTAGCCGAACTCGAGAATCAGCTAGCGCAAGTCCTCAAACGAAAGTTGTGAGTCGATGGTTGGTTAGAGAGGAGTAGTGCCCTATCTTCGAATTACTACCCCTCGAATTGGGCGCCATATTAAATACAGTGATTTGTCAATCCAGCAATGCCCTACTCTTCCCACTCAATAGGACGCTGAATGATCGTGTCGTCGTCGAGATCGAAACTCCGCAGGTCAAGTTGGACTTCGCGCTCGCGGCGTTCGCGCCGGTGTTTGGTCAGCGTCTGGAACGGTCTCGGGATCTCCAGCAGTGTTGCATCGCCGCTTTTTCCCACACGAATGTTTCGAGCCACGTAGAGGTAATAACGGTCCGTGAGCACACTTCCGGCAGCCTTCCACTCGTTCCACGAGAGAGAGGGTTTGCGTGTCTTCAGTCCCGAGGTCTTGAGTTCAATACACCGATCGATTACGGGGTCGCCATCCTCGGTGGTTGTGATGGTCAACACGTCAAAACCCGGCCAGTCAGTGTCGAACGGGTTCTCGTCCTCGGAGAGTCCAGCCTCCTCGAGGAAGTTGTTGATGGCCGATATCACGTGGGGGTCTCCTTTTGCGTCCCCGTATGTCTCGGGCGTACTCACGTCCCAGACGTTCATCTCAGGGTTGGTCTCACCACACTGTCGCAGACGGTCTCGTTCGGACTCAATCGTGAGAGCCATTCCGAAGTCGTCGATTTTGGTTCGGTACTCTTGCGAAGCAGGAACTCCACCAGAACCAGATCCGTTATTCGATTTCTGTACGGTCTTCGTCTGGCCGGTGGCACTCTCGGATGTCGACTGTGGCGACTCGGGTTCGTAGATTCGGCGCTCCCCGACGCGGGTGAGTGTCTCCACGTTAGGCACACGGTTCGATCTACTCGCGGATCCCGAGCCGGCCGCCTCTTTCTTCTCAGTCGAGTCGCGTTCCACGCCTGCGGTCGCGTCCGATACGTTCGACGTATCATCACTTTCCGTTCCCTTTGATTCGTCGTACTCGATTATTACGTTCACATCGTCCTCGAAGAGTCGGCTTCGGACTACGTCGAACTGGCCACCACGAACGCCGTTCCCGACTACACGGAGTCGATCAAGCAAGATTGCCTCCGGCGATGGCTCACCAAACGCGTGCTCAAGGAGGTTATACACACCCTCGTAGTACTGCGGGATGTCGAGATAGTCTGTGTAAGCGCGGGCAACCGCGTCGACGAACTCCGTGGTCGGGAGCGAACCGTCGATCAGGACAGCTGATTTCGTCCCTCCTTCCTCTCTCCTAATATGGTACGGTTGTGGGCGAGTATCGCTGTCAAACTCTACGGTCGTCAGCTCCAAACCGAGTCCGTTGACGATTTCCAGTTGCTGGTAGAAGCGTCGTGTGTTGCTAGTGTCTTGGTCGACCGCGGCCGCCGAGGGCCGGTCCGATCGGAGACGTAAGAGGAGCGCAACGAGGGCTGTCTGGATCCAGTCCTCGTCGATCGTGGTGCCGTCTACGTTTGCAGGTAGTCCGATATCGTCGCCCGGGAGCGCGGTCTCAGTGACGACGTCTGCCGTGTCCGTAGCGCCCAAGTGAGTCCCAAAGCGGACGGCCTCGGGCTTGAACAGGACGATCTGTGGTAGGTTTAGATTCCCGTACCGCTCGCGTTCGGTATGTGAGCGGACGAAGTACGCCTCTGACGCCGGTCGAAAGTCGTACGAATCGCCGATCCGACAGAGGACAGAAGCGGTGTCGAGTCCTGTGTGCGCTGGGCGCCACTCCAGATCAGCGACGCGTTCGCCTTCGAGTCCCGGAAGAAGTTCTGCGACTCGTGTGTAGAGGAGTTCCACCTCACCGGCAAAGCGGGCTGACTCGATCGAGGCGTTTTGAAGGTGATCCTGGATGCTCGAGAGGACACACCTAGTGTCGGCAGGAGAGAACTGTTCCTGTACGAGTCGTGTTCCGATACCCAACGCGGACGTGAACGCCTCGATCGTGTCTGCTCCATTGTCGGCCGGTTGGAAACCATCAACGAAGGGTAGCAGCGACCTTCTTCGGTCGAGTTGCAGACTGAACCGTTCGCGGTCGCTTGGCGAAAGAAGCCACGCACGTGGGGGAGCTACCGTCCCTTGGCTTGTTGGGACCCAGTCGTATTGCCGCAGTTGCCACACCCACAGATTCACGCCCGCGGACCGCCGCTCTTTCGAGCGGAAGAAATACGACCGGTTCGACCCGCGCCACCGGTTATTGGTAAACTCTGCGGCCAGCGCGTGCTGGTGGCTTCCGAGTCCCGCATCCCACCACGTTGCAAGGTGGTTCAGGAGGTGTGTTCCGACAGACTCGTCGGCCGCCGCGGCCGCGAGAATTTCCTCTGCGTACTCGAGCGGATTTATTTGAAAGAGGTAGCCGTGTTCCTCGATGTCCAGTTCCGGGTCAACGTTGTCCAGAAGGTGTTCGCGGTATGTCGTCCATTCCTCCTCGGAGAAACCACTGTAGCGCGAGTCAACAGGAGTGTCCGTCTCATCAGACGCGATCAGGTCGTCTGCTGCTGAAATAGCTGATCGTGGCGGTCGCTGGAACCCTTTCGTTTCTCGGTACCGGTGGCGAGTCGCTGCGTCTGGAGCAAAGAACGGGAGCGGACGGACGTGTTCGGCGACACCGAGCCATCGGAAGAACGCTACCCAGTCCTCAATTTCCGGAGTATCTGATGTCTGGAGGTCGAACCATTCCAATGGAGGAAGGACCCACGGGTCAAACCGTTCCGTATCCGTCCGCTCGTCGACCTCGGTTAGAAGTGGCTCGATATGAGCGGAGTCGACCCTGCCCAGCGCCTCTTGCCACTCCTGTGCGACGTAGACGCGATGGGCCGGCTGCCACTCGATCTCCCCTCCCCCCAGTGGTACTGCTGGAATGGGGAGCTTCGAGAGTTCGAAGAAAGAGCGTCGCGAAGATCGATACAGAAGAGGATCCGTCGGATCGCGGTCGTTTTCAGGGGACTCGACCGCTGCCATCTTCCGGATCGTTACCAACGTATCCGGCGTCTCAAGGGCTGTAGTATCGACGTTTCGTGAGTTCGGTCCGGGGATCCACGGCCGGATCGCTGCATCAAACACCCGATCGAACGAGAATGATTCGATCTGCCAAATGCTCTCCAGCTCGGAGCGGAAGTCGGATGGGAGGGCCGTTTTACGGAGTTTCGGTGCGGCGTTAGGATCAGTGCCGTGGTAGAGTTCGCGTGCGAGGAAAGCGAGTGTTGGGAGACTTCCGCTTGCAACGGACTCCTCGGGCGGCATGAAGAAAGACTGATCGCCGCTCCGGGTTCGGACGGCCGATCGGGTCCCGTCCACATCGATGGTGGTTCCGGTCGGGAACAGCTGTGCAGACCGGCAGGCGGCGTCGAACGCGTCACGATCCTCATCAGATTCCAGAGTTTTGCGGACTTCAACGAGATGAACGAGGATGGGGTCGATCCACAGGCGTGCAGTGTCGTCGGTATCGTCGTCTGAGTCGCTACCCACGTTCGAGTCTGCGCAGTCCTCGGTTCGTTCAGCGACGTGTTCGTGAAGCGGTGGATTCGCCGAAGCTTCGTCGAGAGCCTGCGGGATTGTATCAGGTGGGAATCGCTTTGCACCAAGCGCTTCAAGTGTCTTAGTGGTGCGGTGGGTCAAGAGATCGGCCGACGGGAGGTATCTAGTCTGTTCACCGGTCACGACACGTTCGTGGTCGATGAGTTCAGCGAAGCCTGTTCCTAGGCCATCGATCTCCGCGGCCGTATGGGGGAGGCCAAGTTCTGCGATCGGTCGGGGTGTTTCACCACGATGTGTAGGAACAAACGGGACGGTTGAGATCTGTTTCGTGATCGTCTCGAACAGACAGTGTTCGATGGAGCCAGGTGTGAACGACCACTCACGCGCGCCGCCGAGGGATGGATCTAACGTTGCGAGGAACTCCGCAGGTGCCGTCGCCGAAGTAGAGACGAAGGGAACGACCGTCTCCGCAAGGAGATCACCGAGTTCGGCGAACAGGGCCGCGTTGAATTGACCATCGTACCCTCGTTCGTCGTCGTGGTCAAGTGTCAGATTGCGTCGTGAAGTATCTGACTGAAACGTCCCGGTGATGAGTGCGGGAATCGGGCTCCGCTCCTTCGTTGGAAGGAAAACATGCATATGCGGGGGCTGACAGTCCGCTTCTCCGTAAACAGGAGTTATTCGCCAGTCAGCAGGATTCGTCCCGGGATTTTCACAGATAGGTTCCGCCGTGAAGCCTAGGCCCACTGAGAGACTCCCCATCGTTTCAACCTCGACTTCACTCAAATTCGACCGTTCAACGATAGCGGATTGATCGATCTCATCTGTCTCGAAAATAACAAACGACTGTGTATCGGCTTCGCTCCCCTCGACGGTATTCGTCTCCCGGGTTAAGTGTACTAATGACGCGTCTGCGTAATCGTCGACATCTTCGCGGCGAATACGCCACGTCCGTTCCCACTCTGGACATTCGATCTGGATCCGCTTCAGATCCGGCAGGAGTGCGACCGTGTTTGCATCGAGCGCTCGGAGTTTTCGCTCGATCCTCCCGCGCAGTTCTTTCGGATTTCGAAGTGGGAACTCGAAGACAGTCGTATACCCTTTCTCGAAGAGTTCTCGAACCGCTTGAGAGGGCGTAGCTTTATTTGGCATACCCAGTACAGGAACGTCGGAGGTAGCGAGTCCGTCTGGGAATGCTTCCTTGATCTCGGATTCTGCGCTGAGAATCTTCGCTGTCTCTGCCCTGTCGAATCGCGCAGCAACCGACGGCGAGAAAACGGCGGGTCTGTCAGTTATTCCCAGAACCGAAGTGAAGCCACGACCTTTATGACCGATTGAGGTGTCGCCTGCCTTCGTTGTCCGCGTGGTCAAGGTGAGTGCGTAGAGATCATCAATGGTAAATGGTGTACCGTTGTTTGCTACGAGAAGTCTGTCCTCCGAGAGTTCCAATCGAACGTCCGGATCGGACGTGTCGACCATCTCGTCGACGGCGTTCTGGAGTAGTTCGAAAATGAAGCGACCATCGTAATCGGCTCGGTCCTGTCGTTCGGTCCCCGCGTCGGACTCAATCCTGTCTGGATTGCTTCGGTAGGTATCGAGATGCGTCTCCTGAATGTCTGCTATTGACGCATGTTCGGAAGACATAGCATTCAAGAATTACCCAACCCCTTTATTTTTGTTGGTAGTTCGAAAGGTCTGCTTCGAATGGTCTGAATACTAATACGATTTCGTAGTCACGATGAATTATATTGCATACTTCGATAGATGACGACATTCCGTTCGTCAGCGTAGGGAAGTTATTACGTAAGAAGTCGAAACAACGAGCCGACTGCTGCCCTGCCAGTTGTCTCCTTCCCTAATCATGATCAGTCACAACAGGTTAGTAATTTGAGTTAGAATCTCTCCGTAACTGATGGTCGCGAAGTCAGAACTTTGGGAAGACTGGCTCGAGCGAACACTCCTCACTGACATCACCGCTGCAGAGACGCCGGATCCCGTTCCAATGATCGACACGTCAAGAACGGAACTCGAGACGACTGAGGACTTCGATAACTATCGGTACGGCCGAGGCGATGGCCAATACCTGTACCTCCTATACCTTCTGGACGAACCAGCTGAACAACCAAGCGATATCCGTCCAGTCTACATCGGCGAGACGAGCAGTATCACGCGACGTCTCCACCAGCATTTCAAGAAGATCCGCGCTGCCCTCCCGACCGACGTATGGGAAGACGATGGATCGTGGGGCAGCTGGTCGAAATACGACCACATGGCCGCTGTCTACGAGCAGGCCGAAAGCCCGCTCTATGCGTGGATCCTCGACGTCGACCAACTCGATGCGGGACCGTACGGATATCCGACCTATCGACAGGAACTCGAGGCAAAACTCGTCGGCCTCGTACACTCGCAACCACGCTTCGAGCGCATCTTCGCGAATCGCGAGTTCGTCCCGAATCGAGTCATCCACGAGATGGGAAAGGTTGGTCCAAAGTGGCTCACCGAGACCGAGAGCTACGAACCGACATCGATCTCGACGTCCGCTACCGTACAACTAGCAGAGAAATCGAAGACCGATCTCTGGCACGACTGGGTTGACGAAACAATCCTACAGGATATTCAGGACCCGACAGCAGTCGATCCGATCTCGTTGTTCGATACGGACGAGGACCTCCATGTCCGGACGACATCGGAGACGATCCTCAAACGGAGCGAGACAATCGACGCACGAATTCGCCACGAGGGAAACCGTTGTGTCGATCCGGATGGGGTTCCGCCGAACTGCCCTGATGGACTCTTGTACGTCATGTATCAGCTTGCGCCGGGAAGTGGAGATCCCGAACCGACAGACATCATCCCACGTTACATCGGAAAGGCAGAGGCGTACGGCAAAAAGAACGAACTCAGCGCGAACTTTACGGAGATCGCCCACGATCGGAACCGGACGGCCAGCTTCGCACGCTGGGGCGACGGTGACTATTGGCACGTCGGTGAGCTTTCGAATACTGTCTTCGGGAGAGCGGAGAAGAAACTCGCCTGGGCAAGCGAACTCTTCGAACAGGGAACGCGGACACTCAACCAGCAGGTCTATCTCTGGATCCGTGCGTGGGACCCGGAGGAGTATCGTGGCCCATACGGGTTTGATGCCTATCTCGCAGAAGCAGAACCGCTCCTCATCGGCCTCGCACAGGATGTGTATCCCAATTCCTTGCTCAATTATTCAGGGGTACCGGACGATGCGCCGGTCAAAACGAAAGAACACCACTTCGAACCCATCTTAGAATGAGGTCATCTGACGTTAGGAGGATGAACCCGTAGAGTCGGCTATTCCTCCATCGAACCATCTCCCCGGCGAGATACCTTTGCCTGTTTGGTGAACTGATGCCTCCATGTGAACCCCTCATACCGGTTCGTTCTTTTAAGTGGTTCTGGCCATAAGGTAGAGCTATGACGGGAAGTCGTTCTCCTATGTTCTCACATCCAACAGCGTAGCCTGAGCGTGTCATAGAACTATTCTCGTGGGATTGCTCTCATCCGGCTCTGTTGAAACCCTCTTCACGTCTTGCGATTCGCTAAGGAGCTAGTTTTCAGTCGGATCCGCGAAACCCGGTGGAAAGAGTAACTCTTCTCAATGTCATCTCTGAAGGATTTCAACGGAGCCTCTCATCCCTATTTCAGTGAACCAACCGCTACGTAGATGTGCGCACCTAACGCCGTCTCTTCCATCAGCTAATAGGGATGCTGAGAGAGTCGTGCTGAATACAGCGCGCGAATCTCGCACGACGAACGGGAAGGATTGACGTCGTTGTGGCAGTTCGGTAACAGTCGTAACTGTTAATCACTGTACGTGTGCTGAATGTGTATGCACATTCGTTGCGTCAGAGCTGCGGACGGCCCGATTCGTCGGTACATGGAAGAACTCTGGCTGCCGTACAGGCGGGAATTGGGCGAGGTGGTCGAGGCACAGGGACTCTCTTCGGAGTTCGATATCGAGGCAGAAATTGAGTGGCATATCGACCGCTTCGAGACGGCCGACAGCCGTCTCTGGGTTGCACTTGACGATGTCGACGACTCGACAGCGCCGCTCGAGGAAATCGATGCGACCTTTGCAGGCTTTATCAGTGTAGATCTAGAGACTGCACCGTCTGCGTTTGACTGGCCCGACAGGCTCGTCGTTGGTGATTTCTATGTCAGGGAGTTGTATCGTGGAGCGGGGCTGGCCGATCAACTGGTCGCACGTGCCGTGCAGTCCGCTCGCGAAGACGGTTGTGAGCAACTTGCACTGGAGGTGGACATCGACAACGAGCGTGCGCTGGCGTATTACGAGAAACTCGGCTTCGAGGTTGGGAAGTACAGAATGCGAGTCCCGGTCGAAGAGATAGAACTCGACGTGTAAGGGCGATAGTCTTGTCGACCACGCGCGACTGTGCCATTCCGATAGGAAACAGTACACCGACGGCCCATCTTCGTTCAGTAGTGGTTGTATGAAGTCAGTAGCTACCGAATGCTGCATAGATACTCTATACGTACCGTCTGTCGGGTAGTTAAAGATAGGTATGGGAACCGTTCTATGACAGCCTCTAGCCTCGCAGCCATCATCTCATTTAGGAGCGTACGAAGGCAAGTTCGACGACTGCTCCCGAGTAGGGGTTGAGACCTACTCGAGTGAGTCCACCATCGACCGAAGCTCCGACTCGATCTCGCTCATCTGTCCACTACTCCACTCGAGAGACTCCTCGACGCCGGCGTCAGTAAACCGAAGCGACGCACGAACATCACGCTGGGAATCGTGTTGCAGAAGCGCCAGCGCATACGAAAGCAACTGCGGACGATAGTGCTCGAGCAGATCCGATGACGTCGTCCTCGAGAGACTGTTCGTCTTGTAATCGATGATCCAGTAGGTTTCCGGAGTGACAAGTAGCCAGTCGATATCACCGACGATTCGATGTCCATCGAGCCGTGCGATCACCGAATACTCGTCGTGTACTCCCTCGATTGTCACCGACCGTTCGACAGACTCCACAAACGAGATCGCATCGTCAGCGTGAGCTACTACTGACTCAACGTCCGTCGCAGTCGGTTCATCACCAGCCATTCGACTCACTCGCTCAATAAACGACTCCCAGTCGTCCCGTGGCGGCCGAAGTTCGGCGAGTCGATGAACGACAGTCCCAAACGTCGTCGGCCGCAACCCAGTCTCCCGTGACTCTGCCGAGAAATCCATCCCTCCACTTTCCTCACGCTCATCGGCTAGCGCATTGACGAGCGTGGTTGCAGCCACTCGAGTCGCTGGTTCCTGTACAGACGGCGCCGGCATCGATATTGATGGCATCGAGTCGTCCGAAGACTCGTCCTGTCTCCATTCGACGGGACGTGACGGAGATCGAACCGTGTACGTTGCATCTCCGATTCGTCCGGTTGCACTCCCGTTCCGAAACGCAGCCGTAGCCAGATCGCCGTCGAAGAGCACGGGCTGCAACCAATCCCGCCATCGGCCTGCCTCGTCGAACGCATCCGGCTCACCAAGCGCGATACCACCGCCTTCCTCGAGTTCAATATCGTGAGTCCCACACAGCAGTAGCCGATCTCGAGCTCTCGTACACGCAACGTAGAGAAGCCGTTTCGCTTCGGCTCGGTCCTGTGGACGTGAGATGCGATCTGCGTACTCGTGGGCGGCAGTCTTTTCGACCGAGAATGCATCGTCCGGATCCGGACCACCGACGGCAGGCAACGGTGGAACATCCTCAGAACCATCGACCAAACGCACGTACCCGTGATCGTCGATACTCCGGCCGAATGTAAGCGACGTCCCGAGGTCCGGAACAGTAACGATGGGGAACTCGAGTCCTTTCGCGGCGTGAATCGTCATGAGCCGAACCCCTTCCGTATCACCCGGGATGTCGGCTTCACCCTCTCGTGGGTTGACCTCTGCCTGTTGATCGATTCGATGGAGCAACCCTGCGGCCGTATGAGCGCCGTTTTCGCTCCAGGATCGAATCTGGTCGCGGAATTTTTCGACGTTCGCGACCGCCTGCTTCCCTCGTTCATCAGCACTCACACTGGCAAGATAGCCAGTATCGTCGATAACGCGTGAGAGAACACGGTTCCAGGGAAGCGTTCCTGCTTCAGTCGGTGTTGCACAGCCGCTGAGCGTTCGCCAGGTAGTCAGGAGGTCGTAGGCATCAGCGAGTTGTGGATCCTCCGTTGCAGCAAGCCCATCCCACACCGACTCCGCGTCAGCGATTTCCGTGGCGAGTCGATCGTCCGTGAATCCAAACAGCGGTGACCGAAGCACGCCGTAGAGGGAAACATCGTCAGTTGGGTCGCCGAGCACTCGAAGGAGATTCGTCAGCGCCTGCACTTCTGGAGTATCGTAGAACCCGGAGCCACCAACGGTCGTATACGGAATATCAACGTCCTCGAGAGCGCGCTGGTATCGATCGAGGTGCGTTCGCCGGCGGAGGAGGATAGCGACGTCAGCAGGCTGTGCCGGCCGGTGATCGTTCGAGTCAGGATCCTGGACGAGCGGTGGATCCGCAAAGAGATGTGTAAGTCGGGCAGCAAGCGCCTGTGCTTCAGCTTCGATCGTATGCTCGAGGGCACCCTCTGCAACGGGGTGATCATCACCCATGAGCGAGGCTGCCGTCTCGTCGTCGTCAGGGACGAGCAGGTACTCGACGTCACCTTCGAGACTATCGACGTTCTCGAGTCGATCTCGTTCCGCAGTAAGCTCCTGAGGCGATGCCTCGAACGGAGCATGTTCGTCACCTTCCGCCCGAAACACAGACGCAAAGAGTTCGTTCAGGAACGTCAGTGGTCCCTCGAGCGTTCGGAAGTTGCCCGACAGTTCGAGCCCCGTCGGGCTTTCAGCGTCGCTTTCGGGAACCGTATCGAGACCGAGTGCTGCGTTCGCCGACTGCAACTCACCACGAGCGTCGCTGAAGGTCGTCACGTCGGCACCACGGAAAGCATAGATACTCTGCTTCTCATCACCGACAAGGAAGGCGTTGGTTGCCGTCCCGTCGTTGAGGCCGGTAAGCAGCTTCACTAGCAGCCACTGCCGCGGATCGGTATCCTGGAACTCGTCGACCATCACGGCTGCAAACTTGGCTCGCAACCGCTCTCTAACGTCATCGTAATTCTGGAGGAACGAAATCGCCGTCTCGATCAGATCCGGAAAGTCGAGTGCATCTCGACGGTCCTTCTCGACGTCGTAGCGCTCCAGTACCTCTGCAAAGACTCGGAGCAGTGCCAGCGCATAGTACGCACTATTTCGCTCGAGTTGGCCGGGCGTCGTTTCGACGGCGTCTTCGTATGGTTCGACTGCATCGATCAGCGTATTGAGCGTCGCTTTCAGATCCTCGTAGACATCGGTGTGCTTGCCCCACTCGTCACTGCTCCCGACGATGTAGCCCGAGCTGCTGTAGAGCCCACCGTTTTTCTTTTCACAGACCTCGTACAGTTCGGGGATCGCGTTCTGGCACGCCCGAGGATCGCTATCGGCGGAGTGGCGAGGGAAGCGCTCGGCTACAGCAGTAAGTGTCTCGAGTGCCTGTAACCCGTCAGCATCTTCGACTGCATGGTCGGCAGGAAGTCGCCCCTGAAGATCGCGAAGGTCCTCCAGAACACCGCCATCGTACAGCGTTTCACGAGCCTGATCAGCATCCAGGTCACAGACATCCCAGAGAACGTCGACGTAGTCGTCGGTGTCTGTATCCTTCCAGTGCTCGAGAATCGTTTCGCTTTGCGGCCGGCCATCGAGCAACCCGGTGAGAATCTCGACGAGCTGGTCGCGTCCCCAGAGCTGCGCGAGTAACCTCACATCCTCGTCGGCTTGATTCTGATCGAGGAACTCCGTGACAACCTCGCGCTGCAGTACCGCCGCACCGTCCTCCTCGAGGACGTCAAAGCCGAGCGGAACAGGTGCTTCGACGGCATACTCACGCAGTAGCCGCGTACAGAACGCGTGGATCGTATGGACGTACCCGTCCTCGAGTTCGTCGAGCACGTTGCGCCATCGGTGGTACTCCTCTGGTGACTCAACAGCCGCGAGTCGCTCGTACAGTTCCTCACGAACTCTCTCGGTCAGCTCAGCGGCGGCTTTCCGGGTGAAGGTTATCGTAACGATATTTTCGGGCGTCAGCTCCGGATTCTCTGCGAGAAGTTTCACGTACCGTTCGGTCAGGGTTGTTGTCTTCCCGGTGCCGGCGCCGGCGGTGATCGCAACGTTTCGATCGAGGAGAAGCGCATCCTCCTGTTCGCTGGTCAGCGTAATCTCCTCGCCCTCGTCAGTCATCGGCCATCACCTTCTCGAGGTCAACATCATCTTGTGCCCGCAACGGGACGTATGCACGCTCATCCTCTCGAGCTGTCTCGAGATGCTCGCGTTTCCGATGGTGCCGAACGTCACAGGACCGGCGATACTCACAGTACTTGCAGCTCGCGTCACGTGAGTCCAACAGCGTCGTGTGGAACCGTCCGTTCGCGATCGCATCGTCGAGTTGTCCCAGCCACGATGGAACAACCGTATCGAGGAACTGGCGGAGTTCGGTCTGTGAATCAAACTTCGATTCGATCCCACGTGGAACGTGGATATCGTTTGGCGGGCGTACCTGATAGTACGTCGCTGCTAGATCAGCATTCGCGAGTCTGTCGTCGTCGACGATATGATCAGCAGCGAGCAAGTAAATCGAGAGCTGGAACTTCGTCCCGCCCGTGGTTTTCGTCATATACGGCGCACGGCCAGTCTTGTAATCGTACAGCGTGAGCTTCGATCGATCCTCCGAGTTAGCTACGTCGAGGCGATCGATATAGCCACGAATCGAGACTGTCGATCCATCCCCGCAGTCAACGTCGAACGGCCCACTGTCCGAGTCTGGAAGACCGCTACCGAACGGCGCTTCGAACAACGATGGGCGGTCGTCAGTACTTCGCGAGAGTTCTTCCTCGAGAAACGCCACGAACAAGCCGCGTTCGGGTGCATTGTGTGGAACATCCGTAGTGGTGTATGGGTTCGACTCTTCATCGCCAAGACCCGCGAACAGCTTGGCTGCCCACCGTTCATAGAACAAGCCGTCGTACGCGAACTCAGCGTCAGCGAGTTCCTCGAGTGCGACATCGAGGAGATGCTGTTCGAGCTCATCTCGGTCGTACTCACCAAGATCGATCTCATCGCCCGAAGACTGGAGATCTACGTAGAATCGTTCGAGCACGTCATGCACGTACGATCCTGTTTCCAGTGGCGTCGGCGTCACTTCGACGTCGTCCGGATCTTCAATGTCGAGAACGTTCTCAGCGTAGAATTTGAACCCACACTCGGCATACCGCTCGAGACGGCTGGCACTGTACGGTTCCCGTTCCGACGGTGGATAGACCTCGTTCACGGTCTCGGCATCGAGAACGCCATCATACGAGGTGAGCTCTGTACTGGCCCGTCGGTCAGCACAGATCAAACCACGATCGGTTCGCTTTGTCTGTGGAGGAGAGAAATCGCCGTGATTGCCAGCGTGATCAACAGCGGCTCGTTTGTCGGAGCAATCGGCGATGTGTCGCTGGAGGTCCTCGCGGGATCCCACTCGATCATCAACACCTTCGACAGGAACGATACCCGTGACCCGCTGCAGTTCATCCAGTATGGGTGAGCGAACGACAGCAGAATCGTCGTTACCCGTCTTTGGTGTCGTTAGCGTTGCTTCCGCAACGTTTGCAAGCAGCGTCGCGAAGAGATATCGGCCCCGAAGGCGCTCGTCGCCAGTATCGAATCGAGGATGAGCATCCGTCATCTCGTCGAAAAACGCCGGTCGCTCTGGCGTCGTTGGGAAATGTTCCGTCGTCAGTCCGACGATGAACACCTTGTCGAAAGAACGCATCCGAGCATCCAGCATTCCCATCACTTCGACTTGGCCATCCACACCAGCCTGTGGAGCACGGACAGGCACACCATCAAACGCGCGAGTGAACAGCGCCAATGGCGAGAGCCGACTCGACGTGGCTGTCATCGTTTCAAACGATTCGAGGATCTCCTCAGTGAGATCGTACGCTCGCTTCTCGAGTTCTTGGTCGGTGCCGCCGGCGTAGGTCTCGACCGCATCGTCGATCTCGAGTTGCTCATCGAGAATCGCCCGAAGCGTCTCGATAGCGGTATCGAGATTCCCGGTTCGAAGGGTTTCGAGTTGCTCGAGAAGATCTTCAATACTTACTGTCGTCTTGTCGTCGAGGGTCTCGAGAAGCGGATGAAGAGACGCAGTATCCCGACGACGCGTTGCCGCCGTAACCGTCGCTACCTGCTCGGGGGAGATGAGATCAACGAGTGGGTTTGCCAGCAGCGATGTAAGATCCTCAGCTCGCGGATTCGGTTCAGCAAGGGCCAGAAGATCATGAACCGCGCTTCCGGTGTACGTTCGATCTAGATGGGCTGTCGCCGCCGTAACGTATGGAATCTCAAACGTCTCGAACGTATCTGAGATATATTCAGCGTAGGATCGAAGACCAGGAACGACAACCGCGAGGTCGTCTGGATCGCGTCCGGTGGTCAATTCGTTCCGAAGGTCCCGGGCAACATACCGCACCTCGCGTTCGGGCGTCGGAAGCTCCCGCCACTGGAGTGTCTCTGTGTTCGGAACCGAATCGGGATCTGGCTGATACAACGCACTCGTAATAGCAGTTAGATCCGTTGTAGACTCGGTCTCGTGTCGCTCAAAGCCCAGTGTCCGATACAGTTCAAGTGCATCAGTCGCGATGTTGTCGACACCGCCCTCCCCGGCCTGGTGAAGAGGTAGTATCGCAATTGCATCGAACGAATCGACGATTCGCTGGAGAAGTGCTCGCTCGAGCGGCCGGAATTCGTAGTAGCCAGAGACGATGACGACATCGATTTCCGGAGTCAGTTCTGATAACGGGACATCGGCTGACGCTACGGTTTCAAAGATCTCGCCTCGAGTCAGTATCCACTCCTCGAGGAGTTCGTCTTGGAGTGAGCGATACTGGCGATAGACATCGACTGTGGCTGTCGCGATGCGCTCCTCGAGTTTCGATCCGTTGAATTCCGTCTCGAGTGCAGATGCAGTTACAACGCCAGCATCGTCAAAGAGGGAAAAGCGACTGCTGAACGCATCTGCAAGTGATGCCGAGGCCGATTCACAAGCGAGTATGCTCTCTTCATTTACTGTCGTTCTATCAAGCGCGTATTCAGTAAGGCGTCGGTCGAGTTGCCCGGGTGGGCGGTCAACTGGACCCTCGAGTTTCTCGTACCACTCCTTCACAATGCCATCGAGTGTCTCTGTGCGGAGTTGGAGTGGTTTGTACTCTTCAGCCCACTTGTCCGCAACATGACTACGTCTCGCGTCGTTCCGCGTAAGGTAGAGAACACTCCCAATAGAGTCCTCAGCGATCCGTTCAGCGGTCTGAAACGCTTGTGTTTCTAGATGGTGATGCTGAGATCCAGAGAAAAGCACCCTATTCATTGAATATCTACTCTGATATTTGGGGCAGTACTTCACTTTTGCTGATAGTAGATTCAACTCTCTATTCGAGGGGCGGCAGTAATTCTTCCTCATACGCACGACTGACATGGAACACAACGTTGCCTCCGATTCAAACAGCGGTCGCAACTGCTCGAACGTTTTCTGATCATTCGCACCTTGTCACAACTCGAGTTCCAGTATGTGCCTCACCACGGCTCAATAGATTGTCCGCAGGACTCGAGCAGCCAGTCTCGAGACTGCTGATTCGGTTGGGATCCAGTGCACCGAAGCTTTCGGAGTGTACAGGGGACAGTGACTACCGACTACTCGAGCAATCGAACAGTCTCACTCGGGGCAAGCCCATATTCACCGGCGATCGAGACAG